>OY969806.1:0-1469486 GCA_963703265.1 uncultured bacterium | reverse complement strand
TAAGCAGGACGCCGGCATCGAAAACGTTGCCGAACTGGACGCTGACCCGCGCGGCCAGCCGGAAGTCACGGTCCCCGGGGAGCCCCGTAGCCGCCCCGCGTCCGGCCGCGCCCCCTCCTCACCGGCCGGGTCGATGAACAGGTCGGACTTCGCGCCGCCGGTCAGCGCCAGCACGCCGTCGGATACGACGGCCTGGCATGACGGTTCCCGCGGCTAACCGGGAACGGCACTCCGGGCAGCACCAGATCGGTCATTTCTGCAGTCTCCCATGGACACCGGGGGGCATGCGGTAGTCGTGATCACGTTTCAGCGGCGACCGCTACCGGGATGGGCGGGCGCGACCGGCTGCGGGCGGACGCGGGGGCCAGCGCCGGACGCGGCCGCCCGCGCGCGGGGCATGGCACCGCATCTTGCTGTTATCAGACGCGGCACACCGGGTGCGGTCGCGAAGCGGACCTGTAACTTTCAGCAGGCCAGTCGTGGGCTTTTCATCACGTACAGGCTTTGGGCGACGGGCGCGGGCGCGGGCGGCGCCTCGGCCTTGACATCGGATAGGCCGCGCTCACACGATGACGCGGACATTTCCCGGATGTAACGCACTGGTCATCGGCTGACGTGGCAGCGGAGGGACGCGCGCCCGAGCTTGTGCGGACAACACGTCCAATGTGTAGTACGGAGGTTCCGTTGACCCCATCCAAATCCGTCCTGGCGACCACTGCCGCACTGCTGCTTGTGTTCGGCGGCGTGATCGCCGCGCTCTTCAGCGGCAGCGCGCATGCCGCCACGTCGACCTTGTGCCAGGAACAGACAGCCCCGGTTGGCGGCTCGTACATCGTGCAGAACAACGAGTATGACTCGAGCGCCTCGGAATGCGTCACCACCGACGGCAACGCCGACTTCACGGTGGCGAACTCCGGGATCGCCAACGCCACCAACGGGTCGCCGGGCGCTTACCCGTCCATCTACCAGGGCTGTCACTGGGGCAACTGCAGTTCGGGCGGGCTGACCAGCCACCCCGATTCAGGTCTCGAACCTGACCTCGGGCAAGGTGACCACGAGCTGGTCCACCACGCAGCCGGGCGGCAGCAGCGACTACGACGTGGCCTACGACATCTGGTACAACCAGACACCGACCACCACCGGCCAGCCGAACGGCACCGAGCTCATGGTCTGGCTTAACCACAACGGCCCGGTACAGCCGTTCGGCTCCGAGGTCGCGAGCAACGTGAGCCTGGGCGGCCACACGTACAACATCTGGGAGGGGCAGCAGTCCTCCTGGAACACCGTCACCTACGACATGACCAGCGGGACGACCTCGGTCAGTGGCCTGGACGTCGGCACGCTAACCCAGGACATGGTCAGCCGCGGCTACACCAAGAGCAGCTGGTACCTGATCGACGTGGAGGCCGGGTTCGAGCTGTGGCAGGGCGGCGCCGGCCTGGTGACTAACTCCTTCTCTGTCAACATCAACGGCAGCTCTTCCCCACCGCCCACGACCCAGCCGCCGACCACGCAGCCGCCCACAACCCGAGCCGCCCACCACACAGCCGCCGACCAGCCCGCCCGCAACCGGCTCGGGCGCCTGCACCGGCACGTACTCCCTGGTCAGCAGCTGGCCAGGTGGTTACCAGGCACAGGTCGTGGTCAAGAACACCGGCTCGGGAACCTTGAACAGCTGGAAGATCGGCTTCCCGTTCCCCAGCGGCAATACGATCAGCAGCCTGTGGAATGGCACGTACACCCTGTCGGGCGGAACCCTGACAGTAACCAATGCCTCGTATGACGGCACGCTCGCTCCGGGCGCCAGCGCCACGGTCGGCTTTACCGCGACGGGTACCAGCTCCACACCGTCGAGCGTGACCTGCACGTAGGCCGCACTCGCACGTCTCGTACGGCGGAGCCGCATGTCATTGTCTGCGACATTGGCATGCGGCTCCGCCGCTTTCGAGCGGGGTTACGGCTCGACGGCCAGCGTGGAAGCCAGGACGTCCGCTTCGCGCCTGAGGCGGCCTGCCCGGTCCGTGTGTCCGGCTCGCTCGTAATCCCGGGCGGCGGTCTGGCGTTCGGCAACTTCGGCACGCACGATGGCGCTCGCCTCTTCGTCGCTGAGGAGGCGGCGCTCGGCCTCGGCGGCACCGATTCCCGCGGCGGCGGCGGCTATGTGCGCACTGTTCGCGCTGACGCCAGGTTCAGGCCCGGCTGGGACGGCGCTCGCGTTGTCGATCGCGCCCAGAGCCGAGCGCAGCGCGGATACCGCAACCATGTCCCGTGACTTCAGCGCTTCGCTGAGCGCTCGTCGCAGCTGGTCGCTGAGCCCGTGAGTGCCCATGTCCAGACCGTACAGCCAGGCCCTTGCCGCGGCCAGCGAATTAGCGGCTGGAGGACGGCGGCCCGGACTCAATCCGCCGCCGGACCTCCGCGAGTCCGGCGCTGCCCGGCTCGATGGTCCACCAGCTCTCCACCCACCAGGTGGCTCCCGCCGCCTCCCACGTGGCGGGATCGGGCGGATCGAGCTAACGAACTCGCCGGTGCTGTCCGCCTCGATGACCACGTCGAAGGGTGCGGCATCGAGCCCGGACGCCTTGCGCAGGCCCGCCACCTCACCGATAACGTCCGCGAGCTCGTCGGGTCCGCGCACATCCCGCCCCTCCCCGTCCTCGATGATCGCGGGCATCAGGCCGTCCCAGCGCGCGGCTCGCCGCAGCGACGGCTGTGCGCTACGGCCCACCACGCGGGCGCCGACCACCCAGACCGGCGGCCGGGGCTGTTCGCCGGCGGATCGGGGACAAAGTGGTCGGTGGGCTCGGCCGAATAATGCTTGCCCCCGGTAGGTGAATGGCTGCCCGCGCATCAGCCCGTCGTAGATGGCAAGGCACTCATCGAGCTTCTCCGCTCTAGCACGGCGGCCCTCGTCGGGCTCGAAGGCGGTCCATCCCTGCTCCAGCGCACCGAGCCCGACGCCCATGACCGCCCGCCCGCCGCTCAGCCGGTCGACCGTCCCCACCGCCGATGCCAGGTCCCACGGCCGCCACCGCGACGCGGGCGTCAGCATCGTGCCGAGCCTGATCCGCTCGGTCACCATGGCGGCCGCGCCGAGCGTGACCCAGGCGTGCACTCCCCACAGTGCTTCCCAAGTGAACACGCCATCCCAGCCGTGCTGCTCGCCGAGCGTCGCGAGCTCCGCGAACTCACGCGCGTCCGCGTGAGGCACCACAAATCCGAAGCGCATAAGACGACCGTAGCGTCCCCCACTGACATTCCAGGGCCCTCCACTGCCGCGGAGGGCGCGTTATTTTTGTAGGTGAGCATGGTCATCGTGGGGTTGGGGCTGGTCAGGATGGTTGTGTCTGGTTGCGTGGTGCACGGCAGGCCGACACGATTAGCTGCCGCGGTCGGCGCTAACATGCCGGTGCCGGCGGGCTGGCGGACATGTTCTTGTTTTCCCTTGTCCCGATGATCGGACCGCGGGCGATGGCATACGGCGGCCGCGGCGGGCGGACCGGCTCGTATGTATGTGCGATTTCTAGTGCTCTGACACCGCGAACCGCACATACATCGAATTGGCCCGCGGGCGTGTCCGCTCTGACAGGCCAGTCCCGTCGCCGGTCCGCCTGCCGCTGTTCACCACGGCTCCGAGCTGGGGGGCGTTGTACCCGGACTGCCGACTCCCGGTCAGGTGGGGTATTTCATGGGTCCTTGGGTGTAGGTGCGACCGCTAGGGGTTGTCCACTGGTGCCAGCCCGGTTGCGGCTGCGTGACGCGCCACCCCTTGGACTGTTTCACTTTGTGGCAGCGCCGGCTTCTGGCGCCGGCGTTGCACGCGCATGTCCGTCCGCCTTTGTCGTAGGGGATGGCGTGTTCGAAGTCAGAGTCGCGGGCTGGGCGGGAGCAGCAGGGGAAGGTGCACTGGCCGTCGCGGATCTGGACGAGGTGGCGGAGCAGGTCGCTGGGCTGGTAGCTGTGTGATTCGTAGCGGTGGTCGCAGTCGGTGACGGGGATGGGCAGGAGGGTGACGTCGAGTTCCCTGCCGTCGGGCAGGGTCAGGGTCCACGTGCCGTACCCGCCGGGTGGTCCCGGGTCGTCGCGGGGGGTGAAGGCGGGGCCGTCCCGGCCGCCGCCGCCGGGTGCTGGTTTCCCTTTTCGTTTGCGGGCGGGCCGGGCGCAGCCGTGGCCGATCGGGGTCCCGGCGGCGTCGGTGACGGTGACGCACCAGGTGCTGTGGGGGCTGCGGCGGCGGCTCGGCCAGGTCGCGGGCGAGTTGGGGGTCGATCGGGCCGAGTGCGTGACTGAGCCCGGGCCGCTGGGCGTGGCCGGTGTAGGTGTCCAGCGGCATGATCAAGTTGATGGTGGCGGCCAGTTCCGGCCCGTATCCCCGGTGGCGGGGTAGCCGCCCGCCGGGACCGTCAGCCTCACCGGCATGGCCGCCATCGGCGGGCAGTCGTCATCGGCGGGCCGGTCGTCGTCGGCGGGCCAGTCGTCATCGGTGGGCCGGTCGTCATCCGCAGGCCTCTCATCCGTCGGGCGGTCATCACCGGCAGGCCCGTCATTGTCTGCGGGCCGGTCATCACCGGCGGGCCGGTCATCACCGGCGGGCCGGTCATTGTCTGCGGACCGGTCGTCGTCGGCAGGCTGGTCATCACCGGCGGGGCAGTCGTCGTCGGCGGGCCGGTCGCTATCGGCGGGCCAGTCGTCGTCGGGGTTTTCATCGCGGGGGCCGTTGCCGGGGTGGTGGTCGTCATCTCGGTGCCCGCCGGTGCCGGGTGGTGCTCCGGCCTTGGCTTCGGCCTGGGCTTGCGTGCTGGGTTGCCCGGCGCGGGCGCGGGCGATGCGGGCCTTGGCGGAGATGCCGTTGATGATGTCGCAGAACGCGAGCACCCGCAGCTGGTCCATCCGCGCGGCCGGGTCGATCCTGGCTCTTTTGTACTGCCGGGCACGGGCGGCGATGTTGGCGCTGGCGGCCAGCGCGGCATCGGTGGCAGGCCGTAGGCGGCCAGCGCGCACGCGCCGCTGTTATCGCGCCAGAACCTGACCCGGGCCTCGTCGCGCTCGGCGCGCTCGCGCCGCCGGACCGCTCCTTGCGGGTCGATGGCGGCGGCGGCCTGGGCGGCCAGCTTGCCGGTCATCCACGCGGTCTTGCCTGCCAGCTCACCGATGATCAGCGCCTCGGCCGCGGCGGCCTGCGCGTCGTCGAGGACGGCCAGCTCATCGGCGATCAGCTGGGCCTTGCGCGCGTCGATGAGGCCGCCGGCCAGCGCCGCGTAGATGCGCGGCAGCCGCGCGGCCAGCGTGTAGGCCAGCCCGGTCAGGGTGTCCGCGCCGCGCAGCGATACCGACAGTGCCGCGGCGACCTCGTGGCCGGTGCCCTCGTCCCAGGCATCGGGCAGGCCCGCGTTCGCCCGGTTGTCGTGGCCGGGCTTGGCGCGGCGGCGGATCAGCTCGGCCAGCACGCCCAGCTTGGCGGCCGCGGCCCACGATTCCACCGCGGCCCACCGTGCCAGCACCCCGGTCAGCTCATCGTCGCTGGCCGTTGCGCACCGCCGGTCCGCGCCGGAGACCAGGTCCAGCGCGGCGGCCAGCCCCGGCCCGGGCGGGCAGGTATCGCCCGCGCCGCCGCGGCGAAGTCGCTGAGCCGGAGCGCCTGCCGCCGCCCGTGATCGGGGGCCGGGGTGCCGGGGGTGCCGGGGCGCGTGTCGGGGTCGCGGCCCGGCTGTCCGGCGGGGCCGCGGCCGGGGGGCGGCGGCTGTGTCATGGGTTCCCCTGTTTGGGTGGTCATTTCAGGAGATGCTTATACTCGAATTCTACAGCGAGCTCCGTCGTTATCCCGCCTTCAAGGGCTTACTCCGGCGCTATAAGTGCCTCACCGATACCGGGGTGGTTGCGGGCGCACCGGCTGTTAGATCATGACTGACTGGGCCGGGCAGCGCGGAGGGGCGGTAGTGGATCTTGATGAGGCCATGCGCACTCAAAACGCGTGCCGCTATTACCGGGACGAGACGGTGCCTACGAAGTGCTGTGCCGGCCGTCAGGATGCGCGTTCGCGCCTGATGCGGCATCCGCTGCGCCGTGCGTTTCGGTATCGTTCGCGACCCTCGGCTGCGCAGGCAGCTGGGCGAGTGGTATCTGCCGCTGTGGAAGAGGTAGCGGCCGCCGCTCGCGGCGGCGAGCAGCCGATCGCTACCCAGAGCGGACAGCTAAAGACCACCAGGACCGGCTTTCGTGACCCGGCGCGCGCGATGGCCGACGGCGACCAGTTCGCCCGGCGGTTGGCGAGCAGCATCCAGTGATCATTGTGGTGTGTGCGGACCTCACGCAGGTCCATCCGACTGACACCGAACTCGGTCGGCTGTCCATCGTCGGCGGGGCTTCGGTTTACCCGATGGCCCAGAACCTCTGCCTGGCACTGCGCGCGCAAGGCGTCGCTACCACGTTCACCACGCTGCTTGTTGCTCGCGAGCCCGACGTGAAGCAGCTACTGGGCATCCCTGAGCACATGTCCACCGCCTGTCACATTGTGGCCGGATACCCGGCCCGCCCGTTCCCGACGCGGCTGCACCGGCCCGAAGTCAGCCAGCTCGCGTTCGCCGACCGTTACGGCGCCACCTTCGAAGCACCGTGAGCCCGCGACCCATGAGCCCGCGACCCGTGGGCCGCAACGCGACCTGTGGGCCGCGCTGGATAGCTTTCTGCCATGACGGATGATGAAGCACCGGACAGCACGGCGGTACGGGTGGCACTGTGGCGGGCCATGCATGTCCTGGTCGACGCGCCGCCGCACGTGCTCGAGGACGACGTTGGCCTGCGGCTGGCCAACCCAGACGACGGCTGGCGGGCCCGCGGTGACATGGACCCGCGCGGCACCAGCCTGTTCCGGGCCGGAGTCGTGGCAAGGGCACGGTTCGTCGAGGACCTGGTGGCCGAGCAGGCGGATAAGGGCGTCGGACAGTACGTCATCCTCGGAGCAGGCCTTGACACCTTCGCCCAGCGCCTGGCCTGATGTCGCCGCGCGCCTGCGGGTATTCGAAATCGACCGGCCCGGGCCACAGGCCTGGAAGCGCAAACGGCTGATCGAGCTCGGCTACGGCGTCCCTGACTGGCTGCGGTTGGTACCGGTCGACTTCGAGGCCGGAGAAGAATGGTGGGATCGGCTCGCCGCGGCCGGGTTCGACGCGGCCGCGCCTGCCGTGGTGGCCTCCGCCGGCGTGAGCATGTACCTGACCAAGGACGCGAACGCGGCCACGCTGCGGCAAATCTCGTCGCTCGGCCCGGGGTCGACTGTGGTCATGTCGTTCATGCCGCCGATTGAACTCGTGGATGAGGAGGATCGCCCGGTGCGGCAGTTCTCTGAGAACGGTGCGCGGGCATCCGGCACGCCGTTCATCACCTTCTACGCCCCGGACGATGCGGTGGCACTGGCCCGTGAGGCGGGATTCGCGGACGCCAGGCACGTGTCCGCCGCCATGCTCAACCAGTGGTATTACGCCGGGCAGGACGGACGGCCTTCGGACATCGAGCGGCGAGGAGCTGCTGGTGGCGACCAGCTGAGCCGAGCATCAGAGGATTCCGGCCACCGGCAGCCCGTGTACTGTGTAGGATCGCTGCGCCCAGACGGCCACATTCACCGGGGGCTGCATGCGCCACGTCCTTCTATCGCGAAGCTGGGTCATCGGCTGCACCGTGGCGTGCGTGATGCTGGCCAGCGCGCTCACGGTGGTGAGCCTGGTGACGAGCGGGGCTGGCAGCGGCACTCACACCGCCGCGGTTAGCGCCCCGGCCGACGCCACCGAGGGACACGACGGCGCGAATAGCGTGTCGGCGGCCCTGCTGCCCGCGATGGCCGCCGCACCCCAGGTCGCGGTCATGCCGAACACGGCGCGGCGGCCGCCGGGCACGCCGCGCGCGAGCGCACCTGGCAGCCACACCACGCCGTCCGGCCCCTCCGCCGTGCCGTCAGGATCCTCTTCGAGCACCGCCACGGCACCCCCGGTCACCTCGAGTTCCACCACCTGCACCAACCCGCAGTTCGTGACGTCGGATCCGTCCGGCATGTGGAACCTGGCCCCGTATTTCGTCTTCAACAACATGTGGAACGCCAGTAACTACACGGTTTCTCAGACCCTGCACGCGTGCTCATACAGCAACTGGTATGTCGTGGCCACCGCGAACAACGACACTGGCGACGGGGCGGTGAAGACGTACCCCAATTCTCACCGGGACTTCGACAACAACCCCGCGATTGACTCGTTCCGATCGATCACCAGCACATTCGCCGAGACGAGCCCGCACGCGGGCATCTACGAGGACGCCTACGACATCTGGCTCAACGGCATCGCGGGTTCAGGTTCGACGGAAGTCATGATCTGGACGGAGAACTACCATCAGGTCCCCGGCGGGTCCGTCGCGGGAAGCGCGACGTTCGATGGGCGGGCCTACACGGTTTGGAAGAGCGGAAGCTACATCGCGTTCGTCGCTAACACGAACTTCACCTCGGGGACAGTGAACCTGCTCGAGATCTTCAACTGGATCATCGCGCAGGGCTGGATACCCGCCAACTCGACCTTGGGCCAGGTGGACTACGGCGCGGAGATCGTCTCGACGAACAACGTGCCCGCGACTTTCACCTTCTCCAACTTCGCGGTGAACGCCAGCTTATTGCTGTCCGGTTACACGGAGAACAGGGCAAACAGGGCGCGGCGGCCGTCCAGCGGTTCGGCGGACGAGGTGAATCCGAGGCGGGCGAGATGGGCGGCCTCGACCGCGTTGAACGCCGCCTTGCCCGCCTGGACCGGTCCCGCGCCGGTGCCATCCGCGGCGTGCAGGCCCGCGGCCTGCGTGGCGCAGATGCCGAGGGCGTAGCGGAGCTGAGAGGGCGTGAGCCGCAGCATCAGTCCCGCGGCCAGGCCAGCGCCGATCGCGGCCGACACGACAGGAAGCGACCAGCCGCCCGGATCGGCCAGGCCGGCGAGCCGGGATTCGATGAGGTCGGCGGCCGCGACGCCTGCGGCGACGGCCGCCGACCGATCGTCATGCAGGGGTGGGGCCTGCCCGCCGCCAGGCACGGCAGCCTGCCCGCCGCCGCCAGACACGGCGCCCTGCCCGCCGCCGCTAGGCACGGCACTCTGCGCGCCGCCAGGCACGGCGGCCTGCGCGCCTCCGACGGCCGTGGCGGCCGCGCAGACGACGTGCCGGACTGTGCGGTCGGCGGGGGCCTGTGCTGCGATTGCCGCCGTGGCGGATAGCCAGGCTCGCCATGCGGGGCTGTCGGGCAACGCGGGTGCGCCGCTCGCCGGGCGCAGTCCGCGCAGAGCCTGGACGACGTTGGTGTTCATGCCACGCGCCGCCGCGGCGGCGAACGAGGCGAGATCCTCGGCGGCCTGGCGGGTGGGTGCGGCGTTCGCCGCCAGGGCGAGGATGTCCTCGGTGGTCGTCATGACTGCTCCGGGTGGATGGCGGCGAACAGTTCCGACAGGTCCGGGGCCCCGGGCAGAGCGTCGACCGCCGCGCGGAGGCGGTCCGCGTCCCCGAGGACCGGGGCGACAAGCGCCCGCACCTTCGCGAGCAGTTCGTCGTCGGTCAACGGCCGCGCGGCGCTCCCCCGCGTGTGGTCGACACGTATCTCTACCGGGTCACCCGAGCGCAGGCCGATCAGGAGCACGGCCGCGTCGCGCGCGACGACCGGATCAGGCTCGAGCGTGATCAGGCCGCGCAGCCTGGCGATCTCGGGCGCCGTCGCCGCCTCGTCGCTGAACTCGGCCAGGCCGCCGGCCGTGACACAGCCCGACCGCGACGCCGTGCCGGGCGCTGAACCGAGACCGGAGACCGTCGTCCGGTTGCGCCAGGCCCATGAGCTCGGGGACGAGCGGGTTGCAGCGCAGGGTAATCCCGGTTACCTCGGCGGTGTCGACCCGCGCCGACGCGATGATCGCCGCGTCCATCGCCGGGTGTGCCACGACGCCGCACGGATACGTCTTGAACGTGTTGAGCTCGAGTTCCCAGCGGTCGGCCCGGGTGGTGAGGGCGACCTCGGTTGACAGCACGTCGAGCACGCCGCCGGGGCCCAGGGGGTCCGGGGGGCCCGGCGAGGCCCGTGGCCGCCAGGCGGGCGGCCAGGATGCCGTTGGCGGCCGCCTTGCCCGCGTGCAGCGGCTTGGTCATCGAGCCGAACGCCTCGCGGTGCCCAGCGGTCATGGTGCCCGCCAGCGCCAGCGCCCGGCCCGCGCCGTCCGCGTCGAGCCCGAGCAGCGCGGACGCGGCGACGGCGGCACCGAAGACGCCGCAGGTGCCCGTGATGTGCCAGCCGTGATCGTAGTGCGCGGGCGAGATCGCGTTGCCGATCCGCAGCTGCGCCTCGCAGCCCACGGCGAACGCGGCCAGGAACGCCGCGCCGGACGGGCCGGTCTCCGGGGCCAGCGACACGACCGTGGCCAGCGCGCACGCGCCGGGATGGATCACCGTCGCGAGGTGGGTGTCGTCGAAGTCGTCCAGGTGCGCGGCGGTGCCGATGACCAGCGCGGCCCAGTACGGGTCAAGCGTGCGCGCGACGCCGGGCACCAGGACCTGGCCGGAGCTCCCCTGTTCGGCCGCCGCGCGCAGCAGCGAGGTCACGGCCGGTAGCAAGACGACGACGAGGAACAACGAGCATAGACATAAAAAAAAAAAAAAAAAAAAAAAAAAAAAAAAAAAAAAACGTATTGAAATTTTACGGATGATAATAGGGATTGGCTTAATGAGTCAGTCCCTACTATTATTTATATACTAATATTGTTATTGTGCAAACGGATTATTAGTTAAGATTTATTGGTTTTTATTATTTTTATCAGTCTTTTTATATGCAATTCCTTTTTTATATATGCATTATTTTTGGTGGTTGATATTTTTTTTCCCCATTCCTCTTTTATATGTTACTTGTACACAAAATCTTTTGTTTATTCATGGATATATCTGGGGTATAGCTACTTTTTTGTTACATGTATATGGTGGGATTTATGTAATTGCCTTATGGCAGGTAAATCATGGCCTATTGGTTTATTATTGGGAATAGCTGTTGTTTTGTATCAAGCTTAATCGGTAGCGGTACTTTTTTGGTGTGCGACAAAAATGCTACAATTTGTCGAGTTCATAGCATATAACCATAAAGCTATTTCTTTGAATTCTTTTTTTGCGCTCGTCCTGAACCTGTTGAAGGATTTCTTCGAGCGCTCGAGGATATCCTTCAACAAGTTCAGGACGAGCGCAGCAAGGACTGGGCTCAGCGTTTACTACTGAGCTTGTCGAAATATCAGGACGAGCGCAGGAAAATACATCAATTATATAAAATTAATGATTCAAGTTCTAAGTTGTTAGTTGCTCGACTTTTCAGTGGGCTACCGCAGTCATGCTCTTTATTATGTGGACAGATTGGTATTGTCTGTGGATTTTTGGCATTAAAGAAGGATATCCATTAATGCATCCATTGATACCGCTTGCGCAGCATCCTCAGATGTTATTATTATTGCCTATCATAGGAAAGCCGTTATTAACGATGTTGTTTTTATTGTTTTCAGTCAGTAGCGTTGCAGTGATACGGTTGCGCAGTTATGGCTCTATTTTGTTTTGCTAATCGTCTGCATACCATGGATATGGTGTTTGTGTAGTAGCGTACCAAAAAATTGGGAACCCTTGTTATCTGTCGCGTATAAAAAGTATTCCTTTTATGACATATTCCCATGATAAAAATCCAGTTGGTGATGAAAATTGCAGGCCAAGAGTTGGCACAATTATGGCGCGTTATCACGATATTAAGATTATTATAATGCCAGAATCAGCTCTTAATTGTACTGCTTTTGGACATTTCCTGAATTATTACAGATATGGAGTGAAAAGTATATAGGAAAAGCTATTCATCTTATTTTTGGATCATTTCGTTATGATGATAATGGTAACTATTATAATACAGCGTATTGGGTTTATAATGGCCAGTTACAACAATGCTTTGATAAACGTCATGCAGTACTCATATCAGAGCGCCTTGCATGGCTTTCTTTGTTTTCTGCGGTAAAAGATGTTTATGGTGATGCGGTACATTCAACTACCATTTCAGTTAATGATCGGTTGCCGATAGTGATGCCAGGTTGTATGACATGCGTGCCGTATATATGTTCAGAGCTTTTTTTTAATGAATATCCCGATGATATATATAAAAATATTGCTATCATTGCATTGGTTAATGATAGAGCATTTTTAGGGTCTTGTGCTTTATATATATCTGATCTTTTGTTGCAAGTAGCGCGTATGAGAGCAATTGCATGGCAACGAGATATTATTTATGTGTCCTATAGCTGCTCTTTATTTATTGATAAGTATGGGATGATTGCTGAATTGAATGAATAAATGGTGGGGTAGTTATATTGTTTTTAATGTGAGCAACTAATTTCATTTTAATATAAATTAATGATGATTATAATCATCTGATCATTATATTCGTCACTCCGCTCGCCCTGAGTTTTTTTGTTTGCAAAAAAGTATCGAAGGGTGCGATGTTATTGAAATTTAATGTTTTATAATCTTAATAATAATATGAATCAATATATGATAGATTACGATGTTGTATTCTAAAAATATTTTTTAGCTTGCACCCTTCGATACTTTTTTGCAGACAAAAAAACTCAGGGCGAGCGGAGTGGCGGATATAGCGATCAGATGATTATATAGATATTCATTTTTTAAATTGAACTTACGTTAATTTATTGTTACTGGTGAAATAATATAAAGTTTACCGTATTCATCTTCAATGATATCAAAATGTCTATCTTGACAAAGAGATTGGTGTTTATCAGTTGGGACACTTTTTTTAATAGCTGCAATATCTCTTGATTGGATTAATTGATCATAATTTTTTGAATCAACCCAATTGATCGTGATTTCTTTCCAAGGAGCGTTGGAATATTTATTTTTTTTATGAATAGTTGTTGGTTTTTTTACATAATAAATATGATGAAGGCAGAAATTTGCTTTAATAAGAGGAATGTCGTGATTTCCTTCTTCAAATGTTTCTTTTGATTGAGCTCTGATCAATTTTGGGTAGAGAGGTTCTTTTTCTGCTCCACGAAATTGAATAGCAATAGCGATTGGCTTATTTGTGTGGTTAAAAAAGGGATAGTTATATGCCTGAATTTTATTAATTGCGTGAGTAAAAATGCCGAAATAATGGTATTTTTTACAAGATTATTCACGTTTTACCTTCCATTTTTTAATCTTTTCTATTAAGTTTAGTGTATATGTGGCTTAAAATTGAAGAATTTAAATTTTCAGTTTGAAAAAAAGAAGGTTAGGGGCGTTGTTGAATATTTTTTGATAAAAGAATAGTATTTATCGTTAAAAAAATGAAGAAAAAGGTAATGTTTTATTTGACAAATAATGAAACTACTCGTATAGTTATAGTAACTTTTCTTATTTATAGTAATTAAAATTATATAAAAAATATGCCGCGGGGTAGAGCAGTCTGGTAGCTCGTTGGGCTGATAACCCGAAGGTCGCTGGTTCGAATCCAGCCCCCGCAACCAAAATTAAACCAACTTATAGTTGGTTTTTTCTTTTTATAAGGGGTCCCCGACTGGAATGAAGTGTAAGTTGGGGTAAAATCCAGCCCCGCAACCAATTCTTATTAAACTCAGATATAATCTGAGTTTTTTTCTTATGGCAGGGGTCCCCATTTGTAATGAAATGGAGAATGGGGCTGAGGTCACCGGCTGGAATGAAATATAAGTCTTCGCGTAAAATTCAGCTTTTACAACAAAAAAACCCCGCTATAAAAATAGCGGGGTTTTTTTGTTGTATTTAATTACTTTATTGTTTTTTTTCTGTATAAGGAATGAGAATTAGTGGTTTATTTTTGCCGTCTGTACGCAAAGGTGCTACGACGGTATATTTTTTTGCTATTGCTTTTTTTGTACAATATGGTTTTGGTTTAATGGAAGAATTCTAATGCTTCCATTTGTTTCATACATAATCTTATTACGATTTTTAGGAGAGAGAAGATACTTTGATGGAGCTATTTGTGATGGAGGTGTAGGAAATGTCATTTGTGGAGTACGCCATTCAGCATTAGTTTTGCATTCTATAAGCAAATCGTGAAAGACTGGCATTGAAGGCTTAATAATTTGTTGATTTGTTGTGCCAGTGTTTATGTTCATTGCATGAGCTGCAATTGATAGTAATGAAATAAAAGAAGTTAATAACATTCTTTTCATAGAGAGTCCTTTAAAGATAATAAATGTTTATGAGCTTTTTTTAATATTTCTTTAGCATTATCATACGTGAGCATTTTAAATGCTTTGTTATAGGTAAGCCATTGAAAATCAATATGTTCATATGAAAGTTTTACTGATCTATCCATTGTTGATCCAATAAAAAAATAAACAGTTTTTTGTGTTAATTTTTTTTGTTGGTCATGAAAAATATATGAAAATGATTCCATAAAATTATCATGTAATTGTGCAGTAAGTTCTGTTTCTTCGTGTAGTTCTCGCAGCGCAGCTTGCTGTTTTGTTTCACCACTTTCTATTTTCCCTTTTGGAAAATCCCAATGACCACTAGGATAATGCAATAAGAGATATTCGATTTTATTATTATGTACTGTATACGTAATAACGCCGGCAGAGAAAAGGTGGTTCATAATATCCCTATAGTAATTTTTTATGGTATAAAATGTAGATGAACTTTAAATAAAGTACGCGTATACCATATTAAAAATATACAAATCATAGTCAAAGGGCCAACCCATAACCAGAGGCCAATGGTTTCAGTCAAAAATAGCATGCAGTTTGTTGGCATATAGTGTATAAGCTTTATTATACAATAATATAAAAAAATAAAAAAGATGTCAAATAGTACAAGTTGTACTATGTAATAGAACATGAACTGTAAAAATCGTCCAATGTAAAGTTTAAAGTTATATTTTTGGTGTAAAATGAGTAAAAAAAATACTGTTTGAAATATGCCAGAGATTGTTGTTGCTGCTGCAAGGCCAAGGGTTTTAAATTGTCCAATTAAAAGTTGATTGAATAAGATATTGATTCCTGTTGCGCATAATGAAACAATTGCGGTGATCCAGGCAGCGTGAATGGAATAAAAAAGATTGAGCAATATTTTATTAAGTGAAAAAAAGAAAAGTCCAAAGGTAAAAACTATTAAAATGTTGCCTGCTTCATTTACGTGGGCAAGCGTAAATTTTTCTGAAAAAAAGAGAGTATAAAAAATATCATGAGAAAAAAAGCTCATGAGCAGTGCGGCAGGTATAGTTATCCAGAAAACTAATTTAGCAGATTCAAGAAGATAAAAAGGGAGACGGTTAGGGTTATAGGTATTAACTCGTGAAAAATGAGGGAGTAAAATGGTGGAAAATGCGACGGCAAACACGCCAAGAGGAATACCAATAAAACGATTTGCATACGATATAAGAGATAGTGATCCAGAGGGAAGAAGTGATGCATAGCTTGTATCAATAAAATGTGCAACTTCCATCATGCTCACGCTTGGTAAACACAAAAAGAATTTACTTATAATAGTTTTAAAAACGTGAAAATCATAGCGTGAGATTGCGCCAAAACTGAAATTAAATTTAATATACATTGCAACGTGCATAATAAAATGAACAAGGCCACTAAAAAGTATACACCAACATAAATAATTAATAGGTAAGTTGAAAAACATTGATATACAAAGACCAGCGATAAAAATAATGTTAAGAATTACTTGAGCGATGGCCGGAATAAAAAAATGGCCAACAGCATGAAGTGCGCCACCTAAAAGGGCGCTACTTGAAATAAAGAGAATAAAAGGCATAAGAATATGAAGAAGTGGTACTGCATTAATAATTTGTTGATCAGAAAATCCTGGCGCTATAAATCGTAAAATTGGTTCAGCATAATACATAACAAAAGCGCAAAGAACGAGAACCATGCTTTCAAAAACTAAAAAAGAAAGTGACATTAATCCTGCAAAATCATGTTGCTTTTTCTGTTGTAATATATGTACTGCCGTTGGCGTGAAAGTGGCTGAAAGAGCTCCTTCAGCAAAAATTTTGCGCAATGAATTAGGAATTTTAAATGCAGTGATGAATGCATCAGAGAGTCCTGTTGCCCCTAAGTAACGAATTAATAATACATCGCGAATAATTCCAAAAAATCTGCTCAAGAGCGTTGAGCTACCAACTTCGATTGTTTTTTTAAGAATTGTTTTTTGCGTGAGCATATGTTTCCTTGAGTAATCCTCTATTGAGCTCATAAATTTCGTTCATCGCATTGGTGACATAGTCATCGTGGCTGCTAATAATAAGGCCCATGCCCCACTGTCGATGGCATGAAAGTAAAAGTTCTATAATTGTTTTTCCTGTTACAAGGTCGAGGTTTCCTGTTGGTTCATCAGCGATTAAAAATGCCGGTTCATTAAAAATAGCTCGAGCAATGGCGACTCGTTGTTGTTGTCCGCCAGAAAGTTCACCGGGTTTACTATCTTTTTTATTAAAAAGATTTATTGTATGGAGTAATTCAATTGCTTTTTTTTCGCAATCATTTTTGTTTTTTCCGCTAATCATACCAGGAAGTATGATATTTTCTATAATAGAAAGCTCGCGAATTAAATGAGAAGATTGAAATACAAGTCCAATTGATTTATTTAAAAATTGTGCAAGAGTAGAAGGGTTGATTGTTTGTAAACAGAGATCATCAAAAAAAACATTTCCTTGTGTTGGAGTGTCAAGGCCTGCAATGATATGCATAAATGTCGATTTTCCTGATCCTGAAATGCCGGTAATTGCGTAACTATTGCCGCTAGTAAATACTGTATTAATGTTATTAAGAACAGTTATTGTTTCGGTACCTTGCGTGAATAGTTTATAAAGATTTTTTGTTTTTAACTGATGTTTAATCATATGTTTCCTATTTCTAAATAATTGATATTATCTGTTATTATAGGGGATAAATTCGCTTTTCATAGCAAAAAATCAGGTCAAAAGGATAGTGTTTTGTATAAAATGCACCGGGTAAGAATTTTTTTGACTACCCGTAGCCATGTATTGAGTTATGTTATTACTATTTCCTACGCTAGATGCTGTAATGTACAGCACAAATAAAAAGTAGGGGGGAGTGGTAATGAAAAGTGTTGTCAATCAAAAAAAGGCGAATATTGCTCCAGAAATACTGCCAGTCATACCAACAATGGATGTTGTGGTTTTTCCACAAATTATTGTGCCATTGCTTGTGCTTGATGAAAAAATCATCAATGGTATCAATCGTTCAATAGAAGAAAAAAAGATGGTATTTCTTCTCGCGGCAAAAAATGGTGTTGATCCTCAGGGGGCAATTAGCACTGATGATTTATATGCTGTTGGTACTATTGCAACGATTATGCGGCTTATAAAGATTCCTGAAGGGGGGATCAAAATATTGGTACAAGGAGTTTGTAAAGCACGGGCAATTGATATTATTACTAACGATAATGTTCTCCAAGCAAAGGTGCAAAAGATTGAAAGTGAAGAAAGCAATGCGGCAGAACTTAATGCGTGCGTGCAAAAAATTAAAAAAATTGCTGATCAGATGGCAACATCTGGATACACTTTTAGTCCGGATTTTCATATTATACTATCCAAGATGAACGATGCCGGAAAAATTGGTGATTTTATACTTTCTCATCTCAATTTAAACGTTGATGATGCGCAAAAACTTCTTGAAACTGATACGCAAAAGGATTTTCTTGTATTATTATCTGATTTTTTAAATAAAGAGATACAGGTTGCTGAAATTCAAGAAAAAATTAGGAATAATGCGCGAGAATCAATGAATCGTTCACAAAAAGAGTTTTATCTTCGTGAACAATTGAAAGCAATTAAGCAAGAATTAGGAGAGGATGATCTTGAAGAGATTCAGGATATGCGTGAAAAATTGCATACATTTGATATGGCTGATGATATAAAAAAGGAAATTGGACGCCATATTAATCGACTTGAACGCACGGCGCCCGATTCACTTGAGGCTACGGTAACAAGAAACCATTTAGAGTGGATTTTTGCATTACCATGGAATGCAACAACAGAAGATAATCTTGATATTGAACATGCAAAAAACATACTTGATGAAGATCACTTTGGACTCAAAGATATTAAAGAGCGTATACTTGATTTTATCTCGATACGTAATTTAAAAAAGGATGGATATGCGCCTATTTTATGTTTTGTGGGTCCTCCTGGTACCGGCAAAACATCACTGGGTAAATCAATTGCGCGTAGCTTAGGTCGAGAGTATGGTCGTATTTCTCTTGGTGGAGTGAAAGATGAAGCGGAAATTCGTGGTCATCGCAGAACGTATGTGGGGGCAATGCCGGGTCGTTTTATTCAGGCAATTAGAAAAGCGAGATCACGTAATCCGCTTATTGTTATTGATGAGCTTGATAAAATAGGGGCAGATTTCAGAGGTGATCCATCAGCAGCGATGCTTGAAGTGCTTGATCCACAACAAAATAAGACTTTTTATGATAATTATCTTGGTATTCCGTTTGATCTTTCTGAGGTGATGTTTATAGCAACAGCAAATAATGCGGATATTATTTCTGAACCATTGCGTGACCGTATGGAAATTATTCAATTAAGTGGTTATTCGCTGGAAGAAAAAACTGATATTGCACAAAAACATCTGGTTAAAAAAGCAATTGAAAACGCGGGTCTTTCTGATAAAAATATTATTATTCCAGAATCTGTTATTCAGCGGCTTATTGGAGAATATACGCGTGAATCAGGAGTGCGTCAATTAGAGCGGCTTATTAGTAAATTATGTTCAAAGGCAGCTCGTACATTAGTGGAAACTACTATATTTAATGGTTTTTCGGCTGAGAATTTAGAACACTATTTGGGGCCCTGTAAATTTATGGATGATGGAGCTAATAAAGATCATCAAATTGGTATTTCCAATGGTTTGGCCTGGACAGTGTTTGGCGGTGAGATTTTGCAAATTGAAGCAATGTTAATGCCAGGAACAGGAAAACTGTTGCTTACCGGTCAGCTTGGTGATGTGATGAAAGAATCAGCGCAAGCGGCACGCAGTTATGCCTGTGCTCACGCGAAAGAATTTGGCATTGATAATAAGTTTTTTACCAATTATGATTTGCACATCCATTTACCCGCAGGAGCAGTGCCAAAAGATGGCCCATCGGCAGGACTTGCAATATTAACGGCAATGCTTTCAACGCTAACTAATCGGCCAATAAATTCTGATTATGCAATGACAGGTGAGTTGAATTTGCGGGGGGAAGTTATGCCAATTGGTGGGGTAAAAGAGAAACTCTTGGCAGCAAAGCGTAATAAAATTCCGTATGTTATTCTGCCACGCAAAAATAGTCATAATTTGGCAGAATTAGATACCATGATGGACGGCATTGATATTATTCTTGTTGATCATGCAAATGATGTAATGGATAAGTTGTTAATGCCGGTTGATGAGAGTAAGGGGATTAGAGAGTGTTAAAAAATTGAAAAATTTTGAAATTTTTCAATAAAGATAGGTGGCGTATTTCTACGCCACCTTTTATTATTCTATTAAGGCATTAAATATCTTTCTCGTTCACGTTCTTCTTCAGCTAGTCTTGTTTCTTCAGCTAGTCTTGCTGCTTCAGCTGCTGCTGCTCCTGGGTTTGGTGCTGTTGTTGCGCCATAACCAGCTAAATTCTTAGCTCCGGCATAAATTGCACCGAAGTATGTTGCAGCTGTTCCTGGTGCATTATATATTCCTTGAATAACCCATTTGCTACCATTCCATACTGCGCCACCAGCTGTTTTAGCTCCACTTACTAATCCGCCAGGTGTTGCTCTAACGCCTCTTAAAGCCATCCCCGCATATTTCATGCCAGTTGTTCCTAATTTTACCCCTGAACTGTAATCAACGCCGAGAGAAGCGAGTGCAGCTACAGTGGCACCTATTGCGGCGATAGCAGCAGTTTGTTTTTTGGTAGGTAAATAACTATATATTTTTGTTAATATACCAACTTGGTTTTCTGCATCTCTAATAGCTGCATCTGTTTTTTCCTCTTTAGCAGTTGTTAAAGCATTTTTGGTGATTTCTATCTGTTTTTTTACTTTTTCTTCTTTTATTGCGTTTATAGCAGCAATTGCGGTAGATCTAAACTTTTTTCTATACTCTGATGTATTACCTTCATCTGTTCCTAAAAGGAAATGTTGAACAGCCTTAACATCTTTTTCGTTGTTTGTTAATGTTTTAAAGACTCCAATATCAGCTGTTCTCAACTCCATGGGATATCTTTTAGCAATATCTATGCCACCATGTTTTTCTATACGGTCAAGTACTTCCATGCCAGCTATGGCTCGAGCTTCTTCATTGATTTCTTCTCGTCCTCCTGTTGTAGGAACGTTCTTTTGGCTTTCTGTTGTAGTCAAAAGGCTTTGTCTACCTCTTTTTTTCGTCTCGCTTGCGTTCATGCTACCAGCAAAAATTGCTGATATAGCAAGCACAACAAATACTTTATTTATTAAGTTTTTCATAAAAACTCTCCTTTTTTTTGGACAATTAAATAAATTTCTTTTTTTTACGTTTAGTTTTCTAGGTTGCATGCCTTGGCCTAGTCAAAACTACACGTATTTAATAACAAGATAAATAAATTATGGTCAAATTGTCAATAAAATGAAAAATATTTTTAAAAATAATATAAAAAGTTATTTATATTTCAAGGGCAATAAGAGTTATTATGCTTGATTAGATCGATGCTTTGTTATTGTATAAGAATAGCTATGAGGTTGGTTTTATAGAAATAAAAAAAGAATGCAGCGAAAAGAATTCCATCAAATCTATCTAAAAAGCCGCCATGGCCGGGCAGGAGGGTTCCTGAGTCTTTAATATGTACTCGGCGCTTTAGCCATGATTCAAAAAGGTCACCGGTCAGCGAGAGAGTACAAATAATAAGGGTAAAAAAAGCAATGAGCCACCAGGGAGTTTTATATCCACGTTCTATAATAATTAAGATAAAGCCAAGACAGGCAAAAATATAACCTCCTACCATGCCTTCCCACGTTTTTTTTGGGCTGATTGATGTACATATATGATGTTTTCCTGCTAGTGTACCGGCGATATAGCTACCGGTATCAAAACTAAATACAATAATAAAGAGTATTAAAAGAAGTTCACGATAGAGCGGGTTATGATTAAGGCGGATCAATAAAATAAATGGGGTAATAAGATATGGTGGCATGAGAAGCCAGAACAATGGTGTATTAATAGGGAAAAATTTGGTCCATTCGAGAGTAATGATGAGTAATAATATAATGAGTAAAATAAAGGTAAAAAAAATGGGTGGTAGGTAAAAATATACCCCCCAGAATCCTAAACCGAGGATAATGCCGGTAATTACTCGTTTAATAAATTCAATCGAAAATAGTAAATGCATTGTCTATATACTGTAAGGTTATGGAGTTATTAGTTTCTTCTATAAGCGCTACATCAAAACGGTATACAACATCATAGTAAGTATGCTTGGAAAGAAATTCTTTGGCAATGGAAATGATTTTTTTTTGTTTTGATGGCCCTACCAGTTCTGCCGGATCAATCAATGGGTTATTGCGCCATTTTACTTCTACAAAAGCTATGATATCGTTTTTGCGCGCAATAATATCAACTTCTCCAAATCGTTTGCGATAGTTATGAGTAATAAGGGTAAAGCCTTCTTTTTGCAGATATTGGGCAACAAGCAATTCGCCTTCTTTGCCTTTTTGTATACGGTAATTCATGTTAAAATCGCTCAGTTAGACGTTTAGTTTTTTTGTGAGATGCATATAATTGTTTATGTGAGGTACGTTCTATATTTTTAAGACGTAATAGTTCAGCTGCTTCTTTTTGTGTGGTTAATTGTGTTTCAAGGGCAATGATTTCTGTTTCTAATTCAGGAAGTTTTGGGATCCAAGTTTCTCGAATTTTTTTAAGGCGTTTTTCAACGGCAGTGAAACGATCTCTGGTCAGATAAAAAGAACATATATTACATTCACTGGTGGCAAGTTGCTGATAGCATTGGTGTTGTATCTGTTTTACTTCATCTTTATACGTAATAAAATGGTCCTGTATTAAAAATATTTCCGTTAAGCCAACTGTTTCTTCTGTTTTTGTTTGATCGCGATCGCTTGATAATATTAAAGCATAGGAACTGCATATCGCGCGATAAAGAGCGTATTCCATTTTATCATTGCCAGGATATAGCGTAGCGAATTCAGTATATAAGCGAGCTGCCTTTTTAAAGTCACCATCGAGAAAATAAAGGTCCGCAAGTTCCAATAGATGTTGTGCAAGTTTGGTTATGTCGTTACATAATTTTATCATCTGTTCAAGATATTTTATTGCACCAATGATAGATCCATTTGCAACATGACGATCTTTTGCTTCTATGAGTTCATCATAACTTTTAGCATCTATTTTTTTTTCTTTTTTTATTTTGATACTTTTTTTTCGCATACGTTTTTTCTGGGATGCTGATTCTGATGAAGGGAGTATTAAATTTGTTGGTTGTAAAGATTGAGTAGTTGTTTTTTCAGAATCAGAAAGTACTAATGATCCGCCCATTATAACGATGGTTTTCATTACTAAAAATGCGAATAGAATAATTTGTTTTCTTGTTTTTATCACGGGACTATGCCTATCTTAAGGTAATTCTTGCAATACAATAGTATTAATAAAATAGTATACTGGTATCAGCGTAAAAGAAAAGCAGGGGTTACGCGAGTATGGTGCTACATCTTTTTTTAAGGGATTGATCATGAAAAATAGTGGCGAATTATTAGTTGAATTAGGTCTTATTAATGAGCAACAGCGCGCAGAATGTCAGCAAATCGCGGATAAAGCAGGTACGTCTATTGAATCAGCGGTACTTGAAAAAAAATATACAACAGAAGAAAAAATAGCACAGGCCTATGCGCACGCTTCCTCTTTTTTGTACGTCGATATTATTACTGATAAAATGGCGGATCTTGATTTACTTGCGCGTGTTCCCCTTAAATTTTTACGGGATAATGAAGTAATTCCTGTTATGATTGAGGGAAACATTGTCATTATAACTGCTAACCCATTTAATTTTCAGCCGCTTGATGAATTAAATATGTTACTTGGAGGAGGAGCTCAGTATGGGGTTGCTTCATCAAGCGTGATTATGAATGGTATCAACCGTTACTATCCTCTTGAAGGCACTGAACGCATGATGAAGGAGCTTGAAGAGGAAGAGGAAGCGCCCAAAGAGGTTGCCTTTGAAGAGATAGAAGAAAAAGATATTCTTGGTATGGCAACTGAAGCTCCCATAATTAAATTGGTGAATAATATTTTTTTTCAGGCGGTTAAGCGTCATGCTTCAGATATTCATATTGAGCCGTTTGAAAAAGAGATTCGTGTTCGGTACCGTATTGATGGTGTTATGTATAGTGTGATGAGTCCGCCAAAACGTATTCAAGGAGCATTGATTTCGCGTATTAAAATTATGGCACATCTTGATATTGCAGAAAAACGAATTCCACAAGATGGAAGAATCGCTATCAAAGTTGGCGATAAGCCGTATGATATTCGTGTTTCAGTACTTCCTGTTGCGTTTGGAGAACGTGTTGTAATGCGTTTGCTTGATAAATCGCGAACATTTACCGGATTAACCGATATTGGATTTAGTGCACGAGATTTAAAAGTTCTTGAAGCAAATATTAGTCGTCCAAACGGTATTATATATATTACCGGTCCAACTGGTTCGGGTAAAACAAGTACGCTTTATTCGATTTTAAATAAACTTAATAGTCCTGATGTTAATATTATCACGGTTGAAGATCCGGTGGAATATCAGATGGCAGGTGTTGGACAAGTTGGTGTACGTGAAAAAGTTGGACTTACATTTGCTGCGGCATTGCGTTCAATTTTGCGCCAAGACCCTGATATCGTTATGATTGGTGAAACACGTGATCAAGAAACTGCGCAAATTGCGGTACAAGCTGCATTGACGGGACATTTGGTATTAAGTACTTTGCATACAAATAGTGCACCAGCTTCTATTACGCGATTAATTGATATGGGCATTGAGCCATTTTTAATTGCTTCATCTGTTGTCATGGTAGTGGCGCAACGCTTGGTTCGTAAATTATGTACTGCGTGTAAAAAAGAGTATCAACCCAATCTTGAGCTTCTTGAACGAATAGGACTTTCTGCACAAGAAGCACAGGGGATTAAATTTTATGAGCCTGTTGGTTGTGATGAATGTAATCAAACGGGATATCGTGGCCGTGTTGCTATTTTTGAAATAATGGAAATGACTTCAGCAATTGCAAAATTGACTATGGAACGTTCTGAAACTGGTGTTATTCGTGAACAAGCGCTTAAGGATGGTATGGTGCCATTGATTAAAGATGGGTTGCGAAGAATTAAAGATGGATTAACTACTATTGAAGAAGTTCTTGCTGTTGCTACAATTGAACAGGATAATGCCGAAGAAAAATAAAAATAGAATTGTAATGATAGTTAATAAAGAAGCATTTACGTTAATCGAAGTTATTCTTGTTATTGCATTGGTAGCGTTACTTGCCTGTTTAGGAATGATGCAACTCTCTTTTTTGGATTCTACTATCGCACGTATGGAAGTAGATAAACTTTCTGTTGTATGTTCGTTTTTACAACAACATGCGATAGTAACTAATAGTGAGCAGGTATTAAAATGTGATGTATTAAAAAATGAATATCATTTTGGTAGTAGTCGTGAAATAGTATCACGGCGTATTGCTTTTGATTTTTTAAAAGGAACTATGGGTTCGCCGGGTAATCCAAATCATTCTATAACAAAAGCAATAACCTTTGCAGGATCATCAATTCATTTTTATCCGACTGGTATTATTTCCTCTGGTACGATATATCTTGTTGATAAGAATAATCGGTATATGTATGCATTAAGTAATGCAATTTCTCAGGTTTCTCATGTGCGGCTTTATCGGTATGATGGCGGTAAGTGGAAGATATTATAGGTAGCGCTTGTTTAAAAAAATTAGTATAGCAATTTTAATTGGATTATTAGGTACCATTTTTTTTGCGCAGTATGATTCGTGGACGCATAAAAAAATTATTGAAATGTGTCAAAATATTGCATGCAATTATTTGGGTGGTAATTTTTCATGTACCATACAATCATTAAGTTTTTTTTCTCCATCCATTATTTTATCTGATATTGAAATGAATTCGCTAGAAGAAGGTTTATGGACATGGCGTTGTAAAAAATGTGAAGTTAATTGTTCATGGTTGCAGTTATTATTTAAAGGTGTTGTAGAGCAACATGTTATTATTAATGATTTTGAGTGTTCATCGCGCTGTGATGATATGCATTGTGCTATTGAGTCTCATTGTATGGCGATGATGCAAAAAAGTTTTTTGCCATTTCCAACAGAAGTAAAATCAATTATTTTTAAAAATGCTCATTTTTGTACTCATGATCATGAGCGACGTATAAATAGTTCCTGTGTATTAAATAGTTCTTCTTTACGAGTAGGAGATCGTTTTAAAACAACAATGTCTATTATTGATGGCTCTCTTTTGTATGAAGATATGCATTATGTCGAAAAAATAACTGCTGATATTTCATTAATAACCGGTTTTATTGGAGATAAGTTGGATGTGCATTGTAATATTGCAGGTGCTTTTGTGTTATCTCATATGAAAGATCGTGGTGGTTGTTATCTTACTGGTCAGTGGAAGTCTGATCATGGAAGATTTTCAATTCGCAACACTTATAATTATGTGATGATTGATCCAATTATTATTACTGAAAATGAGATGCGAATTAACGCTCGACTACCTTTATCATATGGTGCACAATGTATGAAGAATTTAATTTCATATCAGGCGATTGATGGAACGATAAATGTTACGGCAAAGATTAGTAGAGATGAATCTCGACGAGTTGATGGACAGATAGTTTTTGAAGATGTGGTGATGAATGAACGTCATATCTGTGATGCGGGAAAAATAGTTTTTGCGCGTAATGGGTATGATTGGTGCGTAAAGCTTGGATTAAGAAATTGTAATCAAGAATGTAAAGGAAGTGGGTATTGGAGTGAGGATGAACGTGTTGGTGAATTAACCTTTAGCAATGCAACAGAATTATTATCGGCTATATTGCCGTATTGGCGCATTAATCATAATAATTTTTTAGCGCGCGTAATGGTAGATCATGATATTTTCACGGGAACATTTAGCGCTATTGCAAAAAATATATTAAGTAATGGAGTTCATACAACATCAGGTAATTTTGAATATAGCAAAGGAGAATTATTTTTTAATGCAATGATTGATGATAATGAGCTTTCTGCTCATATGCAGCGACTTCCAGAATTGAAAGTTAATCATTGTTATTATAGAGATAAAGATAAAAAAACGTTAATTATGTTAGAGCAATCTGTTGATAATAAACAACAGATCACTGGCACAATATCATTCCCTTTTGTGCGTTCGTTGATTTATAACTGTTTTGAATATGATCTTCAAGGAGAAGGAGCTTTGACGTTAGCAGCTGAGCTCATCGATGATGATATAAATATTGATGCACGGCTGGATGATTCAACAATCCGGCTTCCTCAAACATATAATTTTATTGATGGATTTAATGCTCGTTGTATATATAATAGAGGGCATAAGTCGTGTGTTTTTGAAAATATTAATATTTCGTTGCATACGGGTACATTAAATTGTTTACGCGCATCGATGTATTTTGATTCTCAAGGTAAACTTATTTTTGTTCACGCACCACTTGTGCTTGATCGTTGCTTGTTGAATATTAAAAAAGATCTTTTTGCGATTGTTTCTGGTAATCTTTTATTATCAAAAAATGAGGATGCCGAGCCCTTAGTAAGTGGACATATAATTGTTGATAAGGCACAGTTAAAAGAAAATTTATTTTCTAGTGTTATTCAAAAACAACTTCTTGCTCATACGCATAGTGCTTTTGCTTTGTCTGATGTGCCTGTTAAATGTGATCTTTTTATTGAAACTAAATCACCTATTCGTGTTGACACGGCATTGCTACAAACAAAAGCAAAAGTTGTTTTGCATGTTCAAAAAGATGTTCGTGATCCTACGATTACTGGATCAGTTGTATTGAATTCAGGAATGCTTAATTTTCCGTATAAACCTTTGTATATTTCCAAGGGAATTATTACATTTTCTCCTGATCAGTTATTTGATTCATCAATTGAGCTTATTGCGCGTAATAAAATAAAAAAATATGATGTTTTACTGCAGGTTGGCGGGTTATTATCAAATCATCATATTGTTCTTGATGCTACACCGCCTTTATCAGAAGAACAGATTGTAGGTTTATTGTTGGTAGGTTCAGAGGAAAATTCGTTAAATAGTATGATGCCAGCTCTTATTGTTCAAAATTTAAAAAATTTTATTTTTAGTAATAATCAGTCAATTATTTTAGATAAATATTTTAAGCCATTACTGAGGACTTTTAATATTAATCTTGTTCCTAGTTTTACTGATCAGACGGGTAGAGGAGGATTGCGGGGGGCATTGGAAATCACTATTGATGATTGTTGGAGAGCTATGATTCAGAAAAACTTTAGCTTAACAGAAGATACTAAATTTGAACTGGAATTTCTTTTATCTGATGATATCACACTGCGTGCTATTCGCGATGAACGGCGTGATATAGGAGGAGAAGTGGAAATGCGATGGAAATTTTAAATGATATTTTATTACGATATGACAGATGTTTCTTTTGTTGTGCGTATGATGCTAATATTGCCGAAGGGTTGAAAATAGAAGATATTAAAAAGGAATTTATATATGAAGCAATCATTATTATTAGTTGTCATTGCATTTTTTATTTATGCAGATGAACAAAATGTGCAGCTTTGTTTAAATACATCCTCTAATTTTGGTACAACACATTTTATTGTCGGATATAAAGATAATCAATTTATTGATAAATCTCAGGATACTATTGATACATCTCATACTATTGTTAATACAAAAAGAACATCGAAAGAGTTATCGCGAAAAAAACAAAATAACGGAGCAGAGTTAATTGATTCTAATCGAACTACACAATCTTTTTTTACAACTATACACGATATTTCTGATATTTTATTACAGATAATTTCACAAGCTCAAAAAAGTCTATATATTGCGACATTTAATTTAACTGATCAGCGGATTGCAAATTTGATTGTTGAAAAGCATAAAAATGGAGTTGATGTGTGCATTATTGTAGATGCGGGGAATATGAAACAGATGCATAGTAAAATTCAATATCTCATAAATAATAATATCTGTGTATTGAGTTATGACCCATCATTAAATCCATTGTATAAAAAAAATGGTTTATCTGAGCCCTTGATGCATCATAAATGTATTATTGTAGACGATGAAATAGTAATCACTGGCTCTGCTAATTTAACTAAAGCAGCCCAAAAGAATAATGTTGAAAATATTAATATTTTAAGAGATAAAGAAGCAGTTAAAGAACATTGTCAAGAAAGGCAGCGGCTGAAAAAATATTGTACCGAATGTACATTATCTACAAAAAACAGCAAATAAAATATTAATATATTAGATAAGAAGTGGCTTCATTACTACAATTCCTTCTTAGCTCGTCTCAATGCTACAGTGGATTAAAAAAAAATGCAAGCGTAAAAAATGATTTATTTTTTTATACTTTTTTTATTGAATGTGAGTCTTTTTGTAAGAATGTGATTAATTGTTGAAAATCATCAGGAGCTTTATCGGTAAATGAGTACTGCATATTATCAAATGTAAATGATAATTGTTCAGCATGAAGAGCTTGTCTGTCAATTAATGATGATTTTTTTCCATATAATTGATCACCAATTATTGGATGGCCTAATGCCATCATATGAACACGAATTTGGTGCGTGCGGCCCGTCGTTGGCTTAACTTCGATAAGAGATGTATCATTGAAATATTCAAGAACTTTGTATTCTGTTTTGGCATGACGTGCTTTAATGGCGCCGACCTTTCCTGTTTCATCGACGCAATTTTCATTAAAAAATGTCATCCTGGTTCGATTCATTGGATTACGGCCTATAGCAAGTGTTATGGTGCCTTCCGGTGCCGGGTGTCCTTCTACGACTGCTTGATACGTTTTATGCATCGTTCTATTTTTGAATAAATCACCTAATAAAGTATGTCCATAATTAGTGCGAGTAACAATAAGAAGACCAGATGTTTCTTTATCAAGTCGATGAATGATTCCTGGACGATCAACAGCGCCAACAGATGATAGTTCATGGTGGTGGTGACGTATCCAATCAATAAGGGTAACAGCAGAGCTTTTTACTGAAGGTGCATGCACAAGAAGATTAGCTGGTTTGTGAATGATCATAAAATGTTCAGTTGTCGCAAGGATAGAAATGTTGAGCGTATGTTGTTCCAAAGTTGTTTTTTCAACAATTCGTTCTTTGGGAAATTGAACGGTTATGGTATCTTTAGGATTGATGGAAGTTCCTTGTTTTTTAACAATTTTACCATTAACAGTTACATCACCATTAGCAATAATTTGTTGAAAATAGTTGCGAGAATAGTGAGTGAATTGCTCAGCTATGAAACGATCAATGCGTTGAGAGGCAACATTTTCCGGAGCTATAAAAGTAAAAAGAGTTTCAGGTGCAATCAATCCATGCGTAGTCATGATAGAATGGCGATCCTTTTTTTTGTTGCTATTTATAAAAAATAACTAAGTAAATCTTAATTTTAAGTGTTATCTATAATAGTCTTAAAGTCAAATGGCAATTGTAGTTGCATCTGTTTAAAACAGCGTCTAGACTGAAGGAGTTTAGTAGCGTTGTGTTGAAGGGAACCGCTTTGAGATTAGGAGAAACAGCCATGGTTATAAAGGATTTGCTCTATAACATTCAGGATAATATTAATGATGTAATTTTACAAACAACTCCTTTAGCCAGGCAATTATGGTATGAGTTGTTAAAAACGCATCCCGTTGACATAGCCTATTTGTTTAAAAATTTAAATAAAGATTATGTAAAAGCTTTATATATTGCTCTTCCTAAAGAGATACAGCTTGATTTATTTCATGAGCTACAAGATAAGTTAAAGGTGTACGTATTATCATTTTTGGACGATCAAGAACAGGTTGAGGCGTTTCAGACACTTTCTACTGATGAACTGACTGATTTATTTGATATTTTTTCTGATGAAGAGCTTAAACGATATCTTGATTCATTACATAAACGTGTGCGTGAAAAAGTTATTAAAATGCTTACTTTTGAGCCAGAATCAGCAGCAGGTGTTATGCATACTGATGTTATTACGCTGATGGAAGATTTTACGGTGGAAAAAAGTATTTCTTTAATGCAGCGGCTACGACCGAGTCGCGATGTGCATCAGCAAATATTTGTTGTTAACAAAGATCATCGATTAGTTGGATGTGTGTATTTGCAAGATTTAATATTTAATAAGGCAAGTGTACGGATTTCTTCATTTATGCATAAAAATGAACTTGTTGCTCTTGCTGATGAGGATCGTGAACGTATTGCTAAAAAAATGGTTCATTATGGAGTAACAACGGTGCCTGTTGTAGGAACTGATGATATTTTTTTGGGAGTTATTGCAGGTGATACGTTGGTTGATGTTCTTGTAGAAGAAGCTACAGAGGACGTACAAAAAATGGCTGCTATGACACCTCTTACTCGTCCTTATTTTGAAACTCCTTTTTTTCAATCATTATATGAACGTAGTTATATTTTGGTAATACTTTTGTTGGCTGGCTCTGTTTCAACAACTATCATGCGCATGTATGAATCAACGTTGACGGAAATGTTACTGTTTTTTGTTCCTATGCTCACCAGCGTTGGTGGAAATACAAGTAATCAGACATCAGCAGTTGCAATTTGTGGGATGGCATCAGGTGAATTTGATCAAAATACGGTGAAACATTTTTTACGTCGTGAATTTACCATGGCGTCTTTTTTAGCTGTTATTCTTGGTGGAACAGCATTTATTCGTGTTTATTTAACAAGTGGAGTAGCGTGGGATAGTGTTGTGGTAAGTTTTACTCTTGCTATAATTGTTTTAGTTTCTGTTACGCTTGGAAGCGCGATGCCGTTTATACTTAAACGTTTTAATATTGATCCAGCATTTTCTGCTGGGCCTTTTTTGGCAACAATTATGGATATTGTAGGTGTATTAATTTACTGCACTAGTATTAAGTGGTTACTTTTTTAAATAGTTAATTTAAGAAAAATGTTTGTTTTGCTTGACAAAAGCGGTTTATAAATATACCTTCTAATAGTGAATTAATTGAAATGTGATTAAAAATAAGTGGGGCGCTAGCTCAGTCGGTAGAGCAACAGCCTTTTAAGCTGTGGGTCGTTGGTTCGAGTCCAACGCGGCTCACCAATCTTTTACCCCAGCTTATTAGCAGGGGACCCCATGAAAGAATTGGTAGTTTAATTTTTTTGAAATTTACGTCCCTATCGTCTAGCCTGGTCTAGGACATCGCCCTTTCACGGCGAAAACAGGGGTTCAAATCCCCTTGGGGACGCCATTTTCCAGTTTTGGAACTTTCCAGAATCATAGCAAATGGCATTTTAAGCTCTAGGTTCTGTTGAGTTTTTAACGTAGCCATAATATCGCTCCTGCAAAGGATAAAAATGATAAAAAATTACGAAGAGACTTATCAAATCTAGAAAAAACACGTCTAAAATGCTTTATCTTAGAGAAAAAACATTCAATCTCATTTCGAAATTTATAAATATCTTGATCAATTGTAACTGCTACTTTTCGATTTGACCGACCAGGAATCACAGGAATACAATCATTATTTTTTAAAGCTTCTCGAAATGCATCAGAGTCATAACCCTTATCGCCCAAAGCATATTGAGCTTTAATATCTCTTACTAAATCAATAGCCTGGGTAATATCATTTGTTTGTCCTCCTGTAACTATAATTTTCAGTGGTAAACCTAAGGCATCCGTTGCTACATGTGTCTTACTACTAAATCCACCTTTGCTTCGACCAAGGCCTTCCTCATTTTGTTTGTTCTTTTTATAGCCTGCTGCGCATGCATGAGCTCTTACAATAGTAGAATCCAACAACAAATATTCTAAATCAGGATCAACAATGCAATATTGCATTAATTCAGCCCAAATATTTTTTTTACTCCATTCATTAAATCGATGAAACACGCTATTCCATGGTTGTTCATAATCTGACGGTAATTCTCTCCATTGCGCTCCTGACCGCATCATCCAATAAACTGCTTCTATAAATTGTTTACATTTGTCCATATTTCCAACATAAATATTTTTTTTAGTTTGTAAAAAAATTAATATTTTGTTCCATGCAGAATCTGTGATATAATTAGATTTCATGATAGCACCGATTTTTAAGAGGTTTGATGATTTCTTTATCGGTGCTATCATACCTTAAAATTCATCTTTTTAAAAACTCAACAGAACCTAATAGGTAAAATTCTTGAGAGCATAGGAGAACATCGATCATTTCATTTGGCTGATAATGCGCGGGAACTGATTGAAAAATTTCACATTTATATTTACCAGATACCAAAGACGTATAGCGACAAGGCTGAAGAAATTTTACAGCCTTATCTTAAGCGATGGAGTCCTTATTTGATTAAGTTATCGATGATTACGCAGCTTTTTATAGATTATGAAACTGATGAAATAGGTAGCGAGGCCGTTATGTCGGCCATGTCCTTATTAATACCAGCAATGAAATCAACGGCAATGTTGTTTGAAGGAGAGTTGGGTGAATCTGAGCATCAACGTAAATGTAGAATTCTCTTTGAGTGGATGTGCCAAAAAACTAAAGATACAGGAAAGCCTATTAAAAGACATACAATAATTTCATCCAAAAAGCTAGATGGAGGCAGTAAGGACTATGATTATGTTCTTCAAACACTTATTGACCAAGGAAAAATTAGATATCAAGAATTTCAAAAGAAAAATGAATCTGAATATCATTTAGTTGAGAAAATTGAAGAAAATTGAAATAACTTTTCAAGCTAAAAAGAATCTAAGAAGTAGTGTTTTTGATATAAAAATAAGATAGTTGATAAGTTGAAGTTGGTGGCATTGTGTCTCTTTTAGGATGTTAAGAAGTATAGGAAGGTTCAATTTTTCAATTAGGACATTGATAGCATTGAAAAACGTATATCATTCAACGCTTTTTCAACTGCATATAATAATTTATTAGATTCAATTTTTCAATTGAAGGGAATACGCATATGACAAAAAAAGTAAAGTCTGTAACATTACCAAGTCAAATTTCTCTTCTTGTTGAAGCATTTAAGTGTGATAGCGAAGACGCGGCAAGGTTGCTTGTTAAGCGAGCAATGGATACTGTTTATCCACATAAAACTTGGCAGTCGAATGATAGATCAGATAAAGAGCTTGATGCAGTTATTGTTTTGATACGGGGTATAAAACCAAAAGATACTATAGAAACCATACTGGCAGCTCAATTTATAGCACTTCATTTGCAGGGGACTGCAAATATGGCTCAAGAAAACTATAATATAATGGGACAAGCTATACAGATGGTAAGACTGAGTCATCAATCTCTAAATATGCTTCAACAATACCGAGGAAAAAGCCAGACTATTAATGTTAACTACAATGTTGCCAGCCAAGGCGATACCGTGCTTAATACATTGATTCAAATGGGGGATAAAGAAGAAATGGAGAATAGCCCATGAGATTCAGAATGAACTTTGCGAAGCTTGCTCGCTGTGGAGCTAAAGCAAGAAGTAATGATGGGCTGCCTTGTAGGCATGTTGCTCTAGACAATGGTCGCTGTCATTATCATGGGGGTAAAAATAGAATTAAACATGGGTATTATATGAAAAAGACAAAAATGCAAAAGACAAAGCAGCGATGTGCAATTCGTGAGATAAGACAGGTATTATATAATTTAAAGAAGTTAATCGATGAAGAAGGATGAAAAAATAAGGCTTTTCTTTATCAAGTTACTTTCTGCTTGTGAGCATCACGATGCATATTCTGTTGTTGAGATCTGTTCTTATTTTGGTGTCTCGTATACGCAGGTCCAAAAATGGACCATTGATGATGAGCGTTGGTTGAGAGCGCTGGAATTTTGCCATATTATGTGTATCAATAATACTGAGAGAGCAGGTCTTTTAAGGCGACTGTCTGTTTCCGAGTGTATGACAAAACTTTACGATCTGTGACGCAAATGTCCTTAATTTTTTGTTTCAATAATAACTTCTTTTTATGATTATGCCTGATTTGTTTTGATGATATTCCATTCTTCTCTATAATTGCATACAAACTTGTCTGAAAATTCATAAATTTTTTCGACCATTGTGCCTAACTCGATGAGTAATTCATATAGCTTTGTTACCATTTCATTTGATTTCTTAGTGTCTGTCATAGAAATTAAGGATGCCTGGTCCAATATACTATTAATATTTTCTTGAATAAATTTTATTTTTATTAAAACTTCTTCTAGTACTATTAAATCTTTTTCTGAAAGTATTGCACCATAAACTTGAGAATTTAATTTAAGCATTTCTTGTGAAATTTGTTGTATTTCTTTAATCATTTTTTGAATCTTTCATGATAAATTTTTCAGTTATGTCCCTTATGCTTTCGATATGCCAGATATATGTGTTTAAATTAATGTTGAAGTAACAAATTTGTTTCATAACTTCATTAATGGAAGAAAGGTCAACTTTTTTTAGTAAGTTAAGGTGTTTTAAGGTTTCATTATTTAGCCAATCTAAATCTTTTATATTATCGTATTCTTCTTGTAGTTCAGAAGAGAGAATAATTTTTTTTGGAACATTATTGTTCAGCTTTACTAAGAAGATTAATATTTTTTTGAATTCATTTTCCATTGTTTGATATAAAAATTTTTAATCTTTTGTTTCCATAATAAATTCGCCGTTTTCATGCTTGATGATTACTTCTTTAGGTTTTAATTTGAGGACATTTTCTTCCCAATCGTTAAGTATTTGTTTATATTGTTCTTTAGTTAGTCTCAATATAGTTGGAATTTCTTCTTCTGAATATAAATCGCTCAGTAATATATAATTGCCTTCTTTTTTTAAAAAAGTACAATTGCCATTGGTTTCATCATTTTTCCACTTATTAGTTAGACCCCATTCCATAAAAGATGTGATGTGGGGACCAACATCATCTGTTAAGAAAAAGCCCAATATGTACATTCCACCTTCAGAGGAATCCTTATAGGAATAATTACCATAATTTTGGTTTAAACATAATTTTACAAAACTCATTTTAAGTTCCTTCGTTGATAATAGGGTAAGCTGTTTTTAGATGTCCATTTTTTGTGATAAACATTCTAATTTCTATGCCTTCCTTTGTTATTCCATCAATGATATATTTTCCCTTTTTTTCCAAAGGGGTTACTCCGCTTTTAATAAAATCTGCATAGGCTTCGTAGATTTTTTCAATTACTTTTTCTCGTGACCAGTGTTGAGGGAAAAATGTTTTACCTGGTATGGATTGTTCACCCACAATTATATCAGCTATATAACAACCATTTTTTTCTGCAGTTCTTACAAATTTCATCAAGCCACTTTTTTCTACAGCGCCCATAAAATCATGATGAAAACCACTAATGCCTGATAGGGTATTTTTTGCATCATTCCATATAAGTTCTATTCCTAAAATATGTTCATATGCTATTTTGATATGTCCATTTTTAAATTCAGCAAATCCTCTTTTTGCACATTCTGGGACGCATTTTTCGATACAAGTGAATTTTTCTTTTAATCCTATAATATCTTGTTTTACTTTGGCTAGTACGCCACTTGTCATGCTTTCTATAAATGTGCGTGATTCGGTAATTATCTCTATAGCTGTTCCACCAACATTCTTAAGGTCATTAGACATTTGGAGGGCAACGCCTTCAGCCGTAACAAGAATAGGATTGTCTGCAAGATGAATATCAACAGCATGTTTTAATTTATTAGCAACTTTTGCAGTATAGTTTTCTAATTTGGTTGCAGCATCTATTTCTTTAAGATAAATAAATGCCTTAGCAAATCCTTTACCAAACGCAAAATCTGCTGCTAGTTGGGCTGCTAAATCAACAATATCTTCTGCTGATACAGATTCAGTAATTTTCCAAAACAGATCACATCGTTGTTGATATTCTTCTGGTGTTAAATAATTTTGTCCAAAAATAGTATCTGATGTAAACATTGCGGTTTCTACTAAAAATTCGCATGTTTTTATCTCTATTTCACGTAATTTATATAATGAATCAATAGGATGTTGTATGGCATAGCTTGCAAGATGACCTGCTCCTTGTAGAAGTTCACCGATATTTTTTGCTTGGTTAACAGGGTTGATTCCTTCAATAAATTTTACTATTGCCCGTGTGAACAGTTCTGATCCTCGCTCTATGTATTGCATATATGATGTAGATTTGCCCTTAACAATATCATTTACATTGTGTTGAATATCAGTGAGTAGATGATCAACTACAGTTACGTTAAAGACAAATTGAGCGTCATTTTGCGGTGCTTTTATGATATATATTGAATCAAGAATGTGATTTTCTATGTTTTCAACAAAATCAAGTTTGCATAGTCTTGCATTGTTAAAAACTTGTTTTGCCATTATATCAAATTGTTGCCCTACGGATGCATAATCATGAGAATTGTTAAGTATGTTTATAGAATTATTGTGTACATTAATTGGAATAAAAGAGTTTATGAGCTCTTTGTGGTCAGAACGGTTTTTGTAGGTGTTATTTGCTTGCTCAAGAACATCTATGCCGAATTTTTTTACTATTAACTCTTTTTGTGTAGTTGTGTCAGTAATATTAAGAGATTCAAGGGTTCCGATTATTTGTTTTTGAAGATGTGTTAATTCTTTATGTGCTGCAGGTAAAGATTTATTCTCAATGTTATGTAAGATAGGAGATATATTATTATTGGATAATACGGGTTGATCATTTATTGTTTTAATGTAATCGGGGCGTGAAGCATAACAATTATATCCAGCTTCAATTACATCAAAACCATATTGTTTTACAATAAAATCTTTGATCTGATCAGTAAGAACAATATTATGTTGTTGTGCTTGATCTAATATTTGCATTTCTAAGTAATGTAATTGATTATGAGCTTTTTCAAGAGATTGATTATGTGCAATTTCATATAATACAGAAGTTATCGTATTAAAATATGCTTTTTCTACTATTGCATAACAAATATTTGTTGTTAAATTGTCATTTTTACCATTTTTAAAAAGTTCTTGTCGTAATTTGAGTTCTTCTTTAAAAAGGGCGTTACGATCTCCTTTTTGTTGCAGAGCTATACATTTTTCTCTAAACTCCTGAATAGTTTTAAATGATTCTGTATCAGCATGTTGAGCAATGTAATCAGGACGAGAAATAAAGTCTCTTTCAGTAATTTTCATTATACCGATGCCTAAATGTACAATAAAACTATTTTCACCTGTTCCATTAATAAAACTACTTGTTAAAAAAGTGTGATCACGCTTCCAAGGCCATAGTTCTTTTAATTTGGCGAAAGCTTTTTCAGCGACGGATAAAATAGGATCATGGATTTGTTGGAGTAGCTGTGCTATTTCCCCTGATACTAATAGATCAATAAATTTAAGCTCAGCTTGCGCAATTGTAGGGAGAGGCTTTGTTCTGAATGATATAGTCTTTTTATTTGCGTATTGATCTAAAACTGAAAGTTTAATGCGCTGAAAGCGAGCTTTAATAGTTGGGGATAATAATGCAATAGAAAGATCTTTGCTTGAAAGTATTTTATCCAAAATAAGCGTAGAATCAAGAGTGTAGCCTTTATAATAGTGCCAAGTTACTAATGTTCCCTGAGGAAGATCGAGCTCTCGTTTGATTTTTTGGTTTTGTGTTGAACATACATAGTTTCGCTGAACATATCTTTGTGAATTATGATATTCTTCTATTTCTTGTTTCCGAGCATCAGAGAGATCATCTTTCAATTTATCAGTGAAAATATCATATTCCGGTGACGTATTTGATGAATGAGAATTATTAGTTGTGTCTGAATTTGAATTATTTTGATTACTACAATTAAGATCCGAAGGTAGGTTAAATTGTTGTCTTCCTTCATTCATGAGATCAGGGTAAAGTGGCCTTTCTCCTTGCGCTATCTCTCCAGTTTCATAATTAATGTATTCTACTCTTTGTACAACACGATCTTCATGAGTAATTGTATAAGAGGTAATTTTCTCTACATCTGTTTCATTGGTAAAATTATAAGGACGCGTATCAAACGTGCTTACACTATTAGAATGTGTTTGAGTAATTTCAGTCTGGGTAGTTTGTGTGGTTGTTTCAGAATTATTTCCCATATTAAAGCAGGGATCAGTATCTTCATCTTGAAGATTTAATGCAGAGATATGAGAAAAAATAAAAAATGTGAAAATGGTGGTTAGTAGGCTTTTTTTTGTATGAAACATGTAGTTTGTCCAAGAAAAATTTAATAAATGTGTTTTGTTTTTAGTGACTGTATTTTTTTAGAAGAAACTCAGTTTTACATGCTAATTCATGCGATGCTTTTATGAGTGTGGTTATGTTGGCAGCAATTGCAAAAACAACACCCCATGGTTGTAACTTTTTACAAAGTTGGTCTGAGAAACTTTCTTTTAATGCTTGTGATTCTGCGTGCAATTGATTAAGTGCTTGTTGAAAATGTATTTTTGTTAAAAAAATAGGCAGTTTTGGATTAGAAGTAGTTTGATCCGCATAGTAAAATATTTTTGCTGAATCAATAAATGAATGTATATCACGTAATGATTGTTGTTCCATTTGTTGTATTATTTTTGCAATAAATGCATCAGTAATTGATGGATCAAGTTCTATTGATTGATCATGCATAATACTACTTTTAAAGATTTGAATTTTTTGCTCTTTATCAGGTGCTTGTATATTAATAATTTTCCCTGCAAAGCGACTCTTAATTTCTGGAGGTAATTTATCAACATTATTAGCAGTACCAATGATGATGATATTAGGAAAGAATTTTTCTATATGATCAAGCATGAGCCAAAAGCTTGCAGCAGATTGTGAATGATCAGTTTGTTCGCTTTTATGGTGTTCAAATAATTTATGCAATTCATCGATAATGATGACTTTTTTTGATCCATCGGCAATGCATTGTGTTAAGGTGTTTTGTAGATTGATAGCAGTGTCATTTCTAAATTTACCTAAAAAATTTGTTGCTGGAATAAATGTGTAAGAATATCCAAGCATTTCAGCGATTGCGTAAGCTAAAGTTGTTTTGCCTGATCCTGGTGGCCCTACTAAAATAAAACGATGAAAAGATGGTATATTTATAATGGGTTGATTTGAAATAGGGCAACATGAACGTAATTGTAAATATGTAAAAATTCCTTTTACTAATTTTGGAGCATTTTCCATTGACGATTCTAAAATCCATTGTGCAGGCCTTGGCAATGGAGTTTTGTCTATTGTTTGATTCTTCTGAGCAATACTTTTTTCTGCTGCATTTTGTTGTTCTCTTGCATTTTGCTGAAAATATTCAGGATCAGGTATATACAATGGTGTTAGATTAAAATGCACAGATTTGTCAGTTGGTGTCTGTTGTTTTTCTTGGGCAGATAATAAATAACTGGATAAAGTGATTAAAATAATTAATTTAAGTTGATTCATGAGAATATTTTCTTAATCTGGTTTATCAAAGAATTTTCTGCTTTTTCAGCAGCTTCTTTAGCTTTTCTTGTTTCAGTGTTGGCCATCATATCTTTGTAAAGTTTTTTATGTTCATCGGGTATAAGTTGCTCAACACATTCCTTATTTTGCAATGTCATTGATGGGCTTTGATAATAACTAAGAGCAATTTGTATTTTTTGTTGCAGAGTAAAATGTTTTTCATGCATTTCTAAGTTTTCTTTATGATAACGATTTTGTCGTTCTTCATCGGTTTCTTCTTCAAGATCATATTGTATTGCTGCCTTTTTTTTTAGGTAACTATTGATTCCTTGAGAGATATTATTCTGTGTGACAGTTATTGTAGAAGATTTGTTTTTGTCACTTAGCTTACTTTTTACTAATATTTCTTTTGATAATTTTTCTAAATCTCGTCCAGAATAAGAATTTATTTTTTCTAATTCTTTGATTAAAAAATCTTCAGTTACTTCTACACTTATTTGACTGTTTTTAGTGGTTAAGTGTTTACGAATAATATTATTTTTGATTGTGGGATCTGTTATTAATGGAAATTCTATGAAATCGGAAATGATTCTACTTTTAATTGGCTTGGGTAATTTATGGATACGATTCATTGTCCCAATAAGGAAGAAATTATTGTTATTTTGTTGTCTATCAAGAAATGTCCATAACGCGGTTGCTGTTGCATCTGTGTCATGGTGTTTACTCTCAGTGTTTTCAAGTAATCGATGTATTTCGTCGATAATTAGAATCGTTGGTTTGTTAGAAGATTCAATTTTCTCTAATTCTTTTTGTAGCTGTATAGCCGTTTGATTGCGATATTCTCTTAAAAAGGATGTGCTTGATAAAAATTTATATTCCCAACCTTTTTGAGACATTTTATGAGCAATGGCCTGAGCGGTAATAGATTTTCCTGTTCCAGGTTCTCCAACAAAAAATGCCGATCTATAATTTTCAACACCAGCAAAATAGTTGGGATCTTGTAGATAGTTGACAATACATTGAGCTTCTTGTGGGGAAGATGCAAAGACAAATTCCATTATTTCGATATCTTTTTCATTAAAAGGTTCGGTTTTTTTGGTGTGGTTGGAATTTTGTTGTTGTTGAGCTATTTCATCCATAATTTTTTTACGAATTTCTTCTGGTACTTCAGGTGCATATAATAATTTTATGTCGAAATGTACATGCCGAATATCGTTAGAATCGATGGAATCGTTTGATAAGAAAATTTGGAAAAATAATATAGATGCGAGAATGGTATAATGTGTGTACGTCATGAGGTTACTCCGAAAAGAATATAGGATGAAAGCACTGTTTTTTTAATTATAATGAATTTTTTGTATTTAACAAAATTTTTATAAAATGTAGATCGATGGTGTAATTATTTAGATTGGATTTATTTCATAAGCAGCCTGTGCAAGTATAGCTTGAATCATTAACATTGCCCGTTTTAAATCTTTTTCCTGTGCCTTATTTTGATTCTTCGACGTTGTCTAGTAGTAAGTACTCGCTTGGTCTTCAAAGTTTTAGCGAAGGTAGTTTCATATATTTGTAGAGCTCGTCTGAAAGGCTCTTTTGAAGGGGCTTTTGACTGCAATTTATATGGATATTAGACTTATAATAAGAAGTTGTCCTATTTAGTATATATTTTTTAGGGGGATTAAAAATGACTAAAAAACAAAAGTTTATATCAGTTCTTTTTTTATTGATACTTTCAACGGTTTCTATCTCTAAGACGCAAGAAAATTGGCCTGTCGTTTCCAGTGAACAAAGAGAACGCGATCAAATAATGTTGCAGATAGCCTGCCTCAAAGAACAACTGACTGCCTTGGGGTGCAATTTAAGTTCCCCTGCATTCAAATCTGCTATAGCACAATTGTTAAGACAAATTGGTACTCCAGTATCTTATAAGATATATCAAGAGATGAAAGCCGCTAGAGAGCTATAAAATCAGGTATTTTAGTAATTGTAAACATCTTTTTGGGTAAGTTAAAATTCTCTCCTATTGTTTCAGTGTTATTGGTTATAAAATAGTCCTGTATGGGATGCCAGCTTTCGCCAAGGCTTCAGCTGGCAGGCCAGTTTTTTCAAATGATTGATATTAAAAATTAAGAGAAGTTTTATAGCAGAGGCGAAAGCTGCCCGCCATAGCTTTCATGTTCGCCATAGCCCTGGCGAAGGAGAAAGCGGCGGAGGGTAATTTATAAAAAATCAATCTTTTTAAAGTTTTAATTTTTTTTTAATAAAATCAATTCATGTATGTTTTATGTTTATTTACTCAAGTCTGTTAATTTTCCCGATCAAAAATATGTTGGTTGCACTGATAATTTAAAAGAGCGTTTAGAAACTCATAATTCTGGCGGTTCAATTTATACCAAGCCGTATAGGCCATGGAAAATCGAAATATATTTAGCATTTCAAGAAGAAAAAACAGCGTGGGAATTTGAAAAATATTTAAAATCTGGTGCTGGTAGAGCTTTTGCCAAAAAAAGATTTTGGTAATCAAGAGTTGTTGTTAATAACAGCTTTTTTTTTGTTGTTATAATATTGTTCAAGTCGGCTGATTTGCGTAGGCAGTGAATTGCCCGCTTCTTTTTGTTCTTCTGTGCTGACACAAGCTATAAGGATGGCATGTCCGCCGTAGCTTTATGTGTCCGCCAAGCTATTCTTTGTAGTCTTGGCGTAGGAGAAAGCTTTTAGCGAAGGATGGAGCGAAGTGAAGTTGGCAATGCGTGTTTTTTCTTCAAAAGTCAAAACGCTTATCATTTTTGTTGGTCGTAATCGAGCCATAGCAATACCTTTTATAGTAAAGGTTAAAAATATTACTTTACCGTATGGCGTAAAATTACTGCGATAAGTTTTTAGATTGATTAATAACTAAGACAGGAATTGTACGTCATAATATCCATGATCTGCTTGAGATCATATTCAATATCTGAAATTGCGTACATGATTATTCCTTTAAAAATGATGCTATCATTACAATTATTGTTGCAATGATAGCATATATCGTACATAATGCAAGAAGCCTTTTTATCTTTTAATGATTTCTGGTCTATATATGCCCTTATCTACTATTTCTAGCAAACGTAGTGCAGAATGCGTGGGAACTCGTTGCCCAGCTTCCCATGATTGAATAGTTCTTAAACTAACATTAAGAACCTTGGCAAACATACCTTGAGAGTAACGATTTTTTTCTCGTATTTTTTTTATATCTCTTGCCTTATATTGAGCAGGTGGCTCTGGTATTTCTATATATTCTGAATATAGATCCAGTTTTCCCTTTTTGTGCTCAATTGCCTCTTCTAAACTTTTTTTGAGGTCTTTAAAAAACTTGCTGCTCATTTTGAATCCCTCCGTAATTCTGTAACTAATTCTTTTAATGTTTTCTTTTCTTCTGATGTTAGATCTTCTTGTTGGTTTTTTAGATATATTAGAAGCAAATATATTTCATTTCTGTGTGTGTGATATCATAGTAGCAGACTCTAGATCCACCACTTTTTCCGCGAGAAGCAGATTTTAATCGTGCTTTGCGTACTCCATTTGTTCCTTGAATTATGTCTCCCATATCTGGGTGTTCAGCCAATTCTTTTTTAAAATCATCAAAATCTTTCTCTAAGAGCTGTCTTTTCTTAATAAGATTATTGATCAATTTAACGAAATAATTGGTTTGATTTATTTTCCTTTTCATATTATATCTATAACACATCGTAGTATAGATTGTCAATCATTAAAAATAAGTTTTGTATTCAAAAATATCTTTGGGATGTTATTTTGCACTTTCGTTAATCATTTATCAAACTCTGTAAATAACGTCTGAATCATGCTTAATGGGTATTTAAGGGTGGCAGTTTGGTTCATGAGGCTGTCCCGGAGCAGATGCCAGCTTTCGCCAAGGCTTCAGCTGGCAGGCCAGTTTTTTCAAATGATTGATATTAAAAATTAAGAGAAGTTTTATAGCAGAGGCGAAAGCTGCCCGCCATAGCTTTCATGTTCGCCATAGCCTTGGCGAAGGAGAAAGCGGCGGAGGGTAATTTATAAAAAATCAATCTTTTTAAAGTTTTAATTTTTTTTTAATAAAATCAATTCATGTATGTTTTATGTTTATTTACTCAAGTCTGTTAATTTTCCCGATCAAAAATATGTTGGTTGCACTGATAATTTAAAAGAGCGTTTAGAAACTCATAATTCTGGCGGTTCAATTTATACCAAGCCGTATAGGCTATGGAAATTGATTATGTGTTCTGCATTTAAAAATATTGATTGCGCCAAACAATTTGAACAATATTTAAAATCGCAGTCGGGTAGGGCTTTTGCTAAAAAAAGATTTTGGTAATCAAGAGTTGTTGTAAATAACAGCTCTTTTTTTTGTTGTTATAATATTGTTCAACTCGGCTGATTTGCGTAGACAGTGAATTGCCCGCTTCTTTTTGTTCTTCTGTGCTAGCACGGGCTATAATAATAGCTTTCATCGACTTCCTTTGTTGTTTATGGGTTGTTTTTATCGATGATAGTGTAACAGAAGGAGTAAGGATTGCTAATGCCTATATGATGCATAAGTATGATGATGTAAAAAATTGATAGTAAAAATGATGTTTTTTGATTATTTATATGACCAGAAAACCCCATAGGCCTTCTTAGGCGCCTTTTAAGGCTGGGGATGAATGGTCATCATATGAGCGAAGCTGATGAGACGATGAGTCGAAGAAGATAAGCGGAAGCTCAAAAGTTGCGAGAAGAGAGGAGTTTGGCATACTATAAGATATGAAGAAATATTATAGTGGTGCACATACAAAGCATAGAAACATGTATCATATAGTTTGGCTACCAAAATACAGAAGAAAAATATCAAAAGAAGTAATTAAAGAGCGAGTTGAATCGTTGTTGCGTGAATGTGCAGAAGTAAATGGATGGGAAATACAAGAGTTAAGGGCCTGTGCAAAAATAAACTAGGGGTTTAAGTTCTTATTAGGTCGAATTGTATAATTTAGATCTCCTCGAAATTCATTTCGAATAATGTTAATTTCTTTGAAATTTTTATTGGATATTTTTATGCCTGTAGAATAAGTATTTGTATCAGTAACACAACTCACTTTAAGTCCTGTTTTTGTTGTTGTAGAAGCAATTAAACTTACAATTGTTGCAAGCGAAACCAAAGGTTTTCCTCGCCAGTTTTGTGTTATGAATGAAAACAATCGATGTTCAATTTTGTTCCATTTACTAGTTCCTTTTGGAAAATGACATACCGATATTTCTATGCCAGTTTCATTGGCTAATTTTTGCAATTCATGTTTCCATAAACGCACTCTATTGCCATTGCTTCCTCCAGAATCTGGTGTTATTAACAACTTTGTTGCTGTTGCATATTTTTTTCTGGTCAGTGGCGAAAAGAGCCATTTTTTTATACTTGCTACTGCAAAAGCAGCAGTATCGCTACTAATACCAACATTTACATATCCTTCATTTGTAGTTATATCAAAAACACCATAAGGAGCTGCTTTTCCTTCATTTGTTGGAAAATCATGCATATTAACTTTTGTAGGATTGCCTTTTTTTTCATACACGCGTCCATCATTTTTGAAATTACCAATTAATTCCTTCTTTTTTGTATCAACGGATATAACAGGCTGATTTGATTTTTGAAATAGTTTAACTTGTTCATTAATATGGTAAAATTGTGCATTACGATCAGGATCTTGAGATCCTTCTATAGTTTTTTTATTTGCTTGAAGTGAGTATTCAAGTTTCTTTAAAAGAGTTGATATTGTTCTTGGACTAACATTATATCCCATGTTTTTTAATTCATCAGAAAGTGTTCTTGTGCTTTTAATTGTCCAGCGAAGACGTGATTCAGGATCACCTCGAGTTGTTGGCTCAAGTAGGTCCTCAATAATTTTAAATAATTCTGGATTTTTACTTGTCAGACGCTTTCTGCCACCGCCTTTTTTACGAATTGTTTTTTGATGTGCAGCGTTAGGGATCGCTCAGTTCTTTGATGCCTTTAGCTACTGTTTCTTTTGAAATTTTGGTTATTTGAGAAATTTGGTTAATTCCTCCATGTCCCAATTCCTTTGCCATTGAAGCAGCACATAATCTTTTTGTGCGCTCATCTAAAAATGGTTCTAATGCTTCAAAATGTTTTTTAAATGCTTCAAATACTTGGTTCAAGCTACATCCTTAAAAATACTATTGTATGATTTTAGGATTAGTTTATTTTATTTGGTCAAAAAACCAAGTTTATTTTTGCACAGGCCCTAAATGTACAACCAGATCATGTTCATATAGTGATTCAATTACCGCCAAGCATAAGCGTAAGCAAGGCGGTACAATTGCTTAAAGGTTTGTCTAGTAAAGTAATTAGGGCAGAACTACCAGAGGTCAAAAAATATCTCTGTGGAAATGATTTTTGGGCAGATGGATTTTTCTCAGAAACTGTTGGCCATTGTTCTGAAAAAGTAATCTTAGATTATGTAAGAAATCAATGATTTCTTACTATTCTAAAAATTAATAAAATAAAAAGTCATTTAAAAAACACCGGCCTTTAGGCCGGTTGAAATTTATTATAATTTCTAGAAAAAGTTTTTTCTTCATATTCACTGAATCTACTTAGATTTCGAAAATTTATTTAGAATTATATTGATGGTTTCGGTCATCATTTTGCATCTCCTTTTTTTTTAGACATATTTATCCATATCTAATTTTAAGGGATGCAATTTTTTTACACTATTTTTTTAAAAAATGTCCGAAGTATTGCTGTAGATATGTGTATTTTATTATAGGAATCCATCTGCCTGTTACGGCGTTTGGGTTTATACAAAACATTACAAGACCTGTACCCCAGATTGTCATTACTGTTGAGAATGCTGTTATTTCAGCAGCCCAAAGTATTGTTTCGCATGCTTCAAGAGTTATTTTAAGCATTTCAGGCTTTTTAGATTGTTGGATCATTCTTTCTTTGAACTCAAAATAGTGAGCTTTTAGGTCCTCTTCTAGGTTGGCATATGTAGGAACTACGTTTGTTGTTGAAATCAATAAAATAACCATAGTTATATATTTTCGTAATGTTTTCATAAAAAAACCTCCAATTTTGGTTAAATATTAACCTTTTTTGGTTAAATATTAACCTTTATACATAATTATATATACAAACTGAAAACATTTCAAAAGGGATGGTAAAAAGGCCATCTGGAGGTATAAATGTATATTCATTAAGCTAATAGCTCTTTTTGTTAGAAAACAATTTTGGTGAGGGTTATTTAAGGGTAATGTTAGTAGAAGAGGAAAGTGTGGAAATTTTTTCCAATAATTCTGTTGCGTATGTATGGCAATCTCCTTCTGTACATAATAAAATATCAAAAGTAATAGATGGCATAAGTATTGTTTGTTCCTGCTTGTCAAAGTGAAACTTTGCATACATTGTGTTTTTAAACTCGAATAACTCTTCTGCTGTAAATTCATGTATAGAAAAAAAAGACTTTTTTTGTTGCGCATGTGGTGTTGTATTGTTGCTGATATAAAGAAGCATTTTTTGCATTAATGTATCAAATTCTTGTTTGGTGACAAAAAAATTAGTATTGTGTGTTGATTGAGAATCGTTTGGTTGTAAAAAAGAAAAAAAACTTTTTGCCATCTGGGTCATAGTTCGTACTTCTGTGTAATCATTAGTTTCTCTTGCGCAACTATTTCTGTGTTTCCAGCGTTGTTCAATTGTTTTGAGTGAACAGTAGGTTGCAACCCCTATTAGGTGATCAAAATAATTTTTTAATTGGTTGAGCTCATAATTCCAATTAGTAACACCCCATGAATCAAAGATAACATTATGTCTTTGTGCTGCATGAAAAATTAATTGATGCATTATTTTTTGTTTTCCTAAAGCATCGAGAGCATTTTTTTGTTTAGTGTAAAGGGGACTATCAAAATGGTTTTGAATAGTGCTGACAGCGTTCTGTATTGATTCTTTTTTTTGTTTTTCGGTGTTGTCGGGGAAAGTAATAACACCATATTTGATTGCTTGCCATAGATTTTTATAGGGAATTGTTTCACAAATAAGTTTCATTTCTTCTGGAAAAATACCTTTAAAAACCTTATAAGATTCTTTTCTGTGTACATCATCTTGAGAGACGAATGCATATGAATTATTGAGCAAATTATTTAATGTTTTGCATAATGTACTTTTTCCAGAATTTGCTGTTCCTCTAATAATAATAAGCGATGTTGATGTTGATGAGGCATAAAGAATAAAAGCAGAAGAGAGTAGCAATAATATAGGTAAAAAAATAAATTTTTTCATTGTAAGCCTTCTTTTTTGATTGGTGAGGTGATAAATCATAATATAATAATATTATTGAAATTTAGAAAAAAGGAAGTTTTTCATGCGATATATACTATTATTGTGTATGTTTTCATTTTTCAAGAGCATGCTACCTGAAGAACAACAGATAATTAAGAACGGATCACGTGAATGGAATGCAAAAGAGTATGCAAGCAGTAAGGGTGGGGAAGTTTCGGCAGCTATGATGTTTATAGAGGAAGCAGGTATTGATTTTACTAATAAAAAAATTCTTGATATTGGTTGTGGCATTGGTAACATTACTGCAAAAATTGCTGAATCTGCTGAGCAAGCTCATGGTATTGATGCTAGTCAAAATATGATTGATTATGCTCAACAGGCATATGGAAACATTTCTAATCTTTCATTTGAACAAGGAAGCAGTTGTTACCGTTATTCATGCTCGAAAAATAACTGAAGTTGATTTTTCATCAAGATGTTCTTCCGTGCTTACGTGAGCTATAAGAATGGCCTGTCCGCCGTAGCTTTAGCGTAAGAAGCTAAAAATGATGTTATCATTACAATATCGCTGCAATGATAGCATCATTATTATAAATATTATATTTTTGTTAGAGTGATTTTTTCCCCAATAATATAGCCTATTTCGAGATGAGACATAATTGTATTTAAGATTGAGTCGTCGTTTAATGAGTTAAACGTTATAGAAATAAAATTAGAATTTACCGCTAGTTTGAAACCATTTAATTTTTCTGAGTCAGCTAGATCGCTTATAAGTATATCAAAAAGGTTATTTTTTGTATTGTGGTGTCCTGCAGCGTAGTTTCCGTGATATGATAAGGGTTCTTCTCCTATGTATTTGGGCTCAAAAGCTATGTTTATATAATCACCCTCGACATGAAATACAACATATCCATCAGGCATCTCTTTAATCCAAAGGCCGTAAAGTTTTTTTTGAAATTCTGGATATTTATTTCCCAAAGTTATATTTTTTGATAAATATTTTTCCTTTAGATGAATAATAGTTCTTTCATGGCCTTTGGCGATTTCTTGAAGTGCTATTTTTTTATTTTTATATGATTTTATTTCTGCTTCAGCCAAATCGATTATTTGATATATTTGTAGTGAGGGTCTCCAGTTTGAGCTAAGTTTTTCATTTAAATTTTTTTTAATAGTAATCAGGTCTTTTGTTTCAAGTTGGCCATCGGTAGTCTCGAGAAAAATAATAGGAGCATTACATGGATAATTATTTGGTATTTTACAAGTTATTATATGTTCAATTGGATTGTTATAAAGAGTAATTTTTATCTCAAATGGATGTGTTTTTGAGTTAATAGAATAAGCATCAATTATAAGTTTTTTGTTTTCTAGTAGTTTGTTGATTTCTAAATTGAGGCGCTTTGGGGTATTGGGATTTTTTAAGAGCTCAGAAATTCTAATGTTTTTTTGTTCGGTTGTTTCGGATATTTTGTTTGCAATTGCAATAGTGGATTCTTTTAAGTTCGGTTTAGGGGGCGTATTGTTAGTTGTTATAGAATCTTTAGAGGATTCTATAACGTCAGTATAATTATAGATTTTTATATTATCTTTATAAACTTTGCAATACTTGGCATATATTTCAAGCTGGTTATCTGTTTTGATGGGGGTTTCTATGGCAGGTTTTGAAGTAATAATTGTTTGTAAAAGTTTTGGGTTGTCTTTCAAATCAATAAGATTAATAAGGATATTTTTATTTTGATTTGTGGGTATGTTTTTAACGTAACAAGGAAGTTGTTTTTTTAGTCCTTTTGTGTTTATTGTGTATTCAAATATATACCTCTTAAAAGAGGGAGAAAATAATGTATTATATTCAGCGCCTTTTTGCATATCAAATTGTCCCTGTGCATGAAAACATGCATCGCCTTGAGAATTGAAAAAGGAGCGATATTCTTCAAAAATAAGAGTTTTAGATTCGAGATCATCCGTGGCAAGACATTGAAGCTGACGATGACAAATGGAGTAACTACCGTCAAGATATACTAGGTTCAATGTTATCTGTTTTTCTTTTCTTTCATTGACAATTTCATTGGTATCTGTCCAGTAAGTATAAGCACTATTATATTTATGCCATGTTTCTTGGTTATGGGCGGCAGAATTTTTTTGATGTATTTTACAATATTCTTTTTGAGCTATAAGACGTGCTTTCCTTTGTGGAGCTGATTTTTCTACAGTTATATTTAAATGTTTATTAGTTAAAGCTAATGCGCAAATGCTATCATGGCTAAATAAGCATGTAGTAGATTGGATTTGATATGCTATTATAGCCTGATGGATTAGTGTTAAATCATGCTTCAATTTTTCTTTATATAAGACAGGTCTTTCCATACAGAGAAGAGATTGTGTGAATAAAAGTAAGATAATAAAATGACGGGTTAATATCATAAACATTTCCTGGCTAATAAAATTGATGTTTTGTTTATAGATAATTATAAGGAACGCGTGTCAAATGTCACGTACAGAATAAGTTAAACAAGGTGAAGAAGTTTGCAACACATGTTTTTTTTTCAACGGTTAAAACTCTTACTGCTTTATCCTTTGCTGAAAGCTTTGGAGAACACAGTAAAGCTAGGAAGGACGTTCTGGCGTAAAATTACTGCGATAAGTTTTTAGATTGATTAATAACTAAGACAGGAATTGTACACCATAATACTTATGATCTGCTCGAGATCATATTCAATATCTGAAATTGCGTACATGATTATTTTACCCCCATTTTTTGTTTTACTCCAAATGGGGACCCTATTTTGTGGATATAAAAAAAATGATGCTATTATTACCGTTATTGTGGGCAATGGTAGCATATATCCTACATAATGCAAATTTTACTTCTTTTTAAAAATTAAATGTGGCTCTTGGCCAATTAAAGCAAAAAGATGTGCTAGGCTTGCTAAGGTTAAATTTGCTTCTTTACGCCTAATTTTTGCTACATAAGCAGGAGTTGAATCTAATTGTCTGACAAGTTCATTGAAGCCTATATCATTTTTTTCCATATAGTTTTCTAGTGCAGAGGCAACCCCATCTTGTAATGCTTGTAAAGCATTTTTTTCTTGTAAGGCTTGTTTTTTGATTTCTGCAATTTCATCTTTGTTAAGACGTTTTTCTAGATATTCTTGAAAAGTTCTTCTTTTCATGCATTTATCCTTTTTAAAGCTCTGATAATCTTTTGCGAGCTATTTTGATATCGTTTTCTTGGCTCTTTTTATCACCTGCAGCAAGGAGAATAATTATGTATTCACCTTCAAAGCAATAATAAATTCTACATCCGAATCTTCGTTCTCGTAGCTCAAAAAGTCCTTTTCCAAGTGCCTTGCTATGTGGCAATTTTAATTGATTTCCTGATAATTCCAGTAGTTCTAATTCTTTTGAAACTGATTTAACTTTATCACCGTCTAATTGGTCAAGCCAACGTTCTACGGGACCTATTTTGGTTTTTTCCCGCCAAAATTCCATAATCCATTTTGCCATATTATCTTTCTGAAATAATATTAGGTATCACTTTATAGTGTAGTATAGTATGATATACTAGTCAAGGATATACGTTAATTTCTTAAGTTCGCATTGTTTTTGCTCTTTCGTTAATCATTTATCAAACTCTGTAAATAATGTCTGAATCATGCTTAATGGGTATTTAAGGGGAGGGCTATTTGGCTTGTTCTTATTCTTTTTCTTTTATTGGTTAATTTTTGAGCATTCCTGGATACAAATAACCATATTCATCGCTATTTCTTTTAATCTTTCTTGTTATCGTTGATACTGGTCTTTTAACTATTTTCGCACTTGCTCTCTTTGACATACCATCGCATATTCCTCTATAAATTTTGTTTTTATCGTGGTACGATAATTATGAAAACTTTCTCATAGTTTGCAACAGCTTTTGAAAATAAATTTATTGTTAAATTATATTCTATTAGAAAGATGTTGTGTTTCATATTAGACTAAGCCTTTTGTATTGATAGAGATTGAGTATTTAAGTAATAAAAAATTAATTTATATATTTGTGAAGGTAGATTTTGTGAAAAAACATATTTTAATATTATTAGTTTTTAGTATAAATGCTCTATCGCTTCAGGCAATGCACTTATCGAGTCGTTTGTATCCTTCGCGAAACAAAACGCGGCGGAATTTTTTTGATATTTTTGGTAAGAAAGATAAGCTAAAATTACAAAAGCAATTGACAGATTTAAAAGCAGAGATGACATCTTTTAAAGAAGAACAATTGCGTAAAGAGCGTGAAAATAAACATCATTTTACTGAATGTCTTAATGTTTGTAATGATGTATATTCAGCAGTTGAAAATATTCGTAATAATATACAACAAGGCTTACCTCTTCATTATGCTGACATTAATCGATTTGCTAACTCTGAGGCAAAAGCTAGACGTTGTTATGGTCTTAAATATAATCCGATTAATAAACCGTTTGATGATGGTACTACTATATTAGGACATTGTCTTTGTCGAGCAATGGATGAATATATGAATAGTTATAAATCATTATATGAGTATGAAAAGAATTTTTGTGATGAATATATTACGGAATTAAATACTGGTTATATAGCTACTCTTGTTCGTTATGGAGCTCGTATTAATGATATTGATAGAAAAAAATTAGATGGATTGCTAAGGTTAAGTGTATCGGCAAAACAATTAGACACTATATGTCCATCAAAAATTGGCCACGCCCAAAATACATTAAATTCATTTCAGTATTCATCTCATCCTATGGAATAAATTATAATAACGACAAGAATCGTACGTCATAATATCTATGATCTGTGTAAGATCTCTTTTAATGGAATATCGAGTTAAATTTTACCATATTTCTTTAAGACTTCAATTTGTTTGGCCATGACGAATAAAAATAAAATATATCCATTTTAATTGATTATATTATTTTTTAAATAATTCATTCATCTGTTTTTGATATACAGTAAAATCTGTATCAGAAAAAACAACAAATCTGATTTCATCAAAAGCTCTTGGGTGTTTTATTACAAAAGCTTTTATCGTTTTTAATGCAACTGGAGTTGCTTTATTAATATCGTATCCAAATATTGCAGTGCTTATTGCTGGAAAAGCTATGCTTTTTAAGCCATTATTTTTAGCAACTTGCAAGCTATTTGTATACGTATCACATAGCAATTGCTCCTTATTAGGCGTAGTGCCGCGTGGTCCTGTTGCATGAATTATTTTTTTAATACCTATTTTTTCTAAATTAAAAGCAGGAGTTATTACCGCTTTACCCATTGGACAACGTTGACCATTTGCTATAATTGGCATAGCATTAGAATATTCTTGTAAACTTTTTCCTGCGGCATTACTAATCGCACGCGCAACGCCACCGCCGTGACTTAAATCTTCATTTGCTGCATTAACAATCGCATCGACTTTTTGTTGAGTAAGATCGCCTTGCACTATAGTAATTCGTGTTGAACCAATCATGCATGGTTGCTGTTGAGCAGTCGATGTAAAAATGATTGGTGTGGTGCCTGTTATTATTGTTATTCCGATTATTGTTATTAAAAATAAATTTTTTTTATTCATAACGTTCTCTTAAAATTATACGATATTTTCACTATTTTTAGTCTTTATATAATTCTAATTGAAATACGATATTTTGTCAAAGGCTTTAGCCAAAGTAAACTTATTGCTTTGTTGCAACATTTAATCATGCGTAAATTGACAAATTTAAAGAACAAATTATACAATACATTTATGCTTATTCAAAAAACTTTTTTTACCTTGATTGTGTTCTTATTTACTCAATCTATTTGTACGATTTCCCTGAAAGAACAATTCAGTCAGGTTGGTTATTTAGAGATTTGTGATGAAAACTATGGAATTGCAACGTATGATTCTCTTTATGCATATTTTGACGAGCTCATAACATTTCTTCAAGCAAATCCAGCGTGGGCTCAAAAATTATATATCGCAAAAGAACGTTTTATCCGCTCAGAAAATAGAAATTATTATTCGACTGATTTTTTCGGTTTCTACGACGAATCAGAAAGAGAAGGAAGAAACCAGATTGCTTTTTATTATTCAAGTAATTTTCAAGATTTTATTTTTTCTCATTACCAAGAATTTAAAAAGATCCCACAAATTACTAAATTTTTTGCAAGTTGCTTTGCAATTCAACAATCAAGTACACATTTTTTTAATGAAGCTGCAGTTCAATTAGATGTAGAAAACATTTTTTTTTCAAAATATGAACATTCTCCTATACTTTTAAAGGTAATAAAATATCTTCCTTCTTATAATGTTTCACGGCCCCATTATGATGGAACTGCATTTTCTCTTTTTCTTGATAGTACCGACAATCAATCACTGCTTCTTTCTCTTTATAAACCAACATTCACTGTTGATGATTTTTTTTCCCCTTTAAGAAAATTTTCAAGATCGCACAATCAAAATTCTATTTTACTTATACCAGGAACACTTTTAACAGAATTTGGTATTTATCCAACTCCTCATATTGTTAAACAAAGCGGAAAAATTCGATATGCTACCATTGCATTTGCTATGAGACCTAACTACACATTTCAAAAAAATAATTTTTCGCTTTTGCCGAAACTTTAACTATTGAATTTTTTTTCAAAACAAGATAATGATGAAAAATAATCGCGATCTTGAAAAAATAATATAGGATTTATTATGTCTAAATTCAGATATTTGATTTTTCTTTTTTTCTGTCATTTTTTGCAGGGATTAACAACGCTCCATGTAACATTAAGTTCAGATAATAATCCGGGTGGTATGGGAGAGATAGGTGATTTTAGATATTGCTTGAATTCAATGAATCAAGATTTAAATTCGATACCTGATGACTATGAAATTGTTTTTGATTTTCCCATGACTATTCAACTTAATGGAATCTTGCCGATTATTAACAATTCCACAAATCCGGTGAATATAACCATTGGCAATGCCGGTTCAACTCCTACTGTTACCATTGATGGTAATAATGGTGCCTATAGTGGATTTTTTATACCAATGGGAAATGTGACTATTCAAAACATGATTTTTCAAAATCTCAGCGCAAAAGGTGGTAATGGTGGAGACGGGATTTCAGGCGGCGGTGGTGGAATGGGTGCTGGAGGCGCCATTTACGCACCGCAATTTTTTTTAAATGGCACAAACCCTTCAATTATTTTGATAAACGTATCGATAAACAACTGCTCTGCTGTTGGTGGAAATGGAGGAAGTTATTTAGGTCTTTCCTCCACCGGTAATGAAGGTGGTGGAGGTGGCGGTGGTTTGAGTGGGAACGGTGGCTCAGTTACTACAACCGGAAGCACGGGAGGTGGTGGCGGAGGTGGCTTTGGTGGAAATGGTGGAGATGTTACACTTTCGATTGATAATTTTGGTGGCGGAGGCAGTGGTGGCGGTGGACTTGGATCTCGTGCTGTCATAGGAGTTCTCTCCAATTTGGGCAACGGCGGTTCAGATCAGGATTTAGGTAGAGATGGAAATGGGTATGGTCTTTTGATTACTGGCGGCTCAGGTGCAGAGGGAAACGTGGGAGGAAATAATGCAGGAGGAGGCGGTGGCGGTGCTACCGGAGGAGGTGGTGGAGGGAGTGCTGGGTCAAATGGAATTCAGCCTCAAGGCGGTATAGCGCCAGGAGGTAGTGCGGTACCTTCCGGCGGGAATGGAGGAGACGGTGGCGGAGGAGGTGGTGGCGGCATTGTCATAACATCTTTTACCAATGGAGTAGACGGACAAGCGGGCAGCGGTGGTTATGGCGGCGGAGGAGGTGGTGGAGCTGGTACGGGCGCTTATGATGTGGCTTACACCGTACAAGGTGGATCTGGCGGTATTGCTGGAGGAGGCGGTGGAGGAGGAGTGAATCAATCTGGTATTACGTCTGCATCAGGAGGTAACTCCCTTGGTGGAGGTGGCGGCGCAGGTGGTGGTCCTTCAAATGGTTCCACTGCTTCGGGCGGAACTGACATAGGAAATCTTGGTGGAGGATCAGGAGGAGTGGGCGCAAATAGTTATGGAGCAGGTTTTGGAGGTGGAGGTGGTGGCGGAGGAAGTGGTCTGGGCGGAGCTATATTTGTGGATAATAATTTGAATTTCACTATACAAGCTTTTCCTGGAATTCCGACAAATTTTAATACAACAAATAATGTAACAGAAGCAGGGACTCATGGAACTGGTGGTCCTGGAGCTGAAGATGGCTTAGATGGATCAGCGATGGGAAATAGTATTTTCCTATGCTCTGGATCTTCGTTAACATTTATAGCGCAAAATAATAATGATCTTTTAACACTCGGCGAACAAGTTGCGTTTACTGATGATACAACTTTTGGAGCAGGAGGAACAAGCGTCTTTATAAAAGGCAATGGTATCGTTGTGTACAACGGAACAACAGATTATTCAGGAACCATTACGATTAACAATGCGAATTTTAAAGTGAATGGATTGATCAACACAGCTTCTATTTCTGTTTGTAGAAACAGTAATTTTAGTGTGCAACGAGGTACTCTCAGCGGAAGTGGAACATTAACTGGAGATGTTTTTATAAATTCAGGAACGATCTCACCTAATACTGGGGGAACGCTTACCCTTGGAAGTTTAATTTTAAATTCAGTGGATCAAAATAATAATACTCTCGGAAGTCTTGTACATATTGAAATCGATTCGAGCAGCACATCGTTAGTTTCTGTTACCGGTCCTGCATCATTAGCAGGTACATTGGAGATTGCATTAGATCAAAATGCTCAGCCTGGAACTTATACAATTCTCAATTCATCTGGTATTACTGGTACTTTTGATACTATTACCTTTGTGGGAACAGTTCCTCATTATACACTTTCTTATTTGCCAGTAGGGAGTCCAACCTTTGTGCAATTTGATTTTTTAGGCTACACGCCTTCTTTGAATAAAAAAAAGTTTCGCAAAGTTCTTGCAGGTTATCGTCAAGCTTATCTTTATCAAAAGGTTGTTGCAGCTGTAGGAAAAAATGAAAATAAAGATGAGGCTCATTTACGCAGGAAAGAGGTAAAAATACTTCATCATTACAAAAAACTTTATGGTCATAATAAATTTATAAAAAAACATTTTAAAGAATTAGAGAAGTTTAAACATAAAGAAGTTAGACATATTATTCATTTGATTAAGAGCTAAAGGACGTAATAGGCGTTGTTATAAATGAGTTCACTTTATTTTTTTTGGGTTTATAATTAGCTAAAACAGTTATTTTTAAACCACTTTGTCGAGAGCACAAAATGATAACCACTTTCTTGCAAATTCCTATCACTTATTTAGTTTTGTTCACTATATCTTGTAGCTTCGAAAAATATTTAATATTTTCCTTTTTCTAGTTAATTAATATTGTTTAATCGCTTTGTCATATGTCCATAATTTCTGTTAGGACAATATGTTTTTTTGCATACAAAATTAATTCATAAAAAAAAGGAAAACAGTGTCTCAACGTTTCTATTATGGATTTGGTCTGACTTTTCTTTTCATTTCAATGAATTTGTTGTCTATGTATAATTATGAACTTAATAAAAAGTTTAATTATGCAAGAAATGCTAAGAAAAAACAAAATGTATTATTCAAATCTCCTTCATCGATTCCATGTTTTGAACAACAATTGGTAGTATTACAAAATAATGATGCAAGCCAGTACTCATTTATTTTTAATCGTAGCCAACAACCATGCATTACTCAGTATTTACTAGATGGTGAATCAGTTGCAAAATTGATACAGCTTGATGATGAAATTAATTTTACAACTGATAATTGTAAGCGGTGCACTTTTTCTGTACAGATTCCTTATCAAACTGGTTCGCTTACTATTAATACGCAAGGTCGATTCATATTTGAAAAAAAAATTGATACTTATTCTGCTTACATAACAGGTAAAACGATCGATTTTTGTGATGACTTTTTTAGTCATAATGGCCTTATTGTCCAAGCAGATAACTGTAAAAGTCATACTCAATTAACATGCGGAGATTTTTCGTTTGAAGGAAAAAATTTTGAAATTATGCCTAAAAGTTCTTTGAATATGCATAATTCACTTATCTTAACAGCTCAGTCTTCAATGACAAATGAGGGAATCATCGATTGCAAAAAAGAATTATTCATTACCTCATCATTATGTAAAAATTCAGGCACGGTTGCTTCTTATAATACACATTTTGAGGGAAATATGATAAGCAATAAAGGAATAATAAAAAGCTTGGGGTTACTTGATATTGCTGCTAAAAATATAAACTTGGAAAAAACATCTTCTATCATTGCTGATAATGTTAATTTCAGAGTACATGAAACAACATATAATGAGGGAACGATTGAGGTTGAGCATCATCTATCAGCACATTCTCGTTATATAATTAATGGAGGAAAAATTGAGGCCAACAGTTCAGAGATTAAAGCAGATCGTTATTTTTATAACAAAATATTCAGCACTTTAAATGTTAAAAATAATCTTATAATACATACTCCTTTTTTTTTAAATTTATCCGGATTAACTCATGCTGAATGCCTTACGATAAATTCTGCTATAGGGCTTAATATATTGGGAATATATGCAGCAAAAAATATGGATTTTAATTCTCTTGCATCTATAAATGTAGGATTATTTCTTCCAAAGTTTGGCTCACTTGGTGAAATATGCTCTTGGCAAAATATGTGGAGATTAGGAGAATCTATTTTTAGCTCATTTTTGAGCTTATCTTTTCCGGCATATGGTTTAAAGTATACAGCACTAAAAACCATATTTGCGCTCTTTCAGCAAGGAAAATCTTTGTGCGGCACGGTTAATTTTTTATATAAAAAAGGAAGTATTGAGGCAAGCAATGCAATTGTTTTAGCATGCTTAGTAAAAAATATATTTAGTTCTGTAAAACAAACATATAATCTTAATAAAAGCCATTCTCTTGTATCTAATTCTTCTAATATTGAAAAACCACAAAAAGACAATTTAACATCTGAAATTGTAGCTCAATCAATAAATATAGTGCAACAATTACCTGCAACGCTCATGTCTCTTTATGCACCCAATGTCAATACTGATGCGATTTTTGATGTTAATCAAGGCATAACAATAGGAATTAATAATAATAGTTCTAGCTTATATAACCATAACTTAAGTACCTCTCTATATGTTAATAATACCATTAATACGCGCAATGGAAAAAATGTAGGAAATTTGGGTGCATATAATTTAAATATTAAAACAACCAATTCATATCGCTCAGAGGGTAATATGGGGGTGTCTAATGGAAAAATTGATGCCTATTATCTTGATATATGCAAACCAATCACTGCTCTTGCAGATATTACATTGCAGGGAAATCAGGTATATATCAATGGAAATATCGCTGCAAAAAAGATAAACATACAATCTGATACTTATATAGGAATTTTTTCTGATCTAACCTCATCAAATATTCATCTGCATTCAAAAAATATTAGTCAAGAAGGCACGATAACTGGTAAACAAGTTGTCATGACCGGGGATGTAATAAATAATTATGGAATTGTTAGGGCTCCCAAAATAATTATTACTCAAGCACATCTTCCATATATATCATCGTGGCGTAGTTTTGGTGGTAGGCCATCTTGTTTTTGCAATGAAGGAAGCTTACAGGCATCCGATCAACTTTTTATAGATGCAGCAGATATTAAGCTTGATAAAAAATCTAAAATTGATGCTCCAAAGGCCAATCTTCAATCAGACTGTAATGTGCAAAATGATGGAAAGTTGAAGGCAGAACAATGTGTTATTGATGCTCATACTGAAATAATAAACAACGGAAGTATACATGTTAATGAATTATTTCAAGCCAAGGCTCAAAAAATACATTTTAGAAGTGACTCTGATATTACTACCAAAAAAGCATTTTTTAACCTAAATTCTGATGGTAGAAAATATTCACTTGAATCAGATTCTTGGCAAAATGATGGGAAATTAACGGCAGAACAGTGCGTTATTGATGCCCAAAAACAGATAATAAATAACGGAACTATAAATGTTAGCGAATTATTTCAGGCCAAGGCTCAGAATATACATTTTACAAATACATCTGATATTACTACCAAAACAGCAGTTTTTGAAATAAATCCTGATGGTGCAAAACGTTCATCGTGGAGAGAAAAGTTTAATTGTCAAAATGACGGACATTTGAAAGTTGAAAAGTGTTATATGGATGTTCGTGAACAAGTAATAAATAACGGAACCATCAATGCTAGCGAACTGTTGAATGTTAAGGCTCAGAATATATCTTTTCAACAAGGGTCAGACGTAAAAGCTAAGGATGTTTATTATACAGCCGATCAAAATATACGTCTTGATGGCATAATGGATGTAGAAAAGGGAACGATGGATGCGGGAGGAAAAGTAACAGCTATTGGTAAAATTGGGGCATCAGATCAACTTAAAGTAAAAGCTAAATATATAGATTTTGAAGCATCATCTAATGTGTGTGCAAATAAAGCAGAGTTAAACGCAACGCAAACAATTCATAATCAAGGTGCTTTTACCGCATCGAATTTGTTGGCGCATGCCAAATATGTAAAAAATTCCGGATCAATTAATTCAAATAATGCTCATATTAGGGCAGACCGATGTTTTTGGAATCAAATAGGAGGATCTATAAATGTAGAGAATAATCTTAATATAGATGCTCTTGTTTGTTTGAATATTCTTGGTTATGTTAGTGCAGATTATTTATGTACTAATTCAATTATAGATTTGAATCTGTTGGGCATATATGCAGGGAGCAATATATGTCAAAATTCTCTCATTAACTATAATGCAGGGATATTGATACCCACATGGAAGTCTTTAGATAATTTAAAAAATTTATTTAAAAAAAATAAGTGGAAATTTGCTGAAAGTTTTCTGTTGCAATTTGTACCTCAATTTGCGTCACAATTTATACCTCAATCGGTATCTCCATTTGTGCCTCAATTGGCTAAGATTTATTCTTTATCAAAAACTGTTGTAATGTGCTTTAGTGACGAAAAGAATAGTCTTTTGGGACAAGGAAAATCATTAATAAAAAATATAACTGACATAACTGATTTATATAAAACAGGAGATCTCTGCGTAAGTGATGTTTTACCTGTTTTATTTCAAACAAAGAATATGTTTACAACAGTTGCCCAAACAGGACATTTGGCATATCAAACAGGACAACAGGTAGCTGAAGGAATAAATGCATTCACTAAAGTAGAACAACCGATAGTTGATGTGGATAAGCAGGCATCGCAAATTCTTCAAAAATCTCTGAGAGGCGAATTTTTGACCACAAAAAATTCTACAGAAGATCAAAAAGAAACTAATAAGATGACTTTGCAAAATTTTCAGAAAGTTATGTCATGTGTTGGGTCACAAATTTCTGCCGTTGCATTGATTGCCGTACCAATCTTTGGGCCGCAATTATCAAGAAACTCTTTGTTAGATACTAATAGTGGTCTTACATTCGGCGTTAATGGTAATTATCAATCTTTATATAATGCAAATTTCGGCGGTTCTTTTTTTGCCAACAATAACTTTATCAACACTATCTCAGGCATTAATACGGGAATTATGAGCGGAGGCAATGTTGTTGTAGATGCATTGAGTTCATACATAAGTGATGGTATAACTGCGGCTGCTAATATCTCTTTATTGGCTAATGATTTAGTAGTTGCTGGTAAGACATATGCATATAATAATGTGTTTTTAAAAGCTCATAATAGTGCAGTGTTAGATAGAGAAATTAATGCTCATCAGGTTACTGCTCATGCACAAGATTTACTTATTAAAGAAAATGCATCTATTGTGTCTCGAGATAAAACAAATATTATCGCAACTCAGACAGTTATTAACAAAGGTACTCTTAATGGTCAACAGATTGTGGTTCAGGGTAATGAAGTGATCTTGGATAATGGTAGTAAAATATATGCAAATGCAGAAGATGGATATGCGGTTATCAATGCAGAAAAATTACATTTGAAAGATGATTCTTTTATAGATGTAAATACTGCTACTATTAGTGCTCAATCAATACAAGGAGAAAAAGGTAACACTATAACTTCTCAGAATGGTACCTTAATAAAAACAAATCAGATAGATAACCACGGAACCATAAATGGTCCGGTAGCATTAGAATTTAATGGTAAGGCTAATAACCTTGAAAGCATTGGATCTCTTGATCATCTAATGTATACTGGCACGCTAGAAAATAATATAGCGGATAAATTAGCCAATGGACACAACACTTTATTGAATATTCAAAAAGATGGCATTGTGCTTATTAATGCGCAGGAACAAGATGTTCATCTTAAGGAGCAGCATGATATATCTCATACTTTTCATGTACAAACGAACGGTTCTATTCAATGCGATCAAGACCTGCTCTCTGAAAGGTCTCTTTGGTTGCAAGCAAAAGGTGATGTTCATCATGCATCGGTAAGATCTAAAGAAACAACCGCTTTAATAGGCAAAAATATTTCTTCTGAATCACATGTTATTCGTGAAAACTCTGGTGAAAATTATACAGAGACATGTCAAAAAAATAATGTATCAGGAAAAAACATAATTATTCATGCACAAGAAGATTTACAATACAAAGGAACTCATGTTCATTCTGGCATTGAAGGTACGCAGTTATTTGTTGGCAATAAATTAATCGCTGATGCTATTGAGCTTCAAGAATATAGTAAAACAGAAGAACATGAATTTGGACGAATAAGAAAAAACACTATAAAAAGTGTTACTACAACAGAAAATAAAATTACCACATCAGTTCCTTGTGCATTTACTTCCGATGGGGCTACGCATGGTTATGTAGGAAATTTTGCAGAGTTACATGGTACTATTTTTGGTTCAAAAGGGGGTAATCTTATTCAGGGACACTTTAAAGACGTTCCTATTTATGATACACATATCCAGATCAAAGAAACAAAACAAGGTGGTATAAATAAAGTAATAACACATAATCAATCAATTTCAATCAAGCATAAACCTATAGAGATTGGAGGTGAAACGCCTTCTGTTCTTATTTCTGATAAGCCAGTTTCTTTGCATATAAAATGTAATGCCCCATCAATAACCATTAATGCTCCTGAAGTAGAAATTCATGCAACTAAGCAAACAACTTACGTAACTTCTTGCAAAGATGGAAGATATGTAGGGTTATGGGATAGAAAAACGAATACAGAGTCACGTGATGTGATCCCTGATCCGTCATATAGCGGTATTATCAATACTAACGCTCAAAGAATTTATGTTGAAAGAACTGCAGGCAGCGCTCCTCCTGTTATTAATGCAACACATGAGAATGCATGCATAGCATCTCCATTAATTGAGCAGGTACATCAACATCAAAAGCAATCTTACAATCGACCTACTCCGTTGGCAATGAGTCTTATTGCATTATCTCTTTCGGTGGCATTGCAGGGAGTGGGATCTTCTCTTGGAGCAGGACTTGTATCAAAACTACAGATTGAGTCAGCGGTTGTAGCTGCTATGACAGGCCAAGCTGTTTCTGGGACAGTAAATGCATTATGCATGGAAACGCTTATGGCTTTGGCCAATTGCAATGGTGATTTAAAAAAAGCAGCACAAGAACTTGCGAGTACACAAACAATACGTAATATTGCACTAACAGCGATTACAGCAGCTGCTATTGGGGGATCTCATAAACTTTTAGATAAAGTTATTCCATCACCTTCTCACGCAACAACATTTGGTCAATGCGTGGCGAGTGCAGCGTCACGTGAATTTATTGCTAATGGTATAAGAGCTGGTGGAGATATTGCTCAGGGAAAAGATCCTAAAAAAGCGGTAAAGGATCGTTTGAAATCAGCTGTCGCCGGTACTTTAGGAACTGCATGTAGCCGTCAGATAGGAGAGGCATATGGTGATGGAAAAATTGGATCAGGTACTCATAAAGCATTACATACCGGCTTAGGAGCTTTGCAAGGAGCTATACTTGATGGAAAAAATGGTGCTATTGCGGGTTCCATAGGAGCAGGAGTTGCAGAAACCATTGCCGATATTGTGTGCCCTAAACCGCCATCACTTGATGATATTTTGAAAATAGAATCTCAGCAGGGTCGTCCTTTAACGCGGGATGAATTTACGTTTGCATGGAATACACAACTTACACAGTATTTAAAGCAAACACATTCTATTGCAGATGCATCAAAAATGATCGCTACTGCTGTTGCGGCTCTTGCACAACAAGATATAAATATTGCCTATGATATAGCCACAAAAGCAGTTGATAATAATTTCCTTATTTTAGTTGGATATGGCATAACTACTGCTTGCGTAGCCTATTCAGCATATCAGATAAACAATGCATATCAGGAAGATGGTCCTCAAGCAGCATTACAACAGTTGGGCATAGAAGTTGTTACTCAAGTTGCATGCATTAGTGCTGCAAAAATTGGTTTTAAAGTGGGTCATATTATATATCCAACTGCTAAGACTGCTATGGCTGCTGTTTTAGAGTCTGCACCAGGTCTTAAATTTGCTTTAGGAAAACTAGCAGATACTCTGATTGTTTTTGGTGAAAAGATCGCTAGCACTGGATTTAGTAAAAAGATTGCTAGCACTGGACTTGGTGAAAAAGTAAAAAGTTTTAATAAGTACGCCAATTATTTAGAAACAAAAATTGTTACTGCTGAAAATAAGATTATCGATAAAGTTAAAAATAAGATTGTTGATAATGTTAATAAGCATTTAAATCCTTCTTTCGCTGAAGATTTGGTTGAGCATGTTGTACCAAACTCAGTTCTTAATCAAGTTGAAAAACAGTTAGCTGATAAAGCAGTTAAAGAAAGCGTTAATACATTAGCATTGCCTGCACCCGAGAAAGTTTCGCTACTGCCAGCGTCAGTTATTAATGAAGTAGTTAAAGAAGAAGCAGGAAAGATAAAAAGTTTTCCATCTTTTGAGACAGTAAAAGATCATATATTTTCTGATAATCATAAAAATGGTGGAATTCTTAATTTGGGAACAACTAAAGAAGCAATCAATGATAAATTTATAGAAATTATTAAAAAAGCTGACATCAAAAATTTATTGCAAGAAGGACCAAATAATATTGTTACAAAAATTAATGGTACAGAGGTAACTATACGTGCTTTTCTAAGGGATGATCATGTTGTATCCTATGATGGTTTTGTAGGGCTTTCTAAGCGTAAGGTTGATAATAAAATTTATTTATAGAAAATAAAAAATGAATGAAAAAAAATACACTTTTACAAGAATTGCGTAGATTAAATGAGTTGTTTTTAAAAGCTCCCACCCAATTACTAATGGGTGAAAATCCATCAGAAAAAGTATTGGAACAAATGGAATCATTATTGATGGAGTATTTGAAAGATTATCCTCAAGATACTGATATGTGGTTAAAACTCACGATGGTAGAATTTACTCCACCATGGGAAGATTATGAAAGAATAGAAAAATATATTACAACAATTTTGGAGTATGATAAAAATAATATTAAAGGTTTATTGGTACTGGCTTATGCGCAGTGTGCGTATCGAGGTGATGTTACCGATGATTTATTTGTACGCTTACAACATTGTTGTGATATTATCACGAATAAAGAATTATTATCCATGATTTATTTAACAATAGCATGGTATTATGCATGGTATTCAGTGAGAGATAAAAAAAAATATGAGTTATCATTATTGCGATCAATAAGCTACTGCAGCGAGCATGTTCATAATTATAAGCTTTTAGGAAAATTATATCTTGAGACGAATAGAGAAGCTGAAGGTAAAAAAATGATTCGATATGCTCTGGCAAATGTTCGTAAGATTTATGGAGAAAACTATTTTTCATCTGATGTGACTGATATTCATGAGTTTTTTTGTGAATTTTTTACAGGTACTCATATTACCTCAGGGAGCTTGGAAAGTTTACTTAAATTGCTTGATTAATTTACATAAATTTAGTTTTGCTATGAATTTGCTGAATCTTTAATTATGAATGGTTTAGAAGTAAAATATGATGATGTTCATTCTATAGCGAATGAATTATATGATTGGTTGAATTCTCTTTAAGGACTATTTATGGCTATATAGCATAAATCATTAGGTCGACCCGACCTGATATTCTCTTGTATAAAATAAAAAAAAATGCTCTAATTTTTACAAAAGTATTAATTAAAAAAAAAGGATTGAGCATGTCTACGGGAAAAACCTACAGTATTGACCTAAGAGAAAAAGTAATAGAAGTAGTAAACAAAGGTATTTGGCAATTAAAAGAGATTGCAAAATTTTTTAATATAAACGTAAAAACAATTTATAAATGGCGTAAGAAGCTTGAAAAAACAGGTACAGTGGCCCCTAAAACTGGATTTCAAAAGGGACATAGTCATAAAATTACTGATCTTGATGCATTTAAAAACTTCATTAAAGAAAATCCAGATTTAACACTAAAAGAAATGGCTCAAAAATTTGGAAATGTTAGTCCTGCATCAATTAGGCGTGCTCTAAAAAAAATTAATTTCACTCGAAAAAAAAACAATTCGGCTATAAAGAACGTGATGAAGAAAAAAGAAAAGAATTTCTAAATGAAATAGCTCAAATTGATCCAGCAATGATTGTTTATCTTGATGAAGCAGGTATGGATAATAATGATGTACTTATATATGGGTGGGCTGAAAAAGGAATGCGTCTTTGTCAGTTAAAACCTGGTAATGCAACACAAAGAATAAGTATTATTGGATCTTTCAACAATGGTGATTTTATAGCACCATTACTATTTGAAGGATATACTAATGGTGTTGTTTTTATGACATATTTAGAAAAAGTTCTCATTCCCGTGCTTAAAAAAGGACAAGTAGTTGTGATGGATAATGCTGCATTTCATAAATGATCTGCCATCAGAGATTTAATAGAAAGTGCAGGCTGTTCTTTAAAATATTTACCAACATATTCTCCTGATTTTAACCCAATAGAGCATTGCTGGAATTCGCTTAAAAACTCTTTTAGAAAAAAATTGGCAGAATGCGATTATGATTTATTTCAAGCAGCTCAATTTACTTTTTAATCTAATCGGGTCGATTTAATGATTTATGCTATATATATAAAAATGGAAAAAATATTAGAAAAAAATAACATAGCATATTATCATGTATCAACAGAAGATTTAGGTGGATCTAAATTTTATGTAGGAATTGATAAACAAGAAAAAAAAATTTATTGTTATTTTGAAAGAGATTTTTCTAATATTATAAGAATTATTGATTGTAATGACCCTAATGAACGTATTGGTAATTTACCGCGGGTTGATTCTTTAATTATTAGCAAAGTGATTGGACAAGCATTTAAAGTATTTAAATCTGGAGAATTTCCTCAATATTTAGATTATTGTGCATAAAAATAATATTATTCCTCAAGAAAAAAAATTAATTAATGATGGGGCGGTTACTTTATCCTACATATTCTCAACAAAATAAGTTCGTTGAAGATGTTTACACAACCATAGAACTCAAAAAAAAAGACCGGCCTAAAGAGGCCGGTTGAAATTTATTTGATAACTTTACAAGCGACTTTATAGTTTCCTTTTAAAGGATTAAAAATCCAATCCATGAAGTAACCCATGCGGCATTTTTTATATAATTTTTTTTATATTGCATGAAATTTTCTTCCAGTTTTTGAATTAAACCGTCTGTTAGTTTTTTACGTAATCTGTTTTCTGCAATTAGGATGATTATTAGCATTGCTACACCAATACAATTTCGTTGATTTTCTGTTATTATTTCTAATATTTTAAAGGCTTCTAGACTCATTGCTGATTTTGCAATTGCATATTTTGAAAGTTTACCTGTTACAGCACCAATAAGTCCACCAAATAGTGTTGGGTTATAGAAAGTACTCCATTGTGATTGGTAGTATGTTTCTTCATATTCTTCTTGTTCGGTAGCGAGAATAGTTTGTGATGTGCCGGTGATAGTGATTCCAATCATTGCTGTTAAAAGTAAATTTTTTTTAACTAAAAATGAAGTATTGAGAAACATTTTTAATATGGATTTTATTTTTTTAATCATAGCTTGTAGAGTTAGATTGTGAATGTGGCGTTATTATTATTTTATTTTCAAGATTTGAATTTTTTTGTGGTTAATTTTTATTTGATTTAAATTGTATTCTAATTTCTTTTACATTGGAAAGAATTAACTTTTTTGTTGTTTTATTATTTTTAAGATCAATTTCGCCGGTAATAACGGTAGGTTTTTCAGATTTGTCATAAAATATAACTTGAATTATATTGTAATCGGATTCTGAAGAATTTAAGCCAATATTTAAAATCTTAGGATTAATAAGAAAAGAGTCAGCAAAGTTCATTTTATTTCCGCTAATTCCAATAAGTGGAGATTCAAAAAGACAATTAATGAATTGTGAAGAAGTTCTTGTGTGTATATTTATGTATTCCTGTGCAGTGTAGTAAGATAAAGTATCATCGATAATATTGGCCGATAGATTAAATTGTCTTGATGTTATTGAACCACCTGAACGGCCAGCGGTTACTTTTTGAAAAATCTCCTCTAGATTGTCAAGGTCTTTGATATTGCCTTGTTTTATATCAAAATTATCCCATCCTATTTCCAATATTACAAATTTATTTTCTTCAAATGTTGCAGAAAGAACTTGATCATTTTTTATGAAATTGCTGAGGGGTTGATTTCCAACTGTAATAGCGCAGAGAGAGCTATTTAATAATATGTTTAACAATAAAGAAAAAAAGCGCTTATTATTGTTGATAAAGTTGGTCATGAGTTGATCCTTGTAGTAAAAAATTAACTTAGTAGATTATTATTGCTTTAAATTATAATTTATTGTTCGATAAAAGTCTAAATATGATAAAATAAGTTTGTATTTTACGTTTATATTTTAGGATTTATAGTTATGAATGATGTAACAAAAATATCAATTTTTGAAGGCCAGCAAATTAGAAGAATTTTTTTAGAAAAGGAATGGTGGTTTTCGGTTGTCGATGTTATTGCTTTTCTTACAAATAGTAAAAATCCTCGTGATTATTGGCATAAAATGAAAATCAGAGAAAAAAGCATCTCAGAAGTTGAACTGTCGACAATTTGTCGACAGTTGAAATTAACAGCATTAGATGGTAAAAAACGTATAACTGACAGTGCTAATACAGAGGGTATTTTCCGTATTATTCAATCAATACCATCTTCAAAGGCTGAACCGTTTAAATTGTGGTTGGCAAAAATCGCTAAAGAACGTATAGATGAAATTGAAAATCCTGAATTGGGAATGGATAGAGTTAAAAATATTTATGAGAAAAAAGGTTACGATAAAGGTTGGATTGATAAACGTATGCGAGGCATATCGGTTCGCCATAGTTTAACTGATGAATGGGCTGAAAGAGGAGTTAAAAGATCTATTGATTATGCAATATTAACCAATGATATTATGCAGGGAGCTTTTGATTTAAAGGTTCAAGAATATAAACAGTTCAAAGGTATTGAAAGAGAAAATTTGCGGGATCACATGAGTGATCTTGAACTTATCATTACCATGCTTGGTGAAGCGACTACAGCACAAATTACGCAACAAAAAAACTCACAAGGGTTGGATAAACTGCGAAGTGATGCAAAGGTTGGTGGGGCAGTAGCAGGCAGAACTCGCAAAGATATTGAAAAACAAACAGGTAAAAAAGTAATTTCTAAAGAAAATTTTTTGCCCAATAATAATAACACTAAAAAATTAGATGATTTGAGCGAATAACATTAGCTCAATCGTTTTATTTTAGTAATTTTTTAGTAAAGCCACTAGTAAAAATAAGTCAAGCTGGATGGTTTATCATGCATAATCTGCTTGGGTAAATTTTGGCAAATACTTTTTTGTATAAAATATTTTTTTAATAGAGTCATTGATTGTTTCTTAAAAAAATTGTGAGAAAAGTTAAGAAAAAAGTAAAAAAAATATCATGATTTGGTAAGCTATAAAAATAGCTTTTTTTTTATTTTTTTTAAGGAGTTTTGATGTCTATTGATACTAATCACATTATAGGTGCGTTATGCATAGCTGCGGGAATTGTGGCGATAATTGTAGCGTTGGGTGATTTATTGTTTCGTGTTGTTATTGGTATTGCAGCGTTTTCATTAATTAATTATGGTTTAAAGCTTCGTGGACTACCACCGTTGCAAATATATATACCATTAGTTTTGCGTAAAATGCGTTGGTTTTAAAAAAATATGAATGAAGGTTTTTTTGTTTTACATATAAGTAATGTTAATGGATAAGGATTTTGATGATTGATGAGAAAAAAAATATTATTTTAGAATCTATTAAATTTGGTTTTAGAGCATTGTACGAGCATATTTTTTTATTTACACTGACTATATTAATCTGCGTTGGCATAGTTATTTTTGGTGGAATTGTATCTTTATTATTTTTTTTAAAATTTGGTTGGATATTCTCTGTCTTGCATATTGGTCTGATCATACCACTTTTTTTGGTGCTTGCTTTAATGGTGATGATATTTTTTACTGGTCTTTGGTTGGGCATTAATAAAATAGCGCTTGACCTTTATGATTATGATAAAAGTTCGGTAAAAAAGTTATTTTCATGCATGAGATTAGCGCCAAAGGCTTCTTTTGCGGCGATAATGTATCTTATTGCTGTTGGTATCGGTTCAATCTGTTTTGTTATCCCAGGTATTTTTTTAGCAATTCGTTTTTCATTATTTTCTTATTTCATTGTTGATCAAACTGTAGGGCCTATTCAATCATTGAAAATGTCATATAAAACAACAAAAAAATATGGATGGCAACTATTTATTGTGCGTGTTATAGTATATCTAATGACAACTATTCCAACATGGTGTGGAGCTTTTTTAATTTTTATGGGAATGCCTATTCCATCCTTATTGCTTAGTTTTGTTTATGGGCTTAGTATCATTGTTGCTATGCCAGTTTCATTTTTTGTTTATACATATTTTTATCGTACGCTAGTGCCCAAAATTAGTTATAATGAATAAATTTTATTGCAATTTTTTTTATGAACATGATTAGATAATATCTATGTTTATTAGGTTATATAAAAAAAGGAGCAAGGATGCAAGAAAGAAAAAGTTTTGTACTTGATGCGATTAGTTTTGGTTTCAGATCATTGATAGAGCATGTGCGTTTATTTGTAATTGTTTTATTAGCAGGGACAGGTTTAGTTGTTGCTGTTGTTGGTATTGTTGGAATACTTAATAGGGGATTTTTGCAGTCGCTCATGGCGATTAATGAGGACTATCAGCAGTGTATTGGTACTGATTGTTTTTATTCTGCGTATGAATCGGTAACATCGCTGATGCAACTCATTGGAGCAAATTTTTTTTCCTTATTGATTTCAGGTCTTGTTTTATCATTGTTTTTTATCGGGTTTGATTTAGGTTTTAAAAAAGTTGCCCTTGATTTACATGATCGCGATCAAAGCTCAATTAAGGATATGTTTTCTTGTTTTGTATTAGCGCCAAAAGCATTGGTTTCATGGCTATTATATAGTGCAATGGTATCGATTGGATGGATATTTTTTGTTTTGCCAGGATTTATTGCATTGCTTCGTTTTGCTTTTTTCCCTTATTTTATTATCGATAAAAATGTAGGACCTATTGAAGCGTTAAAAATGTCTTATGAAGTTACTAAAGATCATGTGTGGGATATGTTTGCATTTTGGGTAGCGATAAAAGTAATTATATATATTGGTTTTTTAAGTTGGTTTGGTGTTATTCTCACCTGGCCTCTTTCAACACTTGCATATGCGTATTTCTATCGTAAATTAGTTATTGATAGTAGAAATAAAACAACATTTGATAACAGCTTTAGATCCGCCGTTTAAATTTTTTTTCAATATCATTAATTGATATCAGCCATCCGGTTGGTCTGCCATGAGGGCAAGAGAATCGGTTGGCTGTTTTATCTAAATCATGTAATAGTTGTTCCATTTTTTCTTGCGTAAGAGTATCTCCTGCTTTTACCGCCGCTTTACATGCCATTTGAGCTTGTAGTTTATTATTAATAGTTTTTTTAAATTCATTGATATCTGCCGATTTGTATTCAATTATCCATCCTATAACTTCTTTAATAAGATCGTTGAGTGATTGTTCTTTAAGATGCACCGGTAATGATTGAATGATGAGTTGATCATATGCGCACTGTTCGATAATAATTCCGTTATTATTGAAAATATCAAGATGAGGTAGAATAAGTTCTATGTCTGGGCGTGATAGTGTAATTATGTGAGGAAAGAGTAATTGAATTGTTGCAACTTCGTTAAAACGCTGAGAAAAAAGTTCGTATAAAATGCGTTCATGTGCTGCGTGTTGATCTACTAAAAAAAGACCATCCTCTTTTTCAACAAGTACATACGTTGTTTTATATTGCCCTATCAGGCGATAGGTATCTTGAGGCATATTCATGCCTATGTTTTTATGCTCATTTATTTCCTCATGTGATGTTTGTGTCGGAAATAGATTGTCTTGTGGTACTGTTAATTGTGGTGTTACTGGTATAGTAATATGTGTTATGATTTTTTTTTCTTGTATGCGCGTTGGCTGAATAAATTGAGCATTAAAATTATGATTATCAAAATTAAAGGGTCTGTCGGTTATTATTGGAGTTATCGAAGGTTGAGTTTCTATCTCTTTTCTAAGATTATGTGAGGTATTTCTCTCAAGAGCTGTCTTAATGGCATTTTGTATTGCTTGTTCGACTAATCGTGGATGTAAAAATTTTACTTCCTCTTTGCGTGGATGAATATTAATATCGACCTCATGTAATGGTATGGTGATATTAATGGCGGCAATGGGATAGCGCCCGTGTGGAATGACGTTATCATATCCTTTCAGTAGTGCGCTACTCAGTTGATGATTTTTAACCCAGCGCTTATTAACAAAAAAATAGATACTACTTCGATCATATCGATACTGTTGATGATCAGAAATTATACCATTAACTGATATTTCTGTATTTACAGAAATATCAAGAAAATGTTTGTGCATTGTATTTTCCCAAAGTTGCAGTGCACGATTTTTGATCGTATGTGTAGCGGGGCAATTGAGTACCTGTTTGCCGTCAGAAAAAAGAGTGAAATGAATATCAGGGTAATCAAAGCAAAAAGCATTAAAAAGTAGTTGTATTGCACGCCATTCTGTTTGAGTGGTTTTTAAAAATTTTTTGCGTGCAGGTACATTAAAAAAAAGATTATTTATGTGGATATCAGTTCCTGTAGGGCAGGCAATAAAATTTGTGTTGATGATATTGTTTGCTTCAATAGTTATGTGTGTGCCCTCAAGATTATTTTCTTCTTTGGTTATGAGGGTAATCTGGCTGACGGCAGCAATGCTGGCTAAAGCTTCGCCGCGAAATCCAAATGTATTAATTGTTTCTAATTCATGAACATGGGTTATTTTGCTTGTTGCATGACGATCAAAGCAGATTTGTGCATCAGCAGCATCCATGCCATATCCATTATCAACAATGCGAATTAGTTTTTTCCCCCCATCTTCGATATAAATGCTAATACGCGTAGATCCAGCATCAATTGAATTTTCAACTAATTCTTTGACGATATTTGCAGGGCGTTCGACAACTTCTCCCGCGGCGATTTTTTGAGCTTCATGAGATGATAGTTGTTTTATTTTTGGCATGATATTTTATAAAAAAATTAAGGTGAGATATGATCTTTGTAAATTAAAAATATATGATTTTTAATTATTCATGTTTTTTATGTTTTAGTCAAAAGAAAATAAGTTATTGATATAATATTTTTTATATTATTTATCTTAGTTTTTGGCAAGAAGGGTAGTATGAAAAGAGGAGGTATAGGTTTACCGCAATTGTTCCCGCAGTATAAATTTTTTGTATTATATTTCTCATTTTTTGTTTTTACGATATTTACGTCTGAATATCGTCAGCTATAAGGATTACTTCAAAGATAAAACCTAATTTTAACCATAAAGAAACGAAGCAATCTTCATCATTTCATTTGGGGTTTAGAAATAGATGTGTTTCTTCTTATAATTATTCAGCCAATTTAAGTATGTCGGTTGTAGAAGATATTATTATGTCAAATCATAATATTTCTGCTCTACCAAACGTTAAGGAAGTCATTAGTCAACGTAATAAAAGGTTTGAAAAATTTATACAAAATGATTTAAGTGTTCAGGCTATATATTCTAAAAAATATTGTGTTACATGGGCTGCAAGACAATATTTGTTTTCTCATGATATAGACATTGCATTATTTGAATCATGCGAAGGAAATTCTCTTCAGCATGCTATTCATCATGAATTTATTACATTAACTGATACAACCGCTCATCTTTTAATTGAGCGTGGTAACTTAACAGAAATCAAAAATTTAACAACAGTTATTGGTAATTTTATTGAAGCAGGAACTGCATTTAACCATATAGGTGAAGTAACAAAAGCTGTAAAATTAGCCGAGGTTGGATGGGCAATACTTGATTGTATACAAGCAGCAGGAGAGGGGATAGTAGAAGGATTATACTCTGTTGGATATACCATTACACATCCTGTTGAGACTATAGAAAATTTTAGTTCTGTTGTAATGAATTGCGGTTATTATTGTGGTTTGGCGTTAAAAGAAATTGATGTGGTGGCAGATGCTTTGATCAATGGAGATTTTGAAGCAGCTCATAACCGATATTCATTGTGGAGTGAGCATTTTAAAAATATTGCCCAAGTTTTTAGCGATCAATGTCAAGATTTAGCAGTACGTGATGTTATTAAGACTTTAACGCGGTGTGCTATTGAAAGTTATGCAACGACTCGTGTAATTAATGGTTTTGGTAGTTTATTTAAACATGCACATCATAGCGCTCTGCATATTGCTAAGAAAATTAATAATGGGATGCAAGAGAGTAGTTTATTGATATCTGCTGAAGGAATTCCTGTCCGGATTGCTCAAGAAACTCTTACGCAAGTAAAAAAATTACCTCGCGCACAAGATAAACTTTTACAGGTTTTATCTCAATTTAAAGGGCAAAAAATAAAAGTTGGGAAAATTACATGTTTGCTTGATAAAAGAGGGCTGAAACATATTCTTGAGCGACATCATCCAAAGTATTGGAATGGTACTTTAGCTACAACACAAACATTTTTATTAACTGATACAACTGTTGCGGATATTGTTAAAATTATAAAACATGTCATAAAACAAAATAGAAAATCAATTCTTGAACGAGGAGTGGTGGATGGTCAGATAGATGGAATTGTTAAAAATATTACTTATAGAGTAGGATTTAAACAGGGAAGAATAGGTCAATTTTATATTCCCTTACAGCGAAAGACAGGAAGTTTTTAGTTATGTTCATAATTAAATCATATATTCAACATCCCAAGCGACTTATTTATGATTTTGAAAAAGTAAAAAAAGATCCATTTTACTATTTTATTGATATTGATAATGCAGAGAAAATTTTACAAATTAAAAAAGATTTAGATTTAGATTATATATATGGTGTTTTGTTTTTTGTGTATAATAATCAAGTTATCATTGATTATACCTATTATGATTTAATTGATCAGTTATGGGCATATTTTTTGAATATGATGAAAGAATGTTTAGAAAATAAAAAATCTGAAATGTCTTTTCCTGATCAGCCATTACCCATGTCTATGCACGATATGCCTGATGGATATATATTGTTTTCAATAAATTTTATTCAATGGAAGTTGCCAAAATATGAATTTTTTGATGCATTGTTATTTGGTGCAAAATATTTTTTTGAAAAAATGATTTTATTGATTGAAGAAGAAAAAGAATATTATGTTTTTCAATTAAATAAAATTAAGGTGTTGGAAAAACAAATCAATACATTGGGTAAATAATGTTTGTAATTAAATCATATATTCATCATCCCAAGCGACTTATCAATGATTTTGTAAAAGTAAAAAAGATCTATGGGTGATGGTTGTTTTTTGGTGATTATATTGGTTCTTACAGAAGGGTGATATGAAAAACAGTTTAGAGAAATATAAAAATATTATTTTACCAATTATTATAAAACATGTGCCAAATGCCAAGGTAATTGTTTATGGATCTCGTGCACGAAAAGATGCGCGCGAGGGAGCTGATATTGATATTGCACTGGATATGGGCGATAAAATTGCTTTATTAGTTATGAGTAAAATTATGGAAGATTTGGAAGAATCTAATCTGCCAATTGCTTTTGATCTGGTAGATTTTTATATGGTACCGCAGAAAATGCAGCAAGAAATTATAAAAGATGGGGTTATATGGAAGCAGTAAATTTAAAATTAACGGTATTATTTGAAGCTTTGGAAACATTAGAAAAAGGCATTACTTTGTTTGATCGGTATGGAGATATCGTTATTGTTACTCCTACGCAAGAAAATGAAGAGTTATTAGTTGCAACACGTGATTCAATGATTCAGCGATTTGAATATTGTACTGATTTGTTTTGGAAGACTTTAAAGTTTTATTTGGAAAAAACTGAAAAAATAGATGTGTCTATCAATTCTCCACGAGGGATTATTAGAGAAGCTACAAAGGCTCGAGTGGTTTCTGAAAATGAAGGAGGTTGGTGTATGGAGATGGTAGAGTGTAGGAATAAAACTTCACATGCATATCATGAGTTAATGGCGGAAGAAATAGCAATACAAATTCCAGAGTTTTATGATCTTATGAAGGTTATAGCTCAGCGTATACAGGGTAATGAGAAATAAAAAAGAACAAATAGTTTAACTTTGTTTGACTTTATTGTGCACTAGCCGTATTCTATACGAAAATTACAAATTTTTATATAATGAAAGTTGTTATCATGCATAAGATCGTATTGTCTCTATTTTTTATTGCTACAATCTCGTATGGGATGGAAGAAGAAGGTTTGCGTTTAGTTGTAGGTTCTGTTCGAGAAAGTGATTTAAAAACAACTTTTCCGGTAGAGAATTTATGGCAAGAAAAAAAAGCTGATTTCTCTCTTAAAAATGCATATCCTGGTAAAGAAACTACATCAATGGATCTTAGAGAAAGTTCAAAATCTGGAGTAAAGCATATCATTGGTAATGCATCGACATATCAGTTTGGAAAAAATACAATTCAAGCGGCATATTTAGAGCGTCTTCCGACAATGAACCAAGGTTTGAAAGCTGCTGGCACAGAATCTAATTATTTAGGTAAATGCATTCAGAATATAGGTAGCGCTATGAAGCAGGGCGCTGTAATAGAAGTTGAGTGGCATCCTTATATAAATTTATTTAAAGTAAATGCAAACAGTATAAAGTCTCTATATGATGAGGATAAAATTAAAAAAGATCCATTTACAACTACTTTAAGTATTGACCTTGCAATTCTTGCAACTGAGATGGCATGTTTACCTTCATTAGACTGTGATTCCACTAAATTTTTTTCACAAGAATTTATTAATTATGCAAATAAGTTGAGTGAAAATATAAAACAATTAATTTGTTTTTATGAAAAACAAAATATGGGAACAAAAATTTTATTAAATAAGCGGCTGGCTCAAGAGGTATGGCTTTTTAGACAATTTTTAATGACTGGGCAGCAAGCATTGTTGTCATATGGTCCATCAGCAAGTTTAGAAGAGTTTTCTAAAGCTATTGCATGTTTTCCTTTTGTCCAAATGCAAGACTCATCAATGGTGGGTTTGCCTGTCGCTATTAAAAAAGAAGGTCAATTGTTCATGGGTAAATTATATGATCAAAGTTTATTTTTAAGTGAAAGTCTTTTAAATTTTATTTTGTGTGATGCTTCTATTGAATCTAATAGTCCTCATGTAAAAGAATTTATGGAAAAAAATAATTTTAAGGATGTTACTGTTAAAAGAACAAAAAGTTTGCGTAATGGTCGTGAGAATGTGTGGATTGTTACGGGTACTAAAGCGTAAAATATTGTAAAAATAATAAAAAAAATGCTTTTTTTATTGATCCTGTGATCAATAAGAAGGCATTTTTTTATTATCATGGTAGGCTAATGAAACGTTATTATAAAAAAAAATAAATGTGCTTTAGATAGCCGAAAATTGATTGTGTATGAAAAATATAACGATTATTTTATTTGGAGCAACGGGAGATTTGGCCAAGCGTAAGTTGATTCCTGCGTTGTACAGGTTAGTTGCGCATAAAAAATTAGAGAATGTAACTATTCTTGGTGTTGCATTTGATGAAGTAACATCAGATCAAATGATTGATGCGGCACAACCATTTGTTTTAGATGGCAATCAAGAGTATTGGGATATTTTGCGTAAAAATAGTTATTATAAAAAAACTAACTTTAATGAATACAATGATTTTGTTGAATTAACTGCTTTTGTTGAAAGATGTGAAAAAAAGCAGAATGGTACATTCAATCGTCTTTTTTATATAGCAACAAGTGCGCAATTTTTTTGTCATATTACGCATAACAGTGCTCAGGCTGGGTTATTACAAAAACATGCTACGTCAGATGTTCTGTGGCATAAAATAGTGTATGAAAAACCGTTTGGTCATGACTTACAATCAGCGCATGAAATTAATGAGTGTATTGCTCAATGGGTTAATGAATCACAGGTATATCGTATTGATCATTATTTAACCAAAGAAGTAGTAAGCAATATTGCTATGATTCGTTTTACTAATATTGTTTTTGAACCTTTGTGGTCAAATCGATATATTGATCAGGTGCAGATTATTTTGAGTGAAAGTGATGGTATTGAAGGGCGCGGATTATATTATGATGCCTATGGTGCGGTGCGTGATGTGGTACAAAATCATATGCTTGAGTTGTTAGCATTGATAGGTATGGAGACGCCAGAAAAGTTAACCGGAGATTATATTAGAGCTGAGCGCGTTAAAGTACTTGAGCGTGTAAAATTTATTGATGGTATTTTGGGGCAATATGATGGATACAAACAAGAAATACACGTGAATGCAGATTCACGCACTGATACTTATGCTTCATTAAAACTTGCAGTTGATACACCTCGTTGGTTAGGAGTTCCTTTTTATCTTAAGACGGGCAAAAAATTGGATAAAAAAGAAACGATAATTCATATTAAATTCAAACAAGTTGATTGTCTGTTGTTAAAGGGTTGTCCAACTGATTCTAATTGGTTAACTATACAGATAGCTCCTGAAGCAATATTTTTGTTAACACTGAATGCAAAAATTCCCGGTGTTACCAATCAAGTAATGCCGGTTGGTATGGAATTTTGCCATAGTTGTCTTTTTGGTGTACAAACTCCGCAAGCATACGAAGTTTTGTTTGAAGAGATAATACGTGGAGAACAATCAATTTCAGTACGATTTGATGAAATTGAATATGCATGGAAACTTATTGATGTTATTTTTGCACAAGAGTTACCAGTATATACCTATGCGCAAGGGTCTATGGGGCCACAGGAAGAAAAAAATTTTGCCGATAAACATGGGATGAGGTGGCGATCGTGAATGTAGCAATAATAGGTTTGGGAAAAATGGGAGAGGCTATTGCGTATCGTGTATTGCAGGCAGGGCACACAGTATTTGGTTTTGATGTTAGTAGTAGTAGTTGTGTATTAGCAAAAAAAATTGGTGTTCAGGTTGTTGATAATATTGCTGATTTTGCTTATAAAAATATTCAGATTTTTTGGTTTATGGTGCCGCAAGGCGATTTGGTAGATCATGTAATTGATCAATTGCGCCCTGTGCTTAAATCAGGCGATATTATTATTGATGGAGGAAACAGTAAATTTTCTGATTCAATGCGTCGAGCACAAGAGTTAGCTATTGATAATATTTTTTTTATAGATTGTGGTACTTCTGGCGGTATTCATGGCAAAGAAAATGGCTTTTGTTTGATGGTTGGTGGAGATAGGGCTGCGTATGATAGGATTGTTCCATTGTTGGATTCGGTTGCAACATCTGGTGGATATGCGTATTTAGGTTCTTCAGGGTCGGGGCATTACGTAAAAATGGTTCATAATGGTATTGAATATGGATTGTTGCAAGCTTATGCGGAAGGTTTTCATCTATTAAAAAATGGTGAATTTGAATCTGAGCATCTTAATCTTGAAAAAATTGCATTGTTGTGGAATCATGGTTCAGTGATTCGTTCATGGATTTTAGATTTGGTGCGAGATACTCTGCATGATGATCAAAATTTAGATGATATTGCGGGTAATGTTGCTTCAACTGGTATGGGTAAGTGGACTGTTGAACAAGCTCATAAATGTGGAGTGCCAGTGCCGGTAATTGAAGAAGCATTAAAAGTGCGTGAATGGTCAGAAAAAACAGGTGGTAATTATGCAACTAAAATGGTGGCTGTGTTGCGTAATAAATTCGGTGGACATGCAGTAACTTATTTTATGCAAGGATTGCAAAAAAAAAGGTAAATAAAAAATAAGGAAGTGTGATAATGGAAATAATTGATATTAGTTGGCCGATTAGCAAGGCAACAACTGGATATAAAGATCGTAATGTTGTTGAGTTTAATGAAGTGAGAAATTTTAATCGTGATGGAGTGCGAGAAACAAATATTTGTATGAGCGCTCATTCGGGCACTCATGTGGATGCACCATCTCACTTTTTGCGCGATGGTAAAACAATTGATGAATTAAAATTGGATAAAGTTGTCGGTGATTCTGTTATGCTTGATATGACTACGTGTGCAGAGCGTATTACGCGTGATTGTCTTATGGCACATGATAAGCACATTATGCAAGGCGGTATTGTATTATTGCGTACTACTAACAGTGATATTGCTGCCACTGATAAATTTTATCTTAATTTTGTTTATCTTGAGGTAAGTGGAGCGCAGTATTTAGTAGAAAAAAAAATAAAAGCTGTTGGTATTGATTATTTGGGCATTGAACATAGTCAGCAAGGACATCCTACGCATGAAACGTTAATGCATGGGGACGTTACGATTATTGAGGGACTTCGATTGGGCCATGTGCCACCAGGTAATTATTGTTTTATTGCGTTACCGCTTTATGTAATTGGCCTTGAAGCAGCACCTGCCCGAGCAGTTTTAATGGCTAAATAAATAGCTTGCTATCTAGGATAATTCTTCTTTTTTTTGCATTAATGCATATATGATTTTCATTGTTTCACAATGATTTTGACTATCAATAATCTTAGAATGATGGCCGCTGAGAGCGCAGCGTGCTTTTTTTCCTGCATGAGCGAAGGTGATATTTTTTGATGCAGCATGTATATCTGCTTCTCTTTCCATGATTGAGTGTAGGTTTGTTGTTTCACGATGAGGACGTATTGAAGAATGTCGTAATAGAATGTGGCTTAGTTCGTGAAGACATACAAAGTTTTGTTGTGCTTTGGTATTAAATAATAATGATTCATAAAAATTTATTGTTGGCTTTATAAATTCGGTGGAACTGAAGAGTAGGGGGTTTAGGTCGAAAGTTTCAGCTTCTAAAATTTTTTCTCTATCTTCCTCGTCTTCATTTTGATCGAGTATATAGTGTAAATGAATATTGTTAGGGTTAATTTTTTCTTTTAGCAATAGGGTAAGCATACTTTTATAAAGAGATGACGGTAGGTTTGCTTCATGGATTGTTTGCATTAGTGGATAACTTTTTTGTAAAGTTTTTTTCATGCACCTTCTTGCCTCATTTATAAAAATTTTTATGGATGTAGATGGTTCATTAGTAATATGTTCAAGTTCTATTAATAATTCTTCATATATTTTGTTTTTAATGTCATCTATCGCTTGATCTAATGCAGAGACTGTAGTGAGATTTTGAATTTTTTTTAAGGTAACTTTATGCGCAGCCTGTTGTTTACGCCGATTTGTTATGTTGTTAAACATAGAAAATAATGGCAATGGAAGAAATAATAGCCATAAACCAAAAACTTTAAAGATACAGTTGTTGTGTTGCATTTTGAGAACCCCTTAAGATATTAATTTTACTTTATTAATATATCATAAGGTAAAAATATATCAAATAGAGATTTGTTTTGAGCGGAGGGAAGTCTATTGTTATCCCCAACGTTGTCTATTGTGGAGTAATTCTACAATTCGTTTGCCAAATTCTTGTGCAGCGGAAGGGCCAGTGGCGGTAATAATATGAGAATCGACAACTACATTTTCTGTTGGTAAATAGGAAGCATTATTTTCGGTAAAGATATTATCAAGAAGTCCATCTTCATTCCAGCCAGTTGCATACTTACCATCTAAGACTCCGGCATTGGCAAGTATTCTTGGTGCAATACATATTGCACCGATAGGTTTGTGTTGATAAAACGCATCTTGAATAATTTTATAACTTGTAGTGTTATCTAAACATTCTCCTGCTCCGGGACCTCCAATAAAAAAAATTCCTGCATAATCATTAACGATGACTTTATCAAGAGTAGTATCGATATGAGTAGTTGAACCATCATGTCCTGTTGCTATACCTGATTTATCACTTGCTGTTATAACATTAAAACCAGCATCAAGTAACATTTTTTTTGGAACATTGTATTCGATCTGGTGGAATCCATTCGATGCAATTACTAATAATATATTGTTTTCTTCCATAGTTTTTCCTGTGTTTTAAAGGGTAATCGTTTGATTGTTAAGTGTGCCGGCTATGCGTAATGGTTTATAGGAGGCATCATAGTACATTACATCTTTTGTGTCTCTAGGTTCAATAAAAATTGTTGATGTTCTATCAAGATAAATTTTTTTATGTGCTGATATCGATATTATTTTGCCATTGTATGAAGTAACAGTTTTTTTAAGTTTTGCGTATGAATACCACGTGTTGGGTGTAATTTTTCCTTTCCATGCAGGAATATAAAGATGTTGAATGGTTATTTTTGTGGCAAGAAACTGTAATGCATCAAGGATTCTTTTATTAAATTTAAAAACAATGAGATGATCAATGTTCATTCGTCCTGTTTTTTGTATTATTTCTGGTAACAAAGTGTATGAAATATATGATTCATAGGATGGTTTTGATGCAATAAAGCCAGGATCAATCATGATAAGAGTTTTGTTATAGTTAATAAAGGTGATAGTGCCGTTATTACACGTAATTGTCTCTGTAGATGGGTAGTTGTAAGGAAATAGTTTTAGGATGATACAAGTGCCAACAAGAAGACACGCTAATAAACTTACGCGCATTGCTAAAGAACTTATTTTTTTATGATGTACTGCTGCTAATGCAATAAGTGGTATCAGTAAGAGAATTAATAGAGGAGGTTTGGTAAATCCAATGAGCCACGCGCGTTGTTCTAAATTGAGGCATGCAAGCCAACTGTTGGTAATAAATTCAAGGCACCAAATGGGCCATGTATTGGGTAGATACAAAAGTTCTAAAAAGAAAATAATCGATGAAATGAGTAAAAAACAGGTTAAAAAGGGGCCAAAAATTAGGGTGCTAAAGGGAGTTAGTAGTGAAATAGGCAACCCCCATCCAATAAGTAATGGTAACGAGATAAATGATATAAAAAGTTGTAGCTGCATACTTTTTAGAAATGATTGACGCAATCTGGTTATTATATTCATATTTTTGATTATACCATTTTATTAATAAAAGCATTAAAACTCTTGTATTTTAAAGGTTTTATTGATTAAAGTTAAAGGTAAGGAGCTGGTATTTATAAAAAAAGGAATTATGTTTATGAAAAAAATTATAGTTTTTGTAATAATATTTGGATTGGTAGGTATTATATCACATGCCTATTTTTGGGAAAATTTTGGACACCCCATGACACAGGAAGAAGTTGATAAGCGTGCATTAGATTTGAAATATCAAGAAAAACAGTCGCGTATGCAACAAAAAAAAGCAGAAGTAGCAGCTCATGCACAAAAAAAGCAAAAAGATCTCAATTATGAACAATCTCGGCTTGAATTGAAGCGTAAACAAGATCGATTAAAGCTTGAACGTTAATAGATTATTCAAGAAGGAGTATTTTATGAAATTGCATAATAATGGATCACACGATCATGCTGAGGAAAAAAGCTTGAGGCATATACCACGTAAGATAAAACAATATTTACGAAGTTTGTACAATTCAGTTAAATGTAAAAAAATGTCGAGTGGTAGTTGTGATATATTTCGATCCATGTCATGGGCTCATGGTGAAAATTGGCGGCGTAATCATCCAAGAAGTTTGAATAAGCATCATAAAAAGTAAATTTTTTTATAAGTTATAAAACTTGATGTTTCATAATGGCTTAGTATGCTGTGAAATTGCGTAGCGTAATTTTATGGTAGGGAACAGAATTTCCTTTTCCTCTGTTTGATTGAAAGACAGAGTCATTTTACGGGAAAACAAAAAATGAAGCCGTTAATGAAAGAGCTTATTGAGTTTATTAAATATAAAGCTTATATAATGCGTCGTTGGTCTATTATTTTACCAGCACGTGCAGGCTCAGGGCATACGACATCATGTTTATCCGCAGCAGATATTGTTGCGGTTCTTTTTTTTTATGCAATGCGTTATGATCCTTATAATTATGAAAATCCTGATAATGATCGTTTTATTTTATCCAAAGGCCATGCAGCGCCAATTTTATATGCAGCGTGGCGAGAGCTTGGATTATTGACTGATGCTGAAATGATTACGTATAGACAATTTGATTCAGTATTAGAAGGGCATCCAACCCGTCGTTTTGCCTATGCGGAGGCGGCAACAGGATCACTTGGTATTGGATTATCAATTGGAGTTGGAATGGCGTTATGTGCCAAACTTGATAAACGTTCTTATCGTACATACGTTCTTATGGGTGATAGTGAATCATCAGAAGGAAGTGTGTGGGAAGCGGTGCAATTGGCGATACATTATAAACTCGATAATGTAATTTGTATTATTGATGTTAATAATTTAGGGCAATGTACTGAAACAATGCTCGATTATAATATTAAGCGATATGTTGATATTGGTACTGCTTTTGGTTGGCAGGTATTTGATGTTGATGGACATAATGTTGAAGCGTTGATTGATGTTATTGATAAGGCGCATGCGATTATTGGTAAACCTGTCATGATTGTTGCAAAAACGGTTAAAGGATATGGTGTCGATTTTGTTGCAGGCAAAGAAGGTTTTCATGGCAAAGCATTTGATGCCGCGCAAGAAAAATTGGCATTAGAACAGTTGCAAAAAAATTTTTTTGATGTCGCTGCATATGATGGAAATAATTTTGATTGGCAGCCACACATGCCAAAAGTATCAGGTCTTTCATATGAAGGGGCAAATGCAATCATTGAAATTCCTCAGTCAAATTATACAAAAGGTGAAAAAATTGCTACGCGCAAAGCGTATGGAACTGCGCTTGCGTTATTAGGCGATACCTGCGACGCAATTGTTAGCTTGGATGCAGAAGTTAAAAATTCAACGTATGCTGAAATTTTTGAAAGCCTGCATCCGGATCGTTTTTTTCAATGTTTTGTTGCTGAGCAAAATATGGTTGGTATGGGAATTGGTTTTGACTGTAGAGGTCGAATGCCATTTATCTCTACGTTTAGTTCTTTTTTTTCTCGCGCTCATGATCAAATTCGTATGGCGGCAATTGGTAATAATGCGTTACGTTTGGTTGGTTCACATTGTGGTGTTTCAATTGGGCAGGATGGACCATCGCAAATGGGACTCGAAGATATTGCGCTTATGCGTTGTCTGCCTAATTCGGTAGTATTGTATCCTTGCGATGCAGTAAGTACGCATAAACTTGTTGAACAGATGGCACGCTATAGTGATGGTTTAAGTTATTTACGTACAACACGCATGGAAACATCAGTTTTATATGATAATGACGAGCAATTTATTATTGGTGGTTGTAAAGTGCTTAAACAATCTGATCGCGATGTGGCGTGTATTGTAGGTGCCGGGATTACGGTTCATGAATCTTTAAAGGCGTATGAAATTTTGGCAAAGAGCAATGTTTTTGTTTCAGTGATAGATTTATATTCTATAAAGCCGCTCGATGTCTCTACGCTTATTTCTGTTGTTCGTGCATCACATAATAAAATTATTACCGTAGAGGACCATTATCCACAAGGTGGCATTGGCGAGACGGTACTTGATATGTTGCGTAATGAAAATATTACTGTTTATTCTTTGGCTGTATCACAGCTTCCTCGATCGGGCAAACCGGAAGAGCTTTTAGCTTTTGAAGGTATTGATGCAGCGGCTATTGTTAATACTGTGCAAAAGCTAAAGCAATTCCAATAATGTAGGGAAGAAATAGTAATGCGAAAGTGATATATACTAAGTTTCCTTTAAATGTTGGAACATTTTCTCCGAATAATTTTTTCCATATTTTTTCGCCATCACCAGGATTTCCATGATAGCGAATGTGATAGGGTAATAAACCATAAATTGATTCTCCAATAATTCGTCCCATACGTGAAAACAAAAAAATATCGAGATATAGTGATATAAAAGCATTAAGATTTAATAAATTGATAGATTGTGGATTAATGAGGAGAGAGCCATATTTTATTCCAGTGTTTATAGCAGCTGGAAAGAAAGTAATTGGATATTTGAGCCCTTTGTTAAAAGAGAGGCTTAAGGGTTGTTTTTCTAAATATCCCTTTGCCATGTTGAGACCGATAATTTGAATATATGTAATAGATAGGCCAGCGAGGGGTCCAGCTAATGATTCAAAAAAAGTATTGCCGCAATCTATTGCTTCTGCTTGCCATGGTTGAAATATATCATTTTGTTTTTTAATTTTTATTGTATAACTTTCACCTCTTGCTAATCCGTGTCCATGTTCATGGACACAGGTTGAAATATGTTCAAAAATATTGTGAGGAATTAAGATGGTGGCGATTATAAAATTGCTAGTGCTCGATATTGTTTTTTTCAATAGAGACTGTATTTCTGTTGTTTTATTGCTGGCAAATGAAGAGAAGCACGTAAGTATTAGTACTGATAATAATGAATTATTCATATTGTTTACTTGATGAATCAATAGTGAATTAATATAAAATATTTGGTGATTGTAGTAAGGATGACAGATTTAGCTAGTTTGTAAATAAAATATGTTTTTAGGTTTTTAGTTTTTTAATCAAATTATGTGGATGAACAAAAGAAATGATTAAATCTTTGTGTGTTCTGGTAAAAGGAGTATCAATATTATGAGAAACTATAAAATTGTCTCCTTCGGGATAGAGATTGCGAAAGCTGGTAAAATTTTTAATAACATTGCCTGATAAAATATCATCAGAAGAACTGTTAAACTTACATTCTATTGCCGTAAGGTTATTTCCTGCTCGATTGCTGATGACAAAATCAATTTCATTATCACGTTTATCACGCCAGTAATTGATTGCTCGTGTTTGCAAGTGCGCATGTAGTTCATTTAAAACAATATGTTCCCACATGAATCCAGTATCTTCTGCGCGTAGTTCACTTCTTCCTTTGGCATAACATATAAATCCGGTATCAAAACCATATACTTTGGGTGCCATTACAATTTCAGTTGGTTTATGTGTTGAATAGGGGCGTATAACGTGCATCACAAAGGTCTCTTCGAGTACATTTAAATAGTTTATGATAGTTTGTCTACTAACTTCACAGGCAGCAGTAAATCGTGTTGCTTCAAAGATGCCACCGCTATTGGCAAGGAGCAGTTCCGCAAACTTTTGGAATGCAGTTCTTTTACCAACACTAAACATTTCTTGAATATCTTTTGCCCAGTAGGCATCTATCCATTCATTAAAATCAGACTCAGGTAACTGTTTTTTTGTAAAAAATGAAGGAAACCCTCCAAATAAGAATCGATGTCTAATATCTCTATTATTAAAAAGATCCATTTCTTCTAAAAGCAGAGGAGTTAGCCATATTTCACGTTTTCTTCCCGTTAAAGTATCTTTAAATTTAGCGCTTGCGCCTAAGGTTGATGATCCAGTCGCAATTATTTTTATGTCAGGGTAATGGTCAGCTGCAATTTTTAATATTTCGCTCGGGTTATCAAGTCTATGTATTTCATCAAGGGCAATGATATTGCCACGCTGACTATCTAAAAATCCTTCAGGGTCAATTAATAATTCTCGTATTCGTGGACGTTCACAGTCGAAATACTGAATATTTTCAAAACTTTGACATAATTTAGTTTTACCAATTCGTCTGACGCCCATGAGCCAAATAATAGTACGTTCTTGCCATGCCTCTGTTATCAATTTTTTCCAAAAAGGGCGTTCTATAATCATTTTTTTCCTTAAAGTTGTACCAAATGTAAAGTCAGTTTAGCATTTGGACAATCTAAATGTAAAGTAGACTTTACATTTGGTATAAAAATGATTGCGAAAATTGATCAATATTAAGTGAAGAATTGTTTAAATAAAGAAGGTTTGTGATGAATCCAGGATAACAGTTCATGTACACGCCAGAGCATATTAATCGTATTGATTGTGTAAAAATGTTTCTCATAGAGATATTCCGGATAATATTCTTTTTTTCTATAGACGTTTAATGAGTGTGCTATTTCAGGATCTTGTATTGCAGATAAAATTTCTGCTTGTGCTTCTTGAATTTGTATAAATTTTTGAAATTCAGGGGATTGGGTCAGAGTTTCACTATCAATTGAACAATAATGAGTTATATAGTTTTCTAAAATAACGTGAGTTAATCCATGAAGTTGAATTATATGTTGAACCTCATGAGCACATAGCGCAATTATTTTTTGTTTGTTGGCCTCTTTTATGAGTGATGGAAAAATTCTGATAGTAACGGGTATATACTGTTTACTGATAATAAGCCTGTTGTTGGTGGAATCTATCATTGTTTCGATGATTATACTCACTTGCATTTTAATGGCGCGATTGGTTGTATCTACGCTTTTTATAGAGATGTTTTGTGGATTAATAGCATTGTTGCTTAAAAATTTTTTTAATGTATCTGTTATGGTATTGGGAACATTATTATCGTGTTGTGCGTGTGGTTGACTGTGCTGCAGTGCTGTTTTATAAACATTTTTTAATTCATTTATATCGGTTAAGCAGTTATTCCACATTTCATCATTAAGGTTAAATTTATTTTTTATTGCGAGCATCGCGTTATATTCTTCTTGTAGTAGTGTATCAGTGCATTCTTTGAGCTGATTTTGAATTAATGTGATTGGTTGATTAAGGTTCTTTTTTTTATGAGTAATGCGATACAAAGAAAATAGGCCTAGGCCGCGAATTGCCTGTGTTATAGATATAAGTTTTGTATTAAAGGTATAGTTTTTGCCGTGAGGTTTTTGTAGGCATTGAAAAGAATATGGCATAGCAAAAGGTGAGGATAATGCGATTGCATGCGATAAAGAAAGAGTTATTATGAGATAATGATGGTATAAAAATGCTTTCATTTCGTTTCTGCCTGAAATATAATCAGTTTTTATATATATTAATTGTCATAATAAATGATATCATATATTGATTATTGTGTCAAATTGGATTTATTTGTATAAATGCAGAGAAGTTTAAGTTTATGATTATTGCTATGATTGGGGTGATTATGCCATTCATCAAGTTTATTAAGAATAGTAGGGATTAGTATAACAAATTCCTTTCTTGAAAAGGCTGTATGGGATATAGGGTAATTATTTATTTTAATTTTTGTTTGCGTAAGATGCGTATAATGAGGAAAAAGACGAGCTGAAAAGGGAAGAATTCGGGAGTGATTTTTAACTCGTGTATGTGGTGTTTTACTGAATTTTATCCGTTTAAATTGCGGAGCTAATATCTGTATCATATCAAAACTGGAATAAAGAGAATAAACTCGTTCAAATAAAGAAGTATTAATTAAATGCATAGTTTCATCTTGCACCGGACATGCAAGTAATATAAGAGATTTAATAGCAGGGATTTGTGCAAGGTTAGATAATAATGCCATATTAAGAACAACATTACCACCATGGCTGTGCGCAAAAATACGAATCGTAGGTAAACAGTCATATTTATGTTTATATTCTTGGCTGAGCTTAATAATTTCTTGGTATAGTTTTTCTGCTGCATCTTTACGTTCTTTATTTGCAAGACGTCCTGACCAACTAAAAATATAAAATTCTTCCAAAGGAAAACGTTCTGAATCCTGGTTGGCAATTGTTTCAGCAAGAATTCTAAAATGATTGTTATGTGGAAGTGTTGTTGCCTTTACTAGTGATGATTTTTTATTAAAAATGTAATGGTATGAAGGTGTGCGAAACATAAGTGTACCGTGGACCCAAATAGTAATTGGTGGTGGGGTGCGTGAAGTTTTCATTAATGCGTTTATTGGATGATTAAAATAGAGCTTGTGTTTATCGACTTGGCTTTTATGCACACATGCAGGTAAGCATGTTATTATAAAAATAACATACGTATGAAATGTTGTAAGAGCTTTCTTTTTCACAAACAGCCTTTTTTGACAAATATTTAGTCACTGTATATGACATTTTTTATCGTGTGCAGTAATTCTTGTAAAGTATAAAATAAAGCTTACAATTTAAAATCGTATTGCCATATTATTTTAAGCAATTTTTGAAATGTCTTAAAATAATATGGCAATACGATTTAATAAAAAGAGTTATAGCTATCAATGTATATTTTAAATGTGTTAAACAAGCGATATGTCTTTATTTATGCTTTTAAATATTTGCAGAAATTTTTCATTTATTTGTTTGATTGTCTCTATGCTGTCTTCTTTAGAATCTTCTGTTTCATATTTGTTTTGATCTATTTTTTCAACAAGCCTTACAAAATTTTTCATACAAGAATTCAAAATGAGAGAAGATCCATCTTTTAATTCATTAAGATTGTATTTTGTGAAAGGATTTATCAAATATATAAAACTATCTGTATTTAACAACGCTAATAATGAATTTAATTGGTTAGAGTAGAAATCTGTTTTTATTCTTTTATTGTAATGCTTTTTAGTATAATTTTGTTTAATTTTATTATCCATTTTGTTTATCCATATTTTGATTCTTTCTTGAGTTGCATAGTATGAAATATCCAAAATATGTTGGTCTATTGTTAATACAGTGTTAAAAAAATTTTCGAACTCCTGATCTTTCAATGGTGCGTTTTCTTTGTTTAAACTATCTATAAAAAGAAAAATGTTTTTTAATTCTTTGTTTACAGGTTGAAGCATTTGTAATATACAATTCTTATCAAGGTTTTGTAATTGTAGTGTTATGCTTTCTATATTTAATAACATTGCACGATAATAGAGAAAAGGACGAGTAATTTTTGATCGTAAAAGGCAAGTATTTTTTTTCTGTAAAGAATCTCTAATTTCCCTAATCTTTTTTATGGGTAAACAAGCATAAATTTTTTTGATTTTGAATGGCAAGCAATCTACAATTTTTTTAATTTCACCAAGGTCAACATAATAATTATCTTGAGATGACAAATCTTTTCTATAAGCTTGTATTATTTGTTTCAAAGTTTCATTCTTTACTTCGTAAGTATTGCATTCAGATTTTATCTTGTTATATTCTTCTTGAGCATTAATAATAGCCGATTCTTTAATATTGAATGGTAGGGAATTTATAATTCTATCAATTTTACAAGAACTACTATAATTATTATATGTTGTCATTTCTATTAGTATTGTTTGGACATTAGAAAGATCAGAAGATAACATATCTTTTACGTCGCCAAATATAAATATCATAAAAAATAAAATAAATAACTTTTTTAAATTTGATCTTGTCATGAGAAAACCTTTATGTAATATGAAAAAATTTTTATAAAAAATGAAATAATAGATGTTTATTTTATAAGCGCGTTTACAATTGAACAACCCTTCCTTTTTTTTGAATATATAAAAATATTGCCTTTTTAGAAATTTATATTTTTATAGTAATTTATCTTATAGAAGTCTTTTTTTCAAGATAAATTTTATTTTTATTTTTTAATAATGTTAGAGGGGCATGTATTTTTATTATAATAAAAAAAGATCGCCTGAATTTTATATTTAGATGATCTTTTTTTTAATGGATTTTTTAGGAATAATTTACGTTGTTTTATAAAATTATTGAGGATTATTCAGTTGTTTTTGTATGCGAGAGTTTGGTTGCAAAGTTAACAGAATCTCTTTTGCAGAAGATCTTTTATGAGCGTTTTGCAGCGATCCAGTTACCGTTTCAATATTAATGTTTCCATTTGATAAAGGGGTAAATCTAATAAAATTACAACCTATGTTTATGGTAAGATTAGCTGAAGATGGTTTGTAGAATTCGCTGTCAATGAAAAGTTTTGCTCCCTCTTTAGGTATATTATATCCATATGGTCGCGTTATTTTTGTTCCTCGTTGTTGGAGAAAATGTTGAATTTTTTGATCATTTATAACGATAAATTCTTTTTCTCCTTTATACATTGCTACACAAGCATTTATCGAGAGTGTAATGATTCCGAAAAGAATAAGGTGAGTTTTTGTTGATATCATTTTTTTTCTTTTTTTATTAAATAAAATTATAAACTGTTGCTTTATGTATAACAAAAAAAGAGAGATAATACCAGTGAATAATCTATGTAAAATTTATGGTTCGAGTTTCATTGTTATTTTTTTTTATGGTGATGGTGCGGTTTTGTGCATATGTTTGTGTTAATTCTTTATCATGCGTAATAATGATTATGATAAGATCCAGTTCTTGTGCAAGAGTATTAAGAAATTGTATTACCATATGACTATTTTTTTCATCAAGCGCAGCAGTTGGTTCATCAAGTAGAAGTATTTGAGTTGGTTTTTGCAATGCCATGATAATAGCAAGAATTTGTTTTTGGCCGCCAGATAAAAGATAGACATTTTTTTTAAGATCATTGATGCCAAAATCTTTTATAATGGTGGGCAGATTGAAGTCATGAGCAAGTGGAATGAATTGTGGGTAGCGTGGTAAATGAGCTAAGCGTAAATTTTCTTCAATAGTCATTGCGCTAATGATCATTTTATTAATATCTTGAACAACAGTTTTAATTTGTGAACTTATTTTATTATCTATGCAATTGTTTTTTATGGAAAATTCACTGTTATTAAACGAAATTTTTCCTGTTAATACGGTACCACGTGGGGATGTGCCTTGCAAAAGAGAAAAAAAAACTGATTTACCTACGCCATTTTTGCCTTGAATAAAGTAGGTTTTTCCTGAATCAAATTTTATATGCACATTATGAAAAAAAAGCTGGTCGTGTGCATTAAATTTAAAATCTAGGTCGTTTAATAATAATGTTTTCATAGTTATACTCCCAAATGATCAATAGGTGCATGTTTATCTTTTTTATACTGCATAATGAGGATGGTTACGATGACAAGAGCCTGCACCATAGTAAAGTAGCGTAAATCAAAGCCAATCTTTAATAGTAACTGTTGCAAAAGAAAATAACTAAATAAGCCCGCGATTGGTGTTATAACTGAAATGGTTTTATGACAAAATATCTTACCTAAAATAAGGGCTGTTATGCATAATAATAATTTTCCAAAACCCATATTGATATCAGCAAAACCGTTAGATTGAGCAAAAAGATAGCCGCTGAGTCCCGCAAGTGCATTGGCTAATAAAATTCCTGACATAAATACATACATTGTAGATATGCCATAGTTCGTGAAAAAGTAAGGATTATTTCCAAAAACTGCTAAAGCATAGCCAAGCTCTGTTTTAAAAAAATAGAGCGCTGCGCAACTGAATATGATGCATATGAGCATGAGGATTGGCAAATCTGGATGAAGAGGAATAAAATCAAGAGCAAGAATATTTATATATTTGCTGAGAGAAACATATACACCGGCAACAAATTGACTAACACCATGAAAAATACCGATGGTAATAATGCTTGATAATAAATGGGGAATTTGCGCTTTTTGCGTGAGAAGGCCTGATGTCATTCCTACGCATGCACCACCAATCATACTTATTAAAATAATAATAGGTATATTGATTATAACAGGCATATGTTGGACAAATGGTAATGTACTACTTGCAATCAATGCGCCAAATACATAGGCGCTTTCCATACTTAAATCAGGTATTTTCATTAATGATACACTGATATATGCACCAAGTATCAAAGGAAAATGGAGAAGTGCTTGTTCGAGTATAATGAGTAGTGTATCAATCATGTTTGTTGTTCCTTATGTACACAAAAGTTTTTAAGAAAGCGTAATATAATATTTTTCCCTTGAATGAGATCAGTAATAGGGAGTGATTCATTGGTTTCATGAATAGCGTTAGGTGTGGTAAAGGGCGTAAGTCCAACACCATCAAGACCTAAGGACTTATAATATCGTAGATCAGTTGATCCTTCAAAAAAAAGAGGTTCTGACTGCAGATTACACTCCGCAATTGTTTGCGCAAGAGCGTTATAGAGCGGTGTAAGATAATTATTGTTTGTTGTCAGATCAGGTACCGTAGCACGAATGATGTAACTACTATTATTATGTTCATGGATTATATTTTCAATAATGTGCAAAGCATCATGCATGTTCATTGTTGGTGGAACTCGTATATCAACGGTAGCGGATGCGCTATTTGGTACAATATTCAAGGATGTTGTGTTATTGCTGTGTACGCCTGCTTTTAATGAGGTAATATTAAGAGAAAGAAGTAAGCCATCAGCATTGGCGATGCTTCTTTTTTGTTGTATTTGATGCTGGGATATAATTTTACGGAGTAAAATAATAAGTTCATGGATAGCATTAAAACAGTTTAAGGTTGACCCATGAGCAAGAGATCCTGTAGTGGTGATTTCTATCTGGATTGGTTTTCGTTCAGAAACTTTGATTGCTATGGTATGTGGTTTGCCAGAAGGAATTCCTTCATCAAGAATAAATTGTGCATTCATCTGTTTAAAATAATCTGTTTCTATAAATTGTTGTGTTCCGGTAAATCCACCAATTTCTTCATCGGGTACTGCCAAAAAATAAATAGTGCGGTGTGGTTGTAAGCCAGAATCTTTAAGCGATTTAAGGGCAAAATAATGAACTATTCCCACTCCTTTCATATCTTGGACGCCGCGACCAATCATTTTATCATTAATAATGGTACCAGCAAATGGCGGTGTTTTCCATTGTTCTGTATTAAGCGCAGGAACAACATCCATGTGATGATTTAATATCAGTGATGGAAGTAAGGGATTTGTTCCTGTGTAGGTAATAACAATCACCGGATGGCCAGAAGGAAGTATTATTTTTTTGTATAAAAAATCGTCAAGATCTGCCCGCGCCTGAAAAAGGGCACAGACAGATTCGTAATCAGGATTAGGTTGAGCAGTGTTGATGGTAATGTATTGTTGGAGAAATGAGATCATTTCTTGATCGCATTGATCACGCATTATCACAGAACAATTACTCCTCTTTTTTTAAATTCATCCAGTTGCGAAGTGGAAAGATTAAGACCTTGTTTTTGTGCGGTTGCGGTGTTTATTTGTAAACGGTTATTTTCCAACATGACAATAGGTATTTCTGTTGGTTTTTTGTTTTTTTCAAGTATTGCAAGAGAAAGCGTTGCTGCTGCAGCACCAAGATCATATTGTATTATGCCAAACGATAGCGCTGCCCCTTTCTGACCGGAGTTGAGTTCTGATGTGTACAATGTAATGCCATAACGGTTGCATAAAGTAATGAGGCTTTCAACGCCAGAGACCGTTGTGTGATCAGTTAATATGAGTATGGTATCAATATTATGTAGAAGCGGTTGTACTTTTGCTTGAATTTCATTAGTTTGAAAAACTTTAGCGTAATGTGTATTGATATCTTTATTATGAGCTATTTTTTTTATCTGATCAGCCCATATTTCATGAACTCCTGCTTTATCTATGGGGTCATAGACGAGTAATATATTTTTTGTGTTGGGTTTTATTTCAACGAGCTTATCGATTTGTTGTTCAAAATTAGGAATATCTCCGACGCCTGTTATATGATTGCCGGAGGATTCAAGAGATGCGATTATTCCTAGACCAGCAGGATCCGCGACCGCATCAAAAACAACCGGAGTGCTAATATGTTTTTTTGTTGTTAATTCGTATATTGTGTGAGTTGCTCCCGCGCCAATTGTCATAATAAGATCGTAGTTATTTTGAATTATATCTTCTGCTTGCGCTCGTAATAATGTTTTATTACCATTCGCATTGTAACGTTTAAACGTGTAATGAGCAGAGCTGTTTTTTTGTATAGTTTCGATATATCCTTGAGCTATTTCATCTATTGATGGATGGGAAGCTGGTTCAAAAATAGCAATGCGGTATGAGGGGCCATTATTATTTTTGTGTTCTTTTTTAAAAAAATAATACGTTGTGGAGGCGGTGATAATTAAAGCTATGCTGATTAGTAATGTTTTATTATTCATGATTTATCCTTTTGTAAGATCTATTTTTGTGTATTTTTTATAAGGGAAAAATTAATATATTGCCATAACCAGGAATAGAGTGTTTATCCGGTAATGGTTTGCATTCTTCATCTTCTGGATCAAATGTGGGCATAAATGAATGATAGCTTTTGTGTATTATATTGTTTATGTTGTCTGGCGATACCTTATTTACAAATTTTCTGAATGCATTAACGATTGATGGCGTTCGATTAATTCCACCGTTTTGGCCAGCATTGAATTGAGTAAGGCCATACATGAGTACAATATAATTTAATTTTTTGTGGTCAATTATTATTTGTTTGACATCATTTACTTTTGAATCAAGGGCGTAATTCATCAGCAAAGAGTTTATTCTTTGTCCGCGATGGGATTCTTTGGTGTAGTCATTGCCATTATAGATAATAACACCATTTTCTAATGAAAATGGTATGTTGATATCAAAAAGGAGCTTCTCGGGCGTGTTATTTGGGGTGAAGGCGACTGATTTGACAAATTCAGATTTATCTCCTGAGCATCGTATTTCATTATATATAATATTTTCGAATTCTTTTTGATCATCGATGATATATAATTTTTTAAATGCTATCACTTCATTATTCTGTGTAGTGGCACAATACAGTTTTTTATGTAAAATATTTTCTTCAATAGCGAATTGTCTGAATTTTTTTGGCAATATTACTATTTTATCGTTGTCTTTTGCTGCATGATCATTGATAAGATTGACGATGCTGGTGGTATGATCTTTGGTTGCTTCCTGGTACGTAATAATCTCTTGCATAGCAATGGTATTGATGGAATTGAGTAAAAATAAACAGAGCAATAAGCTGATAAGCTTTTTCATGGAAAACCCTTTCATTATTACAATAATAACTATTTTTATTGTAATAGAAGATTTGATAATAGATTAGATAAAGTATAAAAAATAATGATGAAAAATATAAGAAATTAAATAAAAAGAATAGAATTGATTAACGCCAACGAAGTTCATGTGCGCTGATTAATGAATAGATATTATTAAGAAATTGCGTAGATAGAAAATGTTGCATAACATTCCTCTATTTTTAGAAATTAATAGATACTAAGAATAACGTTAACAAAAAAATGATATAAAAGCAAGGTGTAATAAGCGTATTTATTGAGGACTTTCAATCATATGGCGCCGTTTTTCAAGACATTTCTCTGCCAAATCTGCTCGACTTTGAAAAGAAGGATGTCTAAAATCATCTATAAAGTAAGCAATATCAATTAATATTTTTTTTTGCATGAGAAGCTGTTTTAAATTCTTAGGAGAGTTTTTAGAAAGCTCTTGATTAAGATTAACAATTTTGATAGATAATGCTGGTCTTATTATATTTTTAAGCCAACTTCTATTATTTCCAATGGGACGAAATTCTAAGTTCTCCTCAAATAATTCAGCTTTCTGCAAGTATAAATTTTTATATATTTCAAGTTTTTCGATGGATGAAAGATTCATAAATGCAAACCGATCCGCTTCTGTTTCTTGATATCTGATATAAGCATTAGCAGATATTATAGGTAATGCTGCGAGAGTTAAAAAGTTAAGAATATTTTTCCCATAAGATATTTTTTTAGCTGATGAACCAATGTTTTTAGTTGATAATGAACTAATGTAATAATAACATAATGGAATAGAGCTAATGATAGATGTCAAAAAACCTTTATCCGTATCACTATTGTGATAATGTTTTGCTTCATGCAAAAGTTTTCCCTCGGCATCTGCTAGAATTATTTTCTTTTCCATGTTTGATGTTATTTGTTTTTGAGCGAGGTTTTTTTCTAAATTTTTAGCCTCTTCTTTATCAATTTGAATAAAAGTGCCTCCACCAACTAACCAGCCATTACCTAATTTTAGAGGAACTGAATTTGCATTGGTTATATTTTTTTTAGTGAGAATATCTCTTGCCCATGCTTGAACGTTTTGAGTGGCGTCTTCTTTGGTGTATGTGAGCAATAAAGTTGATCCTTTGACAAGTCCATAACTTAAAGCATAAAAAGCTGTAGACAATGCTATAGCTTGAGCTAAAGGAGATTGCATTGCAAAGGAGGATTGATTAATGAATAATATGATTAGTAACGTTTTATATGCAAAGTGTTTTTTATTCATGATGACCTATTTTGTAAACATTTTTTTTAGTATTAAGTAGTGTTTACTATAGAGTATTTAGGGATGCTTGTCAAATTGAAAATTGTAAAATTTTGTTATATAATTATGCTATTTTTAAATGACCATGGGATATTTATATTAAAAAGGAGGTGGTTTTATAAAAAATAGATTTTTCGTCCATACATTGTATTAAAAGGCATAATAAAACGTATTTATTGAGAGCCTTCTTCTATCATAAGACGTCGTTTTTTAAGACATTCCTCTGCCAAATCTGCTCGACTTTGAAGAGAAGGATGTTTAAAATCATCTATAAAGTTAGCAATATTAATTAATATTTTTTTTTGCATGAGAAGCTGTTCTAAATTTTTATGAGAGTTTTTAGAAAGCTTTTGATTAATATTAACAATTTTGCTAGATAATGCTGACCGTATTTTATTCTCAAGCCAACTTCTATTATTTTCAATGGGATGAGATTCTAAGTTCTCCTCAAATAATTCAGCTTGCCTCAAGTGCCAATTTTTATTTATTTCAAGGTTTTCGATGGATGAAAGATTCATAAACGCAAATCGATCCGCTTCTGTTTCTTTATGTCTGATATGAGCTGTAATAGATATTATAGGTAATGCTACAGTAATTAAAAACTTAAGAATTTTCAGCGCATAAGATATTTTTTTACTGGATGAATCAATGTAATAAAAGTATGGAATAGTGCTAATGATAAATGTCAAAAAACCCTTACCCATATCGCCATTGTGATAATGTTTTGCTTCATGTAAGAGTTTTTCTTCAGCCAGAATTATTTCTTTTTGTATGTTTGTGGTTATTTGTTTTTGAATGAGGTTTTTTTCTAAGTTTGTAGCCTCATTTTTATCAATTTGAATAAAGGTACCCCCAGCTACACACCAGTCGTTACCTAATTTTAGAGGAACTGAATTTGCATTGGTTATATTTTTTGTAGTGAGAATATCTCTTGCCCATGTTTGAACGTTTTGAGGGGCATCTTCTTTGGTATGTGTGAGCAATAGAAAAGCTACTTTGAAAAGTCCATAAATTAAAGCATAACAAGTTATAGACGATGCTATAGCTTGAGCTAAAGGAGATTGCATTGTAAAGGAAGATTGATTAATGAGTAATATGATTAGTAATGTTTTATATGCAAAGTGTTTTTTATTCATGATGACCATTTTATAAATAGTTTTTTTTATATTAAATAGTGCTTAATATAGGGTATTTAGATATGCTTATTAAATTGAAAAATTACAAAAGTTTGTTATAAATAAGAGATAATGTCTTCTTTTTTAGTTTTAATTGCTTTAGTAATTTCATCACTAATTTCTTCACATATTTTTTCAATGCATTCTTGGACTGCATCTGCATCATTAAAATCTATTTTTCTGTTTCCCATTTTTTCCACGATAATATTGATAATACCATGAAGTATAGTGGCAATAGAATTGCCTAAATTATGTTTATCGTGAGGGTTTTCTACAATAGTAAGAACGCCACCCATTAATTGGGCGGCGCCAGCAATAATAGCTTGTTTTTGTTCAGAGGTAAGAGGTATTTTTGGTTCTTTTGGTTGTTTAGGAGGTCTTTTTGCATCAATAAAGCCATAAGAAAGAGATAACATTATTACAAGAATGGTTTTGAATAGATTCATTAAGCTTTCTCCTTTTTTTACTCACTGTCTTTTTTAATTATATGAACAAATTGTACGTGTAATGCGGTAGCTTTTTGGACTTGGAATAAAAATCCTTTGTACATAACTTCTTCATCTTTTTGAGGAATATGTTGTAATAATTCTGCCAAAAAACCAGCAAGAGAAACAGAGTTTTCCGTAACAAAGACAATATTGAGAAGGTTTCCCAAATCATCGAGTGTAATTGTTGCATCAACAAGCCATTCATTTTCTCCCATTGGCATAATTTTATCAGTTATCGATTCGTGCTCATCACTGATTTCACCAACGATTTCTTCTATAAGATCTTCAAGTGTAACCAGACCAGTTAAGATGCCATGTTCGTTTATTACAATGGCAATGTGCATCTGCTTTTCACGGAATTTACCGAGTAATTGAATTACTTTCATGTTTTCAGGTACAAACATAATGGGGCGTACTATTTCTTGCAGGAGTTTTTTTTCCCCTTTGGAAAATAATATAAACAGATCTTTTTGGTGGACCATTCCTATTATATTGTCATGATTGTTTTCATAAATAGGAATTCGTGTATAGGAATGTGTTGAAAAGAATTCATATGCTTTTTCCATTGGGGTGTTGACACCAAGAGATATTATTTTTTTTCCTGAAATCATTACCTCTTTGATTGGTGTACTGCCAAGTTCAAAAACATTTTGGAGCATTTCTCTTTTTTCTAATTCAAGAAGCCCTTTTTCATGGATATAATTGATTAAAAATTGAATTTCACGTTCTGATGAAATCCATTGAGAGCTGCTTTCCAATGCTTCTTTGCCACCAATTTTATACATAACATAATCAGAAAATTTGACTAAGATAATAACAAATGGATAAAGAGTATAATAGATGCAGTTGATAAGCCATAAAACTGATCTAAATGCTTGTTCACTGCGTACTCGAGCAAAACTTTTTGGTAAAATCTCACCAAAAACAACAATTCCCACGGTGGCGAATGCTATGCCAAACGTAAAGCCAAGGCCACTAGAAAATCCAATATGAGCAAAAAGAGTACTGGTAATAAATGTTGCAAGCGCTGCTGATGTTACATCAATAAAGCTGTTTGCAACGATAACAGTAATGAGCACTCGTTGAGGATTTTTTTCTAATGTTTGTAATAATGGAAGATATTGTGTTGAAGAGTGAGCAAGCTCCTTGAGTCTAAAGAGTCGCAAAGCAGTAATACTTGTTTCTAAAAATGATAAGGTTGCACGAATGCTCAGGGTAATACACAATAAAAAAGAGGGGGTAATTAGCTGACTAAGCTGATATGGTTCCATACGCCAACACTTTCTTTATTTTATTCATCTTCATTTTCTTCTTTATAATTTTCATCGGTAAGGTCATCTTTATCATCTTCTTCATCATCAAAGATCGTCTTTATCATCTATTTCTTTTTCAAAAAAGGCAAGAAGTCTCTTGCTTCGAGAAGGATGACGCAATTTTCTTAATGCTTTTACTTCAATTTGTCGAATACGTTCACGAGTGACTGAAAAATCTTTACCTACTTCTTCAAGGGTATGTTCTGAGGCAACATCAATACCAAAGCGCATTTTAAGTACTTTTTCTTCACGCGGTGTTAGTGTTTTAAGTACTTCACGAACACGATCTTTTAAATCATGATTTGCAACGGTATCTGCAGGAGAAAATTCATTTTCATTTTCAATAAAATCTTTAATGTATGCATCTTCACTATCACCAACCGGAGTTTCGAGTGAAATTGGTTCTTTTGATATTTTGATAATATTTTTAATTTTTTTCTCATCAAGATTAAGCTCTTTTGCAAGCTCAGCGTAGGTTGGTTCACGGCCATGTTCTTGCATGAATGTACGTTTAATTTTATTAATTTTATTGAGTGTTTCAACCATATGCACCGGTACACGAATAGTACGAGATTGATCAGCAATAGCTCGGGTGATTGCTTGACGAATCCACCAAGTTGCATAGGTTGAAAATTTATAGCCACGTTCAAATTCAAATTTTTCAACCGCTTTCATTAGACCAATATTGCCTTCTTGAATAAGATCAAAAAATGTAATCCACGATTGACATATTTTTTAGCGATATTGACTACAAGGCGTAAGTTTGCTTTAGCAAGATTATCCTTTGCTATTTTATCTTGTTTTTGGCCCGCGATAAGTTGATTATAATAGTGTAAGCGTAAGATGTTTTGGTAAACCAATTTCAACTTCTAGTTTTTTAATAGTTTTTGTTGCCGCTCGCATAGTTGATTCAAGTTCTTCCATTTCATGAATTTGTTCTGGCGTCGGCGCTTCAAGAGCTTTATAAGCATTTAATTGTTCAGTGGCAGAATGAGCAGTTTGTTCTTTTTCATCAAATTTACTCACTATATTTTTCAATTTTTTTACAAAATTTTCTTATAAGTTTATTGGAAAATCTGATAGTACGAATTGTTTCAGCTAATTTTATCTTTATTTGCTTTGACAGCATCAAGCATCTCTTTTTTCTTTTTTGGATCAATAAGTTGACTGCGATAGTAATGATAAATTTTTTCTTCATTTTCAACAAGATCTCTGATGCTCCATAATTGTGTGCAGCAGTGCTTTTTTTTCTTCTTCTACTTTGGGGATATTTTCTTCATCAAATTCAGAAAATTGAATGATGTCTTTGAGGTTAAGAATATTTTTTTCAAGTTTTTCCCCCATAAGAATAAATTCTTTATGGAGAAACGGAAAGCGGGAAATAGATTCAATACTATTGCTTTTACTTTGAGAAATTTGGTCGGCAATAGTAGTTTCAGTTTTTTTATTTAAAAGAGGAATTTTGCCAATATCGCGTAAGTAAGATTTAACGCTATCGGCAATACTTGATTCTGTCTCACGTTTAATTTCACCTTCTTCGACTTCCTCTTCCTCCTCGCCCTCTGCTTGCTCTTCCTCGAATTCTCCTGATTCCAAACCATAGGTTTCAAATTTTGTTTTTAATTTTAACCGTGATGGCTCGATTTCTTCGAGTTCTTCTTTTTTAAGATCATCGCTTTCAAGTTCTTCTTGAGTTACTAGTTCAACATTTTCTTTTTCAAGAAGACGGAGGATGTCGGATACTTCTGTATCAGTAACGTTGTTTTTGTCGCTGAAAGCAATGAGTTCTTCATAGCTGATAAGTCCATTAATTTTACATTTCTCAATAAATTCTTCAATAACCTCTTTATGGAGATCAACGTTTGTTGTTGCTTTTTTGGTAGTTTTTTTAACAGGAGCTTTGACCTTAGTCATTATTTATTTTCCTCGTCATATTTTTTATTATATCTAATGTTAAAGGTTGTTCCGCTGTGTATCTGCAATGAATTTATTTTGTATCTCCATAAAATTACGTAATATACAAGCTATTTTATCATCATTACCTTCTTGTTTAGCTTGTGTAAGCTGTGATTTTATATTTTGTATAGCAATTTTCCACTGTTTTTTTTGTAGCTGTTCAAAAAGTTTTTCAAACTCAGAAGTATTTATTACCCCATTTTCTTCAAGAAGTAGCTTACTTATGTATGGCTTTTCATGTTCATTCAGTGTATCAAAAAAATAACCAAAGGTAAGGTTTTTATTTTTTTCCTTTGCGGCCTTTAGTTGTGTTAAAATATCTCGCAATGGAGATGGTAAATAATTGATTAATTGTTGTCTGTTTTCTCCATTAAGTAGATCTGTATTATTCATTATAGCACAAAAGATTCGTTTTTCTAGCGGTGGAATTGGTTCATCTATTTTTTTTATAGCAGGAAGAGGTGCGGGCTGCTCTGTATTTTTTGCAATAGGTATGAGGTTGGCTTGTATTCGAATAAGTTCCTGTTTGAGAGATTCAAAGGCAATATCGAATGTTTTTGCCGCTTTTTGTAATAAAATATCTTGTTTAAGAGGATCAGTGATGGTGGCGATAATAGCGAGAAATGAACGCATTATGTGGATTTTTTGATTAAGCGTTTTTTCTAAAAAATTGTGTCCAAGGCTATTGAGAAAAAAGATAAAAATATCATGTGCCTGATTAATAAGAGCATGAATATTACCTTGCTTTACTAAAAATGAAGCAGGATCTTCGGCCTGGGGAAGAATAATAACTTTTAATTCAAGATTGACGTGCCAACAGAGCTCTGTTAGTCGTAGTATAGCTTGGTTTCCTGCCGTATCATTATCGTAGGCAATAATGATATGTTCTGCATAGCGAGAAAGTTGTTTTAAATGTTCAAGAGTACAGGCTGTCCCCAGCGTTGCGACGGTATTGGTCAGGCCATATTGAGTCATGGCCATGCAGTCAGTATAACCTTCAACTAAAAAGATTTTATTTGTTTCTTGGATACTCTTTTTTGCTTTATCAAGATTAAATAGCAATGATCCTTTGATAAAATATTCATTTTCGCGAGAATTATAATATTTAGGCCGTGTGTCCTCTTTATTAAAAGTACGCCCTCCAAAACCACAAAATCGACCTAAGGCATCTTTAATAGGAAAAATAAGTCGATTTTCAAAAGGAGAATATAATGTTGTTCGACCTTCAGATAATATTGATGATTGAATGAGGTCTTGTGGTAAAATTGATTGTTTTTTCATTGTATAAAGTAAATTATTGATGCCATTATTGCCACTCGGAAAATATCCAAGGGTAAAGTAGGTAAAGTTTTCATGGTTAAAACCTCGTTGTTTAAAATAAGATTGTGCAGACGGGTTTTGTAATAATTGTTCATGGCACCACAATGCCACCGCTTTGCATACTGAAAAATAATGGTTCTTTTCTTGTGTGCTTTTATCTGACGTTTCAAATGATATGTTTTGTGGAAGATCAATGTTGTATTTTTCTGCTAATAATTTTGCAGCATCTTTTTGTGAACAATTTTCTATTTTTGCAATAAATGAAATAATGTCTCCTGATATATGACATCCAAAACAGTAAAAAATTTCTTTATGAGGACTTACCGTGAATGATGCTGTTTTTTCGTGATGAAATGGGCAGGTTCCTTTATAATATCCACCAGCTTTTTTAAGCGTGACATACTCATTTACAATATCAAGAATTGAAACTCGTTCTTTAATAAAAGTAAAAAGATTCATGAATAATTGTATGCCTTACATAAAGATTTATTATAAATGTATTTTAGAGAAATATGATGAGTAAATTATACCTAAATAATAGTATGATGTCTTTAATAGGTTATGGATTAACATTCGCATATATCAAAAAGAAGATGTGCTAAACCATATTTGAGCTCTTTTGGTAGTTGGCTATTAGTTATGGTATAATTGTTTAAACACCAAAGAAGAGAGATACATTTATTTTTTGCATCAAGGAAACAGCGTACATTAGAGGGAATCTCGGTGACAAGGCATCTTTTGTTAAGAGCAACAAAGAGTTGAGTGTCATCAGAAAAAAAATCTATGCATTGATCAGGACTTAATTTGTATGTATGGAAGCTTATATCATCTGGATTGATTGTTAGATTTCTTATGGAAATTGGTTTTCCTTCTTTTGTATTCCAATATGTTATACAAGCATTTACGGGATGAGAATTTAATAATAGTACGGGAATTGAAAAAACTGCTAAAATAAAGCTTGTTGGATGAAACCTCATCGCACAAAATTTTGTCCTTCTTTTAATACAATTTTTTAATAGATTGATTGAGTAATCATTGAGATTCATAGTAAATAGACCTAAAAATGTATGATAACAAGCTATCATTGATCCATCAAAATTATATTGTCCATCAATTGTTTCTCCGCTTTTCCAATCCATTGTTGTGCAGGTTTTTTTGTTAAAAATTACGTTCTTGTCTTTATTATATTGTAGTACTATTATATCATCATTATTGGCCGCAAAGAGGATAAATTCTGATTTAATTGGATTCGCAATGAAATGTCTAGCTTTAGGGGTATCGAGAGGTAAAGGGTATGATATTTGAGCGTTGTTTTTATAATTAAATGAATGTAAAGCTAATGTTTTTTCATCGAATAAAAAAATGGCATCATTATTAATTGAACTAAAAAATGGCTGATTATGACAGTTTTTTGCTGTCTGTTTCCAGATTATTTGATGAGTAAGTGTATTGTAAAGTTCTATTGTGCTTGTGTTATTTTTTTTGCTACATATTGCGAGCAGTTTTTGGTGTTTTTCTGTTGCTGTATGAATAATTTCTGTATCATATTTTAAAGTATTTATGAGAGAATTTTTAACAGAATCGTAGATATAACATTTGTTTTTTTCTACTGTTACAAAAATATTATTGTGCAAAAATTGTATTGATTGGGCAAGCCCTTGTGTTGTAATAGTGGAAAGAATTGTTGTCGGTTGTGACTTAATAAAAGTCGGCTGCATTGCATGGCATGGTGGCAAGAAGAAGGAAATGTTAATAACGATACAGCGTTTAAAGTGACGTATCATTCTATTTCCTTTTTATGATATATTATGTAATTAGATGAGCAAAAATCAACAGAATATTCTTTTTGCATGAGAGATATTTAATAGTTAGTGAATGAATATTGTGAAGTTTCAAGAAGTTTTTTTATTAAAAAATATTTGATATCATCTACTATTAATTTATTGTTGAATTGATGAGAAAAGTTATTTAACGTGCACAAAGCAAAAAGACATTGTTCTGTGGTTTCTGGTTTATAAAGACCATTAAATGGTACGCCATATTCAAGACATTTTTGATAAAGAGCAATGCAAATTTTTGTTCCATCAGAAGAAAAATTAATGTATTGTTGATGGAGGTAGTGGTCTCTTTGATTTGGTGGCAGATAGGTTGAGGCGATGATAGATGCATCCTTTTTGAGATTTCTATAATCTATACGATTGTTTCTTATATTATAACTTGCCATAATAAAACTGATGGGACTTATTGCTATTGAATGAAAGGGCTTATTATCAGTGTTATCATAAGATTGATGTTTGAATGAAGAGTCTATGATATAATAATTATTTTTAAAAGTTGTGCCTATTATTAATGATCCATCGGGAGTATATGTTAAACCACATATCTCATTATGCATTGAGTTCGTTTTTTCTTTTATTGTAAGATTTTTTTGGATATTATAAATTTCTATATCCTCTGATATAAATAATGCGCATTCATTTTTTTTTGGATTACATGCCATTTCTATTGTTGGACTGTCTATGTTATAACATTCTTTTGCATCGAGCGTATAACAATCAAATATACATAATTGTTGCCAATTATAAAAAGTTATAATGGTATCATCTATTGGATTAAAAACAAGAGGTGCTTTTAGTTCTTTTTGAGAAAGAAATTCTGAAATTTTATTTCCTGTTTCTACGTTATAAATTCTAAAGTAAGTTTGTGGAAACGTAATGTCACTGAGCACCGCTAACCATGGCTTTGTTGGATGTCCTGCAATACATCTAATATCTTCATTGTTTTTTATTCGACGTATTTCCTTCTTGTTAGTAACGTCATAAATACTGCATTCTTTTTTTCCTTCAATTGCTACAATATCTTTGGGAAAGCAGAGAATAGATTGTGGATTTTTTATGATATTAATTGTGTGGAGGATAGGTGAAATTTTTGATGAATTCTTCATTGAATAGCATGGTTGTGCCGCAACAATAATAAACGTTGTAATAATGTAATAAAGTTGTTTCATGGTAAAATTTTTTACTTAAGATGATTTTTTATTGTTTGTATTAATTATAGTAAAAAAATAGTAAAAAACAATAATAGCAAAAATAATACATAAAGCCACGATTTGATGAAACGATAAGTAAGCAGTTGTCATAATACGGTCATCGCGCCAAAAATCAACGATAAAACGTTCGAACGATACACATATAAGATATAATGTAAAAAGTTGTCCATTTTTTTTACTATATTTTTGAGCAATAAAAAACATAAAAAGAAAGATTCCAAAAAGGATAAGAGAGCTATATAGCTGTGTGGGATGAATGGCGATTCCATGGGGCGCTAGCGCACAAGGGCTGGTATATATTATGCCCCACAGATTTGTAGTTGGTTTTCCATAGCAACATCCAGCGGTAAAGCATCCTAACCGACCAATTGATTGCATGAGAGGTGCATAAATAGCTACCAAATCAAATAATGGCATAATTGGCACTTTAAATTTTTTTAAATATAATGGCATTATTATAATAATACTAATAATACTGCCAAGAGTTGAAAATCCACCTCTCCAGAGCGCAAACCAATCGTACCAATCTGTATATAAATACGGTTCTGAAATTATAGCAAGCGCTCTGCCGCCAATGCATGCAATAATAATAGTCATACTAATTATATCAAGATATATATTTTCAAGATGTAGTTGCGCAAAGCGTTTGTCTTTTTTGATTGCCCAGAGGGCGATGATGATGCCAAGCGCGATAAATAAGCCATAACTATGAATGCCAAAGGAGTTGTAGATGGTGATTAATTGGGGGTTAAAATTAAATTTCATTTTTACCCTTATTATGCATTAATTTCTTTCTGACTAATAGGCGTCCCATTATCAACTATAACCTTCCAATTATCTTTCCATGAAAAAGTAATCCGTGCATGAGCAATATTTTCATTCAGTTGATATGAAACAGTTTTTGCGCCGGTACGCATGCCATTCATGAATGAGTAACTATAACTAATTTCAAGAGGTTCTTTTGTTGTGGTAATTGTGCAATTTGCACCTTGTGCAACTTCAACACCATTAATGGTAAGAGTGAATTTGTCAGGACTATACGTGCCTGTCCAATGTTTATAGGCAAGCATGCTTGGTTCAATTGCATTAGTAATGGCAATCGATGATTGTTCTTGTGCTGTTGCACAAGTTGTATCGGTGATTTCTGCAAATTCGGTTACGGTAATTGCTTCGGTGTTATTTTCATCAGGAGCAGTAAAAAGTGTAATAATTTCTTGTAGTTCAGGATCAATATCAGGAGTTTCAGTTGTAACAATTATTGCTGTTGCAAGTAATAAGAGAGATAAAAACATAGGCAATGCATCCTTTTTTATGGTTGTTTTATTCTAAACATCAACAGTGAAATTGCTGCAGGAGTCATTCCGGGGATTAAGGCAGCATGAGCAATTGTGTGTGGTCGATGTTTTGTTAGTTTTTCTTGTAATTCCTTTGATAGTCCAGGCATTGATGTATAATTAAATTGTGCCGGAATAATCATTGTTTTAAGATTTTCTGTTTTTTTAATTTCTTGTTTTTCACGAGCAATATATGGTTCATAGCGAATTTCTGAGTGAATAATGTGTAATGCACGTTCTGAGAGAGATAGAGATACATAGTCTAAAATTTTTCTTTTATCAGATTCTTCTTGGCCAAAGAGCCGTAATAGCTCAGTACTACTTTTTTCAGCTCGTAGTTGTGCAAGCGCTGATTCAACAGCTGTTTTTTCTGTTATAAAATCTTCATATAGTTGCTTGTCAATCATGCCGATGTTATATGCTTTTTCTGTTAATCGCATAAATGAATTATCTTGACGCAATAATAATCGTCTTTCAGCGCGTGAGGTGAACATGCGATACGGTTCATCAACACTCATACGGATTAAATCATCAATCATCACGCCAATATAGCTCTCAGAACGATTTAGGATAAATGCTGATAATCCCATGACTTTTTGATGAGCATTAATACCAGCAACAATGCCTTGTCCCGCAGCTTCTTCATAGCCTGTTGTACCATTAATTTGTCCTGCAAGAAAGAGGCCAGGGATAGTAATAACTTCTAGTGTTGCGTGTAATTGATTAGGAAACACAAAATCATATTCAACGGCATATCCGGGTTTGGTAATAATCGCATTTTCAAAGCCGGCAATTGTTTGTATATACTCTTTTTGAACTTCCAGTGGCAATGAGGTGGAAATTCCGTTTGGATAAATTTCATCACTATCAGCACCTTCAGGTTCAACAAATACATGATGAGAGTTTTTATCAGCAAATCGGTTTATTTTATCTTCAATTGATGGACAATATCGTGGACCAATACCAGAAATGTTGCCACTATACATTGCTGATAGATGGAGATTTTTTTTGATTACTTCATGAGTTTTTTGATTGGTGTGGGTGATATAACAGGCATGAGAACTGTTGGTTTTATGAGGATAAAATTCAAATAGATAGTTGAGTTGATCAGGCTCTTGCAGTTCCATTTTTGAAAAATCAAGACTTGATTTAAGAAGTCGTGGAGGAGTTCCGGTTTTTAATCGTGCAAGTTTTAATCCAGTTTTTTTTAAAAATTGAGATAATCCTGTTACTGCTTTCTCATCACGTCTGCCAGCAGAAAAATTTGTTTGTCCGATGTGGCAGAGGCCATTTAAAAAAGTGCCGGTTGTTAAAATAACTGCTTCGGCGCTCAAGGTGACGCTTTCTGTTTTTATGCCACACACAGCCCCTTGTTCATTGAGAATAATATCTTCAACGGTGCCGCTGTGGATAGTTAAATTGGGTAGGTTTTTAAGCATTTCTTGGCTGAGGCGGCTGTATGCAAATTTATCAATTTGTAGACGAAGGCCTTGAACAGCAGAGCCTTTTTTTGTATTGAGCATGCGTGCTTGGAGGTATGTTTGTGTACAGAGGCGCGGCATGAGGCCGCCAAGAGCACTTATTTCATAGACAATATGTCCTTTGCCTACGCCACCAATAGCAGGATTACAGGGCATAAGGCCTATTTTATTGGGATCGAGGGTAATCAAGAGCGTTTTTGACCCAAGCTTAGCTGCTGCATGAGCAGCTTCAATGCCTGCATGTCCGCCACCAACCACAATAACATCGAAATTATATTTATCTATATGCATGCGCTTTTTTTAATGAATTTGGTCATGTTAATATAAATGAGAGTTTTTTTAATAAATAAATGCGCGCTAAACGCACCTATTATTTACTTATTTAGTGTACTTTATTGTGTTGTTTTGCGCAAGAGAGTTAGGTGGTAAGTTTTATTTAATTATATATTAATATGGATTAGGAAATGGTCTGTTTATTTTATAAATTTTTCACCAGTACATTGTTCATAAGTTTTAGCTTGAGGACTTTCTGCAGCGGCTTTTTTTGTTTTTTCAAATTCGATGTCAAAGTAATTTTTTGTTTTTGTGTATTGATTGAATAGATTACATGCATTAGATTCTTGTTTTTCCACTAGCGTATCCTCATTGCCATTAGATTGGGTGGAGGAATTATTATCATTACCGTTAGGCTGGGCAGAAGATTTGTTGCATGCTGCTTCAAATATATTAAGGTTATCTTCCATCTGGCTTTTTATTTCTTTGTATGTTTCATATTTTTTATTTTCAGATGCTTCTTTAGCTAACTTAAATAGGAATTCTTTTTGTTCGGGGCTGATTTGTTTTTGATTTGCATTGCTATATGGTCTATAAGTACTGCAATATGATGCACTAACAATAAATGATAATGAAAGGAGTGATAATATTTTTTTTAAATTCATAAGTAGTTCCTTGTAATTATATAAAAAATTAATTGTTCTTTTGTTTGATTAGATGCGTTGTTGTTGCTTGAATTGCTCAAATTTCTGAGCTTGAGGCGTATTATGAGCATTCCTTTCCATTTGTGTAAATTGTTCATCCAATAATTTTTTGCATTCTTTGCATTCATTTAACAATTTGCAGGCATTCGATTGATCGCATGAAGAATTTTTGCATTCTTCTTCAAAGAAAAGGGTATAGTCTTTTTCTTTTATTTTTTTATATTTTTCATACTCTTGCCATTCCTGTGTTGATGTGGCTTCTTTTTGTAGCAGATTTTCTTCTGATGGTTGAATTGTTTCTGATGCCTGTGGAATGGTAATGATAATATGAAGTACTTGAGGTAGTAGGTTATTCTGTTGGTTTGAGGAAGTATGGTAGTATATCGTATTGGTATTCATAGTAGCCTTTTGTACAGGATTCATGGTGAATAGTTCGTCTAATCGTTGTCTCATGGCCTTACATTCTGACGTGTTTATACCTTTATTTTTGCAATTAATTGTACAGTTTTTTTCTAGTCCTAATGCTAAACGATCCAAAATGGTTCTTTTTTCTAGATAGTTTTTGGAGTAGCTGTTTTCATCATAAAGATTTTGAATCGCCATATATATTGTTTCTGGAGATTCAATTGAGGTTAGCTCTTCTTCTGGCACAATGGGCAAGTTATCAATTTTTATTGTTTTTTCAATTTTTGCGAGATTTTCATTTATAATATTTTTTTTTCTGTGTTCATCATAATAACCGTCATAATCGTCATACATGCCGTGAGCATAAATTTTTAGGCGATTTTTCAATAGTTTTGCATTATCTGGAAATTCATTAAGGTGTATATAAACAAAGTTGCTTAATGTGGTATATGTTAATAATTTTGCTTTTTTATTATCGTTATTTTCTGTTAACGTGTTGATTGTATTGTAATCATTGATCATGTGTTGGCAAAATGTTTGTCGATGTTGTATTTTAGTCTGTTTTGCTCGTAATTCTGTTTCCTTTTTATAATCATTGTGTTTTAATGCATGTGCTATTTCTGTATCATTTTCCCTTAATTCGTCTTTTATATGGTCGCATGTGTTTATTATGGTGAATGCAATTAAAAAAAAAAGCGATAAGACTATTTTATTTTTCATTGTGTTTGTCTTTAAATATTTTCATTATTTTATCAAATATTAATTATTATTAATTTGTCATAAATAAAAATTAAGTCAATAGGTTTTTATAGGAATTGATTTTATTGTTATGGATGGAATTGCATGTCAGATGATCCAAGTGATATGCAAAAAGTAAGCGATGCTTTGGAGGTATTGTATAAAAAGCAGTAGTGAGATTAAAAATACATATCCCCCGATCAAAAATCGGGGGATTGATATATTAGTTATTATACCTAAATCGTGTTAATGCTTTATGATTAGCAGCTCATTCGTGTTGTTAATCCAATAAAGAGATCTAACTCTTTTTTGGAATTCCATTCTTTTCTTTTAAGTTCAACCATTTTTATAATTGTTACAACTTGAGCCACAAGATTATTATTGTTTTCTGCAAGTGCTTGTTTTTTGAGTGTTTCTAATTTATTGATTATTGTTTTAAATACTGTGTCAGGATTAAACACCGCTTTAAGATCTTTTTCAAAACCTTTTGCGTTTTCTACCGTTGCTTGTCTTCCCATATATTTTTTAATAACACCAACAATAGCACTCATTGTCTGACGTGCATATTCTGCAATATCATGAGCCATTATGGCGCATTTATCCTGTGCGTGACGTGTTGTAGCTTGTACTGTTTTTGCATAATTTGAAACATCAAGGTCGATTGAATCGTGATATATTTTGTAAGGAGTTTTGTCGCTTGAATTAAAAAATGAACTAACTTTTTTCTCTACATTATAAATGAATTTGCTACATTTATCTAAAATAACCGTTGGAGTATTAGAATTTTCTTCTTGAGTGTAAGAAGATGTCGTGGTGATTAATGTTAATAACGCTACAGTACTTACGATCTTTTTTGTTATTGTTTGATATTTCATAAGGAATCCTTCTATATTTGGAAGGTTATGGAGTTGTTTTTCACTATTCTTTTACTCTTTAACAGTTTACTTTTATTCGGTTGCTTCGTCAAAACCATCCTAAAAAGCTTGAATTAATCGTCATTTCCATTATTCTAATCTAAAAAATAATGTTTTAATTATTAATCCTGTTATAGCGCATGATATACCATTTATCGTTTTATTTGAAGTATTATTCAACATTTTTTAATGTTTTGCACTACGTAAGTGTGCGAGCTGTTGGTTCTTTGCTCAGTGCTTTTATAAGTTCTTTGCTCTTTGGAGACTTATTTATTACGTTTTCTCAGCAGTTTTTTCGTTCAAAGGCACGAGAATTTACCCCTCAGACACATCGAATGAAAGATAGTATGCCCACTATGGGAGGGGTATTTATTTTAGCAATAGTATGCATTAATGCACTGTTATGGTGTGATTTGACGCGACCTCAGGTATGGATATTTTTAGTATGTATCGTTGGATTTGGGGGGTTAGGATGCTGGGATGATTGGAGTAAAATTCATAAAAATAGAGGCATCTCCTCAGGGATAAAATTTAAATTACAGCTTCTCATTGCTACTGGCGTGGTAGTTGCTTTGGTTTTTTTTACTCCTTTTTCAACAGAACTGATTTTTCCCTTTTTTAAGCATTGCACCCCTGGTTTGGGTTATTTTTTTATTCCATGGGCTGTTTTTGTTATTGTTGGCTGTAGTAATGCAGTAAATCTTACCGATGGCCTTGATGGGCTTGCCATTGGGTCATTATTGCCCAATTTTGCCACATTTTCTTTTATTTGCTATCTTGCAGGGCATTATGGCATAGCGCATTATTTACATATTCCTTTTGCCGGAACGGCAGAAATGTCGGTGATGGGGGCTATTTTAATAGGAGCTTCATTAGGTTTTTTATGGTTCAATACCTACCCGGCCCAAATATTTATGGGAGATGTAGGATCGTTAGCGCTTGGCGCTGGACTTGCGTTGATGGCAATTATGGCAAAACAGGAACTGCTATTAGTTATAGCGGGAGGATTATTTGTACTCGAAACAGTATCGGTAATGCTTCAGGTGCTTTCAGTGCGTTTTTGGGGCAAGCGTTTATTTAAAATGGCACCGATTCATCATCATTTTGAACTTCTTGGCTGGCCCGAATCAAAAATTACTGCCCGTTTTGGCATTATTTCTTTAATTTTGTGTTTATTAACCATTATTACGTTAAAGTTGCGATAAAAAACGCTTTATAGTGGTTAATTGTTATATAGTCCAGCTTTGATACACCAATATTCTTTTTCTTTTCGTTCTAAATGATTATACATTTTTTCGTCATAATTGTTATTATGCATATCTGTCTTAACTACAATATAGCAACCTAGACCTAAGCCTATTCCTGTGCCACAGAATGAATTAATATTTTTATTGTTACTAAAATACTTTCCAAGTATTGCACCAGATATCGTACCTATTGCGGCAAAAGTAAGTGAAACGATTGCATCTTCAAACCAACATATACTATTTATAATGACAGATTTTTTTTCTAGATTTTTATAATCCTCAATATGGATTTCATATTCTCTATTTTTGAAATTTACATTTATGTGGTTAAATTTTAAATCGCTATTTTGCTTTGATTCCATTGTTAGGATATTAGATGAGCACAGCATTGCTGCGCTGAGTAAAATTATGTGGAATGTGGTGTGCTTTTTTAATAAATTTTTCATAAATAATGTTTTACTTTTTTTATTGATTTGGATGGGGTGCGACAGAAGCAAAATATTCTTCTTGTTTTTGCTCAAGATATTTTTCAATCATATCATTAGTCGAGTCAATCCTATCATTATTCAAGGTTTTATTTATTGTTTTATCGGCTACAACAATATAATAGCTTATTCCTAGGCCAAGGATGTTCCCGAATATTACTCCTACAATTTCTAGTGTTCTTTTTGGTTTTTCTGATGGATTGTTATTTTTTGTGTCTAATATGCTTCCGATTAATCCACCAAAGATGGTAGTTGTGAGTATAGATAAGCCTGTAATGGCAAATGTTGGTATAAATGTTGAGCTTTGTGAATTCGTAATATAATTTATTTTGTTATTTATAGTTTCTTTATCTTTGTCTTTAAATATATAGGTTTTTTCGTTAAATATTATTGTGTCAGAGGGGACAGGAATTTTCTTTGGTTGCATTGCCAAAGTATTACTAGAGTAGTGCATTGTTATGATTAGTAAAATTATGTGGAATGTGGTGTGTTTTTTTAATAAATTTTTCATAAATAATTTCCCTGATAGAGCTGTTTTTTTAATAATTCTATTGCTAATAGTACAATAATAAGAAAAATTAATCAAATTATTATTGGGAGGGAATAGCTCGTTATTTAACGCGAGTTCGATGTAAAATATTTTAATAATTATAATGATCAAATCGCTATAATCAACAATTTATTTAATTCCGTTCGTGGTGAGCTCGTCGAATCCATACGAACTCATTTAAAAAAATTACAAAATGATTTTATAATAAAAAAATAAATACTTTTAGGAGTTCGTTTGGATTCGACAAGCTCACCACGAACGGGAGAAGAATATAACGATTAAATGTATATAATCAAAATAATTTACATCGAACTTGCATTATTTATATATTTCTTTGCCGGAACAGCAGAAATATCAGTAATTATGGCAAAACAGGAGCTAGTTATTAGTTATAGCGGGAGGATTATTTGTACTTGAAACGGTATCGGTGGTGCTGCAGGTGCTATCTATGCGTTTTCGTGGAAAACGCATATTTAAAATGGTGCTTATTCATCATCATTTTGAACTTCTTGGCTGGCCTGAATCAAAAATTACTGCCCGTTTTGGCATTATTTCTTTAATTTTGTGTTTATTAACTATTATTACGTTAAAGTTGCGGTGAAAAATGTTTTTTCAAATGTTATTTTTGCGAATCAAAATATTCGTCTTGTTTTTTCTTAAGATATTTGTGCATAAAAAAATTATTCACGGGATCGTGCTTGGTAATATGATATCCTACAATAGTACCGAATAGACCACCGAATGTGTAACCAATTGATGTTTCAATGTTTATTGCTGTATCTGATCTATCTATAATAGATCCTCCTATGCTTGGATATTTCAAGTTCTCTTTTCTTTTGTTGAATAGGGCGTTTCCTATTATTATTCCGATAACGGCAGTGGCTAGCGTGATTGTAACTATTATTGCCTCATTAAGTATATGAGGCGGATTTACTAGTTTGTTGAAGAGTTCTTTTTTAATAGTAGATTTTTCAGATGGTTTTATTTTGTATTCTGTATTGTTCAATACGATTCTAGTGCCATCAGTTAAAATGTAATAATATTTATTTGATGTTCCATATGTTGTGATATTAAATATTAGCATACAAAGAGTCAATAGAATATTAACCTGCTTTTTTAATAAATTTTTCATAAATAATAATTCTTATTTTTTGTATTCATTTGGGTGAGATGCAATAAAAGAATCAAAACACTCTTTTTCTTCTAACTTAAGATAAGCAGGCATGATGGGGTTTTCTTGTATATCGTAATATTCTTGAAGAAAGGATTTTGAGTTTTTGCCTATAATGCCTCCTATAATAGCACCAATTCCTTTACCAGCGTCAGGATAATTTGTCAGTATAAAAAAATCACCTATTATACTACCCCAGATTGAACAGCCACCGATGACGAATAGCCAGTTAAAATAACTTGAATATGACTTTGATATTTTGTATCTTTTGGGTTCTATATTTTTAAGAGCACTGGTTTTGATTAAGTATTCCTTGCCATGTAATGTATATATTGTGTGTTCATGTGGTTGTATTGCTAAAGTATTACTAGAGTAATGCATTGTTATGATGAATAAAATTATGTGGAATGTGATGTGTTTTTTTAATAAATTTTTCATAAATAATTTCCCTGATAGAGCTGTTTTTTAACGATTCTATTGCTAATAGTATAATAATAAGAAAAATTAATCAATGGGCAATTAAAGGTTATATAGATGTTTTTTTATGCGTCAGCGTGTACATTATTATCCCACTGCTAATAATTCCGATAAATATTAATAAAGGAATTGGATTATTTGTTTTCCACATTGCATAAAATGAAGCAGTTAAGAGTATTGCACAATTAAGAAGGCCAAAAAGAGCTATATACACGGATTTTTTATTTTTGAGCAAGGTAGCCAACAGTCCTGTAATGCTTAATATATAGGTAATGGTTGAGCCAAAGGCGCTCAATTGTTGAAAAGTGACTTGTTCGCCGCGAATGATTAATAAATAACAGAGCATAACTGCTCCTTGTGCAAGCACGCATAAAAAAGGAATATTAAAGCGATTTAAACGCATAATCATTTCTGGAGCAATAATGTGACGTAGTTCTGCAAGAGAATAGAGATTCCAGATATTAGCATAAATAATACCAAAGCCAGCGCTCAGAGCTGATGTTGCAATAGCAAGATGAATAAAGTGCCCTATGATATTTTTTACATAGTCACTGATGGCAAATTTGCTGATAAGCAAAGGGAATGCGCCACGATAATCTATTTGTGCGGCAAGATCTGTTCCTAAAACACCATAAAAAAATAGTTGATACGTTATATAGAGCGCAACAACAATTGCATAAGAGATAAGTACTGAACGGGGAGCATTTACTTCAGGATTTTGGATATTCCTACTGATTGCGCATGCCACTTCAAAGCCAAGCATTGCATGAAGAACTAAAGGAATAGTGCTGGGGATTCCTTGCCATAGCTGATGAATTGGTGCAAAATTGCTGCCACATAAAAAAAACAGTCCTGTTATAATGACAAAGAAAATTGGAAATAATTTTAAAATCATTAACCAACCTTGAATTTTACTTCCCGTTTTTACATTGAACATATTGAGGGCAAGTAATAGTGCAAGAACTATAATGTCACATGAAAGTGTATTATAAAGAGCAATTTCAGGAAATGTTTTTTGCATGAGTAGCACAAAAATATGGATTACCAAGGTAGCGGATGAAAGTTTGCTGAAAAAATAACACCAGGTATTTAAAAAACCAAAAAGGGGGTGAAGAGATGTGCTGCAGAATGAATAAAATCCTCCGCGAGGATAGAGTTGTAATAGTTTAACAAAGCACAAAATAAGAGGAAAAAGTAGTATGCCGATTATGCCATAGCTCAGTCCACCAAGTATTCCCGCGCGTTGAGCAAGTTCAATGGTATTAATAAAAACACCTGAACCGATCATGATATTCACGTTGACAATAACTGCGGCAAGTAATGAGATTTTTGTTGATTCTGTTGACATATATGTCCTATTTAACGTGAGTTTGATGTAAAAAACTATATAAATACTGCAAAAGTGATTTATTAAATTCCGTTCGTGGTGATGCTTCGTCAAGCTCAGCAGTAAACGCTCGATCACCATAAACTTAATCTAATTTATTAAATTCCGTTCGTGGTGAGCTTGTCGAATCCATACGAACTCCTTTAAAAAAAAATAAACGGTAATTTCATAAGAACAAATACTCTTAGGTGTTCGTATGGATTCGACAAGCTCACCACGAACGGAATTTAATAAATTTCAATTATAACGATTCAATAACTATAATCAATAAAAACTAGATCGAACTCGCGTTATTTAATTAATGTATTGCAGCAAGATAGAGGACAATTGATCCTGCAACTGCTGCATTTAAACTTTCAAAATTTCCGGGCATTGCAATGGTAATGAGTTCATCACATTGCTGCACCCACTTATATGGTATGCCATGACCTTCATTTCCTATAACAATCAATGCGTTATCTAATGAAAGTGATTGTGGATTTTTACCACCAGTAGGCATAAGTGCACAAATTTTGAGATTTTTTTTATGGTGCAGTAATGTATCCCAGGAAATTGTAAAAATCGTTACGAGTGCAACGGCGCCAGCGCTTGCTTGTACTGTTTTGGGATTCCATGGATCAACGCTTTCAATAAATATTACTGTTTTTTTGTTCATTGCAGCAGCAGTACGGATTAATGTCCCTGCATTACCAGGATCTGATAATTGTGCAAAGACAATTCCTGAACTGAGCGATTGCAGTGATGGTTGGGGTGGTATAGGAAAAATAGCAAGTATACCGCTTGGCGACTGTGTGGTGCTTATTTTTTTCATTACTGAAAGAGCAACAATTATAATTTTATCTGTATCAACCAATTTTTGTGCGTCAGCAAGAAATTCTTCTTGAGTAAAAACTGTTTGAGGAGCATGACCTGCATCAATAATAGTTGATATTGTACGCAGTCCCTGCGCAATAAATTCCTGATGGATTGCGCGATTTTTTGTGTCATGCAGCTTTACCACATGTTTTATTAATGGATTGATATGAGAGCTAATTTTTTGTATCATGATATTCTTTATAGATCATCATTTAAAATTTTTGTTCGGTAGTCTTCCATTAATTGTACCATAAAATGAAGATTATGAATTGTTGCAAGTGTGTAAGCGCTTAATTCGTTTGCTTTAAAAAGATGATGAAGATATGCTCGCGTAAAATGTTTACAGGTATAACAGATGCATGTTTCATCGATTGGTTTGAGTGCTGTACTATGAATTGCATTGCCAATTTTGACAAAACCATGAGTGGTAAATAATAGTCCATGACGAGCGCAGCGTGTTGGATGGGAACTATCAAAGGTATCAATACCGAGCATGATGCATGGTGTTATTGATGCTAAATCACCGATGCCAAGCAGATGATTTGGTTTATCTGATGGTAAATAAGGCATCATATAATTAAGCATTTCAATCATTTCTTCTCTGTTTTTTCCCATGCTGCCACCGATTGCATGGCCATCGAATGGTAAATTAGTAAGAAATTCACAACTAATTTTTCTCAGATCTTTATTAATGCCACCATGAATGACTGAGTACATAGCTTGATCTTGTTTGTTTTCTAAATGAGCATCAAGAGAACGTTTTTCCCAACGATGCGTACGATGTAATGATGCAATAAGTGCCGTGTGATCAATATGATAGGGCGGTAGTTCATCAAAAGGAATAATAATATCAGCGCCAAGATCTTTTTGTGCGGCAATTGATGTTTCTGGCGTGAGTAATATTTTGGTACCGTCACGATATGACCTAAAAAGTACTCCTTCTTCAGATGTTTTTAATACAAGATTGCCACCCTTTTTTTGTCCACGACTTTTCAGTTCATCTTTTACGGTGCCGTAGGCTAAACTAAAAACTTGAAATCCGCCAGAATCAGTTATAATAGGCATGTTTCTATTAATAAAAGTATGCAGGCCGCCAGCATGTTTAATGATATCCGTTCCTGGCTGAAGCATAAGATGGTAGGTGTTACAGAACATTAACTGTAGGCCGATTTGTGAAACAATTTCAGAATCAAGGGATTTGAGAGCTCCATTAGTGCCTACGCCAACAAAATTTGGTGTGTCAATAATACCATGTGGTGTATGAATGCGACCAACGCGGGCGCGTGATTTTTTTGAAACATGTATGAGTTCAAATCTAAAATATGACATGAGATTTTGTCTTTGCATAAATTTTTTGTGAAAGTCCCACAAAAGGGGTAGCGATTATAATACTTATTAGTTTTATGATATAGCTGATGATAATTACCTGCCAAATCTCTTCTATAATACCATAAAGGCCTAAAAAGCTGAATAAAATGGTATCAAGAAGTTGGCAGAAGGCAATGGATATATAGTTGCGTAAAATAATATATTTACCGCTGAAAGCCTTTTTGAGTATACCATACAGATAATAATCAATGATTTGTGTAAAGAGATAGACAGCCAAAGATGCGAGAGCAATGCGAGGCATAAGGCTGAGTAGGGGCACAAAGTGCTCATGTGCCGTATCGGCACTATTTGGTAGGTAAAGAAGATGGATTTGAGAGATCAATGTATAAAAAATTAATAAGAAGAAATTGATCCAGATGGTTTTTTTGGCAATTTCTTTACCAAAATATTCTTGTAGTAAATTGAGTCCAAGAACGGCGCCAACGGTAAAAGCATCAGAACATGTTGCAGTAAAAGCAAAAAGAGTAATTTGTTTTACAACAAAAAGATTAGCGATAATACAGCAGAGACATACAAATGCAACAAGGGCTGAGCGTCCTAACGCAAGAGATCCGAGAGCAAAGATGGTAATAATAATGGTTTGAAGAAGAAAAATAAGTTCATTCATGGTTTAAATATTATCTTTTTCGCATATATTTGTTTTTCTGTTATACTATCGATAATTAATAGTATATAGTAAAAAGAATTTTTTTAGAAAATTAAAGTAATAAGAGAATAATTATGATGACGAAAAAAATGGTTTTTTCAAGATTTAATGGTGTTTTATTGTGTATGGCATATCTTTTAACGATGTCTTGTTGTTTGATAGGTGCACAGCATAAAAAAGGTGATATTTCTCGAGTAAAGGAGCTTTATAATAATCACTATGATAATTTTAAAGAATATGTGTTGGATTTAAGAGAAGAGGTAAATGGTTATTTTGCATGGATCATTGAGAATGGAGCGCGATATAAAAGAGGATATAATGAGTTTACTGTTGCCTGTATTCCTATTTCATATCCATTTTTTAAATGTAGCACAGCATATGTTGAGCACATCCTTACATCAATTAAGGATGAAAAATATCTTCATTGTATTGAACATTCTATTGAGCGATGTAAGCAAAAGCCAGATAATTTAAAATTATTTGATTGGGTTGCGCAAGTATCACATGAAGAACATATAAATAATATAGCGCTTCCTGCTGATGTTAAAAAAGAAGAATTAATTGCTAATCCAGGAGAATATCAAAAAATTATCAAACAAGTTTCATCGGAAGAGCGGGATAAATTGATTGCAGTCGGTCTTTTTTCTCAATATTTGGCTAAAAATAATCTTTTATAAATGTAAATATTTTTTATAGCCCTCGTTTTTTCCACCATTCATCAGTTTTAAATTCATTTGGCACCAGATGAGCTTGTTCTTTGCCGTCTGGGTCATCAAGATTGTACTCTTTTTCTAAAATTTCAAACCATTTATCAGTTAGATTACTTGGTAGTTTTTTGCCACACCATGGGCAATGGCTTATTATATAAATGACTGTGGGGTTTTTTGTATTTATATAATATTCTTTGTACTTTGGTACATAACCAAAACATACTCTAATATCATCAAGAGCTTGTTGCATGAAGTTGCAGCAGTGATTTGTTTTTTTATCCATTTTTTTATATAACAAAGTTTATTGTAATAATGGATATTGTTTAAAGCCAATCAGTTGGCATTCTGGTTGTGGTAATATGCCAAATTTGTCATAGACCAATTGTTGCATCGTATGGGCTACCGTAATGATATCAGTACTTGTTGCGCCACCTAAATTTACAATCATATTAGCATGTTGATGAGATACAAGAGCATTGCCGCTGCGCAAAGTTCCTTTGACTCCAATTTTGTCTAAATAATAAGCAACAAAAATAATTTTTTTTGTATCTATTTCAAGACTTACTTCGTGAGGAAAAAAGTTTCTAAAAAAGCTACCACAGGTGCGTACTTGTGGGTATCGGTGTGCGCGATGGCGAATGATTTCTGTTTTGCGACCTTTGGCGAATGCGGTTTGTTCATCAGTTGCATTGATGAGTTTGAATGTTGCATCAATTAAAAAATAATCTTTTTTATGTAATTGTGAATCATTATAACCAAAATTAAACCAATCAGCATCGACCGTGAGAATGGTGCCATTTTTTTTATGAATAACGTTTGCTGATACAAGAAAGTTTGCCAAAAGAAATTCAAAATAATGAAGATTGATGTAGACCGATCCGCCAACAGTTCCCGGAATGCCACTAAATTCTTCTAATCCAAGTAAATTGTTTGATAGGCAATAATCAATTAGATCTGGCATGGTGACGCCAGCATCAGCTTTAACAAGGCTGAATGTATCATGGGTGGCAATGGTATGTATTGTGGTTAATGATGGACGAATAACGATGCCATCAAAACCACTATCGCTGATTAAAATGTTTGCGCCTTGGCCAAGTATGAAAATATCAAGATTATGAGTATCAGCGTATAAAATTGCCTGTTGAAATTCTGCGGTAGATGTTGGTTCACCGTAAAATCGTGCAGCTCCTCCCGTGCCAAACCAGTTCTTATCTGCAAGAGGAACATTGGTTTGGATGAATGACGGTTGATTGTGTGGTGTTTTATTGGGTTGTGTTGTATGCATTATTATATTTCTGACGAAGCATTATATTTATTAAATTCTGGTCGTATAGGTACTTTACTGTCTTTAATAAGAATTTGACATTGATGACTGCATGTTTTCTCAAATGTGTCTACACATTGAGAACATCCAATAAAATGTTTATTACATCGTGCATTAAGGCAATTATGATAATTGTCGCATGGTTTTTTGCATAGTGCACAGGAGCCAAGAATATCCTCATTTATTTTGACTGAAATCCGTCCATCAAAAACATAGTTTTTTCCGCGAAAATAACCATCAGGATACTGCTCTGTATAGCGAACAATACCGCCTTCAATTTGATATATTTTTTTTGTCACATTTTTTTCGTTAAGATATGCGGTGGCGCGTTCACAACGGATTCCGCCAGTGCAGTACATGAGCACCTGTTTATTTTTAAATGTGTCGATATTTTCATCGATATAGTGTGGTAAGTCTCTAAAGTTTTTAATATCAGGAGTTATTGCATTTTCAAATTTGCCAATAGCCCATTCATAATCGTTACGCGCATCAAAAATAATAAGATCGTCAGGTTTATCGGTAATAAGTTGATGGGTTTGTTCTGGTGTTAAATGTTTTCCGCCGTTGCGTGGCGTAAGTTTATCATAAGGGATGCCAAGTGCTACTGCCTCATCGCGTACTTTTATTGAGAGGCGAGGAAAGCATTCAGGTCCGCCATCGCTTTTTTTGAAATCTATAGTATTAAAAAGTTCATGGGAGTTCATATAGGCTATGTACTGATCGATATTTTCTTGCGATCCGCCAAGAGTTCCATTAATACCTTCATGGCTTATGAGAATTCTGCCGGTGAGGGATAATTCATGGCATATTTGTTGTTGCCATTTGAGGATCTGTTTTGGGTAGGTTATGGTAACATATTTATAAAAAAGGATTATTTTGTCCATGGCAAGCCTTATTTAGGTAATATCTTAATAAGAGTATACCATAATAATCGTTTTTGATCAGTTTTTTTATGGCATTGTTTTATTTGGGTTTGCGTTTAACTCATTCACGTATTCAAAAATTGTTTTTTGCTTTTCATTATAAAGAGCATTACATGAATCAACCACACGGTCGATCCAATAACCATTAAAAAGTCTGCCATTTGCAAAACCTTTTGCCTTACAATTGGTTATAATGCGTTGAAGAGTAGAGTATTGTGCGGTAGGTTTGGTGACGAATAATGGAGTAGTTATAATAAGTCCTGGAAAGTTATTAACAGCAACCAGTTCTTGTCCTATTGCTCGACATTCTTCTCGTAAATTACATAATTTATTTTCATCAGTGGTGCCGTATTGGTTTTCAAGCATACGAGAAAATTGATGAAAAGTTACCTCTGTATCAATTCTTTTTTGTGTAAAAATAACCAAGCGTTTGTTATTTTCTCTCATCCAACCAAGTGTTGGCCATTCTTTATTGGTGACGTCAGCTGGCTTTAATAAAACATCATATTTTGCTTCAGCAATTACTTCTTTAATTTCTTGAGCAGTTTTCCATTGATCTGCATAGTTTTCTAAAATTATAGTAATTATTGTCTGTGGATTTACTCTCATAAATTCAATAACACGACGTAACTCATATTTTAATGATTGATAATAATTAACGCCTTTTTGCGTTAAGGCAATAATTCCAGGAGTGCCATGCGACAGACAGACTTTTGCTCCGCTTGGACCAACAAGGGTAAATGGCCAGCCTTGATTCCAATCATAGGTGTCAAGCATTAATCCACGAACTCCATACGCTAATTGGACCAATATAGGTTCGTCTTGTTGGCGAACTATTTTAAAAAAATGATGATCAGTAAATGCATTATGGCTGCCAATATATCGATAGTCTTTATAATTTAATTCATCAGCTGGTTCTATGAAATGATTTTTTTGTTTATTTGCCTGTTGGGCATCCTCTTTCCATCGGGAATCATTTAAATGTGTGTGTTGCGCAGCAGAAAGCGGTAGTTGTAATGGTAATGGAGCGGATTCAATGGTTATATGTTGTATTACTAGATATATAATAACTATAAATTTATTGGAGAAAATTAATTTTTTCATGGTAAACCTTTTTTTTAAAATTAAAATACGTATATATTAATTTATTTAATAACAAACTTGAATTATTGAAGTCAATAATAATGAATAAAAACTCAAAAAGAAATTGTTTTCATAATTTTGTTTTGAATAAAACTTGCATTATTTGAATGATATGATATTAATCGAGAGTATTAGAAAGACAAAAACAATATATTATTAAGGTGAGGGTTTTGTATGAAGCGTTATGCAATGGAATTTGTGGGTACTTTTTTTTTAGCGGTGGCAATTACATTAATTGGTAATCCTATTGGAATTGGATTAATGTTGATGGCAATGGTGTATATTGGCGGACATATTTCTGGTGGACATTTTAATCCTGCAATTAGTTTTGCATGTTTTGTTCAAAATAAGTTAAAACTTGCTGATATGGGGTGTTACATAGCAGCGCAGTCTTTTGGTGCAATAATTGCGTTATGGTTTTTTGCTATGATTACTAATAATATATATACCTTAGAAATGGTTCCAGGAAATTATATTATGGGGCCATTATCAATTGAGGCCTTATTTACTTTAGTATTATGTTGGGTTTATTTGGTAATGAATTATGATATTCGTTTTAAAAATAGTGAACATGTTGGTCTTGTTATCGGATTTACATTGATGGGAATCGCATTCATGGGTAGCCTTTTTAATCCTGCAATTTCAATCGCTTCAAGTGTTTATACGCTTTTTAAAGAAGGATCATGTGGTGAAGTTGGTACTATGGTAGTATATATTGTAGGGCCATTGCTTGGTGCTGTAGGAGCATCATTTTTATTTAGTTATTTTAAGCGTGATCCACAAATATATAATGTTTAATAACATTGTTGGATTTATTTTCTCATGATTATTGCACAGAGTATATTAATAATAATAACTGGCCCGATAATTTTTAGGAGCTCATATATAAGATTTTTTGTTAATGTAATACTCATCACAAATGAGGTAGTTTTATCAGGTTTTTCTTCTAATTCAAAAAAGATTCTGTTGTGTTGTCTTTTTTGATTAGCATTTTTTGTTTTTAAAAATTCAATAACATTATAATGGTTGTTACGTTCAGCTAAAGAAAGAGCAGTATCGCCGTAATTGTCATAAAGGTTAATATCTGCGCCATGATCTATATATAATTTTATGAGATCTATATTGCCTTTTTGTGCTGCCAACATAAGTGCAGTTTGATTGTGGTCATTGCGCGCATTTATATCAAGCCCCATAGCCTGTTTGAGTATCTTATAATTGTTGTGGTAATCATTAGAAGTTAAAAAATTTTGCGTGTAACCGTTAAGATACTCTTTCATCGCATGTGAGTTATTGATTATATTGAGCAGGACTTTTCCCGAAGTTGAAAAAGTTTAGAATTTAATTGACTAAAAACGCTATCTGAGGTCTACTTTTTTTATATATTTCAAAACCAAAAAAAGGAGCTCTCATGATAGCGGTAGTTCAAAGTGTAATAAAAAAAATTTCAAAAGTCACGTTGAAAAAATCATCAAAAAAATTAACGCTCTATGTGTTAATGTTGATAGTAAGTAAAGAACGCAAAAATTATGCTTCGATGGCTAGAGAAAATAATCTTTCCTATAAGAAAATTTACATATCAAATAAAGATATTAATGTTTATAGCGAAGAATGTGTACTATTTCTGCATGAAATAATAAAAAATAATTCAACAAAGGAAAATCCAGGGTATATAATCGTTGACTTTACTTTATTAGAAAAACATTTTTCAGAACATATTTCTGGTGTTACATATGATTATGATGGCTCTAGAAAGCGCGTTGAAAAAGGCTTTTCTACTGGATTTATAGTTTGGTCAAATGGTAAAATTGTTATTCCTTTTGACTACACTTTATGGCTTCGTAAAAAAGATGCCGGAGAACTTTATAAAAAAAAGACTGAACTTGTTATAGAATTAATATTAGCTGCAAAAAAACATGGTATACCATTTAAAGAAGTACGATTAGATGGGGCCTTTGCTTCAGTTGAAATGCTTTCTTTTATAGAACAACAAGGAATGCTGATTACTGCACGGATACCATCAAATAGAGTTATTGAAGCCGATGGTGAGAAAAATCAGCTATCAAAACACTCGCTTTTACAAATGAAGGGTAATGAAAAATACAAGACAATACAGGGATCATATAAAGGCCATAATCTGTTTTTTACTGCACACAAACGTAATGCTACAGGAGATAAAAAGGAAGTTGTTTTCATTGTTAGCAATGTCATTAGAACTGCAAAAGAACATGTTCAAGCATATAGCAAACGTTGGCCTCCAGAAAAATATTTTCGTAGTGGAAAACAATATATTGGCCTCACTCACTGTCAATCCATCAATGCTGATAAACAAAGATTCCATCTATTTTCCGTCATGGTTGCATATGCCATATTGCAATGTATAAAATATGACAAAAAGAAACAATCAGTTGAGGAGGTAATTCATGACATTAGACGTCGAAAAGACATGTCTGAAATCTCAAAATATATCGATCTGGAGCAAACTATTATGAGTTAGGAAAAAGTCCTGTTGAGTAGAGTTTCAAAAAGAAGTTTTTTATTGTTGCAATATTCCTGTTTTAATTGCCAAAAATGTAGTTGATCACCATATCTATGATCAATTTTCCATGCATCATGTTGAAGTATGAAGTTACGTGTTCCTAATTTTGATAGTAACTGACCATTATCACTTGTTACAGCCATATGAAGTATATGAAAATTATCCTCTGCAGATGTATAAGTTGCTAAGCATTCCGGATGAGGCTCTTTTATTTGGTCAAAAAAATCGTAAGGCATTCCAATGATTTTAACCCAATCCTCACACCCTACAATTAATGATTCTATTTTTCTAAATTGTTTATCTGTTAACCCTAATGTTTTTTTTATAGCCCAATTATAACAAACTCCTGGTTTGCTGCTAGGAAGAAAAAATTTTATAATTGCACTTGTGTTTGGGAATATTTTTAGCATAGTAGGTATATTACTGTTTTCACTTGCTGTAAATTGTTTTCGTTTTTCAATAAGGTTTTGATCATTGGGTTGTTTCAATGCAGGATATTGAAAATTAAAATTATCAGGTTGGTATGAGCAATGTATCATGCCAATAAAATTTAAGATTAATAGTGATGGTATAAGAAATAATTTATTTTTATTGAATGAAGACATAATTCTTTTTACATTTTATCGAGACATAATTTGGCAAGACATCTATGATATTCCATTAGCGCTGTTAAAATTGTTTTATTTTTCAGTTGTGCAGCATGAATAAGTGCGGTTTGGCCATTATTATCTTTTATATAAGGATTAGCTTTATATTCAAACAACAGTTGCATAAATTGTTGATGCTCTTGATTTATTGCAATCATTAATAATGTTTTACCATTGTTATCTTGGAGGTTAACATTGGCACCATAGTCAAGATAAAGAAGAGCAATATCATATTTTTTGTTTTTTGCTGCAACTATAGCTGGTGTTTCACCGAGTCCATTACGTACATTGAGATTGATTCCCATAATTGCTATTAATATTCTATCGATTAGACAATGATCAAGAGATGTTAAAAGTGTTTGATTATATGCTTGAAGTTTATTTTTCATGTCTAAAGACGTTTTTATTTTATGTCGTAATTTTATAAAAAGTAAATTTTTATTTTGTTCATTCCCACTATATTTTTCTTTTAATTTCCAAGAGCACATTCTATCTCCATACATCATGGGAAGGCTCCATGGATCATGTTGAATTATTACATTTGTACTTCCACCTTTTGATATGAATTTATTATTATGAGTTGCTGTGGCCATATGAAGGATATCAAAATTATTATTGTTTTGTGAGTAGGTTGCTAAACAATTTAATTGAGGGCATTTTATTTGGTCAAAATATTTGTAAGGCATTCTAAGAATTTTAATCCAATCTTCACAACTTATCATTGATGATGTTAATTCGTTGAATTGTTCACCTGACAGGGCTAATGTTCTTCTCATTGCATCATTATAGCAGGTTCCCGATCTGCTGTTGTGAGGATATACATAGAAAATTTTATTTTGTGGAAATATTTCATTTAATCTGACGGTGTCTTTTTCATTATAAACATTAGTAAATTCGAATTGATTTCGTTTTTCAATAAGAATTTGATCATCAGGTTGCTCCAATGCAGGATATTTAAAATTAAAATTATCAGGTTGGTATGAGCAATGTATCATGCCAATAAAATTTAAGATTAATAGTGATAGTATAAGAAATAATTTATTGATATTGAATGAAGACATATTTTTCCTGTGTATTTATTTTAAACTGTTTATTTAAAATATGCCAATTATAACGAAAATGTCAAAAATGTTGTAATTATAATAGTTTTTAATAATAAAAAAAATTCAATGGATAAAATTAGGATGTTGCATTGAAAGATCTGTTAATAATTAAAGATAGGTAAACCACCAGTTTGACTGGTGTGACTATCAAGGCTTGGCCTTTAGATTCAATAATAAAAATTGACATGGTATAATTATTTCGGCTTGTCGGTCGAAAGGAATTATATCATGTCAATTTCATATGAAAGTTTAAGTCATTCAAAGTGGGAATGCAAATATCATATAGTGTTTGTTCCAAAATATAGAAAAAAAGCGCTATATGGAAAAATAAGAGAATTTTTGAAAAAAAAATTTCATGAATTAGCGCGTCAACAAGGATGTGAAATAGTTGGAGGTCATATTGTACAAGATCATATACATATGATTATAAGCATACCTCCAAAATATTCGGTATCGGAAGTTATAGGGTATTTGAAAGGTAAAAGTGCAATAGCTATTGCACGACAATTTTCGGGAAGGAAAAGGAATTTTAATGGAGAAGGATTTTGGGCTCGTGGTTATTGTGTTTCAACTATTGGCTATGAATTAGATAAAATTCGTTCCTATGTGAAAAACCAAGAACAATTGGATGGCCAAGGATCTAATGAAGATGGTAATTTTTAACTAAAAAATATTAATATTTAAATGACTGACAAGCCGCTCTGGCAGTCCTTGGGACTGCTCATAACCGATAAGCCACCTGTATCACGGGTGGTGTATAACTCTTGATCTGTTCTTAATTCTTGTTGTTGTAATTTTATAGTAGTTTTAAGAATTATTTCTTGTGCTAAGTCTGAACTTAATCCATAATTGTTTAATGTTTTTTCAAAGATTTCTAGACCATTTTTTTCTTTTTTTATAATGGGGAATCCAATTGCTAGAAATTGTAAAAAATCATAATTATCCGCTTTAGATGCAGTTTTTAAATTTTTTTGTTGGCTTTTTATTCTCGAAGCAAGACGATCACATAAGTTTTGTATTTGTTCTTGTCTTACTATTGCTTGATCTTGTTTGTTTGCTTCCTGTTTGTTTTGTATTTGAGTATTTATACGGAGTTCAGTTAAATTGATTGTTACGAGTACATTTCCCAAGCTCAATCCATGTTTTTCTAGCGTATTTTTAAGAATATTTTTACCCAACTCTCCTTGATGATTTATCATGATCAATAAATTATTTGAAATTCTTATGAAGTCAGTGTTGTCCTGTGGAGATGCAGAGCTATCCTTGAGTTTATTTTGTTGAGCTTTTACGAGATTAGCAAGCTTATTAGATAAATATTCTAGTTGCTCTTCTTTTGTTTTTGTTATTGGATTAATCCATTGAATAAGTTTATTTTTTACGGTGGATACTTTTTGAGATGCATAACTACCTAAATTTTGTAAGACTTTTGGTGTCCAGCGTTGCAAAAAGGATGATTCTTTTACATTTTCTGCACCAAAGTTAATCATTGGTTGAAATGCCATACACAATGCCATTGCTAATAATAATTTATTGTATTTCATAACAATCACTTCTTGATTAAAGTAGATAATTTAATATTTCAAATTGAGTATATCAATAAAAGGGGGTTATAAGTCAAGTTTTTTTATCAGATTGAAAGATCTGTTATTTGGGCTATTCTATTAAAATAATTAAGATTTTATCTATATAAAGAGTATGGTGCGATGAAAATATCATTAAATTGGGTTTTTGATCATATTAAAGGTGAATTAGCACACATTGATGTAGCGCAGTTGGTGAGTAAATTCATAAAAACTACCGCTGAAATTGAGGGGTGGAAAAAGGTTTATTTGAATGTTGATGAATTTACTCTTGGACGCATAGTATGTATTGATTGTGAAACAATTAATGTTTTTTCAGCAGAACACAATAAAAATTATACGTTGCCGGTGCGTGTTGATAGTGTGGTTGATTCATGGTATTTGATTAAAGAAGTTAATGGTCGCGTTTCATGGGCAGATGCCATTGATTGTGGTGGGACAAAAGATGTGCTATTACCATCGCTCGATGTTGCCGAAACTTTGCGTGCAGGTGGATGGAAATGCGCCATTGAGCCGCAAGACTATATTATTGATATTGATAATAAATCGATTAATAATCGTCCCGATTTGTGGGGACATCGCGGTATAGCGCGTGAAATAGCAGCTATTTTGGATATGCCTTTAAGGTCTCTTGATGAATTTATAGTACAAAAATCTGTTGTTGCATATCAATCTGCGGTAAAAGCGGATAAAGATATGCCTTTTTCGATTACTATTGCGGCACCTGATGTATGTAAAAAAATTGCTGCGGTTTATCTTGATTTTGTTAGCGCAAAACCATCAATAGTACACATGGCTGTGCGACTCAGTCGCGTTGATAGCAGGGCAATTGATGCACTTGTTGATGCAACAAATTATGTTATGTTTGATCTAGGGCAACCAATGCACGCATTTGATGCTCAGACATTTTCAACAAAAGAATTTACCGTTAGTCGAGCACATGATAAAGAAAAATTATTGTTACTTGATGGGAATATGGTTGAATTAACATCACATGATATTGTTATTGCTGATGGAGGCGCAGCAATTTCATTAGCTGGTGTGATGGGAGGAGCTACAACAAGTATTAACAGTAAAACTCAATCAGTTCTTATAGAAGCGGCAAATTTTGATGCGGCAACAATTAGGCGCACCGCAGGTCGTTATAAAAAAATAACTGAAAGTTCAAAGCGTTTTGAAAAGAGCCTTGATCCGCAGCAGGTGACATGCGCATTGCTGCGATTTCTTTTTTTACTTGATCAAGCAGGAATTACTTATCGCGCTGGTGAAAATGTGGTTGAGGTAGGGCAGCAAGTTCAGCCGGTAGAGATTATTGTAGAACATGCATTTATTGAAAGATACCTTGGCATACCATTGGATCCGCAAAAAGTAGTTTCTATTTTAGAAAAATTATATTTTGGTGTTATGCAATCAACAATCGATTTAGGCATAATATATACAATTGTTGTACCATCGTTTAGAGCAACAAAAGATATTAAAATTGCTGAAGATATTGTAGAAGAAGTTGGTCGTTATTATGGATATGATTTATTGCCACGTGTAATGCCTACATTGCAACTGCGACCGTCTGATTTACATACAACATATCGTATTCGTGAAATTAAGCGATTATTGAGTTATGGATTATCAATGCGAGAGTTGTATGGATATTCTTTTTTTGATGAGTCGGTACTGCGTGAGCTTTCCTGGGAACCAATGAAATATGTAAAAATAAAAAATCCTATTTCTGAAAATTATACACGTCTTGTTACCACATTGCAGCCGCATGTATTGAAAAGTGTTGGTGAAAATAGTATTCATCATACACAGTTACGGTTTTATGAATGGGGTCGTGTGTGGCGTATGGATGGTGATACTATTATTGAACAAAAGTCATTAAGTGGAATATTTTATGAAGATACTCGCGTGCATGAAGGTATTGATTTTTACGCTGGCAAGGCTTTACTGAACCGTTTATTTGACCAATTACATATTAACGTATCATGGCAATCATGGGCTGATGTTGAATTTCCATGGTATATGCCATATCAAACCGCGCTTCTTATGCATGGCGATGTGATTATTGGTAGCGCAGGCATGGTTGATCAGTCAGTGGTAAATAAATTGTCACCAGTGGGAGGAGCTGCTTTTATTTTTGAGTTGAATGGTGATTTTCTTTTAGATTATAAAAAGGCAGTTGTTCGATTTGATTCATTATCAAAATATCCATCCGCGTCACGAGATGTAAGTATTTTAATTTCTGTTTCTTTAACAACAGATGAACTGATAAAAAATATTAAAGCAGTTGACCCGAGGGTTCAGTCTGTTATTTTAATTGATTTTTTTACTAAATCTGAATGGCATGATCAAAAAGCTATGACATTCCACGTTGAAATGAATGATAAAGAAAAAACATTGAGTGCCGACGATGTGGATTTGATATGGTCAGTGGTGATTGCACAATTACAGCAGCAAGGAGCGGTAATTAGATAATGCAAAAAAAATTGCTGAAATATTTTTCTTTAGGTTTTTTTATTTTTTTTATTGACCGTTTATCAAAATGTATAGCGCTTTCGTGGTGCGCGCAGGTTCCTTGTATTATTTCTCCTTTTTTATCGTGTGCATTATATTTTAATCGTGGTATTTCGTGGGGGGTTTTTCATTCTGAGAGTGATTACTTATTTGCAGGAGTTTCTTTAATTATTACAATGATAACGTTATTGATCTTTTGGTACGCGTATTGCCGTTATATGCAAGGACATTCAATTATTGGACCTCTGTGCGTTATTGTAGGATCGTTTTCTAATCTCATTGATCGTGTAGTCTATGGTGGAGTAATCGATTTTATTGTATTTTCATATCATGGCTGGTCGTGGCCGGTATTTAATATTGCTGATGTAGTGATTGTTTTAGGTGTGGCTCTCATGTTTTTACAGAATGAAAAATAATAAAAATAAACGTTCGTATGGATTCGACAAGCTCACCACGAACGGGATTAGGATTTTAAATTACTTAGTGGTGAGCCCTTCGATAAAACTTAGGATAAACTTTGCGCTTACTGCTGAGCAATGTCGAAGTATCATCATGAAATTGATAATTACTCCGTTCGTCCTGAGCTTGTCGAAGGAAACGAACGGTTTTTTATATAATAATATCATCATTTGCATTATGCCATCAATATGCGCGTATTGTAAAAAATTTTTATCAGTTAAAGCAGTGTTGTGTCTTTCGTGTAAAGAAAAGATTTTCCCCATAGTTTCACGAAAAATAGATATAAATTTAAATTTTTCAGTTACCGTTTTAGCTATCTCGGATTACAAGGATCCATTAAAGAAATTGATTTTAGCAAAAGGGTGGTCAGATTCTTTGGCAAGTTATCAAATGGCAGAGTTGTTGTGGGAATATGTTCCACTGCAACAACTTGATTATGATATAATTGTACCAGTTCCATTACATTGGACGCGGTATGCATGGCGAGGTTTTAATCAGGCGCAGGAGATTGCACACGTAATACAGAAAAAAAAGAACGCACCAATGATTAATGCGCTTAAGCGCATTAAAAAAACAGCATTTCAGTCAACGCTTGCTTCGAGCATGCGCCTTGAAAATCTTAAAGAAGCGTTTGAGCTTAATGACGTAGAATTAAAAGATTTTAAGGATAAACATATTTTATTAGTTGATGATTTGATGACAACAGGTTCAACAATCGTGGCAGCGGTTAAAAAATTATTGGAATTAAAGCCAAGAAAAATTACGGTAGTGGTTGTTTGTAGAGTTGTATAAAAAGAAGGCCTGATTGCTCAGGCCTTATTATTATGAACTGATTTGTGTGTTAGTTGCTTTAAGTTTAAGAAGAGGTAAAGCATTTATTTGTTCATTGATATTATGTATCTTTTCAAGAGAATCACAAACATTATGTACTATGTGATTATGTGGCAGGTTAATACCATTTTTGACTGAAAGATCTTTATTTGTATGGATATTTTTTATTTGAGTTGGGCAGGTATATTGTGCAGGATTACTGATTTTTTGACAAGAACATGGTTCGTTGCGTCCAAATGCTAATAATGGATTAATCTCATGAATTGTGGCAGTACCTATTTTATTTGCTCTCATATTGTCAGCTTGCTTTTTAAAAGTAGAAGTATGTTGGTTTGTATAAATTTCAAGTTGTTCTTGCATTTCTATAAATCGATTTGTGGTTTCTTTTTGTAGTGCTACAATAAAAGCATTATATGTATTTATAAAGTCACTATTTTCATTAGTTGTTATGTTTTTTGTTTTTGTTTCTTTTTGATCGTTGATTTTTTCTAGATATCCATGTATTTCGCGCGCAACTCTATCAGTTAATCCAATCGATCCTTTATAGGTGCGACAATATTTTAACATGGATTGAACACGATCAGCATTATTTTTTTTAATATGAAGTTCAAAGGCATCTTCAAGATATTTCATATGTGTTTTGTTGCTGGGATTAAATAACCCATTTTCTAATGCTCCATATATAAGGTCATCAGGATTTGTTGTAAAACTATTCCAATAAAGTGAACCAGAAAGACCTTCTTCCTGTGGTATTGGGCGGACAAGTACTGATTTACTTAATATATTTTGCTCAGAGGATATTTTTTCACATAAATTTTTTAATATTTTTGAAAATTTATTTTTATATTCTTCTTTGTTTATAAAAGTTAAATCAATAACAATTTCTTCTTCTTGGATTTGGTTTTGTGGAATTGAAATAGTTGTAACAGATTGATCATCTGTTTTTACCGTACTTTTATTAAATTGTTCTTCTGCATCTGTATTTATTGTATTTGCATCCATGCTGAGAAGAGAATATGTTGAAATGAATGGCAACAGAAGTAGTGTTTGGAAAAATAAGACACTTCTTTTCATGAAACATTCCTTTTTTTTTGAATAACATTATTGACGTGATAGAAATATGATTATTTTTGTGGTAAACCCCCTTTTTTTTAATAATTTTATTTTTTAACATCCTAACCTGTAATTGATAGAAATTAAAGATATTTTTTTACCGTTGTAAAATGTCGATTCTTTGGTAATATAGAAACATTATTATTGTACAATATATTTTTATGTAAGGGGTAGCTATGAATAAAAGTTTTCATAAAATCGGTTTGATGAGCGGTGTTTTTGTAATGCTTTCTTTTTTACCAGGCTGTATGGATATGTTTAAAAAGGATTCTGTAGATGTTTCAACAGAAAATAACTCTTCTAATGATCAATCAGTTTTGACGGGGGAGTGGTTGATGAATATTAAGGGAAAGCCGGTGATTACAACTGATAGTTTAGCGGTAGAAAAAGAAGATTATTTGAAATCTATGCCTCAACTAGCAGAAGCAATGAAGTATATAGAACCTAAAGAGTTTGATCATTATCTTTTGGAAGGTTTGATGGGACAATACATTGCTGATGAATATATTACATCCAATAAAATTGATCAAACGCCTGCATATCAGGCAGAGTTAAAAAAATTATATAGAAATATGGATCGAACTCTTAATGCAATATATTTCAACAAACAATTTTCAGTTACGGTGTCTGATGCTGAGGCAAGATCTTTTTATGAAGCCAATAAAGATAAGATTCAAGGGGTTATTATATCTCATGGTGGCGTTGCTGCACAGGGCATTGAGTTTGCGAGCTTAGCAGAAGCACGAGCATTTGTTTCTCAAGTAAAATCGGTGCAAAATAATTTTACCAAAGCTGCTCAAGAGGGTGGATTAATTGATAAGATTAAGGATTTCAAGGTGGTTAATGCACACAGTATTGGTATTGATGAGCAATTACGCGATAAAATTGCTGCAATCAAAACGGTACCTGCGGTTGAGTTAATTGAAGCTAATGGAAAATTCTGGGTAGTATCTGCTATTTCAAAAGAAGAGCCAAAATATATTCCGTATGAGCAAATTAAGGATAGAATAAAACAACAAGTTGAGCAAACGAAGCGTCTTGAGCTTTTGGAAAAGAAAATTAATGAATTAAAACAAGAGTATGCGGTGACCATAAATGAAGATTATTTTAAGCCTGAAGCTGAGCAAAAGAGTGCGCCAACTACTGGCGGTGGCCTTGCTCATGAAGTAAACATTCAAGAGCCCGTATCCAAGCGTTTGGCATAGGTGAATGTATATTACCATGAAAAAGTAAAAATAAGGGGGAGTTTATCACTCCCCCAATTTTATATTTAATCCCGTTCGTGGTGAGCTTGTCGAATCCATACGAACTCGTTTAAAAAAATATAAAAAAATAATTTCATGATAAAAAAATATACTTTGAGGGGTTCGTATGGATTCGACAAGCTCACCACGAACGGGATTAAATTAATTAGATTAAGTTTAATGAGTGGAATAAGATATGAAAATGCGCATAAAATTTTTTTTGTTGATTATATCTTCAGTGATCATGGCACATGGTCAAGAAATAGTAGATGCAACTAATCTGGTGTTGCTTGATCAGATAGAAGTAGTTGTCTTTGGACAAGAAGATGTGGAGATAATTACTAAATCTGACATTGATAGGCCAAGCATCGGTGGTGGATTTAGAACAAAAGAAGACATGATTTTTGAAAAAGAAGTTTTTCTTGATGCTAAAAAACATAAAATTCCACAAGATGAGGAGGCAGTGGATGCATATTTAGCGCAAATTCAACGAGATTATAATTTATCGCAAAAAGAGTTAGAGCAGATATTTACTGCATCAGGATACACTATTGAAGAAGGTCGTCAGCAGTTGCAGATCATGCAAACAGTTAATACGATGCTTGATGTAAAGATTCGTTCAAATTTAATTATTCCTCGCAAGGATGTTGAGAGTTATTACGAGGAACATCCAGAAGTAATAGAAGCAACGTATACTTTAGAACGTATGTTTGTTCCTCAATCTAATCGAATGTCGTCAGAAAAGCAGTATAAGCATTTAGTTAGATTTGCTCAAACAGGAAAAGGAGGAGCAGTCGATGCTTGGTGGGGGGAGCCATTTACCATCAATCATTCTGATATAGCAGAAAGTAAGCAATTTATTTATAGTATGAATGTTGGTCAAGTTTCCCTGCCAGAACGTGTGCAAGAAGGGTTTGAGTTGTTCAGGTTAGTTGAAAAAACTGAACAAACAATTAAATCTTTAGAAGAATCATATCGTGAGATTGTGGATATTTTACGGCGACCAAAATATGAAGAATTGATGGAAAATTATCGTCAATTTTTACTTAAACATTCATCCGTCATTTATTTCTGATTCAGTTGGTTGTGTTGTTACGAGTAACTGAAGAGTAACTGAAGGTGAAGCTTGAGCTTTTTGTAAGTAGAAAAGAATTCTTAAGCCAAACCATACGCCAAATACGGGCGGAACCCACCAATATTTTTTGAACCATTCTTTCCATGTTATGGTTGAAGTAAATTCATATTTTTCAAGAAATGGTGGAAGTTCAATCACCAACATTTCAATGGTATTGAGTATTTCTGCGATAGGTAGTTGATTTATTTTATCACTAATAATCAGTATATCGTTGAGCGTTATTGCTTTGGGTGAATAGTTGTTACATGAGCATTCGTGAAATAAAATTTGTTTGTAAATGGTAAAAGCAAGTAAAAATAACTCACGAAAAAATTGTTGATCATACTTATAGGCATGTTGATAATATGTTGCTTTTTTGAGAACTATTAATAATGGGTTGAGAGAGTGATGATTTAGCATTTCTTGTATGCATGTTTTTATTGTGCTGTTAAAGAATTGTATGGAATCTATTTGTATGTGATCTGTGTGTATGATGATATTACAAGGACTGTAGCAGTATTTTTTTTTATTTAAAGAAGATAAAAAAGATGTGCTTTGCGTAAGTTGTTGTAGATAGTTCCATTGTATTGTTGCCTCATTACATAAAGAAGTAGAATAAGCGGTTATGTTTGTTGAAATAAAAATATATAAAAAAATTATAGAAAAAATTTTATTGTAAATACTCATATTCAACACCGCTGACATTTTTTGTTGTGGTGTCAAATGCAATACCAACAAGAACTATTTTTTTATTAAAATTGTTATATTTTTGATAATATTTTTTTGTTTTGATTTGTTGTAAAGCGTTTATCGCTGTATCATCAATTTTAAATTCAATAATAAATAGTGTAGCTTGTGTTTGAAGGGTTGCATCAATTCTGCCAATATTAGTTGTGTCTTCAACAATAATTTCAGCACCAATCATTTTAAGTACAAGATAAAAAATAGTCTGATAATATTTTTCTTTATTGATCTGTATAGTATAAGGTATTAAGGCAAACAGATTAATAAGAATTGGAATAATTTGTTCAAGAGTATTGTGTTCAAATGCTTTGTGTAGTAAAAAAACAATATCTTTGAGTTGAGAGCTTTGTAGTGTAGTCATTGAATGTATAATATGTTCTGCTAATGAATCAATGCATTCTTTATTAGGGAATCCGAGGGTATAATTATGAGTGTCATTGTTATATGATTTTATTGTCAAATACCCTGTTTGAAATAATAATGTTTTTAAATCTATAGCGTCAACTTCAAATTGACTCAATTCACTATTTGTTGCTTTTGTATGATCAAAATCTTGGATAGGATAATTTTTTATTTTTAATAGGTTGATTAAAAAAGTTGGTGTTCCTGTTTTAAACCAATAGTTTGAAAAATCTTTTTTTGATAAAAATAAAAGTATAGAAAATGGATTATATATTTTGGTAGTTACTTGATTGCTGAATTGGTAACCATCATACCAAATAGTGATCTCATTGAGTAATTGCTCCATTGAATATTCATTATGATGAGCGGCTTCTATTAAATACGATTCAAATTGAGTAATAATTTCGTTTTTTGTGTATCCAAGCAATGTACTATATTTAGTATCTAAGCTGATATCATCAAGATTATTTAATCCAGAAAAAATTGATGTTTTTGAAAATTTACTAACTCCTGTTAAAAAAACAAATACTAAATATGCATCAAGACCTTTAATAACAGCATAAAAGTTTTTTAATATTTCACGCATTTCATGTGCTATGGTGGGTTCATGAACATGTTTTAAAATTGCATAATCATATTCATCAATTAAAAGAGCAACGGGATTTTGTTTTGCTAATTTTTTGATAAGCGTTTGCAGCAATTCGCCTGGACTAAATTTTTCATTAAGTGTTATATCGTATTCATATGCAATTTTTTGCAAATAATGTTTAAGGCTTTTTATTAAATTTTCAGGAGTTGTACAGTCAAGATCGGAAAAAGAAATAATAACAACAGGATGTTTTTTCCAATCATAGGAGAGTGATTCAATAGCAAGACCTGCAAAGAGTTCTCTGTTTCCTGCAAATATTTCAGCAAGAGTTGAAACCAGAAGCGATTTACCAAATCGTCGAGGACGTGCAAAAAAATAACATTCGCCTTGTGTAATAAGTTCATAAATTAATGCAGTTTTATCGATGTACACGCAGTTTTTTTTAATTAATTTAGAAAATGTTTGTAACCCAATAGGTAATTTTTTTAACATTTCACATCCATTGATAAAACTTTTTCTTTTTATTAAGTATATCAAAGTAAAAACAGAATTGTGATTAGTTTTGTTTATTAGGAGCTATACTTGTTTTTTTTGTTGATTAACATGATTCTGTCACAAAAGTATAGCTTTTTTTTTATTAAATTAAATTAGACAATCATAAAAAAAATATAATAAGATAAAAGAACCCCAATGTAGTTGGGGACCCAACCTACGTAAGAACTACGGTTTTAATGCAAGGGGTATTCTTGTAAAAACCCCCTGCACCCCCATACATCCTCCTTCGCATAAAGCTTCGGAGGACAGGCAAATAGTTCCCTTGGATTCCTTATCGAGTTAAAAACCCTTACGCCGATAATTTCGAAAGACTCATTATCGGGAAGCCCATGTCTATAAGAATGGCCAGGACTTCGGTTTAACTCGACATGTACTAATTTAATTATAATGTAAAAAGTCCTACACATTTCTACGATGATTTAGGCGTGAGGCTCTGCGAGCGACTGTGGTCTGAGTTAGAAATGATCTTAAGGGATCAAAGGGAACGTTTGTGTATGGGGGTGCAGGGGGTTGTTACAAGATTACCCCCTGCATTAAAAACCGTAATTCTTATGAAGGTTGGGTCCCCAATTATATTGGGGTCTTCTCTTAACAGGACTTTTCCCGAAGTTGAAAAAGTTTAGAATTTAATTGACTAAAAACGCTATCTGAGGTCTACTTTTTTTATATATTTCAAAACCAAAAAAAGGAGCTCTCATGATAGCGGTAGTTCAAAGTGTAATAAAAAAAATTTCAAAAGTCACGTTGAAAAAATCATCAAAAAAATTAACGCTCTATGTGTTAATGTTGATAGTAAGTAAAGAACGCAAAAATTATGCTTCGATGGCTAGAGAAAATAATCTTTCCTATAAGAAAATTTACATATCAAATAAAGATATTAATGTTTATAGCGAAGAATGTGTACTATTTCTGCATGAAATAATAAAAAATAATTCAACAAAGGAAAATCCAGGGTATATAATCGTTGACTTTACTTTATTAGAAAAACATTTTTCAGAACATATTTCTGGTGTTACATATGATTATGATGGCTCTAGAAAGCGCGTTGAAAAAGGCTTTTCTACTGGATTTATAGTTTGGTCAAATGGTAAAATTGTTATTCCTTTTGACTACACTTTATGGCTTCGTAAAAAAGATGCTGGAGAACTTTATAAAAAAAAGACTGAACTTGTTATAGAATTAATATTAGCTGCAAAAAAACATGGTATACCATTTAAAGAAGTACGATTAGATGGGGCCTTTGCTTCAGTTGAAATGCTTAATTTTATAGAACAACAAGGAATGCTGATTACTGCACGGATACCATCAAATAGAGTTATTGAAGCTGATGGTGAAAAAAATCAGCTATCAAAACACTCGCTTTTACAAATGAAGGGTAATGAAAAATACAAGACAATACAGGGATCATATAAAGGCCATAATCTGTTTTTTACTGCACACAAACGTAATGCTACAGGAGATAAAAAGGAAGTTGTTTTCATTGTTAGCAATGTCATTAGAACTGCAAAAGAGCATGTTCAAGCATATAGCAAACGTTGGCCTCCAGAAAAATATTTTCGTAGTGGAAAACAATATATTGGCCTCACTCACTGTCAATCCATCAATGCTGATAAACAAAGATTCCATCTATTTTCCGTCATGGTTGCATATGCCATATTGCAATGTATAAAATATGACAAAAAGAAACAATCAGTTGAGGAGGTAATTCATGACATTAGACGTCGAAAAGACATGTCTGAAATCTCAAAATATATCGATCTGGAGCAAACTATTATGAGTTAGGAAAAAGTCCTGCTTAATTCTTTTTCTTTATTCTTCTTTCTTTTTTTTTAAATGAGTTCGTACGGATTCGACCCGCCTTCGCCAAGGCTTCTGCGGGCAGGCGGCGTTTACTAGTGAGTTTATCGAACTATCACCACGAACGGGATTAAATAAATTTTCATCATAGAAGATGCATTAATTTAAATTTGCTCCTCTTGTCTTTCCAAATGATCTTGCCATAAAAGCATAGCTTTTTCTATTAAATCATTTTGCTTTTCATTAAGTTCAGGTTTTGTAGCAAAATAACTACCCAATAGTTCAGGAAGTTCCATATTTATTTTAAGTGCACAGCTGCGTTTTTCACGTGTTTGAAAACTATGTATCGGAATAACACCGATAAGATCAAGTGCTTCGCTACATGCCTGTTGAATAATTTTTAAATCAACACAATCTTTTTTTCCCACCGGAACATGATAAGTAATTTTAACAATCGCGTCACGAAGATCATGTTTTTTAATAGCTTCAAGAATCTGTTCTGTTTGAGGGATTCCTAATTTGAGTGTGACATCAATTTGAATAAATGGTCGCGTTGGTCCTTGGATAAATTCATAGATAGCTTTTCCTTTTTCAGCAATAGTGACTAAGCAAAATCCTTTTTCTTCTTTGCGTTCACCAAAATCGATACGTTCAATTGATCCGGAATAAACTACTGCAGGATATCCTGAGCTGTTCAAGTTTTGATGACGATGTAAATGACCAAGTGCTACATAATCAAATGGCGCGATGGCAAGTTGTGAAGGCATGAGCATCGGATCATTGCCATAAATCGCTCGTTTTTCAGATCCAGAAAATATACCAGTGTTGACGGTGATGTGACTTGCAAGTACGGCAGGGATAGTAGGATCAATTTTTTGTGCATAATCGGTGATAATATGTGCAACAGCATTGGAAATATATTCTGTTAATTGCGAAGCTGATTTATCAAGATGTTTGTTGGCAATGGCGATAGTGTTACGCGTTGGCCAGGGAATTCCAACAATGGTGATAGGTCCATTTTTTGTGTGTAATGTTATGACACCAGGTTTTGCAAAAACATGAAAGCCTTCAAGTGGTATTTCACCAAGCATATCAAGCGCGTGTGCTTTTCCAAAGCTGAGAGGATGATCATGATTGCCAATGACAATAACAAGGGGAATGCCTGCAGAGTATAATCGTAAAAAACATTTAAAGAGCATTCGTTGTTGTGTTTGGCTGGGATTATGAGTTTTATACGCGTCTCCTGCAAAGAGAAAAAAATCAACCTCCTCTTTTATTGCTTTATCAATGCAAAAATTGAGTGCCTTTTCAAAATCAAGCAAACGTGTATGAATACCCGTTTTAGCATCTATTTTACCATAATTTTCCATGCCAAAATGAAGATCTGCGGTGTGAATAAAGCGGATCATAAATCATCTGCTGGTGTATCGGGATGTATAACACGAGCGCCAATAAAAGAAAAATTAGGTGAAGGCTCGTTGTTTTTTTGATCAGAAGTTTGGTTTTTTAGTTTTTTTGCATAATCATATTTATTGGTTTGATGATTGCGTGCAATTGCTAATGCGTTATCAGGAACATCAGCAGTTATTGTTGATCCTGCAGCAGTAAATGCATTTTTACCAATGGTTATCGGTGCAACGAGCGTGTTATTGCTGCCAATAAATGCATTATCTTTGATGATGGTTTTATTTTTAGTGTGACCATTATAATTGCAGGTGATGGTTCCTGCGCCAATATTCACCTGAGATCCAATTGTTGCATCGCCAATGTAGGTTAAATGTTTAGCTTTTGTTTCCGCGCCGATAGTGCTATTTTTAACTTCAACAAAATTACCAATAACACTATTATGTCCAACGGTAACGTTAGAGCGTATATGAGTAAATGGTCCGACTTCTGCTCCTGATTGTATAAGACTATCTTTAAGTACTGAATGTGAATTAATAGTTACATTTTCTTCGAGAATTACATTATCTAATGAGGAAAATTCAGCAATGGTACAGTTGCTGCCAATTCTTGTAGTGCCACGTAAATTGACATTGCTGCCAATGTATGATCCGTGGCCGATAGTGACATTTATATCAAGGTGGACTGAGTGAATAATATTAAAACGTACGCCATTCTCCATCCATTTCATAATTAATGATACACGCATTATTTCTTCAGCCGCCCATAGTTCTTCTATTATATTAACGCCAATAACTTTTTCAAAATTCTCTTCTGTTGTGCCAACTTTCAATTTATTAGTGCTCGCTATTTTTACTAAGTCGGTTATGTAGAATTCTTTGCTTGCATTATGAGTATTGAGAGATGATATAGAGGTGTGTAAAAAGTTTTTATTAATGATATATATACCAGCGTTAATACAAAGAGAAACTTGAGTGTCTTCAGTTATATCTTTTGCTTCAATAATTTCTATGTTGTTGTTTGTCCGTATAACTCGGCCATATGGGTTATCTAAGCTTTCATTATAGGAAGTTATAAAACTGATTGCACAGTTATTTTTTGTATGTTCATTATATAGTTCTATAATCATTTCTTGAGTGATGAGTGGAGCGTCTCCATTCATTACAAGAATATTTTCTTCTTGCCATATCTCTTTAGTAGTCGCAAGAGCGTGACCAGTGCCACGTTGTTCTTCTTGTACAACAAAATTAATAGTGTCGCCATGCTCTGTGGTGATAATATTTTTTATTATTTCTTGTTGATAGCCAACAACAACAGTAGTTGGAATGTGTAATGCTTGCAAAAGTTTTGTGGGAAATAAAATCATTGGCTGGCCACAAATGAGTGTAGCAAGTTTAGTCTTTTCTGCGTGAAAACGTGTTGATTTTCCTGCAGCTAAAATAATCGCTTGAATATTCTTAATCATAGTTAATTCCTTTTGATTATCTCTCATAAAGAGGTATCAAAAATAATCAGGGTAAAAATTTTTTAATATTGTTGGCTGAGTGTAGCATGTTTTTAGAAAATTTTCATAATTTTTTTGCGTGAAGGTTGCTTGTATAATATGAATAAATATGTTAATCTCTGCATAAGAATTTTTAATAGTAGTTTATTTAACAACGAAAAGGTTTATACAATGGAATTCCGTCGATCATTAATGTCTTTGTTAGTTCTTGGTGCAACGCATTCTGCAATGAGCATGGAACCGCAAGAGCCTGCGCAGAAAACAGATAAAGAAGACAAAAAAGTGCTTAGCTTTATTGTTGATCATAATCATATCATACAAAAATATGTAAAAAATGAGATTGATTTTTTTGATGCTAAAGCTATGGTTGTTGAAGCGAATATGTTCAATGTATTACCATTAAACGAACAAGATCGTAAGGCAATTGAACAAGCGTGTACTGAAGCAGCTAATAATCAGCAGTCAGTTAAAGTTTTGTGTGATGTAACAAATAAAGAAACACAAGAAGTAAAGAAATTTGCAGCGAGAGTTTCAGCATTTGAAAATACAGTACTAGGCGCAGAAGACAAGACGTATCAATACACTGTGCAATTTAGCGAAAAACAAGCAAAATAAATTATTAACTTTTTTTAATAAACTAAAGCCCAGATAAATTTAATTGTTATCGGAGTTTTAGTTTATTTTTTTATAGCAGAGGTTCTCTTTATTCCCGTGACGCTGCTTCCATTACTTTTTTACTATCTTCTTCTTTCATCGATTGTATGATTTCAGCAAATAAAATTTCTTCTTTTTCTTTAAATGCTTTCATTTTATCTGTGTCAACTGCATTGAATGAAAATACTTTTATACCGCTATTAGGTCCTATTATTTTTGTATTTGGCATAGCAAATTCGCTACCATCATCATCGAGATTTTGATTAAGAGAATTTAGAATATCTGTTGAATCGCTTATTATTTTAAGATCTTGAGTAAGAAATGCTTCTTTGTAACCAAAGGCTGATGAATGATATACGGATTGATCGACTTTATTTTTTGGGATGGCAATAGTTAATAGTTCACCATATTGGCTTAACGCATTATGTTCTTGTTGTAAGTTTTGTAATTTTTCTTTGTACATATTATAGATGTTGAAATCTCCAAACATAGCAAATATTTCTTGTATCGAAATGTTTTTAGGGGTGTTATTTTCATTGGATAATAAAAAATATATTGAGCATGTTCCTGGGTCGTAGTTGGTAACATTACCAAATAAAAATTTGTTTAAAAATAGTAGGGTTTCATAGCCGGCAATGTCTGGAATGTTTCCTTTTTTGAGCAATAGTTCATGTTTTGCTTTTTCAGATTCAAAAAATCTTGGGTGTATTTTTTCTAAAACAGAATCAGAATCATCAAAATGAGTAAAAACAAAGGCATTGAGTATTGTTCCAGATTTGTATTCATAAAGCATGGTATAAATATCTGATATAAAGTTATATTGCCATTTTCTTACATTATAAAATGTTTCATACCCAAGATCGTTTTCTTCTTTTTCTTTCTGTAAGGCTGATTTGACCATGTTAAAAAGATTAGGATTGATAAGCATAGAGGGATACTTTTTTATTATATCAGAGATATATTTATTGAGATGTTTATATGATGCTGTGTCGGCATATGGTTGTAGTTTCTTAAGATTTTTTAGTAATTGTATGGCGGTATTTAAATCCGTTTTTGCGTATGTTTTTATAATAGTGTTTAAATCGCTAGACCAAGTAGAAAGTTTTTCTTCTAAAGGAGGTCCATACCACCAGTTAGAAATTGGTTTGGAAAAATTGGAAAACCATGAGAAGAAATTAGATTTTTTGATTTCAGTTGGTTGATTTATAGTGGATTTAATATTTATTGGTTGTGATAGTTCAAAAGATCGTTTTTGCGCAGCTTTTTGCTGCATTTGTTTTAATCTGCCAAATGTTTTTTTTTGAATAAACATACCGTTTAATGGCAATGCTATGCAGAGTGCTATTGCTAGGATCAAGAGTTTTCTATTGAAGGTTTGCATAACAATTTCCATTAAATTTACTCTCGTGATAATGTTTTCATTGCTTTTTTATTATCTTCTTTTTTCATCGATTGTATGATTTCAGCAAAGAGAGCGTGTTCTTTTTCTTTAAATGCTTTCATTTTATCTGTGTCAACTGCATTGAATGGAAACATTTGTATTCCACTATTAGGGTCAAGACCTGCTGTTTTTGTATTAATAAGGCTATATTGACCACCAGTATCTTTAGGGTATTTATTTTGGTATTCTAGAATTTTTTCGATATCAAATGTTTTACCAACGCCTGGAACATAAAGTGATTTCCTTTGACCATTCTCTCCAGGGCTATATACAGTGTAATACACATAATCTTTAATTCTATTTTTTGGGACTGCTATGAGTAATAGTTCACCATGTTTGCTTAGCTTGGTATATTCTTGTTCTAGTTCTTGTAGTTGTTGCTTATATGTATTGTAAACAACAGAGTCTCCAAACATGGCAAATATTTCTGATATTGATAATTTTATATCGCTTACATTGCGATTTTCGAGCATATAGTCGATTGAACTTTCTCCTAGTTTTACGATGTTACCAAATAAAAATTTATTTAAAAATAATAGCGTTTCATAACCAGCAATGCCTATGGAGTCATTAGGAACATTTCCTTTTTTGAGTAATAGTGCATGTTTTGCTTTTTCAGATTTAAAAAAGAGTGGATTGATTTTTTCTCCTAAAGCAGGATCATCAAGATGAGTAGGGATAAAGTTATTAAGTTTTTTACCTGATTTATATTCAAAAAGCATGGTATAAATATCTGATAGTAATCCATATTTCCAACGCCTTCCATGATAAAAAGTTTCGTATCCAAGATCATTAAGTTCTTTTTCTTTTTTGAGAACATCCTGAATCATTGTTATAAGATTAGGATTGCTAAATATGGTGGGGAAATTTTCTATTACGTCATAGGCATATTCTTTAAGATGTTTATATGATGCTGTATTGGCATATTTTTTGTTTATATTAAATGTTTTTTCTAATATTTCTGCAACGGGTAATATTTTTGTTAATAAATTAAGGCCAGCATCTGATTTTGATGCTTTTTTAAATTGTGCTAAGATGGCATTGGCAAAATCCTCAGCTAATGGAGGATTAGTGTAACGTGTAAAATGAATTATATCTATAATTAATGAACAAAAATATTCACTATATGTATTATCTGTTAATAGTTTTTCTTTTAAAACAGAAATGATTGTATTGGTAAGATCTTTAATCAATAAAGGACTTTTTTTTGCTATAAATGCAAGTGTGTCCATAGTAAATAAATCAAAATTATTTTTATAGATATCATTTGTTAAAAATTTTTTTTTTAAAACAGAAATGAGATCATTAGTAAGGTCTTTTATTAATGAAGGATCGCTTTTACTTGTAAGATCAAATATTTCTTTAGCTAATAAGTGAAAATTAGGTTTATATATATCATCGGTCAAAAGCTTTTTCTTAAAAGCAGAAATAATGGCGGAGATAGTACCAATATCATTTGAAGCAATTTTTTCTATTTTTATACTTGCGTATTCGTTTTCAAGAAAAATGGTACATAGCTCTTCTTTGTTTTTTTCACTTTTTTCATGCATTATTTTTTGTAAGAGTAGGTCTGATATTGCGTAATCGAATGATCGACTATATTGATGTGTCATTTTACCAGTACCGCTGATCTCGAATTTTATCTGAGTGTCCCATTTTTTTATTATTGTAATAAAATTATCACTATCATCAGGAAGAATAGTTAACAATATTTGTGTATCGAGGTAAGTAATGTAAAAGGGGTGAGCAATTAGTATTTGAAGTAGCTGTTTTTTAATTTCGTTGATTGTGTGTATTTGTGCCGAGATTGTGTGTATTTGTGCCGAGTCAGATGTATGAGAAAGTTGTAAAAGAATTTTTGAGGTAAATAATAAAATGTTTTGTGGTTCATAAGAGCTTTTTGATACGGGAGTTGTTATTAAACTGGGATTGGCAAGAGATTCTTGTATAAAAGGAAGAAGTTTGGTTGCGAGTGATGGATTATTTGTGCATATTTTTATTAGCTGATCAGCGCCTCCAAGATATTTAATAGTTTCGTTAAATACGTCTTTTATATTATCGCTATTATTATTTTCTAAAAAGGTTTGAATCGTTTCTTTTGAAGAGTCAGATACATATTGATCTTTGCGTAGTTTATTAAGAATTTGTTTTGATTCTATGTTGGTGCTTAAATTCGTTGCCGCTGTTTTGATAGTTGTTTCTACATTGGTAGATAATGTAGAAAGTTTTTGTTCTAATGGAGGACTGGACCACCAGTTAGAAAACCATGAGAAGAAATTAGGTTTTTTGATTTCAGTGGGTTGAGATATCGTTGGTTTAATATTTATATTTATTGGTTGAGATAGTCCAAAAGGCCGTTGTCGTGAAATCTTTTGCTTCATTTGTTTTAATCTATTGAATGTTTTTGGAGTAAACATACCGTTTAATGGCAATGTTATGCAGAGTATTATTGCTAGGTTCCAGAGTTTTTTATTAAAGATTTGCATAACAATTTCCATTTAATTATTGTTATTATTATAAATAAAACGTATTATTAATTTCTATTTTAAATAAATATACTAAATAAAGACAAGGGTTTTGTAAAGCAAGACTCTTGAATGTTTATAAGACCATTCTTAATGCATGAGATAGTTGTTTGAGCTTTCAAAAAAAGGAAAATGAGATATTATAATACAAGAGGTTGATTTGTAATCAATTAATCAGTAATAAAAATAGTGGCCAAAGCATCAGCTCAGGCAATAATACGACTCCGACAAACAGTGCAGAGCAGGGTAGTTCAATGTCAAAAAAATTTTTTCTTTTTATGATGTTCTTGTCTTTGTCTCACGTAATTTTTGCAGAGATATATGATAATCGATTTATTCCGTTATTTGTTCCGCAACAATTTTTTATAGATTCTCTTCCGTCAGCGTTTGAGCTTGATTTTGTTGTCATAACGGCCAGTCAGGCTTTTGCTCGTGATGAAAAAACGGTTGGTATTCCAGAAATATTTGGAACATTTGATCTTAATACACTTGCAACATCAATTTTAACAATTACTGGGCAAACTCCTTTACGTTCTGATTTGCTGGGACGAGAGCTGCCTTTTAATGTTGAGGGTCGTATTCAGGGGCAGGGTTTTTTTATGCGGTATTGCCAAACTGTTTCGCCTCATTGTACTATTGGCGCTGAGTTGCTTTTTTTAAAGACAAATTCACGCCAAACATTTCAGATTGATTTTCAAAAAGTGAAAAATGTAAAACCGGGTGATATTAATGAAATAGAAATAGCACGACGCACAGCATTTCAAGAGATTGGACTTGTGCAAAATAATGCGGCACAGCATGGCGTTGGTGATATTGATCTGTATGTGCGCGGTGGCAAGATGTGGGAATACACATTAAAATGCCGCAGAATTTATGCGGGGTTATCTATTGGTGGTTTTATACCGACAGGAGTTAAAACAAATTTGTGTAATGCTGCTTCAATTCCTTATGGTGGTAACGGTTTTGGAGGGGTGTATCTCAAGGGTGATGCGTTATTTGAACTTAAAGAAGATATTAAGGTTGGTTTTTTGCTTGAGTTGAGTAAGCGAATACCGCGTGTAGTAACAGCACGTATGCCAATGCAAGCAAGTGAGCCGTATATTTTTGGTCCGGTGATTGGCAAAGCACGTATTAATCCCGGATTGACAACGGCATTTTCTCCGTATTTTATTTTAGAACATGTTCGTGAAGGATTAGGGCTTGGGGTGCATTATACACTGACATCTCATATGAGAGATCATTGGCATGATTATCGTTGTGATAGAACAGTTCCTGTTGACTTGTCTCAGGTAATTAGAACATCAAAATGGGGCTCTGATTATTTTACTATTGATATTTTTTATGATTTTGGACGGATACAAGCAAAGCACCAGGTAGAACCGATTGTTTTTTTTAGATGGGATATTCCATCGATGTTGTTTGTTTCTCATAATGTTCCAAAGACGCATAAAGTATCACTTGGTGTTGAGTTGGCGTACTAATAATTCATCACTTGTTGATGATAAGGAAAAATGTATGAAGTTTGTGCCTGCGCGTAAATTGTTTAATTTTTTTTCTAATGATATTGCAATTGATTTGGGAACAGCAAATACGGTTATTTATGTACGTGGTAAAGGAATTATTTTAAATGAACCTTCCGTTGTTGCCGTGCGTTTACATACCAAAAATGTGTTAGCTGCGGGTATGCGTGCAAAGGAAATGTTGGGAAAAACACCGGAAAATATTGTAGCAAGCCGTCCAATGCGAGATGGCGTAATTGCCGATTATGAGTTAACAGAAAGTATGTTGCGCTATTTTATTGGTGTTATTAATGATGGTCGTAGTTCATTTTTCAGAGCGCGTCCGCGCATGATTATTGGTGTTCCTTCAGGTATTACGCAAGTTGAACGCAGAGCTATTGAAGAGTCAGCCAAAGAGGCAGGAGCTCGTATGGTAAGAACCATTATGGAGCCAATGGCGGCTGCAATTGGAGCAGGTCTTCAGGTACAAGAACCATCAGGCAACATGATTGTTGATATTGGTGGTGGGACAACAGAGGTTGCTATTATTTCACTTAAATCCATTGTTTTTTGTCGTTCAGTGCGTGTTGGTGGCGATGAAATGGATGTTGCCATTGTTCAGTATGTTAAGCGCAAATACAATTTATTGATTGGAGAGCGTACTGCTGAGCATGTTAAAATGGAAATAGGATCAGCGTTATTAGAAGGTGATTTTCATAAAAATAGCATTGCGGTTAAAGGAAGAGACTTAGTAACGGGCGTACCTAAAACGGTGGTTTTATCCGCGCCAGAAGTTAATGAAGCGTTACTTGAAACTATCGCAAGTATTGTTGAAGCAGTTCGTGTTGTATTAGAAAATACACCGCCAGAATTATCATCAGATTTGGTCATGAGTGGTATCACCATGGCTGGGGGTGGTTCATTATTAAGAGGCCTTGATAAGCTTATTTCAAAGGAAACTGGTCTTCCCGTGACAGTTGCTGAAGATCCTCTTTTTTGTGTGGTGAAAGGTGCAGGTAAAGTTATAGAAGATCTTGATTTTTTCCAAGATGCGTTAATGGAATAAGTAAAAATAATGGCATATTCAGCAGGAATACCTTTAAAAAAGAAATTTGGACAACATTTTTTGCGTGATGTTTCCATTGTACATAATATGATTTTTGCAGTTGATATAAAAAAAGATAGTTCAATTTTAGAAATTGGTTGTGGTGATGGATTTTTAACACGTGAAATTTTAGGCACATCAGCTGAGCGATTATTGGTATTTGAAATTGACCCTGATTGGGCGAATTATGTACGAGAAACATGTAATGATGAACGATTAACGGTAGTGGAAGATAATTTTCTTGATATAGATTTTTTGTTGCTTGAAGCCCATAAGCCGTGGACTATTCTTGCTAATTTACCCTATCAAGTTACCTTTCCAATTTTGCATAGATTTCAAAAGCATCGCCATCTTATAAAAGAAGGAGTGGTGATGATTCAAGAAGAGGTGGCGCAAAAAATAGTAAAAACACGAGGGCGTGGATATGGATATCCATCTCTTTTTTTTCAGCATTATTTTGAATGGAAATTATTAGATAAAGTTCCACCAACTGCATTTCATCCGGCACCTAAAGTTTTTTCACGAACTATTTATTTTAAGCCACGCACCAATGTTATTTCTATCCCTGACGAAGATAAATTTTGGCAGTTTATTAAACATTGCTTTCATCAACCACGACGAACATTGAAAAATAATTTAGCACATACTCATTATGCTATTACCAAAATTGCTGATACAGTTTTGGCGCAACGAGCTCAGGAGTTATCAATGACAGATTTATTACATATATGGGAATTGATACGCTAAATTTCTGATATTTTTAAAATATGGTTGGTTAAAAGCCATTTAATATCATGTGGTAGTAAACTGTTTTGATTGTCAAAATAATTTTGTAAAATCAATTGGGCAAAGATACATTTGTCTTTTGTGCCTAGTGGGTAAAAATTGTTTAAAAATATTTCAGGAATATTAAAAGTGATGCATCTACTAAGAAGTGCAACAATTAGTTTTGTGCCGTTACAAAAAAAATCTATAAGCTTATTATTTCTTGGAATATAATTAAAATAGTTTTGTAATTCTACCAATTGTTCATCGAGTACAGTAATTTTATATTCTGTTTCGATATTAAATAAACGTATTAAAATATGATTTTTTTTTTTCTTTTGTGGATAATATTGCCAAAATGTGAGGAATTTTTGGATGAAATACCATTGAAAAATTTTTTTCATTTTCGTTTTGCTGCTCTATAATTATTTTTTCGTGAAGTATATCATATACGGAAAAACAAGAGGTAGAAAGATTATTATTAAATGCAATATACGATCCATCAAAGTTATGTATGCCACAAAAAGCACCATGACAAATTGTAGGTGAAGTTTCGATAGATTCATTGGAACAGTCTGGATTGCATGATATTTTTAACAGTTGCTTAAGAGAAATTTTGTCTGAAGGGGTGAATATATTTGTTGTTTTTGTTGTATAATTATGTATGAGAACTGACTTTTGACCTGTGCTTGCTATAATGTTTGTATGATGTGAATTAAAAATTGGATTAAATAAACTGCCATTGTGTGGTATTGTTATTATTTTTTCTCCGTTTGGTACAGTATAAATTCCTATAGAACTGTGATAGGCAGTATTTAGGCTATTATAAAAACGGTTTAAGATTGCTACCAGTGGTTCATTTGGATGTTTTATAATCGCACAAATACTGCTTTCATTATCTATTTTGTTTATTTCTTTTTGTTCAAGTAAATCATATATGTAACACATTTTTACTTTGTAAGGATCGGGCATATACTCTTCTATTGTTTTATATGTATTACCATATATTACGGCATATCTATTAAAGCATACAATTGATTCTGCCTTGATAGAAAGCGTAGTATAAAATTGGTCTTTATTTTTTTGTTCACTGCACAAGGATGGTATAGTGGTTAAAAGTGATAGAAGGATATAAAAATGTTTCATTAATAAGTTATCCTTATTCATTAAACATTTTCATAAAATTCTTTAAGATTTGGAATGTCAATGGTGATACATTTATTAATAAAAGAAATGATAAGTTGTGTTCCATTATTAAAAAAATCTATAAGGTTGGCATTTATTGGCGAATCATTGAGAGAGTTTTTCAATTCACTAAATTTTTTATTTAATAATGTAACTTTTTTTTCATTTTTTACGTTAAATAAATGTACCAAAATATGATCATAATTTGATTGTTTTATATCACATTGTTTTGTAGCAAGTAATGCTATTAAATAGGGATTAGTTGGATGAAATGCACTTGAAAGTATTTGATCTTGATTAATAGGATAATTGTAAAAATTACGTTCTTGATTGTTTACTATGAAAAGAGAAAGCCAGTACTGAGCATATTTATTATGTTGAGCAAGGCAATTAGTAAGCATGATATATGATTTATTATTATGAGTATCATTTGGTATTTTGACCGGTTGCATAAGATGGATTTTATCTGGTTTGGCAATTTCTTTTGTTTTATTTGTTGTATAATTAAATATAAAGAATGATTTTAAACTATTATTTATTAAAATAGTTGTATTAACTGGATTGAAAATTGGATTAGATAAAAAACAACCTTTTGATATATCAGAGATTTTATTTCCTTCTGGTATGGTATAAATAGAGATAGTGTCAATACATTTGTTGATGTCAGTATGACGTGATATTGCTATCAATGGTTTATGTGGATGTTTTGTTAGTTTATAAATAGGACCTTCATCTTTTATTTCGTGTATTTTTTTCTTCTGTATTAAATCATAAATACACCATGTTGTATTATCTGTTTGTATTACCGCATAATTATCTGTCGGGCATACAAGAGATTCTGCTCTGATTTGTATACTTTTTTCACTGCACAGTGATGAGGTTGCAATAAAAAATATGGTTGTAAGAATATAAGAATATTTGGTTGTCATGATGTTTCCTTTTTATTAAAAATTTTTATCAGAATACCAAAGATATATTTTTTAGCAATTGATTTAAATTGAATTGATTTTAATTAATATATGCTAAGCTACGCTTTCGCATTCGACGATTACGTTTATATGATCCACTACGAGCTTTGCGATCATCATATATTTTGTAATATTCTTTAGCCTTTTGAAAGGCCTCTTGAACATGCGCGGGATATTCATCCTCAAATGAACTATCGATAGCAACTTTATTTGCAATAGCGGTAAGTTGTTCTACTGTTTCATGTGATAAAAAAGGGAAAATATGAGTAAAGTGATTATTTTTCCTTTGTTTTATGAGCATAGTTTCAAATTCTGGACGGATATCAACCACCAGAGGATATGGGTTGAGAATTTCATCTTTTATATAATTAAGATAATGTATTACATAGGGAATAGTGATGAATGCAGGTAACGGATTGAGTACAAAATTTTCTCGATAATGTTTAGGAGACCAACCAAAAAACCAAAATTCAAGGTGTCCTGGAGAGCAATCACGTAATAGGCGTGATTTTCCTGATATAATTCCTGGATTTTTAAAATTGGTGTATGCCATATTTCGTTGCGTGCCATGGTGATTAGTGTGTGCTTTACGAATGAATTTCATATCAATTTGCATCAATTTTTTTGGCATTATAAAGTTGTTGCTGTTTTGGAATTTACGACGAGAGAAAATACGGTTGAATGAAAAAAAGTCGATTCGTTGTATGCGATCTTTTTGAGAAAAAAAATGATATATTTTTTTAAACAGTGGATCATTTACTAAGTAGTCAGTTTCTGTTTGTATTGGGACTCCTACAAGAATGAGTTCATCAATTGATAATGGGCTATCGGGAGCTATTTTTTGCCGTGCTGCAGCAACGTTGAGGCACACATTGCCACCGTGGCTATAGCCAACAAAGCGCACTTTAGGATAAATACCATAATCCCAGAATTTTTCTTGTAGTTCCTTGGAAAGTTCTTGAAATAGCTTCACTGAGTCATTATAGCGTATAGTTGGGCTTAATAAGCCTGACCATCCAAATGTATAATAATGAGTATCGGTTAATGGTGCAGTTAGTTTTGTTACATCATCATAGATAGCTGCAATGGCATTGGTTGCATGGCCTGGCTGGAGGTCATTAATATCTATTTTTTTTAAACCAAAGTCTTGCATTGCTTGATTAAGATAAAAATAAGGGTCCAGTCGCATATATTCGACAGTTTTTGAATACGTAGTATGAGTTACATCATCACGAATAAAGCGCATGACATTTTGTAGCGTAAGATGCGGTTGGATGCTCATAATGCCATGAACAAAAACGGTAATCCATGTTTCTTTTTTTTGTGAGAGAGGGGCGGCAGGTTCAATGTATGTAGCATTAAATGAGTTTTTTTTATTATGGCGGTGACTTTTTTTTGCATGAATAGTACGGCTAGTACGGTGACGAGGGTATATATCACTAAAGAACATTGGTATGCAGTGTAAGACTAGCAAGAGGTGTACCAATCCTTTATTTTGTGCCATTAATAATCCTGGTAAAAAAATAACTCTTTAAGAAAGTAGTATATCAAAAAATGCTTATTATTAGAGTTTTTTTTATATTTTATTTATTTTTTTCTAGATATTTTAATTCTCAGCATATAGCATATCACAAAAACTATAAAATTTTCAAATAGATTATAAATACATTAAAAATGAATGAAAAGGGCAAGGCTCTTGCGGTTCAAGCTTTTTGATGGCTATATTAATGATAAAAAAATGGAGAATTGTATGATATTTCAACGTATTCGGATGTGTAGTGCATTGGCGTATCATTTTTTTCGTGTTTTTTTACATATAATTTATGGTGTATGGAGAGTGTCAAAATTACCTCATCCCATTATTTCAATCTTTGGTAGTGCAAAAATGCCACAAGGGGACAAATATGCAAAAGAGGCGAATCAAATTGCCACATGGCTCGTTGAGCAGAATATATCAGTATTAACGGGTGGTGGCCCCGGTATTATGGAAGCTGCTAATTGTGGCGCATTTCATCGCAAAGATAAAGGCGAGGTAAAAAGTATTGGTATTGGGGTGCGCGGTCTTAATGAGCCAAAAAATGTTTGTGTTGAGGAATACTTTGAATTAGATTATTTTTTTGCTCGTAAATGGTTACTAACACAGTATTCGAGTGGATTTATTGTATTTCCCGGAGGGTTTGGCACGCTGGATGAATTGTCTGAAGTTTTAACGCTTATTCAAACGCAACAGATGAAAAAAGTACCTATTGTATTAGTAGGTAAAGATTATTGGCATCCGTTTATGCAATGGATTACGCAAGAAGCATTTCCCCGTGGACTTATTAAAGCTGAACATCTTAAGTTATTTAGTGTTACTGATGATCCGTATAAAGCATTTTGTTTTGTACGAGGTGAATGCTCAATAGATTAAAAGGACTTTTTTTAGACTACAAATATGATATAGTTATAACAAGTTGTTTTTCTCTATACGGTATTTATCCTCATTATATGGAGTAGTGACGGTGGAAATGATTAAAAATTCTTTTAAAACGGTATCGTTTATAGCCGCGATGAAGGTTGCTAGTTTTGCAAAAATAAGTTTTTTGGTTGGATCATCAATGGTCTGGTTTTCTGGTATTAATTCTGTTTTACCGTTATCAGGAGCATTTGGTGGCGCTTTAGGTGCTTGTTTGCTTTTCATAATGCGGCAATTAATACATTTTCTTTTTTTTAAAACTTTTTCTTTAAGCTTTTTAGCATTTTGTATTCCTGGTTTTTGTGCATCATTATATTGGGCAACTCATCATTATAGTATTCGTGTGGGTTTACCACTTGCATGCATGGGGCTTTTTGTTGTACATCCTGTTGGTGCTCAAGCGTTTGTCTATTCGTTATATTGGTTAATTCCGGTTATATTGTATGCCGTTCCACAACGATCGTTATTTTTACATGCCTTGGGTAGTACGTTTGTAGCTCATGCAGTTGGTTCGGTGATTTGGTTATACACGGTACCTATGACCGCAGGCATGTGGCTAGGATTGATGCCAATAGTTATTGTTGAACGAATATTTTTTGCATTGGGTATGGTTATAGCTTATCGCGCGTTTTCATTAATATTTGGGCTTATTGATGCAACGGTACAGCCTGATCAACCATTAGTAGTATCAACAAATCAATATATACAGTAAATAAATTTTTATTATGTTGGGTTAGCTTGCAATGTTAAAACATCTTGCGTGTATTATGGATGGCAATCGGAGATGGGCTATCAGTAAAGGTACTATTCCATGGCTTGGTCATAAAAATGGATGGGATGCGGTAAAGCGAGTCATTATTTTTTGTCTTGAAAAAAATATTGAACATCTTTCTTTATACACCTTTTCTACGGAAAATTTAAATCGGTCGTATGAAGAGAAATATTATTTATTTGAAGTGTTGGCTCAAGAAGCATTTAAAGAGATTGATGAGTTGAAAAATAAGAATGTACGGGTTCGTTTTGTGGGAGATCGTACACTTTTTCCTAAAAGTGTTAAGCATTTGTGTGAAAAGAGTGAACGTGAGACGCAACATTGTACTGAATTATATCTTAATTTTTTACTGTGCTATGGTGGGCAGCAAGAGATAGTAGATACGGTAAAACGTATTGCTATAAAGGTTACCAAAGGTGATTTGAATATTAATGATATTACCCCAGCGCTTTTTGAACATTTTTTATGGACATCGCCAGCTCCGTTTCCGAATTTAATTATTCGCACCGGCGGAGATAATCGGTTAAGTAATTTTTTGTTGTATCAGTGCGCGTATAGTGAACTTTATTTTATTGACTGTTTATGGCCTGATATTTCTTCTGACAATTTAGAATCGGCAATTACCTATTATGATAATTGCCGACAAAATTTTGGTAAATAAAATTGATTATATCATTCCTTTTTGTCAATATAATAACTTTTTGTACTATCCAAATAGTAATTTTAATGGTATAATATTCTCATTGGGGACAATGTTGGGCTATATTTTGTAGGAATTACTCTATGATAAATGGATATAATGTTTGCTTAGAAATGGTTGAGCAAGTTATTTTTGATGATATTTCTTTTGTGTTTGATCATAATCAACGTATTGGATTGGTTGGTAGAAATGGCTCAGGAAAGTCGACGTTGCTTAAGGTTATAGCGGGTAAACAGCAATTAGATAAGGGTTCTGTTTCTTTACAAAAAAATAAAACCATTGCGTATTTATCGCAAGATGTTGTGTTAAATTCTGATAAATCGATTATTGAAGAAACATATACATCTTTTGCTCATATTGCCGCATTATTAGATGAGCAAAAAACTATAGAGGCGCGATTAGATAATGCTGATGATTTGGATGAATTGCTTGAGCGATACGCGATTGTGTGTGAAAAATTACTCCATATCGATCAAGAAGGTATGCGTGCAGAGGCTAAAAAGGTTTTGATGGGCTTAGGTTTTAAGTCAGAACAGTTTGATGAACCGGTGGCAACCTTGAGTGTTGGTTGGAAAATGCGTATTGTGTTGGCAAAATTATTGCTCCAAAGAGCAGATTTTTACCTTTTTGATGAACCGACTAACCATTTGGATATTGTTGCAAAAGAATGGTTTTTACAGTTTTTAAAACGCGCGCCATTTGGTTTTGTGCTTGTGTGTCATGATCGTTATTTTTTGAATCAATTGTGTACTGAAATTTTTGAATTGGAACGGGGCAAAGGAAAGCTTTACGTTGGTGATTATAATCACTATGAAACGCAAAAAGCTCATGATGAAGCATTATTGGAAATGCAATATAAAAATCAGCAACGTGATATTAAGCAAAAAACTGAAACGATTGAACGCTTTAGAGCAAAAGCAAGCAAAGCGGCGATGGCGCAAAGTATGATCAAGGCATTAGATAAAGTTGAACGTATTGAATTGCCTCCTAAATCTCCTGACATTAATTTTAATTTTCCTCCCTTACAACAGTCTGGCAGTGTTGTTCTTACGGTCGAAGATGTTGCGCATTCATTTGGTAAAAAACAGATATTTAACCATGTCTCTTTTGAAGTTCAAAAAGGTCAAAAAATTGCACTTGTTGCTTCAAATGGTGTTGGTAAAACAACTCTTTTTAATTTAATTGCACAAAAATTGCCTCTTGGCAGTGGTAAGATTACGGTTGGATACAACGTATTGAGTGCGGTATTTGATCAAGATCAAACAGCTTCATTGATGATGGATAAGTCTATTTTAGAAAATATTACTGAATTTTGTCCAAAAGCAACAGAGCAAAAAATTAGAGCTTTTGCCGGTTCTTTTTTATTTACTAAAGATTCTATTAATAAAAAAGTTGGTGTGCTCAGTGGTGGTGAAAAAAATCGCGTTGGTATGATTAAAGTATTGCTACAAAATGCCAATCTTTTACTGCTTGATGAACCAACCAATCATTTGGATATTCAGTCAAAAGATATTTTACTTACCGCACTGCAAGCATATCAAGGAACTATTTTATTTGTATCACATGATCAGGATTTTGTTAATAAACTTGCAACTGACATTGTTGAATTAACTGTTGATGGCGCAAAAGAATATCAGGGTAACTATGAGCTTTATTTATATCAAAAACAACAAGAAACACAGCGACCTCAACAGCAAGATGTGGCATCAGTCAAAAAAATGAATGATAAAAAAGAATCCTCCTTTGCCAAGGCTACACCGGACATACAGGAGAAAAAAATGCTCTCTTCGTCTGAGATTAAAGTGTTAGAGCGAACAGTGCAAAAACTTGAACATGAAATTAAGAGGACTGAAAATAGTTTTGCGGGGCTTACTTTTGGCTCAGCACAATTTAATGCAGCCCAAAAAAAATTGACTGATCTAAAAAAAGAATTAGAAGTTGCTTTGGCTGCCTGGGAAAATGGTTTAGATTAAGAACTTATTTTAATGATGTTCCATGCAATAAGTTGTTTTCGTAGTTGTTGGGCATTTTTAAAATGTATCGCGTGGATGCCAATTGACTGTGCAGCAATTACGTTGTTTAATTTATCATCAATAAAAATGATCTGTTCTGGTTGCAAATTATGCTTGTGAAGGTGAGCATAAAAAAATTCTTGATGAGGCTTTTTTATTATTGTTGCGTGCCGAGATTCAAAAGGTATGGTAACTCCTTTAAATAGATTAAAAATTGATGGAAATTTTTCTGCACAATCATTGAATACGGTTTGACCGATATTCGATCCAAGATGATGCGTAAAGCCTAAGGTGGTAAGTTCATTCATGATTTGTACGGTGTCTTCAATTGGTGTATACGATGAACATGTTTTAACGGTCAAATCAACAAGAGCTTGATTATTTGCATTACGAGCTGCGGTAATAAGTTCTTCACTTATCATCTGTTTTTTAGTTAATTTTAATCGTTCTAATAAAAAAGCACCGGCAATTTTTATGGATTTTTTATCAAGCTTGGAGATAAGCTCTTTTTTATGTTTATAGCGTAAACATATCATAAACCAATTCCATAAACTTTTGGTAAGTATTACATCATGAAGATCCCATAAAAGAATATGAGTAGATGGGGAAAATTGTGGTTGATTATTGGTGATGATATTTTTCATTTTTTTAGCCTATTCTTAGTTGCACTGATAGTGGTTTTTTTTCATCCAATGTTACGAGTGTTCCTGCAAATGGACGTTGGTCTTTTACTCTATATTCTGCGCTCGTTAGTTCTTTATTAAGTGCATCATTGATTATGTGCGGTTGTATAGTGCAATGGTCTAAAAAATCAATGACCTGATCTAATGGATGCTGGGTAAAATCAGGCCAAATTATTGGCTTATTATTCCCTGATGAAATATACAAAATTAGTTTGTTTTTTTCAAGTGATTGTTGTGGTTGAGGAGATTGCGCAAAGCAGATTTTTTCCGGATAAGGATGCGGCAAATAGTAGATGCGAGGATTAATATTTGTTGTATCTAAGTGAGAAATAAGTTGATCAACAGCAATTCCAATACAATCAGGAGCTTTAATGCACGAAGGTTTTTTTGTGGTTACTAAAAACAGTTGTTGATGTGGTTTAATTATGGTATTCGCTTCAGGTGTTTGATTAAGAATGATGCCTTCAGGAATATTTGCTTCTTCCTTTTGATCGAGAAGGCGGATGTTCAGTTTGCATTCTGTGATAGTGGGAAGAATTTCATGGAGATGTTTGCCGATACAGTTGGGTGTAATAATATCTGGTGCATGAAAAATATATTGCATAATAGTATAGCCAAGAGAGAAGCTGAAAAAAGGAGTTAGCCAGAGATAATTTTTTATATGCATTATGCACACATCCTGAATGTATTTTTGTCTAACCCTTCGATACGCCACTATGTGGCACTCAGGGCGAACGGACTTTAGATGTTTTTTCCGCTCGTCCTGAGTATTTTTGTCTTGCAAAAATGTATCGAAGGATGTGCACGTCATGTGGTATTGCAGTAAGCCGGATTTTGTGATTTGCATATGCAGTGCAACATTATGCAAATTGACAACCATTTATCTATGCGACGTACCCGCATGCTTAAACCGGAATGAACAACCGATACATGCTGTTTGTCTTGCTTCTGGTAGGGTTTACCCATTACGCACATTACTGTGCATAATCGTACGCTCTTACCGCACGTTTTCACCCTTATCCACCGCCGCTCGTCCTGAGTATCCTCAATAGCTTTTAGCGAAGGAAGATGTATCGAAGGATAGCGAAGGAGGACGGTTTTTTTCTGTGGCACTTTCCGTGAGCCTGCGCTCCCCTGTGTTGAATGATAGATATGTATATTCTTTTCATTCTCCGCAGGTACCATGTTCATTAGAAGTCCGGACTTTCCTCACGTAAATAGTATATATCTACGCGCGATTGTCTTGCATACCCCATATATTGATAATTAGTGAGAAGCTGATAACTGATAATAGTATAGCACTAATCCGTATAATTGTATAGGAGGTGGCAGGTAGAGCAGATAATAAATAGCTTTCTGCAGCGTAAATTTGGAGAATTGAACCTATGCAGCTGAGGGTAATGAGATTGATTACTGAAGGGTAAAAATTCTTTTTAATAATAAAAGCTAATCCGGTGATTGGAATAAGAAATAATAAAGCAAGAGAAAAAAAGTTATAAAAACAGAAAAATTCAAGACATTGCAATAGTGCAAGTATAAAAAGATAGAGATATTCATTATATGAAGGATAAGTTTTTGGATCATGTAATAAAAAAATACAATAAATACACAATAAGAACGGTATAATTGGGGTGCCGATTAAAAAGAATTGTCCTAAATCAATAAAGAAAAGGACAACAATGGTGCTTGTCATAAAAAAATTATAGGTGGTTTGGTTAATATAAATCATAGTGATTGAAAATATACCTTATATTGACAATAGCCTCAATAGTGATAGTTTTTTTATTGCATTATAAACTGTTTATATAATAGAAAGGAGCCGATAATGAAACAAATTTTTTCAGGAATATTTGTGCTGATGTTCTTATCCATTTTTGTTAAGGTCAATGCTCAGAGTTATTATAGCGAGATGGAAACGAAGGCGAGATTGGTTGGTGAATATATTGAAAAAATACATAAAATTCCACTGATTGGTAAGCTTACTAATGTATTGCCTTTTGCTGTATTAGCAGCATGTTTAAAAGAGTGTCCGGGACAAACGATGATATTAGCTACTTCGCTTTTAGGTTATTTTTTATTGTATGGTCAAAAGATCCGTTCTGCATTGTATAAATATAATTTTTTAGCAAAAAAACGGGTAAAAGTTAATCCAGCACCAGTTTTTGATGATTCATTATTTATTTTTGAAGATGATAATGAAAATAATGATCAAAGCGTTGTACGCGAAGAGACAAGTAATAATAATGAACCATCCTGCGTGAAGTTTTTATAAATATGACATTGCGTGGTAGGTTATTGATTGTAATAAGTTTGTTTGCCCATTTATTTGTTCGTAGTTATGGGCTACCCGGAATTAATTTAGGATTTACTAATATTCTTGATGGTGGCCCTGTCCGACCGTATCCTGGTGTTTATTGGTTGCAGTATATTCAGTATTATTCTACTCATCGATTTTTAAATGAATGTGGAAAACCGCTTGGAGGCGTTCCTTTTCCTCGATTTAGGCTGGTTGATACTATTACTCAATTTATCTATCAATTTAATGAAGTTATGCCGCTTAAAGGAATGCCGGGAGTTGCAATTGGATTACCTCTTGATCTGTATTCAAAAATTGGAAAAAATGAATTAAATATAGAAAGTAGTGGGAGTGGTTTTGGTAATTTAGATTTTGGTGTATATACACAGTGGAGTGCTATTCAACATAAAGGACGGCCTATATTTATTCATCGTCTTTCATTTGATTTTTCGATTCCGTTTGGTAAAAACAAATTACCAAGAAAACAGATTAATCCAAATAATACCTTTTTTTATTGTGGTCCTCATTGGGCCGCGACGTTATATTTTTCTGAAAAATGGAGCGTGTCGTGGCGCTGGCATTATTTATGGAATGCAAAAAATGAAAAAATTGATTTTCAAGCGGGAGACGCAACGTATATTAATTATAGTTTAGAATATGAGGCATTTCCTCAATTTTTTGTAGCAGCTGTTGGGTATGCATTGCAGCAGCTCCATAATAATCGTGCGCTTGGCGTAACAGTACTGCACAGTAAAGAGCGTGTATTTGGTGTTGGTCCTGGCGCGGCATATTTTGTTTCTCAAGATCTTATTTTTTTTGCGTATTTATATCTTGAGGCGGGAGTGAGAAATAGGCCACAAGGAACCAGTTTTATCGCGCGAGTGGTTATGCATTTTTAAGGTATTTATTTTATTTTTTTTTGATTTTTGTTTTTGCTTTGTCAGTTAATATGTTGATAAGTTCTTCTTGTTTTGTTAGTTCAGCTTCAATTTCTTCAATTGTTGGTAAACTACTTTTAAGATTTTTAGGCAACGATGAAACAAGCGTTGTTTCATAACCAGCAATACCAATTGGTTTTTTAATGTCCCTGAGAGCATATTCAGCAGTAAAATTACTTTTAGTTTTGCATAATATGAGGCCAATTGTAGGATTATCGCCAGGAGATCGTTTTAAATCATCAACGGCGGAAAGATAAAAATTTATTTGTCCAGCATCTTTAGGTTCAAATTCTCGCGCTTTTAGTTCAATTACAATAAATGAACGTAATTTAAGATGATAAAAGAGAAGATCAATATAATAATCTTTATCATCAATTTTGAGGTTGACTTGCCTTCCAACAAAAGCAAATCCTTCACCTAATTCAAGTAAAAATTTTTGAATATGGTCGATAAGTCCTTGCTCAACATCTTTTTCTAGATGTTTTTCATGTAAAGTAAGAAAATCAAAAATATAAGGATCTTTAAGCGATTGTTGAGCCATGTCGGAATCTGGGGCAGGTAAGGTATGCTGAAAATTAGTAATTGCTTTGCCTTCTCTATGATAAAGATCTGCTTGTATCCAGGTTTCTAGTGTGCTACGGCTCCAGCCATATTCAATTGCTTTTTTTGCATACCAGAGGCGTTGATTACAATCTTTTATTTTTTGCATTAACACAACGTTATGGCCCCATGGAATCAGCGCAATTGGTAAGGTTTCAAATTGTCGCACAGCTTGTGCGACAATTGTATAACTTAAAAAAAATGACTTCATTCTAAAAACATTTGCTTTTGAAAATCCACTTATGCCGGGAAATTCATTTTGTAAATCTTGTGCGAGTTGCTCAATTATTTTTTCTCCCCAGTTACTTGCTGCCTGTTTTTCAGTAATGATTTTTCCAATCGACCAATAAAGACAGATAAGTTCTTTATTGGCAGATAATGTTGCTTTTATCTGTGTTTCTTGTATTTGTTGTTTAATATCAACTAATGTTTGTGTGTATTCTTTGATTGTCAGAGAAGTTTTTTTTTGTGTTTTTTGGATTGTGGTTTTTATTTTTTTTATCATAAAAAATCCTGAATTTCCATCGTAAAACAATTGATTGTATTAAAAAGTAGTATGTATAAAAAATATTGTTTTGGTACTTCCATCAATATAATTCTTTTTATAATTTTGCTTGAGAGTCTTGTGGTTGTGTTAAATGTTGTATACGATAGAAAATTAGCCTTTTAAGATTTTTTCGTGGAAAGTCTTCAATTGTAAAATCATGCAACAATTGATAGAGACAACTTAGTTGCTTAAGATCGTTTATGTTACGTGTAAATATTTGTTGATATAAATATGATTGAAGAGTAGGCCGTTTGAAAATAATTATTGCGGATCTGTAGTCATTAATTTCTACGGGAAAAGCTGATGTTCCCATTTCTGCTAGTGATCGAGGTTCATAGTTTTTTCCAACAAGAAGCCCTGAGCCGTGGATATTGAAAGCAGCATAATTATTTGTTTCATCCATAGTGCAATCATGCATATATTTTGGAACATATCCTGATTTCCATTTGATGTCTTGTGGAATTTCTGTTGTTGTTTTTCCTTTAGTTTCATCCCATGCAGCTGGGAATAGTATTAGTATTCCTCGTATTATATCCCATGTAAGTGTAAGATCATTTACATCCGTTGCTTTAAGATATTTTCCATCGGTAGACATGATCATAGATTGTGATTGTATTTGATGAGTGTCTCCATATAAAACAGTAAAATGTATATCGCCAGATCTGTCATAGGGTACACGTTCTAGTGGATTATTAAGACCTTTTTCATTAATAAATATTTCTCTTGCTTGATCATATATTAGTTTTTTTATACCAATGATGTCATTACTAAAATCAGGATTTAGAAGTTGCTCTAGGGTAGAGCAAGTAGCTTTTTCAAATTTTTTAACTTCTTTTTGTACGGATGCTTGTACTAAATAATGCACATACCAATGATTTTCCAATAATATTTTAAATATTTCTTTTTTTGTGTCGGGAGAAGCTTCTTTAGTTATAGAACTTTCCATCACATGAGATTCTATATCGTTCATTTTTTGGTTAATTTGTTGTTGTGATAAAAAAGTAGTTGCGGAGTAGCTTTTGACTGAGCCAGTCAATCGTCTAAAGAAGGAAGTTGTGTCAACACCAAGTTGTTTATCAAGTATATCGCGAATGGCTATTACTTGTTGATAAATGGTTGTGTCTTTTGTATGTTCTTCCCAATATTGATTAATGAATGTACTACTGGTTGGTTTTTGTGTGTTTTGATTGATAATAGCGTAGGGTTGATAAATTATATTATTTATACCATTACCACCATTTTGCAATGGATTAAGCATTGCTAAGCAATTAATTGTATTAAAAAGTAGTATATATAAAAGATATTTGTTTGTTGTTGTTTGATGAAATTGCATGAAATAAATTCCTTTAAAAATTTTTTATGAGGCATGAAGACACTAAGAGGATTCATCATCTTGTATATCATTTTTTACTGCATTTGTTAATGAATTAAGATTTTGGCTAAAAAATAATATATTTTATTGTTATTTAAACGATATTCAAAAAGAGGATTGATATGAAAATTAAGAAGTTTATCAAAGTATGTTTATTTATGAGTATAGAATTGCTGCAAGCAGAAGGTTTTATTGCGGGAACATTGGTGTATTTGGAGCAAGGAGTTATTTTTAAAAGGTACGGTAATGCATTCATATGATATTATTTTTGTACTAAATAAAGATGAAAAATTAGTAGTAGATTTGGAAAAACCTTTTGAGCAGTTACCATGTTATTGCCAAACAACTATTAGTTTTTATAGTGGCTCTAGAGAATATCTTTTGAATTTGAATGATGACTTAGAAAGTAGTATGCAGAGGTTTAGTAATAGTATTACTAAGTCATTAAATAATAGTTTGCATTTACATGAGTCAATGACGAATGACATCGGTTATTTGTATAATGAATATTTAAAATATGAACTTAATAATAGTGATGATGAGCGACGATTGAATTCTAATTTAGTATATGAAGATGAGTTTGATTCTTGGGTTGGCATTCAATACCAAATATGGAGTTGTGGGCAGTGGGCAGCATGGATGTATAATGATGAGAATGGAAAGATTATTTTTGAAATAACCTTACGATATCCGGGATTTTTTGTTGAAGAAGATGAATTTATTGTAATGCCTTCATATGAAGATTGGATAAAAAATTATCAACCGACTATTATACGGGTTATTTCTAAGGATATTGCGCAAAAATGGTTAGAACAAGCCAATAAAATTTTATTGTATATAAAAGAACAATTTGATAGAAATATTGATAAAGGTGATGATAATCAGAAAATGATATATCAGGAATGTTCACGGAAATAAAAAACTTTGCTATAGCCAGGACTTTTTATTTTGTTTTATAAGAGGAACTTGTCGCTTTGCTGTAATAGTAACATTAATTGCCTAATTATTTTTCAAGGATTAAGCTATTGTATTAAAATAGTATACATAATTTTATAAAGGATATAATGGACGTAGTTTATGACAATATTGATCAAGCTTCAAAAGCCAAAATTATAGCTATAATTTCAGTTTTAGTGCCTGGTGCAACTATTTATTTATTTGGATCACGTGCGCGGGGAACTCAATCAAAGTGGTCTGATATAGATATAGCCCTTGAAGCTGATCGACCAATTTCTCGATTTGTGTTGGGTGAAGTTATGAGTATTTTTGAAGCAAGTAATATATTGTATAAGATTCAAGTTGTTGATATTAATTCAGTTAATGAAGCAATGAAAGAATCAATTTTAAGAGATCGAATATTATGGAAAAAATAAAAGATCGTTATGATATAACGCTACAGACATTATCAACTTTAAGAGAGGTTTTGGACAAATATGAATCGGGTAAAGTGCCTGATGAATATATTCTTGAGGTTCGTGATTCGATAATTCAACGATTTGAGTATTCAATAGATACTTTTTGGAAATTTTTAAAACTTTATTTACAGGAGTATTTAAAAGTAACTCTTGAATCAACAACGCCTCGTGCAATTATTAGAGAGGCGATTAATGCTAGTCTCATTTCAGAGCAAGATGCTCCAATATTAATGGATTGTATTACGAGTCGCAATGAAACATCGCATACATACAATGAATTCTTGGCTCAACAGGTAGTTGACAGTGTACCTGATTATTATCAAGTAATGCATAAAATTATAAAAAACATATCTATTTTGGAAATAGAGTAAATACTTTATTTCAGAATATTTTTTTGCGCTAAATATTTTTTGCGTATATCTTCAGGAAATTTTTCAATAGCATATCGCAGCATAGTTCGTGGCATGTGATGTGCATGCTCATCCAAAAATACTATTAATGTATTTTGATTGCGTTTGCCAGCTTCTCTGAGCATCCAGCCAACGGCTTTATGAATTAAATCGTGTGTATCATTAAGTAGTATCGATGCAATGGTAAAAGTCCATTCAAGTTCATTATTACGAATAAAATAGTATGTTGCAATAATAGCAATACGTCGTTCCCACATGATTGTTGATTGTGCCAGGTTGCAAAGTAATTTTCTATCGTTTTTAAATAAATGAGCGCCGATAATTAAATGGGCAGAAGCATCAACAAGATTCCAGTTGTTTACGTGATTTAAATTGTTCAAGTAAAATTGATAGAGTTGTTTTTTAGTTTGTAAATCCGCTTGTTTATATTGATCTGTCAGAATGAAGAGAGCGAGTAGTCGCTCTTCATTTACAGGAGATTCAATTAATAGTTGAATCTCATTGCAAGTGAGGGCGGGGAATTTTTTTGCAAGCGCGCGAATTGTTGGTACTTTTACACCAATAAATTGATCATGTTCAGCATAACTACCAGCTCCTGTTTTAAAAAAAGTAGCAGCGCGTTCTTTGGGAATTGTGATTGATTGTTGGAGAAGTTGTTGTATTTCTTTGATAGTATTTGTCATATATTTTTCTTTTCATGATCAATTAACCATTGTTTATATGCAATGCCACCACCATAACCGCCAAGATGGCCATTATTGCGTATAATACGATGGCACGGGATAATGATTGCAAGTTGATTTGCTCCATTTGCATTGGCAACAGCTCTATGTGCAGAAGGTTTATTGAGTATATGCGCTTGCTCACTATAACTTTTTGTTTGCCCGTAAGGAATAGTGGTAAGTGCTTGCCATACACTTTGTTGAAATGGTGTGCCGCTGATATGTAGTGGAGTAGTAAATATTTTTAAAGAGCCTGCAAAATAAAGAGTTAGCTCTTTCTCAATAGAATCGATTTGTTGCGTTCGTCCGGGAATGATGATGGCTTTTGCGGTAGTTTTTAATTTTTCAATTTTACTTTCTATATCGCATCGAGGAATAGTCTAATATGAAATGCAACACCTTTCTGATAGAATATAATTTAGTAATAATTTTATCTATAAAAGGTGTTGCAAATTATGAGAAACTTTCAACAATTATTATATCACGAAAGATATAAAATTTATACAGGTCTATGTGAAGGAAAATCAAAAAGAGAAATAGCAAAAATCATTGGACGATCTGTTTCAACAGTAACCAGAGAGATTAATAGAAATAGCGATCGATACGGTTATTTATATGCAGGAGCAGCCCATGAAGCAGCTAAAAAGCGAAAACATATAAATGCTCCAAAAATCGACAGGGACCCTAAATTGAAGGCTTATATTATCAAGAAGTTAGAAGAAAAATGGTCACCTGCTACAATAGCAGCTCAATGGGAGTTAGACTATCCCAACCGATCATTATGTAAGGAAACAATCTACCAATGGCTTTATTCTAACAATGGAGAAGAAAAAATTAAGTTAAGAAAACTGTTGGTGCGTGCTCATAAAAAACGTGGTTTAAAGGTCAAAAAAAATAAATCTACAATTAAAAACAGAGTCTCAATACACGATAGACCTGACAGCATTAATAGTCGGATAGAGGCTGGTCATTTTGAATGCGACTTAATATTCAATGATGGCAGTCAATCGCAAAATGTATGTACATTGATTGAGCGGACAACTCGTAAAGCATTTCTTATTTATAATGATAACAAATCAACCAAAACGGTTATGAATGCGTTGATCAAACGTATTTACAATGAAAGACTTTTTATTAAAAGTATAACGTTTGACAATGGTACTGAATTTGCTGACCATGGTCGATTAAAAGAACTTGGAATCGATACGTACTTTTGTGATCCAGGTAAACCTTGGCAGAAAGGTGGTATAGAAAATTTAAATGGAATGCTTAGACGATTTCTTCCGTTTAGCCTTCCAGCTGCAATTATTACAGAACAATATGTTGCTAAAGTTAATAAAAAAATTAACAATATGCCAAGAGAAATTTTATCATGGAAAACGCCATTAGCTATATTTAAGAAAATTTTCAAAATTACTAAAAAAGAAGGAGAGTTGGGTGAAGCTCGTCTAGCCGACGACAGAGGCGATCTTTTCAGTCAGAAAAATTTAAGTGTTGCATTTCATTCTTGACTTTGCCCGATCAGTAAATTCTAGTAGATATAATGATTGGCTATTAGCAATTGCGAGCATTGTGCCAAGAGGAGTATGGATTAAGGAGTGGTTAAGAATAGTTGGATTTTTGTTTGTCATTATATTATTTCACCTGTTTGAATTTTTTATAGTTTAGTATATTTTTATATAATTTTCTATTAAAATAAAGGCTTTTTATTGAATACTGCTTATGGTATATTGAAAATAATTAATAGAAGGAATCGTATGAAAATTTCAAAAAAAAAATTAATGTTTATACTGAACCCCAATATTAGGACCATTTTTTAGGGATTGCTAAAGGCCAATTCTACCCTCATAATAATAACATAGAGGTGTCAAATATGGCATATATGAAACGAAGAAAACATGATGCGCATTTTAAGGCAAAAGTCGCTTTTGATGCAATCAAAAATGAAATGACAATTGCAGAGTTATCAAATAAACACTCAATTGGGCCAACGCAAATAAAGGAATGGAAATCAGAGCTTTTAGGCAATGCAGCAAATATTTTCCTAAAAAATGGTAGGGAAGGCATTCAGGATAATAGCGAGCAAATTGCTATCCTAGAACGCAAGATAGGGCAATTAATTATTGAAAATGATTTTTTAAAAAAAAGCTCTTTGAAATTCCACGGAAAGATCGATTAAACGCAATTGATCGATTTAATAACCAATTAAGCATTAGAGCACAATGCCTCCTATTGGATATTGCAAGGTCAACTGTTTATTATGAGGCACGTATTGATGAAGGTGATGCGTTGTTTGCTAATTTGATTAGCGAAGTATGGCTTGAATTTCCTACATACGGATATCGAAAGATAACGCATGAGTTGCAGAGACGCAATTACGATATAAATCACAAACGAGTTTTGCGACTTATGCAAGAAGCGAATATACAGGCCATGTACCCTCGGCCAAACACAAGCGTACAAAATAAGCAACACAAGATTTATCCATACTTATTATATGAGCTTGTCATAAATCGTCCGGATCAAGTTTGGGCGACGGATATAACATATATCAAAACAACGACTGGATGGATGTATTTGGTTGCAATTATAGACCTCTACAGCAGAAAAATTATTTCATGGCGTTTATCAAATACTTTAGAGGTAGCATTCTGTTTGGAAATGCTTGAGGAGGCCTTGAGGTATGGCAAACCAGAAATCTTAAATACTGATCAAGGATCGCAATATACTTGTGAACAATGGATTAAAATGGTGCAAGATAATGGTATTAGGGTAAGCATGGATGGTAAAGGTCGCTGGGCTGATAATATTATAATTGAACGCTTTTGGAGAACTTTGAAACATGAGCATATACTATTATACGTATTTGATACGGTTCAAGATTTGAAAAAATCGATTGCAAGTTTCATTTATATTTACAACAATAAACGACTTCATCAAAATTTAGGGTATAAAACACCGGCTGAAATTTATGGAGGTATTTATCAGGCGCCCAGTCTCGAATTGGGCAAGAAATGTTAAAACTAAGGTTAGATAGGATTATTAAATTGCCTCCGGCGGGCTTATTACTGTCTCCTTTTATTATAGACTAATTGAAATAGTAGCAGTATGGGTAGAAATTAATTTTTAGGTCTTTAAATTATTTTAAAATTGGTCTTGACAAATGGGTGCACTATAGTTATCTTCATTGGAACACGCTTTAAATAAGAAAAAACAGGAACTTAAACAAGCGTATATACAAGCAAGTAAAGATCCTGATCGATTACAAACTATTAAAGAATGGGAAATTCTTGACAAAGAAGATTGGAGTGATTAAATAAAAAAACATAATAAAATCTTGCTTTTAGTAAAAGTTCCTTGTAATCTCGAATTTAATTTCGAAATTACAAGGAACTTTTACTGTTCATGAATTGGAAAAGTTGCTGTTGATGGTGCTATGATGGTAAAAATGGTTTAAAGTAAAGATAATGCAGGTAGAAAATGTGTGCGTAAAAGGTATAGAAGAAAAATTAACCAAGAGGAAAGTAATGTTGTTATAAGAATCTCATTGTGAGATTTAAAAGATTTTATTTGATTGTTGTAGTTATTTATACAGGCTTGATAAGTATTGTTAAGGTTGTTATAGTTCTTTTTAAGAGCATTAAAATCTTGCACTTGTTTTGATTCATCGGGAACGGGGATAATGACGGTTTTTTTGTGCTCATTAAAATCTTGTCTTAATTTTTCATTATTTTTGTTTAAATCGGAATTTTTAAAAAGTAGATTTGCAATTTGCTGTTGTTGTTCTGAAAGTTTAGTTTGATTGATTGATAGTTGATTTTGAACTTTCCGATATTTCATATTGATTTCTTCTATATTTTTATTCAACTCTGTAATCGTTTTTTGCTGGTAAGCAGCATTAAGAGTTTGGTTGTTTTGTTCCATGCTAAAGATACGGAGAGTGGAGCATAAAAAAGTAATAAAGATAACTTTTGTGAATAATTTTTTTGATAAAAGTGTACACATGAATTTAGTCCTTGTAATCATTAATATAGTTTCTATGTATCTTGTATTATAATGGTTTTTGTGATCTTTTTGCAGAGTTCTTTTTATTATGCAGGCGCCATGACAATTTCTCGTATTATATATATTTTTTTAATAATTTTTGTTTTAGTTGGAGCTTTTTGCACAGGAGCTCTTTTTTTTGTTATGCATAATTATTCAATAGATTTTTCCACTTTTTCATATAATACAGGTCGACCATCAATATTGTTAGATGATGAAGGTAATGAGTGGGGACGGTTTCAATTAGATCGACGTGATCCTATTGAAGGGGTAAAGATACCGCAACATCTTATTAATGCATTTATTGCCGCGGAAGATTGGGATTTTTTTTCGCATAATGGTATTTCGTGGAAAGGCATTATTAGATCAATTTTTGTTAATCTTTATCATGGACGTAAAGCACAAGGCGCGAGCACTATTACGCAGCAATTGGTTAAGTTACTTTTTTTTGATTCACAAAAAACATTTACGCGGAAAATAAAAGAACAGATCTACGCGATTTTTGTTGAGCAGCAACTGACAAAAGAGCAGATATTGACAACATATCTTAATAATGTCTGTTTTGGTTGTGGTATTTATGGTATAGAAGCGGCAAGTCAGCGGTTTTGGTCTAAACATGCGCATGAAGTTACTATTGATGAGGCGGCGACACTTGCAGGAATTATTCGCTCTCCTGCGCGGCATTGTTTATTAACATATCCGCTTTCGGCACAAAAACGGCGTGACGTGATTTTAGGAAAAATGAAATATTTAGGATTTATTACGGTGCAAGAATATGATGATGCGCGTGCAAAAGTAGTTGAAGCGAAAAATAAAAATTATGATATATGTGCTGCTCATGTTAAAGAAATGTTACGAACGTCAGTTGAGGCAATTGTCGGTAAAACAGCACTTTATTGCGCAGGGCTACAGATTCAGACAACGATTAATAGTCAGATGCAATTGATGGCAGATACTATTTTTAAAACAGAAATGGTAGAATTACGTAAAAAATTTGGCGATGAACTTGACGGAGGATTTATAGTTCTTGATCGTAAAACGGGAGAGATTAAAGCGTTAGTGGGCGGTTGTGATTTTTATCGGTCAAAATGGAATAGAGTGATGCAGGCTCAAAGGCAAATTGGCTCTATTATAAAACCATTGATTTATGCAGCAGCTATACAACAAGGAATGAGTTTTGCCGATACTGAAATTGATGAGTTTACGCAATGGGTACTTGATGGCGCGGTATGGGCACCTAATAATTATGATAAAAAATTTAATGGTCAGATTACTTTGGCATATGCATTATCACACTCAAATAATATTGTTACGATTAAAACATTTTTACGTGTTGGCGCGCGGTCAGTTATTGATTTAGCAAAAAAATGTCGATTAAAATGTAATTTTCATACCTATCCATCGTTAGCGCTTGGAACTGTTGATGCAACGTTATGTGAGAGCGCAGGGATGTTTAATGTTTTTGCTAATGATGGAGTATACGTTGCGCCACATTTATTATCGTGGATTAAAGATAGGTGGGGGACGCGGATATACAAAGAAACTGTTGAAACTGAACGCGTGATAGATAGTCGTGTTGTTGGACAAGTAACGGCAGCATTATGTTTAGGTCCAGAACGTCTTAAAAGAATGTACGGTCCTGATAATTGGATTAAACCACAGGTAATCAGTAAAACGGGCACAACCAATGATTCACGAATATGTTTATATATTGGTTCAACGCCGACGTTAACGGCAGCAGTATCAGTTGCTTTTGATGATAACCGTTCAATGGGACAAAATGTGTACCCAATTCATACCGCTTTTCCTATTTGGTATAAATTTAATCGGGCTCTTAATGAGAATGCGGAAAAATTTTCATACGATCCTTCTTTACAAGAACATATTATTGATGAACGAACGGGAGATCTTGCTGTTAAAGGAAGCATGGGTGCAATTTCTATTTTAAGGTAAGTTCGATAAACTCACTAGTAAACGCTCGCTCACCATAAACTTAATCTAATTTATTTAATCCCGTTCGTGGTGATGCTTCGTCATGCTCAGCAGTAAACGCTCGCTCACCATTAAACTTAATCTAATTTATTAATCCCGTTCGTGGTGAGCTCGTCGAATCCATACGAACTCTTTTTAAAAAAAATAAAAAAATAATTTCATAATAAATACTTTAAGGTGTTCGATATGGATTCGACGAGCTCACCACGAACGGGATTAATAAATTAGATTAAGTTTAATGGTGAGCGAGCGTTTACTGCTGAGCATGACGAAGCATCACCACGAACGGGATTAAATAAATTTTGATTATAATGATCTAATCGCTATAATCAATAGAGGCTTGGACCAAACCTGCGTTATTTTATAGAAACCAAGACGTGAGGAAAGTTCTCAATTGCTTGATTAATTTGTTGTTTAAAATTTTTACCAGGAAATCCTTCAATTGCATTGAGTGTTTTTGATTTCTTAAGAGTTTTAAGTTGTTCGAGGTTATTTTGATTTCTTTCAACTAATTTTTGGCAGAGATATGATTCAAGAGTAGGGTGTTTAAGAAGAATTATATTTTTGGAGTCTTCCATAATTGTAACAAAATAATTTTTATTAAAAATACAAGGGCATTCATACATTGTTTTAGTTTTTGATGACCATTGTATATTTGGTTGTGGTGATACTTGAGTGCCATTTTTTGTATCCCATATAATGAAATTATCGTTTACATCCGTTATTTTAAGATATTTTTCATCTTGAGACATTATCATAGTATGGGGTCGGATTTTATGATTTGATGTTGTTAAAATAGTGCAATGTGGATCGTTGCGTTGATGATACTCGATAAAATGCCATATGTTTTTTGTTGGATTATTAATATTTGATTGATTTATAAATGCTTTTTGTGCTCGATCATGTAGGAGTTGTTTTATGCCAATGATATCCTCACTAAAATCAGGATTTAAGAGTTGGTCGAGGGTGGAACAAGTAACATTTTCAAATTCTTTAATGCGTTCTTGTATGCATGCTTTTACTAAATAATGTACATACCAATGGCGATTTAATAGAATCAAAAATATTTCTTTTTTTATAGTAGCAGGACTATTTTGAGTTGCATAACAGTTTTTTAATAAATTTTCTATAACATTTATTTCGTTATAAATATTTTGTTGCGATAAAAAAATAGTTTCATAATAACTCACGAGTGAGCCAACGATTGGCCTGAAGAAGGATTTTATGTTAACGCCCAGTTGTATATCAATCATATCGCGAATCGTTTCTACTTGTTGATTGATACGTTCATTGTCATTGCTTAGATCAACAAGTTCCATAGCAAAACAATTAATTGAATTCAATAGCAATAGATAGAAAAAATAGTGTGTTGTTCTTGTTTGATAGAATTTCATTAAATAAATTCCTTGATATGGGTAAACAATAGTGTTGGATCTTTTTCAATTACTTCTTGGGCAATAGCGTAAAAGAGTTCAGGATATTCATTAATCATAGCCAATGCATTATCAATTTGATGACTGGTGGTGGATGTTTTAAGTGGAATAATGATGCATCGTTTATTAAAAAATTTAATTTCAAATAAAGTTCCTGCTCCCGCGCGACATATAATAAGATCAGCTGCTGCATAGATAGTGCTCAAGTTTGGATGATAACTAAACACATGTGCAGTGATGTTATATGATGTATAGAATGTTTGCCAGTCAGTGGTATCAAGAGATCCTGTTTGATGAATAATTTGCAGAGTATCGAGAGGAAATAATGAATCAGTAATAAACTGCTTTATGCAGTTGTTTAAAAAGAGCGATCCTTGAGATCCGCCAAGAATGACAACAGTTTTTTTGTGCGGAGATAATCCTAAGTTGTTTTTGGCATCGTTAGTATTGAGAGAACTATCGTTGTTGTTGAATTTAATTGGGTAAGGTCCAAAAGAACATTTGAGTGCGGGAAAAAAATGTTGTGTACTGGAAAAACAGGTGATAATGGAATGAGCAAAAGGGATAAGAGCTTTAATTGCTTTGCCTGGTTTTGCATCAAGCGAATATATAATAATTGGGATACGCAGTAAAAATCCTGCGATGCAGACGGGGATTGCGATGACACCACCAGTTGTTATAATTTTTTCTGGTCTATATTTGCACAAATAAAAGAAGCTTTTAATAAATGAAGAAACAGATAATAGTAATGTTGAAATGTACGATCCATTAATAGCCCTTAAGGGCAAAAGAATATGCCACATAACAAGCGGATTATCTGATAAAATTTTTTTATCAAGATCTGTATCTGAGGAAAAAAAAAGAAGATGAGGTTTTTCTGCTGGTGATGCATCGTGTTGTGCAATGGTCAGACAGGGAATAATATGTCCTCCTGATTTTCCTGCAACACAACAAATAATCTGCTTTTTTATTTGCTTGTTAATAATAGTTCCATTTTATTGAGTGCTTTTTTTTCATGATAATTTTTTGCTAACAGTTGTGCTTTTTTTGTTAAGGCATGAGCATTTTCTTTATTATTTAATGAGTAATGCACTTTTGCAAGATGCAATAGCATGGTCCCATTATGATGATGTTCAATTGATTCAAGTATTTTTTGAGCTTCATGATATTTTTTTTCTTTGTATAAAATAAGCGCATGCGTGTCTAAAAAATAAGGATTAGTGTTATCAGCGCGTAATGATACTTCAATAAATTGCCGTGCTTTTGTACTGTTTTTTCCTTTGGTTGCCCAGTAGTACGCAAGAGCATTATTAAGGTGAGCAGAATCTTTATCAAGTTCATATGCATTTTCAAGATTGACACGCATTGATTGGTGATTGCCTTTTTCATAATGCAGCAATGCTAATTGATATAATGTTTTAACGCGCAATTGTGTATCAAGAGGGCATTGTAATGCGCTGTTAAGACAACCGATAGCATGTTCTGGTAGAGATTCTCTCATGTATAAATCTGCACAATAAAGATTAATCCATGGGTTGTGTTTATTGGACTGTGCACATGTTTGTAATGCCGTAATAGCGGTTATTCGCGGCATGTTGTTATAGGTTAATAAATAGAGTGATTGCGGCCATACAACATTATCAGGTTCTTGCGTGATCCATTCAGTAAGCGTAGATATCAGTTGATCAAATTTTTTCATGGTAGATAAAATTTGTAATTTAAGTAATTTACATTCAATATCATGCGGTGAAAGATCTATGCAGCTATTAATATGAATGAGCGCTTGAGGATATCTTTGTTGCTTGAATAGAGCAAGTGCATTTTCAATATTAATTTTGTTTGATAATAAAACAGCATTATTGTTATGAATGGCATTATATTTAAGCGTGAGAGAGCAAAGATGTTTTTCTATTACCGGATTATGTGGTGAAAGTTCGAGAAAATGAGCATATCCTGCAAGTGCTTCTTCTATTTTTCCCTCTTTTTCAGAGAGTGATGCACAAAGGAGCCATCCTTTATCAAAATGAGGATGTAGTTCCAAGCACATTTTGACACTATGTAATGCATCGGTAAATTTACTCAATTGCAGATAGATTTGTGTTTTCAAAAAATAAAAGACAAAATTATGTGGTTGTCGTGGTACATTATTAAGAAAAGAGTCAATGGTTAACAATGCATTTTCCGGTTCCTTTCTGCGCATATATGTTTGCGTAGCACGAAGTGTAATTTCTGAATTTGTTTTAAAAAGTTGACTGAGCTTGATAATATGGTTATCTGCTTCTTTTATTTTATTGGTTTTTTCAAGAGCATTGGCAAAAAGTAGTTGAATTTCTTCATCTTTTTCGAATTTTTTATTAAGAGATGGAATGAGTGCGGTGATGATATTAAATTGCTGTGTATCATACAAAAAATCAAGATATCCTTTATAGGTATATGGAGATTGTTTTGTGGAGAAAAGACGTTTATACCAATCACGAGCTTGTTCTTTTTTTCCTGAAAAATGTTTATAATTTGCCCATAAATAATGGTGAAATGTTGTGGTATTGTCGGCAAAAATAGTGCAGGTGAAATATAAAAACAAGTAATATATTTTCATGAGTATTCTTGATAGCACCGCATGCGAAATGATTTAAGTGCATCGCGCAGTGTAGGATCAGTAATTTTCGCAAGAGTGCGCTCATCCTCTTTGGTTAATTCAATATTTTTATTTTTTTTAATGTGAGGCGTTTTAACATTTTTTTTAAAGATTTTAAGGCCAATGTATTTAAAGCGTAATTGTTTAACATGTGGCTGGTCTAGTCTTTCATTAATTGTTTTAATAAGTAGTGGAGATAATAGGTAAAGTTCTTGCATCCAACATGAATTAAATACGCCAAGGATTAACGTATCATCATAAATTTTTTCAATACGAACTTTGCTATGTAACGACCCAACAATATCTTGCCATTGATACAAAAGATTTGTTTTCCAATTTTTTTCTGGATGTATAAGTTCTGATAGAAGGTCTTTAAGATGTAAAGCCATGGACTATGTCCTTGTTTTTTTTTCTTTTACTTCTTCAATATGACTTCTCATTGTTATTCTCCAATTTTTTTGATGTTCAATTGAACTTTCAAGATTTTTTGAACCCTCAAGATTTTTTGAACCTTCAAGATTTTTACGCACAAATCCATCTGTTATACTTTTAAAACTGATGGAATTTTGTAATATAGTCAGCTCTTTATCGTCATAAGCAATATTTTTGAGAGCAACACGAGAAAGATATTCTTCTGGTGTTGGGTGTTTATATAATAATATTCCATTTTTATTCTTAGGTTTTATAGGAAATGTATAAAGTTTCATGAGTTCTAGATCATGATGTATTGCGTAGTGATTATTCATGCGATGCAAAGGAAAATTGCCGGTACGAGGTGTATAGTCAGAACAGTTCCATTTGATCGCGTCTATTTCTTGTGGGGATAGATTTTCTTTAATTCCGTATTGCGTATTCCATATTAAAACAGTGTGAGCAATGGTTTTTGCTTGTAGATAGTTTCCATCATCAGAGAGCGCAATTGAAGATAGATTGATTTCCTGATCTGTCTCTAAAACGGTAAATAGCATATCCGCATAATCGTTGGATATTTTTGATAAAGGGCAGCGCAAAATATTTTCTTTGTTAAAAAAGGTACTATATGCCATTGTGCACACTATTTCTTCTATGATACTATTATTATTGGTAAAATTAGGATATAAAACTTTATCAATTGTTGATCCCTTTACTTTTTCAAATTCTTTAATTTTTTCATTAACAAGTTCTTGTATTAAATAGTAAACATACCAGTGTTTTTCAACTAATTTTTTAAAAATTTCTTTTCTGTAATTATGGGTATAATTTTGCGGCAAATAAGATTCAATGTCTTTTATTTCTTTTTCTGCTTTTTCATGAGATAAAAAATTGGCGTTATAGTAACTTACCATTGTACCAACAAACGGTTTAAAGAGATTATGCTTACTTATTTTAAGAATATCAGTATCAATGGTATCGCAAATTTGTTGTACTATTTCAGTTGTTTTTTTCATTGCAAAAATAGTGATATCATTGAGCAGCAATAAGCATAAAAAATATTTTTTTATTTTTATCATGTTATAATTTTGACTCCGATTGATCCTGAGTATTTATTTGCATATAATGATTAATACATCGCTCAAGATTTTTTCGTGGAAAACCTTCAAGTGCTTTGAAGCTTTGTGAATTTTTGAGAGCGTTAAGTTGTATACTATTTTTTTTATTTTTTTCAAATAATTCTTGGCAAAGATATGAGGCAAGAGTAGGGCGCATGAAAAGAACAATCGTTGGTCTATTTTTGTTAATATATATTGGCAAACTAGATTTTTTCATATCAGTTAGGCTGGCAGATTCATAGTTTGTTCCAGCAGAAATTCCTGAACTATTGATGTTAATAGCAGCGTAAGTATCAGTTGCATCAATAGTGCAATGGTGCATATAGCAAGGTTTATCTCCCAGAGACCATACGTTATCTTCTTGTGTTAGTTTGTCCAGCGTGGTTTGACGGCCATTTTTAGTTTCCCATACAATTGTCTTATTGTGTATATCCGTTGTTTTAAGGTATTTACCATTTTTAGACATGATCATAGATTTTGATTCTATGTTTGCAGTATGTCCATAAAGAAGAGTAAAATGTATATCATTAGATTTTTGATAAGGCACATGTTCTAAATCATAATCAAGTCCCAATTTATCAATCAAAAATGCAGATGCTTGTTTATGGGCTGTTTTTTTTATGTAACAGTCATCATTGATAAAATTCTGGTTTAAGATTTGGTCTATAGTAGAGCACGTAATATTTTTGAATTCTTCAATTTGTTTTCGTATGGAAGCTTTTATTAATAATCCTACATACCAATGAGAACTTGCTAATTTTTTAAATATTTCATTGTTTTCATCTGCAGTAAAGTTTGTGGGAATGGTATTTTGTGTTATAAGTCTTTCTATTTCTTTTATTTTTTGATCAAGTTGATCTTTAAATAAAAAGCTGTGATTTTTATCTATGTTTAAGAATGGAGAGTATTCAAAACATGAAGCAAGGGTATTTTTCTTAATACCAAGGAATTGTTGATCAATTATATTATGAATGACTTCTGCTTGTTGATTGATGGCATTGTATGTTTGATTCTCTGATTCCATTGCAAAAAAAATAATCGAATTGAGTAGTAATAAACATAAAAAACATTTTTTTATTATAGTTATATGGTGAAAATTCATTGAATAAAACTCCTTAAAATTTTTGATATCATTATTGTATACCATACGTTATTAAAAAAATACACCTTTTTATGTGTAATATATGTTTGTTGTGTATTTGATGGTTATTTTTTATACTAGGCAAAAAAGCAAGGACAATGATGATTGATTTTGAAATGTTACCACATACCGCGGATATAAAGATTCGTGCGTATGGAGCAACAAAAAAAGAACTATTTCGCAATGCACTTATTGGAATGTTTCAATCAGTTCAACCAATAACAGATACGTGTCGTACTGAAAATGATCGTATTGTGTGTGATGAGTTACCGGTAGCTCATGATGTTGTATTAAAGTCAATCGATGAAGAATCTTTGTTGGTTGATTTTTTATCTGAGGCACTTTATTTATCTGATGTCTATGATGAAGCATATTTTGATGCAGATATTCATGAATTGACTGCAAACGTTGTTAAGGCAACAGTGCGTGGTGTCCATATAACAGGATTTGGTGTGGTGGAAATTAAAGCTGTTACGTATCATGAATTAGCGATAAAAAAAAATGATGATGGATGGCAAGTTGATATAGTTTTTGATATTTAAAGGTGTTCGTATGGATTCGACAAGCTCACCACGAACGGGATTAAATAAATTAAATTAGGTTTAATGGTGAGCGCAGCGTTTACTGCTGAGCCTGGCGAAGCATCACCACGAACGGGATTAAAAATTTATTTTTCCGTTCGTCCTGAGCTTGTCGAAGGAAACGAACGGTTAATGAAAAGAGATAAGATGAAAGAAATTTTAGTACAAAAAGAAGATTTGATAAAAATTAATGATTTTATTTATGAGATTCCTACATCATATCGTGCCGATATGTATGTCCCCGCGCGAGTATATATTAATAAAAATATGATGAAAGACCTTTTTACTGATCGATCGTTGTGGCAATTGGTGAATATGACAACATTGCCCGGTATACAACGCTACGCTTTTGGTATGCCTGACATTCATCAAGGATATGGTTTTCCGATTGGTGGTGTTATGGCGAGTGCATTACATGAAGGCGGTGTGATTTCACCGGGTGGTATTGGATATGATATTAATTGTGGTGTTCGTTTGTTGACGGTGAATATGTCTGTACACGATTTAAAGCCGTATCGGGTTGAATTAGCACGGCGTATTTTTGAAAAAGTTCCTTCAGGTGTTGGTAGAGGCGGTAAGTTAAAATTTAATGATATGCAGATGGATGAAATTTTAAAATATGGTGCTCCTCACATGCTTTCTTTAGGATATGGCAATAACGCTGATATTATGTTCTGTGAAGAAAATGGTTGTATGGATACTGCCAATCCGGAGCTGATTTCATCAAAAGCAAAAAAACGTGGTGCCGATCAGGTAGGTACGCTTGGGTCAGGTAATCATTTTCTTGAAATTCAGGCAATTGATGAAGTGTATGATAAAACAGTCGCGCAGGAGTTTGGATTGTATAAGGGAATGGTGACGGTAATGATTCATTGCGGATCTCGTGGATTGGGTCATCAGACATGCACCGATTATTTGCAAATTATGAATCAAAAATTATCTGAGTGGAAATATAATTTACCGGATCGTGAATTATTGTATGCTCCTTTTTCATCGCTAGAAGGACAAAATTATTTTGCAGCGATGGCAGCAGCGGCAAATTTTGCGTGGGCGAATCGTCATGTTATTGGACATTGCGTACGAGAGGCATTTAAAGAAGTTGTTGGTAAAGATGTTGAAGTGACTACGATGTATGATATTTCACATAATATTGGTAAAATTGAAACACATGAAGTTGATGGAATTGAAAAAGAATTAATTGTTCATCGCAAAGGAGCAACGCGTGCGTTTGGGCCAGGCAGACCAGAAATTAGTGAAAAATATAGAAGCGTTGGCCAGCCAGTATTAATCCCTGGTACTATGGGAACCGCTTCATATGTTTTGGCGGGAACAAAAGAGAGTATGCATCAAGCATTCGGTTCATCATGTCATGGGGCTGGTAGACGTATGTCGCGAGTTCAGGCAAAAAAAACTGTTCGCGGTTCACAGTTGCGTAAAGAATTGGAAGATCGTGACATTGTGATTTGCTCAGATTCTAATGCTGGTCTTGCTGAAGAGGCACCGGTTGCGTATAAAGATGTTGATTTAGTTGTTGATGTTGTACAAGGTGCTCATTTGGCTGCAAAAGTTGTCCGGCTTATACCATTAGCAGTAGTAAAAGGTGGATAAAAACTTTTTAAGAAATAACAAGTTTTGCTGCAGTATCCATTGTCTAAGCGCTGCAGATACTTTTGTATTAAGAAATTCTGGTGATTTTAAATGTCACGAAAAATGAGATTTAAATTTTGAGATAATTGTAGATATAAATTACGCCAGAAAATTGTACTACTTCCTGGCATAGGGGGTTTTAAATATATTTTTTGTAAGGTATTGATCAGAGATGTAATTATCGGTTTTTTGTCGTTATTATGCATATTGTTGAGCGTCGTAATCCAAAATTGCATTATTGTATCAAGTAGTTGTATGCTTTCCTGTTCATTGATTGTGGTTTTATCAATAATTTTGGAAAATTCTTCAGGAGAAATTGATTTTGTGGTGAAATATTCGTAAAGAGGATGAGTTTCATATGATTGTTCTTTATTATTAAATGAGTATTCAATGCAGCGAGAGCGTATTGTTGGTAATATTTGTTCGACGTATTGCGCAAGCAAAATAAAATGATAGCCGTGTGGTGGCTCTTCTATTGATTTAAGTAATTTATTAGCACAGATAGTAGTTAACAGTTCTGCTTTTTGGATGATGAAGAAAAAAAGTTCACCGTGTTCGCGTTGAAATGCAAGAGTAGCAAAAAGATCGTTGAGATAGTCAATCGTGTAATTTTTTTCAGGTAGGAGCCACATAATAGTGGGATGTTGCCGTTGTCTGATTTGCATGCAGATGATACAGGTATTGCAGGCATCATGTTTGCATAACATTTTTTGTAAAAAGAATTCTACTTCGTGGGTAGTAGTGGTATGATTACCAATCCATAGTTGTGCGGGTGGAAGGGTTTGGGAAGTATAGCTTAAGAATGAGGGTGTTTTATTCATATTTATATCATACCGTTTAATTAATTATTCAATTATAATATCACCATTTTCATGTTTTTTTAATGCTTCATCAATGGTATCCCATTTAATTTCGATCATTTCTTTTCTTTGCATTTGATTTTTAATAGCGTCAAAAATGTATATACCTATTGACAATGATGATATGGCCCAACCTATAAAGAATACATAATGATTATTGATATTTTCAACAAGAAAAACATTAAACAAGAGCGATAGGTAGCTCAAAAGTAACGCTTTTATAGAAAAAATGCCTGTTACACCTGACCATAAAAAATGTAATAGTGATGGAGATATTATTGTTAAAAAATCAAAATTAGTATATTGCAGAGGATTTTTAAGCGATTCTTGATGTTTTGATAAAAAATCAGGAAAGTTTGATTTGATCATTGCATTGAATTCAGTTCGTCTATTATTTAACTGAACAAATTCAGGATTTATATGTTTTTGACAACAATATATACTGATTAATCTGGATAAAAACAAACATGGTAGAGGGTTTATTGATGGTTCAGTTATAATAGATTCTAGCCAATAATTATCAGAATTACGAAATCTTTCAGAGAATGCAACAGTTAAATTCTCCCAGGTATATGGTTTGCGGGAATATGTATAAAAATATTTTTCATATTTTTTTGTTATTATTTCTTTTATTTTTTGTACTTTGTCATCCGTGATAGAAAAAAAACTATGCAATGCTTTTATTTTCTGAAATGTTAAAAGGTCGCCTAGACAATCTTTATCTAATAAGTCTATAACTTTTAGAGCCTCGATTGGAAAATTAAGAATATCTTCAGTCGTGAACATTAGATCTTTGTGTATTCCTTCTTCGTCTTTTCTATTATATTTAAGAATCTTACATTGATTCATTTGAGTTGCATATTCTCCGCATTGTGCATAATTTATAAAAAATTGTTGTATTGTTTGTAAAAAAAACTTGTTTTTATAATCAAAATTTTTTTTGAAACCAATTAATTCTAAAAATCTTTTATTTATATCATAATAGTCTGGCATTGCCATATAAAATATTGATGATAAAAGATTGTCATTATTGTTCATCGTTTCTATTATTGTTTTTTTATTTGCTTCTGTGGTTTGACTATGAAATCTGTAATACGCTGTTCTAGGTTTCATTCGTAAAAATTCTCTTAGAAACATTTCTGGAGAGTCAGGATAAGGAAAAGCTATTTTAAATTCTGCTATCATATTTTTTTCTTTGTTCTTATTATTCTTTTTTTCCATTGAAAATAAAGTAATGTTGAATAGTAACAAAGAAAAAAAGAAACAGAGATTAAATAAGTTTTTTAGCTGATATCCATTCTTTAAGCGCATTGCACACCTGATGAGTAATAGTTTCTTGTGTTTGAGTTCCATCTACTATAATAATATCATTGCGATTTTTATAAAGCGTTTTAAAGCTTTGTGTAACATTGTGTAAAAAGATTTCACATTTTTCATAGACAGATATATATTGCCACAATTGTTAATATGCTTGAGCACTTGCGGTACTGATATGTCTATAACAATAGTAATATCAGGAGTAATATTATTCATAGCTCAGTTGTTAATGGGATGAGCCATCGTTATATCAAGTTCATTGATATAATATACTTCTTGGATGTTGGTGATAGTATGGGTTTGGCGTGTATAGTTTAAGAATGAGGGTGTTTTATTCATATTTATATCATACCGTTTAATTAATTATTCAATTATAATATCACCATTTTCATGTTTTTTTAATGCTTCATCAATCGTATCCCATTTAATTTCGATCTTTTTTTTTGTTTTCATTTGATTTTTAACAGCATCAAAAATATATATACCCATTGACAATGCTGATATGGCCAAACCTATAAAGAATACATAATGATTATCGATAGTGTTAATGAGAAAATGATTAATATAATTATTTATATAACTAGATATAATGCTAAAAAAACTGGCAAAGAGAAAGATTGGTATTGTACATTCTTGTCTGATCATTATTGTATCTTTATATAAACAGATATATAAACAGAAAAAAAAATAGAATAGCGATGGAGATGATATTGTTAAGGAATCAATATCAGTATATAACAGAGGATTTTCAAGCGATTCTTGATGTTTTGATAAAAAATCAGGAAAGTTTGATTTGATCATTGCATTGAATTCAGTTCGTCTATTATTTAACTGAACAATTTTATGATTTATATGTTTTTGACAACAATATATACTGATTAATCTGGATAAAAACCAAAATGGTAGAGGATTCATTAATGGTTCAGTTATAATATATTCTAGCAAAGGATTATTAGGATTACGAAATCTTTCAGAAAATGCAACAGTTAAATTTTCCCATGTATATGGTTTGCGGGAATATGTATAAAAAAAACTTTCATAGTTTTTTGTTCTTATTTCCTTTATTTTTTGTATTTTGTCATCCGTGATAGAAAAAAAACTATGTAATGTTTTTATTTTTTGAAATGGTAAACGGTTGCTTAGGTGATCTGTATCTAATAAGTCCATAACTTTTAGGATATCAATTGAAAAATTATCAATATCTTCGGCGGTAAACTCTAGATCTTTGTGTATTCCATCATTGTTGATCTTATTGTCTTGAAGAAATTTGCAAGAATTTATTTTGGATGCATAGTCTTGATACTTTTCAGGATATATATTAGAGGGCATAAAAATTTTTTGAATTGTTTGTGAAAAAAATCTTTTTTTATAATCAAAATTATTCTCAAAGCCAATTAATTCTAAAAATCTTTTATTTATATCATAATAGTCTGGCATTGCCATATAAAATATTGATGATAAAAGATTGTCGTTATTGTTCATCGTTTCTATTATTTTTTTTTTATCTGCTTCTGTGGTTTGACTGTGAAATCTGTAATACACTGTTCTAGGTTTCATTAGTGAATATTCTCTTAGAAACATTTCTGGAGAGTCAGGATAAGTAAAAGTTATTTTAAATTCTGGTATCATACTCTTTTCTTTGTTCTCATTGTTATTTTTTTCCATTGAAAATGTAGTAATGTTAAATAGTAACAAAGAAAAAAAGAAAACAGAGATTAAATAAGTTTTTTAGCTGATATCCATTCTTTAAGCGCATTGCACACCTGATGAGTAATAGTTTCTTGTGTTTGAGTTCCATCTACTATAATAATATCATTGCGATTTTTATAGAGTGTTTCAAAGCCTTGTGCAACATTGTGTAAAAAGGTTTCACATTTTTCATAGGCAGATATATTGCCACGATTGTTAATACGCTTGAGTGCTTGCGGTACTGGTATGCGTACAAAAATAGTAATATCAGGAGTGATATTATTCATAGCCCAGTTGTTAATGGAGCGAATCATCGCAATATCAAGTCCATTGCCATAACACTGGTATGCAAGAGATGAATCAGACATACGATCAGAGATGATCAATTTTTTTGCTTTTAAACTTGGAATAATTATTTCTGCAAAATGCTGAGCACGATCAGCAGCAAAAAGTAGATATTGTGCTTGAGTCGATAAAGGGATGGTTTGATGATGTATAATTTCACGTACGTGCATACCAAGGGTAGTTGCACCAGGTTCTTTGGTTAGTAGTACATCAAAGTTGTCTTCTTGTAACAAATGGAAAAGATTGCGTGCAAGGGTTGTTTTACCCGATCCATCAATGCCTTCAACGGCAATTAAAATGCCGCGAGATAATTGTTTGTGTTGTTGCATGAATTATCTTTTGTATAAATTAAGCTAAATTATTATAATAATTTAAGAGTATAGCGTAATATATTTAATATGTCTGTAGGTTTTTATGAAAAATGTAACAATAGAGCCGGGGTGTATTAGTTGTGGTTCATGTCAATTTATAGTGCCTGAGGTATTTGAAATTATTAGTACGTCACAGGTTAAAAAAGGTATTGATATAACACAATTTGCTCATCTTATTAAAGAGGCGGCGTTAAAGTGTCCGGTGCAAGTTATTAAAATCAAAGAGTAAGCTATGATAAATAATCGAATGAGATTAAAAAAAGAGCGCGTGTTATTTGATACTTTTTATCAAACAGTGTTGCATGAAGGTAAACTTATGTTTGCCGGGCGATTATTACTAAGAGCTGCGCAGCAGCATGGTGATACAATAGCGCTTATTTATCACGATAAACATATTACGTATAAAAAATTATATGCACAAGCATGTGCATTGAGTAAAAAAATTATTGAGAATTATGGTTTAAAGGCACGCGATAGGGCAATTATCTGTTTTGAAAATTGCCCACAATTTTATATTGCATATTTTGCGCTATGGCAAGCTGGTGTAATTGTTGCTCCTGTTAATACATTTTTAAAAGAAACTGAATTGGGCCATATTATTAATGATGCTCAGCCAGCGATGATCATTACTTCATCCGATCGCGTTGAATTGTTTCAAAAGGCTTCAGATCTATTGCCTCCGATTTTGACTGAACACGATATGGATAATGCTGATGAAAAATTGCCGTTACAAGATTCTATTGTTGACCTTGATGCGCAGGAATTAGCTGCTTTGTTATACACATCGGGGACAACGGGGGTTCCTAAAGGTGTCATGCTCAGTTCGAAAAATATTATAACGAATGTTTTACAGATTGCAGCATTGTTAGGAAAATCGGGAGATGAACGTATTTTTGCAGTGCTGCCATTATTTCATAGTTTTGCTCAAAATACGTGTGTTTGGGCAGCATTTTTTTATGGAATTACGGTGATTTTAGTACCTAAAATTGATCGGCGATATATTTTAGAAGGGCTTGCGCATAAACCAACAGTATTTTTGGGAGTTCCTGCTCTGTATGGTTTTTTATGTTTAATGAAAACAGCACCACTTGATGGTATACGTCTTTTTGTATGTGGTGGTGATGCATTACCTGATAAAATTCGTTCCGCATTTGGCCTTGTATACCGCAGAAAGCTGGTGAATGGATATGGATTGACTGAAACAACACCAGTTATTTCTGTTAATCTTGATGATGAAACAGTGCCAGCAAATAATGTTGGATTACCATTGCTTGGAATTGAGTGTGTTGTTCGTGATGAACAGGGAGTTGATCTTCCATCCGGAGCAATTGGCGTTTTATGGGTTAAGGGTGATAATGTAATGCTTGGATATTATAATGCTCAAGAAGCAACAGATAAAGTTGTAATTAACGGATGGTTTAACACCGGTGACCTTGGATATATTGATGCACAGGGAAGAATTGTTATCACCGGGCGTGAAAAAGATCTTATTATTAATAAAGGATTTAATATTTATCCGCAAGAAATAGAAAATATTATTTCATTATATCATAATGTTATTCGCGTTGGTGTTATTGGTGTTGCTGATGAAGAAGGAGGAGAGATGCCGATAGCATTTGTTCAGTTACGAACAGCTGAAGATGGTATAGAAAAAAAACTACGATTATTGTGTATGCAGCATTTGGCATCATATAAAGTTCCTCGTAAATTTCTGTGTGATACAAAAGAGTTACCTATAACGGCGACGGGAAAAATTGATAAAAAAATATTACGTTCCTTGCATGTTGAAAAAAATTGATTTTATTTATTTCATGGGTATCTTTAGCCTCCATTTTCCCTATCTTTGACATTATATGTCTTTGGTAGGGGTTTTTTTATTCCCAATAGGTTTTGTATATTTTTGTGAATAAGCCGTGTTGTAGAACGTGTACTTTTTTGTAGTCTCTTTCATAGCGAGTAATGTTTAAGGTGCTATAATCATAGAGATTTCCTTGTACGTTGCATTTGCCATATATGGCAAGATGAGAATTGCCGTGGGCATTAAAAGATATTGTGCTAGTGGGGCTTAAACGATAGCACTTAGAATTACCATATGTATTTAATAGTATTTTTCTATCAAGATAACCACTGTCCTGGATTGTACTATTATTTAATTGTATGGTTAATAAAGGTAGTGTATTTAAATGCTCTGTATAATATTGAGTAATGCTTTCTTTGGTTTCTGGTGGCTCTATTATAGGGTGTTTTTTTTTGTGTTGTTGTACGAGGTCATCTACGGTTAATCCTGTGATCACTATGTGCTTTGTATTTGATACAATTAGTGAATTAAGTTTTTGTATATGTATGTCATAGGATGGAAATTTGTCTTTGGGAATGATATAGTTACCATAGTTTACGGTAAAATGATTATTTTTTTCATTGGTTTTTATAAGATCAGTAATATTAGAAGCAGCAGAAATTTCTATGAAACAATCTGAGATCAAAGGGTTGACGGTAATTGTTACGTATGCTTGTTTTTCGATAGTAAGATGATCTATATCAGAAGAAAAAAATATCTTTTTTTTGCTATATTGTTTGTTTGCAATAATTTTTGTATGCGTTAGCAATTTATGAAAAACGCATGCATTTTTATAAGCATTTGATGGAGATAAATAAGATGATAAAGCACTTGTTAATTTATAAAGAGAAAAACATATAACGCCTACACCAATACAACAAAGATTGATGGAACCCCATATTATAAGACTGTGTGCGATGAATAATTCTTTATCAATGAAATGGTGCGCAGCTTTGCATTGATGATTCGTGAGTAACAATGAGATACATAATATAAAGAATATGATTCTTTTAAGGCGCATAGGTGAATTATAAATTTATGGGATATTATTTTTTCAAGAGTATAACTTATTTATAGGTAAAAAGACAAATAAACTTTTTTTTATTAAGTATCTCAAGAAAATATGAACAATTCTTCATGTTCTTCTTTCTCTTTAGTTGTATAATCTCTGTATTATAATAAGTAATATAACAAAAATTATTGATTAGTTATTTTTGTTTGTATTATATTTATTAAAGATAGCAATAATGTTAAAGAGGGTTTAATGAAAAGAAAAATGTTTATTGGATATGTTTTTTTTATAATTTTTGTTATTAACAACTGTTATGGTTATTTTTACCATGCATGTGTCATGAAAAATGTTAATAATAAGCATGCATGTCACGGGCAGTTAGTTCTTGGATTAGCGGATTATCATGATAAAACTCATCCTGCTAATAATAGCCATCGATTATATGTAGAAAATGCTTTATTAAAAAGATGTGTAGCTCAAAAAGGTAAATTAATTGTTGAGGATTTAAGTTCAGTTAATAATGATGGAAAGATGAACTGTTGTAATTTTAGTATTAATTCTTGTCAAGGAGTTTTGGGTGCTTTGGCAAATAAGGCGCGAGAGGTGGGAATTCTTGTTGATAATGTTGAATATCGTTATTGCCGTGTGGCAGGTATTAGTCCTTTGCTTAATAATATAACTCAAGCTGCTCATTTGTTTAAATCAGCGACTACAATTACAACGGATTCATTGCATCAAGAAGTAGCTGATGAGCTAGAAGCAATTAAACGCTATGATGATGGCAAAAAGCTTAATGTTTTATATAAACGAGCGATTGCTATGGTGAGTGGTGCATTATCATCAATAGCTTTATGTAAGCAGTATGATCACCTAAAAAAGTCTACGGTAGCACATTATTGTTCTCGTTTTCCCCGTAATCGATATAGACATGAGCTTGAAAAGCTGTGTATTTTTGATAGTGCGTTAATTGATATGAAAATTATGCATTCAATTGCTCTGTCTCCAGAAGTGCCATTGATAGTTGTTGCAGCGGGAGGATCTCATATAAAAGAGATGAGTGAGATGTTAAAAAAAATAGGATATACATCATTATTTGCAACGTCACAGCCGTTGTGCTCAACAATAAAAAAAGTTGTTAATCTGAATGCTCAAGCGCAGTCAGATGATATTCCTTTGCCTATTGATATTGCTACTCTTGATAGATTTATTGAATAAATTTTTAGTCGTATAGCTACTATTTAATTTAACGTAAGTTCGGTGTAAAAAACTATATAAACTTTGCAAGTTATTTATTTAATCCCGTTCGTGGTGATGCTTTGTTAGGCTCAGCAGTAAACGCTGCGCTCACCATTAAACTTAATTTAATTTATTTAATCCCGTTCGTGGTGATGCTTCGTCAGGCTCAGCAGTAAACGCTGCGCTCACCAATAAACTTAATTTAATTTATTTAATCCCGTTCGTGGTGAGCTCGTCGAATCCATACGAACCCCTGAAAGTATTCATTTTTTATGAAATTACCTTTTATTTTTTTTAAAAAGAGTTCGTATGGATTCGACGAGCTCACCACGAACGGGATTAAATAAATTAAATTAAGTTTATTGGTGAGCGCAGCGTTTACTGCTGAGCCTGACGAAGCATCACCACGAACGGGATTAAATAAATTAAATTAAGTTTATTGGTGAGCGCAGCGTTTACTGCTGAGCCTGACGAAGCATCACCACGAACGGGATTAAATAAATTTTAATTTTAATGATTCAATCACTATAATCAATAGAAACTTAGATCGAATTGCATTATTTAATTTAATAGATATTTTTACTTAAATACGCTCGTCCTGAATCACCAAAAAGCATTACTACTACATCATCCTTTTTGAGTCGTGGTAGATAATGATGTACTCCCCATGCAACAGCAGCACTCGTGGTACCGACTAAAAAACCATAATTACGTGCAAGATTTTTGGCCATAGCAAAAGTATCTTCATCAGTAACAGCAATAATCTCATCGATAAAGTCATTATTATTATAATCAATGATATCTGAATAAAAATCTATACCCATACCTTCTATTTTATATGGTTGAGGATTGCCGCGCGTTGAATGAAATGAGTTAACGGAATCAAGAGCTATGATTTTAATTGCAGGATTGTGTGTTTTTAAAAATTTTCCCACTCCCGTGATTGTTCCTCCTGTTCCTGCCGCAGCAAAAAAATGCGTGATAGAGCCATTAGTTTGCTGCCATATTTCTGGTCCGGTGAGTGCGTAATGCGCTTGTGCGTTAACAGGATTAAAATATTGGTTTGGCATAAATGAATTGGGTGTTTCTTTGTGTATTTTGCGTGCAATAACAGTGTAATTGTTAGGATCGTCAATAAATTGCGTTGGCTCACATATGACAATTTCTGCTCCATATGCTTTAATTGTCTGTATTTTTTCTTGGCTAAATTTTTCAGTTGTAGTAATAATAACTTTATATCCTTTTGCGGCACCAATCATAGCAAGCGCTATGCCGTAATTACCTGAGGATGCATCAATGATAGTGCCTCCAGGTTTTAGTTCGCCAGTTTTTTCAGCATGTTCAATCATAAAGAGCGCCGAACGATCTTTGATGCTTCCACCGGGATTAAGATACTCAAGTTTGGCGTAAAGGGTTGCGGGAGTATCAAATGGTAAACGGGTTAAAGGGGTATTACCGATGGTAGAAAGTATATGGTTATGCATAGGCGATACCTTTTGTGTAATTAAATTTCTGTTTTTAAGAGCATTAAAGAAACATCTTTATACTATAATTATTATTTCATTGAATGTCACATTGTTTTTCATTGCTTTAATTAGTTAGAATTTATGTTATTATTCAATATAAAATAATAATCAAATGATTGATTATATAAAATTATTAAATGGAATCTATATGAAAAGAGTTTGTTTAAATTTAATATATACTTTTTTGTTATTTTCTTATGTATCACCAGTTTTTGGGGCTCAAAAATTTAAGCTTCAAATGACTTTAGATGGAAAAGTTCCTGATAAGGACGAGTCATTGAGAAATGGTTGTCATATGTTAACATGGAATAATGTGGGTACTTATACAAGAACTCAAAATGGTAACGTAACATGGAAATTAGAAAATCAGCGCCTGTTTTATAGTTTTTGCAATGGGGACATAACGCAAAAATGGTCGGATGGGAGTCTTTTTTCTAAAGACGCAGTTGGCAATATAACAATTGCCATACCAAACATAGGTAATTACAACTATAAATGTAATGGTGAAGAGAGTATAGTTGGCTTGGAACAAGAGCAAATTGATTATATCAAGAAAAATGGTTGTATTTTTGATAATGAAAATTTGGATTCATATATATTGCCACGGCATTTATTATCAAACTCTAAATATAGTATTAGTGATGTATTGCAAATTACACATTCTCAAAATGTACAACCTCAACAGCAAAGTATAGAACGATATTTGAGTAATAATAGTGCCCAGGTAATTGATAATAGTCCTCAGATTATTGATAGTAGATTTGATAAGTCAACTAAAGAGCATAGAGAAAAAAGGCAACAGCGCATTACACAAAATGAGACGATAAAAGCGAACGTTGAAACAGCAAAAAGAGCAAGTGTTTCTTCTTTTGTTGAGTTCACTGATGATTTTAATAAGGTTCAAAAAGATAATGTATTATTTTTGGATGTTGGATTGGATGCTTCATATGTTAATAGTAACGATAATTCTACCCTTAAATTTATGGGAAAGATGAGCTGGCTTGCTTCAGCAGTTAGTTATCAGATATCCTTTAAGAAGATAAAGGCATATATGATGGATAATAAGTTGACAAATTTGACTTTTTTTCCTAGCCGTGATCAAAATCTTTCAGCAGCCAAATGTTGGAATGAGATAAAGGATGAAAAAAAAAGCATGGTGATTCTGACGATGCACGATGCTTAAAAAATATAGTTTGTTTAAATTGTCATGAGTTGACGCAAGACTGTGAATATGTAGATTTATTTTTTCATATGAAAAAATTAAGAGCGAGTGATAAATATGCTTTTGTTTTATGTGTAAAAACTAATGATTCTACAATTCAAAGTTATGTTGTTAAATATGGTGATAAAACTAATACTTCTAAGATTGCAGTGGTAAGTAATAAACCAACTGACGATAAGTTTAAAAAATTTATAAATAGTTTGTTTAATGAAGATTTATTGTCGCAACAAATTGCAGAATTAGAGATGAAAACTACAGAAAATTGGAATTGTTCTAGAGAGGTTTTGGAAAATCTTGGAATAAAAGAAAAGATATTAAAAAAAGTAGAAGAAGAAGAAAGAGGAAAAATAAAAAAAGAATGGAATGAAATGATTGTTAGAATTTGGTTGTTTTTGAAGCAAAGCCATCCTCAATTAGCTGCGGTTTTAAAAGTTGTTGGTCCTCTATTGGTGATTTTTTGTGCGTCTTATCTGTTATCAGGTATTTTTGGAAATTCTTCTGTGCCATCATCAAGTATATCAATTGTAAATTCTTTTGATGTAAATTCAATACCGACGATGCCTTGGTTCAATATGCAGGCAGGTCCAAATGGGTCAAATATATCTTTTGGTGGTGGAAGTTGGCAATAGAACATGAAATATATGTTTTTCAAAATTGTAGTATGAAAAAAACTTTTTTATCTAAATAAAATCATTAAAAATGACAATATAATTGTATAAAGTACCACTGTTTCAATTAAGCTTTGAGCGAGTATACTCGTGCGAGAAAGCATGTTATATGCGTCAGGATTGTTGCCAATTTGTGTACATGCAGCAGCTGCAGTTTTTCCTGAGCTAATACCGGTGCCCAGTGTTCCGAGGCCTGCACACAAACCTGCTGCAAGAAAAATAATTCCATCAATATCACTTGTTATTGTTGCATGAGGAATTGCAAAAAGAAGAATGAGTGCAATCAATAAGCAAAAAATAATTGGTGTTTCAATAAGCGCTTCACTAATAAAAGTGAAAGAGAGCAATTTATCATAGATTTTGGTATTTTTACCAAGGCTTTCAACAGCAGCTTTTGCAAATGTACTTAAGCCAATAGCAGGTCCTATGCTTCCAATTCCAACGCATAATCCACTTGCAATAAGGCGAAGACTATGGCTAAATGTTGTGGCGGCATCTGATTGTCCTTGAATAAATAATGAAACTAAAAATGCTGAGATTATGGGAGTTTGAATAAGTACTTGCGTCATCAACATAAAACCAGAAATGCGATGCGAAAAAAATGGTTGTCGTGCGACAGCATTGCATGCTGCTTGTGCAGGAAGCGCTGAGGCAATCCCTATAACAAGTCCTGTTATTCCCATTGCGCACGCGATACCAATTTCAGCATAGTGAGAAAAATAGTGAGTTGGCGCAGTGTTGGTGTAGAGTAACATGAGAATTGAAATGAGTAATCCAAGAATAGCAACAGTCTCTACCAATGTCATGCCAATAATTGCTACACGCATTATATCATCACGCGCGGCTGGTTGACGATTGATTGCGTGAATAGCACTCCAGCTGATAAGTCCTTCACCAATCCCAACAGAGATTGAGCTAATGGCAATTGATGATGCTATGACGCCGTAATGCAAAAATTCTGTTGAGTGATACATGGGATTTTGATCCTTAATTAATGACTACCTTCTTGTGTTCCTATTGAAAGATAGGTAAGCGTGAGTATTGCAAATACAAATGCTTGTAACAGGCCTTCAAATAAGGTAAAAAATGCAATAATAATAAAATTCATACCAGAGAGAATGCCTAATAGTTCTAATATTAGAGAGCCACGTATGATGCCAAAATAAAGTTTAGTAATAATTGCTCCACCAAAAATGTTACCAAAAAGTCGAAATGATATTGAGATGATAGATGACAATTTTCCAATGATATTAAGTGGCAACATAACAAAAAAAGGCTTAAAAAAATCTTTGATATATGCTCGTATGCCATGAGTTTTAATGATAACTGATTGGATATAAATAAATGAGATTATGCCTAAGGCAAGTGTAGTATTTAAGTCTCTTGTTGGCTCTTCAAGCCATGGAATAATTGATGCAGTGTTACAGAGAGCTATAAAAATAAATAAAGATCCGGTAAAAACGCAATGAGAAAAAACAAAATACCCGAGTGATTGTTTGGTAAGATCTATAAAAAAAGAAACAAACTGAAGTAAAAGAAAACGACCAAGAGTTGTATATTGGAGAATGGCTTTAATTGAGGTAAGTATTAATGCGAGGATAAGCATAATAATCCATGTATGGATTACAATTTCACTATTAATTATTAATAGTGGATTTTCTTTATAACCAATAATTGATCCGAAGGACCATTCATGTGTTTCAATTAATTCAGTGCCGTTCATGATTAAAGACTTTCTTGCTACGTATGATATACCAAAATGCGAGGGTAAATGATAATAGTATCAGTATAAGATTGATTAACGGGGAGTGCAATATATATACGATACATAATGCAAAAATGGTACAACGAAATGCAGATAAGCACAGAGATGTGGTAAGATGACGAGTAAATGTTTGCGGAAACGCAAGAGAAAAAGCTCTTCTTTGTTGGATAACAAAGAAGAGCCCATATAAAATGCCTATTAATAATCCAAGGATGATGGAAAATATCATTGTTATGCTGAAGTTGATAGTTTTTTCAATCCTTTGTATTTCCAGTATTCTGATATAATCGATGTTGAGCCAGTTATGACAATTACTCCGTGACGTTCATCAACAGTTTTTTGTGCGGCTTCAAGTGCTTCTGCAAAGTTTGCAGTAGATTTAGCTTTTATTTTTAAGATTTTAATATCATTGGTGACTTTTTCAACATTCCATGCTTTGTGTCCCTTGTGTCCTGGTGTTGGCTCTACAGGGCAGACAATTACTTGGCCAGATGTTTTTTTGAAGAAGTAACGTAATAATTTGATAAGTTCATGAGTATCTAATTCTTCATTATTGCAACCAAGAATAATGGTAAGGCCTTTGAGGGGGCGTTTATAATGAAGAAGTCTTGTTCCAAGCAATAAGTTTTTGAATGCATCAAGATTTGCCGCAGGATCGAGTAAGATTGTTGGTTTTTCTTTGTCTAATAGTTGAAAATGACCAGGAAGTGTATTTAATGTTTCTTTCCAGAACTGTTCTACGGTTCGTTTAGGATTGAGTTCTGTCTGACGTTTAATTTCGAGTGTTGGTCTGCCGCGTTGTCCTTTTTTCTTAGTAAGGAGACTGTTGGTGACTAGGACTGCATCTTTATGGGCAAATGAATTAATATAAATAGAGGTAATACGTTCTGCTAAAGCAGCGCATCTACCATGTAGTTGTTCAAATGGATACGCAAGAGGAGCAAGTTTGCGAATAGGCATTGCCCATTCAGCATCTTTTTCGGTAACAATATCCTGCATTGTTTGGAGGTTGAGTTTACTTTGATCTGCTGAAATAACAATTGCGCCAGGCTTTACAATACTTAAAATTTCTTGAATTAATGCTTTGTCCGTACTTTTTGCGTTTGGAGATGCTTGAGGATCGATAATTCTTGTAATTGCTACTATTTTTGAGTTACAGATAGTGGTTGCATCTGCTGCACTATTTTCATGTACTTCTAAAATTGCAACGTCAACATTGCTTTGCTTAAAATAAACAAGTGACATCATAGTTAATAATTCAAATGAATTAAGCAACAAATTAAGTTCTTCAGCTGTATTGATAACCTCATTGCCAATATCAGTAAAAAGTTTATTGGAAATAGTTTCATTATTAAGAGAAAATCGCTCATTGTATGTTAAAAGATGTGGCGTATAAAATGTACCAACATTTAAGCCTTCCTCTCTTAATAGACGAGCAGTAAAATGAGCTGTTAAGCTTTTGCCATTGGTGCCGGCAATAGTAATAGTAGGTATTTTTTGAGACAATGAACCAAGCGCTTTATCAAGCTGTTTGATATTAGACAACATTGTATCGGTGCGATTTGCTGACCAAAGTGTTTCTAGATAATCTATAATTTCATTGTAGCTGCGTTGCTTGCCTGCCGTTTTAGGGGCAACGGTTTTTTGACTGGCTACATTTTTCATTGTCTTTCTCCACTCGTAAAATAGTTATTTATTTTTATTAATACCATATTTAAATATAATTTTTTATGAGAGATTACTTATATGCCTTTTTATTGATAATTTTTAATATTTTTGATAAAAATTAGTCAGTTAGGCAAAAAGTATCACATAATATATACCATACCTCATAATGCAAAAATGTCAAACAAGAAATTATAATATAGCCATTATGTCATTATTTACAAAGAAAAAGGCGTTAAATGAGAACATTGCTGTGGAGCAATAAAAAAACAGTGGATTATCTTGAAAAAGAGTTGCGCAAGGGCATGATTGTTTTAGGGGATGGAGATACGGTATTAGGCCTTCTAGCCGATTTATCATTACAGGGTATCATGAATCTTGATTATATTAAAAAGCGTTCAAAAAAGCCTTATCTAATTCTTGTCCATGATTATAAAAAAGCGCTTAATTTGATTGAATATGATGAAAAACAATTTTTTCAAATTGAAAAAATAATGAATATTTGTTGGCCTGGTCCTGTTACGTTAATTTTTAAGGTAAAAAAGAGTATTCCTTTGTTTATGAAAGCAGATAATGATACTATTGCGCTTCGCGTTCCTGATCATGTTCAATTATTACAATTATTGGATCGATTTGATGGTTTGTTTTCAACAAGCGCTAATAGCGCTGGAGAGCCCGTTCCGCGTTCTATTGAACAGGTCGATAGTGATATGGTAAATTTTGTTAATTGTATTGTTCGTAATGATGAACATACAAAACAGACCACGGCAATGTTGCCTTCAACTATTATTGATTGTACTTCAGATCGATTGATTGTTGTGCGCCAGGGTGCATTTTCAATTGAGAGATTAGTTGATGTATGTGGCGATAATCTTACTTTATAATAAAAAAGGAGAGATGAATGAAGTATAACGGATTTAGTTTAATTGAATTAATGGTTGTTGTTGCGATAATAGCGTTTCTTGCTATGATTGCAGTTCCTAATTTTAATCGTTTTTTGGCAAAGGCAAAACGAGCTGAAGCATATATGAATTTAAGTTCCTTGTATGCGGCAGAGAAAGCGTATTATGCAGAACATGGTATATATAGTAACGTATTATGCGGTGAGGGAGGAATTGGTTGGAAGCCAGAAGGAAAAGCATATTATACGTATGGATTTGCAGGCGCTGAAGGAAAAAATTATATTGTAGGAACATTAGGAGCTTCCGGTTCATCATTGCAAGGATCACGTGCTGATAATAAGCAATTTATTATTGCTGCTGCAGCGGATATTGATGGAGATGGGGATATTGATGTGATAACTGTTGATGATAATAATAATATTATTATTGTTAATGATGATTTAAAATAAAATATTATAAATAAAAGAAGATGTCGGCAATGAATATTTATTTCATTGCCGACATCTTCTTTTATTTATGCTACTTGCTGTATGAGTAGAGATGCGTTGACACTCGTTGAAGTTCCTCCTGCAAGAGTAAACAGTGGCACTGGTAGCAGTGATGTGTGATTTACCAATGTTATGGTAGAAGGTGCTGTGATAGATATAATTGCTTGACCTGTCGTTTCTCCATTGATAATTCCTATGCCATAGGTTGTGCTTGGATCTGGAACGCCATTTACAAAAATGGTAAATTGATTGGCGATGGTTCCCGTTACGATAAAATCAAATCGATAAACGCCTGTTAGAAAAATTGATACGGTGGCAGTTCCTGCTACGTGCGTAATATTTCCTGATGAAAAAGGACCATTTGTATCAAATGTTACTAAGCCTTCTACAGCCACTGTTTGTGCACTTGTATTATAAACATATGCATATTCTGGGTTAAGACCAGGGGTGCCAGTTGCACCAGTTGGGCCGGTTGGGCCTGTTGGTCCGGTTGGTCCAGTGTCGCCAGTTCCACCTGTTGCGCCTGTTTGGCCGACTGGTCCAGTTACTCCGGTGTTTCCCGTTGCGCCAGTCGCGCCTGTTGCACCGGTTGCACCGGTTGGGCCAGTTGTACCAAATCCACCAGCGCCTGTTGCACCAGTGGGTCCTGTTGGGCCAGTTGATCCATTAGTGCCATTAAGTCCTGTTACGCCTGTTGGTCCGGTTGATCCTGTTGGTCCGGTTGATCCTGTTGCTCCTTTTGCTCCCGTTGGACCAGTTGCCCCTGTTGTTCCTGTTGCGCCAGTTGACCCGGTAGAACCGGTTGGTCCCGTTGCGCCTGTTATTCCAAGGCCAGTTGCCCCGGTTGCACCAGTTGGCCCGGTAGGTCCTGTTGCGCCGGTAGCTCCTGCTGGACCGGTGGCACCAGTTATCCCCGTTGTTCCCGTTGGACCCGTGGCGCCCGTTGTTCCTGTTGGGCCTGTGCTGCCTGTTGTTCCGGTTGGGCCAGTTGGGCCGGTAGGGCCAGTAGAACCTTGTTTGCCATGTTCTCCTTTAGAGCCTCTATGACCCCTAGGGCCTCGGTGTCCTCTTTTACCATGTTCTTCTTTGATAATTATTGTATTGTCACGCATGTGCTGTTGCCAATATGGTATATTATCGCGGACGCTTTGAATAATGTTTAAAAATTCATTATCAGAAAATGAATTACCGTGATGAATAGGATGGTCGGTAAATGATTGTTTTTTGATATTTTCGATTATGGTTATATTTTTGGTAAGATTTGTTAAATATTGTGTTAAATAGGTTGAAATTACGGTGAATTGATCAGCGCTTAAAAATGCTTCTTCATGATATTCTAGAAAATTAAGCGTATCCTGTATAGCGGCTTGAGCACTAGATCGTGAAATTATTTTTTGATTATCTGCAATGGCATTATATGCATTTTGCAATGCGTATGAACATTCTTGTTCGCTTGTCATATCATATGCTAATTCGATACAGGCTTTTAGTTTTGTTGATAAATGGGCAGTATCCAGAAGAGATTGTGGTTCATATCCATCAGGATATAGATAGGTATGACTCGTTAATATGTTTATCAATAGCACTAGTTGCAGCAATTTTTTTGCTATTAACATCGTTTAGACTCCTTTTTTTAAAAAAATGATTACTATCCAAAATTAGTAATTACGTATGTTTTATGCAAGAGAAAATATTAAAAAAAATATCTTCATATAAAACAAATATGATTGCGCCGAGAGCAAGAAATGGACCAAAAGGTATTTTTGTATTAGTGAGAGAGGTAGTTTCTTGGTGATAATGATTGGAATAAAGAATAAAGCTGATGCCATATAAAGAGCCAATAATTGAGCCAAGAGTTATGCTGGTCCAGCATCCAGTTATTCCGGTAAATGATCCGATAAATAATAATAAATCATAATCACCATCCCCTAGACCATCCTTTTTGCGAATGATTTTAAAGAGTGTATTTATAGTAAATAAAAAGAGATATCCAAAGAGTGCTCCAACAATACTTTCTACCAGTGACAACGGTAAAATGTTATATGCACTGAAAATGAATCCAAGAGGAACAAGATAGATAGTTGCATAACGTAAAATGAGCATTGTTTCAATGTCTGATCGAATAGTAACAATCAGTGCTGAAAAAAAAATAAAATAGGCAAAAAAATAATGTTGTGCAGGGGAGAGATATAAGAGTGATAGAAAAATGGTTGTGATGATTTCAATGGATGGATAGAGGAGAGATATTGGTTGTTTGCAAGTTCGACATGCGCCGGCAAGAAATAGCCAAGAGATAACTGGTATGTTATCGTACCAATAAATGAGAGCATAACAGTGGGGGCATGATGAACGAGGTGTGATAATAGATTGATTTTTAATAAGACGATACGCAAGGACATTGAGAAAAGATCCCCAGCATAAAAAAAATGGAATAAAAAAAATCAAAGGAATTATAGTCTTCCTTCTTCTTTAAGTTTGTCAATTAAACGATTTATTTTGTCTACTTTTTCTTGATCCTCATCATAACGGAATATAAGTTTTGGTACATACCGTCCATGAGATGTTTTGGCGAGCGCAGTGCGTAATGATGCTTTATAGAGAACAAGAATTGATCGTTTTTCTTCAAATTCTATTTTGCCATTGGGAGCAAGAAATAAAATGGTACATGTCCCACCATCACTTGAAAGAGATATTTTGTTTATATGCAGTCCATTTAAGCGAGGATCGTCAATTACTATTTTCATAAATAATGTAGAAATTTCTCTATAAAAATAGGATTCTTTTTGTGCTTTTTTTATTTCTTGCTGTTGTTTGCTCATAATAATTAATCTTTTGGCGCTGTGCCCTGAGTGATCATGCGCATCATATTTTGTTTGATTGCACGAACAAGACGTTTTCTTCTTTTTTGAGTTGTAGATTCAAAATAAACAGTACGTTTCATATCACGTACGATGCCTTCACGTTCTATTTTCTTTTTGAGTTGTCTGAGGGCTTTATCGATGTGGCCACTTACAGAGATTTCAATATTTGATCGCTTTGACATTGGTAAACAGTCGCCTTTCATTAAAATTTTTTAAGAACACACCAATTTTTAGCTTTTTCCCGCGCTCGTCCTGAGCTTGTTGAAGGATATCCTCGAGCGCTCGAAGAAACCCTTCAACAGGTTCAGGACGAGCGCAAATGAATTAACACATGTCAGGAAACCATAAAAGTTTATGTTATGGCCAGCTATTTACTATAATACTTCACTTTAAGCACACTGTCTAGAATGTTACATTAAAACCAGCCATCAGCGTTGAACTTCGGTATGCATTACGCTGTGAGAATGGTATCTGCCACAAAAACCCTATGCCAATATTTGGTGATAAGTCATAATTAAAGCCTGCATTCCCTAATTTTACTTTAAAGCTGGTGGTGCATTCAAGAACGCCAGGCAAGAAAGCAGGATCTGGTTCTTTAAGGCATATATGATCTTGCTGATGATCTAACACATACCATTCAAAGAACATCGAAAGCTTATCTATAAAGTGGTATGCGGACATGCGTGCACAAAAATGCCAGTTATCGCCTGGTTGTACTCGTACATCAGCTTTAAAAGGAAATAGATTGGTTTGGAATCTGCTGTTTGGAATAGGGCGGCAAAAATCTTTTGCAAAAAAATGGGTCCAGGTAACATCGCCACCAATTTCTATTGTTTCTAAAAAGTTAAAATTAAGTCCAGCGGTAAAGCCTGTGCTTGGATGAGTATTATCACCAAAGGGAACAGAAAAGAGGTGATCATAGTGTTGTTTTTTGACCGGAGAACCGCTCGCGGAGATCTCACAATAAGGAATTAAAAGAAAACGAGCCCAATCGTTATCAGCTTCTTGGTTGATTTCAAATGCTTGACGCCAGAAAAGATTAAGTCTGACATCTTCCATGGATGTTTCAATGAAATTACAGAGATTAATACCAATGTCTTTGGCAATATTATCCAATTGATCCATTAAAAATGTATCGACCATGGCGCCAGTAAGAATTCCAAAATCACCCGTTGTTAAGTTCACCGTTCCTTCTCGTACTTGACGAATTTGACTAAATCCCGTTTGAATGCGTAGACCAAAATTTTTATAAAAACGGCCAGCCATTTCAAAACGAACGCCTCGTTTTCTGTATTTTAAAGGAAAAGAAAAATAACCAAATAGCTGATTAGGATCGATATTTATGGCATCATTATAGTGGCCTTGTTCTAATAAACAATCTGCAGGGTTTTCTGGAGTAGAACATAAAAGATTTTGAAATGCAGTGGAGAGAAAACCGGTAGGTCCACCGGGATAGGTGGTAACGCCATTAGGAAATGCTCCATATAAGAGAGCAATCATGCTTGTTCTTCCCGTTAAGTCGCCAAGAGGAGTATCGGTTAACGTGGGATCGCAGGGGGGAACAGGAGCGGGTGGGCATGCATCAGACCCTCTGATTGTTTTACCTCGATCAGCGCTTTGAGCAAACGGTGAGATTGATAAACTAACACGATTATGTTTTTTATCAGCACTTTCATCGTCGATATAATATAAATAATCCTTGGTGAGCAGCAATGCATCGTCTAAATTAAGTGTTGTAAACATAGGTAATGGGTCATTCTTGGCAAGGGTCGAGAGGTCAGCATGAATCGGTATAGTAACAATGGTGAGTATAATTATTAATAGCGTTAATAATGAACATGATAATTTTTTTTGTTTGTCGCGAAGCATATTATTCCTTCTTTTGTTTGCAGAAAACAAATCATCTATTTATAGCATTGTTTTAATGGCTCAGTCAATGTGTATATGCACAAACTATACACTTTGTGGTAAGATAAAAAAAGAGATAATTTATTTTTAATCATTATTAATTTTGATGTTATGGTAAATATTATGCAATCTGAGCCATTATATTGTTGCTATTATCAAGCATACGTTAAACGTGAACTATGTTGGTTTGTAACAGCTTCATTGAGAAGCTATGAGTACATTTCCTTTGATCGTACACTTGATCCGGCAACAAGTTTATTTGAATTTTTTGTTCCCCATGATGGTGAAAAATATTTTTTAACCATCATGGCTTATTTTGAGCAGCATGGTTATATAAGCAATCTCAATAAACTGCCTAATCGATTGCAAGATGATCTAACGTAAATAGTTTAATCCCTTTTCTATACGATGCAGTGCGGTAGCGCCACCGAGCATTTCAATGAGCTCATGAATTCCTGGGCCATTTATTTTTCCTGTCATGGTAAGGCGTAAAAACCAAAAGAGTTCTTTAAGAGGAATTTCTTTATTTTTTGCTGCTAATTTTATAGTGGTTACAAATTCTTGTGCGTGAGTTAACAGAACTGCTTTATGTTCAGTAATAATTGTATGTAGTGGTTCATATGATGTAGGTGGTATGCATGCTTGAATATCAACAAGGGTAATGTTTGGTTCGACAAAATAAAATTGGAGTGCATTGACCGCATCTTGTGTTGTTACGAGTTCTGATTTAATTGTTTGAAGGAGGTTTGTTAGTAATGTATCATCGATAGCGTGAGCATCTGGATATACGGTTTCCAAATAAGGACGACATTGAGTCATTAATTTTTCTGGCTCATAATGGGTAATCCAGTTTTTGTTTACCCATTTTAGTTTTTCAACATCATAGGTGATACGTCCTGAGTAATGGATATTATCAAAATTAAAATTTGTAGCCAATGTTTCAATAGACATAATTTCTTGCTTGAATGATCCTCCGATAATAGAGACATAATTAGCAACTGCTTCAGGTAAAAAGCCTGCATCTTTTAAATCTCGTAAGGAGAAGCCAAAATCCCGTTTTGAGAGCTTTTTTCCTTCTAAATTGCATAATATAGGTAAATGCCAATATATTGGCAGAGGGGCATTTGCAGCAGTAAAAAGAGCAGCTTGATTAGCGGTATTAGATAAGTGATCTTCTCCGCGAAATACGTGAGTAATATCCATGAGTAAATCATCAACAAAGTTGGCGAAAATAAAGGTAAAGCTGCCATCCTGACGAGTAATAGCGAAATCGGAAAAATTACTTAAATCAAATGTTATGGGGCCTCGGCCTAAGTCCGTGATGGTTACGCATAGATTATGATCACACGTGAAACGCCAAATAAATGGTATTTTGTTTGCAAGAAGATGAGTTATTTCCGATTTTGATAATTCCATACAGGTGCGATCATAGCGTGGTGGTAATTTTAGTGCTTGTTGACGTAATCGTTTTTTTTCTAAATCTTGTTCGGTACAAAAACAACGGTATATTACTTTTTTTTCTTCAAATTCTTGCCGTTGTTTTTCATAAAGTGCGGTGCGCATTGATTGATAATAGGGTGCATATGGTCCTTCTATTGAGGGTCCTTCGTCATATGAAAGCCCGAGCCATTGCAGATCCTCAAGGATTTTTTGAGCCTGTGGGTCAAACATTCGTTGAGAGTCGGTGTCTTCAATGCGCAGAATAAATGTTCCTTTTTTTTGTTGCGCAAATAAAAAATTGATGAGAGCTGCACGAACATTGCCTAAATGCATCATTCCGGTGGGAGATGGGGCAAATCGTACACGAATTTTTGACATTGTTTATTTCCTTATTGAATAGAGTATTATATATAATCAGTTTACTGGTAATAGATTCAAAGTCTAGATTGTCATGTCGCGGTATTGCATTAAATTCTTTGACATAGAGTACTTTGTTTTGTTACTTTTTTTTGCAAAAGTTTTATTAAAAAGGATTAAGTAATGAAAAAATGTCTTAAAATCACTTTTATTTCGCCGGTGCTTGATGGAGGTATGCGTGATTTTGTTCAGGTAGCAGCTCGAAAATTAGGCTTAGAAGGGACCGTCCAGGTCATTGAGCCGAATGAAATTTCAATTATTGCATGCGGAGCCAAAAATACCATTGATGAGTTTCTTGACATAATTCATCAGGGTTTTGGTTCATATATTCCTGAAGATGTGCAGGTAGAACCTTTTTTAAAAGAGCGGGACTACCGTGGTATTTTTCGTATTTTAGAGTGATATAATCATATTATTTTGATATTTTTACCAGATTTTTTCAATGTTACCTGCTATGCTATGAAAAATTAATCATAAAAATATTAAAGTGTAAGCATTGTTTATCAAAAGAAAAATATTGTCATTTGTATGTGCTTTTTTGTTGATGAGTCATAGCGCTTTAAAACCTATTAATCTCAATTTTGACTATCGTTTCATAGTTGGAATTGTATGGGTCATTGGTATCATTGCACTATGTTTAGAAATACGACAAAGCCATAAAGAAATAGAAAAAAATAATAAAAGAATAGCAGAGATAAATAAAGAATTAGAAGAAAATGCTAAAAAAAAAGAAGAGATAAGTAAAAATAAGAAGCTGCAAATAGAAAGAAAGATAGAAAAAAATGACAAAGAAATAGAGGGATATAATAAAAGAATAGCAGAGATAGGTAAAGAATTAGAAAAAAATGTTAAAAAACAAGAAGAGATAAGTAAAGCGGAGAAGGAGCTGCAAATAGAAAGAAAGATAGAAAAAAATGACAAAGAAATAGAAAAAAATAATAAAAGAATAGCAGAGATAAATAAAGAATTAGAAGAAAATGCTAAAAAAAAAGAAGAGATAAGTAAAGCGGAGAAGGAGCTGCAAATAGAAAGAAAGATAGAAAAAAATGACAAAGAAATAGAAAAAAATAATAAAAGAATAGCAGAGATAAATAAAGAATTAGAAGAAAATGCTAAAAAAAAAGAAGAGATAAGTAAAGCGGAGAAGGAGCTGCAAATAGAAAGAGAGATAGAAAAAAGTGACAAAAAAATAGAAAAAAATAATAAAAGAATAGCAGAGATAAATAAAGAATTAGAAGAAAATATTAAAAAATATAATGAAAGAAAAGAAGAGATTGATAAGATAGAAAAAAATAATATAAAAAAAGAAGCAATTGTTATAGATAAAAAAGAAAATAATAAAGAAATTGTTTGTCGATCAGATATAGAAATACAAAAAGAAGAATCTATTGCTGAAAATATCGATACGCTTGATATTTCTGGTGATGTGCGCGTAGAGATAAATGTTAATCAAGCAAATGCTTCTTTTATTAAAATTATCGGTGATAAAAATCTAGCTGATCATATTAAGATGAAAACTGTTGAAAAGTGTCTTAAAGTTTCGCAAGGTAATTATACTTTTGAGCATGATGAGTTATTAAAGTGCATAGTAAATGTAAAGCAACTTAATGAAATAACAATAGCTGGTAATGTGCATATTACAAAGATTGATTCTGGTTATAATGCCATGGTTAAGTCTATAGTAGGGCATACTAAAACTCCTCCCATTGACGATAAAAATGCAAACAATATCGTAAAAAAAATATATCAAAATTTGCCAGTGTTAAAAATTACTACTAAAGATAATAGTAAAATTTCTGATGAAAGATGTTCTAGCGTGAAAATTAAAAGAAGCATAGAATTATGTTCTTTTGGTTGTTCTTCATTACAATTCAGTGATAGTTTTGAGACTGTTTTGAAAACTTGCGATAATGCGCGCGTTAGGATTGATCGTGCTTATCGCTTGAAGATTGAAGCCAGAGATAACTCTCGAGTGGGCTTGTATTATTGTTCTCATGTGACAGGTGATCAGTATGACAAAAGTGGAATAGGGGCCGTTATTCCTGATTGCCCAATGGTTAATACATGGATATATGATGTTAAGGATCATCGAACTGAAAAGCGAATAATGGCTTTTTTTGAGGTCTAGTTATTGTTTTTGCCAGTCTTTTCAATAATTTCTGCTATGCTATTAAAAATTAATCATAAAAATATTAAAGTGTAATCATGTTTGCCAAAAGAAAAATATTGTCATTTGTATGTGCATTTTTGTTGATGAGTCATACTGCTTTAAGGCCTATTAACATCAATTTTGACTATCGTTTCATAGTTGGAATTGTGTGTGTCATTGGTATCATTGCGCTATGTTTAGGAATACGACAAATCAATAAAGTAATAGAAGAGCATTATAAAAAAAGAGAAAAAATAGTTGAACTAAATAAAGAAATGAAAAAACTAAATAAAGAAATAGTAGAACTAAATAAAGAATTGGAAAAAATCAATAAAAAAATAGAAGAAAATATTACTGAAAATGTAGATACGCTTGATATTTTTGGTGATGTGTGCGTAGAAATAAATGTTGATAAAAATAATATTCCTTTTATTAAAATTATTGGTGATCAAAATTTTGCTGATCGTATCAAGATGAAAACCGCTAAAAGTTGTTTTAGTGTCTCGCAAGGTGATTCTTTTTTTGAACGTAGTGAGTTATTAAAGTGCATAATAAATTTAAAACAACTTAATGAAATAAAAATAGCTGGTAATGTGCATATTACAAAGATTGATTTTGGTTATAATGCCATGGTTAAGTCTATGTCAATTCCTCCCATTGACGATAAAACTGCAAGCAATGTTGTAAATAAAATATATCAAGCTTTGCCAATATTAAAAATTACTACTAAAGATAACAGTAAAATTTCTGATGAACTAAAGCCATTGCACGTTGTTGGCAGGAATATAGGATTATATTCATATGACAAGTCTGAGGCTCATTTACATAGTGCTCGCAATTTAGTTATTGAAGCTCACAATAAAGCATTTATTAAAGCTTGTGATTGTAATTCTGTGAACGTTAATACTTTTGATGAGTCTAATGTAGAGATCTCTTTTTGTCCCAACGTTAGAGGAAATGAGGGCCAAGGTAGTAAAATTAGGTGCTTGTATCCTGATGACGCTTCATTTAATAGGAGTGATTGGATATGTCAGATTAATAGAGATTCAGTTTGATTAAGTTTGCAATAGAAAAATAGTTTGTCTGAGAATACGAATGTTTTTATTTTTGATAGACTGGTTGTATGTATTTTAATAATTCAGTCACTGTCTAATCATTATTTATTTATATGAATCAAGTGCATGCGTTGCGATATAGTATTTTTTTTCTTTTTTTTATTTTTTCTTTTTCTAAAGTGCAATGCGCAGCATATAAACAGATTATAGTAGTTTATCATGACAATAGTATAGATAAAAGGTTGATCAAAAATTCTTTTTCACATGAAGTTTTCATTGATTCATTAACATTTGAATCAGATGTTTTCTTTCAACAAGAAGAATTTTTTTATCTCATGGATTTTGCTCCCGGCGATTGTATTGATGCTTCAAGACTTATTGCTGCTACTGAGCGGCTTGTTAAGAAAAATAAATTTTTAATAATTAAAATTAGTTATCTTATCACTGATAAAGGTATTCAATTACATTATTCTTTTGAGAGTGCATGGACATTTAAAAAAGTTAAAATTCATAAAGTTTATCAAGGTAAACAGCAGCTATTTCAGCACTATGTTATGGAGCGTGGTGATATTTTTGATCATGAAAAGCATGAACATTCTTTGACAAAGATTAAAGATTTTTTGATGCAGGAAGGATATTATGAACCACGGATAAAAAGTTGGTTCGAATATGATTATATAACAAAAGAAGTTACCGTTCACATTGCCGCTAATAAGGGTAACTGTTTTGTGTTTGGAGCTATGAATGTTGAGCTCTCTACGTATGATGTATCAAATGAAAATAGTGATTTGCAGCAGTTGATACATAAACGATTATCGCAAAGATTATCAGGGAGCTATGCTCGTAAGGAATTATTAACTCAAGAAATTGAACAGTTAAAAGATTATTTAGCAAAAAAAGGTTTTTTACAAATAACCGTTGAATGGCAAAAAGAAATTGATAAACATACTGCATCTATTAATGTACTATGGAAAATTTCATTATATCAAAAACGATCAATTGTTTTTTTTGGACAGCAATTTTTTTCAAAAAAAGAGTTGCTGGATAAAATTTTAGCGTTTGGTCGATCTGCATGGTTATTACCAGCGTCATTATTAGCAGAAGAGATTATTCGAGAGTATAAAAATAAAGGTTTTTGGAATGTAGAAGTTATTACGCAAGAAGAAAAAGAACGAATTTTCTTTATTATAAAAGAGGGGCCTCGTGCTCATATTGCCTCAGTGGTAATTAATAATGCTATTTATGGAGATGAGGAATATATAAAAAAACGTTGTTTTGGAGCATTGTTAAAGCATTCGTATTATGATGTATGGCGATATGATGAGGCAATTGGTTTATTGACTAAGTTTTATGTTGATAATGGTTTTTTATCATGTGTTGTTGTCGATCATAATTTTATACCTGGTCAACGAGAGAATGAATATATATTAGTAGTCACCATTGATGAGGGAGTGCAAAAACATGTTACAAGTGCGACTGTCATGGGCTATCCTGAATTAAATATTCAAGGTCCATTTGGCAAGGTCTCGCTCGAAAAACCTTTATTATTTGATATGAAATTGTTAGAAGAGCAGCGCGTATGGTTAAGTGATCATTTTCAACGATTAGGTTATTTACATCCACGAGCAAAATCTATTATTGAGGCTCACGGGAGTGATGTTTCTATTCAATGGCAGATTGATTGTGGAGAGCGCATTCGTTTTGGAAAAACAATTATTGTGGGTAGTTCTACATTTCCATTTCCTTATATTGCCAGCGTGCTAGATTATAGGCACAGTGATTTATGGGATCAAAAAAAAATAAAAAAAACATTTGTTAAGTTTAAAGAATTAGAAATTTTTGAAACAATTCATTTTATGCCCGATTATACCGAATGTAATGAAGAAAAACCGGTTATTATGCGATTGCATTTAGATGATCGATATGAGATAAGAGCGCGCGCGGGTCTTGAGTTGCAACATGTACAAAAATATCAAACATTTTCTGGTGTCACGTATAAAGTTGGCGGTACGGCATTAATTAAAAATCCATGTAATTATGGAGATCAAGTGCGTCTTGATCTTGATTTAGCTCGTTCGCATCGAGAAATTGTGGGTCGCTATCGACGTCCATGGTTTATACGATGGCCATGTATTACTCTTTTTCAGGTATATAGTATTTCATATGATCAACCAGGATTTATAGGAAGTTTTAACGATATATATAGATTAATACAAAATGGATTTTTTTTTGGTTTACAAAAAAAAACTGATCACTGTGATATTGGATTCAATAATGGTTTTGAATGGATGAAAATTCACATTAATAATAATGAAGGACAATTATCTTTTGCTCAAGCGATTAATTTTAAACCACAATTAATTGATAAAATGGTACCATTCTTTTTTATTGAGCCGACAATTATGGTTGAATCGATTGATAACCCTTTATATCCACGACATGGCGGAATTAGTTTGTTCTCTCTCAAGGGTATGATTCCTATGGTTGGAAAATATAAGGATTCAATTTTTTTTAAGTTGCTATTTGAGCAATCTTTATTTGTTCCAATTTCGTTTATTACTATGGCGTTGCGATTTCGATGTGGCCATATTTTTTATCATGAATTTTCCGCAATTATGCCATCAGAGCGATTTTATTTGGGAGGGTCACATTCATTGCGCGGATATGAAGCTGATTTGGCTCCGCCGCTTGGGATATTTGTTGATGATGAAGGACATCGGCATTTAGTGCCACGTGGGGGGCGTACAATGGTTAATACTAATGTTGAATTAAGAGTGCCAGTTTACAAAAAAGTTGGCGCAGTGATTTTTCAAGATTTAGGTGTATTGAGTGGAACTATGTTTGCTGATTTCAAACCTCAGGATATATTGGCCGCTACGGGATTTGGTATCCGTTTTTTTACCCCCTTGGGTCCATTGCGATTTGATATTGGCTGGCGTTGGCGCAAACAGATACCAATAGAACGTTCCTTTGCGTGGTTTTTAACCTTTGGACAAGCATTTTGAGGGTTTTTGGATTTTTTGTGATAATTTTTATCCGTGGTATCATTATGATAATTGTAGAAATGATAATAATTCTTAGTAGGAAGTACTTATGAATAAAATTAAAATTATTTCGTTGTTATCATTGTTAGTTATAAGTTGCCTACATTGTAATCCTTCAGAAGTAAATAACCCATCAGAAGTAAAAGAAAATAAGCCATTTACACAAGAAGAATTTGATGAATTATTACAGTTTCGAAAGCTCATTAAACCTTTTTTTTCTCAGAAAATGATAGATGAGGCAAGTAAGGGTCTTGAAGATTATTACAGGGCTATGTTTAATATAAGATCGTTTGAAAAAGAGTGTGGGACTTTTTATTTTCCTAATTGTACTTCTATATTGGAGACATATAAGTTTTTACTAGAATGGCAAGAGCATTGCAAGTGGAAGCTTAAAGCTATAGATGCACAGTTAAATCAATCAAAAGATTATGTGATGTTTATGCAAGAGATAGAAAAGAAACAGGCGATAGAGCAACAACAAAAGCATCAACAATAAAGTAAATATTTATGAAAAAGAAGGGCCAAGAAGTTGTCAAAGATTTCTTGGCTCTCCTTTTATAATTAACTATACCATGTTATCCCATATTTGCAGCATCTCGTGCAGTTCTAATAAGTAATTTTAAAAAATCAAATGAAAATATTAGGACATCTTTTGATTCTTTTTTATCAGCTATGGTAAAAAATTCTTTATCAAGAGTCGTCCGCGCGTTATAGCATTCTCTTTCCATTTGATCGAATATATTATATTGCGAGGTAAGATTTGAATTAGATGAAATAAGTCCACGTGTTATTTTGATTGCATTAATTGTATCAAGCGTTAATTTTTCAAGTAGAGCGGCTGATTTATTTAAAAGGGTATCCTTGGCTCCCACAAGATTTTTACTATGGCTATCGACAAATAATTTAACATTTGCTGCAGCTTTATAACATAAATTAAGAGCATTTGAATCAATGGCATAGTTATAAAATGTTTTTTTAACTTGATTCATATCACCAGTTTTAAAAAAGGCTGAGGTAATGGCTGTTTCATATTCTCTTTTGGTCTGTTGTGCGTTCATTGCGGTTGTTGCTGTGCATGAATTGCTTGCAATTATAAGCATGGTGCTCATGGTTATTATATATTTTTTCATGACTTTCTCCATTTTTTGATAAAAACGCTATAAATAATACTATTTTACTTGTCTCTTATTCATAGTACAATAATTATTTTTCAAATTGCAATATATATACGTTAAGAATTAAAAAAGCATGATTTTCTACAAGTTTTAGATATGTATAGTTCTTATTTTTATGTAGGATATAATTATGTGCATTTACCATTATATTTTTTCTATGGAGATTATAGTATGAAAAAATTGCCAATCGGCATTCAAACATTTTCAGAATTGATACGGGAAGATTATGTGTATGTAGATAAAACAAAATATATTTATAGTCTTATCACAACAGGAAAATATTATTTTATTGCTCGTCCACGACGATTTGGAAAATCATTGTTTATTTCAACTTTGGCAGAAATTTTTGCAGGTAATAGAGAGTTATTTGTTGGGCTTGCTATTGATTCATTGCCTTATGATTGGAAGAAATATCCTGTAATTTCTTTATCTTTTTCTGATTTTGATTGCACAACTCCTGAAAACTTGAATGAAAGCATTAAGCGATATTTGCAACGTATTGCTAAGCTGTATCAACTTAGTTTAGAAATAGTAAATACACCGGGAGCAATGTTGCAGGATCTTGTTTATATGCTTGCTCAGCAAGCTCCAGTTGTATTGCTCATTGATGAATATGATTATGCAATTCTAAAACATATTCATAATCCTTCCATGGCAGATGAGATACGAGAAGTGGTAAAAAATTTTTATGCCGTTATTAAGGGGCTTGATCAATATTTTAAGTTTGTTTTATTAACGGGAGTAAGTAAATTTTCAAAAACTTCAATTTTTTCCGGTCTTAATAATTTGAATGATATAAGCTTGTCATCGTCATCCAATAGTTTATTGGGATATACATATAATGAATTGGAGATTTATTTTGAACAATATTTGATCTCATTTGCTCGTTCTTTGGGCTGTTCTATGCAACAGTTATTAGAGAAAATAACATTATGGTATGATGGATATCAATTCACAAAAGAAAGTAGTGATACACAAATTTATAATCCTTTTTCAGTTCTTTTATGTTTAAAAAATAACGATTTTGCTAATTATTGGTTTGAAACAGGAACGCCAACCTTTTTAATTAATTTATTAAAGTTAAAGAATTACCCATTGCAAAACTTTGAAATGATTAAGGCTACCGCAGAAGAGCTTGGTCAGTTTGAAGTTGATGATATAGATTTAAAAGCTCTTATGTTTCAAACTGGATATATTACAATCAAAGGCTATAATCACGAGAGCAGTAATTATATACTTGGATATCCTAATAGAGAGACTATCAATTCTCTCGGGGGCTTGGTGGTTAAATCAATGTCAGGATTGTCACGATCTGATTTAAATGATGTTGTTATGACTTTATTGGATGTATTTGAAAAATGTGATTTCAGGCAACTTTTTAATGTTTTAACACAACTTTTTTCATCGGTTCCCTATACTATTCATATTGGAGAGGAAAAATATTTTCAGACTATATTTTATGTAGTTCTTAAAATGATTGGTGCTGATATTATTGTGGAACAACCAACTAATAGCGGTAGACTTGATGCAATTATTCAAACTAAAGCTACTTGTTTTATTGTTGAGTTTAAAATAAACTCAACGGCAGCCAAAGCTATTCAGCAAATTGAAGATAAAAAATATTATCAACCATATCTGTCCTTGGGAAAAAAAATAGTCTTAGTAGGTATTACTTTTGATACAATAATAAAAAATGTGGGTGAAATTGATTATAAAGAATTAAAGGTAAGGATTTAGATAAATTTTATATAAAAAAGTCTTATTCTTCACATGCTGTTAATTTCTGCTACATTATATAATAGAACTTTAGAATGAAATTAGTCTTTTAAATAGGGATTTACCATGCATGATGGGCATTCACATAAACATGACCATAGCCATGAGGGGGAATTGACAATGGTACATGAACTATTTTGTCATTTGCCTTACGCAATATATTCGGTCGCCTTTAGTCTTATTATTTTAAGTATTTATTCTGTTTTTTCTATGGGTCTTGACCCTGTTTTTATTAAAAAAGGGAGTAAAGCGCTGTTTCATAGTTTTCATTTTATTCATATTCTTTTTGCGGCAACGGGAACTGTTGTAACATTTTGTCGTTTTTCTAAAAACTATGTACGTGCATTAATTGTTGGTATAGTATCACCGACCTTTTTTTGTATTTTGTCCGATGCGGTACTGCCCTATATTGGTGGTACTCTTCTTGGAGTTCAGATGCATTTTCATGCATGTTTTTTAACAGAACCGCAACGCGTTATTCCTTTTTTAATTATGGGAATAGTTAATGGTTTTGTTATGAGTCGTCATCATGAAAGTAAGCAAGGTGGATATTCCTTGAGCTCTCATGCAACGCATATATTTATTAGCTCTCTTGCTTCTACTTTTTATTTGATATCTCACGGGTTTACTAACTGGTATGTTTCTATAGGCAATGTTTTTGTTTTATTAATTATTGCAGTTGTTGTTCCTTGTACATTGGCAGATGTTGTGGTGCCCATGACGATAGCACGGCTTGGTTCGCATTCAAAATCATGCAGTGGTTAATGCATAGATACAATAAAAAAAGATTTGCATAAGTTATGTGAATTATTGGAGGGCAGATGAGGAACATTCGATTTGAAAACATTGTGAAGCGATATAATGGTGATCTTGTTTTAGATAAACTTTCGTTAGAGATTCCTGGTGGTACTTTTTTTGCATTGCTTGGTCCAAGTGGGAGCGGTAAAACAACTTTGCTGCGTCTGATAGCTGGTTTAGAAGAGGCGGATAGTGGAGCAATTTTTTTGGGTAATGAAGATATCACTCATATGCCAATTTATAAGCGACGTGTTAATACGGTATTTCAAAATTATGCATTATTTCCTCACATGAATGTTTTTGATAATGTTGCGTATAGTTTATCAATTAGAGGTATACCAAAAAATTTGATTGAAGAAAAGGTTATTAAAATTTTAAAAACAGTTGGCTTGGATAAGCATATATATAAATCTATTCATAATCTTTCTGGTGGACAAAAACAGCGAGTGGCGCTGGCGCGAGCGATTATTAATGAGCCGGATGTATTATTGCTTGATGAACCATTGGCTGCCTTGGATTTGAAGTTGCGTGAAAAAATGTTGATTGAATTAATTGATTTACAATCAACACTACGGACAACATTTGTCTATGTTACGCATGATCAGTTTGAAGCATTAACCGTAGCTGACCACATGGCAATCATGAATCATGATGGTGAAATTGAACAGGTAGGAACGCCAAAAGAAATTTATGAATTTCCTGTCAGTTCTTTTGTGGCAGAATTTGTTGGGACAACCAATTTATTTAAAGGTATATTGCAATTTAATGACGATCAATATCGTATTGAATTTTCTGGGCTTGGTAGTTTTGAAGTTGTTGGTAATAAAGATAAAACATGGATGCGAAATGGTAATGCAGTATGCATGAGCTTGCGTCCAGAAAAAATTGAAATCAGTAAAACTTCAATGACAGGATTTTCTAATGCTTTGCAAGGGATAGTGCAATCGATTGTATATCATGGAAGATCTACTCAATATAATGTGCAATTGAAAAATGGTTTAGTGGTTCAAGTTTTTGAGCAAAATGAAGAACATTTTCCTCAAGAGATTATTGATTATGATGATTCCGTGTTTTTATATTGGCAAAAAGAAAATGTAGTATTGCTTGAGCGGTAAAAATGAGAGAAAAAATTAAAAATTTTATTTCTGAAAATAGTTCATTTATATTTTCAGTTCCTGTTGTTGTGTGGCAGCTGTTATTTTTGTATGTGCCACTTTTTCTTGTTTTGTATACTAGTTTTAAGCGAGTTGATAGTTCTTCTTTATTTGATTTAACCGTGATACATTATGGTATTTTATGCAATAGTTCATATTTTTATATTATCGCCCGATCTACCATTATTGCCGTGTGTGTTACCTTGTTGTCTCTTGTGTGTGCATACCCCGTAGCATATTTTTTGGCCCTTAAAGTTAATCCTCGATGGAAAAATAGTCTGTTATTTTTATTAACACTGCCATTTTGGACTAATTTTTTAATTCAAATTTATTCGTGGGTGTTTGTTTTAGATTATAATGGGTTAATTAATATGGCTTTATTGCGGTGTGGTATTATTAGTCAGCCGTTACATATGATTAATAGTACGTATGCACTTTTGTTGGTAATGGTCTATTATTATCTTCCGTTTATGTTGATGCCTCTGTATAGTATTTTAGAAAAAATTCAACATGATGTACTTGAAGCATCAATGGATTTAGGAGCTACTCATTGGCAAACATTTAGACGTATTACCGTTCCACTTTCTATGTCAGGAATAAAAACGGGAATTTTTTTGGTATTTGTTCCTGCGTTTGGTGAATTTGCTATTCCGGCTATTATTGGTGGTTCTAAGTATATGATGGTAGGTTCGTTGATATCGCATTATTTTTTGGTTACGCGTGATAATCAGTTAGGGTCAGCGTTTACTATTGCAAGTGGACTGGTGCTTGTTGTGTGCGCATTGCTCTTTAATTGGTTGTGTACGGTTTCGGTACAGTCGACGTTTAAGGAGAGAGAATGAGAACTTTTTCATCATATATCATGCCTTTTGGTGTTGCGGTATTATATCTTTTTTTGTATATTCCTATTTTTGTTTTGATATTTTTTTCTTTTAACGATAATGCATTTACTCATAATTGGCTTGGGTTTACTACGCATTGGTACCATGATCTTTTTATTTCTACTGAAGTATGGTATGCATTAAAAAATTCATTATTAGTAGCGGTGAGTTGCGTATTTTTAAGTTTGACATTAGGATCTGTTTTTATATTTTTTGGATCTCGTCTTATAGTTAAACGGTTATTAGTTTTGTTTTATGGAAGCTTGGCGATGCCAGAAATAGTATTGGCTGTTGGACTATTATCGTTATTTTCATTTTTTTCAGTTTCATTAGGAGCTATTACATTAATTATTGGACATACATTGCTTGGTCTTGGTTATGTTATTCCTATCGTACATGCACGATTTGTTGAATTGGATGTTAGTTTAATAGAAGCATCATATGATCTTGGGGCAACAAAACGGCAAACTTTTTTTTATGTTATACTTCCTCTTCTTGCGCCAGCATTAATAGCAGCAGGGCTGTTGGTATTTATTATTTCTTTAGATGATTTTATTATTTCATTTTTTTGTTCAGGCGCGTCTATGCAAACATTGCCATTATATATTTTTGCAGTTATTCGTACTGGTGCATCTCCTATGATCAATGCATTGTCTACAATTATGCTGATGGCTAGTAGTTTTTTTGTGCTGTTGTTTTCGTTTTTACATATCCAAAAAACGAGGATGCCAAAATGAAATATAAGCGATTATCATATTGGATAATAAAAGTAAGCATAGTAATTTTTTGGTGCATGATGCTTATTTTATTTTTATATTCTGGTAACTTACTGCATTTTTTTGATCATGGAAAGAATATTAATGTTCTTGTATGGGGACAGGTTCTTGATAAAGAGTTTTTATCAGATTTTGAACATGAAACAGGTATACGCGTAAACATGAATTATTTTGAAAATAATGAAGAGTTATTTGTTAAATTACAATCATCTCAAAATCATGATTATGATCTTATTATGCCTTCTGATTGGGCTGCAGAGTTGTTAATTGAAGAAGGACTTATAAAAAAACTTGATCGTCAAAAAATAAAAGTATGGGATACTATTTATCCAGAGTTGTGTAATCATTATTTTGATCCGAATAATAATTATACAATTCCTTTTTATTGGTCTCTTTTTGGCATTGGTGTTGATACGCGTTATTATGGTGGTAAAATGCCAGCACCAACATGGGGATTGGTTTTTGATCCTCTTCTTATGCCACAACGTATTAGTATGGTCGAAGATTCACGGGCATTAGTTTTTACCGCGGCAGTATATCTTTTTGGTTCTTGTACGTTATTAGATAATGATAAAGTTAATGCGATTAAAAAGCTTCTTATAAGTCAAAAATCACGTGTTGAAATTTATACTGATTCACGGGTTGAATATGTTCTTGCGTCAGGAGCTGTTCCTATTGCTGTTGGATTATCAGGTGATTTTTTAAAAGTGATGCGACGATTTGATTATATTGATTTTATTATACCACAAGAAGGTGGGTTTGCGATTATAGATTCATTTGCATTAACATCAACAACAAAAAAAGATGATTTAGTATATTCATTTTTACGCTATTTATTTAATCCTGATACGGTAAAAAAATATGTGGATAAATTTGATTTTTTCCCTGCGGTAAAAATTAATCATGAATATGATGATCGCTGTGCTAGTTTTATTGAGCCGACACAAGAGCTTTTCCAAAATATTAATTTTTTTAAAAATATTGTTTCAAAAGATATTTTAAATGATGTCTTAATTACTCTTAAATCATAACACAGTGTAACATATTCATGTTTTTTATCTGATTAAAATTTGACATTCTAAAATAATCGGGGTATGCGTGTTATGGAGAGATTGCATATTGCGAGAACAAATATGTTGTATTGAGTCATGAGGTAGGGTTTTTTAAAAAAAAAGGATGAGTATATGAAAAAGTGCTTTTCTCGTTATCGATTAGCTCTTTTTGCGCTATCAATAGTTTCCTCAACAATGATTGCAGATCAGATATGGAGGGGAGCGTCTGGTGGTGATGTGATTGATGAAAATCTTATTATTAAAGATGATGTGTTGCTTCCCTTAGGACCAACAAAAATTGAAGCAATTCATAAAGATGTTACTGTTACCGTGACTCGTGATGTCACCGTAAGTGGTCATTGGGCAGGTGAATCACAATTATATTTAGTTGTGGCAGAAGGTCGAACTATTCGTTTTGAATTAGATCATAATATTACATTTATTGGTTCTTCGCAAATTACTGGTGATGATCTTTTAGTAGTGCAAAGTGGTCCGGGTATCACGCAAGTAGCACTTGGAGAAGGTAAACAATTTAAAATTACCTCTCATAATGGATCAGGTGGTGTGCAATGGTATGTATTAATGTATGGTGGCGCTGATGCCCCGATTGATGAATATTGTTGTGATGAATATTGTCTTGCGCCGGTAAAAAATTGTTGTGAAGAATATCTTTCTGGTGGACTATTTAATGATGAATATAGTGGAGAGGAATATTGTTCTCCTGGTAGCGGTATGAATGAAAATAGTTTGAATAGACCGCGCCTACAATTTGTTTCTTTAGATAATGAGTCACGATCAACCAATAGAAATAAACAAGTTGTTATTGGTGCGCAATCAATAATGAGCTTTTTATCCTCACGTAAAGTTGACGTGGCGCAAGACTCTGCATTTATTGAATTTGATGCAGTAATGAATGGTCTCAGTCGCATGATTTTGAAAGTTAAGGATACCGGTGCATTTATAGCAGCGGGACATTATACATGTCAAAGAGGTGGTTGCTCTATTAGATTAAGGGATATTGATCGTAGGATAGCAGCAGGATTTGAAGCAATATGGTCAACATTTAATAGTTTGGGCGCTGATCCTGCAGCGGGGCTTCTTGTTTTAGATCAGAATAAAACATTGTCGGAGTTATTGGTTGATCCATTTTTAAATTTAGATACGCGGATGGATCTTGTTAGTTATCGAGGTCTTTTTTCTGGTAATCGTTATGGAGTGATTCTTGGGGCAAATGGTGTTTTATCGGTATTGCCAGATTCATATGTAGATTTTGTTGGATTAGATCTTAATCAAATGCCAGAAGTTGTAATTCCAGGATTTGAAAGTATCAATGCAACTAAACTTCTTAAAGTGCGTAATGCATCAGCATTGATTATTGATGGTAATAATAATCCAAATTCTACCCCAGCACGGATTGAATTTGCAGAGAGATCAGCACTCTTTTTAAGATCAGGGATTGGAAATAATGGTGAAATTCGTGGAGCTCTTGATGTTGATCCATTCACTATTGATTCATCAAATCGTACATCTGGTTTTGGTAATATAGTTTTTGATGTTGAAGGAGAATTGGTTGTAGAAGGTTCTTCTATAGGAGATGATCCGCTCACTGTTTCAAGTAAAATTGAACTTCTTTCGCTTGAAGTATCTCCCACAGGAGGATCTCTTTTTGTTGGATCAGGCGAAACTATTTTTCCATTGCGTACCTTTAATACTGAAGATGATGATTTACTGAGTTATAATACTGGTGCATTTTTGATAAATAATATGATGAGTTTGTTTAATACAGCTTTAAGTCATACAGATGCTTCTCATCTTATTTTTCCTAATAATGATTTGAGATCAGAACCAACATATATTGGTGGTGAAACATTTAGATTATTAAATTCAACTATACGACCGAGCATTAATTTTTTAAATTCTTATTTTTTGGTGAATGCAAGCGTCGCGTTAACTGGTTTAGATTTGGTTGTGCCAAATCTTGTTGAAGATGGTATCATGCTTGATAATCTTGCTACGTTTTTATTTTATGCAAATAGCAGTTGTGAGGACAATGGTACTGGTCGACAAATGATTCTTGGTACTCGTATCGGTTCAACGGCTGCTGATGGATGTTCTCGCATTGATGGGGAAGCTTATTTAGATATTATGGAAAAAACTGATGCGATAGCATCTAATTTTAATCCTGATAATCCCAATGGTAATCAAACATTAAGTCTTTCTACCGCATCGAGTGACCCGAGTGTGGCAAATAGTTCCATTCATACTATATTTTTGGGCGGATGTAGTAACATTTCTATTGGGGTGAATGCTGATACAACAGGATTTAATATTGATACTAATCCGTGGTTACGAATCCAAGGAAATGTATTTTCTTTCGAAACAAAACCTGGTGCAGTGGCACGAAGTATAACATCTGGCAAAAATGCTATTTTTGTTGATTTAAATGGTAAGATTAGTATTGATCCAGGATTTATTGCTAACTTTGGTGTAATGGTAATTAGAAGTCACAATGGTATTGTTGATCTTCCTGCTGATCAAGTATTTTTTAGTAATGGTGCGGGGATTACCACATGGAATGTAAATTTACGCAATCCTAATGATCAAATTATTACTGCTCCCGATCAAACATTATCATCATTCTTTTTTAATTGGATACTTGCACAAAAAAATTGCCCGCCGTTTGTTCCGTTTAGTTGTTGCGTAGATTCATGTGCATGCCCGGCAGTGACTGAAGAAAATATCACCGGACTACCAACAATTCAAGGAACGGTTGAGAATTTGGTAATTCAAGGAACACGTATTGGTGATCCAGCTCAGTTTTTGATTGATGGTGGTACCGTTCGTCAATTGACATTCTCTAATAGTGGTTGTGGTGCAGAGGCGCCGGTAGCAACGATTGTGCTTACTAATAATGGACAAGTTGGTCTTGATAGTACCGCGCCGCTTGGCGCGAATGGTATTACTATCATTGCAAATGGTTCGGGACGTGTTCTTATTAATGGCGATATAGTTATTAATAATACTTGTTCAATTGTTAAAGGACCTGATTTTGCCGATTGTGATGTCTTAGAATTATATAGTGCTGTTCCTCGTCAAATATTACTTAAATCAAGCGGTACGCTTAATTTGACATCATTTGATGATGTTAATCAAATTGTTCAAATTGGTGGTGAATTAAGTTTGGTTGTTGAACCAGGAGCAACAATTGTTACTGGTATGGGTACGCTACGATTTGCTGATAGTGCTCAACTTTTATTTGAAGCTTCAACGAAAGCGTTTGATTTCTTTAATGCAATTCCGTTTGGTTTAATTGATAATGCGTTACCAGTTACGGTAGTGAATGCATCAGCAACACACAATGCGCTTTCAACATTAATTAATTTTGGAGCGGGCCTTGATAATACTGATCAGTTCCGTGTACGGCTTGCTGGTCAGGGAAGAATAGAATTTGTCGATAATGCGCAAGCGCAATTACCATTTAACGCATTTGTCGGTGTTGAAAATATTCAAAGTACCACCTGTTCTATTTCAACAACAGATCTTACGATTGCGGTGCTTGATAATGGCGCATTTGAAATAGGTCGTTTGAATTTTAATGAAGGTGGTGTGTTGCAAATTGGTAATATAACCGATTTAGGTGAAGGTAATTCAGTAAGCTTTACGTTAGAGCTTGATGGTGATGATGCAAACTTTTCTATTGGAAGTCGAGGTTTTCTTGGTCTTGGCGCAGGTATTGTGCGTTTTGATGCACAAATTCAAACAGATGTTATACGTCAACCAGTGTGTCCTCTTTCATTCATACCAAATAATAATATTGTAAGTACTTTGGCAGATGTGGAAACGATAACATTTAATTTCCTTGCTGGTCGTTTTGAACATGATCGTGTTTTTTCTGGTGATGAGATAAATGCATCATTGATTGCGATTAATGCGGATCAAATTTCTTTCAATTTAAATTTTGGTGCCAATGCAGGTGATAATGATGATCCTAATTTAGAACGACAAGATACGTTTAATCTTGCTGGTGGTGGTAACATTGTTTTGATACAACCGACCGTTGGTGGTTTACAGCCAATTGTATTGACTCAAGATGGTGAAATTACATCAAATTTGAGTGCAAGTATTATAGCTTCAACGGAATTGCAACCAGATAATGTTGATGTATCAGGTCTTACCGCAGTAGAATTTTTTGAATATATCAAAACACAAGATGCATCAGTAATAGTGCCACGTGATAATACATATGGTAGAGCAAATGCGGCGAGTCAGGGTGATAGCTTTAGGCCACAATTTCAAAATATTCGTATTGATACGGTGAGTCAAGGCGTTATTATACGTACTCCTGCGTATAATATTATTGGTCTTGGAGAAGAGAATTCTAAGCGTGATAACGCGATAGATACTGGAGCAGTATTTGTTAATATTGATCAGTCGCTTAATGAGATAGTAACAATAACAAATATGGAAGATTAATATATAAGGAGGTGGGCTCATGAAGAGCCCATTTCCTTGTTGTTTATATGAGCATCAATAAAAAAGGTAGTTGGTATGGACGTAATAAAGAGAAGGAAAATAATGAAGAAAACCTTAAAAAATATTGTGCTTTTAGGCGCATTATGTGGTGGGTCCCTTCATGCAACATTTGAATTTAGATCTCCGCTCAGTCTAGATGATCGTGGTTACATGCATTGGTTACTTGCTCCTGCTGATCAAGCATGGTGGTATGATATGATGCCAAGTGAAAAAAAGAATACATTATGGAATATTCATATGTGGGGAGCTGGATATACCCGTCAGGCCAATAGGGCCTTTTTTAAAGGTAATGAATGTTCAAATATATGTCAAAATGAATGTCCCAATGGATTTTCAGCGAGTGCTTTAGCTCTTTGTGGAAATAATAAGGTTACGCGTCATACAGCAACGCTTTCACAGCTGTTTTTTGGTCAGCAGGTATTTCGTGGCGAGCAAGCATTTTCTGGAGGAACATTTGCAGGAACATCAGCAGCAGCTCAGCAAACTCAGCTATTAGTTAATAATATAAATCCATTTTTAGAATTTGCTCGGATCGCCCCTAACTTTAGCTACAATGAGCAAGGCGCTAATATGGGTATTGATTTTGCTCGCTATGTTGGCAGAGATGATAGATGGCATGTTGGTGGCAGAGCTAATATTCCATTTAAGATTATTGAAGTTAAGCAAGATGAATTTTTTGAAGAAGGCCTTGGTGATGTATTTGTGACAAGGATTATTGATTTAAATGCAGCAGGTTCAACTCCGCCTAATATACCAGGACAGCCTGACCAGATTGAATATGCTATGCGTTTTGATTTTTTGAGTAGTTTAGTATTTACGCAAAATGCGATGCCATCGGGAACTCAAGTTCCTGTTCCTGTTGTTACGTATACTGGTTCAGGAACTACAACAAATGTCCAGCTGTTTGGTTCTGCGCTGAGTGCAGCATCTTCAGCTGTGAATAATGATGCTCCTTCTGCTTATGCTACCATTAATAATTGTGGTGATATTCCATTGCCTCCATTTAGAAAAAATCCGACGCAGGTTACGACGGCGCTTGGTGCTGATGGACAAGGTACTAATGGCTCTACTTATTTTTTTCAAACTGGCGTAGATTATGCTGATAATTTAGCAAATGATAGAGCAGCGCAGGGAACAGTTTTCGTTACTCCGCGTTCTGTTGCTGCTACGGGAAATCTTACTACTGCCTCTCAAACAATTTTAACTAATGTTCAAGCGATTATTAATGGAGATCTGCTTGTTTCAGAATCAGCATCAACATTCTTTTTGAATAATGGCATTGACCTTGATGGGTCAAGTCGTGTTGTAGGCATTGGTGATTTTGCAACAGAATTTTATTTTGGTCGTGGTCACTATGATGATTGGTTTGTTGATGGTATTTTTGGTCTTCAATTCCCGACAGGAAAAAAACAAAAAAGTTCCAATGATATTTACTATCAGCCAACGGGGAACAATGGTCACGTAGAAATTAAGCTTGAGATTGATGGTGGCTGGAAGCCGCGTCCATGGTTTGCATTTGAAATTCGTCCAGCATTTAATCATGCATTTAGACGTTCCGAAAAACGAGCAGCTCCATTTACTGGCGCTACTATTGTAAATATCGGACCAGAAATTGAAGCTGATGTATCATGGAGTTACTTTACTTTACGAACTGATTTTAGCTTCTTTCATCCGCATAACCGTGATTTAGGGTTTGTGTTGGGGTATGAACTGTTTGTTAAAGGCCACGATCATGTTTCAATTAATTGTCAGACAACAGCAACAGATTTATTAGGTCAAACAAACCAAACACTTGCGCCATGTAATTTGGAATGTAATACTAATTCATTATCTAATAAATTGCGCGGTGAGATTTTCTATCGTTGTAACTATTTTGAAATCTTTGGTGGAGGAACACAAATTGTTTCTGGTCGAAATATTATGAAAGAAACACAAGGGCATATTGGTTTAGCGATATATTTCTAAAAAACTGTTTTTAAAAAAAGGAGTTTCGGATGAATTTAGCAATTAATCATTATAAAGGAATAGTTTTAGCGATAGTAGTAGTTCTTGGATTAGGAGTTACTTCGGCAACATTTGCTGTCTGTAGTCCTTGCCAAGCAGCAGCTGCTGCACGTGAAGCAGCTCGTCAGGCAGCAGAAGCAGCAAAAATATCAGCACGCGATGCAGCAATACAAGCAACATTAATCGCCGGCAAGCCAGTAGTTGGACGTGAAGTTGAATTGGATGAACTTGATTCAACCGATATGACGTTTGTTGAAGCATGTTGTACCTATTGTGCAGAGACAGGTAAATTTTGTGGCGGTCAAAATAGTGCACGATGTGCTACTTGTCAAGCTGAGCTTATTAAACAATCAGTTATTGATGCTCTTGAAACGCAGTCAATTGCTGATGCACTTGCAACAGTATTAGCAGCAACAGCGGTAATTGCTAAGAAAAGAGAATTAGTTCATGATGAGGCTCGTGCGCCACGTGAAGCTCTTGCTAATCCATGTGATGTATGTGGATTGCCATCAGATACAAATGCAATGTGTGTTTTAAGTGGATTATTGCAAGGATTGATTAGTAGCGAAGCGGCATGTTGTGCTCTAATTAATGCAAAGCTTGATGCGCAAGGAAAAGCAGCAGGTAAATGTTGTAAAAACTTAAAACATGAATTAGTAGATATTGGAGAGTTAGTTGAATCTCAACTTGATCAATCAGCTACCTGTTGTTCAGTGATTGAAACGACGCTGACAAGTGTGTTAGATCAATCAGCTACATGCTGCTCTCTTGTTGATTCAACATTGACGAGTGTACTTGATCAATCTGCTGCATGCTGTTCACTACTTGATACAACTCTTACCAGTGTGCTTGATCAGTCCGCGACATGTTGTTCAGCTCTTGAAGTACAAATTGTTAATCTTAGTTTATCGGTAACAGATATTGTTGTTACATTGCAAAGTGTACTTGATATCTGTCTTGGCTAACTAAAAAAGTTGTTATAATAATATAACAATTATTAATAAAAGAATGCGCCATAGCAAAAAAACTATGGTGCATTCTTTTCATTTAAAGACCTCGCTGTTTCCACCACTCATCGGTTAAAAATTCTTTAGGAATTTTTTTCTTATCTTCCTCATAAGGGCTTTCTAATCCATATTCTTTTTCTAAAATATCAAACCATTCATTGCGAACAGACATTGGAAATTGTGTACCACAAAATAGACAATAATCTATTAGCATTACAGTTGCATACTTTTGAACTTTTATTCCATATTCACGAAATTTTGTATAATAATCTAATAAACTGCCATCACTGAGTATTTCTTGATATAAATTAGAACAACAATATGGTTTTTTATTTTTAAATATTTTATTTTTATGATCATTATCATTTATTTTTTGATCGTTAATAATATATTTATCTTTTTTTTTCCACCATTCATCAGTTAAAAATTCTTTAGGAATTTTCTTTTTATCCTGATTCATTGGATTTGATAATTTATATTCTTTTTGTAGTGTTTCTGCCCATTCTATTCGTAGCGATGATGGCAATTCTTTACCACAATAAACACAATGCTTCATCAATAAATAACGATTTGTTTTATAAATTTTTATTCCATGTTCACGATATTTGAAATTATAATATAAAAGAGAATTTTCTCTTTCTAGCTCAGCATCCATAGTTAGGCAACAATAAGGACCTTTATAGTTTCGTTGCTCTTGTTTGATTTTTTCATCTATTTTTTTAAGTAAAGCGTTCATATTATCTACTTTGGTAAAGGGTAACGTTTAGTTTTTTTAGCTTGCTCTGTTTTTTGTTCATTTATAGTTCCATCAAAATTTATAACAAATATCCATTCTCTATTTTTTCCATATACTTCAAGATGATCTTTATGTAGGGCATCGAGAGCTACATACATACCTTTTTTAAGAGCAGTGCCAGGAATATCTCTAATGATTTTAAAAACTCTCTGGCCATGTGGTTTAAAATTAGTTTTTTCAAATACTTTTTTTGTTTGTTCTTCAAATTCTTTAACCCAATCTTCTGTTCGATGATATTTTGGTCCATTATATCGATCTTTTTGTTGTTCAGAAGATGTAAGACAGCTTTGTATAAGTGGTGTTGCATCTATACGAGCGCTTAGATGTGTTGAACCGTATTCATAATTTATATTATTTAAAATTGGGTTTTGTAATGAGTAGTTACAAGGAGATGGAGACACTACAAACGTAGATGATTGTTGCTCAGTTTCACATGTATAGGTTAACGTTTTAATTTCATTTAAACATGGTTCACGTTCAGGTGTTTTATGTTCAGGAATATATGATGATCCACAATCACGTATAACTTGAATTGGAATCTCTTTTTCTTTTTGTGATGATGATCGACTGATAATTTTTGCGATAGCAAACTGCAATGCACCAATGGAAAGATTAATAATCAATGACATGGGGCCAAAAAAACTATTTCCGGCGGCTACTATAGTTCCTCCATTGCCACAGAAAGCAGAAAATCCCATCCATATCGTAGGCATAGCTATGTTATGTGTTAAAATAGAATGTTTGCCAACAAAAAATGTATGTGAATTTTCTACTTCAAATAGGTAAATTGGTAAAAAATTAGAAGTAAACTTGATATACGTGATAGGTTTTGTTGTCATATTACTGGTTAAAAGTTCATCGCCAATAATCAATTTATATGCAGGAATCCATTGATCTATTTTTGGTATATAAAATTCTTGCGTGATTGTGCAAATAATATCACTGTTTTGTTTATCATCAGAATCATTATTAAATCCAATATGCATGCAATAACACGATTTATCTTGTTTTGTTGATTTTATATATTGCTTTTCTTGTAATTGAATAATGGTGTTATAGCTTAGGATTGGAATATGCATATACATTGTTGCTAAATAAATTGTACGTATGGGAGATAATGATTTATCGTTGAGCTGTATTAATGTATCTGCACTAAATCCATGGCCATAAAGAATAGTTATCGTAAAAAAATAAGAAATAAAAAATGTCCAACAAAAAAATTTAAATATTTTGTTAAGCATTGCCCAATTGTTCATGAATACTCTCTTATGTTTAAAGCATATAAATTTTGATTTATTTGCTCTTCTTTTACTATATTTTTGAATAAATGAAAAGAAAAATTTTAATAATAAATTAAAGTTTTTTGACAAATGTAAAAAAATGAGTATTCTTTTTGTTTAAGTGGTGTAAGTAAGCCCGCTTTGCAAAGGAATCATTATGTTCAATAAACAAGTTCACTATAGCTACATTTTTTCATCCTTTTTTTTTATGTCTTATGCATCGGTTATGAGTGCCATGTGCATTTTTTTTATAATGGCCTAAGTGCCACAAATTCATTTAATTTTTTCTTTTTACATTATTTTTATTCTTTTTTTGGTTTATTAGAGAGCAGAGGTTAAAGAAGATGATATTAGTTATTATTCTTTATGCGCTTTTTGCAAGTACTTTCACTCTTGGTAAAGCGGTATTATCATACGTATCACCATTTTTATTTATTGGTATTCGTATGCTTCTTGGTGGGATTATTCTTTTGTGGTATTATCTGTTTATTGCACAAAAGCGTTTATTGATTAAAAAAGAGGATTATTTATTTTTTGTGCGTATAATTTTATTTCATATTTTTTGTGCATATACGCTTGAATATTGGGCACTCGAATATGTAACATCGGCCAAAGCCTGTTTATTATATAATTTATCACCATTTATTACTGCTATTTTTTCTTATTTTTTATATGCAGAACGATTAACCTACCGTCAATTATTAGGGCTAGTGATTGGATTTTTGGGATTTATTCCCATTTTAATTGCACAAACTCCGCTTGAACAAATAGGATGGCATATTGGATTTTTATCATGTTATGAAATGGCGCTTATCGTTTCGGTAATATCAAGTGCATATGGGTGGATGATGGTAAAAAAACTTACTCATAAGAATTATTCATTAGTGATGATTAATGGCATAAGTATGACTGGCGGTGGATTGTTGGCATTGCTTCTTTCATTATGTAAGGAAGGACTACCTGCTATAAAAGATGCGCCAACAATAATGCCTGCGTTAACGCCAATGATTGGTTTTATGGGAGAACGTTTTTTTGTATTAGGTGGTTATAGTTTACTGTTAGTTCTTATTGCCAATATTATTGGATATAATTTATATGGTTATTTATTGTCGCGGTATTCAGCAACATTTTTATCATTTGCTGGGTTTATGACGCCATTATTTGCTGCATTACTTGGTTGGTTATTTCTTAACGAATCAGTAACGTGGCATTTTTTTGCGACAATGGTATCTGTTGTGTGTGGTCTTTGTCTTTTTCATGAAAAAAAACCGGTTGTTTTTGAAGAAAAAGGCTTGTAAAAATTTTTTGATTATGAGGTAAAACATGAAAAATATCTATCACCTTTTTAATTGTATCTGTTTTTTATCAGTATCATTTTTTTATGCAATGGAATGTAAAAAAGAATTTAATAGCGTTGCAAAAAAATTAGATATTCTTGGAGAAATACCTACGGGTAAAGGTGTATTATGCCTGCAAACTATCGATGAAGATAGAGCTATTGTTTTTGATACTGAAAATGTTAGTAGTATTATAAATTTTAAAACAAACAAAGAGATTAAGAAGCTGAGTGATTTTGAAAGAAATTTCTATTGGCGCATAACAGTTGATTATAACAATAAAAAAACATTTTCTTGTAATCATATGACATTGCTTGATGATATAAAAGGAAAAATAGAGGAGTGGTATACGCCGCAAATGATTCTTGATACAAAATCTATTTTATTTAATCCTCATGAAAGTGCTTTATATTTTTCTTATGGAAAGAATAGAAATTTTATAACAAAATATGATCATAAAACAAAGATGCGTAATGATATTGTTGTTGATCATCCATGTTATGGTGTGATGATGAACTCAAAAGAAAAAATGATGTATATGACTGATTATACGGAAGGTACCATTTCTGGTTATGAGGTTGATGGTTTGGAATTACATTTTAAAATAAAATTTACGCTTCCTGGTGGTCAATCGTTTTTATACAGTTATGGATTTCAAGATCCTTATGTGCTAGTACGCTATTCATATGATATTTTTATTAAGGATCTAAGTGAAAATTCTGGATGGAATCATTTAATAGAAAAAAGCGAGGTAGATTTGTTATCATTTCATCCTAATGGTTCAGTTTTAGTAGCATGTTTGCTTTCTCGTACAAAAGATTTAAGAGAAAAAAATTTAATGTGTTGTTGGGATATTAAAACACATGAGATTATTTGTATTCGCGAGCTTGATTTTGATCGTGTTTACCGTTTTGATATTTCTTATGATGGATTAGAGCTTATTTTTAAACTAAACGGTAAATATATACGAGCGGCAGTTCCATTCGAAGTATTTTATACTGGTAAGAAAGAAGAAATTGTTTATCGTTTATGTGTGTTACAACACTTGATTGGTCAACAACGGACTTTGCAGAATGTGCCAAAAGAGATTGAACAGTTTTGTGCTCAATTGTTAGTACACGCATTTAAACGTTAATTGTATAGTTATTTTAATTATTTGAGAGATTATGGAACAGAAAAAAAGTTTTTATGTAACAACACCTATTTATTATGTTACGGCTAAGCCGCATTTGGGTTCATTGTATGCAACATTGCTTGCTGATATAATAGCACGATGGAATAAGTTGCAGGGAGCAGATGTTTTCTTTTTGACAGGGACTGATGAGCATGGACAAAAAATAGCGCAAGCGGCTGAGCTGGCAAAAAAAGAACCTAAAGAATTTGTTGATAGCTTTATTGCTGATTACAAAAATGCGTGGCATCTCTATGAAATTGAATATGATAAATTTATTCGTACCACCGATGATTATCATATAAAAGGTGCGCAAGCATTGGTGACAACGCTTTTAGAAAAAGGTCATATTTATAAATCAGTATATAAGGGATGGTATTGTACGCCGTGTGAAACATTTGTGACAGAAATTGATGAAAATGATCAGACGCACAAAGGGCCGCAATGTCCATCATGTGGCAGAGACACGCATATTGTTTCAGAAGAAACCTACTTTTTTAGGTTATCCGCGTTTACTGATAAATTACTTACATTTTATAAAGAAAATCCTGATTTTATTGTGCCAAAAGAACGCTTTCATGAAGTGACAAGTTTTGTTGCGAGCGGGTTAAAAGATTTAAGCATTTCGCGGACAACAGTGAAATGGGGAGTCCCGTTTCCGCATGATCCACTTCATACGATATACGTGTGGGTGGAAGCGCTTTCAAATTATATAACGGGAATTGGTTACGCCAATCCGGAAAAAATTAAAGAATTTCAGTACCGTTGGCCAGCTAATGTACAGGTGTTGGGTAAAGATATTATTCGTTTTCATGCGGTCTATTGGCCTGCAATGTTGATGGCAGCTGAGTTACCATTGCCTAAACAATTACTTGTTCATGGGTGGATTAAAGTTGATAAACAAAAGATGTCAAAATCATTGGGTAATGTTGTTGATCCTATTGAGTTGCAAAAAAAATATGGTGCGGAACAAATTCGGTATTATTTATTGCGACAAATTCCGGTGAATCAAGATGGCGATTTTAGTATTGCGGATGTTGAAAAACGTATAGAAGATGATTTGGCTAATGATTTAGGCAATTTGCTCAATCGAATGGTTGCATTAGCAGAAAAGCATGATGCAATGATTATCGCACCATGTTCTCCATTGAGTAAAGCTGCATTAGAAATACGTGATGAAAGTTGGAATGTGATACAGGATTTTTCTTTGCACATGAATGAATATATGTTTCATCACGCGCTTGCTCGTTTGTGGAAGTTTATTCATATGACTAACGCATATTTTCATGGTCAAGAGCCATGGAAAATGGCTAAAACGGATCGTGGTGCATTTATTGAAGTTCTTTCAGTTACGTGTCATAGTCTTCACGCTATTGCAATTTTGTTATGGCCGGTTATGCCGAATAAAATGCAGGAATTGTTGGATAGTCTTGGTATTGAATTTAAGTATGATCAGCATACGTTTGAAAATTTAGAATTAAATAGTTGGAATAAGCATTTTACGTTGAAAAAGATTCCAACATTGTTTGAAAAACCCACCTCCGCTAAAGCTATGGCGGACATGTTTGCCGTTGTTGAGGAGCAACCAATGAATGAAAAACCTATACAAGCTGTTGCTGCAGAGCATCAACAAAGTAATTTTATCACCATTGATGACGTTGTTAAAGTTGAGCTATTGACTGGTACCATTGAAGCATGCGTAGAAGTTGCTGGTTCTGATAAATTATTACAAATGACGGTTGATCTTGGCGCGCATGGTAAACGTACTATTTTGGCAGGGATTAAAAAATCATATGCACCAGCTGATTTAGTTGGCAAACGAGGTCTTTTCATTGCAAATCTTAAACCTCGCAAAATGGCTGGCGCTGAATCACATGGCATGATGTTGGTTGCTGAAGATGAAACAGGAAAACCTCAACTTGTTCAATTTCCTCTATCTGTTGGTAATGGCGTGCGATTAAAATAATTTGCGTGGACGAAGATAATTTAAAATAATGTAATAGTTGACTCTTTTGATTAAAAACAAAAGAGTCAATTTTGTTTTTAATGGTAATTTATTATTGATTTTTATTTTTATATTATATTAAAATAATCTCAAATAGAGTTTTTATATAATATAAAATTAGGAATTAGTAATGATTACAATAAAGAAAAAAGTTGTATCAATATCTATACTGCTTCTTGTTGCATGCACCATTGACGTGAATGCAATGCGATTATCTGAATTTGATTATGGAGCTGCATCGGTATTTCCGGTATATACGGATCAGGGTAAAAAATACGTAATCTTGAGCAGGGAAGCACGAGGAGCTGATAAAGAAACGTATGATGATTTTGGTGGCAGAAGGGATCCAGAAGAAAACCATCCATTTATAACGGCAGCACGGGAATGGATGGAAGAAGGTCTGGTGACTAAAATTACAGGGCTTCAGTTTCCAGAAATTTGTAATTTAATTGATATAGCAAAAAAATCGAACAAGACAGAATGTATTGTTGCATATACAGGAAGAAAAGCAAAAAATGTTACGTATATAACTGATGTTACTCACTATAAAGACAAATTAATATATGATTTTTATGGTGTTCTTAGAAAAGCAAAAAGAATAAAAAAAGCGAAATATATAGAGAAAGATAGCATTGCTGTTGTGGAGCTGTCTGAGCTTGTTCGGGTACTTCAAGATGCAATGATTAAGGATCAGCATAAAGTAACAAATATTACAATGTCTGCTTTCATTTTAAACGAAAAAACAAATAAATTAGAAAAAGGGATTATTAAATTACGACCTTTTTTTGTTTCAAAAATACGTCCTTATTTTCTTAATTGGCCATATCAAGAAGGTAAGGATAAAAAAATTAGATTTTATGCTTTTAATAAAAGGCCTTCGGTTAAACAGGTGCCTGCAGCTAAACAATCATGGGGAGCTTGGCTTAAATCATTTGTAGTAAGAAAACCGGCGGGCAATCAGGCAGTTATTAAGTCGGCTAATTAAAGAGGTTGCTAATATTTTCAATACCTTGGACGGATATTTTATCAGCAAGAGGATACGCGATATTATGTGGGTAAATGACGTATAAGTGATCCAATTGTAAATCATTGAATGCAGTAATCATTGATTTAGTTAGTGTGGGAGCATCAGTATATTTAATTTCAAAACCAATTTTTTTGCCATCTTTGATAATAAGTAAATCGAGCTCTGCGCCGCTTTGTATTGCCCAAAAAAAGCATTCTTCTGGTTGTGCATGATTTATTTTAATAATTTCTTCAAGCGCAAATCCTTTCCATGAGGCACCAAGTCGTGGATACACCTGCAGTTCATCATAATTTTGAATTCCTACGAGAGTGTGTAATAAACCGCTATCACGGATATAAATTTTAGGTGTTTTTACCTGTCTTTTGCTGATATTTTCAAACCACGGTTCCAAAATACGAATCATAAAGGTTCCGGCGAGAATATCAGTATATTTTTTTACCGTATGATGGGTGATACTTAAAGATTTACCGATATCGGATGTATTCAGGATGTTGCCATGATTGTGCGCAAGCATCATCCATAAACGACGCATTTGTGCCGTGGGAATAGAAAAGCCAAGATTGGGAATATCTCGTTCCATAAATGTTGTAATATAGGATTGTCGCCACGCATAGCTTTCTTTATTTGATGCAGCTAAGTAAGATTTTGGAAAGCCACCTCGTAGCCATAGCTCTTTTTGTTCGCCTGTTTCAGAAATAGAAAATGGTGTCAATTCGATATATCCAATACGGCCGGCTAATGTTTCTGATGACTGTTGTAATAAATCACGAGAAGCATTACCAAGGATTAGAAATTTACGTGGTTTTTCATCAACTAATACTCGTAAAACAGGAAATAGTTCTGGTAATCGTTGAATTTCATCGATAATAATAAGATCACTTTCAAGATCAGATAATACAAGCATGGGATTTTTAAGGCGGGCAAGATCTATTGGATTTTCTAAATCAATAAAATGAACATTTTTATATGCTTTTGCATACTGTTTGGCTAATGTTGTTTTGCCAACCTGGCGTGGCCCTAATAATCCACATACTGAGTGAATTCTGTATTGAAATGCTATTTGATCGATAAAATATCTTCTGCGTATCATCAAAAAAACCTTGTAATTTGGAAGTTATAATTCCAAATTACAGGTTTTTTGAGTTGATAGCAAGGAAAAATAGAAATTGATTATGGTAAATTTTTTTCTTGCTATAGCTATTGTTATTAATTTATATTAGAAAATAATAGATGTGATTTTATTATAATATAATTGAGCAGTGAGGTTGTTATGAAAAATATAAAAGTACAGATTTTTGGATTATTGATTTTGTTATGTGCAATAGTACCGCTCGATGGGATGTTTTCCTATTCAAAGCAAAGAATACAAAGAATAAAACCGCGTAAGAGTCGGTCTATTCTAACACAACCAGTTTCGCCTGAGGGGTCGGTAGAAAAAATGAGTAGTAATGTAGATATAAACATAGAACAACCTTCTCTTTGGAAGCAAATGACGTCATATTTGAATTGGAGGCCAAAAGAAGTATCAGCCGAATTGTTGGGGCCAAAAATAGTATCACCTGAAGAAATTAAAGCATTACTTATACCCATTCAGCCTGGCTTTTGGGCTACTCAAGAGAAACTTGAAAACGATCTTAAGGTAGCAAAAAAACAATTTGGTTACATTATTAGTAGTAATCCCAATGCTAAAACTTATATTGTGGAAACAATTAAAGATGACAATGGCATAGATCGGTCTTTTACTATTCTTGACGAACTGTTATCTATTTTATCGCAGTTAATTAAAAATGAGCTATCTCAAATTGAAGCTGGAACGGTTGAAGACCTGACTTTTCAACGTGTTTGGTATTTTACAGAATTGATTAAATTTTTGGTAAAAAGAGGAGCGGAGATAAATAAAAAAAATTCTGATATATATTTAGATGCTTTTAAAACATTAATATTAGCTTATCGCCAGACATTGGATTTTCAAATGAAAGAATGGTCTTCTCGTGATTTTCCTATCCCAGCTGAGGAGAGTGAATGGTTTTTTTCTGATCTAAGAGATGAGCTAAGAGATGATCTAAGAGAATTAAGAGAATATTCAATTTCAGCTGGTCAGAATAGGAGCTTTTTTGAAAAAGAACTTGCAGATTTGTCTTTTGTTTTTAATAAATTTTTTCCATATTTGTTTGAAAAATTTAAAGAAGAAATTGACTTTAAATCATTAAAAAATGAGCGTGATAAAGCATGGAGGAGATATCAATATCAGCAGCAAAAAACTCAGAAAGAAAAAGCTCAGAAAGAAAAAGCTCAGAAAGAAATGAATCGGGAGTAAAAATAAGAGTTTAATACAGGCTGATTCAATAAGAGGATTAGTATGAAGTTTTTAGGGAGGCAGATTTTATTAGTAATTACTTTGCTGAATAATACGGTACTAATCCAGGGAATGTTGACACGTGAGGGACTTAAAAGGATTAATCGTGTGCGTAATAAAAGTTTACAAAATCAAGGTTTATTTAGACGAAATATATCAAATATATCGGTAAAACCACCAATTATTCATAGTTACGGATCACATAAGCCTTGGCGAACTTTTAGTAATTGGATATCATCATTCTTTCCACCAACAATATTGACTGCTGAAGAGCTTGACTCAAAACTTGAACTTCTTATTGCAGGTCATGAAGAAAAACAACCAGGAGGAGTTATTGATTATATTTTTAACGAAGATGATTGTAAAAAAGCAAAAGAAGCAATCGGGCAATTGATACAACAAAATGAAAAGTATCTGCAATACATTTTGCCATACTCTTATACGAAGTATTTTAAACCTAATCCCAATGCTACATTGTATTTTACGCTTCCTGAGTTTATATTTTTTTTCATAATTGGAATGGAACAGGATTTATGGGGTAGTAATCAAGCGGATGTAACTATTAATACTTTTAATCGCTTAGAATTGGTTGAATTTCTTATAGATGCAGGTCTTTTTAAAACTTTAAGTCCAGACAATCAAAAAGTTTTGGATTATGCGTATTGTACTTATTTGATGGATTCATACAAAAGATTATATGAATACTCTCTATCTCGTAATGATAACTATAGGGATAAATTATTGATATTTAAAAAGATATTTAAAAGGTTAGATTCAATTTTGTCAAAGTTAGATTTGGACATAACCGTTAAAAAAAATATTGAAATGGCACAAAAAGAACGTCAAGAAATAGAAGTAGACGAGCAAGCATATATAAGAAAAGTGCAAGATCAACTGAATCGCGAAAAATATTTTAATGCCAAAAAAGAAGATATATTAATAAAATACAGGCGCAGAACTGGTGATTTTGACTCTTATCCTGGTGAGATAGATGAGGTTAAAAATGCAGAATTTAATGAATCTGAATATCAGGAATGGTTGAAAAGCAATCAAAATGAAAATTTTTTTGGTCAAAAGCAACAAAGTGGAGGTGGTAGTTTTTCATATGAAGATAAGTCAGCTATTGGTGCTTTAAAAAAAGAGCTTGAGTTGCCGGCAAATACTCCAAATGAAATGGTATTGAAATCGGTTCGTAAATATATTAGAGAAAATCATTCTGATAAATATAGAGGGGAAAAGAAAGAGCAAAATGATGAGAAGTTTGCTGCATTTATGGGAAAATATGATGAGACAATAGAAAAATTAAAATTAATAGTAAAGCAAGAGCGAGAACAGCGAGAACAGCGAGAGAAGCAAAATCGAGAATAAAAGTTAAAAAAATAGAGAGCGATGCGCAGTCATTAAACTTAATTTAATTTATTTAATCCCGTTCGTGGTGATAGTTCGATAAACTCACTAGTAAACGCTGCGCTCACCATTAAACTTAATCTAATTTATTTAATTCCGTTCGTGGTGATAGTTCGATAAACTCACTAGTAAACGCTGCGCTCACCATTAAACTTAATCTAATTTATTTAATTCCGTTCGTGGTGATAGTTCGATAAACTCACTAGTAAACGCTGCGCTCACCATTAAACTTAATCTAATTTATTTAATCCCGTTCGTGGTGAGCTCGTCGAATCCATATCGAACACCTTAAAGTCTTTGTTTTTTATATTAAATTATTCTTTATTTTTTTAGTTGGGTTCGTATGGATTCGACGAGCTCACCACGAACGGGATTAAATAAATTAGATTAAGTTTAATGGTGAGCGCAGCGTTTACTAGTGAGTTTATCGAACTATCACCACGAACGGGATTAAATAAATTAGATTAAGTTTAATGGTGAGCGCAGCGTTTACTAGTGAGTTTATCGAACTATCACCACGAACGGGATTAAATAAGTTTTACTTATAACGATCTAATCATTATAATCACTAACAGCTTAAATTGATTTTACGTTTATTTTTACGATTTATAATTGCACTCTTTATTTAAACAAATGAGCATAGAATTACCTTCTTTATCAGTTTTTTTGGTTAAAAATGGCCATTTACATTGCGGGCAGGGAGTTTCTTCAATGGGATCAAAGATAGCAAGTTTGCATTGAGGATATCCAGAACACCCCCAGAATTTGCCACCACGCCATGCGCGTTCTATAATATCTTTGCCGCATTGAGGACACGGAAATGGCAATATTTTACGTTCAATATATTTACATTCAGGGTATCCTGAACAGGCGATAAAATCGCCATATTTGCCAGTGAGTTGTCGTAGCGGCTTGCCGCATAGTGGGCATGTTTTATCAAGTAATTTTGGAGCTTCAGCTTCACGTAGTTCAATGGTGCCTTTTTCATCACGTACAAAGTTGGAAGTAAACGTGCATTCTGGATAGCCGGTGCAGCCTAAAAATTCACCACTTTTACCAAAGCGAATTGCTAATTTTTTTACATTGCATTGTGGGCATATAATATCAGTTTCGATTGATTTTTTACCTTCATTTTTACCGCCAAATTCTGTTAAATCTTTGCTAAATGTATCATAAAAACTTTTTAATAATGTATCTCGATCTAATTCTCCTTCGGCAATTTTATCTAATTCTTCTTCCATGCGTGCAGTGAATGTTGGATTCATAATTTCAGGCAAATTTTTTACGAGCATTTCCGTGACGATCATTCCTAATTCTGTTGGTACAAATCGTTTTTTGTCTAATGCGGTGTATGCGCGTGCGCGAATGGTGTTTAAAATTGTCGCATAAGTACTCGGTCGACCAATTCCTTCTTTTTCAAGTTCTTTAACGAGTGAACTTTCGGTGAATCGTGGCTTTGGTTCGGTAAAATGTTGTTTTGGATCAATATTTTTAAGATCAACGCTATTTTTTTCTTTTAAATCAGCAGGAAGGTTAATTTTTTCTTCTTTTTCCCCTTCCTCTTCTTCCTGATAAACATTCAAGAAACCATCAAAGATAAGAGTTGATCCCGTAACTTTGAATGTATATTTGCCCCCTTTAATAGTAACTTGCCGTTGTGCATATTCTGCTGGTTTCATTTGGCATGCAACAAATCGTTTCCAGATTAGTTCATATAATTTTGCTTCATCAACAGGGAGATATTGCTTGATTTTGTCGGGAGTCATGGCAACATCAATTGGTCTAATTGCTTCATGAGCGTCTTGTGTTTTTGCTTTACCTTTTTTTTCAAATACATTTGCTTTTGTTGGTAAATATGTTGCAGGATAATGTTTGCTAATATAAGTACGCGTTGTTTCTAATGCGGTATCAGAAATGCGTAGTGAATCAGTACGCATGTAAGTAATAAGTGCAATGGGAGTAGATGGATCAATGAGCGGTAAGCCTTCATAGAGATGTTGAGCTATTTGCATTGTTTTTTTAACTGAAAAACCGAGTAAATTATAGGCAGCTTGCTGTAATGTACTTGTCATAAAAGGAGCAAGCGGATTTCTGATACGTACTTTATCGGTAATCGCATCGATAGCATAGTTTTCATTTTTGAGCGCTTCAACTATGGCAGTAGCCTCTTTTTCTGTTTTTATTTCAGCTTTTTCTTTACCTATTGTTGTCAGAGGTGCAGTGATAACTGATTTATGGTGAGCAAAATTGCCGGTAATACTCCAATATTCCTGTGGGACAAAAGTGCGAATTGATTGTTCACGATCGCAAATCATGCGCAAGGCAACTGATTGTACGCGTCCTGCTGAAAGCCCTTTGGCGATTTTTCTCCATAAAATGGGAGAGACTTCATAGCCAACCCAGCGATCAAGAACTCTGCGTGCTTGTTGAGCTTCAACAAGTTTTATATTAATATCCCCTGGATGATTAATAGCTTCTAAAATAGCGGGTTGCGTGATTTCATTAAAGGCTATTCGGTACGTTTTTGATCCTTTTTTTGCTACTTTTGCAATTTCTTTGGCAATATGCCATCCAATAATTTCACCCTCACGATCAGGATCGGGTGCGAGGTATATAATATCCGAGGTAGATGCTTGCTTGCAGATATTGGCAATGGTTTGGTCTTTACCCTCAAGCGTTACGTATTCAATGGTGACGCCATTGTTATCATCAATGGAGACACCAATTTTTTTTGAAGGGAGATCTTTGATATGTCCCATAGTAGACATGATTACAAAGTCTTTTCCTAAAAATTTTGAAATAGTTTTTATTTTTGCCGGCGACTCAACAATGATTAACTTTTTCATATCTATCTTTTTGTGGTTGTAACAGATTATTAGTTTTGTATCTCTACTCTATAATAAGAGATCTATTTTCAAAAAGTCAAATAATTTAATAAATTTACCTGTTGAACGAGCAAAGACCAAAAAAATGAATTAGTGCTATTTTTATATTTGCTTGATGAATTATAGTCTTGAGATAGAGGGTGGAAAAAGTATACTAATATATAGTTTTAGAGCTTTTTATAGATTAAGGACGCTATTATGAAAATAAAATTGGTAATTTTTCTTTGTCTGGGTTTTATAGGATTGCAAGGTGGTCAAGCGGAGTTTAATTCTTTGGGGGTATTGTATCCTGCTGAAGGAAATCCATTAATTTCTGTAAGAATGTGGTGTGAAGCAAAATACAAGATAAAAGAGATCATTGATAGCCGTTTTGTTAGTGCGGATAAATGGCTTAATGGTAACAATGTATATATAATATCTCAAGAATTGGAAGATAAGGTTAAAGTAAAAAAATTTGTTTTTGACGATGAGACACTGTTTTATGGATATGATAAAACATGGACGCAAATAGATTTACCTATTAATGAATTATCACAATTGCCTTTATTTGATTGTTCTTATCTTGTGTGTATTCCATACGAGTTAAGCTTTTCTTTTTTAAGAGAGTGTTCTCAACTTATCAATTCAGCATGTAATCAAAATATACCCACTGCTATACATTACTCACATTGTATTTCCGAAACAGACCTTAAAGAGATACTATCGGCATTATTAAAGAATAAACATTATGCAATTATAAATAGCAAAAAAATAGAACAAATAATGGACGGTAAAAAGATAGAAGTAATAAAAAAAATAGATCCCGCGTTTGGGGATATCGAATTTATTCCTCTCAATCTTAGTGATTATTTCTTTCCGGTTATTTTAATTGTTGGAGGTGTGATAGGCCTGCTGTGGTCTATAATTGGAAGTATAAGACAGTATTACAAATTTTGAGTAAAAATAAGTATCGGTGTAGAATAAGTAAAAAATATAGCTTTACTCAAAGGAAATAATAATGACTCATTCATACCGTGATCTTTTGGAAAAAGTAAGAGATTTAAAAATAAAAAAAGATGATATACCTCCATTTAAATATGATGAAGAAAGTGATTTGTTTGAAAATCCGGTAGTTATTCATCGTAAACATGTTATTAATGTATTAAAGCGATTTAAGCAGGAAATTATTCATCAGGGCGATCTTTTTGATTGGATTCATTTTGTCTGGTTTTCCGATTTTTTTACCTGTGCTCATGAAGATCTTGAATGCATATCCAGTGTTATTCAGGAGTTAGAGGAGCTGGAAGAAGAGGGTGATGTTATGCCTGAAGATATTGAGCATTGCTTATATGCATTGGAAAATAATACAGAAGTGCTTTCTTTATTTGATTATTCTGAGTAATGATAGAAGCTTTCCTACTTGTCGAATTGATGAATTTTTTATAAGGTAAGTAGTATGAGAGTATTTATATGCAAGGATTATTATGACCTTAATTCAATCGTGGATAGATTCGCTTACATTGCTTAAGCCAAAAAATGCACAGCTTTTTATAATGGTTACCATTAAATCAGTTATAGAAGCATATAAGTTACTCTTTTATTATTGGTGGTGGGTAATTGTGCTCATGATAGCCTGTTATATTGTACCAATAGTTTTTCCTACTCTTGGGCAAGATCATATAAAAATAGAATTGCTGGACACATCTCGATGGCTTTATCAGGTGTTTTTATTTGCAACATGTCTTGCTACTCGTCCATCTACCATGAAAAAAGATTGTGCCTATTTTAGATCACATGCATATACCTTTTCTATAATACTTTTGCTCGCTTTTATACCAAAAACGTTTTGGCCGACACCGTTTTCGCCATTGTATATTTTTTTAGTTCTTTTTTTCTTAGATTCAGGGCATATGCCAAGCGATTTTTTACGTTCTTTATGGAATTCATTAAAGATGATTATATATAATCTTCCATTGTTGATAATTATGGGGATCTGTTTTAATCTTCCTGTGTGGTTTTATTATAGATTGCCTATCTGGCTTGTGCCTACATTTTTTAATTTATGTGCCGCAGTACTTGCGCCAATTGGCGTATGTTTTTATGCCAATATATATATTAAAAAATTGCATGATCAATTTGATCTTTATTTTCAATCGCCATAAATAAAGGATATTGTTATGAATATTGGAATGATTGCGCGCAATATTTTTTCACGGTTCTTGTTAATAGTGGTAGCTATTATTTTTTTCATTCCAATTATTATATTTATCTGTATTCCTGATCGGTATCGCTATAAATATCCTTCGGTGTTTTATATTGTAGATTTGTTTTATTGGGCAATTTTGAAATGTTCGCTGTTGCCAATTACCTATAAAGGTAAAGAAAATATACCAAAAAATGAGGCGGTTATTTTTGCAGCAAATCATCAATCGTCATTGGATATTCCGCTGGTTGGTGTCCTTTCACGAGGAGTTCCTCATGTATGGCTTGCAAAAACTGAAGCGGTTGAAGGAGTTTTTGTCAGATTTCTTGTGCCATTATTATCAGTATTGGTTGATGTTTCATCGCCGCGCAAGGCAATGTTATCGTTGCGAAAGATTCTTACTATTATTAACAATCATCATCGTAATCTTATGATATTTCCTGAAGGAACACGGTACATTGATGGGAAAATTCATGAATTTTTTAGTGGTTTTGCAGTAATTGCAAAAAAAACAGGACGACCAGTCGTGCCAGTGTATATTAAAGGAATTAACAGAGCATATCCACCAGATACTTTTTGGGTTAATTGGTATCCTATTACTGTTATGGTGGGTAAGCCATTTGTATACAAGGAAGATGATACCGATGAAACATTTAAGCAACGTATTTATGGGTGGTTTGTTGAACAGATGGAGCATGACGCGTGTTGAACTATTTTTTTATCAGATGTGTATATCCGTGGATAATAGTAATTTTATGCAGTGTTATTTTAGTTGCTATGATTATTCGTAACTATTTTTATAAGCAGATAGTATATCGTCATGCTTTAGGTAATGCTATTAAAAAAAATTGTGCTTCGCGTTCTCATATTCATAAAAAAGTTTTGTATTGTTTGCGTGCACTGACACTTGTATTGCTTGCTCTTATTATTGCAAAGTTACAAATAGTTGATTCACGATCGAAAGTTCCCGTGCAGGGTATTGATATTGTGTTGGTGCTTGATGTTTCTGGGAGTATGCAATTCAAAGATTATGATGATGATCATCGTTCCCGTTTTGATGTTGCAAAAGAAGAAGCTATTCGTTTTATTGAAAAACGACATCATGATGCTTTAGGGCTTGTGTTATTTGGTAAAGATGCGGTATCTCGGTGTCCTATTACCTTTGATAAGCAGATGTTAAAAGATGTTGTTGAGGAATTAAAGTTGGGAGTAATTAATCCTGATGGTACCATGCTTATCACGAGTATGGTAACTGCGGCAAATCGTTTAAAACATTCGCAATCGAAAAGTAAGGTGATGATTCTTTTAACTGATGGTGAGCCAAGTGAAGGAGATATGGATCCGGGAGTTGGTATTGAGGTAGCTAAAAAATTAGGGATAAAAATATATACGGTAGGAATTGGCAGTGATCAGGAACGAGTGTTTATGCATCCGTTGTATGGCATGGTGGCGCATCCAAAAGTAAATAAAGAGTTATTAACAAAAATTGCTCATGATACTGGTGGTCATTATTTTCTTGCACGCAATGCCCGTGATATGCGTTCTATTTATGAACAAATTGATGCATTAGAAAAAACAGATCATGAAGTGCCTATTTTTAGCGTGTATTATGATATATTGGTTCCTTTTGTGGCACTCATTATGGGGCTTATTTTTTTTGAATTATTTCTTTCAACATATATATGGTTTGCATTATGATGATACCTATAAAAGATGTTACTTTTGGATCTCTTAATAATGGCATATGGTTTTTTTTAGCATTCTTGATTATAATTTTGTTGGTTTATCGGTGTAAAAAACAACGGAAAGCGTATAATTTTTTGGTAGGCAAACATATACAATTTTTGCGTAATTTCAAGCCAAAAAAACAGTTGTTTAAAGGTTTTTTGATAGGAGTGGGTTTTCTATTTTTGTGCATAGCATTGCTTAGGCCACAATGGGGAGTTGTTGAAGAAACAATGAATCAAACGGGACGGGATCTTTATATTGCCCTTGATATTTCACGAAGCATGTTAGCATCTGATTGTAAACCAAATAGATTAGTATGCGCGAAGGAAAAAATTAAACGATTACTTAAAAAACTTTCGTGTGAACGAGTGGGGCTTATTTTATTTTCTGGTACTGCATTTGTTCAATGTCCGTTAACAACTGATTACGCAGCATTTGAATTGTATCTTAATGCAGTTGATGCAGAGATAATTTCTTCAGGAACAACTGCTCTTGATCAGGCAATACGACAAGCGCTTACCTCGTTCTCTGTCATGCCAGAACGTAAAAGCAAATTGTTGGTATTATTCACTGATGGGGAAGATTTTTCACAAAATTTATATGACATAAAAAAGGAATCGGTGGCTGCGAATTTATCTATTTTTACTGTTGGCATTGGTACTGTTGATGGTGCGCCGGTGCCGTTGTTTGATGCGCATGGCGTGCTTATAGGTCATCAAAAAAACAGTCAGGGTGGCGTGGTGATATCGCGACTTAATGAAGATGTTTTACGTACACTAGCAGGTGATGTTGGTGGTAGTTATATACATGCAACTGATAATGATACTGATATTGCTGAGCTTGTGCGTTCGGTTAACTCGTTTGAAAAAGAACAGTTAGGTGAGCGCAAAATATCTCGGCATGAAGATCAATATCATTATTTTTTATTGGTTAGTTTTATCTGTTTTCTTCTTGAGTGGTTACTATGAAAAGAGTAAATAACTGTTTTATTAGTGCGTTTTTTTTATTTATTTTTCTTCCCTTGTATCCATTTGCGTATGATAGAGCAGCCTTATTAGCACAACGTGGTCAATGGAAAGATGCGTATGAAAAATTAAATACTATTATTGTTGATGTGCCAGATAGAGCAGATCTTTTGTATGATGCAGGAGTTACCGCGTATAATTTAGAAAATTTTTCTCAAGCAGCAGCTTATTTTTCACGAGCGGCAGATTGTGCTGATGATAAGGTTTTACAGGCAAAAGCTCATTTTAATGCCGGTAATGCATTAGTGGCAAATACATTGCTTTCTGAAGCTCTTGATCAGTATCAAAAATCTTTGCACGCCGATCCCGCGCATGAATATGCACGTCATAATTATGCTCGCGTAAAACAGATGTTAGAAGATCAACAAAAAGAACAACAAAAACAACAGCAGGAACAACAAGAAAAAAATAAAGATAAGCAAAAACAAGATAAGAACGATGAGCAGCAGCAAAATAATCAAGAGAAAGAGCAACAAGACGATCGCAATAAGCAAGACCAAAGTGATCAGGATAAGCAGCAACAAGACGATAGCAATAAACAGGAAAAAAATGATCATGATAATCAGAGCAGAAGCAAAAAGAATGGCGATCATTCTGATGGAGGTAAAAATCAGCAGCAGTCACCGAAAAATTCGTCGCGTGATGAAGGTGATGAATTAAATAAAGAGTCCAAGAGTGAACAGGCTGATGAAGCTGAGCATGGTAGCAAAGATACAGAAAGAAAAGAGCATCGGGATAAGGATAAGCATCAAAAGCAACCCACCAATAATCATGAGCGGGATAGAGATCAAAACTTTCAAAAAGAATCGCAAAAGACACAGAGTAAAAATGATACAAAACATGGTAGCAAACATACAGAAACTCCTTCACAAGAATCTCATGGTTCAGATGCTCATAGTGTAGCATCTAACAGAGATCAAGAGCAAGGTAAACTTGCAGAAAATGGAATTGCGCATACAGAAAAAGAACAAGCATGGGCTCAGGAAAATCCATGGTTGGTAGATATTTTAAAGAATCAAGAAGAGCGAGATAAAATGGTAAATAAACAATTAATGGAAGCAAAAATTCATCAGCATGGTGGAAAACATGGGCAAAATTGTTGGTAAAATTTTTATAACTATTATTATTTTTTTTATAATAACAGTTGATGCGCGTGTTTCGATGGAAATACGTTCTGAAAATGGTACGCGTGATCGCGTAGTTCTTGGACAACCATTTGTACTTGATGTTGTCGTTGACGATGTGTATGGTTCAGTGCAAGCGCCGGTAATTAAAGGGTTGGAGCAATTTAACGTACAACGGACTGGTGTTGCCATGACAAGTATTAATGGTAAATCAAATACTCGTTATTCATATCAGGTACGTATTGATACGCTTGGTTCATATATTATTGGTCCTGCAGTGGTGCATCATCAACAGCAAGAATTTATCTCTAATACGGTCAATATTACTGTTGTTAAAGATATGGTACCCACTCAATCTTCTGTTAAAAATAATGCTCATCATGAAACAAAGGTTTTTTTACGATTAATGGTAAATGCTGAATCTGTTGTTGTAGGACAAAAGATAGAATGTATTTTGCGTTTTTATTATCAAGATCACTCATTAGGATTAAATAAAATAGGGATACCAGAGTTGCCAGATTTTGAGGTAAAAAATATGGGTGATATAGAAAATGGTATTGCTGATCATAATGGAGTGCAGTATCGTTATGCACAGTGGCGTTGGGATATTTACCCGAAAAAATCAGGAGAATTTATTATTCCAGCATACCACATTGATTATGAAATTCCTGTTAAAGATAATCGTTTATTGGGCGGATTTTTTATGTTTATGAATAATCGTGCTGAGCGTAAACGTGTCTATTCTAATGCAGTAACAATTGATGTTGCACCACTACCTGATTATAAAGGCCATGTTGATGCAATTGGCGTATTTGAGCGTATGACTGCTTATATAAAACCGAGCATGGCAAAAGAAGGTGAAGGAATGGAGTTGGTTGTAGAGATTGAAGGAACTGGTAATTTGGATGCTTTAGCGGTACCAAAACTTATTATGCCAGAAGCATTAAAATATTATGATTCACAATGTAGCATAATTGCGCCAAAAAATAGTGATGAGTTGCCAAAAAAAAGATTTGAATATATTGTGCAGGGTATGCGTCATGGTGAATGGGAAATTCCAGAACAATCATTTACTTATTTTGATACTGAAAAACATTGTTATGCTCAGTTGCGTACATCGCCATTAATAGTTTCAATTATGCCAGGAGCGATAAATAGCAAACAAAATAGTATTCATGAGAATGAGAATGAGGGCATTGCAGATATTTCTGTCGCGACCGTTTCTCCTGATGGAATTGGATATATAAATACCGTTGGAAGATGGCATCCTGTTCAAGAATATAAACCATTGCAATGGTGGTTGTTTTTTCTTTTATTATTGTTACCGTGTGCATATGGTTTGTATCCAATCATTGTTGGTAAATTTTTTTTATTACATAATAGATTGTCATGGAGCAGAAAGTGGTCTGCGTATAAAAAAGCACGAAAAAAAATAAAACAGATTTCTGTTTTTGAAGATGCATCTCGTGTTTATGTTGTTTTTGTTCATTTATTTTCTATGTGTGGTTATCCGTATTCTTTACAAGATTTATCTGATATTTTGCGTAAATGTGGATGTTCTTCTGAGATGATATATGAATGGAACTCTTTTTTAAATGATATTACGTATGCTGCATACGCAAAAATTGATACTATTAATAATACTGATACATTGTGTAGGAAAGCGATGCAATGGATAGACCGTTTGGAAAAAATTTTATAATGAAAACTGCTATAATTACTTTTCTCGTGCTCATTAGTATTCTTTTTTTATCAACAACAGTAATTTTTGCTGGTAATGATGAAGAATGTTTTTTGCGTGGTAATACATATTATGAAAATCATGAATATGATAATGCATTGCAGTCATATGATATGATGAGTGTAAAGGGTCGTGCAGTGTTGTATAATATCGGTAACTGTTTTTATTATACTGATAATTATGCTCAGGCATTGATTTATTGGAGTCGTTCACACAAGGGAGCAACACCGCATGAAAATGATATAATTACTAAAAATAAAGAGCTTGTCTATAAAAAAATTGGCAAAAATAATGATCAAGGTGTAGGATGTAAGATAAAAGAGATTTTTAATAGGGTGCAATTGTATTGCTCCCTATTTTTGTTGCAACTTTTATTTTTATTGTGTTTGTGTTTTTTTGTTATTTTTATGCGCTATACATATAATCGTTATATAAATCGTTTGATGAGAGTTTTATTGGGTTTAATGATAATTATTATGTGCATGATTGGTCTGCATTATAGAAATAATAATCAAATTCATGCGATTGTTATTCAAAAGGATGCGATGATTTTTTCTGGTCCTGATAAGGGATTTCATGCAGTATGTCCTATTGCGTATGCTCATGAAGTCCTTGTTAAAGAATCAAGAGAAGGGTGGCATAAAATTAGATATATTGATACTATTGGCTGGATTGAAGCACGGGTAATTGAGATTATATAAACAGATTCATTATGTATAGCAGTATATGATAGATAAACGTTTTTTCTCGAGTTATTGTATAGTTTTAAACATTCTTGCTGCTGTGATGACAGTTCTTATGGTAATTCTTTTTTTTGAATATCGATTTTTTTGTCATCAAGCAAAAGAGTTGATTCAATTAAAACAACAGTATCATGAGTATATTAATCTGTTGCAAAAAAAATGTGGTGAACTGCACAGTGATAATACGCCAGACCTGTCTCCATTATCAAGTTCCATGGTAGAATTTTCAGCAGCAGAAGCAAGTGATGATCCTGATGATGACGATGAGTACGTCGATGAACCTTTTGTGGTAATTAATAGGCATCCTGAATATCTTAAACAATCAACATTGGATTATATTCAATCTCAAGATTTGGATCCATTAATGACGGCAATTGATATGAATCGATGGTCTAATTATACTGATCAAGTGAGAGAACCGATGTCACAAGAACAATCGATTGTGAGTGAGCCGGTTGTAAAAGAAAAAAGAAAAACAGTTATTAATGGTGTTCGAAGATCAATAAAAGATTTTGCTTTTATGTGGCCGATTGATATGGATAAATTTTGGTTAAGTTCTTTGTTTGGACCACGTAAACGGATTGATGGCACGTGGGGATTTCATCATGGGGTGGATATGGCGGCAATGAAAGGCACCGAGGTTAAATCGGTACGCGCAGGAACGGTAGTGGAGGCAAGTTTTCAGATTGGTTATGGAAATACTGTTGTTATCCAGCACAGTGAGATAGTAAAAACACGGTATGCACATTTACATACGATTCGCGCGTATGTTGGTCAGAAAGTAAAGCAAGGAGCAATTGTTGGTACCGTTGGTGAAACGGGATTTATCCGCAAAAAAGGTAAAGATGGTTCACATCTTCATTTTGAAGTGTATGAACGAGGCAAGCGAATAAATCCATTGCATTGTTTACCTCGAATAGCATGATACAATAGAAACATTGTTATAATAATAGAAGGGAATTATTATGGTTCAGCATCACGAGAAAAAAAAACAGAGTTGGCAGTCTAGTATTTTTGAATTAACGTATTTGTTGCTTATTGTTTTTTTAGTGCGAACAATTGGGTTTGGTTTATATCAAGTTCCCACTGGTTCAATGGAAACGACAATGTTGGTGGGAGAACGTTTTTTTGCGGATAAGTTATCGTATGTTTTTAGAAAGCCGCGGCATGGTGAAATTATTGCTTTTAATGGGCCAGAGTTTAAATATTCAACTAATTGGTTAATGCGCCTTTTTCAGCGGTATGTATGGGGTCCCGATAATTGGACTAAGCGGGTAATTGGTATTCCTGGTGATACTATTCGTGGTGTAATTGAAAATGGTAAACCAGTTGTTTATCGCAATGGAGTGAAGTTAGATGAACCGTATATTAATAAATATCCATTAATTAGGTTATATAATCGGGATAAGAATATACTAAAAATTCAGATACAAAAAGAGATTGACGATATGTCGCGTGGTTATAAGGTTGATCAGGTTGCAGTTGATCAATATATTGCACAACGACTACGGCAAGAAGAAAGATCTCCTCGTTCATATGATTCAAGTGTGTCATACGAAAAACAACCGTTTTATGATGTTAATCAAGGATGTGTTGTGTGTGATGATTTCAATAATCCTGAACTGATAATGCCAGGAACGTCAATTATGCCTCGCAATGGTAAATTATCACCGGATGAAACACGCAATAATTGGACACGTTCTGATGTATTTTTTGTTAAGCTCGGAGATGATGAATATTGGTGTATGGGTGATAATCGTCTTGGCAGTCATGATTGTCGCTTCTTTGGGCCAATAAAAGAACAAGAGATTCATGGTCGAATTGTATTTCGTATTTGGTCAATTGATAGTAATGAATCGTGGTGGATAGTTGATCTTATTAAGCATCCATTTAATTTTTGGACACGCGTGCGGTGGAGTCGCTTTTTCCAGATTATGAATTAGATTAGTACTAAAAATGTGGCGCAATAGTTTTTTTATGAAAAGCTATTACGCCCGTTTTTTAGTATTTAAATATATTTAAACAATGAAGTCCAGTGTGTAACAAGTAGTTTAAAGATTTCAATATAGATTGATTTTAGTTGGTTTTGATATAAGTATAGTACAGAAGCACAACAGCTTATGACTATACTAAAAAGTAATGGCTTTTTGTGTTTTATAAAAAATTGTTTGCATTGAATGATCAGTCTTGCAAATCGAGCTTTATATGAAAAATATTCATCTATTTCTTTTTGTTCTATTATTGGTTTTAATTTTTGAAACAAATTTATTGTATCTTGAAAGGCAATGCATTTCTTAAAAATTTTGTTTACCGGTTCTGTAACCATTTCATTGGTAATATCTGTTAAATTTTTGGGAAACGGGTCACTGAACAGTCTATCTATCACTAAGTTATCATTCGTTGTTAATAAATGATTGATTAGTAGTGCTTTTTCTAAGGTGAGATCTTTATTATTTTCGATAGAAAAAACCTTACTAATATCAAGACTAATATCAAGGACTGGTTTTTCAGGTAAAGCTTTTTTTTTAAGGTTTTCATATTTCTTTTTTAGCTTTTTAGCAATTTTTGTAGATTTTAAAAAAATAACTAAAAGTTCTGAGTTTAAATCGTTATTAAATTTGGTTATAATTTTTATCTGTTCTGGATATAGTTCTTTTATTAATTTGTCTACAAAAATTTCTTTCAAAAATGACCATGTTGGTATTTTTTGTGTTAGATTTAAGTGAGTTGCTGTAAAAAGTAATTTTGCAAGATTTTTTAAAGTATAATTAGTTATTGTTGTTTTTAAATTTTCGGTACATTGCAGAATTTCATTGTTTTCTAAATTTTCTAATAATTTAGATTCAGTTAGAAGATTGTGATCGAGTAGTTCATTAAGATTGTTTTCTTGTTCTTGTTCCAAATTGAGAAATGTTAATAAAGGGATTTGGTTAGAAATTAATTTTTTCTGAAATTGTTGTGCGGCATTTTCTAAGTTTTTGATAATATTGTTGTTTATTCGTTCTTGTTGATTTGTTGAACGCATTAATTCATTGTGTGATTTTAAATTATTTTTTAGTGCAAAAGCTGTATAAATTATTGTACAATTACTAATTGTACTATTGAGTTCTCTTTTGTCAGCTTGCGTGAATATATCAAGAGGTAATATTTCAGGTGTCTTGGTGATCCATTTAGAACTTTTATTTATTGTTATTAGTTTTCTTTTTGCGTTTTTTTGTTCTTTTATAGTAATTGGAATCACTTTATTTGTTGATTTATCAAGTATGATGCCAAATGTTTTAAAATAGTTTTCATAATATGCTCTGTTACTTTCGGTAATATTAAAATATCCACCACTCGGTTGCACTGTTATGGTAACGTTTTGATTTTTCTGAATTGGTGCTTGTGCTATTGGTGTTTGCGCTCCTGATAAGGGTGTGCAAAAGATGACTAAGAGCGTTGTTATTATGGGTGAAATTAGTGATTTTTTCATAGCGTTTCTGCTAAATATTACAAATTGATAAAATATAATTTTTTATATAAACTTCTAGTGAAGCATAATTACATGGTGTAATTATAGGGTAAAATCTTAAATTTGTCCAATTTTATGTGCTCTGATTATCTCTTTTTATATAAGGTTTTTATTCTAAAAATATCCATATTGACATTTTTATCAAATTTTGAGAATATATATTTATAAGGATTATGTCAGATTGTATTGAGATAGTTTTTAAATTTATTTTTTTAGGTGGAGGTTAGGGGATATGTTAAAATATAACTTCTTTTTATATGGTATTATGGGTGCTATTGGTAGTCTCGGCTTTTTTGCGAACTATTCTATGGATATTACTACTGAAAGTGCATTAAACAAAAAAAATTCGATGACATTACATTCTTTAATGAAGCAACATCAGAATACCTCCTTGCCACACATTACTGAACCACAACAGTCATTGGTTAATATAAAAAAAGAGCACATAAAAAATAACAGTTTGTTTTTTGCTTTTAGTGCTATTGTGCAAACGTCTTCTCAGTTGGCTGTTGCATATACTGCTGCAGTTCAAGCGGCGTTTAATGAAAAGATTGGTAAAAATGAGTCTATGAAAAAATTATCTGCCAAAGAACTTAAAGAACTTAATGAAATGAGTGTAGAAAAGAAAAGATTGGCATTAGGTTTGACGCAGTTAAAATCGGATGGTACGTTTGTAGTGACTAACGATGAATGTAATACAATTGCGGCGATGCCACCTGCCGTTAAAGCAATATTTAAAGATGTAACGGTAATAGTTCCTGCGAGTACCACAAATATTGCGTTGCGTGTTGCAGGAGAGGTTGGTTGTGCAGTTCTTCCTGGTATAATTACGGGTGCTTTAGTTAATAGCCGTATTGCTGCGCAAGAGAATAATCGCAGAGCTCAAGAGTTATATGAACAAAATAAAGCAATTGTTTATGAAAGTACGTATAAACAGGTTTTTGAAGAGAGTTATGTAGAAAATTTTAAAGATCAGATAGATAAAGTAATTACGCAAGACGGTTGTCTTACTGGTCTTCTTGCCGAATTTATAATAGGTACTACTAATAAAAATAATGTAGATGAGATTGGTCTGTCATATGGTCGAAAATTGAAACAACGCATTGGAAGCGGAAGTTTTAATCTCTTGGGAGCGTTTCATGAAGCATCTATAGAAGAATGTCAAAAAAGATTGGATCCAGCGATAAGAGAGAGGACTTCGGTAATCGCAAGCACAGCAGCAAAGACAGCCGCCGATTTGACTATACAGAATTTGAAAGAACCAGTGAGTGAACTTTTATCATTAAATTCTGGAATAAAAAATGGACCTTCATGGGAATTGATTACGTTTAGTGCGATTACAGGATTAATGACGAGTTGGTTTAAGGGAGATTTTACTCGGCCAATAGTTCACAAAAAGATTGGTAATTTATAATTAAACAATTAAGGATATATGCATGAAAAATAAAAAATTATTCGCTGTTTGTTGTGGAAGTCTTTTGTATGGAGCTCTTTTTTCATGTTATGCGCCAAAAGGTGTAGACAAGAAGGCTTTAGAGCAACAAGCTATTGGGAATGTTTTTGATAAAATGAAGAAAGAATACAATGCCTATTATCTTTCACAGCCATCAAGTGATATAAAAAATCTTTGTCTGCAGTTTCCAGATGAGTTTTGTGTGAAGACTTTTTTGGAAAATAGATCTAATCAGCCATTGAATAAAGAAAAAAAATAGTTTTATAGAAAGTTAGATTGCTCAAAAAAAACAGTTGGGCAATTTCTATTTTTGAGATGAACTATTATCGTAAAAAGCTTGCAGAATACCTATTTTATGCTACATTTAAAATGTTTTATCAGTTTATTTGATTGAAATATTTTTAATGGCGGCATAGCCAAGTGGTAAGGCAGGGGTCTGCAAAACCCCGATCCCCGGTTCAAATCCGGGTGCCGCCTCCAAAAATGGTGTGCCGGGATGGCGGAATAGGTAGACGCAAGGGACTTAAAATCCCTCGAGTGTAAACTCGTGCCGGTTCAAGTCCGGCTCTCGGCACCAGACTACGCGTAAAGCTACGTCTGGCACAGCCAGCTTTTTAAAGGTTTGATATTTAATAATAAAAAATGCTTGATTGTTAAGGCGTAGTCTGTCCGCCGAAGCCTTGGCGAAGGCTGGACAATTGAGCGTAAAGCTTCGTATGGCGTGGCCAGTTTCTTGTAGCATGAAGGGCTTGTCGAGAGGCAGAGCAAGGTTCATATGGTATATCATGGATACCTTAAGAAGTGTGCAAAAAAAAGAGTTTCGGTATGAGGTAGAAAGAAATCAGCAAAAAAAATACTTGACAAATATATTCCTATGGCTAGTTTACAAATAAGTACTCGTTTTGTTTTTGTTTGCTTTGCCATAGGTTAATAACTAAAGGATGTTTATTATGAACAAGGCAAAATTAATCGAATCAATGGCGAAATCAACAAAGCAATCAAAAGCTGTTTGTAAAGAAATACTTGAGTCATTTCTTTCTACTGTTAGTGGTGCGTTAAAGCAAGGTAAACAAGTTGTTCTCACAGGATTTGGTACTTTTTTGGTAATGAAAAGGAAAAGTCGTGTTGGAATTAACCCGGTAACGCGCGAAAAAATGACAATTGCTGCAAAGAAAGTTCCAAAATTTAAACCAGGTAAAGCATTCAAAGCTTTAATTAAGTAATTTTTTTTTATTTGGTAGATAAATTTTAAAGAGGCGTCTTAAGAGACGCTTCTTTTTTTGTTTCAATTATATTAGTCTTGATTCTTTAATTCTTATGCCGATATACTTAAAGTAGAAATATAAGAATTAATGGAAAAAGGAGCTTATCATGATTGGTGAAGGACAGGTTGCAAAAACGGGCTTTATTGAAACAATAAAAGATGCAATGCATCCAGAAACGATTGCCAATAAGATGGGGATGGATAAACATACGCTTATCGATATTGGTTTGTATGGTGTTATTGGATTTATTATTGGTTTTTTGCTTAAAAAATATAGTGAATATTTTATTTCATTTCTTTTGTTAGTTATAGCTCTTGTTGTGTTACAGCAATTTGATTATGTTTCAATTTCTCTTAATATACCAAAAATACATGAATTGTTTGGGTTGCCAATAGTTCCTGTTGCGTCAGAAGGGTATGCATCATTATTGTTGGAATGGATGCGAGCTAATGTTGCAGGATCGGCAAGCTGTGTTGTGGGTTTTTTAATTGGACTTAAAGTTGGATAAAAGGAGAGTTACTCTAATGAATGAAAATTTTGAAGTAGGTTTTTTGGCGGTTCTTGTTGAGCTAAAATTTGTCAGTGCACAAGATGCAGTAAAATTGCTTGAGATGTATCATGAGTCAGATATCGATCAATTTGATGAATTTTTACTCAGCGAAGGTATTGTTGAACAGGAATATATTCTTGAAGCGTTATCTGAATATTTTCAAGTGCCATCATTTGATGCAGTAGGATATTTTTTTGAGACCCATTTTTTACGGATGTTTCCTAAAGATATGTTATTAAGAAATGAAATTATTCCTTTGCAGGTTGACGAAAATATGATGATTATGATTGCGGCAAATCCGCATAACCAAGATTTGTTATTTGAAATAGGTGAGCATGTATCATATGATATTCGTTTTCATGTGGGGATTGGACGAGATATTTGTGATGCGGTAAAAGAATATTATGATAAATCTGATGTTGAAGATTCTCAGGATCAGGATATTCGTCAAGAACATTTTTTAATGGAAGAGTTTGTTGTTGCTGAAAATAGTGATGAAAATGAAGATCAAGAGGTATTTTTTGTTTTAGATGATGAGGAGGAATCTTTTGAATAATGCTCATGATCCAATTGATGATCAATCGATTGTTTCTCGTGTTGAAGCGTTACTCAGTGATGCAATAGCACGTTGTGCGTCAGATATTCATCTTGAACCAACGCGGGATGAGCTTCGTGTTCGTTTTCGTATTGATGGGGTTTTGATTATACAAAAGCCCTTTTCTGCTTTTTTAAGTACTTCCATTATTGCGCGATTAAAGATTTTGGGGAATATGAATAGTGCAGAACGGAGAGTTCCACAAGATGGCAAGTTCCATGTGATGCACGAAGGTAATGAAATTGATATTCGTGTTTCTACCTTTCCATGTTTATATGGTGAAAAAATGGTGGTTCGTATTTTGGATCGTATGATGCAAACCATTAATTTAGATAGTCTTGGCTTTGATCCATCCATGCTTGAGCTATTTAAGCGGTTGATTAAGCGTAATAGTGGTTTTTTTTTGGTTACCGGACCTACCGGTTCAGGTAAAACAACAACATTGTACGCAGCGCTTTCTTTTTTAAATAATGCGGAGCAAAATATAACAACGCTTGAAGATCCTATTGAATATTCTCTTGATGATATTAATCAATCACAAATCAATACCGCAGCAGGTTTTACGTTTGAAAGAGGTATACGTTCTTTGGTGCGTCAAGATCCTGATATTATTATGGTTGGTGAAATTAGAGATAAAATTACTGCTCGTATTGCCATTGAAGCAGCATTAACAGGACATTTAGTTTTAAGTACATTGCATACTTCTGACGCGCCAAGTGCGATTATGCGATTAATGGATATGGGCATTGAGCCTTTTTTGATTAATGCTGCATTAACAGGTATTCTCGCGCAACGCTTGATACGTAAGTTGTGTATTGATTGTCGAAAGAGCCGTACAGCAACAGAACAAGAAAAATGTCTTCTCCAATCACTTGGCATTGATAGCGATGCGACAGTGTATGAATCGTCAGGTTGTGCGTCATGTGATCAGCTTGGATACAAAGGGCGAACAGGAATTTTTGAGCTTCTTGAAATTTCGCCCGCGTTTCGTTCGTTGATTATTACCTGTCCGCAGTTTGATGAAATATATAATCAAGCTCTTGCCGATGGTATGAAAACATTGGTGTCTGATGGCGCGCAAAAGGTTAAAGATGGTATTATTTCTTTGGCTGATTACGCGCGAATAATTTTATAAAAAAATAACTTTTTAGCGTGTGTAAAGATATTACGTTATTGTGTGGTGCATTCACTTGTTATTAAAGAAAATTCATTTTCACTTGTTTTTGGTGCATAAGGGTTGCCATAGGTTTTTATAAAATAGTTTGCATAATTCCAAAGATTATTTTGTATTTCTTCAGGCAGCGTATTCCATGTGGATTGAAGAATTTTTTCATTGATATTAAATAACTGTGCATTATAGGTTAATAGTTTTGTTACTGAATCAATTTTTTTGCTTGGTTTTTTAACCGATAATCCCATCGTAATTGTTTTTTTTAATAATGCGTGATAAATGATCCATTCATACGGTGTAATTGTAGTGATATCTTCCTTGTTTGATATTATATTGATAAATTTTCCTGTAGGATCAAATGATATAAATTTAGTATAAAAGAAAAAAGATTTTTTGTCATAATAGGGGTTTTTAAAAAATTTCTTAGAGGGTTCTGTGTTAGTAAAGTTGTAGAGAGTGATATATGGTTTATAATTGGATATAATGAGCTCTTTTGTGTAAGGATTAAAGTCCATTAATGCTACATTTTCATTAGGAAATACGGTAATATGCTGATTTTCTTTATTGAATATGTGTAAATCATCAAAGCTCCCAGCTCCAACTGCTAATAAGTCGAATCTGGGATGGCATTGTATCGTTGAAATTTCAACATGGCGAGAGTTTTCGGATCTTTCATTTTTGGTTTTATAGTCATCCTCTTTAAACAGCTTTGCCTGTCGCGATTTGTGTGGATTTTCATATAATAATCCAAAGTATTGCTTGCAGTTATCACAGCAGTATTTGCTTGTTTGACAATCATTGATAATATTTTCTTTTTCTTTTTTACTATTCCAAATAGTTGAGGTTGTTTTATAATTCCAGATTTCTTGTTGTATTTCTTGAGGCAGCTTAGATAGTAGTATGGATAGAGAGTTTATATTTGGAGTTGCATTATCCATTGTATAGAATGTTGTTAGGTTAAAATTATTTTCCATTCCCTGTGTCATGTGTATGAATGTTAAGATTAATAAATTTAGTGTAACAAATGTTTTTTTTGTGATTGTATTCATGAAAAATATCCTTCAGAAATGTTGTTATTTTCTTAAAATGGATTAATAGTATTTATTTAGAATAATAACATTTGTTTTTATATAAATCAATAAAGAAGTATTTTATTATATTAGAAACTAAAAATATGTGGTAATTATAGAAATCGAAAGTAAAAATGTATTATATAAAAACTTGTAAAAAAGCAGTGAGTCTTGTAGCATGGATGCAAAAATATTTTTGTATAAAATGTAAAAGAGGCTAGTTATGAATAAAGTATTGATTGTAGTGTGTACGGTTTTTATATATGTTGATGTATTTTTTTGTTGTGCAGGGGTGACAAAAGTGATTGTTCCCATGGCAGGATTAGGTACCCGTCTTTTACCGCTTACCAAAGCGAGTTCAAAAAGCATGGTTGCTTTGATTGATAGGCCTGCATTGCATCATATAGTTGATGAAGCATTACAATCAGGAATCAATGATTTTTGTTTTATTATAAATCCAGAAGAACGACAAGCAATAGAGAATTATTTTTCTTTTGATTATAAACTGGATGCTATTTTAGCGGAAAGAAAAAAAGAATATTTTCTTGCACCATTAAATGATCTTATTGCACAAACTCATTTTACCTATATTGCGCAACCGCAACCCCTTGGGCTTGGGCATGCAGTGCTTATGGGGCAATCGTTTATAGATTCTGGTGAGTTTTTTGCCGTCATGTTGCCAGATAATATCATTGCCAGTAATGATTCGCACATGGCACGATTGATTGCTATTGCGCAGGAATATAATGCGAGTGTTATTACGGTGGAAGAAATTACCAGTAAACAAGCATCGCAGTATGCTATTGTTACGCCAAAAGAATTTTTAAGTGATGATTTAATAGAAATTATTGATATTGTTGAAAAGCCGCAATCATGGGATACGCATAGGTGTTTGGCGCAGATAGGGCGACATGTTTTTTCTTATGATATTTTTGAATCACTTAAAAATATTAAGCCGGGAGTGGGAGGTGAAATTCAGCTTACCGATGCGGTGCGCCACATGTTGCGTAATGGTAAGCGTGTATTTGCGTATAAGTTGCAAGGCAAGCGTTATGATATTGGCAATATAAAAGGATTGTTGGAGGCAACAGTATCACTGGCGCTTAATAGCCCTGTCTATAGAGATATGGTAGGTGAAATTTTTATGAAAGACAGGGCATTGTTGAATATAATTTAGAGACCTGTTTGGTTGTTGTGCTTATTATAGCCGGTTGATAATATTGTCCTAGTAGTTAGTAATTGGAACGATTAACGTAAATCTTTAAATAAGCCTTTGTTTCCATATTCTCGTCCCATTAAAAGTGTACGTATGTTTGTTGTTGTATTATGGCCGGATTTTAATGGACTTGTGTTAATGATTTGTTGTACAAATTTTTCTTCGCTTGAGCAACCATTCTTTTGGTGTTTATTTATTGTTTCAGACACTAGAACAGGGCAAAAGTATATCAATCCCATTACTGCGCTTGTGCCAGATGTTATTATATTGGAGTTTTCAAGTGTTTCTATATCATCGTGATTGTTAACGGGAGCATGTTCATAAAAAAATTTCATACATGTGTCAAATTGTTCTTTGAAATTATTTCCTTTGATGCTTTTGGTATTTTTTGTACATATTAGGGAAAAGTTATATTTTGTTCCCTTAATAGTTTTGAAAAATATTTCTGAACCATTATTGGCGTTGTGAAATATTTTTGCGGGTATATTTATTGTATTTCCATCTTGAAATTGTATGGGTTCATTTGTTTTTGTATTGATGATCGTGGCACGCACAAAAGGCTCATTATGCTCATTATGCTCATTATGTTTTGTTGGTATATTGGTATTATTTTTAGTTGCATAAGTTATTGGAAAGTGTGTTATTACTTCCGCTATTACTCCTATTGGATTATCTATTGCGTTTATTTGGATAGAAACATTATCAAGCGAGACAGTTCCATTGATATTTTTTTCTTTACTGTTGTAAATTTTTTCTATCGTTTTTTTGTGAGGATTTGATAGTTGCATGCTATTTATTTCTAAAGTGGGCAGTAATATTGATAAGACAAGAATGGTGAGTTTATTTTTTTGTATGAGAGTCATAAGGAACCTTTATTTGAGTTTTGTATAATGTAATAATTGTATCGAAAATAATTTTAACAAAAGCTATTATATAAGTCAAAGTATATTGTATTACTCTATTAGAAATATGATAGTGTATATGTAGATGTTTGAGATGCTTCTTTCAATGACTGTCTATTCTTGTTATACTGAGCATATGGAAAAAAGCATACTTCTTTTAATCAACAAGCTTTCTGTTTCAATTTTAGATAAACAGATACTTTATGGTATTGACTTATCTGTTAATGCAGGTTCAATTCACGTCATTATGGGGCCCAATGGATCAGGTAAAAGTACTTTGGCGTATGCGCTGATGGGGCATCCGCGGTATATGGTGTCGTCTGGATCAATGATGCTGAACGGTGCTGATATAACAACAATGTCAGTTCATGAGCGAGCAAAAAATGGCTTATTTCTTGCAATGCAGTATCCGTGTGAAATTCCGGGGGTATCAATAGCTTCTTTTCTCAAGGAGGCATATAGCGCCATTGTAGGCAAACATATTTCAGCAGTAGATTTTCAAGTTTTATTGCATAAACGATGCGCGCAGTTGGGAATTGATTCTGCATGTATGGCCCGCAGTCTTAATGACGGTTTTTCGGGGGGTGAAAAAAAACGTCTTGAGTTATTACAGTTGCTTATGTTGCAACCAAAAATTGTTATTCTTGATGAAATAGATTCAGGTCTTGATATTGATTCTCTTAAAGTTGTTGCTGAAGGAATTATGCTTGCACGCAAAGAAAATTCTGTCATGAGTATTATTATAATTACTCATTATCAACGCATTTTAGATTATATTACACCTGATTATGTGCATGTTATGTGTCAAGGTCGCATTGCTGTTTCGGGTGATAGCTCAATAATTCACGCGGTAGAATCTAAGGGATACGATGTCTTTAAAAACAACGTCATCTAAGTATGTGTTTAGATCTGCTAAGGGCTTGAACAGAAAAATAGTAACTGAGATTTCTACAAAGAAAAATGAGCCAGGGTGGATGACCGATTTTCGGCTTAAAGCATTAGAAATTTTTGAAAGTAAGCCGATGCCGCAGTGGGGTGCTGATTTAACCGGATTAGATCCCAATGATATTTACTATTACATTAAACCCATTGAAGATCAGCATACGCAGTGGTCTGATGTTCCAGAGAAAATTAAATCAACATTTGAAAAATTGGGCATTCCGCAAGCTGAGCAGAAATTTTTGGCAGGTGTTGGTGCGCAGTTTGATTCAGAAGTTATTTATAAAAGTTTAAAAAAGCAGTGGTCAGATCAGGGTGTTATCTTTTCTGATATGAGCACTGCTTTACGTGATAATGAAGCATTAGTTAAAAAGTATTTTTCAACAATTATTCCGGCGAATGATAATAAATTTGCAGCACTTAATAGCGCAGTATGGAGTGGTGGTAGTTTTGTATATGTGCCAGCAGGAGTACGGATTGAAATGCCATTGCAAGCATATTTTCGTATTGCTTCATCACAAATGGGTCAATTTGAGCGTACGCTTATTATCGCTGAGCCGCACAGTTTTGTAGAATATGTTGAAGGGTGCAGTGCTCCTATTTATAAAAAAAATTCGCTTCATAGTGCGGTGGTAGAGCTTGTTGCTTTACCTGAGTCTCATATTCGATATACAACAATTCAAAATTGGTCAACTAATGTGTATAATTTGGTAACTAAACGTGCAGTTGCGTATAAAAATGCTTGGGTGGAATGGGTTGATGGTAATTTTGGTAGCAAAGTAACTATGAAGTATCCGTGTATTGTACTCAAAGAACCCGGCGCAAAAGGATCGATTATATCGCTTGCGGTGGCAACGTCTGGGCAACATCAAGATTCTGGAGGAAAAATTATTCATTGCGCACCGCATACAACCTCTACTATTATTGCCAAATCAATTAGTAAAAATGGTGGGCGTTCAAGTTACCGTGGTTTATTAAAGGTTATTAAGGGAGCGTACGCGGTAAAATCAAAAGTCCAATGCGATGCGCTTATTTTTGATCCTCTTTCACGCACTGATACATATCCAACAATTGATATTCGTGAAAATCATGTTGATATTGGTCATGAAGCATCAGTGAGCAAGGTTAGTGATGAACAACTTTTTTATTTACAGTCTCGTGGATTGAATGAACAACTGGCACGAGCACTTATCGTTAATGGTTTTATAGATGCTTTTGTGCAGTTGTTGCCAATGGAATATGCGGTAGAAATTAATCGTCTTATTGCAATGGAAATGGAAGATTCAATTGGTTAAGCACATGTATGAATATAGTATTGGTGAAAATCAGCATCGGCGCTATGCGTTAGTGATAGATAATGATAATGATGGCGCTAAACAGCATTATTTTTTTTATCTTGAGTGTAATGCTCATTTAGATGCTGAATTTTTAATTTTTAACACGAGTATTGAGTTGACTATTGAGTGTGTTCTGGTTGGACAAGGTGCTCAGGCCCGTATTGTTGGTGCTTATGGTGTACGTGGATTGAATAAAGTAAAAATTAATACGATGCAGCATCATCAAGCAGCTCATACGCGCAGCAAACTTATAATGCGTGGTGTTTTGTATGACGATGCTTATGCGCATTATCATGGTTCTGTTACTGTTGCGCGTGATGCGCATGGTTGTGATGTTTCACAAGAAAATAAAAATATGTTGATGAGCAATAACGCTCGCGCGGTATCTGAGCCGCAGTTGCAAGTATTTACTGATGATGTGCGCTGCTTTCATGGAAGTGCAACGGGGCGATGTGATGATGAGCAGTTGTTTTATTGCGCATCTCGTGGTATTGATGAAAAAGTGGCACAAAAATTATTGCTTCAAGCTTTTGTAGCAGATATTTTTGAAGATGAATTGTTGAAAGAGAAAATATCAGAATTAATTGAATAAATGTATGAATAATTTTAAAAAATTATCCACAAGCCGATTAAAGAATGACTCACCGGTTGCTTGTTGTTGTATAATAAGTTTATGGTTGAAAAATTAGAAAAGCGCCACCAGCCGCTCGCCCTGAGTGTTTTTGCCTTGCAAAAATGTATCGAAGGGTGCAATAAGTTAATCAAGTTTTGAATATTAAAAAAAATAGGAATATTGCCTTAATGAATGATTTTTTTGTTTATATTTTAAAATGCAGTGATAACTCTTATTATATTGGGCATACTGATAATATTGAGAAGAGAATTTCTGAGCATCAACTTAATGAATATCCTTGTTATACTTCAAAACGGTTACCAGTTGACCTAGTATTTACTCAATCTTTTGGTAGCAGGGATGAAGCTTTTATTGTTGAGCGACAATTAAAAAAATGGAGTAGGCAGAAAAAAGAAGCTTTAATAAATAATAATTGGACAGAGGTTTCATTGTTGGCAAAAAAAGAATTTAAATAAATTGACTGATCGCACCCTTCGATACATTTTTGCAAGGCAAAAACACTCAGGGCGAGCGGCTGGTGGTACTTTTCTAATTTTTCAATCATAAACTTATCACACAATAGCAAGCAACTGGTGAGTCATTTATTTAATATTAACTTATACTTTATCATACAAGGGTGAGTGAGGGTGAGTAGTAAGTAAATATATAAGATGAGCAATGTAAAAAAGTTTAAGGTTGATAATGAATTTTAAAAAATTACGTGCAGATTTTCCTATGTTACTGCAAAAAATTAATGGATATCCATTAATTGCATGTGATAATGCATCTACTACGCATAAACCGCGGCAAGTAATTGATGCAGTAGCGCAATTTTATACAACAACAAATGCTAATATTTATCGCGGAGTTCACCTTTTTGCTGAACAAGCTACCGCACTCTATGAGGATGTGCGTAAAAAAGTTGCTCTTTTTATGGGAGCATCACCAGAAGAAGTTATTTTTACTCGAGGTTGCACATCAGGAATTAATTTTGTTGTTGCAACATGGGGTGATACGTATATAAAAGAAGGTGATGAAATTGTTATGACAGAGCTTGAGCATCATGCAAATTTGCTACCATGGCAACGTTTGGCACAAAAAAAAGGTGCTGTATTAAAATTTATTCCTGTTTTACCTCAAGGAGTTCTTGATCTTTCTCAGCTTGATTCTATTATTACCAATAAAACAAAGATGGTTTCAGTGATTCATGTTTCCAATGCAATTGGTACACATGTTGATATTGTTACTATTATTGCGCGCGCACAGGCTGTTGGCGCACGAGTGCTTATTGACGCTGCGCAATCAGTGCCGCATCAAAAAATTGATGTGCATGAATTAGGATGTGATTTTTTAGTATTTTCAGGACATAAGTTACTTGCGCCAACAGGAGTTGGTGTTTTATACATCAAAAAAGAGCTACATGATGATGTTGTTCCTTATGAAGTTGGTGGAGGTATGGTTGAAAATGTTGATTATACCAGTGCAACATGGGCTCCCGCGCCGCATAAGTTTGAAGCGGGAACTCCGCCAATAGCACAGGTGATTGGGTTAGGCACTGCTATTGATTATATAAATTCTTTTATTGATTTTGATCAGCTTGTGCAGTATGAAGCATATTTATGCGCACAATTAATTGATGGGTTAGCCACCATGAAGCAGGTAAGGCTTTTGGGGCCGTTGGCGGAATTAAAGCAAAAAGGTCATATCGTGAGTTTTTTGGTTGATGGCATTCATAGCCATGACGTTGCCGCTTTTTTAAATTCTAAGGGCATCACCGTTCGCGCAGGACATCATTGCGCACAACCCTTTGCCAAAAAACTTGGCTATGATGCTTCCATACGCGTGAGCTTTTATTTTTATAATACAACAGAAGATGTAGATAAAATAGTTGTTGCTATGCGTGAATTGTTGGTTTAACAACGTGAGTTTGATGCAAGGACGAGCGCATAGGTATATTTCTTATTGTTTCTTGAGTTTTTTTTCTTCAGATTTTTTATCACTTTGCATTGCCTCTGTTATTATCCGCATAGCAGTTTTGCCGCCATGTTGTAGAAACAATCCGATTAATTCTTTATTTGCTTCTATGATCATAGGGCAAGCTACTTCGTTTATGATTTTAAACGCCTCATCGAGGGGGGTGCGTGCTGCATTATTAAACTTATTAATTATTTCAGGGGTAATCAATAGTGCGCCAATTTTTACATAATCATCAACGCTCTTCATGTTGCGGCCTGGATGTCGAGCAAGAAAATGTAACAAGCAATCTCCGGTTGATGGATCTATTGAATTCACGTTCACATTAAATTCAATGTAGGTGGCTATTAGATCTGATGAAGGATTGTGAAGGATATTAGACCATAAAACATTTTGACAACGTTCTCCTTTTTGATTTAAATCAATTCCCTGATTTTTAAATAGTTCTATTGTTTGTTTGTTTTTTGCATTAAAAAAAACTGGGTCATTATAGCTTGTTTTATTTATATTAATGCCGTTTTTAAATAAAGCTTTTAGTGCCATTTCATCATTACGACGGGTTGCATCACACATAAAACGATATAAATGATATATATTATTGTTTTGACCTCCTGATAATATTATGATTAAACTTTTGATACGCTCTGTTCCATAATTTTTATCATTTCTTGTATTTAATATTTCGGTTTTTTCTCGTGCATTGCTGTGTTGATATAGTTTGCCAAGGTGTTCTAGAGAAAATTTCCCATAAAAGAAGTTGCACGTTGAACGTAATGCTATAGCAGATTGTAACTCTTCTTTTAAAGGGGTTATTTCTAAAAAAATTTTTTCTAATATCTCAAGAGGTACTTTTGTAGTATTAGTAAGTTGATTATTTTCCATGTTCCACGTAGAACTAAAGTTTGTTAAAAAACTTATTGTGATAATAGTTTTAATACTGTTTTTTTTGAATATCATTTTGTACGGCCTATGAGTTATGATAAATATATGTTTAAGTTATTTATTAAAACATATATTTGTTACGGGATTTTGTCTACTTATTTATATAATAGAAACATTATTTGCGTTAGCAGAAGTTTGCTATGATGCTTCGGTGCGCGTGAGTTTTTATTTTTATAATACACCTGAGGATGTTGATAAAATATTTGTTGCTATGCGTGAATTGATTGATAATAATGAGATTTAAGTTGAGCGTGTTCTTAAATAAAGCTTACGGTGATTGAATTTAACGCATGTTATGCTATCATAAAAAAGTATAATACTTTTTTAAAATAGATCCTATTTGCACCGTGGGAAACTCATGAATAAAAATTTACTTTTTTTTAATCTCATTCTTTTTTTTGTACAAATAACTTATCCAATGATTCAGTCCTATGATACCAGAAAACATATTAAACAATTTAATTATGTAAAAAAACCAATATCAATTAATCTCCATGAATTGGCTCGAACAAATATAACAATTATTGGTTCTCTTCCGTTTATTCAAGCGTGTAAAAAAGTACATAAACTTATTCATCCACACAACTATTTATCCGATGATCAAGAGCTGTTTTTAAATGTTTTAGCTCTTCCTTTTGATCTTTCGTTACCAATTCTTTTTGGTAAAGATTATAACAAAAAGCAAGCAATGATTGAGGTGTTTTGTTCTCAGCCTGTTGGAAAGGCTTTAGAATTATATTCTATGTTGGCAGAAAAATATGCAAAGGATAAGAAGTTGGCAAGCCTTATCTCATTTGATGAGTTATATACACATCATACTTCATATATCGAATTATATGATGCAACTAAATATTTTTTTCATAATCTAAAAGGTATACATGAAATAAGCAGAGAACAATTAAATAGGTCTTTAAATGAGATTATTATATTGCCTGTTCCTAACCCAGAAGATGCATATAAAATTAATTATCAAAAAATAACAATGCTCATTTTATTACCGGACAATGTAAAAAATGCCTATAATATTAACAATAAAAAATTTTTGTTAACAACAAGTTATAAAGAGTTATTAAGCAAGCGTCTAGAAAAAACAATAGGTGCTTTATTTGGACTTGATCTGCTTTGCGTGGTTACAGGAAGAAATGATTTTTCAGTTGGTACAAACGTAATGCTAGGTGGCTGTATTTATTGGTTTATTCTTTGTTGGGATATAAGTGACGTTTCAAAGACAATTTCGAATATGAAGCCGTTAACGCTTTCTGATTTTCAGAAATTTTCTGTTTTAGAAAAAATACTTGGGACAAATAAAGGATAATTTTTGATATTATTTTTGAGTACAGTTTTTGTTTTTTATGCAAAAGATGATTATAAGAAAGTATGATTTTAGTCATTTTTTAAATTTTAACGCCAACTTTGCGTAATTTTTTTGTTACATTCGCAATTTTGTCGTATACAATTCCGTTCATTCCCAATTTTTCCGCCGCTTTTACTGTTGCTTCAAGATCATCAATAATAATGCAATCAAGAGGATTAAGATTGTGTGTGGTAAATAAGTGATGAAACATACTTTGTTCTGGTTTTATTCTTTTTACCTGAGATGAAATAATAACGCCATCAAAGAGATTGATAATGTCAGGATATTTTTTTTGTAGTGGTTCAAATAGTTCATTTGGTGCGTTAGCAAAAAGTATGAGAGAGTATCCAGCAGATTTTAATTTTTGTACAAGTTGTACGCTATGTTTTATTGGTTCCATCATAGAGGCTATTGATTGTGGATCAAGAATAAGATTCATAATGGCAAGCATAAGATTTTTTTCTTTATTGCTGCTGAAAAATTTTGCTTCATTAAGTGTTTCAATACATTGCTCGATTTCTGCTTTTACGTGAGAACAATTCTTTACACCTGTCTGTAATTCAACAATGCATTGTGGCATTGTTCTGCCTTTTAATGTTAGTATAATACGTGGTTTTTGTGATTGTTCATTGCTCATTGCAGCAAGCATGTCTAAACAACGATAGCCAGGGCTTTTCCAATGAGTAATAGCATAGCTTGCAAGTGTTCCATATCCGATTTTTTTTGCAAATTCATTATGATTTTCTTTAAATAGTACGTTAGTAAGATCCATAATAATAGTATGTTTTTTTTGTAGTGGTATAATACTATTTTGTTCTGATGATGTGCGAGAGGTAATTATTGGATTACAAATAAATATAAGAATGAATAAAATGTATAAATAGCGGTAGAGTTGCATATATGTCTCCCCGTTTTTGTATTGCAGATTTTTTTATTGTTATTATAGTGTATTTGTTTTTTACTATGCAAGTAATTGGTGAGAAATTTGCGTATTTATAACTATTCTGTAGAATAAAGTATCACATGATGTAATCGTGCAGATAGAAAATTATAAGAATAACAGCAATGAGGAATTCTTTATGATACATGTAATGAAATTTATTCGATATTTTACGGTAATGATGGTATTTTTGCATGTTTCTTGTGCTTTAGGATCGTCTGAATCAGGGATGTTTCCACGATTTAAAGGATTGGGCACAAGCTCGTCAGGCAATGTTTCTGAGGTGAGCCATGTAATACCTTCCGCAGTTTTTTCACGTTTGTTGAATTGTTTTAAAAAGATAGATATAGCGCCATATGCAAGATTAGTGATGCGTAGTGCGATAAAAAATCCTGATATATCTATGGGTATAGTATTAATCGTAGCAGTGTTGGGGTACTATGGTAGTGCATTGATTTCTGAAAATCGTCGTCAAGGTATTAAGGATAAATTTTTCCATTATTTTGATAAGTTAATTAATGGTTGTTCAGCCATCATGCCAAGCCCGTTATTAAATATATGGAGTTTTACAAGGAATGTGCTTTTATTGCCTTTGGCAACTTTTACTCGATCTTGGATTCCATTGAGTAACAAGTATGTTATTTCAAGTTTAGGCTCTATTGCTATTGGTAGGTGCACAGGATGGCACAATTCAGGAATGGGTTTGGCGATGTTTTTGTGTTTTGTTGGTTTAAATCAGGAAGGATTTGATCGTCTTGCGGGAAAAATTGAGGAAGTAAAAAATGAAGTTGGTAAGGTGCGTGAGGATATAAAAAATCTAAGTAATGATTTGACAAAGAAGATAGATGGAGTAGGAAGTAAGGTAGAAGGTTTAGGTATAAATTTAACTGATCAAATAAAAAATGTAAGTACTCAAATAAGTTCTTTAGAGACAGGGTTACAAAAATTAGGTACTCAAAATCAGCAATTAACGGAACAATTGAAGATTCAAATAGATGAAGTAAAACAATCATTTACTGAAACATTAGAATCGAATATTAAATCATGGGCTGATAAATTAATGCAAAAAATCGCTGTAACAGAAGATAGTAGAGAAAAAGATTCAATAGACTTCAATTATAAGCTTGAGGGAATAGAAGAGGATTTAGCAGATCTTGTGAAAGTTATTAAGATGTTAAATAATAGTTCTTTTGAACGAAATGAACAAATATTAAATAAGCTAAGATCTGGAGAAGAAGCTGTTGAAGATGTAAAACAACTATTATTACAAAAAATAGAAGAAGGTTTTTCTGTAGTTAAAGATGAAAGTGAAAAATTAGCTAAGGGTCAGCAATATTTACAATTTTCGGTGGATAATATACAAAAACAACAGAATAGTTTTGTTAACTTATTGAATAAATTGCAAGACAGTAATATATATCAGCAGGAAACGATTGATAGTTTGTCTAAATTAATAGGTGATAATCAACAAGCATTGAATAAAAATTTTGAAAGATTAGAGACGACATCTCAAGTACAGATTACAATAATTAATGAAAAATTAAATAAAATTTATGCTGAGGTAGCTGCAAATAAAAAGGAGATAATCGAGAATATAGATGTTTTAGGTAATAAAATTAGTAAATTGGATCTTGGTATCCAGCTGATTGATACTAAAATTGAAAAAACTTTGAGTGAAAGTATTGTTAAGATTCAAAATGAATGCAAATCTTTAGATGATTCTATTAATAGATATACAGAAAAGAATTTACAAGATAAAGAAGAATTATCATTAAAAATGGCAAAAGTTTATAGTGATATTGATAAAAAACTTAGTTCTTTGGTTGAGTTAAATTTTCGAGTAGCTAGTTTGGAAAATGATAATAAAGAGTTTTTTAAATTATTAGAGAAGTATCAGAAAGAGAATAAAGAACATCAAGAAGAAAATAAAAAATTATCAGAGCTTTTATCTAAAAAAATTGAAGAGCAAAGTAAAGAGACTAATGAAAAATTAAATAAAATAAGTTCTCAAGTAGAACAGGTTGCGAAGCAAGGTGATGGTCGTCTAAATCAAATAGAAAGTACAATGAAGACGAATCAGGAAAAACTACTTGACGCAGTGTTGGGACAAAGATTAGGAGATTCTAGAGAAAACCAAAAAAATAAATTGGAATTGCAGGTATACTGAACCCCAATATTAGGACCATTTTTTAGGGATTGCTAAAGGCCAATTCTACCCTCATAATAATAACATAGAGGTGTCAAATATGGCATATATGAAACGAAGAAAACATGATGCGCATTTTAAGGCAAAAGTCGCTTTTGATGCAATCAAAAATGAAATGACAATTGCAGAGTTATCAAATAAACACTCAATTGGGCCAACGCAAATAAAGGAATGGAAATCAGAGCTTTTAGGCAATGCAGCAAATATTTTCCTAAAAAATGGTAGGGAAGGCATTCAGGATAATAGCGAGCAAATTGCTATCCTAGAACGCAAGATAGGGCAATTAATTATTGAAAATGATTTTTTAAAAAAAAGCTCTTTGAAATTCCACGGAAAGATCGATTAAACGCAATTGATCGATTTAATAACCAATTAAGCATTAGAGCACAATGCCTCCTATTGGATATTGCAAGGTCAACTGTTTATTATGAGGCACGTATTGATGAAGGTGATGCGTTGTTTGCTAATTTGATTAGCGAAGTATGGCTTGAATTTCCTACATACGGATATCGAAAGATAACGCATGAGTTGCAGAGACGCAATTACGATATAAATCACAAACGAGTTTTGCGACTTATGCAAGAAGCGAATATACAGGCCATGTACCCTCGGCCAAACACAAGCGTACAAAATAAGCAACACAAGATTTATCCATACTTATTATATGAGCTTGTCATAAATCGTCCGGATCAAGTTTGGGCGACGGATATAACATATATCAAAACAACGACTGGATGGATGTATTTGGTTGCAATTATAGACCTCTACAGCAGAAAAATTATTTCATGGCGTTTATCAAATACTTTAGAGGTAGCATTCTGTTTGGAAATGCTTGAGGAGGCCTTGAGGTATGGCAAACCAGAAATCTTAAATACTGATCAAGGATCGCAATATACTTGTGAACAATGGATTAAAATGGTGCAAGATAATGGTATTAGGGTAAGCATGGATGGTAAAGGTCGCTGGGCTGATAATATTATAATTGAACGCTTTTGGAGAACTTTGAAACATGAGCATATACTATTATACGTATTTGATACGGTTCAAGATTTGAAAAAATCGATTGCAAGTTTCATTTATATTTACAACAATAAACGACTTCATCAAAATTTAGGGTATAAAACACCGGCTGAAATTTATGGAGGTATTTATCAGGCGCCCAGTCTCGAATTGGGCAAGAAATGTTAAAACTAAGGTTAGATAGGATTATTAAATTGCCTCCGGCGGGCTTATTACTGTCTCCTTTTATTATAGACTAATTGAAATAGTAGCAGTATGGGTAGAAATTAATTTTTAGGTCTTTAAATTATTTTAAAATTGGTCTTGACAAATGGGTGCACTATAAGGATACATTTCCAGTCAATGCAAAGCTTTTGAATTATAAGCAAGAGCGGAAGAAAAATAGATTTAATTCTAATGATTCTTAAATTCTCTCAATAAATTTTATTGCAGCAATTACTTTTTTATGCGCTATAATTATACAAATATGAATGACGCACTAAAGGAGTCAGATAATGAATAGTGGTTTAAAAAAAGCATTGTTTGCAGGGTTTATTTTAATCAGTGGAATAATAGTTGCTTGGTATTTAGGTTTACATGAATATTTGACTCTTGATGCCATGAAGGAAAACAGAGCTTATTTAGAAGCAGCAGTTCAAGCTCATTATTTCAGATCAGTATTGATATTTATTGCAATTTATATAGCAGTCATTGCTACTGCAATGCCAGGAGTCCCGCCATTAACAATGATTGGGGCTTTTTTATTTGGTTTTATCCCTGGTGGTTTTTATGCAAGTATTGCTGCAACGACGGGAACAACGATCTCGTTTTTAATTATTCGTTACGTGCTGAGTGGAGTCATCAGAGGAAAATACGCTCAAAAACTAGAGCGATTTAATGAAAAAATTGCATCGCATGGTGTTGCGGGGTATTTGTTAACATTGCAGTTAATTGGACTTATTCCTTTTTTTGTTATTAATACATTAGCAGCGCTGGCGGATGTACCATTTAAGACTTTTTTATGGACAACGTATGTGGGCTCTTTGCCCATTCTTTTTATTTATGCATTTGCCGGAAGGCAGTTATCGCTTGTTGAATCAATCAGAGATATATTTTCGCCATCAATTATTGTATTGCTTGTATTTTTGATATTACTCACTTTGATGCCAATTTTTTTAAGATTTTCTCGACGTATTATTGATTTGGAGTAAGCACTTTTTATGTTTTGCGCAAGCTTATCAAAATTGTTGGGATACACGATTGCATGAATACCAAGTTCTTGTGCGGCATTGATATTCTCTTGTTGATCATCAATAAACCAACAGTGATGTGGGTCAAGTTGATATTCTTCTATGAGGGCTTGATATATTTTTTTATGAGGTTTGAGCGCGTGGATATTGCCTGATATTATAATGCCATCAAAAAGAGAAAATAGTTCCGGGTATTTTTGTCTGAGTAATTCAAATGATGTGCTATCCCAGTTGGAAAGAACGTATACCTGGTGCCCATGTTGTTTGCATTTTTTAATAAAGGCAATGCCAGCTTTATCTATTTTACGTGTTGCCACAAACTGTTCTGGCGTGAATATCATCGTAAGAAGGTTTTCGATGATACGACGTTCCGTTTTATGGGCGAACCATTCAGGATGTAGGGCAATGGCATCGGTGATGAGTGTGCGTATTTCATCGCATGTCATAGTTCCTTGGAGCCATGCACGCATTAAGTATGGTAATAACTTACCATGTTCATCGTATGCGTAATGAAGATTATCATGCTCATTAAGATTATATAATTGCGCAATGCGCTCTAAAATAGCAAAAAGGGTATTTTGTATCAGATTACCCAGATTGCATGGGTTTATTTTGCAATGAAAACAGTATTGAATGGTATTGGCTATACCCATGCATTGAAATGAAAGTCGTTTATTGGTGTTAATAAGTACGCCACCGAGGTCGAAAATAAGCTTTTTTGCTCCTACAGAGAAACTAAAAAGAATTATAGTCATAAATATGAAGAGCGTGTAGCAACGGTTTTTCATGGATTTTTTTCCTTTATTTTATACTCTCATTGTATCATGAGTTTGGATAAATATCAAATAATATAGTATAGCTGCATTATTTTATTGGGATGTTTTTTGGATAACTGTTTTTTTGTGTTAGAATAAAAGGGTAGATAAAAGAATAAATACGTGTAAAAAAAAGAAAAATATGTTGAATTTATACCAAGAACTGCTGATGGATCATTATCGAGCTCCCCATAACCAAGGGGCATTGGACTTGTATGATTTTTGTTTCATACAGCGCAATAGTTCATGTGGTGATGAAGTTGCGGTGATGGGTATAATTTACGAAAATAAGGTCGTTTCTATTGGCTGGGTGGGGAAAGGATGCGTGATTAGCCAAGCGACCGCTTCAATATTGTCTGAATACGTTAAAAATAAATCTCTTGATAATATTCTTGCTCTTGATAAGGATGATCTTGTTGCTATGATAGGAATGTCGCTTGGGCCGGTACGGCTCTTATGTGGGTTGTTATCATTGACTTCCTTGCAATGCGGAGTGCGGGAGTATCAAGCTCGCTAAAGGAGCAGGTTTATTATGTTGGATCGTTGTAAATTAATTGCTGAATTACAACAGGTTGCGGATAAATTGTTTGTCGATGCAACGCCATCGTATCATTTAGCTCGAGATATTTGGCAATTGATTATTAATGATTCAACGTTTTTATATAAAGTGCGTGCGGTGCATAATGCCCCATGGCCAGTGCCATTGTGGGATGGTAATTTAGGTGATCTGATCCCTGTTGTGCTAACGCAACAACCATATATTGTTCTTTCTGTTGATGGTTCTCAAATCTACCCAGATCGTCATAATGTTTTGTCATGTTTTTTAATCAATACCGGTTCAGTTGTTGTGCCGTACAGTGTGCCTGGTTGCTCAGTGCAGTTATTCTCAAACCCAACAGTTTTTGCAGGTGTTGATGAAAGTCAGCAAGCATTTACTACTGATGGAGTAAATTGTAAACGTCAAGAGCTTGAGTTACGAGCAGGACTTGACCTGGCCAAGCGTATAAAAAAAGAGTGCGGCACTGCTGTTTCATCTGTTTTGCTTTTTGATGGATCACTTATTTTTTGGCATTTGTCATCCAAAGAAAAAGAAGTTAAAGAGCTCTTTTTGAACTCATATCTTACGCTTCTTGATGAACTTTATCAGGAAAAAATACCTGTTGCATGGTATATTAGTATGCCAAAAAGTAAGGAATTGATGAGTTTGGTCCGTTTGTATTTGTGCAACTTTGATCATCAAAAAAAAGAGTTGTATGCATCAGTTAATGCAGTTGTTGATAGCGGCGTGATGTATTCTACGCTCGAGCCTTATACTCGTTCTATTATATTTAGTAATCACAGTACTATTAGTGATTATTATCCACGCCATTTACGTCCTTTCTTTTTTTATCTTCATACAGGCAATGAAATTGGGCGAGTGGAGATACCGTCATGGATTGCGGATGATGAAAAAATGATTAATACAATAGCATTTGTAGTGATTGATCAATGTATTAAAGGTGGGGGATACCCAGTAGCTCTTGCTGAGGCTCATGAACAGGCGGTTGTTAAAGGGCCTGATCGTGAGTTTTTTTATCATTTTTTAAAAAAAATGAGTATGGATCGTAATCATATGGTTGCGGTTTCACGAAAAAGTATTAAAAAGCGGGGGATAGGAATTTAGTTTTTTTTTGACTTATTGTCATGAGTTGCGTACATTTTAACCATGGAGTTATTAAAAGCTCCGTCGATTTCAACCATGGAGGAGCTAAAAGTTCCGTCTTTTTTGACCATGGCGATAAAATTTAAGTATTATTGTTATGAATACAACAAAGTCGAAGATATATTTGGGGTTTATAAAAATTAAAATATTATTTATATTATGCATAAAATAATCTTTATAAACATATACGGTTAGAAGCTATATTTTTTTAGGTCAAATTATAAGAGGGCTGATGTTGTATCAACCCTCTTATAAACTGTATAGATTATTTAGTTTGAGCCGAAATAGAGTTCTTTTTGTAGTTCTTTTTTGAGAGTGCTGAGTTTTGCAAGAACAGTATCTATTTCTTTAATCTTTTTTGTACAAATTGTAGTTTGTGCATAATTTCCGTAAAAAAAGAACGTGGATGCACTAAGAAAAGCAATTGCCGTAAAGTATGTTGCTGTTGGTGAACTATTGTGAATATGTCCTAATTTTTCTCCAATTATAAGCGCTGTGCCACCGAGTCCAAAAAGATATCCTACGAATAAATCCATCATTTTGCTGTCTGGATAACCTATGAAGGAATATTGGTTCAAAAGTTTAGTTTGAAGTTGTTTCTTTGTGTAAGTTAATTCTTCTTCTATGCGATTTAATGAATTTAATTTTTGTGCAGTGGTTTTATTATTTGAAATTATACTTCCTACTAAATCAGTATACATTTTATCCGCTGATGCAGTTATATTGATTACGGGACTTGCGCATATTGCCATAGCTAACAATAATTTTTTCATAAGAATTACTCCTATTTATATATATTTTGAATTCTATAAATAATTGTACATTCTATTGGAAATAAGTCAATGGGGGCTGGAGATAATGCATCTGATGAGGATTATGATTGCTATAAGATCAAAAAATAAGCGCCTGCACATACATCATGCAGACGCTTGATCAAATTACTTGATAAATATGATGTATTTTACCCCAAAAACTTTTTAAAAAAGCTGGTGATAAACCCATCATTATTTGTTTGAGCTCCAACAAGATCAGAATATTCTTGAAGTTTCTTTTTAGCATCAACAGAGAGTTTTGTTGGAATAAAGCATTGAGTGATAATTATCATATTGCCACGGCTTTTGCCACGAAGTTTATGAAATCCTTCGTTAGGGATAACAATTTTTTCCCCTACCGGGCAGCCTTTTGGAATTTTGATTGAATGTTTAGATCCATCAATACTTTCAATATCCACCTGGCATCCAAGAGTAAGTTGCGCATAGGTTAACATGACGGTGCATATAAGATCGTCTTGATCCCGTTTGAATATTTTATCCTCTTTAACACGGATGTGTAAAAAAAGATCACCAGCAGGGCCACCATAAAGGCCCGCATCTGCTTTTTCACTCACGCGTAGTTCCGCTTTATCATAAATACCACGAGGAATATTGACAGTAAATTTATCATAACGTTGAATACGAGATTGTCCATTACAACTTGCGCATGGTGAAGGTATAATAAATCCTGTTCCTGAGCAACTTGTGCATGCTTGCGCATACATGAAAAATCCTTGCTTAAAATGCATTTCGCCTGATCCATTACATGTTGCACATGTCTGAATGCTCGTGCCAGCACGAGCACCTGATCCATTACATGCTTCACAGGTGAAATAATGATGATAGGCGATCTCTTTTTGCGTCCCAGTAAATGCTTCTTGTAATGTTATTGCAATCTCTTTGGTTAATGAGAGGCCTGTTTGAGGCTGTGGCCCTTTTTTACGACGGTTTTTGGCGTTACCTGCATTAAACATAGAACCAAAGATATCTCCAAAGTTATCAAAGATATCATCCATGTTAATGTTGCTATGGTGTCCATGTGATGACCCACCCCCCATACCATTATTCACGCCTGCATGGCCAAACTGATCATATTGAGTACGTTTTTGACTATCGCCAAGAATTTCATATGCTTCAGTGGCTTCTTTAAATTTATCTTCAGCAGTTTTATTATCGGGGTTACGATCAGGATGATATTTCATGGCAAGTTTGCGATATGCCGTTTTGATATCATCTATTGTTGCTGATCGGTCAACGCCAAGAATTTTATAGTAATCTGTTTTATTCATAATAATCTCCTGCAATCATGTGATTGCTTTCTAACTATCATCGCGATCATTGGTAGCATCGGTAGGTTTTATAGCCTTTTTTGAACGTAATCCCTGTAAGTTTGCCGTAAAAAGTCTTTTTCTTTCTTCAAGTACATCATAAGCAGTTTGAATTTCTTTGAATTTGTCTTCAGCTACTTTATTATTAGGGTTACGATCGGGATGATATTTCATAGCAAGCGCGCGATATGCAGCTTTTATTTCTTCTATTGTTGCCAAAGAATCCAAACCAAGAACTTTATAATGTTTCATAGTATATCCATAGGGGTTAAAGCCACATTTTATGGCTAAATTTACTTTTTACTTTTCCATTATAACATAAAATCGGCCTTTATGCTAAAGATTTTGGATGGTTTGATTGCAATAGGGTGGGCGCTGACAGGAAAAATGTTTAAAGCTGAGCTTTAATGATCAGTTTATACTGGTAATTGGCATGTTTTTTGCAGGTTTTTTGTTAATAGCCAGCGAAAGTTTTTCATCATGAGCGCAATGTTTAAATGCTTTTGGCAAGCATGTTTCTTCTATATAAAATGATCCACTTTTCAGCAATGGTTCGAGAGATTCTGGTACCGTAAGAACAAGATAGAATATTGTTGTTGGTCCCAGATTTTCTCGTTCATCAAAATTGAGAATAAGTCGTTGTTTTGTTTTATTCCACATGCTGTCGCAAATAAGATTTTCTTCAATAGGTAAAAATTCCTTATCAAGATTTTTTTTATAGAGAGACCCTACAAGATTATCAATTGTTTCGCCGTTCCAGTGGAGTGTAATATTTTCTATATACATTGGATCTTTGGATCTTTTTTTAAAGGTGATACTGCCAACCAGGATCCATTTTCCGCCAAAATCATCAAATTTTGTGCAATTGCCATCAAGGTCGCACCATTTTGATTTTATGGTAATATCAAAATCTTCTACGCTATTAAGAGATATATGTCCGGTGGTAAATGTACTTATAAGTAAAAATTGCATTAATCGCTTCATCAAGGTTCTCCGCAAATGAGTTATGTTTTTTCTTATACCGTATCATATTCATTATCTAATGGTGAAGTTTTTTGTTAACACAGGTTATTGAGATGGCACTTTTTTCTTTTGTTTTAGTTGGTACTGAGAAAGTTATAGTTAATGGATCATCTGATAAGTAATCAGGTATTGGAGGAAATGATAAGCTTGCATCATAAACTACTGATAAAACAAATGCATCTAATTTTTTATTGCCTGATGATTGCCTGAGGGCTATGTGGCGAAGAGTACCATTTCTGTTGATGACCATAAGAACTAATGTGTCATCTTCTATTGGGCTTGATATGGTACATTCTCTACTGTGGATTGCAAACGAATTTGTTATACATGCATCGAGTTTTTGTATATAGCGTTCATATTTCATTTGCTGCGCGCTTGGTAATCCTTTTTTTGGACCGTGCATTGAGACAAGATGGTTTCCTGTTGCATCGTTTATTCGATGCATGAATCCTTGTGCTAATTGCGCAAGTGTAGGGACTGTTTTTTTTTGCGTTGGTTGAGCATATGAGTTTTGTTTTTCTAAAGACGATATTTGTTGTTGTTGAGATGGTTGTTTTGGTATGCGTGATTGTTTTTTTGTTAAGATGGTTGGTTGCGCAGTTGTTGTTTCTTCTTTTTGTAGTGCAGCATGAATGATAGCATCTGGTTGTGGAAGATCAATGTGCTGTTCAAGATTTTGTTGTGTATCGGGTGAGGTTGTTTCATTGGGGGTAATATGTACTTGTTGTTGTATGATATCGGTAGGAGGTTGAGGCAGACTGTTTTTGAATAATACTGGCGCACCATACATATTTCTACCGGTTTTTGTTTGTGCCCATGGTTCATTTTTTTCAATTATTGGTTGAGCTTTTTGTGCTGATAATGTTTGAATATCGATGTTTTGTGAAATATTTTTTTGTACTATAACATAAAGAATGGCGCTGATATGAAAAAGCAATGATATGATAAACGCGATGATTATTGGTTTTCTGTTACCATGAATGCTTTTCATAAACTCCTTTTTTATACCATTCTACTGTACCTTGGTGCTAAAAACAAAAGAAGATTTATATTTTGATAAGAGATGCTTTCTTTTCTTTTTTGATGAGTATCCATTGTGGATGGAGAGTATGAGTGCCGCCGTGTGGGCTGTGTAAAAAACGTATAATTTCATCTAAAAATGCTTGTGTTATGGGAAACGGAACGTTTTCTTTGATAAGCCAGTGTATAATTATGCGATGATATAAAATAGGATCTTTATTAAAAAAGTCAGAAATATTAAGTATATATTTATTATTTTCTTTATATGAAATTTCGGTAAATGCTGTTATTGTTAATTTTTCCAAAAAATTTTCTGCTTGCATGAGGCGATGCAATGTGGCGAGGAAGTTTTTTTCAAATCGACTATCACATTGACGTATGACGGGTAATACGGTAGAGCGAATACGATTGCGCAAATAGTGTTGTGCGTCATTACTTGCATCAAGCGCATAGGCAATAGAATGTTGGTTTAACCAGTTGAGAATATCATTTTTATTAGTTTCAAGGAGTGGTCTGATATAAAGATTGTTTCGTGGTTTCATTGCGGTAAGGCCTGTTAGACTTGATCCACGAATGAGTCGTATAAAAAATGTTTCTTCTTGATCTTGTAAGTGGTGAGCAAGTGCAATTGAGTGAGCGTTGAATGTATGTGCTATTTTTTCAAAAAAATAACGGCGTGCTTTGCGTGCATATTCCTCTTTTGAGCCGTTGTGTCTGAAAGGAAATGTTGAAGCTAATTCTGATAATTTTGAGGTAATATAGGTTAAATTATGTGTCTGCGCAATGGTGCGACATAACTGTTCTTCTTGTTTTGCTTCTTGTCGCCATTCATGATTAAGGTGAGCAACAATTACTGTTAGAGGAATTTCTTTGCGCAGTTCCATAAGAAAATAAAGTAAAAATACTGAATCGGGCCCTCCTGAGAGCCCGATAATAATTGTATCACCTGGATTGATGAGATTGTGCTGCGCGATAAAATTTTTAATGTTTTGAAAAATGTTCATGATACTCATTTAAATGAGTTCGTTTCCTTCGACAGGCTCAGGACGAACGGTTTTAATAAATTGTCTTTTGCGATTTACGAGATTATTCTAATCCTGTTCGTGGTGATGCTTCGACGTTGCTCAGCAGTAAACGCTGCGCTCACACTTCACGAGATTATTCTAATCCCGTTCGTGGTGAGCTTGTCGAATCCATACGAACACAATTTATACATCCAAATTCTTAGCAAATCTGCCAAAATCTTCAATATACTCTTTTCTTCCTTTAACATCCTCACCCATAAGCGTTGAAAACCACCGATCAGCTTCAAGAGTATCTTCAATAGTTACTTTCAGCAGTGATCGTGTAGTAGTATCCATTGCTGTTTCCCATAGCTGATCAGGATTCATTTCACCAAGACCTTTATAGCGTTGTATATTCATAAATGGTTTGCTGATTGTTCTGATTGCATCAAGAAATTTAGTTGCACCAATGCCCTCAATGGTACGTTCTTTATCAACTATTTGTAAACTCCAATTATTGTCTTGAATAAGGGTGAGTTTCGCAAGCAAAACAAGAGCTTTTTTAGTTTCTGCTGCTGAAAAGAATGTTGCAGGAATATTCCAATGTTTACTCATCATTTTAAATGAGATACGTGAGTAAAGAGGGCGATTTTCCTCCATTTCATCTTCATTATTAATTTCGAGCTTGTGCTCACTATTGTTTTTAGGTTCCTCTAACGCAACTGTATAGCCAGCAAAGAATTTTTTGAGATTATCAATTAATGGTTCAACGCCTTGTTCTTTTTCCCATGAATAAGTATGCAGAGCCGTGATAAGCGCATTGCATTGATCAGAAGAAATTTTAAAATCCATGCTCAAACTTGTAAGTTTGTTTTCATATTCTTGAGCTTGCAACAGCGTAGTTGCAAATGTTTCAGCATCAATTTCTTTATTATTGACGGTGAGTACTGTTTGTTCTTGTGCCCATTCAAATAAAAATTTGATAAATGCAGAATCATCTTTGAGATATTGTTCTTTTTTTCCAATTTTTGCTTTGTAGAGCGGTGGTTGTGCTATATAAAGATAGCCGCTATCAATAAGTGGTCGCATATATCTGAAAAATAATGTTAATAATAAAGTTCTAATATGCGAGCCATCAACATCAGCATCGGTCATGAGGATTATTTTATGATAGCGTGCTTTATTAACATCAAAATCTTGACCAATACCGCTACCAATTGCTGAAATAAGCGCTTTAATTTCATCATTGGAAAGCATTTTGTCCAGGCGAGCTTTTTCAACATTTAATATTTTACCCTTGAGAGGTAAAATTGCTTGATTGCTGCGATCACGTCCTTGTTTTGCAGATCCACCTGCTGAATCTCCTTCAACGATAAAAATTTCTGTTAATGCAGGATCTTCAAGCGTACAATCGGCTAATTTTCCTGGTAAAATCATGCCTTCAAGGACTGTTTTTCTGCGGGTTAAATCACGTGCTTTACGAGCAGCTTCTCGGGCGCTCCGAGCGATTTCTGCTTTTTGTACTATTTTTTTTGCAAGAGTAGGATTTTCTTCAAAAAAGATATCAAGGTTTGCAAAAACCCACGATTCAACAAGCCCTTTTATTTCATTGTTGCCAAGTTTTGTTTTTGTTTGTCCCTCAAATTGAGGCTCTGGAACTTTTATGCTCAGTACGCAGACAAGACCTTCACGTACATCTTCACTTGAAAAGCTTTCACCACTTTTTAAAACGCCAAATTCTTGTGCTTTTTTATTGCATACTTTTGTCAATGCTCCCTTAAAGCCGGAAACATGGGTGCCGCCTTCTATGGTGTTAATATTATTAACAAATGAAAAAAGTTGTTCACCATAGCCATCATTATATTGCATGGCAACTTCAAAAACATATTTATCATCAGTTCGTTCGCAATAAATAATTTCAGGAAATAGCGGTGATTTTTTTTGGTTGATATGTTCAACAAATGAAACAATACCGCCTGCAAAATAAAATTCATTTTTTTTATTGGTGCGTTCATCGGTAATGCTAATGCGCACGTTTTTATTTAAAAAAGAAAGCTCACGTAGCCGAGATGATAATGTTTCAAAGCTAAAATCAGTGGTTTCGGTAAAAATTTCAGCATCAGGCTTGAATTGAACCAAGGTTCCTCGTTTGGTAGTCTTGCCAATTATTTCAAGTGCTTTTACCGGTTTTCCGCGGTGAAATTCTTGAAAATAAATATTACCTTTTTGAAAGACCGTAACGCGAGTCCATTCTGATAATGCATTGACAACAGAAATACCAACACCGTGTAAACCGCCAGAAAATTGGTAGGTATCTTTATCAAATTTTCCGCCAGCATGTAATTTTGTTAATACTACTTCAACGGCAGATACTTTTTCAGTAGGATGTATGTCAGTGGGGATGCCGCGACCATTATCTTCTACTGAGCAGGATCCATCTTCATGTAATATTACACTTATGGTATCGCAGTATCCTGCAAGAGCCTCGTCAATTGAGTTATCAACAACTTCATATACTAAATGATGTAAGCCTTGCGGGCCTGTTGAGCCAATATACATGGCAGGTCTTTTTCTGACCGCCTCAAGACCTTCCATTACGCGAATGGATTGAGCTGCATACTCTTTTCCTTGTACTGGTTTTGTCATAAGATTTACCGACCCTTTCTTTTGGGTTTTTTTCAAAAATGGGTGAATTTTGTGGTTCAATATAATGAGTTCATAATAAATTTATTCTCTATTTATTGTACAGCAGTTAATAAAAAAGTCGATTGTTACAGGGGTTGCAATTGTTATTGCTATGCAGTTATGTGTTTTAATAAGTTTTGCATGTATAAAAAAGACCTTTGTCTTCTTGATAAATCTGTTCTCAGCCCTGATGGAAATAAGTTATTGATTCTTTTTTTTATATATTAATTCTCCTAAAATATTGTACAATTAGCAATGTGATTGCTAATTGTCTTGATAAAGGAGTTAAAACATGATTAGACGCCTTATAGCGCCATATTTAAAGAGTCTTGCAGCGCAGTTCCCTGCTGTAGCAGTAATGGGACCGCGGCAATCAGGAAAAACTACGTTGGTTAGACAGACATTTCCAGACTATGAGTATGTAACATTGGAGGATATTGATAAAAAAATGGCAGCAAAAGAAGATCCACGGGATTTTTTGGCAAGTTATACGCATAAAAAGGGTCTTATTATTGATGAAATACAGGAAGTTCCTGAACTTTTATCATATATGCAAGGGGTGATTGATGCGGCATATCGACCCGGTTTTTTTATTCTTACCGGCTCGCAGCATTTTTTGATGTATGAAAAAATTACTCAAACATTGGCAGGACGTATTGCATTATTGACTCTTTTGCCTCTTTCGGTTGCTGAACTCAAAGAAGCTGATTTATTAGTGGATAATTGTGATGCATTATTGTTAAAAGGTTTTTATCCACGATTATATGCTCAAAAAATCAGTGTGCGTGAATGGTGCATGAATTATATTAGTACGTACGTTGAAAAGGATGTTCGGCAAGTACTAGGAATAAATGATGTTGTGGCATTTCAGCGGTTTTTAAAGCTTTGTGCTGCGCGTGTTGGCAATCTTATTAATTATTCTGATTTAGCACGAGATTGTGATATTAGTCCTAATACAGCAAAAGCATGGCTATCAGTCCTTGAAACAAGTTTTGTTATTAAAATGCTTTCTCCGTATTATAAAAATTTCAATAAAAGGGTTATTAAAAGTCCTAAATTATATTTTTATGATTCAGCATTAGTATGCGCGCTTCTTAATATTAGAACAGTTGAAGAGTTATCGGTGCATCCCATTCGTGGAGTGCTGTTTGAATCTTTTGCAGTGAGCGAAATGTTTAAATACAATTTTAATAATAATGAGCAGCCAGCTCTTTATTTTTGGCGAGATGTTCAAGGACATGAAATAGATGTGGTGGTAGAAAAAACATTTGGTACGGTTATTCCGATTGAAATTAAAGCACGCAAGACGGTTACCAATGATTTTTTTAAAGGACTGCATGATTGGTTTGAAATTACTGAGCAGCCTGGGTTGACATCATACGTGATTTATAGTGGTGATGAAAATATGAAGCGTAAGAATGGGCATATATTTCCGTGGTATGAAATTGATGAGTTGCTTAAAGAGGTCTATAATTGAGTTTAATGATGCGAGTTCGATGTAAATAATATAATATTTGCATCGAACTCGTGTTAATTATTGAGTTAATTGTAGCCGTCCTTGATTGAATTCTGTTTGAAGGAAATTAAGAGCTTGCATTCGAAGCCCCCAAGTCCCGTTATTGGTTCCTAATTCTCGCATCAACATGGGTTCGTCTTTGTATTGAAGTGATGTGCATTCTGTCTTTTTTTGGTTAATTAAGTTAGTGATGCTTTGGTTGCTTTTATCTGGCAGCGCATTAATTTGTTTAGAATATTCTTCTTTATAATGATTGAGTAATACTTCGTCGAGCGCTTTATTGTCTTTATATTGAGTTTGTAATTTTTTAATAAAAGCAATAGTATAGTGATTTTCTTTAAGTAGCCTTGTAAAAACTTCTTCCTGTGTTTCATTTTGTTGCGTTGTAGGGAAAGGTTGTTCTGTGATTGGTTGATTTAGATGAATAATGGGATTTATTGGCTGATTTTGTTCTGGCACTTGAAGAATAAAGTTATTCCACCATTTCATGACTTTGTCTTTTCCAAGAGTACCTACTAATAATATGATTCCTACACTTACAACGGCTAATATTTTATTAGTGCTCCATGAACTCATTGTGTTAAATAAAGATACAGGAATTTTGATGACGGCGTTAAGAGCTTTACCTGCATGCGCAACCATCATTTTTCCAGTTTTATATAAATTACCTGGCGCTCGCATTAAACCGTTATAGCCTAAGGTATACCAGCTATCAGATGCGTTCAATATCATACTTATATTTGTAGAAATACCCATACAGAGGGCGAGAATTATAAGAAATTTATTATATTTCATCAATTATCCTTTTGATAAAAAAAACAAGTCTAAATGTGATTATTCAATCTGAGTATAAACGACGAGGGGGGGGTTAAGTCAAGTTATTGAAAATATATAAAAAAAACATATAGAAAAGAATAATGTTAAAAAATAAGAATTTTAAGGAAATAATATAGCTTTTATGTTAATTGCTGTTGATTTCATTAAAAAAAGTTTTTTTAAGTTATACTAGAAAGAAAAAAATGATATGAATTTTAATTAATTTTTAGGAAAGTTGGTATGCGTACATTTACCATTGCTGGCCCAGTAAATCCAAAAGATCATTATTATGTTCCTCACAGATTAGATGAAGCTTTGTTTTTACAACTTATCGAAGAAAAAAAATATTTTATTTTGCATGCACCACGACAAAGTGGTAAGACTACCGCAATTCGTATGTTTGCACAGAAGCTCAACGCTACAAGTAATTATAAAGCGTTATATATCAATATTGAACCTGCACAAGCTGCACGCAATGATGTTAGACATGCTATGGAAATTATTTTAAATAGACTGCGTGGAGCAGCAGAATTATTATTAGATAGCAGCGATCCGTTTTTTATTTACGTAGAAAAAGCCTTAGATAAAGTTTCGGGTGGAAGCTTACAAGAAGTATTGGAAAAATGGAGCAGGGCATCTGATAAGCCAATTGTTCTTTTTATTGATGAAATTGATTCTCTTGTTGGTGATACACTTATTTCTGTTTTACGGCAATTACGGGCGGGCTATAATGAACGTCCTGATAATTTTCCTCAATCGGTATGTTTAGTTGGTGTGCGTGATGTGCGTGATTATCGTATTTGGTCTGAATCAGAACATAATATGGTGCTCGGTGGTAGTGCTTTTAATATAAAAGCTGAAAGCTTAGTTCTGTTAAATTTCTCTCTTGAACAAGTACGTGATTTATATAATCAGCATTCGCAAGAAACTGGTCAACAATTTACTGACGAAGCGGTAGAATATGCATTTTATTTAACGCAAGGTCAGCCATGGTTAGTAAATGCTCTTGCATATCAAGCCTGTTTTAGAGATGTTACTGATCGCAGTCAGCCAATTACTAAAGAGGTTATTGAACGCGCAAAGGAAATACTTATTAAACGGTGCGATACGCATATCGATCAGCTTATTCATAAATTACAAGAACCTCGCGTCCGTACTATTATTGATGCAATTATTGGTGCACAAAGTGATTTAACAACATTCCCTTTTGATGATGTTCAATATGTAAGAGATTTGGGTTTGATAAAACCAAATAGTTTTGATATCGCCAATCCTATTTATCAAGAAATTATTCCACGAGCACTTGCACAGACTACGCAAGAGCGAATCAGAGAATCAGCTTTGTTTTATCAAAACGCTGATGGTTCGCTTAATATGCACAAATTATTGGAAAAATTCACCCATTTTTATCGTGAAAATTCGGCTACATGGCTTGCAGATTTTCAATATAAAGAATCAGGACCACACTTGTTAATGATGGCTTTTTTGCAACGGGTAATTAATGGGGGCGGAACGATTCATCGTGAATATGCACTTGATCGTAAGCGGGTTGATCTGCTTTTGCATTGGCATGCGCAGCGTATTGTTATTGAATTAAAAGTAAAGCGTGGCAATAAAACATTAGAAGAAGGATTGCTTCAAACAGCTGAATATATGGATATTGCCAATGCAACTGAAGGGCACTTGGTTATTTTTGATGGTTCCTCAGGAAAATCATGGGATGAAAAGATTTTTACTCAACAGCATGTTGTTGGTAAATACACAATTACTGTTTGGGGTATGTAGAAATATAGCAAGATAATCGCATCACGATAAAAAAGGACATTTTATTAAAACCTTAAAAACTATTGTATGGCTGTTGCCTTTTTTATGGGTAAAAGATACAAAAATTCGTATTGGTATTATTGCATCGTTATTTTTTACGATATTTACTATTTTTTTTAATACCTGTATTCCTTTATTATTCAAAAATATTATTAATTATTGCGCGGCAGATGTTGTCCTTGATAGTGTTTTAATCCAATTGCTATTTGTTTCATATGGCGTTGCATGGATTTTGAATCAAGTAGTTCAGCAGGTAGGATTTATCTGTATTATTAGAGCGTTGGAGCGTGGTATGCGTATGCTTAATTTACGCATATTTGAGCATGTGCAATCACTTTCTATGCGATTTCATTTAGATAAAAAAACTGGCAGTATCACCAATGCTCTTGATCGTACGCAATCAGGATTTGATGCTATTTTTTGGGCGCTGTTTCTTTTTATAATTCCTACCATCATTGAAATGACAATTATTAGTATCATTTTTATACGGTTATATGGTATTGATTATAGTTTTATATTGCTGTGTACTGCAGGTTGCTATTGTATATTTTGCTGGTATGCCATAACTGTTGTTGATACTATTCAAGAGGAATATAATCAAAAAAAATCATTAGCAAGTGAAACGTTTGTTGACAGTCTTTTAAACATAGAGACAGTAAAATATTTTAATAATCAGCGATATAATTATGAGAAATGCGATCGTATTTTGCAGCAACAAGAAAAAGTTGGTGTCAAGCTTCATTCGTTTGGTGTGTTATTTTATTGTGGTCAAAAAGTGATTATAGGAATTGGATTAATGTTTTTGACGGTAAAGTCTGGCAATGCGGTTATTGCAAAAATAATGAGCATTGGCGATTTTATTTTAATTAATAGTTATCTGTTGCAATTCACTGCACCTTTAAGCTCTTTTGGATATGTTTTCCGTCAAATTAAAAAAGGTTTGATTGACATGGGCGATATTATGAAACTGTTTGAGACTGTGCCAGAAGTTTGTGATGTGAACTATGCTCATGCAATTAATCCTGCAAAAGCAGATATCACATTTAATAGAGTAAATTTTGGGTATACACATGAACGAACAATCTTGAAAAATATTTCTTTGTGTATACCATTAGGTAAAACAGTTGCAATTGTTGGTTCAACAGGATCAGGAAAATCAACAATTACGAGGTTATTGTTTCGTTTTTATGATGTTAATAGTGGCGCTATTTTTTTTAATGGTCGTGATATACGGACCGTCTCTCAGCAATCGCTTCATAAATCTATTGGTGTAGTATCGCAAGATACCAGTTTATTTAATGATACGTTGTATTATAATATTGCGTATGCAAACTTGGCAGCAACAAAAGAAGATGTTGAGCGTGCTATTGAGCTTGCGCATCTTACTGAGCTTATTGCGCGCCTTCCTGACGGATATAATACAATCGTGGGGCAGCGAGGGCTTAAATTGTCTGGTGGAGAAAAGCAACGTGTTGCCATTGCGCGCGTGATACTAAAAAATCCAGCATTGTATATTTTTGATGAAGCAACATCAAGTCTTGATAATAGCACGGAGCGTTTGTTGCAGCAGAATCTTAAAACTATTGCTCAAGGAAAAACTACCCTTATTATTGCACATCGCCTTTCTACAATTGTGCATGCGGATGAAATTATTGTTTTGGATAATGGTGTTATTGTGGAGCGTGGTAATCATGCGCAGCTACTTGAATCTGGTGGGATGTATTATAAGTTATGGTATAATCAAGAGCGAGAGGTAGAATAAAAAAATAAGAAAAATGTATTTTTTTGAGGAAAATTGTTATGCGCACTTTTGCAATCGCTGGTCCGGTGAATCCTGATAAACATTATTATGTACCTCATCGATTAGATGAAGCTTTATTTTTACAACTTATAGAAGAACAAAAATATTTTATTTTACATGCACCACGTCAAAGTGGTAAAACTACCGCAATTCGCATATTTGCCCAGCAGTTGAATGCTACCGGTAAATATAAAGCATTATATGTTAATATTGAACCGGCGCAAGCTGCACGCAGTGATGTTAAACATGGAATGGAGATTATCATTAGTGAACTACGTGATCAAGCAAAAATAGCATATGATAGGCAGGATCCTATTTTTACTATTATAGAAAATGGATTAGCAAGAATATCTGGTGGTAGTTTGAAGGAGGTGCTACAAGATTGGAGTAGGTCTTGCGGGTTGCCAATTGTTCTTTTTATTGATGAGATTGATTCTCTTGTAGGAGATACATTAATTTCTGTTTTACGACAATTACGTTCAGGATATACCAATCGTCCTGATAATTTTCCACAATCGGTATGTTTAGTTGGTGTACGTGATGTACGGGATTATCGTGTTTGGTCTGAATCAGAACATAATATGATGCTTGGTGGTAGTGCATTTAATATTAAAGCTGAAAGCTTAGTTCTGTTAAATTTCTCTCTTGATCAAGTTCGAATGCTGTATAATCAGCATTCGCAAGATACTGGACAACAATTTACTGATGAGGCGGTAGAATATGCATTTTATGTAACACAAGGTCAACCATGGCTTGTCAATGCGTTGGCGTATCAAGCATGTTTTAGGGATGTTACTGATCGTAGTCAGCCAATTACTAAAGAGGTCATTGAACGCGCAAAGGAAATACTTATTAAACGGTGCGATACGCATATCGATCAGCTTATTCATAAATTACAAGAACCTCGCGTTCGTACTATTATTGATGCAATTATTGGTGCGCAAAGCGATTTAACAACATTTCCTTTTGATGATGTTCAATATGTAAGAGATTTGGGTTTGATAAAACAAAATAGTTTTGATATGGCTAATCCTATTTATCAAGAAATTATTCCACGAGCGCTTGCGCAGACTACGCAAGAGCGAATCAGAGAATCAGCTTTGTTTTATCAAAACGCTGATGGTTCGCTTAATATGTACAAATTATTGGAAAAATTCACCCATTTTTATCGTGAAAATTCGGCTACATGGCTTGCAGATTTTCAATATAAAGAATCAGGACCACACTTGTTAATGATGGCTTTTTTGCAACGGGTAATTAATGGGGGCGGAACGATTCATCGTGAATATGCACTTGATCGTAAACGGGTTGATTTACTTTTGCATTGGCATGCGCAGCGCATTGTTATTGAATTAAAAGTAAAGCGTGGCAATAAAACATTAGAAGAAGGACTGCTTCAAACAGCTGAATATATGGATATTGCCAATGCAACTGAAGGGCACTTAGTTATTTTTGATGCTTTTTCAGGAAAATCATGGGATGAAAAGATTTTTACTCAACAGCATGTTGTTGGTAAATATACGATTACTGTGTGGGGTATGTAGAAATTAAGAAACTATAATCGCATCACGATAAAAAAAGGATATTCTATTAAAACTTTAAAAACTATTGTGTGGCTGTTGCATTTTTTATGGGTAAAAGATACAAAATTTGTATAAGGAAAATGTATTTTTTTGAGGAAAATTATTATGCGCACTTTTGCAATCGCTGGTCCCGTTAACCCTAATAAACATTATTATGTACCTCATCGATTAGATGAAGCTTTGTTTTTACAACTTATAGAAGAACAAAAATATTTTATTTTACATGCACCACGTCAGAGCGGTAAAACAACGGCAATTCGTATGTTTGCCCAGCAGTTGAATGTTACTGATACATATAAGGCATTGTATGTTAATATTGAGTCAGCACAAGTTGCTCGAGGCAATGTTAAAGAGGGAATGGGGATTGTTTTGCGTGAATTGCGTGGATCAGCACAATTATTACTGTCAAAAGATGATCCATTATTTGATTACATAGAAAAGGTGTTAAAAGATTTATCTGGCAGTAGTTTAAAAGAAGTGTTACAGGATTGGAGTCGTTCTTGTGAAAAGCCTATTGTGCTCTTTATTGATGAGATTGATGCTCTTGTAGGAGATACATTAATTTCTGTTTTACGACAATTACGTTCAGGATATACTAATCGTCCTGATAATTTTCCACTATCGGTATGTTTAGTTGGCGTGCGTGATGTACGTGATTATCGCGTTTGGTCTGAATCAGAACATAATATGGTGCTTGGCGGTAGTGCTTTTAATATAAAAGCAGAAAGCTTAGTTCTGTTAAATTTCTCTCTTGACCAAGTTCGAATGCTGTATAATCAGCATTCGAAGGATACTGGTCAACAATTTACTAGCGATGCAATAGAATATGCATTTTATTTAACGCAAGGTCAGCCATGGCTTGTTAACGCTTTGGCGTATCAAGCATGTTTTAGGGACGTTACTGATCGCAGTCAGCCAATTACTAAAGATGTTATTGAGCGAGCAAAGGATGTGCTTATTTTACGCAGAGATACGCATATTGATCAACTTGTACATAAGCTTAAAGAGTCTCGCGTTCGTCATATTATTGATGCAATTATAATGGGAGAAGATGTACCACAAGATTTTCCCATTGATGATATTCAATATGTTATTGATTTAGGACTTGTTGCAAAATATAATCAGCGTCTTGATATAGCTAATCCAATTTATAAAGAGATCATTCCACGAGAATTAAATTATTCTACTCAGCTAACTATCACACAACAAGCATCATGGTATCAAAATAATGATGGTTCATTAAATATGCATAAATTGCTTGAAGCCTTTACGCAATTTTATCGTGAAAATTCTGATATTTGGTTAGAAAAGTTTGATTATAAAGAATCAGGACCACATTTATTATTGATGGCTTTTTTGCAGCGGATAATTAACGGTGGAGGTAAGATTCATCGGGAATATGCGCTTGGTAGAAAACGTGTTGATTTATTAATTTTTTGGAATAATCAGCGCATTGTTATTGAATTGAAAGTTAAGCGTGGTAAAAAAACAATTGATGAAGGTTTGATTCAAACAGCTGAGTATATGGATATTAATAATGCAACCGAAGGACATTTAGTTGTATTTGATCGTGAGCGAAATAAATCATGGGATGAAAAGATTTTTGTTCAACAGCATGAAGTAGGTAAAGACATTATTACAGTGTGGGGCATGTAGAAATATAGCAAGCTTTATAAAGTAATTTGTTTGGTGAAATCTTTGCATATACCTTGTTGTCTAAAATATTTTTCTAACGTTTGTTTTTCAGCACTTTGGTCTGGAGTATTAATAGTTAATGGGAAAATTATATGATGTTGGATGGTATCTGATAAATTATCGCACAGTTTATTTAAATCATTGCCAAGCAGAATGAGATGTGTTCCTTGTTTATTAAAAGCTATTATAGGATATTGTTCGTCATGAGAGATTACAAAACAATCAGGAATTTCGTGGGTTTCTTCTTTTTGAGAATTGATGTTGTTGATTGATAGAATGTTTTTATAATATATAGCTTCTGTAAAGGCACCTCGAGAAAAATCTTTTATTGCATGTATAGTTGCAAATATATCTCTATTACGAGAAATTGCAATGGTGAAAATATCATTTTGGTGTTGTATGGTGCATATTTTTTGTAAATTATTGTGGTAGTCAATAATGATTAATGTTTGTATTGATTTGCTTGCATTATATGCTTTAGTGAAAAGAGCGATAGTTTTATTGTTAGGGCAATATGCTGAAAGTGTCTTTTTTAAACCGGTACCAAATGTAAATGGAGGAATGTGATTAAAACATTTTTTTGGAATTGCTTTTTTTTTATTTTTAGTGCGCTTAATAAATTGTTGTTCCAATTCGCTATCATTAAATGATAAAAAACTTGCGATGAAATTCTGGATTTCAAGAGGTAGCATGAGTAATGGAAAAGATGTTATTTCAACGTCCATTTTTATGATGTCATTTTCTACTTCCATAGTGTATGTATATACGGATGTAGTAATGATGCTAAGTATAATAAATATATTTTTTATCAAAGAAGATTCCTTTTAAATTAAGGTTGTTTATTCTTTTGCCATTTCTTTTTCTGCATCATACAGTGCTTGTAATTTATTTTTAATACATCTTTTTTTGTGGTTTAGATTAGATGTAAGAGCTTCTAAATTATGACATTCTTTATGATCTATTTTAATCATACGATTAGGGTTATAAATTATTTTGTGTCGTCTTGATATTTCTATTTCAATAGTATGAAGTATAGATAAATCATTTAACCTAAATTGTATTTGATTTCGCTTAAAAGAACCTTTATTTATTAAGTTTAAATAGAAAAGTCGATTATTTTTTGCGATAGTTTCATTAATATTATTTTCGCTATCAGGATAAATATTTCTGCTGCAATAAGGATTCCAGCATGGCTTATTGATGCCATATCTTTCAGAACATGCCCAGATATCAAGCTCTTCTGCAATATTACGTAGTTCGTTGGTGCTTATATTTTTTATCTCTTCAGATTTAATTTTTTTATAGAGATCATTGATGTTTATTACAGTTTTGTTTTTGGCAGAGAAATTATTTTTCTGGGTTTTATTTGTGAGTGTTTTGTTTAGTAATTGTCGTGTGATAGCAGTTGTATGCATTGAGACAATTGCTGATATGTTTAACAAAGATGCTGTTACTATAAAAAGAGTGCTATTAAATTTCATTGTTTGTTGCCTACAAAATGGTGTTTTTAACAAGAGCGAGTAGCAGAATAATGATCTACTATCCGCTCTTGTTACTCTTTGTTATTTCTTTACTGGCCTGCCATCAGGTCCTTCAAAAAGTTTAGTACCATTACCCATTGTTAATGCAGTGGCTGTACCAAGTTCAATGATATGCATTTTATTTTCCTTTTTAATCACGAGGTCTGCTGGTTTCCCAACAAACTTGTCCTGGCCCCATTGTTAAAGCTGTTGCTGCACCGAGTTCAATTACGTCAATTACTGGAACGATTGTTGGATTTATGTTCATTTGTTTTCCTTTGTGTTTAAAATATACTTATTTTTTGGAGTGTTCAGGTTTGCTTTTAAATATATGCTGGTCTAGTTAAAGTTTCACAGCCAGCTGTACCACCACCCATTGTTAATTTTGTTGCTGTATCAAGATCAACAATGTATTGCTTGTGACATTTTTTTTCATTATGCATTAGACTTCCAAATGGACGATTTTTAGTTTCAGCTCCACCAGAGCCACCACCCATTGTCAAAGTTGTTGCTGCGCCAAGTACGATATCTGATCTTTGAGAGAAAAAGCCTACTGGGCGAGTTGGTGTTTCAGTTCCCTGACCATTTTGTCCTAAAGTTAATTTTGTTGCTGTACCAAGTTCAATTATGTCAAATACTGAAACGATTGTTGGATTTGTGTTCATTCGTCTTCCTTTGTGTTTAAAATATACTTATTCTCTTTTTTGTTTTTTTATCTACCATTTTTAGGATAACCAGGTCGACCATATTCATAACCGTACCGCTCAGAGCCTTGGGTAAGTTGCGAAGTGAGGCCAAGTTCAGTTATTTGCTTTGTGTTTTTAGATAATTGAAATGGACGAAAACCGAGTTCAAGATATTCTCCGGAGCCACCCATTGTTAAAGTTGTTGCTCTACCAAGTTCAACTATGATATTAACAAGTTTTGTATTTGATTTCATAAAATTATCCTGTTTTTTTATGCTAATTTCTAGGTCTCCAACTATATTCCCATTCTTTATAGGCTGCCCCCATTGTTAAACTTGTTACTGTACCAAGAGTAATTATATTAACTATCGGAACGAGTTTTATATTTGTTTTCATAAAATCATCCTTTCTGATAAAAATATGATCATAAATTCCATTGATCAAGCCAGCGTTGCGCCGTTAAAAAACGTATCACCGGCCATAAGTTATCTATGTGCCCATGACGAATTTTAGCCATCTCTTGTATAAACCATTGTTTATTGATTATCTCACTGGTACCAAAATATCCACTTAAGATTATATCTTGAATATGGCCAGCATGAGCAGCAAAAGATTTAGCCATAGAGCTGTTGGTTTCTCCTTTTATTGTACGCCATAAAGCGTGTGGTTTTTTAATACGACTTATCGAATTTCTAAAAAAAATTCTATCAAATCCATTGTTAAATGATTGATAGGTTGGAATGCGTAATGCCAATTCAACAATGGGCTGAGAAAGTAACGGATGTGTTATGGTGCGTCCTGCAATGCGTTGGTTACGATCAGCATATGCCACTCCATGAAATAAAGATTTTACGTGATCTTTTTTTGCGGGGTAAAAGCGTGAGATACTCTCTTGTAAATAAAAATTATCTACATTTTTGTTTTGTGTAAATAGTTGATCAAAATAAATGTTACTTTTATCACTGAGAGTTATATCGTTTTGTGTTGTATAATGGTTAAAGATTTTTTTTGTTGTATCGCGCATCAACATCCACCATGGCATGCGATTTGTACTGCATAACTCTTTGAGTGGACGGGTAATGCCACGAAGCCCTTTATCAAGCCAGTAATCAGCAAGAGAATCAACTGGTTGTGGAGCTAAAAAAACATGATCGCCACCTTGGCCATTCATAATTTCAGCGCAGTCGTTTTGTAATGCAAAATTATGTAATTGTTGACTTGTATGAGCAAACATGAGAAAGGTTGTTGGTTTGTTGGGACGCCATGAAGGTGGTAAAGGATCAAGTAATGAAGAATCTTGCCAATCAATAAAATGGAGTTGCGCGTTGCATATATCAGCAACTTCCTGGGCGTATGTTATTTCATTAGAACTTGGTGTTTTGCTATCGATATAATTAACACCAATAATATTTTTGTGGTCTGGTAAAATGTCACGAAGCAGTATCATAAGACCAGAAGAATCCGCGCCACCGGATAGCTCAAGGCAGATGCCGGAGCTGTTGCCAACCCATGCTTTTAAACATGAACGCATGGTATGCAGTAATTCTTGTTCAAATGAATCAATGTCAGTGATAAAAGTTCCACCATATTCTGATACATTCCATAATTGTTCAAGGATGCACGTGCCATTGGGTTGTATATGTAATCCCATGCCAGGGAGTAGTTCTAAAATTCCATTAAATGGCGTGAGTGGCGATGCATAATTAGTGCCGATTATATATTCAGTAAAATAGGCTTTATTGAGTGAGGGGGTTTTTTCAAGAGTATCATGTAATAATGATAGATCGGTTGAAAAAATAAAACCACCATTAATTGCCATATAAAACAAGGTTGATAAGCCCTGAGGGTCACGGAGCAACGTGCATCGTTGTGTTGTTGTATTATAAATGGCTCCTGCGTATCGGCCCCACCACTTTTTCATCACTATTTTTGGATCTTGTGTAATTATATGTGCATTTTCGGTAGTAAAGACGGCAGGAAGATAATTATCTTTATCAAATAATTGTAACTACTCAATAAGTTGTGGTTGACAAAAAGACGTGAAAAAACAGCCTTTCATTGAGGATTATTAAAAAATAAAAAGTTAGTTTAAAATTGTGGACTCGATCTTATTTTTAAATTTCGCAGTCGAACAACGTCGCCAATATTGGGGATAACGTTTATTCTTTTGATACGATCATCAAGATACTTCCAGACAGAAATGCCATTTTTGTTACAGGTTTGAAAGAGACTAGCAAAAACATCCCGCGCTAGCCTTCCAAGATCACTACGTGTGCCCCCTGAAATTTTTTTCTTTATGACAAAGGGACGTATGTCACGCTCTGCACCATTAGTGTGCAAGGGGACATTGGGATGATCAAGAACACATAACAGTTCTGCTTTTTTATTACGAAATTTTTTTAATACAGCGGCAAGCTCCAAAGATTCTATGGTTATTGAAAAAATTTCATCAAAACGTTGTGATAAATAATCCTTTTGTTCTGATAGAGGATTAAGGCGATAGTTACTAAGTTCTCTGTAGTAAGCCCATACTAAATCTAGGATGTTCTTAATTTCCAATACTTCCTGTTCATTGCAAGGAATTATTTTTTTAATAGCACGTTCTGCATGAATCCAACAAAGTGCATGAGTTAAAATTTTAGCAAATTGAGGAGCCCCATCACTTAATATTATTAAATCTTCTGGCAATCCATTTGCAATGCATGAAGCATAGAGACATGCTTCATTAATAATGCGTACGCTTTGTATTGAGAGTTCAATTGAATTAAATAATGCTTCAAATTGTTCTTTTGTATAAGTTAATTGTTGTTGTACAATCAACCATTCGCAGGTGGCTGTTGGCAAATTATGTTGTTTAGCATATTTAAAAGCATCATCGTTTATCGTATAATTAGGATTTTTTTGCATTCCTAATATTTTCAGAAAATTAATTCTACTTTTTGAATCGCTACTAAAAAAATGAGTAAATAAATCATTACCAATTACATTAGTAGAGCCATTTTTTCCTTGATGACGATTACTCGTATCATCTGTTCTAAGATGATCGCTCGTTTGAATACCAGCTTTGCCAAGTTCATAATACTCATAAGTAAAATCATTGGTTGCCTTAGCAAGGATGTTATTTATTTGTCCTACTGATATATCAATTCCTTTATCAATGAGTTCTCGTCTAACTTTTTCTTGAGTGACTCCATTTTGATGAACTTGATAAATAATATGCTTACGTAGTTCAGGGCCGAAATGATTATTTTTGTATCCAGCAGGTAATTCTTCTATAAAAGTAGATCCATCTGGCAGTTCCCAACGAGCAACTCTAAATTCTATTAACTTTGTTAGAGTAATCATTTCTTGAACACGGTGCTTTTGAAATCCTTTAAATATTGCGCCTTTTGGTGGATTATTAGTTTTAATTACGATGATATCTGTAGGAACAGCAAATTCTTTAGATTTTTTTGTTCTAATTGTAGATCTTTGCTTCTTTTCTGCCTCTGCTTTTTTGCCAAGCCTACTCGGCTTTACTTCAGGCTTGGCACAGATTTTTTTAATCGTGCAATCTCCGCTTCCAAAAGTGCAATTTTGTTTTGAAGAGATATAAGGAGAGCTATTAGCTCTGCATTAGTCATTTGTGAGAAATCATTTATTTTTTTCATGCGATTAGTTTGCAAATAATTGTTTTATTTGTCAACCACAACTTATTGAGTAGTTACAAATAATTTACCAACAAAAAATCCTTGATTATGTGGCAATGGCGTAACTGAATCAGAACTGTCTAACTCATCAGGAAATTTACCAGTACAGATAATTCCATTATTAATAGTTATTGCTTGAAAAGTTTCTGCCTTGCAGTGATTTTTAGCTATTGTTGCAAGATGATTTTTTTGTGATGATTGTAAAAATGGTCCACACATTCCTAATAAAAATGGCATGATTTAATTATCTTTCTGCGTTGTAAGGTGTTTTTAAAATAATTGCTAATGCTTGTGCGATAAGAGGATCATCATTAATCACCGTGCCGGAAGTTGTTTCGGCCCATGCATGAGCATAAAATGGATTTGTTTGTACGCCGATGACAAAATTCATTTTCCAATTATTGCGTAAAGCACGTATAACAAATGTAGCAGCCCATGCTAAACAGAGTGTTTTTTGTGGATAGAGTAAAGATGCTGCATCAACACTTGCGGATAATTTTTCTATCTGTTGTGGTGAAGGAATAGAAGGATTAGTGCTGGTAGCGCTATTTTTGATTAACACAATAATTCCTAAAATTCCTTGTTTTTTTATAGTTCGATGCACGCGCATTAATATCCAATAACTTTTTATAACGTCAATAATTGGTGCAATAGAAAATGGCGACCACTGTTTTTTTGTATCCCAACGGTAACCAATAAGACCACCAGGTATTAAAGGGCTTTTTAATTTCGTTGGAGCAATACTTTGTGTGATGAACTGTTTTTCTATAAAGTATGATATCCAATAATTATAATCATTAATTTTATCATCAATTTCATCTGATTTTTGTGCGCACGCAAGGTGATAGGTGCCATCGCTCTTGAGAATAAATTGTTGTTCTACTATTAAACGGAAAAATGTAGCAGCGTCATCAATAAGGCTAAGATATTTATCAGCTTTACCATCAAGAATGATAATTGCATTATCAAATGGTGCGGCATATAAGTATGGGGTTAAAGAAAAACAGATACGTTGTGCTTGTTGAGATATTGCATTCATAGTGTAAGCTCCTTTTTTTGTGACTATTTTGATGCCAAGAGAGCGCTTTTAATTGAGCAGAACAATAACATTTTTTTTTGTGTTGAGCAAGAAAATTTTTTGATCAGATGGTGATTGTGTAGTTTTTTGTTATACTGTTCTTAAAAATTTTTATAATAGTGTAAGGAAAGCATGAAGTTCAATAGATATTTTTTTGTTACAATCAGTTTTTTAACCGTGATAGCATTGATAGTGTCATGTAATGCTATGGAAAATAATAATCAGCTACAAAAAAAATATACTGACCATTGGTTAAGCGAAGTTCAAGAAATAATTACCATTAAAGAACCAAATAAAGCTCGATATTGTGGGGATGATAAAATTGTTGTGAGTGATTTTGAGAGTAATTGTTATTGTGTATATTTAAAAAATCAAAAAGAAAAAAAAATAATTAGTGTTAATAGTGAGCTTTTTTGTCAGCAAAATATGAGATTACAGAATAAAGAAATAATGATATGTCAGGAGCTTACGATGGGTGGTTATCGACATATCATTAGATTTCTGGCATGGAATCCATTAAAGAATACTTTTTTTGCATGTTATGGAGAAAAAAGTGACTTTATAACAAGATATAATTATGTTACTGATGAGAAGCAAGAAGTTTTTATGCCTAATCAGATTTGTCAGATAATGACAATGCATCCACAACAAAAAATTATCTGTTTAGCGGATTATTCAGGCAATATTTCTTTGCATAATGTTGATGACACATTATCGAAAATTAAAACAATTGATTTAAGTAAAAAACTTAAAGTTTGTTGGTTTTGCCAATATAGTCTTGATGGATCTCGTATTGTCGTAGGTAGTGACAATAAACTTTTTATAATAAACCCAGATGTAAATGAAGATAATTTTTTATGCGTGAACGCTGAAAGAACGACTGGGATACATGAAGAATTTAAAAATATAGCGTTTTATCCGAAAGATTCAATTTTGGCAATATTATGTTATCGGAATATAAGTCAATCACGATTAGCGGTTTATAAAAAACAATTAGTACGTTATTTGAACATTAAAACAGGGCGTGTTATTGGTGAATCTTCTGAATTTGATTCCGATGATAGTTATGATTTTTGTTTTGCTGATAATGGATTTGAAGGCACTGCTGTATTAAAAGATAAATGCGTAAGAATACATATTCCTTTTGCGATAAAAGATAGGTGTATATATTCTTTATGTGTGTTAAATGCATTACAAGAAAAAGCCAACTGGCCACACGATATTGTGCGATATTGTGTAAATATTTTATTTGAATCATTTAAGTTTTAGATTGAAATTTTTGTTTTTAAAAAAAGGTTTTAGTAATGAAGAGATATACGCACATAATTATTATATTAATGTTATCAATAATTGTTGCTCCAGTAAAAGCAATGGAAAATGGCATTCTTGTAAAAACATCAGATAATAAAGAATATAGATTGCCACAATGGAAAATTGAAAGCTCTCGTGTTCTTCAGACCAAACAAGGACTGCAAATATTTAAAGGGAAAAACTGTGGTGCATTGCTTGCGCCGATTGTGCTCAAGACCATTAATAAACAAAAATTGCAGTTATTTTCTGATGCTCTTGACTCGCTTTATTTTCCCCATTTTTTTGATAAAAAACTTACGTTGGATGAAAAAAAATTGTTATTTTGTGCGGCAGGACCACAAGAACTTGATTGTTCTTATATTATGTATCAATTTTTGAAGATGTTGTGTCCTCAAGAAGTTATTAAATATAATATTAACTCATATTTGCCAACAGCAGATATAGAGCATTATTTACAAGGTTTGGTTATTGCAGATAATTGTAAATATAAAAATTTTACGCGTACAAAATCAGAAAATTATACAGAGGATTTAGTCTGCAACGATGATGGTTCTTATTATAGACTTCCAAAGATACTATTGCCACAATCAAATTTTAGTGGACTTACTTTTCCTTTTATAGGATCAATACCCAATAGTGAATCTGACGATCGATGGTATATAGAAAAAATTAAAAAAATAGTTCAGGAAAAAAATTATATTCTTACTCCTATGGAACACGTGAATGAGAATGATCTGCTAAGACAAATGTTTTTAAAAGAAAATAAAAAAAGATTATGGATAAAGCGATATGAAAATGATAAAGGGATACAAAAAGTTATAGAACATACTAATGCAATAGAGTGCAGCGTTTTTAGTAGTGATGGAAAATATCTTGCAACAAGTTCTGCAGGTGAACATGGTGAATTAATGCTTACTGATTTGACAATAGAAAATAATAAGTTTAATGGATTTGATATATTGTTAACAGGACATTCTGGATCTATAAGTTGTATATGTTTTAATAAGCAATCAACCATGTTGGCTGCAGCATCTAAAAAAAATATATATGTGTGGGACATGCAAAAATTTTCCTTACGAGCGAAGCTTGAATGTCCTGAAGGAAAAACACATTTGATGCGTTTTTGTTATAATGATAACAAATTAATTACCATTACTTTTGATGAAACAACATATAAAAGCATTATGAGGCTGTGGGATATTACCGATTTGACTAATATTGATATTAAATTAGGGACTACCTTTCATAATTCATATGTCCATAATATTTTATTTACTCCATTAGAAGATAAAATAATTATCAACACGCAACAAAGGGCTATTGTAATGGATATGCTTTTAGGAGAGTTAATTATGGATACTAAGATAATAAACAAGGCTGTTGATAATTTCTCTTCTTGTGTAGATGCTGTGCTTATGCCTTATCAACCAATTTTGGTGACCGCGGCTAAAAATGATCATAATCATGGCTCTGTTGTTCTGTGGGATATTAATTCGAAAGAACGTATTGTTACCTTATTAGAAGATGAAAAACATTTATGTGGCGTTGGTGTTGATGTAACTGGTCGTTATATCGTTACAACTACAATAGTGCAGGATATGATTACAACAGCGCTCTATGATGATAATATTGCTGATTGTTTAAACTGGATAAAAACAGAGCCAACTTTATTGCAGAGATATTTGTTGCACCGTTTATATGTAGCGCACAAAAATAATGATTCAGTTTTTTTACATCCTGATTCTCCTGAATATCGTATTTTGGAGAGTCTATCAACAGCGCCTTGTTTAGTTAAAGAAATGGTAGAAAAATATTTGTTATGGAAGATTGCTGACAATAAAAAATATATGTGAGAAAAGCCAAGCCTTACATCTTTGTAAAGCTTGGCTTATAAATTAATTGGGCTTAAAATTGAAATTTATTTGTTTGTACTATTTTGTCGTTTTTTTTTAAACTTTGAAACAGCTTGTCTAACAATGGAATCTTTGCATATATGCATATCATTAATATCAAAATGTCTACCTTCGCTCAGTGGCTGAATAATAAATGTATTTATATCTTGTTTGCCATCCACATCGCGTATGGAATAACCGCCTATGCAGGCAGTTAAAAATACATCCGTTAATCCATTAAATTCACCAGCAGTGGTTACTGAAAAATTACCTTTATTGTCCTCAATTACGACAGGAGTTTCATTATCAGTTTTGTAGTAATCAAGGGAAAAGAATTTTCCCTCTCTTGTTAAGTATGTATTACCATCTGTTGTACTACGAGCTCCTACATTAATTCTTGGGCGACCTGGTTCAATGTATTGAAAATGTTGAACAAAGTTAGGCGTGAGGAGGTTTCCAGCGATAAGGCCGCACAATAATCCAGTTACTACGTCAAATGAGGCATTTATAGTGTTGGTCATAAAACATGCAATTGTACATATGTATAGTATGTTTTTTATATTCATTTTAATTTATTCCTTTTTTGTATTCGTTTGTCGTGTTTTTTGGAATTTTAAAACGGCTTGTATAATTTTTGGATTGTCACATACGCGATGATTATTACTGTTGAAATGTTCCCATTTATCCAGCAGTGGTTGAATAATAAATGCATCTATGTGTTTACCATCCGGGGTAACTAGAGGGAAGGAATTTCTGCAATCAGTTAAAAATACATCCATTAATCCATCAAATTCACCAGCAGTAGTTACTGAAAAATTACCTTTATTGTCTTCAATTACAACAGGGGTTTCATTATCAGTTTTGAAATTATGAAGAGTGAAGCCTTGTCCAGATCTTACTAAAGAAGTAGTGCCATCTTCGTTATGATAGACGCTGACGTTAATTCTAGGGCGTTCTTTTTTACCAAAAGATTTTTTTTGATCTATGAGATAGCTAGCTGAAAAACTTGATAATGCGGCTATAATTGCTGACATAACTCCAAAATTGGCTTGTATGTTACCAAATATTAAGCTAGCCATTATAGTTGAAAATAGTACTTTTTTGATATTCATTGGTTTGTCTTTTAATAAAATTATTAATGCTGTATTATTTTTAAGTTATCGAAATATATGCTACTTGTCAAATTGGCTTATAGCATCGGTGTAATTCCCATCTTCAGTTTCTTTTGACGGGGACCTCGGTTCAGACCCCATCTGCATTTCATTCCGATGGGGACCCCAATAGAAACGAAGTGGAAATTGGGGATAAGAAACTGGGGCAAAACGAGCGCAGGATAAAATTTAGTTTAGGGATAGGCTCTAAATATAACCTTTCCATTCATTTTTGTGATCTAATTTATTAGATCATGAACGTTTCGTATGGATTCGACCCGCCTTCGCCAAGGCTTGCAGCGGGCAGGCGGCGTTTACTCCTGAGCTTGTCGAAGGGTCACCACGAACGGGATTAAATAAATTTTAATTATAACGATCTAATTAGTATAATCAATAGAAATTTGGGTCGAACTCGCGTTAAATATTTTCTGTGCTTATTATTTTTTTAAAGTTTTTTTAAAGCTTTTTAATAATTCTTTTATTTCATCATTATAAGCAACATCAAGTGCAGTAATTCCGTCAGATGTTTGTAATGTTGGATTTGCACCAAATTTAAGTAATTGTTTGACAATAACGGTATAACCTTTTTGTGATGCTATCATGAGAGGTGTTACGCCATCTTCATCAGCATGATTAACAAACGCTTTATTTTCAAGTAACCATCTAACTATGTTAGTCCTTCCATTTTGTGTAGCTTTCCATAATGGGGTAACTTTATCATTACTTAAGGAATTTACATTTGCTTTTTTACTTTCAAGCAATAATATTACGCTATTGTCACAACCATTTTGTGATGCTATCCACAATGGCGTAATATTATTTCGATCTGCTAAATCAACTGTTGCATCTGATTTAAGTAATAAGTCAATAGCGAAAAATTGATTATATGTTGACGCAAAAAATAATGGTGTTTCGCCAATGTTATTTTGAATATTGAGTTGATTAATATCTTTTTTGAGTATTGTAGCAATAATATTTGCATGGCCAAATGCGGCTGCATAATGGATAGGTTTGGTTGTGTTGCGTACTTTTCCTTCAGTATGTTTTAAGAAAAATTTAAAAGCTACTTCATCGCCCAGTTGTGCTGCTGTATGTAATGGTGTTAGTTGGTTTTCGTCTTCTTCATTTATGATAAAATTTGGAAGAGAAAGAAAAAGATCAATAAGTGGTTGTTTTTTTTTGCAAACAGCTTTATAGAGTGGAGTTACACCTTTTATTGTTCTTTTATTTGGTTGGATGTTTTTACATTGTAGTAACATTTTAACAATGTCTATATCTTCTGCTAAATATAGTGGTGTAATACCATCAATATCTGCATCATTAATTTGATTTTCATGGTTATTAAGCAAAAGCAATTCGATCATAATTACATTGTTTGAGGATACAGCCCGTTGTAATGCTGTTAACTTATTTATTGCTATTGTTTCAAGATCTGCGTTATAACCTGTGCAGATATACTGGTTTATCATTGTTTTATCTGCTTTATATAAGGCCATGACTTGTGGAAAGAATGAATGCATACTGTCAAACATTTCATGACGATATTTTTTGATAATAGTGTTTATCTCAATAGACACATTTTCTACTTTTATATTTCCTTCTTTTAGTGATGTAATGACAAGATTTTCCATAATATTATCTGTTTCTTTTGGGATAAAATTTAACATTAAATCGAGCGCGTCTTGATGATTGCATATGTTTGCATTGTTAAGTAAGTTTTTCATCAAGAATTCATTATCCGTTTGTGCTGCATGAACCATATAAAATTTATGATCGTGTCGATTCAAAATGAGCGGGGAATAATAAACGAGATCTTTTGTTATAATTGTTGATAAATTATGGCAGGTAAGACGTAATGCTTTTCGTGATTCAAGATCGGAGCAGGCCATAATTTTTTTTATATTATCTTGTGATAATGGGTATAGTACAAGAGATTTTATTGTATCCATGGTATAGCTATATAAGATAATTGAACACAATATTGTTATTATTATTTTTTGAGTCACTTTGATTCCTTTTACAGATAGTAGTGATTGTTCTTTTTATAATTTTTTTGTTAAATGTGCTACGATATGCACAATATACTTAAAAAAAAAGAGGCGGGCAATGAAGAAATACATGTACACAATTATCGCAGTAATGTTATTAATAATTGTTGATCCAGCAGAAGCAATGGAAAATAATGGAGTTCTTGTAAAAACATTAGATGATAAAGGTTTGTGGTTTCCTCAATGGAAAATTGAAGGCTCTCGTGTTCTTCAGACTAAGCAAGAATGGCAAGCTTTTAAAGAAAAATATCATGGTGCATTACCAGCGCCGATTACACTCAAGACAATAGATCAAGAAAAATTACAACTATTTTCTGATGCTCTTGATGCGCATGATTTTGGTGATTATTTAAATACACTTTCAGATACAAAAAAGAGTTTATTATTGTCTCTAGCCAGGCCGCAGGAATTGAATTCATGGTATATTATGGGGCAATTTTTGATAAGATATGGCATTCAACATCTTATTGAGAAATATTTACCAACAACGGAAGTGGCTATGTATTTACAGGGCTTAGTGATTGCAGATAATTGTAGGAATAAAAAGTTTACGCAGACACCAATAACAAAATATAGAACTTGTCTTCTGTCTAATTTCAAAAGTAGTTATCAATGTTATTCAACGTTATATACTGGTTATTATAATCTTCCACCGTTATTTGCCAATGCACAGAGTAGCTTTAGTGGTATCACTAATCCAAGTTTAATAAGATTATCTAATGAATCTGATAAATGCTGGCTTATTCAAAATTGTACAAAAAGTGAGAATAAAATATTGTATTATTTTACCTCAATAGATCCTGTTGATAATATCAATCGTTATGAGCAACTATTTATAAAAGAAAATAAAAAAAAATTATGGGCAATAAATTCTGATACCAATGCTGAATCGTATAAAATTATAGAACATATTAATCCAATCGAATTATCTGTTTTTAGTAAGGATGGAAAATATTTGGCAACAGCTTCTGCTGGAAATCAGGGTGAATTAGTGCTTTCTGATTTGACGGTAAAAAATAATAAATTTATTGGTTTTGATGTACTATTAACAGGACATGAGGGATGGATTGGGCCGGTATGTTTTAATAAAAAATCGACTGTTATAGCTGCTGTTTCGGACGAATCTGTCTATATGTGGAATGTGCAAGAACAATCACTTTTAAGACAATTTCGTTGTCCCTATGAAATAACTAATATTATATCCTTTAATCATGATGATAGTCGATTTGTTACCATTACTTTTGATGATCATGCAAATGTGAGCGTTATAACATTATGGGATGCTGTTGATATAAAGAATATGCTTGTGATAAAAACAATTGAATGGCCTGATCAATTTGTTACCGGTATTTCATTTACTCCATCAGGAGGTAATCTTATTATAGAAGCAAAGAGTGGCGTTAGGGTTCTTGATGGTTTATCGGGTGAAGAAATTATGGAAACTATATTAATAAATCAAGGAGCTCATAGGCCTCTTTCTTGTGTAAATGCTGTATTAATGCCTCATGTACCCATGCTTGTTACCACGGCTCATAATGATAAGGGTGAATGTACTGTTGCTTTATGGGATGTTAATACTAAAAAATCTATTTCTCTATTATTAGAGAATCAAAAAGATTTAGTAGGGATTGGTATTAGTCCGAGTGGTCGTTGTGTATATTCAATGACACACCCCTTTGGCATGATTACGACAACATTGTATGATGATTTTGTTGCTAAGACTTTAGGTTGGATTGATAATAAATTAAATATTTTACAAAGATATGTGTTGCGTCGTTTATGTGAACTACAAAAAAATAATGAATCAGTTGCTTTGCATTCTGATTCTCCTGAATATTGCATTTTACAGAGCTTGCCAACTGCGCCGTGTGCTGTTAAAGAAATGATAGAAAAATATTTGCTTAAGAAAAATAATAAGGAGAAGAGTCAATGATTAAAATATTTATTTTCCAATTGTTTGTAGTTTTATTGGTAGTGAATGGCGTTGCCCTAAGTATGCATACTACAAAGGCGTTGCGTGTAATATCCTCATCAAAATTTAATAGAAGTATTCGAATAAATTCACAAGCTTCATTTGATCAGTGGTTAGCTAGTGGTGGAGGAACAAAAGAAGAGAGAATAGATTCTTTAGCTTCAATCGAAAAAATATTAAAAAGTATTGAAAAGCGATTGGAATCTCATAATAAGTTTTTACAAGCGCATTGTGAATTTAAAAAAATCGAAATGGAACTGCAGATATACAATTCCTCTATGCATAGTAGTGTACGAGCTGAGTTACGTAGAAAATTGAATGAAATTAATATTCCTGAGTAAATAGCTGTATTTAATTAGAAGTCAATTTATTGATAATTTTTGCTGAATTTTTTTATACTACTTGCAAAGTTTTAATAATACTTATTGGAGGGTATATTTTTATGCAAAGAAAACATATTTTTTTAGTATTACTTTTTATTACTAGTTTGACAGCGTCTTTATCTGCTGATACATGGAGAGTTTTATTTTATATGGATTCAAGCGATGCTTTGAGTGATATGGCAATTAAAAATATAACTGATATGATACGTGGTAAGCCAAATGACAACGTAGAATTCATTGTTCAATTGCATGCATATTATGATGCAGGATTACGTTATCGTATCATCGAAAATGGTTTAGAATTTTTGCAAGAAATAACGTTGAGTGGTAATAGTAAGCAAGATTTTATTGATGCTGCTAGTTGGGCATTTGTAGATAATGATTTTGATCACACTATGCTCATTATATCAAATCATGGCTGGGGTATTTTAGATCCTCAATGGAACGAAGTAACTAGTGAATGGGAAGTTGATGAAGGTTCATTAAATCAATGTAGTTGTCTTACAAAATCGATTAAGGAACATAAAAAACATCGAGGTTTTTTGTTTAGCACTACGCCTCGAATATATCTTAATAATAACGAACTTGTTGATGGTCTTGCAGTTATTCAAAAAAACATATTGAGTGATAAAAAAATAGATATTCTCGCATTTGATACCTGTATGGGTGACATGTTTGAAATAGCATATTTAGTTGCGCCATATGCAGATTATTTAGTTGGTAGTCAAAGTTGCTCATTGACTGATGGGTTTGATTATCAAGGTATAATGGCGGTTCTTAATCAAAGCTTATCCGTGCGTGAGGTTGCAGGGGGAATGGTTGATGCTTTTGATGCATATTATAACAAGCATGATAGTTCTGGAATATATACTCACGCAGCGCTTGATTTATCACATATTTACAAGGTAAATAATGCACTTGATATTATTGTTGCTCAGTTATTAAAAGTTCCTGACATAACGCCTGCGCTTGTTAATGCTTGTAATGCAAGTCCACGATTTTGTTTATGGCCTATGTATACGGATTTAGTTGCTTTTTGGAAACTTGTGCAACAGGAATTATTAAGTTTGCAATCATCAGATGAATTATGTGTACTACATGATTCTTTATATAATTTTTATGATAATATATCAACTCTCGTTGTTGCACGATGTGGTGGAGAGGCAACAGAAGGACTTGCTCATGGTGTTGCAATATATATGCCATGGGTAGCGATTGATAGTTCATATTATACGACGATTTTTTCGCGAGAATCGCAATGGATTAAATTATTAGAATTGATTGTAGCGCATAGGACATTAAAGTAGTTTGATAATTTTCTGGTTTTTTAATAATATACTGTATTTTTAAAAGATGCTTTAAAAGGGGGTGTCGATAATGAGTATATACAGGTATATAGTTATTGTAATGTTATCAGCAATTGCTGTTCCAGCAGAAGCAATGGAAAATAATGGGATTCTTGTTAAAACATCAGACAATAAAAATTGTTGGTTGCCACAATGGAAAATTGAACACTCTCCTGTTCTTCAGACCAAACAAGAATGGCAAGCTTTTAAAGAAAAATATTATGGTGCATTACCAGCGCCGATTACACTCAAGACAATAGATCAAGAAAAATTACAACTATTTTCTGATGCTCTTGGTGCGCACGATTTTGGTGGTTATTTAAATACACTTTCAGATATAAAAAAGAATTTATTGTTATCTATAGCTAGGCCGCAGGAATTAGATTCATGGTATATTATGGTGCAATTTTTGATAAGGTATCGTATTCAACATCTTATTGAAAGATATTTACCAACAAAGGAAATAGCTAGGTATTTACAGGGCTTAGTGATTGTAGATAATTGTAAGAATAGATATTTTACACAAACATCAATAAAAAAATATACAGGTTGTCTTATTTCTAATTGCAAAACTAGTTATCAATATTATCCATTGGTAAATGCTGGTTATTTTACTCTTCCGTCGTTATTTAAAAATAGAAAGAGTAGATTTAGTGGTGTTATGCATCCAAGTTTACTAAAACTATCTAATGAGTCTGATAAATGCTGGCTTATTAAAAATTTTACAAAAAATGAAAATAAAATATTATATTATTTTACCTCAATAGACCCTGTTGACAATAAGGATCCTTATAAGCAAATGCTTATAAAAGAAAACAAAAAAAAATTATGGGCAAAAATTTCTGGTACTAATGCTGAATTGCATAAAATTATAGAACATATTAATCCAATTGTACTGTCTGTTTTTAGTAAGGATGGAAAATATTTGGCAACAGCTTCTTCCGATGATCAGGGTGAATTAATGCTTTCTGATTTGACAATAAAAAATAATAAATTTACTGGATTTGATTTGTTATTAACAGGACATAAGGGATGGGTTGGACCGGTATGCTTTAATAATAAATCAACCATTGTAGCTGCTATTTCAAAAGGATCTGTTTATATGTGGAATGTGCAAGAAAGCTTATTTTTAAAGCAATTTTTGTGTCCAGATGGAATAACTAATATTATATCCTTTAATCATGATGATAGTCGATTTGTTACTATTACTTTGGATTATGATGAACGGAAGAGCGCTATACGATTATGGGGGGATACTGTTGATCTAAACAAGAATCCTATAAGAACAATTGTATGGTATAAACAGCTTGTTACTGGTATTTCATTTACCCCATCAGGAGATAAGCTTATTATAGAAACAAAGAAACGTGTTATGGTGCTTAATGGGTTGTCAGGTGAAGAGATTATGGAAACTGGATCAATAAATAAAGGAGTTAAAAAACCTCTTTCTTGTGTACATGCCGTATTAATGCCTCATTGGCCAATGCTTGTTACAATGGCTCATAATGATGAAAAACAGTGTGCTGTTGCTTTATGGGATATTAATACTAAAAAGTGTATTGCTTTATTATTAGAGAATCAAAAAAATTTAGCAGGTATTGGTATTAGTCCGAGTGGTCGTTATGTATATTTAATAACATATTATTTTTCCAAGATTACGATAACATTGTATGATAATTTTATTGCTAAGGCTTTAGATTGGATTGATAAGGAACCAAATATTTTACAAAGATATTTGTTGCATCGCTTATATGCACTACAAAAAAGTAATGAATCAGTCGTTTTGCATCCTGATTCTCCTGAATATCGTATTGTGCAGAGTTTTCCAATTGTACCGTGTGCTGTTAAAGAAATGGTAGAAAAATATTTGCTTAAGAAAAATTGGGTCTGATCTATTAATTTTGACAAAAATATTTATAATTGCCCTTGGTTTTTATAACAATTTAGTATATATTATAACAGTTAACTTTTTTAAAAAACAACAACTTGAAATACTTTTCATAAACAATGAAGGTTTAAATGTTTGCAACAGTGTTTGGCAAGGAGAAAGATCAAGCTTTTATGGAACAAGCTTTAATTGAGGCTCATAGAGCATATGCTATGGATGAAGTTCCCATCGGAGCGGTTATTGCTAATCCTGAAGGAGTTATTATAGCACGAGCTTATAATAGTGTTGAGCGAGATTGTACTCAAGGGGCGCATGCTGAGATGGTGGCGATGGAATTGGCAGGTAGGTATTGTGGTAATTGGCGATTGAATGATTGTTGGTTATACGTAACGCTTGAGCCGTGTTCTATGTGTATGGGATTAATAAAATTGAGTCGTTTGGCAGGGGTAGTTTATGGAGCATCTTCACCTTTATTTGGTTTTCACCTTGACAACCAGGAAGATCTTTGGGTATACAAAAGGGATGCTTTTTCAATTATTGAAGGAGTTAAGTTTGAAGAATCAGCGAACTTATTAAAACAATTTTTTCATGATAAGAGGAAACAAAAATGAGTGATAAACGTAATTTAAAAACGATTGAAAGTGAACTGCTTAAACGTAAATGGGAACTTGAGCAAAAATTGACGCAGATGTCTAAGGAACAATTTTCTGATGGACAAGTTCAAGATCCGGGAGATCAAGTGCTTACGTCGACAATGGAATCATTGCGTATGTCATTGCAAGATGCGGAAGTAGATGAATATCGTCGTATAGGACGAGCTTTGGAAAAAATTAATGATGGTAGTTATGGGCTGTGCGTGGATTGTGGCAATGCAATTTCTGAAAAACGTTTGCGGTCATTTCCTGATACAACGCGGTGTTTGGGATGTCAGGAAATTTTTGAAGATAAATCAGAACATGGCTCTCATTATACGATATAAAGTGTATTTTCCATTTTTTACTTTTATGTCATTTTATGTGATAATAAAGGGCAGTTGGGTTTTTTTCTTTTCACGGGGTCCCCAATGGAACGAAGTGTAATTGGGGTATAAGTGCCGATGTAGCTCAGTGGTAGAGCAACTGATTCGTAATCAGTAGGTCGTCGGTTCAAATCCGATCATCGGCTCCATTATTTTTGACAATTAAGTTTTATGAGCTTATACTAATTATCAAAATAATTGTTTTTTAGAAAGATCTTAATTAATCATATCAGAAGGTTATAGTGCGATATGGCAAAAGAAATGACAAAGGCTTCTCAAGCAAAGACTGCGAGCTCTCCAATGGCTCATGGTGTAGGGCGTAGAAAAACTGCAGTTGCGCGTATATGGTTGCGTCGTGGTAACGGTCAGATTAGAGTTAATGGAATAGATTATATGACCTATTTTGATACTCAATTTGCTGCAGGTGCAGCAGCAACACCGTTTAAAGTGTGTCCTATTGGGGCAGGGTTTGATGTTGAAGCAAATGTTTTTGGTGGTGGCAAGGTTGCGCAAGCTCATGCGGTAAAGCTTGGTATTGCGCGTGCATTTGTTGAATTTGATGAAAATACAAAGCCTCTGTTAAAAAAGCATGGTCTTATGACTGTTGATGCGCGTAAAAAAGAGCGTAAAAAATATGGTCAAAAAGGTGCTCGTGCTAAGTTCCAATTTGTAAAACGTTAATCGTTTTAATCAAGCATTAATCTGAGCAAGTTCCAAAAAAAAGGGGCAGTATTGTGTGTACTGTTGTTGGCTACATAGGAAAATCTTTTTGTAGCACATTCATTTTTGAAGGACTTGCTCGTTTAGAATATCGTGGATACGATTCTGCAGGCTTTGCCTGTATTGATCCAACAAATAAAAAAGTTTTACATCTCAAAGCGTCAGGTCAACTTACTAATTTGACGGACTGTTTAAAAAAGAATCCAATTAATGGTTTTTCGGGTATTGGCCACACGCGCTGGTCAACGCATGGTGATTTATCTCAAGAAAATGCTCATCCTCATTTTGATTGCTCAGGAACTATAGCAATCGTTCACAATGGTATCATCGAAAATTATAATGACCTCAAGGCTCAATTGCAGAGTTCTGGTCATATTTTTTATTCCGATACTGATACAGAAGTTATTGGTCATCTATTTGAATTTCTTTTGACGTCAACTGTTTTATTGCCGCAAGCAATTGCGTGCGTTGTGCGATTGTTAAAAGGTACGTATGCATTTATTGTCATGAGTCAAAATTTTTCTGATCAGTTGCTTGTTGTGCGTAAAAAATCTCCGCTTTGTATTGGCATTGGCGATGGTGAGATGTTTGTTGCATCAGATGTCATTGCGTTTGCAGGAAAAACAGACAAAGTTTTTTTTCTGCCTGATGAAAGTTTTGCCATTATTGAAAAAGATATTATTCATGCATATGACTTTGTAGGCAATAAACTTCTGATAGAAGTACAGATGGTATCAGCTGTTTTTTCTGTTGCAGAAAAAACAGGTTATAAACACTTTATGTTAAAAGAGATTTATGAACAAAAAAATGCGATTACTAAAACCGTTGAATCATTGCGTGTAATTGAGATTTTAAATCAGCTTGATTTATCCGCGCAGCGGATGCGTGAAGTAGAAAAAATATGTTTTGTAGCATGCGGAACATCATGGCATGCAGCGCGTATAGCGCAATTTTTTTTTGAATCAATTACAAAAATACCGGTCTCAGTTTATGTCGCTTCTGAATTTAGGTATATGCCGTTTTTTTCTGAAAAAAATACGCTGTATATTATAATTTCTCAATCGGGTGAAACAGCAGATGCGCTTGAAGCGCTTCGTCTTATTAAGCACCATGGAATGCATACTATTGCATTAACAAATGTTGCGACAAGTACCATTACTCGTGAGGCTGACGGTTTTTTACTAACGCATGCGGGTTTTGAAGTTGCCGTTGCTTCTACTAAAGCTTTTTCTACGCAACTTGCAGCTCTTTATTGGCTTTCGTATCGCATTGCGGTGGAAAAAAAGCTGATAGATCCTATTGAATTGTTTCAGGCGGAAGAAAATTTATTAAGTACTGCTCAGGTACTTGAAAGTACTTTAGAACGATATAGGGATGAAATTGAGTATATGCATGCGCTACGCTATGCCAAATATGATAAGGCACTATTTTTGGCAAGACACATCAGTTATCCGCTTGCTATGGAAAGTGCATTAAAATTAAAAGAAATAGCGTATGTATTTGCGCAAAGTTATCCTGCGGGGGAATTAAAGCATGGGCCGCTTGCATTAGTTGATGATACAATGCCTGTGTATATTTTGTCTCATCAAGATCAGCTTATATATCAAAAACTTATTTCTAATGCCAATGAGGTTAAAGCTCGTGGCGGTCGTATCATTGTTTTTGCATATAAAGATCAAAAAGAGTTATGTGATTTGGCAGAAACATATTTTATTATCACGCATGATGTGCCAGCGCTGCTGGGGCCACTTGCGATGATTGGATTGATACAATATTTTATCTATGCAATTGCAAATGAACGTGGATGTCCCATTGATAAGCCGCGTAATTTGGCAAAATCAGTTACTGTTGAATAAAAAAAATATCTTTTTTTATTTATAATTATTGATTTCATTTGTAAGCTGAAGGTTACATTGGGTGTAACCTTTAACTCATAAGTGAGAAAAAAATGAACAAAGATATTCTTTTTCAAATATTTAGATCAAATTCATCCGTATTATCATTCAAAGAAATTTTATTGGCTGCTGGGCCAATATCGCCTTCCCTTTTAAAAAGGCGCCTTCATTACTATGTTCAAAATGGACAGTTATGGGCAATGCGTAAAGGTTTTTATGCAAAGGATAAAAATTACGATCGGTATGAGTTGGCAACTAAAATTTATACGCCATCTTATATTAGTTTTGAAACGGTCTTGGCTGCTGCAGGGATAATATTTCAGTATTATTCAGCTGTTTTTGTGGCAACGTATCAAACAAAAAATATTATGTGTGATAATCAGGAATATATATATAAAAAATTAAAGGATACGATTTTGGTTAATACAACAGGAGTGGAGGATAAAGGTACTTATTTTATTGCATCTCCTGAACGGGCATTTTTAGATTTATTATATCTTAACAAGAACTATTATGTTGATAATTTATCATCGCTTAATTTTGATAAAGTATTATTTATTCTCCCTATTTATCAAAATAAACGAATGGAGAAAGTAGTTCATGAACGATTTAAAGATGCTGAGCAAGAGGAGCAATCATGACCTTAGAAATAATGGCTCACAAAAATACATTATTGCATATTTTAAAAGATATCTATAGTGATTCACGCATGGCTCCTGCTTTAGGTTTTAAGGGTGGAACGGCAGCATATTTATTTTATGATCTTTCACGTTTTTCAGTTGATTTAGATTTTGACTTACTTGATCAAGATCAAGAAGAATATGTGTTTGAACAGGTAAAAACTATTCTTGAAAAATATGGAACAGTGAAAAAAGTTCAAAAAAAGAGATTTAGTTTGTTTTATTTACTTGCGTATGAAAATAAGTTACATAATGCCTATAACATTAAAATTGAGATTAATCGTAGGGTTTTTGGATCATCATATGAGGTAAAATCTTACCTTGGCATTCCCATGAAGGTAATGGTTAAACAAGACATGATGGCACATAAATTGGTTGCAATGTTTGAGCGACTTGGAACAACGAATCGCGATATATTTGATGTGTGGTTTTTTTTAAAAAATCATTGGTCAATTAATGAAAAAATTATTGCACTACGAACACAAATGACCATGCAAGAATTTTTACGCAAATGTATTGATGGATTAAATACTATGAGTGATCGTGGGATATTATCTGGGCTGGGTGAATTGCTTGATGTTCAACAAAAGGTATGGGCCAAAAAACATTTACGTACCGAAACAATTTTTTTACTTAAAATAAGATTGCAGTTCATTGAAAAAAATAAAAATCAGATTGGATGATGATTTTCGATCAAAAAATCAGGCAATGAAATTGCCACCATTATTCAGGTGTGGAACTCAACTTTTCCAGGGTATTTTTAAAAGATTCAGGATCATTTTTTTTTAGATTATCCCAATATTGATATACTCTGTATGGATGACTGTTTTTGAGCATGTGATGAGTGTCTGTTGTTATTGGTTGTTCTTTAGGTGAGATTTCAGGTTTTTGAGATACAATTTTTTGATTAAGTTTCCAATTTTCATGCTTAAGGTCATTGTTTTCTTGTATTAATTTTACAATAAGCTCTTCTTGGCCTTTTTTTGTTTTTGTTGTTACTGTGTGAAATCGTCGACCACATTTATTTAGCATGCTCAAAATGGTGCCGTGAGAAATAAAAGGAATTAATATAAGACAGGTGAATAGTAGGTTCTTCATGAGTATCTCTTTTTTTTAATAAAAAATAATTCTTTAACATTATTACTGTAGTGATGTTGTTCTCAAAAGTAAACGGTAATAAAAAAGATAATGATCTTTAATGATTTTTTTTTGTGTTTTGTTAGCTATAAACAATGCTTTTAATTAAAGTGTTTATAATATAGTGCTTAATATCCTGTGGTAAAATTTGCTCATTTTTGCCTGTACAATAATTTAAGGATAATAAGGAATATAGGCATTTTTCTTTTATTGCAAAAGTAACAGGTATCTTTACGCATTCGTTTTCTAAGGTAATTATAATGGCAAATCCATCAAGGGAAAAGGCGAGATCATAACTGCAATGAGAATCAAATTCAATGGTTTGGTCAATACATTGTAAGGTTTTAATGTTATAGTAACGTACATATTGTTTTTTACGAGTATATCCTGGGATTGTGCATAATTCATAGTCGCATAGGATTGCTAAAATTGAATTATTTGGATGAAATGATATTTCATTAAATGTTTCATTTTCTTGTGCTAAGATTTCTTCAAAAAATTCATCTTTTGGTGCTGATAGATATAACGATGGATTTGGTTTTTTGTTATGGTTTACTATTTTAATTTTGTTAGTATATCCAGCTGCAAGATAGGATCCATCAGAATTATATTGACATGAGTAAGCAAATTTTTTTTCTCCATTTATATCATTTCCAATGGAAAGCCTTTTATATGTTGAACCTGTATCATTTAATATATGCCAATAAATATTACCACGATTATCAATTAGGCACATAATTTCTTCTTTTGGATGCATGGTGATAAATTTATACTGTCGATCTTCTATTAAAAGTTCTTCGCAATCACCTGTTACATAATTATATTTTTTAATTAAAGATAGGTAAACCACCAGTTTGACTGGTGTGACTATCAAGGCTTGGCCTTTAGATTCAATAATAAAAATTGACATGGTATAATTATTTCGGCTTGTCGGTCGAAAGGAATTATATCATGTCAATTTCATATGAAAGTTTAAGTCATTCAAAGTGGGAATGCAAATATCATATAGTGTTTGTTCCAAAATATAGAAAAAAAGCGCTATATGGAAAAATAAGAGAATTTTTGAAAAAAAAATTTCATGAATTAGCGCGTCAACAAGGATGTGAAATAGTTGGAGGTCATATTGTACAAGATCATATACATATGATTATAAGCATACCTCCAAAATATTCGGTATCGGAAGTTATAGGGTATTTGAAAGGTAAAAGTGCAATAGCTATTGCACGACAATTTTCGGGAAGGAAAAGGAATTTTAATGGAGAAGGATTTTGGGCTCGTGGTTATTGTGTTTCAACTATTGGCTATGAATTAGATAAAATTCGTTCCTATGTGAAAAACCAAGAACAATTGGATGGCCAAGGATCTAATGAAGATGGTAATTTTTAACTAAAAAATATTAATATTTAAATGACTGACAAGCCGCTCTGGCAGTCCTTGGGACTGCTCATAACCGATAAGCCACCTGTATCACGGGTGGTGTATAACTTTATTTCTTTTTTTACTATTTTCGGGATAATGACAGAGAAAAATGGTGTCTTTTGTTTCATTCCATGCAAGTGACTGGATTATTTTTTCTGTTATTGTACTCCATTCTATTTCGCCTGTATGTGCCTTATAGGCTGTTAGTGTTCTGCCGCAACAGGTAATGATTTTGTTTGCATTATTTTGTAATATTGGAGTGGAGAAAATTCCTTTACCGTAAGAAGAATTTATTTTTTGTGATGCTGCTGTTTTTAAATTTACTCTATAAGTGTCTTCTTTGTTATCAATAATAACAGCGTGATTATTTGCAAGTAATCGTGCGCGTTTTGGGTTTTCCACGGCAGTTATTTTTTCAATGTTATTGAATATAAGGTCTGCTAATATATTCTTTTTTTCCATGGCATCACACGGTGATAGTGCAATTAAAAAGTAAATGATAATAAAAAGATGGTGGTGTTTCATGCTTTCCTTTAATAGTGTAAAAATTTATTTAATAATATACCAGGCAATGATAATAAAATATAGCATTATATAAGCACTGTTTTGATGTAGTGGGGCATATTATAATTTGTGGTATAATTAAAAAAAAGGATAAACTAAAAAAAGAGTAAAAAAATAATAGTATATTTCTAGGAAAATTGTTATGCGTACTTTTGCAATTGCTGGTCCGGTGAATCCTGATAAACATTATTATGTTCCACATAGGTTAGATGAAGTTTTATTTTTACAACTTATAGAAGAACAAAAATATTTTATTTTGCATGCTCCACGTCAAAGTGGTAAAACTACCGCAATTCGTATGTTTGCGCAGCAATTAAACACTATTAATAATTATAAAGCATTATATGTTAATATTGAGCCTGCACAAGTTGCCAGAGGAAATTTTAAAGAAGGTATGGGAATTATTCTCAATAGATTACGCGGAGCTGCAAAATTATTATTGAATAGTAATGATTCATTTTTTACTCATATTGAAAAGGCATTAGAAAGAGTTTCAGGGGGGAGTTTACAAGAAGTTCTGGAAGAATGGAGCAGGTCATCTGATAAACCAATTGTTCTTTTTATTGATGAAATTGATTCTCTTGTTGGAGATACATTGATTTCTGTGTTGCGACAATTGCGAGCCGGTTATAATGAACGTCCTGATAATTTTCCTCAATCAGTATGTTTAATTGGGGTCCGCGATGTGCGTGATTATCGTATTTGGTCTGAATCAGAACATAATATGGTGCTTGGTGGTAGTGCTTTTAATATAAAAGCTGAAAGTTTAGTTCTGCTAAATTTCTCTCTTGACCAAGTTCGAATGCTGTATAATCAGCATTCGAAGGATACTGGTCAACAATTTACTAGTGATGCAATAGAATATGCATTTTATTTAACACAAGGTCAACCATGGCTTGTTAATGCGCTTGTATATCAAGCGTGTTTTAGAGATGTTACTGATCGAACTCAACCAATTACAAAAGATGTTATTGAGCGAGCAAAAGATGTGCTTATTTTACGTAGAGATACGCATATAGATCAGCTTGTACATAAATTAGGAGAGCAGCGTCTCCGCCGCATTATTGATGCAGTTACTAGTGAGTCGTTTCAAAAGCGTTATTTTGCAGCCGATGATATAGAATATGGAAGATGTCTTGGTTTGATAACTGATAAGGAGTTAAATATAGCTAATCCTATTTATCAAGAAATAATTTCTTATGAGTTATCACGATAAAAATTTTATTGATGAAGGCTTACTTCAAACAGCTGAATATATGGATATTAATAATGCAACCGAAGGGCATTTAGTTGTGTTCGACCGTACGCTAGGCAAATCATGGGATGAAAAAACTTATTATAAACAAGAATATGTTGATAATAAAATAATTAATATTTGGGTATGTAGAAAATAATTAAAGCGCCCTTTACAGAGCGCTTGTTTCTATTATTTTTTTTAATCGTTGCACATATTGAGCAAATTCTTGTCGTCCCGTATCAGTGACATAATAGGTGGTGCACGGTTTATTGTTTACGAATGTTTTTTCCATTTCGACATATTGATGTTCGAGTAGCTCTTTCATATGCGTTGTCATATGCCCATCAGAAAGATCAAAATTGTTTTTTAGTTGATTATAAGTGCATGAACCGTGTGCTATCAAATAGGCCATTATGCGAGTTCGTATTGGTTGATGAAGAACTTTGTTTAATTCATCGTTCATAATGACAACCTATTCGTTAATATGGTTATTTTGTTCGTAGCGCAATAAGTAACCCATGATTACAAAACTTAATCCTTGATACATGATAAGATATATCCAAAGATGCGGTATTGCATAGGGCATTAATAATATACCACCTATTCCTGCAATAATCATACTCCATGCCATAGTTGATACAATGCGTGAAGTGAATTGCCCAAAAAAGGTAAAGAGAGTGCCGATTAAAATAAGGACCATCGGAGAGATGAGATTTTCATTATGCGTGATTCCAAGAGCGGCAGCAACTGATATTGGTATGAAGGGAAATAGTTTACCAATGCTGAAAGCTTGTTCAAGAAGCATGTTTTGTTTATGAGGCGTTTTAAGACGTGAGCCAATGTTGTAAAAAAATGTCCAATAAAAGATGGTGCGTAGTAAAAATATAAGAACTTCTGGATGAGCCATTTTTTGTGATAAATAAGCATCGAGCGTAGAATTAAAAATTAATTCTATAAGTGGAATTGCCATAATGCAAATCCCTATGACAATCATGTGGGTTCCCGAAATAATAGTTCTCAGATTTCCTTTGAGAGTATTATAGATTTCGTCGATTTGTTGTAGAGCAGCATCTTTGTTCTGCATAGTGATCCTTGCGTATAATGAGGGTTATATAAATATTTACCGTTTTATAGTTTATTTTATTTTTTAAAAAATGCTCCGTGGAGATTAAAAGGAATGTGGTGTGGTACGGTTGCTCGACCAATTTCGGTGAATGTTTTTGCATCTAAAATAAGTAAAAATGAACGCTGCTCATGAAAGTTTAATATTACCGAGATAATCACCCCATCATCTTCGGTGGTAGCTTGTGGGTGGGCAACAAAAATAGGTTCACTTGCAGAACAATTTTTTTCTTTCCATTTGATAGATTTACCATTTGTTACATCAATTTTGATAAGATCTGACTTATGATCGTTAATTGAAGTCAATGCGTAGACATAGTGATAAGGTTTCATGTTGTAGTGTGTGTAGTTTATTTGTGGCATTTCTATATGAGTAGAACTTATGATTGTAGACACAATACTTTTTTGGTTAGGATTGATGGTAAATCTTTTTAGTACACTTTTGTTGATTGATGAAGTATTGGTTTGATTAAAAATATGTTCAAATGAAAGTGTGTCGATAATAGATGCATCATCATAGGCAATGAGATCGATTATAATATTATTATTGTCTTCAAATGCATTGACATGATGAAAGGTGAAAAATGGTTCTCCTTTAAAACGGCCAACAATTGTTCCGTTATGACGATTAATTACGGTAAAAATTGTGCCATCTTTAGGTTTCCATACAAAATTTTTAATAAATGGTTTATTTGTTAAGAGTAGTGTTATTGGATTTATTTTGAATGGAATTTCAGTTAAAATGATATAATTTTTTGTCAGGCCAAAGCTGTGCATGTATGATGGCTTTTCAACAGGAATTGAAGCGATTAATGTGCGATTTTTACTATTTAATGGCATAGAATAAATATTATAAGTACTTTCTTTGCCAAAGTGAGTTAGGTAATTGAAGGTTTCCTCTTTTTCAAAGTCAATATGCGGATGAGCGGTAGTGACTTGTCCTTTTATGGTATCATCGAAAGTTATTTTTCCTATAGTATCGAGTGTTTTTACATCAAATTCGATTGGTAATGGAGTTTCAGTGAGTGCAACAAAATGTTCTGCTATCTTGGCAACATTTACATTTGCATTATCAAAGGTCTTTTTAGTTGATTGTGGTGAAAAATAAGAAAAAAATCTTTTAAAAATAAGAGAGCAAGGATCTTGTGCAAAACCTTGACCTATCGAACCTGTCGTGGTTGCTGTTTTATAATAATTTGATTTAAGAAATTTATTGGCATAGGAAATGTTGCCGTTATCAAATGAAAAAGCATGAAGCATTGCAAGACCATCAAAGACATGAGATATCGTTTCTGTTGAGGTTTCAAATTGCGCAGGTCCATTTCTGACTAATGTTCCATTGAGCCATGAAGGGATAGTTCCTTGAGTTTCTAGCTTTGGCAGTGTAATCTCATTTTTTAATGATTGGAATATTAAAAGAGAAGGATTTTTTGCAATGGCTTGTATGCGTTTAGCTATAGTTGCGTGATAATTTTTTTTCTTTTGAGATAGAAAACAAAGGTCATGAGTTGCGATAAGTCCAAATAGTGCTATGCCAGCAATTTTTGCGTAGAAAACCATAGTAGTTCCTAAAATGTGATAAAAAATAGTTCTTGTTATAAAATTGTACTATTAAAAAAATAGCACAATAAAAAATCCTTGTCAATAAAATTCTTTTGTAGCATCCATGCAAATTGTAAGTCGGATTTACAATTTGCATGGATGCTGTTATTAAGGTATCTAGGTCGTTTTTTTAGGCTATGTAGATTTTTATTATTTTAGTGTTTTAGCTAATTTTTGTAATATGTTTGACTCTTCTGTTTTATATTCCATAAATGACCAATGTGCTCGATTAAAAGGGTGATCTAAAATTGGATTTTCATCAGTGGTATATCCCCATGAGCGGTATGCCTGTAATGCATGTGTGTTAGTGACCCGTGTGCATAAAAAAATACGTTTAATAGTAGGATCAATTTTATATATTGAACTCATGAGTAGTTTGCCAAGACCACGATTTTGATGTGTTGTTGCAACAGCAAGACTCATTACTTTAACATCTCCAATTGGATAGCTTTGGCGCATTAAAAATGTAATAAAACCAAGAGGTTGATTAGTTGCAGTATCTTTTGCTATTACGACAAAACAACGGTCTGGTGAATATAAGGCAATCATTTCCTGAGGAAATTGTGTTGGATCAAATACAAAATGATTTTGGAGAATTGATTCCATGATTTTTGTTGCTGCATCCCAATTAACATTGCTTATGCCATTGGCAAATAATGGTTTGAAGGGTTTAAAGTATGGTTCAGTACCGGCAACTTCCGGAAAAGCTTTGAGAAATTGCATTTCCACTGGTGTGTATGCATCACGAGCAAAGCTCCACATTGTGTTCATGGTATGAGCAAAATCAGTTGATATAATAGTTGTTTTTTTCCATTCAAGAATGATGGGTGAGCCTACTTTATCGGTTGTTAAAAAAGAGCCAAAGTTAGTGGTTGCAGAGTGATTATTCATTTTTTTGTTTCTTTCAATAAATATAGTTATCGAATATACAATTACTAACACCGCAACAAAGATGTGAATAGTATACGTAAAAATAAAGACCCTAAAAAGGGTAGGTGTATGATTAGGTATTTGTTTGTATAAATGCTATCAAGCTTTTATATGACAAATTATTGGGAGATGATTGAACTTTTCATATTTGGGGTTCCTTTTCATAGGAATAAGTTATAATTATTTTAATGATATCAAATGGCTACAGAAATATCAAAAAATGATAGGTAATTTTTTGAGCCATTATACTTCCTTTATAATATATTATTTTTGATCTGCTAAAATATTATGATAAATAGTTTTATACATAATATGTGCTTGTTGTGGCCTATTGGATAGCACGACTATACTTATTCCATGTTTTAAAAATAGTGCAAAACGAGTACTTGCCTCTCCTATTCCTGGTTGACCTATACCACCACAGTGATGAGCTTCTTGAGTTTCGGAGTTATAAAATTCACTGCCATATTTTTCAAGTAGCTGTTTGAATACAGTATCATTTGCGTATTTTTTTTCAAGCCACCCACTAAATTTTTGCATATCATCCGTAGTTGTCCAATGACCTCCTGCGGGAGAAGCACAAATATAGTGCGAGCATGATCCAGATTCATTATAGCACGCGTTATCTGGTTTTTGTGATGAGAAAATTTTTATACCAGCTGGTTCTATGATGTATTTATGTAATATTTCATCAAAAGATAATGATTTATCAGATTGCATAGCAGCATTGTAGCAATGTTCTATTGAAAGTCCTAATAATAATAATCCTAGATTGCTGTATCGAGTTTCATCATTGTTTAACGTAACAATTGTATCATCCGCGTATGGTAAAAAATCGTCTAGTTTTTGAATAGGATTTATAACTTTTCCTATTTTTGCTTTTGCATCAAGCATATTTAAATAATTAAAGGTATAATCTCCAAATCCACCACGATGGGTCATAATTTGTTCTATTGTTGTTTTTTCTAATTGTTCCAAGACAGAGAGTGGGAGTAATTTTTTTGTGTTATCGCTTATGTGTAGAGGTTGTTGTAGCCATTCTTCTTGTATAATACCTTCTTGAACGAGCAATAAAGTAAGTATCTCGGTAAATACTTTACTTATCGAATGAAGAGAAAAAGCTGTTGAGTTGTCGATGTTATCAGATGATGAAATAGTGTGTGTAATACCTGCTTGACGAATGCTTGCTATACCAGAAAAATTACTGTCTTTGATGTATTGTTGTAGATTTTCTATATCAGCTGTGTTGATGGTGGGATTTTTTTTGCAATCATAAAAATTACTATATTTAAATGGTATTGATAATTTTTCTTCGGTATCTATTACAGAAAGACCAAAATCATTTACGGTCTCAAAAAGTTTTGCAAATGAACGGTAATTTTTTGTATTAATTGCGGTATCAAATTGTTGGTTTATGTCTTCGGGTAAATTTTTTAGTGTTGATTGAGTTGTCAAAATACCTTTAATGCCAGAATAATCATCGTGTGGCCGCGCTATAATATATGTATCCCAGTATTTTTGAGCAATATTATTTCTGCGCTCGTTAAATGCTTTTTGTTCTTCAGTAAACCATTTACCATAATTATTATTGGTGTTGCTGTATAAATAGATTGATCCAATTGCTATTGTGGCGATAGTTAAAAATTTTTTGTTCATAGATGTGCTTTCTTTTGAATTATTTCTTTTTGGTTAATAATTTATATGATATCATTTTTTTGTCATTTTTCTTCATTTGTTTTTATAATTTTTATTATATATTCCGCTTGAGTAAGCCATTCTTGTGCAGTTTTTTTTGGTATTTCTTGGATTAAATATGGTTGATATGTTTTTATCCATTCTTTATAAGGAATATAATCAGGTTGTTCTGTTGGTTCGCAAAATAAGTATGGATAACATGGGGTAATTTCAAAAATAATGGTTCCATTTATGTTATTATAGAGCCATGTTATTAATCGTACATTATTTTTAGAAGATTCCCATAAATGGTGTTGGTAACCAATCCAGTCTTGTCCTCCACTAGTAAAATTATGGAGAATAAAGTTATGTTTATTTTGATAGTATTCATTGTATAAATATCCAATATCTTGTGTGCATGATTCATGTAATTGCAATTCATTATTTAAAGCTTTTTCTAAAAAATTATTGAATCTTTCCATATCATAATGAAGAGAGTCATTCGAAAGTAAAAAATTTTTATCTTGTTTATGCCAAAAAATATTTGCTCTATAGCAATAATCGAGACTATTGAGTGAATCTTTTAATTGTATTGTTATTTGTTCAGTAGAATTTAATATAAAATTTAAAATAAATTTAGTCATTTAAATATCCTCTGAGCAGCTTCTTTAATTATTTTTCCAGCTTTTGTGACTAATTGATGATCTCTAAGTACTTGTTGTAATGACAAATGTAATTCATCCCATGCTACGCAGTATCCATGAAATTCCCGGTAACTTGTTTGTTTTAATACGATAAAATTGTTTCCTTCAATGCTGATGCGTTGTGTTGAGTTGCCCTTGCCTGGTAATGAATGATCTAGGCAATGTTGTCCGTTTTTAGGAGATGGGCTTTTTCGGCCACATTGTTTTGATCGATGAGCCGGTGATTCTTTATAGATGCCATGAGGATGCTTCTGTTTTTCATTATCATTTTTGTTATCATCTTCAGGATCCTCTGATCCTCCGTTTCCTCCAAAGTCACTATGTGCGGATGAATTATTCACTGTTTCATTGCGTATATTATTGTGACGATGTTTTTTTGATATTTTTTGCGCAAAAAAAGCACCAATGAATGTGGTACTAATAGCTAATCCTGTTTGTATAATCTCAGTTATTATTGGTGTAACATACGGAAAAAGATTGAGAACAACAAAATGTGAATTGTGTGCAATAAGATTATGAGGTGAAATACAAAAAGTATGATTTATATCTACTGAAAGTTGGTACATCGTGTATTTATCATTAACAATTTCAAGAGTATCAATGACTACACATTTACCGTGCCAATTCATTAGTAAATCTGATGGTTGTAGTTGATGAGCAGAAACCCATTTTTTTTGGTTATATGAATAAAATTTTTGATTAGGTGCAGTATAAACATATTTATTGTTTATGCCAATTTTCATACAGCAATCAATCGTATGATGAGTGATATATGTTATGAGGCATTCTTCAGCTACTAAATTATGATTAGTAGATATAACTTTATCTCCAATGTTTAGTTGGTCAATTTGTGTGTAGCCAAAAGGAGTTTTAATGAGTGTGCCAGAAATAAATCCTTCTGTTTGAAGTAGGTTTGTGCATATAAAAAAATATAATAAGTAAGAGTAGACTAATTTTGTAGCTTGCATAAGAGATCCTTTTTATGTTTATTGCTTACCATATAAAAATATTAAAAAAATGATAAGAGTGTTTTTTAGCCATTAGTTAATTGTGGTATGATAAAATTAATAAATGCTTGAAAAGAAATGTAAGAAGTTGGAATTTTTATAAAAAATAGTATATTTTTAGGAAAATTGTTATGCGTACTTTTGCAATTGCAGGTCCGGTGAATCCAAAAAATCATTATTATGTTCCCCATAGACTCGATGAAGCTTTATTTTTGCAACTTATAGAAGAGCAAAAATATTTTATTTTACATGCGCCACGTCAAAGTGGAAAAACAACAGCGATTAATATATTTGCTGAGCAATTGAATGTGTCTGGTAATTATAATGTTTTGTATATTAATGTTGAACCGGCTCAAACAGCACGTAGCAATATTAAGGATGGCTTATTTACTATTCTTAATATTATTAAAGCTCGAGCACGTAAAGCTTTTCCCAATAACTCTGCGCTTGATTTTTTTAATAACATTATTGCTGCTGAAATATCAGGAAATAGTCTTTATGAGTGTTTAGAGTTTTTATCATCAAACTTTAGCAAGCCATTTATTCTTTTTATTGATGAAATTGATTCACTTGTTGGCGATACGTTAATTTCTGTGTTGCGCCAGTTGCGCGCTGGTTATCCTAATCGACCTGATAATTTTCCACAGTCGATATGTTTAATTGGCGTGCGTGATGTACGTGACTATCAGCTTTGGTCTGAAAAAGAAAATAGTATGGTGCTTGGTGGTAGTGCTTTTAATATTAAAGCTGAAAGCTTAGTTTTATTAAATTTCTCTTTTGATCAAGTTCGAATGCTATATAATCAGCATTCGCAAGATACTGGTCAGCAATTTACTGATGAAGCAATAGAATATGCATTTTATTTAACACAAGGTCAGCCATGGCTTGTGAATGCTTTAGCGTATCAAGCATGTTTTAGAGACGTTACTGATCGCAGCCAGCCGATTACAAAAGATATTATTGAACGAGCAAAAGATGTGCTTATTTTACGCAGAGATACGCATATTGATCAACTTGTGCACAAATTGAAAGAACCGCGCGTTCGTCGTATTATTGATGCAATTATTATGGGGGAAGATACTCCACAAAATTTTCCTATTGATGATTTACAATATGTTCGTGACTTGGGACTTATCACACAAAAAGGCATAAAAATAGTAAATCCTATATATCAAGAAATAATTCCTCGTGAATTAGTGTATACCGATCAAGAAAGCATGAAAGAAACTACACCAGAAAATAGTTGGTATCAAAATAGCGATGGTTCATTAAATATGCATAAACTTCTTGAAGCATTTACTCAGTTTTATCGCGAAAATTCTGATATTTGGTTAGAAAAATTTGATTATAAAGAGTCAGGACCACATTTATTATTAATGGCTTTTTTACAGCGTATTATAAATGGCGGGGGAAAGATTCATCGTGAATATGCGCTTGGTAGAAAACGTGTTGATTTGCTTATTGAGTTTAATAAGCAAAAAATTGTTGTTGAGTTAAAAATTAAACGTGGAAACAAAACAATTGATGAAGGTCTAGTGCAGATTGCTGAATATATGGATACTAATAATGCAACTGAAGGGCACTTAGTTTTATTTGACCGTGCATTAGGTAAATCATGGGATGAAAAAATTTATTATAAACAAGAATATATTGGCAATAAAACAATTAGTGTGTGGGGGATGTAGAAAATAAGAAAAAAAAGAGTAGAAAAAAAATTATGATTTATATACTACTTTTCCCACAAAATAAAAGAGGAAGTCTTTATGGGTGTAATGGCTTCCCTCTTTATGTTATTTTTCAGTTAGCGTTGCATCTGTCTTTTGTAATATATCTTTTTCTTCTGTTTTGTATTCCATGAATGACCAATGTGCTAAATTAAATGGGTGATCCAAAGAATAAACGTTATAATAATGAAGATATTCAGCAAAAAAATTAATATCACCTTTTAGATTATTTCATTTGGTCCATAATGTTTTTTTAAAAATATTGTGTAAATTGTAAATTGGATTTACAATTTACATTAATAGATTAAAAGTTCAGTGTAGATCGTTATTTTAAATAATGGAGATTTTATGTTTAGACGAGATTTAGAAGAAGTGATTGTGCGTCTGGCGGGTAAATTTCCCGTACTTTCAATTACCGGACCTCGTCAATCAGGTAAAACTACATTGGTAAGAGAGATATTTAAAAATTACAATTATGTCCTTTTAGAATATGTAGATGAACGTGAGTATGCTCAAGCTGATCCACGAGGATTTTTGAAAAAATATAGCAATGAATATGGTTTAATTATAGATGAAATTCAATATGCACCGGAATTACTTTCATATATTCAAGGGATTGTAGATGAATATGATAGGCCTGGTTATTTTATTTTAACTGGATCACAAGATTTTTCTATCAGCCAGGCAATTAGTCAAAGTTTAGCAGGGAGAGTAGGTGTCCTTACTTTATTACCGCTTTCGATTCACGAACTTAAAAATAATAATTTATTAGCATCAACAATTGAAGAAACAGTTTTTTCAGGCGGATATCCGCGTATGTATGATAAAGATATTGTTCCACTTGATTTTTATCCCAGTTATATCAGAACGTATATTGAACGTGATGTTCGTCAAATGATTAATGTTGTTGATTTAGATACTTTTCAAAAATTTATTCGATTATGCGCGGGAAGAACAGGACAAGTTTTGAATCTTACTTCATTGGGTAATGATTGTGGTATTAGTCATAATACGGCCAAGGCGTGGATTTCTATCCTTCAAGCAAGTTACATTGTATTTTTGTTGCAACCATATCACTCAAATTTTAATAAGCGGTTAATTAAATCACCAAAACTATATTTTTATGATTCTGGTCTTGCGTGTTCATTATTACGAATAAAATCTGCTGATGAATTATTTGATCATTATAACAAGGGAGGTCTTGTTGAAGGATTTATCATAGCAGACTTTTACAAACAGTATTACCATAATGGACAAGAGCCAGGACTGTTTTTTTGGCGTGATAGTGCAGGGCATGAGATCGATTGTATTATTGAAGAAAGCAATCGTCTTGTTCCGATTGAAATTAAAGCGGGAGAAACGTTCAGTCCACGTTTTTTTGATGCACTTTTGTATTGGAAAAATGATGTGGTAGAATCTGCTGATATGACCGGTTTTGTTGTATATGCAGGGAATCAAGAACAGTCGCGCAGTCAAGGTGAAGTGGTGAGTTGGAAAAATGCGGGAGACTTGTTGAAAAAAATTTAACATTTTTTTTTAATGAACGTGAGTTTGATGAATTCGCGTTACTCATTTTCTATATACATAATACCTTGTTTGAGCATTGTAATTATTTGTCGATGGCGAGGTATTACATTTTCTGGTAACTCATTAGGAGCAAACCAATTAAGTTGTGTACATTTATGAGGCTCTTGATTAATTGGGTTATCATTACAATCAATGACTTTAAAGAATAATGCCATGCTTGGTATATTATGTGCATTTTTAAAGACAAGGCAATGTACAAATTGTAGATTGTTCTGTGTGAGAGTAAGGCCTAATTCTTCATGGAGTTCTCGAATAAGTGCATCTGTAGGAGATTCATGTGGTTCTTTTTTTCCACCAGGCAGACCATAATATCCATCACAAAAGGAACTATTTTGCCGAAGTAAAAACAGTATTTTTGAATTCTTTTCTAAGATACCAAGAGTATAAATGATCATGTATGTGTATTCTTTCTTTTTGTTAATATTTTGCAGATTTATGTATGCGGTATTCATGATAAATCCAGCGAGCTACTGAATCAAGCATGATTGGAATGTTTTGATCAGCAGGATATTTATTGCCAACTGTTTCGATGGTAAAGGATGATGCAAGAGTGTCTCTTAAGACGGAATCTTGATAGGCAACATATGGTTGAATAGATATTGCTAAGATTGAACCTTGTTGTGGATTATGTAATTTTATCCATTCATTAATAGTATCAAGAGTTGTTGGACGTTTTAGGGTTCCATTTCCTGTTGATTGCATTGGTGTATTAACAAAGATAAGAGGGAGATCATTCCATTCTCTAGGAAGAATTGCTTGATCAAAAAAGAATTTAATCATGTCAGTTTCCGTAGTTGGCAAGATGCCATTGAATTGCCAATTTTTTTTGCGTGGAAATTTTTTAATGTTGCAGCGTAAGAGAGTTTCTTGAGATGCAACTTTTTTATCAAGGGGCTGTGTTCCGGTGAGAATATAGAGAGAACTAAATTGAACTCCTTTATTCCATATTTTTATGAGGTTTGCAATGCGCATTCGCATGGTTGTTGCATCAGCATCACCGAGTAATAGGGCATATTTATAATTATGTTGTGATGGGTAAATTGTATTGATGAGTGAAAGTTTTTCAAATAATTGTGGTAAGTTTTTACTTGTGTGCGTAGAATGATTTTGTATTTCCCAGCGCTCTTTATCTGCAGGACGTAACCAACAATTTTGTGTTGCAGTAAAAATACTATCTAATGTTCCTTTATGCGGCGTATTTGTTTCTTTAAGAAGTTGTAAAAGGGTGAGTGTTGCTTGGTGACGCTCATCGAATAATACTCGCGATAATTTATTTTCTGTTGTTGTCTTCTTTTTTTCCATGGCGTTACAATGCAATGATAAAAAAATGCTGAATATCAAAAGAGAAAAAATTTGATAGTTTGTTGTATTTTTAATATCAGGCGTTATGGTTATTGATTTTTGAGCCATCACACTCCCTTAAATATTATGATAAATAGTGTACATAATAAGTCATTATTATGATTATATAGTATCATGTTTTATATCGTTGTCATTTGATTGTTGTTGTATGAGGAAATGTAGCTTAACCTTGATTTTCGACCAAAGCATAGTGAAGTTAACCTTGATTTTCAACCAAAAACATATAGAATTAACCTTGAATTACAACCAAAAAAATCAGGATAACTCTTATGAAACGTATTATCGATTATTATTTAAATAATTGGAAAAATGATCGATATCGTAAGCCTTTGCTTTTGCGTGGGGCTCGGCAGATTGGAAAAACTCATGCTGCACGTATTTTAGGAGCATCTTTTCCTGATTTTTTTGAAATCAATTTAGAAAATCAACAAGTAGCGCAAATTATTTTTGAAAAAGACCTTCAACCAGATAGAATTATTCGTGACTTATCAGCTTTAATGCTTAAGCCAATTATCCCGGGTAAAACGTTATTATTTATAGATGAAATTCAAGCTGTTCCTCGAGCTATTTTAGCACTACGCTACTTTTATGAACAAATGCCTGAATTACACGTGATAGCAGCAGGATCATTGCTTGATTTTGCTATCGAGCAAGTTGGCATTCCTGTTGGTCGAGTGGATAGTTTTTATATGCAGCCTCTTTCATTCATTGAATTTTTGTGTGCAATGTCATCAGATATTCTTGTACAAGAACTCTTTATGCATACAAGTATGAATCCTATTAGTGATATAGTTCATAATAAATTGTTGGGTTTACTTGGTGAATATCTTGCCATTGGAGGAATGCCACAAGCGGTTAAGTGTTGGCAAGAAACAAAGGATACGTTAGAATGTCCAAGATTTCATACATCTATTTTGTCTGCATATCGTCAGGATTTTGGTAAATATGCTAAACGAGTTCAAATAAAATATGTTGAGCTTCTTTTTGAACATATTCCGTTGCAACTTGGTCAACGATTTAAGTACACCGTAATTGAAGGTGAATTTAGGAAAAGAGAGCTTGCGCCTGCACTTGATCTTTTAGTTACTGCAGGAGTTGCACAAAAAGTATACGCGAGCGCAGGACAAGGTATCCCTCTTGGGGCACAAATTGATCCACTTGATTATAAAGTAATTTTTCTTGACGTTGCGCTTTCTCAAATAATGTTAGGATTGCAAACAGCAGGATGGTTTATTAATCCACTGACTGAGTTTATTAATAAGGGTGCTTTAGTTGAGGCATTTGTGGGACAGGAAATATTAACATGTCTTGATCCAGTGAATAAACCAGTACTTTATTATTGGCATAAAGAAACGCGTGGTAGTAGCGCTGAGGTTGATTATCTTATTCAACAAGAAGGATATGTTATACCTGTTGAGGTTAAAAGCGGAGAAGGCCGTACTTTAAAAAGCATTCAAATGTTTCTTGAGTCACATCAAAAATCGCCATATGGTATTCGATTTTCCACACAAAATTATTCTGAATATAATAAAATACGTTCATATCCATTATATGCTGTTTTTCAGTTAGGTATGTGGAATGATAAATTACGCAAAGCTATTGAGGCATTGCTTTAAAACATATTTTAAATGATAATTTTCTTTTTTTTATTAGAGCACAACCTCTTCAATTTCAAGTTTATCACTATTGATATGATTTTGCTTAAGATACATAAGAGCATCAGCGCGAGTTTTAACCAGATGTGGTGTATATTTTTGTGCGGTGTGGAGCATGCTTATCAATGCAATGCAATCACGCAGTTGATTATCATTTTGAAGCATCTCTTTTGCACGATCGTATCGTTTGTTGCTTCTTTTTTTTATAGGAATCTCTTTTTGTTCATCCTTATTTTTCATAAGTGGCGTTCCATCTTTGGTAACTTTTATATAATTATCAAGTGTTTTTTCTCTTCCATAATTATTGATAAACCATTGCATCTGTTCTGTTGGTGGCGTTGTTCGTTCAATGATAAAATCTGGTTCAATACCAACGCCTTGAATGGTGGTATTATCGGGTAAAAAATAAAGACATGTGGTGATTTTTAGTGCACAATTGTTGCTAATGGGAATCACTTCTTGTACTGATCCTTTGCCAAAAGTTGTTGTGCCAACTAAAAAAACAAGATAATTATTTGTGGTATCAGAATTGATTTTTAAGCACCCGGCAAGAATTTCTCCTGCTGATGCGGTGTAATTATTAATAAGAATAAATATTGGTAAAGTATTTTTTGCTACAGGATGTCTTTTTGTCGTGTATCGGTCAATTTCTTTTCCATGTTTATCTTTGGTGAGTGTTACTAAGCTGTTTTTTTTTAAAAATAGTCCTGCTATATCAATTGCCGCAGTAAGAAGCCCTCCAGAATTATTTCGCAAATCAAGAATGAGTCCTTTATGGTGCTGTTCGTGTGATTTTTTAAGTAATGTTTCAATTTGTTTAACTGCAACGTCGGTGAACATACTTAATGAAAGATAGGCGATGTTATGACTTTTTATGTGAAAACTCAGTGAATGTTGTTCTTTTACTACATCACGTACAATATCAAAAGAGAGTAAATCGGGGCTTTTTTCACGCATAACTTTTACTGATACCGTTGTATGACGCGCCCCTTTAAGAAGAGAGACTATTTTTGTTGTCGTAAGACCTTCAAGAAGTTGGCCATTAACTTCTACTATTTTATCCATTGGTTGAATGCCAACTGAATCAGCAGGTCCATCAGGAATAGTATCGATGATAATAAGATGTTTATCTTTTGTTTCACGCAGATTATCAATAACTATTCCTACACCAAAAAATTCACCAGACGTATCTTCAAGTAATTCTTTATATTTTTTTGGTTCTAAAAAATTGGAATGAGCATCGAGTGATTTTATAAAGCCGTCTATTGCTTGAATCATATTTTCTTGTGGATCGGTGATAGCATAATGTTTTTTATGTGCTATATCCATTGCTTGGGCAAAGGTGCGTGACCAATTAAATATTGTTTCTTCAAAGTTCTCATCGCTTATCAGAGCTGGTTTATTGACTGATTCCTGATCTGTTGTGGGTGTAATGTATAACGGTAAAATGATGAAAATTGAAATAAAGATTATACGTTTCATTACAACTCCTTTTTCTTTTAGTAAAAACTAAATATTGTAACGTAAGTCAATAAAATTAAATAATAAGAGAGATAAATAGCAGAAAGTATATAAAAAAGAAAGGAGTGTATGATGGGATTAAAAAAAGCGATGATGAGATTATTTTTGATAGCGGAGATGATAACGTTTGGGTATATATATGTGTGTGGAAAAAATGGTTTACAGTCATTATATAATCATCAAAATATGGTGATGGATATTAAACAAGATATTATGTTTCTTGATCAGGAAGTTGTATTGTTAGAAAAAGAGATTAATGTGTGGCAATCTGATGATTTTTATAAAGAAAAGATTGCGCGAGAACAACTTCAGATGGCACGTAGGGATGATGAACTTTTTTACATAGGCACATAATTTTTTGATATGATAGTAATATTAGCGTTCGATATGGTTCGACGAGCTCACCACGAACGGCTAATATGATTAGGATTTTATAATATTATTTTTTTATAAATATTTTTTATCCGTTCGTACTGAGCTTGTCGAAGTATACGAACTCAATTAAAGGAATTCTATGAAATTTGTTTTACCACAATTGCCGTACGCATACGATGCTCTTGAGCCATACATTGATGCTCAAACAATGGAAATTCATTATACTAAGCATCATCAAGCATATCTTAATAATATGATTGCTGCGCTAGAAACGGTTCCTGAATTTCAACCGACATCAGCAGAAAGTATATTGATTGATCTATTTGCAGTGCCAGAAAATATTCGTACTGCGTTGCGTAATAATGCGGGAGGATATTATAATCACTCACTGTTTTGGAAGATTATGAAAAAAAATGGTGGCGGGCAGCCAACAGGATTAGTAGCAGATGAGATAAAAAAAGCATTTGGTTCTTTTGAAGAATTCCAAACCCTTTTTAATGCACAAGCAAAATCAGTTTTTGGTAGCGGCTGGGCATGGCTTTCTGTTGATAAAGAGGGAAAGTTTATAATAACTGCATTGCCTAATCAGGATTGCCCATTATCATATGATGCTACGCCAATTATGGGTCTTGATGTATGGGAGCATGCGTATTATCTTAAATATCAAAATAAGCGGCCTGATTATATCTCAGCATGGTGGCATGTGATTAATTGGGATATGGTAGAGGAAAATTATCGTGCACTTGTTGAATGAGAAAGAGTTTAAATACTAAATTTTTTTGGAAAAATATACAATGAAAAAGCCATTGCCAATTGGTATTAGTGACTATAAGACGCTTATTGAAGATGATTATTATTATGTTGATAAAACGCTTTTTATTAAAGAATTATTGCATGTTGGTGGTGGCGTTGCGCTTATTTGTCGACCTCGTAGATTTGGTAAAACTCTTAATCTTTCTATGCTTTATTATTTTTTTGAAAAGACTGAAATTAGTAATGATTATCTTTTTACTGATAAAGCAATTTGGCTCGATGAAAAATGTCGTTCATTGCAAGGTCAGTTTCCTGTTGTTTTCATAACATTTAAAGATGTAAAAGAAAAGACATGGCTGGCTGCAAGAAAAAAAATAATAGAAATTATGGCAAAAGAGTATAAACGGCATCGTTCTTTTGTTAATGAAAATGCTGCATTGATCAATTCTCATGATTTAGAGATATATAATTCTATTGTTACAGAAAAAGGTGAAGATGTTCATCTGAGCAGCAGTTTACATTTTTTAACTATGATACTTGAGCAGATTACAAAAAAACGGGTTATTTTATTATTAGATGAATATGATGCTCCTATTCATGCTGCATATAGTAATGGTTATTATGATGAGATGATTTCATTTATGCAGTCATTTCTATCGGCAGGATTGAAAGATAATAGGTATCTTAGTCGTGCGGTATTAACAGGAATTTTACGTACTGCAAAAGAAGGTATTTTTTCAGGGCTTAATAATTTAAATGTTTGCACATTGCTTCACGACTCATTTGCGGATAAATTTGGTTTTGTGGAAAGTGAGGTTGATGAGTTATTGTTGAATCAGAATATAGCATATGAATCGCAGGTTATTAAAGATTGGTATAACGGGTATCATGCTGGTACAAATATTCGTTTATATAATCCTTGGTCAATTATAGAGTGTGTAAAAAATAATGGGCAATTAAAAGCATACTGGGTCAATACAAGTGATAATGCATTGATAAAAAAATTTATTGCTCTTTCTTCAGAAGCAGTAAAAACAGAACTTGAAGGTTTACTTACGCATGTTACATTGATTAAGGAAATTGAAGAAGCATTTCTTTTTCCTCATATTGAAAAAAATCAAAGAGCTTTGTGGAGTTTATTGTTGTTTAGTGGCTATGTTACCTATTCACGGTTAAGCATTAATAAATGGGGTAATAAAGAATGTTCTTTGGTGATACCAAATAAAGAAATTTATAGTGTTTATACAAATCTTTTAAAGTCTATTTTTGATCAATCTTTTACTACAACATCGCTTGCATTGATGCTTACTGCTTTAAAAAATGGTAATACAGAGCAATTTTCTCAATCACTACAAGAGTTCATTGTTAATAGTATGAGTTATTATGATTTTTCTGTTGACGAACCAGAAAAAAGTTATCATCTTTTTATTTTGGGATTGCTTGTTTTTTTAAGTGATGATTATTACGTGAGATCTAATCGTGAAAGTGGCTATGGTCGATATGATCTTATGTTAATTCCCAAAGATAAGTTGGTTACTGGTATTATTATTGAGTGTAAAAAAGCATTATCAGATGATCCAAAAATATTGGAAGCGACGGCTAATGATGCTCTTATGCAAATAAAAGAAAAAAATTATAAACAAGAATTAGTAGCTCAATCAATAAATAATATTCTTGTTTATGCTATAGTTTTTTATGGGAAAAAGTTATTAATTAAGTCTGAATGCATATGAATTTTATGCTTTTGGAAAGTGATGTTGATTTTTTATTAAAATTGTTTTGTGGAGTGAGGCATGAATTATAAATATTTAATTTTTTCTTTGTTAGTTGTTTCGTCTTTTGTTCAATCAATGCATTTATTGGATGATGATCTACATTTTGAAATCTCAACGCATATTAAAGATTTGGCAACCATTGTGACTTTTGGCAAGAATAAAAAATCAATATTTGAATGGTTGAGGGATAATAAATATGAAAATTTTGGAAAAATTCCACTTTATAGTTACAGTTCTGATAATGGTGAAGATTTATTTAAAGAGATAGGAACGATACAAGAGGCTGATAATACCTTTTTTGGAGATATTAGTTCAGGAAAGTGTATTTATTGTGTATTAAGTGAAGACTCTGCAAGGGGTAGTGCTCCGGCATTAGAGCAAAAATATGGAATAATTCGTTATGATTATGAAAATAGAGTGATAATTAATAAAAATATGGGAGTGATAGTAAATCAATTACAATTGTATGTGTTAAAGAAGTTATACGCTGACTCTAAAGAAAAATAAAAATTAATAGGTGGTGGTACTATTACTTATTTATAACAAAAACAAACTTTTTGATAATAATTCTTTACCCATTTGCCCATTTATGGTATGCTTTTAAATAATAGATATTAAATATTGAGGTATTAAATATGAAAAAAGAAACACAATATGTAAAAGTAGATTCTCGTAATCGTATTACGATACCTAAAAAAATATTTCAGGATATGCCTCATCTGTATGAGATATATGAGAAAGATGGGAAAATTATTCTTGAGCCTGTACAAGAGGTACCTAAAGAAGAGCGATGGTTGTTTGATCCTAAAAATAAGACAATTGTTGACGAACTTAAAGCAGCACTCAAAGAAAAGGCTCACATAAGAATTGACTTAAGTTCTTTTGAGAAAGAATAATTCATAGATTTTATATTGAAATATTCGGATATAGCGGCGAGACATTTTATGGACTTTAAAACAGATTCTTTGTTTGACGGCTTACATAATATGTATTAATATAATTATATTATGAATATATATTGGTTTGCCGTTTTACCATTTTCTTTTCACTTTTTCTCTTTATTTAAGCCCGTGTGGGCTTAATATCCTTTTCAGTTAAAAATTATTGCGATATTGTTGAGATTATAAAGTACCTAATTTAAGGTGATATATAGTGTTTATAGAGAGAAATGTATTAATTACAGGACTTTGGTATGTTATTTAGAATTGATCCACGTATTTTTCAAAATTATCCGGGTACAGTTGTCGGCGTTGTTGCAGCACATAACATTAATAATGGCAAATCTAATGAAGCTATTAAGCAGTTATTTGAGAAAGAATTAGAAGCCGTTAGAGCAACAATAAAGCTTGAATCTCTTATAGAACATCCCCACGTTGCGCCTTGGCATGATGCGTATAAACATTTTGGTGTAAAACCAAAAAAATATCTTCCTTCTATTGAAAATTTATTGAGACGTGCCTTAAAAGGTGAATCTTTTGGATCAATTAATTCTTTAGTTGATCTTTATAATATTATTTCATTGCGATACTTACTTCCTGCAGGAGGAGAAGATTTAGCTACTATTGTTGGCAATATTGAGTTGACGATTGCCGGCGATAATGAAAAGGCTATAAATTTATTAGGTGAATCAGAGCCACGAGCCCCTCAAATAGGAGAGGTTTTTTATAAAGATGATAATGGTGCAATTTGTCGTCGTTGGAATTGGAAAGAAGCGGATAGAACAAAATTAACGCTGGATACAAAAGATGCAGTGCTCGTTTTTGAAGCATTGCCACCAGTTTCTCGTGAAATAGTTGAAGCGACAATTAATCAGGTTGCTCTGTATATTGAGCAATATTGTGGCGGTTCTGCAACAGTTGCGTTATTGGATCAATCACATCCTGAAGTCTTATTAAAAAAAGGCAGTAATTATACTGAGCTTAATCAGAAAGGTAGTGTTGATATAACCATAAAGCCTCTTTCTATGGAAGAGATTTCTCCAGAAATCTCTGTAGATGAACAGTATAAAATTCGTGTTGAAAAGGTTGAAAAAATGCAGGAGCTTGGCGTTAATCCATGGCCTGCATGCAAAGAAATTAATACAACAAGTGCTGATGTTATTGCTGAATTTGTCGATGAGCATGAATCAGGTGAATATATGCTTGTTGGTCGTATTTTAACCAAAAGAATGCATGGCAAAGCGGGATTCGTTACTCTTCAAGATGAAAGTGGCAAAATACAGGTTTATTTACGTGAGGATATGATTGGGCAGCAATCATTTTCTTTTTTAAATGAATTTATCGATTTGGGCGATATTATTTGGTGTAGAGGAAAATCATTTCGCACCAAAACTGGTGAAATTACTATTAAGGCCCAAGAGTTTACTTTACTGAGTAAATGTTTACATCCACTTCCAGAAAAATTTCATGGCATTACCGATCGGGAAATTAAATACCGTCAGCGGTACTTAGATCTAATTACTGATAGTGAAAGTAAAGATCGTTTTATTAAACGTTGCCAGATTGTTTCGACTATGCGTTCTTTTTTTAATGAGCACGGATTTCTTGAAGTTGAAACTCCCATGTTGCATCCAATTCCTGGTGGTGCAATAGCAAAACCATTCGTGACGCATCATAATGCGCTTAGTATGGATTTGTATTTACGCATAGCCCCTGAGTTGTATTTAAAACGTCTTGTTGTTGGTGGACTGCCGCGGGTGTATGAAATTAATCGTTGCTTTAGAAATGAGGGAATATCAATTCGTCATAATCCAGAATTTACCACCGTTGAATATTATATTGCTAATCATGATTATATTTTTATGATGGAATTTACTGAGCAATTGTTAGCACGTATTGCACAAACAGTGTGTGGTACAACGCAGGTGACATTTGGTAATCATGCTCTTAGTTTTAGTGCACCATTTGCTCGTATGACAATGCAAGAAGCGGTTGCTAGGGTTGTTGGTTGTGAGCCGTGTGATTTAGAAGGTGATAAAATTGATGCAATTATTGCATCACATAACATAAAACTTGAGCAAAAAAATCCGTCATGGGGGTACAAATTAAATAGTTTGTTTGAAGAGTTAGTAGAATCAACATTAATTCAGCCAACATTTATTACACAATTTCCTATTGAAGTGTCACCATTATCAAAACGTAATCCTGATAATTATGATTTTGCGGATCGTTTTGAACTGTATATTGCGGGAATGGAGTTGGCCAACGGTTTTACTGAGTTGAATAATCCGTTTGATCAAGCACAACGCTTTCATGATCAGGCACAGGCGCGTGCAGCGGGTCAAGATGAAACGCATTTTTATGATGCAGAATTTGTCACTGCTCTTGAATATGGCATGCCGCCAACGGTTGGATCTGGTATTGGAATTGATCGTTTGACAATGTTTTTAACCAATGCACCATCGATTCGTGACGTGATTTTATTTCCAACGTTGCGGAGTAAAGAGTAGCGTTGTAATTTTTATTTTTTTTGCCCTATAGTTAATGATATTTCTTTGGTTATCATTGCATAGGGCTTAATTTTTGCAATTTTTGTTATTAATGCTTGCTTGGCGTTAAGAAGTTCATATGATAACTGTAATCGTAAAAAATATCCTTCAGATAATCCAAAAAATTTGCATAACCGTAAGTCAGTATCGGCGGTAATGCTGCGTTCTCCTTTAACAATAGCATGGATTCGATTGGCGGGAACATCGATAGCTTTTGCCAAAGCATTTTGACTTAAGTTTAATTCATTAAGAAATTCAAATTTTAGAATTTCTCCAACATGAGGATTGTGTAGTTTTTTAGTCATATATTTTCCTTTTATTAATGATAATCAACAATTTCAACATTATATGCTCCATCATTTTCCCAGGTAAAACAAATTCTCCATTGTTGATTAATTCGTATGTCATTTGACCTTTTCGATTTCCTTTTAGTAACTCTAGGTTATTACCTGGTGGATTTTTTAGATCTTCAAGAATGTTGGAAGCGTCTAATTGTCTCAATTTTCGTAAAGCTCGCTCCTGGATATTAGTAGGAAACTTAGAAGAATATGCGCCAGACCATATTTTTTTTGTTTCTTTACAATTAAAGGATTTAATCATTACAGTTTTTTTCTTGTTAAAATGCTTATAATTGTATCTTTATATTTAGTATAAAGTGATACATGATACATATCAAGGGTTAATTATATTCCTTTATTATAACGTAAAAAACCACGTTCTATGGGCGTGGCTATAAAAAAATGCTTTGCAGTTTTTGACTCATTGTTCAAACTATAAGTTAAATTGCTTCCCTGCAATAAACTTATAGGATAAACAATGAGTCGTTTTAGTAGCCTATCACATGCATTATGGCATTGCCACTATCATATTGTATGGACACCTAAATATAGGTATAGAATTTTAAAAGGAGATATAAAACATGAAGTTGAGCAATCAATTAAATTGTTTTCCGATCAAATGCAAGCAAAAATAGTAGAATTAAATGTACAGGAAGATCATGTGCATCTATTAGTAATGGTACCACCAAAAATATCATTGTCTAATTATATAGGTACATTGAAAGGTAGAGCCGCTATAAGAATTTTTAATAAATTTTCACATTTAAGGCAAAAGCCATATTGGGGAAATCATTTTTGGGCAAGGGGATATTGTATAGATACAATTGGATTGGATTTAGAAAAAATTCGTAAATATGTAAAATATCAGGAAAGTCAGGAAAAAAAGTTAGAATTTAAACATTAAAATAAGCTAGGGAAGCAATTAATGTTTTGAAGTGTAAAAAAATACCCTTATAGGGTAAAATTTAAAGCCCCCACCTTTGGTGGGGGAAATTTTACTTCCGACATTACGGAGTAAAGAATAACAAAAAAACCTCATGTTTATTCATGATAGTTGAAGATTTTTTAACCAATAATCCACAGAATGGCTTTGTTCAATATGACTTCCATCTTCTTGAATTGTTAACCATTCTAAAGAAAGAGATATTTTTGATTTTACATATCCCATGGAGTTCCAAAGATCATCATGGGATTTATAATTTTTGGGTTTTAATGGATGTGTTATATGGTTTTCTGTTATAAAACATGCTGCACGATATCCATGATTATATGCGTATTTTTCAAGAATTTTAAAGAGTTTTTTTCCTAATGAATGTCCTCTATGTTCAGGTAAAATAATAACTTCTCCAAAATAAAAATAATCTTCAGGATGTAGATCAGCTTGTTTAAATAGTTGAATTATTCCCTTAAATTCGGGTTCAGATTTTATTAAACTTGTACCAGTTAGAAAGCCTACTGGTTGTTGATCATAATAAACAACCGCTATAGCATCATATATTTTAAGATAAGGTATTTCATATTCTAGTGATCCAGAATATAAGTAAGGATATAAACGAAATTCTATAATTCGCTGTTGAATTACAAAAGGAAGAATTTTTGTGAGTTCTTTTCCTGTTAAAATATTAATTGTGTAGTGAGAGTTTGTTGATTTAATTTCTGTAGAAAAAATTGTTAATGTAGTTAATGTGATAGATAAAATTAAAAAGTTTTTTATTGCTATATTTTTCATATTAATTTCCTTTTTTTTTATAAATTTTCTATGCAATAAATATTTATAAATCTTTATTTTTCATAAGTAAAGCCTTCAATATTTGATATGAAGGCTTAGTTTATATATATTGCGTGTATCAATTGATTATTATAACGTGAGTTCAACCTTATTTACTGCGCTTGCTGAGTTTGTTGCAGAGATTTTCCTCTTTCGAGTGCATTAAGAATAACATCCTTTTTTTCAAGCAACTCATGCAAGTTGTTAGAGTTTTCTTTCTGTTCATCAGCATTCTTTTTTCTTCTTTCTATGATGAATGATGTGTTACAGTAACGATTAGAAGAGGTAAGATGTCCTATTTTATCAGCAGAGAGGAACTCTTTAGTTGCCATGGGTAGTTCAGAGCGGAGTATAAGAGCATTATTGATGTCATCGAGCGTCTGTGGTCCAGAAGAGGAACAGGAACCATCAGGTTGTTTTTTAAATGTTTCTATAAAAATGATGTAGTCTTCACTAATTACGCACGTAAACTCTCTGTTTGGGTTAGTAGTATAATAAAGTGTTGGATTCTTTTGTATTTCTTCTTGCATGGTATGTTTGGATCTAAAATCTTCTTTAAAATTGTCTGCTTCCATTGCCAACCCTGTTGTGCTTATAGTACCAAGTAAAAGGGCTGTAAAAAGAATTTGTTTTGTAGGCATAATATTCCTTGAGAGATTTAAATAGGGTGTAATAAATTTATAAAGTTGTATATTTTTGATAAAAGATATTTAATATATTTTCTACTTTTTTAATTTTTTCTTCAATAGTTTTGTATTGATCTGTTTCTTTGTTGTGGGAGAGTTCAACAAGATTTTTTTCTAATCCTAATAGTTTTTCATTCATTATCTGAATTGTTTTTTCTATAAGCTGAAGGTGCGCTTGTAATGGTTCATTCATTTCAAATACATTGCCATAAAATATAGCTTGCTGTTCTGAATCAAAAAAGGCGTTATTCCTACCTATGGGATCCCAAGCGCCATTAAATTTAGGAGATCCGAGTCTTGATGTTTTTAATTCCTTAACCGTACCTTTTTTGATTTCTTTGTTATCATAAGAGACTTCTATGAAGTCTATTTTATCGTTGTCGGTACAATAAATATTCAATGCCGACATAATAAGATTACAATGGTTACAATCATTAAGGTGAGTATTCCATCCATTATTAAAACGTCGTACATTTTTTTGATTAAAGTATTTTGCGTTTGGATCTAACTTCATTGCAAGTCCAACTGTGCTCACGGTGCCAAGTAAAAGGGCTGAAAAAAGTATTTGTTTTGTAATCATAATATTCCTTATAAATTTATCAACTATTATAAATTTTGGTATAGTTGATTTATTTCTTTTTCAGTTTTTTCCATTTCTGCTTTTAAAATTGTGCATTGATTTTCTTTGCAATATAGTTCAACAAATTTTTTATTAAATCGCAATCGTGCTTTTTTTGGTTTGAGTTTTTCGTCTAGCAATTTTATTTTATTATTGTAGTTAATTCTATCGTTATCGAAGTTATTAATATCCATTTCACTGCCATGGAAAATCGTTTGGTTGTTTGGATCAAAAAGGGCATTGTTATTATGTATATTTGTTAAAAATTTTATAACCGTCCTATCTATGTAGCTTCTTTTTTTCCTTCGAATGCTTTTAGGAGCGTATTCATTTCGATCTGATAAGAATTTTTTTTTTGTGTTGTGGTATTTATTTTTAAAGGATCCAATTGTGCCCTGTTGTACTTTTGTATTATTAATGATTTCGATTATTTTTATATTATTGTCTTCAGTGCAGGTATCGTATAGATAAATAGACGCATCAACACAGCAACGGCTATTATTATTGAGTTTAGTCTCTCCTCCTTTATCAAAGCGTTTTACTTTTTGGTTTTGTTGCATTGCAAATCCAATAGTATTAATAGTGCCAAGTAAAAAAGCTGAAAAAAGTATTTGTTTTGTGGTCATAATATGTCCTTATGATTATTGATTACGTTGTTATTTTTTGTAAAGATAACAGCGTTTTTTAAATTCTTCATAGTCACGCAGTATTTCACAGACATTGGGATTTGTAGAGTTAAGGACTATTGTGTTGCCACATACTATGAAATTGTTGGAAGTGATATGTTTCAAAGCCATTATTTTATATCCGCAACCTAAAAATTCTTTTATTTCACCAAGTTTTTTATTGAGGGTATTTTTTTTGCAACTCAATTCCATCTTCGTAATATTGTTGTCTGAGATCTTTCCATTCTTGATATAATTGGAAAATGTCTTGGCATTTTCTAGGGTCTTGGTCTGGTATGTTAGTCATTATTGCACTTTCTAGGTTGTGGATCACCCCATTTTTTTTGATTCTAACATTATTGCAAAATATAGCATTATTGGTACTGGCATGATCCATAAGATCATTTACTGTATAATATAATTCTTTAAGATCAGCTGTGGTTATGATAGAATGTTCTTCAGGATAAGGATACAAATAATTTAATTCGCGTATAGTTCCCTGAAAAATGTATGTTCCATTATCATTTTTTATTATATTAATTTTTTGATTGGCGCCCCATCTATTTCTTTTAAATATAGCATAATATAAAGAATTATATATTGGATTTTTTTGGTTTAGTTCGTCTAGTTGTGTATTTACTCCATTGTTGAACACTTTTGCTCTTACGTGTTGTTCTTCGCCTTCCGGTGTAATTATATCAATCAATATTGCGCATTCTTCAGTTGGTATTATTTTTTCTTCCATTGCCAGCCCAATTGTGCTCATGGTGCCTAACATAAAAACGGAAAGTAAAATTTGTTTTTTGGTCATAATATTTCTCTTAAATTTATCAATTATTATAGGTTTTGATATAGTTGATTTATTTCTTTTTCAGTCTTTTCTATTTCTGCTTTTAAAATTGTGCATTGATCTTCTTTGCAATATCGCTTAACAAATTCTTTGTTAAATCGTAATCGTGCTTTTTTTGATTTGAGTTTTTCGTCCAGCAACTCTATTTTGTCATATTTGTTATAGTAGTTATTAATATCCGTTTCACTGCCATAGAAGATTGTTTGCTTTTTTGAATCAAAAAGAGCATTATTTTTTTTTACTGCGTTCCAGAAGCCGTTAATTGTAACTATGTCTATACCCAGATCTGGCGTCTCGGTGTAATATGTGCTAAATGATTTGATGGTACACAGTTGGATGAGTTTGTTATCAGCTATTTCTATTATGTTTATATTATCGTCTTCCTTGTATTCATTGAATATGATAGAAAAAAAAACATCGCTATTGAGATTATTAAGGACGGTATGCCATCCTTCATCAAAACGTCTTACCTCTTGGTCTCGTTCCATTGCTAGCGCATTGTTGCTCATAGCGCCAAGCAAAAGAGCTGAAAAAAGAATTTGCCTTGTGATCATAATATTTCCCTTAAATTTATAAACTATTATATGTACTATGTAGTAGCGTTTATATTTTTTTATTGAGATTTTCTTTTTTTTTATAGTAATTCGTATTTTGATCCTTTAAAGTATGCAAATTAACATAAATATGTTGGTATTCTTCTAATAAAATTCGACCAGGGCATATGGGAGTATTTCTAGATTGGTAAATGGAATCAAAGGGAGTTTCTTTTTTTTTATTTTTTATAGTAAAATCTCCATTACATGCATCTAATAAACGTAAAATATCAATATTACAAGCGCTTGTATGTGCGGGGGTATCTCCTTCATTATTTTGTGTATTTGGATCAGCGCCAAATTGAAGGAGTAATTGTGCGATGTCAGAATCAGCCCCTCCGGAATCTGCTATTTTTTGTGAAAAGGGTAATAAATGCAAAGGCGTATTACCATCATTATCTTTTGCATTAGGATCTGCGCCTTGAGTTAAAAGTTCTTTAACTTTATAGACGGTTTTGTTTTGTACAGCAGCAAATAGGTCATCGTTAATTTTAGAAGCATTCAATTTAATGATACTAATAGTAGCAAGCATAACAACTGAAAGTAGTATTTGTTTTGTGTTCATAATGTTTCTCTTAAATTTATAATTTCATATAGATATCTTTTAATACATCTAATTTCAGTCTTGTGGTTTTAATTTGATTGATAAGGTTTTTATAATCTGGAGTTTTTGTATCTTCATAAGAGCATTTATTAAACTTGTCTGTTAACTGTAAAAATTGTTTTACTGTTAATGTAATCTGTTTCTGTATGAATAGAAGCCCTTTTTTTGTTGATTGATTTTCTTCTAATGTATTGCCATAGAATATAGTTTGTTCTTTTGAATCAAAGAAGGCATTATTTCTATGTATAGGGCCCCAAAGGTCATAGAATTCAACAAAAATATCACCTGTAGATGATGATTGGAAATTTAATTTTTTTAATTCTTTAACAGTGCCTTTTTTGATTTCTTTATTATCATGAGTGATTTCTATTATGTTTACATTATCATTTAAGTTACAATCAGTATAAGATATTGATGCAAAAAAATCGCAATTTTCTTGAGTGCTATGTCGACGGGCGTTATGAGGCTTTTTCAGAAAACCGTAATATTTATGATTGCAGCCATGATTTGAGCATTGAGGATTGTTAAGATAAGTGCTCCATCCTTTATCAAAACGTTTTGCATTTGGATGTGATTCAATCGCCAGTCCAATGTTATTAATGGTGCCAAGTATAAAAACTGAAAATAATATTTGTTTTGTGGTCATAATGTGTCCTTATAAATTTTTATATAAATATGTCATTATTGAGAGTTTATCATAAATGTGCAAAATGTCAAATAGAAATGATTGTTTGGCTAAAGGATCATCAGTATGGATCTTATAGCAAAAAAGAGCAATATTAACTTGGCCTTATCAACAATATGTATTAATCTATAGTACGTATTTTAGATATTAAACAATATTTTTTTTAATAAAGTTATTATGAATAAACAGACAATTTCAGGCAAAAAATATTTATGGAAATTACCTCCTACCGATCAGCAAAAAATTGCAGTAGTAGCATCTCAATACAATCTTTCTTTTCCCGTTGCACAAGTGCTTCACTCTCGTGGTTTTACTGATGAATTAACAATTGAATCTTTTTTATTTAGCACCTATGAAAATAGTGTCGCCGATGCACGGTTATTAAAAGATGCGGAAAAAGCGGTTGATAGAATTTTGCATGCTATGGAAAAAGAAGAGCAGATGTTAGTGTTTGGTGATTATGACGTTGATGGTATTACGTCATCATCATTGATGATGATCTGTTTATTGCCACTTGGTGCAAAAATTAACTATTTTTTACCCAATCGTGTTAAAGATGGTTATGGATTATCAACAAAAATAGTTGAACGTGCGGCAGAAAATAATTATGCAGTAATTATCACGGTTGATAATGGAATTACTGCTATTGAGCAAGCGCAGCGTGCAAAAGAGTTAGGTATTGATCTTATTATTACTGATCATCATAGACCGCATGATCATGTACCTGATGCGTTTGCGATTATAAATCCTAATCAGATAGATTGTCCTTACCCACATAAAACATTAGCGGGGGTTGGAGTAACGTTTAAATTATTATCGTTGTTGTATCAAAAAAAAGGATTAGAGCTGCCGCCAAAAGCATATGAACTGTTATTATTGGGCACGGTGGCCGATGTGGTGCCATTAGTTGGTGAAAATAGATTTTGGGTGCGGTATGGGCTGAATTATATTAATAAAACAGAAAGTTTATCATTTAAGTTGCTCAAGCAAAATGGAAAAGTAACTAAACCAAAACTTTCTTCAGTTGATATTGGTTTTTCCATAACGCCGCAAATTAATGCGTTGGGAAGACTTGAAGATCCACGCAGGGCGGTAAAATTTTTAATTGGAACTGATGTAGAAAATGCTCATGATGTTGCTCGCGTACTTCTTGAAATGAATGAGGCGCGCAAAACAATAGAGCGATCAATTGTTGATGAAATTGAAGAGCAAATAAGATTAAAACATATTAATCTTGAGCATGAAAATGTTATTATCGCGGCAAGTAAAAGTTGGCCTGCAGGAGTTATCGGTCTTGTTGCCTCACGGTTTGTATCCGCGTATGGAAAACCAACATTATTGTTTCATTTAACTAAAGAAGGTATCGCAAAAGGATCATGCAGATCAATTGCAGAATTTAATATGTTTGACGCATTGGCAACGTGTTCAGATATTATTATGCAATTTGGAGGGCACTCAGTTGCGGCTGGGTTATCACTAAATATTGAAAATTTACCGGAACTAAAAAATAGACTTGAAGCATTAGTTGCATCTCAGCTAACAGCGGATGATTTACAGCCAAAAATAAAAGTAGAAGCAGAGGTAACATTGCCTGATCTAACTAAAAAATTTATTGATGATTTAGAGCATCTTGAACCATTTGGTAATAGTAATGATCAGCCTATTTTTTATGTTAATAATGTGATGCAGACACAAAAGGCACAGTTATTAAAAGATCTTCACGTGAAATGTTTTATGTTTGCTGATGGTGTTATTAAGCCAGTAATATTTTTTAATCGACCTGAGTTATTTGAATTTTTTAATGAAAATTATGAACAGACATTTATTCTTGCTGCTCGTGTATCAGAAAATTATTGGCAGGATCGAGTCAATATTGAATTAATTGGTGTTGATGTAGCGCTCAAGGGTACGGAATGATTATTACCATTGATGGTCCCGTTGCGAGTGGAAAATCCACCGTAAGTCGTATTTTAGCTCAACAGTTGGGATATTATTATTTGTGTTCCGGATTATTATATCGTGCGCTTGCATACTTATTGGTTAATAAATATGGCTATACAATAGAAACAGTGGTAAATCTTAGTATCGAAGATATTAATGCATGTTTTGATGCGCGTTTTTTTGTGTATCATTATGATAAGACAGGAGAAGAACATATTTTTTTTGATGCGCAGGATATAACGCCGTATTTAAAAGATACGTTTATTGATAAAATTTCATCTATTATTAGTGTTAATAAAGAGGTGCGTTCGGCGGTGACTGCTATACAGCGCACCATAGCTGCTCATCATGATATTGTAACTGATGGCCGTGATGTCGGTTCAGTTGTGTTTCCGCACGCAGAGTTTAAATTTTTTGTTACCGCATCGGTGGCCGTGCGTGCCAATCGATGGCGCAAAGATCAAGAAAAATATGGTAATTTTTTATCATCTGAACAGGCAGTTGTATCAATAACTGATCGTGATAATCGTGATAAATATCGTGATATTGCACCATTAATTGTTCCTCAGGATGCAATTGTTATTGATACTACTGAGCTTACGATACAACAAACAGTTGAATTGATTATGCGATATATTAATGGTTATGAGCGTGACGTTGCTTTTTAGCTATTTTTTCTGAACGTTTTTCTGATACATTTTTTTTTCTACAGGAAGGAGCGCATATAAGAATTAATAAACAGAATAGTGTTAATAATTTTTTATACATAAATGCTCCTTATTTTATAAGATTATTATTTTTTTGTGTTCGTTTCCTTCGACAGGCTCAGGACGAACGGAGTGAAAAATATTATTCTTTAATCCCGTTCGTGGTGAGCTTGTCGAATCCATATCGAACACCTTTAAAAAAATAGTTATATTTTTTCTTGACTGCTGTAGCGTAAATAACTATGAGTTTGGTTTACAATCATTACCAAATGAAGTATAAAAAAAGCTGCCTTCAAGGCAGCTTAATTATATAAAAAGCACGTATTAAAATTTTTCAATCGATTTTTTGTTTTCTATTTCAAAAACGTTATTATTCAAATCAACCATTGTTTTTACGTCTTCTTTTTTAGATACAATTTTATTTTCTTTTTTACATGATGGTGTACAAGTAAGAGAGAGTAAACAAATTGTTAAAAGATAATAGTTATTCATGATGAGCTCCGTTATGTAATAATGTTATGTTATGTTACTTTTTTTTAGTAGCGCGTTCGCTTTCACCAAGAGTTTTGCGGATACGTTTTTTCATGACTTTTGGTGGTAGATCAAAAGGATTTTTGATAAGAGCTAATTTCAATACCTCATCCATATTATTTACAAAAGTGATGCTTAAGCCGTCAAGAGACATCTCTTTTTTAATATCTTGAATATCATCAAAATTTTCTTGTGGCACAATGATATTGGTGCATCCGTGTTGTTTTGCCGCAAGAATTTTTTCTTTAAGGCCGCCAATAGAAAGAATACGTCCTTGAAGGGTAATCTCACCCGTCATTGCAAGTTGTGGATGTGTTGGTTTGTTGATGAGTGCCGAAACTAACGCAGTACAAATGGTAATACCAGCAGAAGGACCATCTTTTGGAGTTGCCCCTTCAGGGATATGTAAATGGATGTCATTAGCAGAATAAAATGTTGATTTTAATCCTAAATCTTTTGCGCGAGATCTAATATAACTCATCGCAGCGGATGCTGATTCTTGCATTACTTCACCAAGTTGTCCTGTTAAGGTAAGTCCCCCTTTACCGGTCAACACTGATGTTTCAATTTCTAAAACATCACCACCCACTTCAGTCCATGCAAGCCCTGTTGCAAGACCGATGCGTTCTGTTTTTTGACTCATGCTTGTTTTTTTGTGCGTTGATGTTCCAAGCCACTCAATTATCATCTGTTTTGTGAGGGTAAAGTTTTTGATAGTTTCATCATTAAGAAGTAATTGAATTGTTTTGCGCATGAGCTTTGCAATTATACGTTCAAGTTGGCGTACTCCTGCTTCTTTAGTATATTCATCAATAATGCTTAGAATAAGAGAATCAGAGAGTGAAAATTGTTTTTTTGTGAGACTATACTCTTTTAAATTTTTCGGAATAAGAAATTGATTTGCAATGGCCAGCTTTTCTTGTTCTGAATAACCTGATAGCGATATTATTTCAAGACGATCGTACAAAGGATAAGGAATGTGATCCATCATATTTGCCGTAGCAATAAACATGACTTGTGAAAGATCATATCCTGTATCAAGAAAATGATCGATAAAGTTTTTATTTTGTTCTGGATCAAGTACTTCAAGTAATGCTGATGCAGGATCGCCATGTAAATCTCGTGACATTTTATCTATTTCATCAAGAAGAATCACTGGATTAAGTACATTAGCCTTTTTCATTGCCTGAATTATTTTTCCTGGTAATGCGCCAATATAGGTACGTCTGTGTCCACGAATTTCTGCTTCATCGCGTACTCCACCGAGTGATATACGTATAAATTCTCGCCCCATACTTTCTGCAATCGATCGCGCGAGTGAGGTTTTACCAACACCAGGAGGACCGACAAGACAAATCACGGGCGAGCGATATAATGATTTGGAAAACTTTTTTGCTGCAAGAAATTCTATGATTCGTTCTTTTACCTTTTTTAATCCGGCGTGATTTTTATCGAGAATGCCTTCAGCCTGGGTAATGTTGATAGTGTCTTTACTAACTTTTTTCCATGGTAATGCGAGTATCCAATCAATATAATTTCTGCTTACAACAGCCTCTGACGAAAGAGGAGGCATTTGTTCAAGACGTTTTAATTCATTGTCAACTTTTTGACGCGCTTCTTTAGAGAGTCCAGCATCTTTTATTGTTTGTTTTATTGAACTTATTTCTTCTGATTGATCTTCGCGTCCAAGCTCCTTTTGTATAGCTTTCATTTGCTCATTGAGATAATATTCTCGTTGATTTTTATCCACTTGAGTTTGAATTTGCCCACGAATGCGGTGTTCTGTTTGTAAAATATCAATTTCTTTTTTAAGAAAAAAACATAATTTAAGCATACGTATTTTCAGATCAGATAGTTCAAGAATTTCTTGTCTGTCTTCAAGTGATAGATTTTCAATATGAACGGCGATTGTATCCGTCATATAATCCATTTCTTGTGGTGTTTTTACGTCTGCTATATGATCAGACGGCATTTTATCATTTAAGGTAAGATACATTGTATATAATTGGAACGTTTCGCGCCATGTTGCCTCAAGATCAACAGAAGATTTTAAATTGGTTGTTGGTAGATCTTGATATTCAACATTAATAAAGCCATCTTCATGGTTAGCAAAATGGAGGGCTTTTGCCCTACAGATGCCTTCTGCTAATATTTTTAATGGTCCATTAGGCATACGCATAACTTGTAGTATGGTTGAACGGGTCCCATAGATAAACACATCATTATGGGTAGGCGTTTCTGTTGCGGGATTTTTTTGAGCAGATATGAAAAGCATTCGATTAGTTTTTAACGCATGCTCTACCGCCTTAATTGATATGTCGCGTCCAACTATAACAGGAATAATGCTTTTTGGTAGAATAGCAACGTTTTTTAATGGTAAAAGCGGAAGAATGCTTGATTCAATCTCCACTGCTGGCTTCAAAAGCTCTTTTTTTTCTTTTTTCATATTATATTATCCATATTATTTAAAGGTAATCTCGTTGCTAGATTATCAAAAATATTAAATTTTTTCTTTATATTCAATGGTAAGGACTCTTTTTTAGAGTACCTTATGGCTGTTTTTTGTCAATTAAAAAGTTTTTTCTAATTGTCAATGTTATCATAAGGGCTATTATAATGAAGGATTTGTTGTATAAGTATATCGAAAAATCGTTTGCAGGTCATGTTTTTTATCAATATGGTTATTTTTCAATAAAGATGTAACATAATTTTTACAAATCATTAATCCTCTGCTAAATTTGTATAGTAACGTATGTTTTCGTAGTAATAATATTATTTTTATTTCGGAAGGGTGCTCGATGTTAAAACGTCTTGCGACGATGCTTTGGGGAAATTTTGAAAGCAGAGAAGAGCTTAAAAAGTTTGGTATTCTGGCTTTGATTTTTTGTGGAATTATTGCAATTTATTGGGCGCTTCGGCCAATGAAGGATAGTATTTTTGATGCAATGATTGGTTTAGAAGACTGGCAACCGTTGGCGAAGACTCTTTCGCTTTTTGTCATTTTTCCTATAGTAATACTCTATAGTAAGCTTGTTGACATGTTTCCGCGTCATAAAGTTTTTTACTTTTTGACAGGACTTTATGGTTCTATAGCGCTTATTATGTTTTTCTGCTTCTCAGATCCTTCAATTGGTTTAGCTAATACCGTTAAAGATCCTACTCGTATTCTTGGCTGGGTGTGGTATATATGGGTTGAAAGTTTTGGATCATTAATGGTAGCACTTTTTTGGGCTATTGTTACCGATATTACTTCTCCAGAATCTGCAAAACGAGGTTTTCCTTTGATAGCTCTTTTTGGTCAAATTGGTAACATGGTAGGGCCACTTTTTCTTAATGCTAAACGTTTAGGTTTTTCAAGTAGTGCTCCCGTTGTTGGTATTTTGGCAGGAATGCTTTTTGCGATAGGGATTATGTTTTGGATATTCATGCATATAACGCCTGCAAATCAATTAAAAGGATATCGTGCAGAAGGCGAAGAAGCTGAAGTTGAAAGTGAACCTGGGTTTTTTGAAGGATTAAAGCTTTTGGTAACTCGTGGATATCTGCTTGGGCTTTTTTTAATAATTACTATTTATGAAGTAATTGTTACCGTTCTTGATTATCATTTTAAATGTAGTGTTATGAATGCTTTTAAGCTTGAAGTTGAATCAAGTGCTTATTTAGCATCATATGCAACAATGACTGGTGTTGTTTCAACGCTGTGTGTGCTTCTTGGTATTAATAGTATTCAGCGTGTTTTGGGTATGCGAGTATCATTGCTTATGCTTCCTGTCCTTACCGCGATAGCAGTGCTTTTAATTAAATTTAATCCACAATCATTATTAATTGGTTTTTGGATTATGGTGTTTTCAAAGGCAGTAAACTATGCATTGAATCAGCCAACATTAAAACAACTTTATATTCCAACATCAAAAGATACTAAATATAAAGCACAAGCATGGATTGAAATGTTTGGTGGACGTTTTTCAAAATTTGCAGGCTCATCTCTTAATATGTTTAGAGCTCCAATAGTTGCGCAGCATGGTGCAATTGATGGCGTTGCTCGCTTTTTGATGGTTAGTTCGCTTATTTCTTTTGGGCTTGTTGGTGTATGGCTTTTGGTCGCAATTTATGTTGCTAAAACGTATGATAATGCTATTAAAGAGAAAAAAATCGTTTGTTAATTATACGTATATAGTATGAATTTTAAAAAAAAGCCTTCTAAAAAATTAGTTTAGAAGGCTTTTTTTGAGCTCTAAAAAAAACAGTAAGATTAAACAGAAAGGTGTTTGCCAGAATGGGATCTAAAATTAAGCAGATGATTAGTGGACTGTTTGATATTGAACCACAAGAGCGTATGAAGTTGTTTTTTTTGGCTCTTCTTTATTTTCTTGTTGTTGGTGCATATACAATGACGCGCGATTTGAAAAGTGCCATATTTTTGGCGGTTGTTGGTAAAGAATATATTCCATGGGCAAAAACTATTTCAATGCTTTGTTTGGTGCCGGCGATTTTTTTCTATTCTCGTCTGGTAGATAGAATTCGGCGTTACCAGTTATTGATTTTTTATAGCATTTTTTTTGGTATAGCAAATTTGATTTTTGCGTATTATCTGGGACATCCGTCGGTGGGTATTCTTAACACTGATGCTCATCCGAGTCGCTTATTTGGGTGGTTTTTTTATTTTTTTGTTGAAGGATATTCCCCTTTTGTTGTAAGTGTTTTTTGGGCGCTTGCTAACTCGGTAAATAGTCCGTACGAGGCAAAAAGGAATTATGGATACATGGTTGCGGGGTCGAAATTTGGTGGCATGGTTGCGGCAGCGTTAGCATGGTATATCTTTTGGTTAAGCTCTCAGGTGATGCAGCCATATTTAACTCATGTGGTAGCTCATCAGATGATTTTGGTTATATCAACGGTATTTTTGGCGTTAATTCCCATTGTTGCGATATTATTTATTAAAATTGTTCCGGGGCGTTTGTTGCATGGATATGAAGCGGCATATCAGTTAGAAAAACATAAAAGTGAATCCTCGGTGCCGGCAAAACCAAGCATGTTTGCTGGTCTTGAGATGTTTGTAAAGTATCCGTATGTTCTGGGTATTTTTGGAATGGTATTTTTTTATGAAATTGTTTCAACGGTACTTGGATATTTGCGGCTTGGCGTTGCTGAGGCTGGTGCAAATTCAATTTCTGATGTTTCAAAAGTTCTTTTTGAGATAGCATTTAAAGCGCATCTTGTTGGTTTTGTTATATCTTTAATAGGAACACAAGCATTATTGTCACGATTTGGCACGCGTATTTGTTTGATGTTTATACCGTTTTCTATTGGCGGTATTCTTTTTTACTTGATATTTGAAACGTCGCCTCAGGCATTGCATAATGCATTTGTGGTATTTACTGCACTTAATTATGCATTTCTCGCACCAGTGCGTGAAAGTCTTTATTTGCCGGCGGTTAAAGAAATTAAATTTAAGTCGAAATCGTGGATTGATGCTTTTGGAAGTAAGTTTGCTAAAACCACTGGTTCCATGTTTAATGTTATTGCATCAAAAATGGGAACGGCGTTTATGTTGCCGATTCATTCATTCTTTTTTGCGGTAATCATTGGATTATGGTTTATTGTAGCATTTTTTCTCGGACGTCGATTTGAACAAGTTATTGCAAATAACGAGGTTATTGGTGCTGAAGGGAAAAAATAACTTAATCTTATGTGGAGTCCCCAATTGGAGCACAGCGCAAATTGGGGTTAAACTTATGTTTTAATTATTGCATTTTTTTTCTATTTTGTTATGCTTTCAATGAATGAAATAAACTGTATAAAGGATGCTTGGATGAGAGATTTTAAAGAATTGTTTGGAGAATTAGTAAAAGCAGGTGTTCATTTTGGTCATCAAAAATCTCGATGGTGCCCTAAGATGGAACAGTATATCTGGGGTTATAAGAATAAAGTTCATTTGATTGATGTTTCCAAAACTGCTTTTCAATTGGACAAAGCAGAAAAATTCTTAGAATCAGTTGCGGCTGAAGGTAAGACCGTTTTATGGGTTGGTACCAAAAAAGCTGCAGCAAAATCTATTAAAGATGTTGGGATGCGCTTGAATATGCCGTACGTTAACCATCGGTGGCTTGGTGGTACATTACTTAATTTTAGTCAAGTGAAAAAATCTTTGACCAGGTTGCTTCATTATGAAGATATTTTAATTAAATCAGAGTCAAATCCTTTTTATACAAAAAAAGAACTTAATTTGTATAAAAAAATTGCTGAAAAACTTGAAAAAACTGTTGGTGGTATTAGAAAATTAGCATTGCCTGTTGGAGCAATTGTTGTTGTTGATGTTAATAAAGAACAATCAGCGGTTAAAGAGGCAGGATTAATGGGTATTCCCGTTGTTGGTCTTGTTGATACCAATTCTGATCCTTCATTGGTAGATTTTGTTATTCCTGCTAATGATGATTCTCCTCAGTCGATTGGTTTGTTGGTAAATTATTTAGGTGACGCGGTTGCGCGTGGCAAAGAAGCTGCATCTAAAAAATCAAAAGATGCGCTTGATGCGGTAGCAATGAAAAAAACTGGCGTTAAAGAACCGGTTGCCATTGTTGAAGATTCTCCGAGTGATGTTGAAATAGCATTGCAGCAGCTTGCTGCACAAGAATAAATTTGCTACATCAGGAGAGATGTCTGAGTGGCCGAAAGAGCATGATTGGAAATCATGTATGTTCTTAAAAAGGGCATCGAGGGTTCGAATCCCTCTCTCTCCACCATGCTTCGCCAAGGCTTCGCATGGCACGCCATGCAGGAGTCTTAAGAGGCATGCCCTTCGTAGCTCGAAGAGCGAAGTAGGGCCAGCTTTTTAAAGAAATAAATCCCTTTGAAATTTCAGTATATGAAATATGATGAGGGTATAGTGTTGGGAAAGTAGATAAAGAATAAAAGTGCATAATCTGTCAGGTCTGAAAAGAAGCAGCAGCTGCAACAATATTCTTGTATGTACTTTCCCATTTTAGTAAATAAAAATTGTTTTTGTGTGTTCGTCTGTTTAATCCATAGTATACTCTTTTTTTTATATGGGTACCCGGGCGGAGCAAAGCGGAGTCTGGGTTATAATGAGTACTGTTACATTGAATCTTAGCAGAAAATGGCGTTCTCAAAATTTTGATCAATTAGTTGGACAAAGTCTTGCAGTACGCATTCTTAAAAACAGTCTCTATCGTGGACATTATTTTCCAGTCTATTTATTTTCAGGTCAGCGTGGATGTGGCAAAACGTCAACAGCTCGTATTTTTGCTGCAGCAGTTAATTGTACAGCATTGGTAAATTTTCAAAAGGATCCACAGAAAGTATCTATTCCTTGTCTTGTTTGTGATTCATGCAATGCTATGCGAGATGGTAGCCATCCAGATTTTGTTGAGATTGACGCGGCATCTCATACCGGAGTTGATAATATTCGTAGTATTATTGAATCGTCATCACTTCTTCCTCTTATTGGTCGCAAACGTGTATATCTTATTGATGAAGCTCATATGTTGAGCAAGGCAGCGTTTAATGCTGCGTTAAAAATTTTAGAAGAACCTCCTTCAACGGCGTTATTTATTCTCGCAACAACAAATCAACATAAAATTATTGATACGGTACGATCGCGTTGTTTTCAGCTCTTTTTTGTACCTATTTCGCATGATCCGTTAAGGGTGCATTTGCAACTGATATGTAAAAAAGAAAAAATTGCATATACCGATGAAGCATTAGATTGTATTGTGCAGCATTCTGAAGGTTCGGCACGTGATGCATTAAATATACTTGAACAGGTCAGATTTGCTAATTCCATGGTAACCAAGGAATTTGTTTTAACTCTTTTTGGTCACGTGAGTGATCAGCAAATTTTTGACATTATTCGTTGTGTTATACATGGCGATGCAACACCGTTAATACGATTATTGCATGGATTGCATATTGATAATCATAAAGCAGAATTTATATGGCAACGGATGGTTCTTGTGTTACGCGTATTAATATGGCGTAAACATGGCGTTGATTCGCCAGAAGTTGTTGCAATAATAGCTTTGTGCGAAAGTGATATAACGTTATATTCATTGGTAGATCTTCATCATATAATTGAAGCGTTGTACACGCATGAAGAACTTTTTTCTAAAACGGCTATGCAATATATTTTTTTAGAAATGATTTTAGTAAAGCTTTGTTATAAAAATAAAAAAGATATTGATGATAATGACGGATCAGCGCCATGTTCATTGAAAATAGCTTCGGTGATTGATAATATTGTTTGTGGTGATAGTAATGATGAGCAGAGTACTGATGAGGTAGTAATAAGTTATGATGAATACTGGTTACGTATGGTAACGGAAGTTGAAAAACTCAATGATGCGTTACTGTATTCTTTGTTTAAGCAAGCTCAATTTATTAATTATGATCAAATATCTTTTCGAGTATCTATTGAATTATCAAAAGATTTGATTCTTTTTAAGGAATGGTTAGAAAATTCACAAGAAATGTGGCAACCGTTGTTACGAAAAATATTTTCTCCACACGCAGCGCTTGATACGCAATTTATTGGTATAAATAAAATAAGTAAAGATAAAATAGTTATAGAACATAATAAAGAAAAAATATCTCATATTCCACGATCTCAGGAACAACAAGCATACAAGGGAAATCGCTATAATAGTAAGATAGCCATTGTAAGTGGGATTCAAAAAAATGAATCACGTATTGATGTTTCTGATGAAAGTGTATGGAAAACAGCATCAATGTTATTGCGCCATTTTCCGGGAGTTATTACCGAAATACGTGAAAATCGATGAAAAAATTAAAAGTTCCTCAAGTTGTCATTGTTGGTAGAACTAATGTTGGTAAATCAACGTTATTTAATCGTTTGTCTGAAAATGTAAAAGCGATTGCGCTTGATCAAGAAGGCGTAACACGAGATTTTTTAAGAGATACTATTTCATGGCAAGGTCGTAGTTTTGAGTTAATTGATACGGGAGGTATTAGTTTACGAAAGACACAGGATCCTATTTTAAGTCAAACACGAGCTGTTGCATTATCGATGATAGATTCAGCAGATATTATTTTGTTTGTTGTTGATGGTAAAAGTGGTTTAGTAACTGAAGATCGTGAAATAGCACAATTACTTCACAAGCATGGCAAGACGGTATTTTTGATTGTTAATAAAATAGATATTAAAGATGTTGATGAGAATATATATAATTTTAGCGGCCTTGGATTTCCTAAAAGTTGTTTTATTTCCGCTGCACATGGCAAAAACATTATTGATTTATTAGAATTAATTATGGCACATTTACCAGAACCGATAGAGATAGAGGTAGAAGAACCTGCATACAAGGTAATGTTGTTTGGTAAGCCTAATGTTGGTAAATCATCATTAATGAATTTATTATTGCAAAAAGATAGATCAATTGTATCTTCTGAGCCGGGAACTACGCGTGAAGCATTGACTGAACGAATTAAGTTTTATTCAGAAGATATACAGCTTGCTGATACTCCTGGTGTCAGAAGAATGCGATCAGTCACCGAACCTCTTGAAGGTATGATGGTACAATCGACGATGCAGGCCTTAAAAGAGGCAGATATTGTATTGTTATTGGTTGATGGTAGTGCAGAGCATTTGGTAGATCAGGAATTAAAACTTGCTTTTTATGCATTTGATAGTCAGTATAAAGCTCTTATAATATTGTTTAATAAGGCAGATTTGATTGATGAGGCAAAAAGAGCTCGTTTTAATCATAGTCTTGAGGAATATAAATTTTTACTTAAAAAAATTATTACGTTTGATATTTCGTGTAAAACAGGTAAAAATATTGGAAAAATTTTGCCAACGGTTAAAGAAGTATGGAGTCGTTATTCCCGTCAATTTAATCAAAATGAATTAACGCAACTATTTAAAGAAGCGTCCGTGAGAAGGCCGTTATATCATAATAAGAATTTATTGGTATTTCATTCTGCTCATCAAGTTGGCACGGCACCAATTACTATTGTATTGCATGTAAATGTTCCTTTGTGGTTTGGCGAATCGCAACGAGCTTATTATGAAAATGTTTTACGTCAAAAATATGATTTGCGTGGTGTGCCAGTTAAATTTATAGTACGCTCTCGTTAGTATGTTCTTATCTTATTTTTAAAAAAAAGGAGAGATGATGAATAAGCGTATTGTGTTTCGTAATATGCAACATTCCGATGTAATGGAGACGTATGCCAATCAACAATTAGAAAAAATAATTACATTTTTAGAAAATGATCGTGGTCCCGTTCACATTGATTTATATTTAGAGCCAAGCAGGGTTCATGAGCATCATCGTGTTGAATTACATGTTAAAAGTGCTGAATATAATCTTAATTCGTCGTATGAACACGAGGGAATGAATTTTTATGACACGCTCGACCGCGTTATTGATGTAATGTATCGTGAGTTACATGAGACAAAAAGAAAAAATCATGATAAAGAAAAAATGTGTGGTCGTCATGATGAAGTAAAAAAATATCGTTAATAATAGTGTAATAGCTTGAATGATAAAAATATTGTACCGCATATTGAGAGTGTGCCAATAACAGTGCAAAGAGTGCGTAAGTATCCAGATTGGAGCTGAGTACTCTTTTTTATATATAATAATCCAATAATTAATGAACAACAGCATGCTAAGCTGCAGGTGATTAGTGGAGTGCTAACGATACGTATATAAAAAATGGTATAAATAATAATAAGTAAACCAAGACATGAAATTATTACATCATTTAATTCTTTGAGAGCAATTTGTTTTTTTAAGTTATTTTTGAAAAAATGGGATAATAATAGTAAAAAACTGATAAGTATAATATATAATAAAAAATATTTTTTGTGATCGGTTTTAAATGAGGTAATTATTATTCGCAAGAGAGAGATTGTTTGATAATAATAATCATTGATAGGTGAAATGTATGATGAGCTGATTATTTTTTGTGCTGTGTTTATGGGGGTTACTGTTTCATGAGAAATTTTATTATCTGATGTTGTTGTAAGATTATGAGCAGTAAAAAATAATGGTATGAGGATATGATTAATTTTTTTTTCTGATTGACGATAATAACTACAATATAAATACACAGTTTTTGAATGTATTTGATGTGCTATTGCTGTGGTAGAAATAGTAAAATTTTCATTAAATATTAATTTTGTATCTTTGAATAATGGATCATAGTGTGCAATGGGTGATTTGTTTGCTTTCCATGCGGAAATGCTTACGGTGGGCTCATATGATGAGAGAGTAATAAAATCTTTGTAAATAAAATCATTTTCCGCAACGGTAAACGCGATAGTAATTTCTTGTGTATGTTCATTCTTTTGTGTAGCGCTGTAAGATATGAGCTTTGGTGCATTGATGCCAAAGCTCATTTGAAAATTAATGAATATAAGTATGCTATATATATTATGATGCTGCATTAAATGCATCAATAATTTGTTGTGCATGATTTTTTGTATCTACTTTTTTAATAATTGCTACAATAATACCATTTTCATCAACTAAAAATGTCCATCGCTTAGGAGTTCTAAAAAAGAAATGGAAAAATCCCTTATTAACGCCATATGCTTGGAAAGTTTTTTCAGTGGCAATTAAAAGAGGAAAGTTAAGATGTTGATTTTTGATAAATTTTTGCTTGCTTTTAACTGATCCTTTACTTAAACCAAGAATGGTAATACCGGCATCACGTAGATCATCAAATGCATCGCGTAAACTACATGCTTGTTGAGTGCATCCGGGTGTACTATCCGCCGGATAAAAATAAAGAGCTAATTTTTTGCCTTTAAAATCACTTAATTTTACCATTTCTCCATCTTGATCTTGTAATGCAAAATCGGGTGCTTTGTCACCAACCTTGAGTTGTTTTGTACATGCACAATGAAGTGTGGTAAAAAATATAATTGCGATAAGAAGTAATAGTGCTTTCATGATATGATCTCCTTAAATTTTTTATAAGCTTAATCTTTCTACAAGCATAATACTATGCTATTGAAATTTACAAAAGTATTTTTGTGATGAAAAAATAATTGGTGAAATATAAAAAATTCATTATAATTTAACAAAACAGTTTATCATCATGCATTAACAGAGTAACCATATGCAGCACGTTAGATCAATTCTTCGTTTACCACTTGTTATTTTTTTTGTTGTATATTCATTTAGTTCAATAGAAGCATATACACAAAATGATTACAGCGTAAGTGGTGTTCCGAGCAGCCCTGCTCCAGAAGACATAACCGTTACTAACACTGAAACTACTACAACCATACATTACACCTTTTCAACTAATGGTAGTTATACTGTAGAGGCTGAAGGCTTCCTTGATAGAATAGCGGGAGATTGGTTTCATAATGAAAAATCTATATACAACAGGACTTTTCCCGAAGTTGAAAAAGTTTAGAATTTAATTGACTAAAAACGCTATCTGAGGTCTACTTTTTTTATATATTTCAAAACCAAAAAAAGGAGCTCTCATGATAGCGGTAGTTCAAAGTGTAATAAAAAAAATTTCAAAAGTCACGTTGAAAAAATCATCAAAAAAATTAACGCTCTATGTGTTAATGTTGATAGTAAGTAAAGAACGCAAAAATTATGCTTCGATGGCTAGAGAAAATAATCTTTCCTATAAGAAAATTTACATATCAAATAAAGATATTAATGTTTATAGCGAAGAATGTGTACTATTTCTGCATGAAATAATAAAAAATAATTCAACAAAGGAAAATCCAGGGTATATAATCGTTGACTTTACTTTATTAGAAAAACATTTTTCAGAACATATTTCTGGTGTTACATATGATTATGATGGCTCTAGAAAGCGCGTTGAAAAAGGCTTTTCTACTGGATTTATAGTTTGGTCAAATGGTAAAATTGTTATTCCTTTTGACTACACTTTATGGCTTCGTAAAAAAGATGCTGGAGAACTTTATAAAAAAAAGACTGAACTTGTTATAGAATTAATATTAGCTGCAAAAAAACATGGTATACCATTTAAAGAAGTACGATTAGATGGGGCCTTTGCTTCAGTTGAAATGCTTAATTTTATAGAACAACAAGGAATGCTGATTACTGCACGGATACCATCAAATAGAGTTATTGAAGCTGATGGTGAAAAAAATCAGCTATCAAAACACTCGCTTTTACAAATGAAGGGTAATGAAAAATACAAGACAATACAGGGATCATATAAAGGCCATAATCTGTTTTTTACTGCACACAAACGTAATGCTACAGGAGATAAAAAGGAAGTTGTTTTCATTGTTAGCAATGTCATTAGAACTGCAAAAGAGCATGTTCAAGCATATAGCAAACGTTGGCCTCCAGAAAAATATTTTCGTAGTGGAAAACAATATATTGGCCTCACTCACTGTCAATCCATCAATGCTGATAAACAAAGATTCCATCTATTTTCCGTCATGGTTGCATATGCCATATTGCAATGTATAAAATATGACAAAAAGAAACAATCAGTTGAGGAGGTAATTCATGACATTAGACGTCGAAAAGACATGTCTGAAATCTCAAAATATATCGATCTGGAGCAAACTATTATGAGTTAGGAAAAAGTCCTGTTTATGGCATGTCGCAAAACCATTAGTTAAAGCCATGCAAAATGAAGAAAATGTTGATGGAGTGCTTGTTCTTGATGATTCCCTTGTAGAAAAACCATACACAGATGAAAATGAAATTGTTGCATGGCATTTTGATCATTCTAAAGGTAGAAATATCAAAGGTATTAATTTTTTGACAGCATTGTATCAAACAGCTAAAGCTTCTGTTCCTGTTACATATCAACTCATAAGTAAAACAGAGGTTGTAACAAATAAAAAAACTGGCAAAGAAAGCAGAAAATCACCTATTACTAAACAACAATACTTTCGTGATTTGATCAAGGTCACAGTTAACAATAATATCGATTTTAAGACAGTCTTGGCTGATAGTTGGTTTTCTTCAGCTGAGAATATGTGCTATATTAAAAGTGATATGGAAAAAGATTTTGTTATACCAATAAAAGAAAATCGTAAAGTTGCTTTAAGCGAAGAAAAATTAACAAGACGTGAATTTGTTAGTATTAAAAAATTGGAACTGGGGGAGAGTGTTTTGGTCTGGCTTGATGGTGTAAATTTTCCTTTACGTCTTACTCGCCAAGTCTTCAAAGACGGAGATGGGAGTACCGGCATTCTTTACCTAGTTTCTAGTGACATTAAGCTATCAGACGATCAGATCGCAGCTCTCTATCATAGACGGTGGAGTGTTGAGGAATATCATAAATCGCTTAAAAATAATGCTTCACTTGCCAAATCGCCTACAAAAACAGTTAGAACACAATCAAATCACATATTTGTTTCTATTTGCGCCTTCATACGATTGGAAGGCTTGTCCATAACCACAAAATTGAATCATTTTGCTTTAAAGGGAAAAATTTATATTGAAGCTCTTAAAAAAACATTTATAGAACTTTCAAAATTGAAAAATAAAATATTACAAATCGAAAAATCGATTGAGGCCCCTGCGTAAGGTGAGATAGTAAAATCAGGAACAGCGGAGATAAAAACAGCTTATCCTATAAAATTGAATGTATAATATGGATTCTGTAAAATTTTTTCTTGATATTAACTACTTATCCAGTAAAAATATAAGGAATAACAGGATAATGAGTTGCCCTGTATGTGAGGGACAAGGAAATATTTATAGCGCAATGATACTTGATTTAGGAATTATACTAAAAATATGTGATGAATGTGAAGCTTGTTGGACTCAAAATCAAAGAATCAGTATTGAAAATTTTAAAGGGCTGATACCATTTCTCAAAGAACATGGATTAACTTATAAAGATGCCAAAATAAAAGATTTGGAATACATAAAAGATAAAGATGTTCATTGCTAAGATATTTAAAATACAGCAATTCACTTTATTGTAGAATCAAAAAATATGAATATATTAATCTTTGTAAGATATCATACCGAATTTGGATATCGATATCAAACTGATAATTCGAATATATCTTTAATGAGTTTGGTAGAATTTTTATCTACTGAGGTTCAGTGTTTTGGAACTATGAGATTAACAAGACTTATTAATCAGCTTGTAGAAGATGGTGATTCTACATCTGGTAATATAATTGATATTGAAAAAAGAGGTAATTATTTTTATTTAAGATTTGTTTATGAAGACCCAGAGGATTTTTCTGATGCGTTAGAAATATCAAAAGAAGAATTGTTTAAGCTTATGTCAATATGGGAAAAGCTAATGAAAGAGAAACCAGAAGAAATTATTTTGATTCGTGATAATGGTAAATTTGAACTTATTGGAAAAAACCCATCAAAAGAGGTAATTCATGAAGATGTTGAGTGTTAAAAAATGTTTATTATAGTGAATCTTAAGCAACTTGTTCTCGTGGTGTTTTGTTGGTATTTTCAAAGTATTACAATATTTTCTTTATTAATATAATATTCTAATATTTCTTTGAATGTCCATTGATTATTTTGATGCAAAAATTTTTTTTTACTACATTCGATAGTTTTATTATGATATGCATATAGATCGATTGTTGTTTGTATGATGCTTAAAATAATTGGTAAGCATCCAGTTATAATAAATCCTATTGAAGTTCCATGTGCAAAGATTAGTGAAGTTAATTGTTCTCCAAAGATTCCAATGATGAATAGCTGGCAATTATAGAGTGTAAAAAATGAGTAATATCTGTCTTGTAGGTCTGGTTGACATTTATTTGTATCACAATCGGGTGTATAGTTATAGCTTTTTGATGTCATGTTAAAAATTCTTTTATTAAACAGAATAGATAATTCCTTGTGTATTAAAAGAGGATAAAGCTTTGTACTTATTTTGTTCCAATAATATGTTAATTGGTCATCATCGGGGAGAAGTATCCATTTAAATTCTACGGGGGAAATGGTATGCAGTGAAATCAATTCATCATTGATTTGTTTTTTTTTGCATAGATTTCTTATTATTTCGTTAGTAAATTCTTTTTTTTTGTTTTCTGCAAGAAGAGAAGGTGGCTGAATTAATGCCCATTGATTTCTTTGTAATAAAAAAGAATAATTATTCAAAATAGTTGGTATGAACAGTGATGCAAAAATTGCGTAATTTTTTACTATTGCTTTTCCTATTCGCACGAGGCTTAATTTTTTTTTGTACCGAAATTTTATTCTCGCATCAAATGCTTCTTCATGGCCACTCGGAGATCTTGGACGGTGTTCTGAAAAAAAATCTTTTAATTTTTCCAATGTATTTTCTGGAAGATTGCAAAAGGAATGTAGGCATTCTTTGGAAAAAACATGCAGCTGGCGATGGCTGTTAGCCATTGTTGTATAAAGAAAATTTACTATTTCATAATTTGAATCTAAGAGTTCTTGTTTGGACATTGTACACTGTTGTTGCCAGGAAAATTTAAATCTTTCGTTGTCATTGAGATGTTTATTGATGTAATTTTGCCATTCAGAATGATTTGTTTTTGCCGATTCAGGGCAGTGTTGTATGCTGAATTTATTATGATATCCATCTGCACCGAAGATGGGAATTTGGAAAAATAAAAAGAAGTAAAATAAAAATTTTAATTTGTTCATAATAAAAAGAGGAAATGTGATAGGATTGTCATATTATTTTTGTTTCAATAATTTTAACATTTCCTTTTATACTTCGCAATGCAATAGTTGCTTTACCGCTGCCAAGAATGCCATTAACTTCCTTTGTAAACCTATTCCATGCAGTACGATTGAGTTGAGTAGTATATGGCTTTAACGTAATATAGTGATCAGAAATAAGTGTTCCATGAGTAGTGTGACCGTGAATTTCTGCATTGGTATCAGTTGGTAATATTAAAGAAATATTTCCTGATACTGTTTCAAGTTCAACGTTACTTGACGAAGGTAATTTTGCATAGGCAACAGTAACCTTTCCTGTTGTAGAGTGAGCAGAAAAATTGTTTGCTATTCCGTCAGCTATTATAGTGCCATGTTCAGTGATAGCACTCACTGGTCCTGATGCATTTGAAATAAAAATAGGTCCTTTTTTGAAGGTTTGTGCTGAAACATTGTTGCGTGTATTGATAATAGTAATAGAATCATTGGCAGCCGCTTGAACTGTTCCACTAATATCTTTAATAACTGTTTGTCCATTGCCGGCGATAGAGAGTGCAATATTAAGAGATGCGGGAACGATTAATTCATATTCAACTGTGCCATTTATTTTTTTATTTATCTGTTTTGTTGCGATTGTAAGATGGTTTTCCTTGCTTGGATCAACTATTATTTTTAAATTATTAAGATCGTTTTCTTTTCGTGCTCGTTTGGTAGTTTTTAAAAATAATGAATTTTTTTTCCATCCTGTTTTAATGGTAATGGGACCATTGATATTATGAATTGATATGGAATCGATGTGTAACGTTGAAAGTTCTTTTTGTTCAATTTTTTCAGGTTTGTTGCGTGTTAAAAAAGATTTTATTTTTTTCAGTGGTTGTTTTGTAGTTAATGCTATGCTTGTGGGGAAATAAAATACAATTGCGCATATCATGTACAGTTTTTTATTCATAGATTATCCTTTTACTTGTCCGCCGAAGCTTTATGCGAAGGTGGATAGAGCTTTTTTTTTAATGTGTTAGTAGCATACAAAAAATATTATGTTAATTCAAAGAACAAAAGGGATCTGATGAAATTAATAGGTGAACAGTATAAGGAAATATACTCTATTATTGCCGCTATTGCTCAACATAAAGGACGTGCATTATTGGTTGGTGGTGCGGTGCGTGATATGGTAATGAAATTACCCATAAAAGATTTAGATATTGAAGTATATGGTTTATCCGCACAAGAATTAGAAAATGTGCTGAAAAAATTTGGACCGGTGAGTACTGTTGGTAAGGCGTTTGGTGTATTGCGCCTTCATAGACTTGACGTGGATTGGTCGTTGCCACGTGCAGATAGCCCTGGTCGTAAACCAACTGTTGATATTGATCCATATATGTTAATTGAAGTTGCGGCACGACGACGAGATCTTACGATGAATGCAATGGCATTTGATTTAATGACTGATGAATTAATTGATCCGTGTAATGGTGTAGCTGATATTAAAAATAAAATATTGCGTACTCCTGATGCACGGTTTTTTATACAAGATCCATTACGATTTTACCGTGTCATGCAATTTATCGGACGATTTGCAATGTTTCCTGATGATGAATTAAATGAACTATGTAAAAGTATGAATGTTTCTTATGTTTCGCGTGAGCGTATTGAGCAGGAATTTAGAAAATTATTGTTGTATTCTCAGAGGCCTTCATTGGGCATCAGATGGTTGCACGCGATTGGACGATTGTCTGATATTTTACCTGAATTAGCAGCAACGGTAGGGGTTGAACAAAATCCGCGCTGGCACCCAGAAGGGGATGTGTTTGAGCATACCATGCAAGCATTGGATGCGGCAGCGATTGTGGTGAAAAAGTATGATAATGAATTTGATACGTTAGTTTTATTGTATTCTGCGCTGTGTCATGATCTGGGTAAAGCAACAACAACTGCGGTAATTGATGGTATTATTAAAAGCATTGGACATGAAAAAGAAAGCAGGCGTCTGACGCCATTGATGCTTAAGCGGATTACGTATAATCATGATTTAATTAATGCGGTTTCATCATTAGTGTTATATCATATGATGCCATTGCAATTTGTGAGTAACAAAGCAAAACTTTCGGCATATAAGCGGCTTGCAAATAAATTAGATCACAACGTTAACATGCTTATGCTGATTGATTTGTGTATTGCTGATAAACGGGGACGCAACGGTAAAGGAGATGAACCGTTGCTAGAAGATTTTCCTGATGTTGAAATATTTCTTGAAAAAACTTGTGCTGCACATGTTACTACTCAAGGGATTGAGCCTATTTTAAAAGGAGCAGATTTGCTTGATATTATTAAAGGAGGGCCTCAGATGGGTAAATTATTAGCAGCTGCGTATGAAAAACAGATTTCTGAAGGCATTATTGATAAGAAAGCTTTAAAAGATTTTGTGATGAAAATGTTAAAGAGATGAGGAATCTTTTTGCAAGTAGGACATTATCATTTAGCAGTACACAAAAAAAGTTAAAAATTGACAATTTGAAGCAATTGTGCTACCTTGTTAATAAATAGGCTTTTATTATTAAGGGGCTTTTATGAATACGAAAAATATTATTGTGATGATGGGGTTAATGATTTACGGTGGAGCACCAAGTTTTGCTGCCGATGTGAAAATAAATGATAATTTTGATAATGCTCGCTACGATGCTATTGTGACGTTGTTCAAAGAAAATAAATTGACAAACGAGACGACAGATAAAGAAGATGTTCTTACCGTTGAACAACATAAAAAAAAGTTAGAAGATCAATTAAAGGCTGAAAAAGAAAAAGTTGCCGCATTGTATGCGCCGGGAATATTTAATGTGGCGGGTAAAGGGCTTGCAGCAATAGCGTTTGCCGGAGGTTTTGCTTCTGCAGCTGGTGCATTAGGTGCATCAATTATTCTAGGTCATCCTCACAATGAAGGGTTGGCGCATCTTCCTACTATTGCAGATGAATATAAATTTGAATGGAAGTCAATTCCAGGAGCAACATATTTTGAAATGTTAAAAGAACAATATGGTTTTAATACCAAATATTCGGGTAATAATCGGCGATTGTATTATTCTACTATTGCTCCGGTGATAGTTGCTGATAAGTATTTGAGTGAGCTTCCACAAATTGGAAGGTTTTTAGGTCGATTTGGCTTAATTGCTCCCTCAGTGGTTACAGGTTCATTAGTTTTGGCTGGTATTTCTAAATATTTACTGAGTAAAGCTTCAAGTTATCAGGATGATATTAAAAGGCTAGAGGCAGAAGTTAAGCGTGATAATGCTATCATAATGATGTTGAAAGCGCTTCAAAAATAATATTTATAAAGTTAAAGAAAATATTACAAGGCTCTGAGGCTGTTGTTAAGCCTCAGGGTCTTTTTTGTTTCTTATATGTGTATCATAAATTTCATTTTTGTGATACTTTGCACTATATAGTTATAATTATTAAGTTTGTTTTGTGCGTATATTTTTTGCGCTCGAAGATATCCTTCAACAAGTTCAGTACGAGCGCAGGTTATGAAAGAATTTTATGAACAGTATCGATTCTCTACAGAAAGTATTCACCGCTCATATTAAAGAATTATTTCCTTCTCAGCAGCTTACTTTTGAGCACGTACGCCTACATATCAATGTTGATGAGGCAAAGCAGGCGTTTGGTAATTTATCAACAAGCTGTGCCTTAGTGTTGGCAAAAGCATTAAAGCGTGCTCCGCAAGAAGTTGCAGCAGACATTGTACGTAATTTTACCCATTCTCTTGTTGAAAAAATTGAAATTGCCGGTCCGGGATTTATTAATTTTTATCTTACTGCGAATGCGTTTAAGTTGTTGGCTCAAGAGTTATGTGAACAAAAAACTGCATTCTTTAAACCTGATACATTGGAAAAAAAATATAAAGTCTCATTAGAATTTGTCAGCGCCAATCCAACAGGACCGTTGCACTTGGGTCATGGAAGGGGCGGTATCATTGGAGATGTTCTTGGCAATGTTTTGCGATTTGTTGGTCATGAAGTAACTAAAGAATTTTATATTAATGACGCGGGCAATCAGATTCAAAAACTGGGTGAATCGTTTAAAATTCGTTGTTTAAATGCTGCAGGCATTGCTGCAAGCATTCCTGAAGATGGTTATCATGGAGAGTATTTGACTGAGCTCGCGCAGGATTGTTTTGCGCAGTATGGTCAAGAAATATTTGCAAAAGAAGATAGTTTTTTTGCTGATTATGCACAAGAGAATTTATTGAAAAGCATCAAAGATACGCTTAAAAGTTATGGCATTGAGTATGATGTCTGGTTTTCAGAAAAAACGCTGCATGAGAGTGATGCAATAAAAAAAGCTTTAGATCAGTTAGAGGCTCACGGTTTATTATATGAAAAAGAGCAGGCGTTGTGGTTAAAAACGACGCAATTTGGTGATGATAAAGATCGTGTAGTGAAAAAATCAACCGGCGAGTATACATACATTGCTGCTGACATAGCATATCTTAAAAATAAAGTGGATCGAGGGTTTAATAATCTTATTTTTGTTCTTGGACACGATCATCACAGCTATGGAGAACGTCTTAACGCGGTAAAACAAGGACTTGGTTATACTGATTGTTTGTTATCAGTTATTTTATATCAGCTTGTTAAGATATCGCACGAAGGACAGGTGGTGCGTATGTCAAAGCGTGCGGGCGCCATTGTAAGCTTGGGTGATATAATTGATACGGTGGGTAAAGATGTTGCTCGCTTTTTTTATTTAAATCGTAAGGCTGATGCACAGCTTGAGTTTGACCTTGATTTGGCATTGAAAAAAACTGAAGAAAATCCGGTCTATTATGTGCAATATGCGTACGTACGAACGGGAAGTATCCTAGAAAAAGCTGCTACACAAGCTCATTTTGATGATATTGGAGCGCATGATGCACAATATATTGGACCACAAGAATCGTTTTTGCTTAAAAAAATTGTGTTTCTCGAGCAGTTACTGCGTGATATTAGCGTGAATCATCAAATTCATTTGTTGACATATTATGTTCTGGAGCTGTCTCAGTTATTTCATCGATATTATAGTCATGTTCGCGTACTTGATCCAGAAAATAGAGAAAAGAGTCGTGGCCGTTTATTAATGGTGACTCTTGTAAAAAATACTATAGCTCTTGTTCTTGATCTTCTTGGGGTGAGTCATCCAGAAAAAATGTAGTTTGAAGTTTGAGTATTTTTTTTTGATATTTTATTGATAAAATAGCCATTTATGGCACAATAAAAATAGTATAAGCATAAAAAAAGATATTATTACGTGGGAATATTATATGAAAATAGATAAAGAATTATTGCAAGAATTAAGAGACCACACCGGTCTGGGGTTGATGGATTGTCGTAAAGCCTTAGAAGAAACGGCGGGTGATTTTGAGCAAGCGCTTGAATTGTTGCGCAAAAAGGGAGCATCTGTTGCTGCAAAACGTGCGGATAAAGAAACTGGTGAGGGGCTCATAAAAGCGTATATTCATCCAGGAAGCCGCCTTGGTGTTCTTATAGAAATTAATTGTGAAACTGACTTTGTTGCGAGTACTGATGCAGTAAAAGAATTTGCGCAGGCTTTGTGTTTGCAAATAGCAGCAAATAAGGCATTATACGTATCAGCTGATCAGGTAGATCAAAAATTTTTGGAACATGAAAGAGAGATTTTCAAAGAGCAAATGGCTAATTCAGGCAAGCCAGAAAAAATTATTGATCAAATAGTTGAAGGTAAAATTAAGAAGCTTTATAGTGATATTTGTCTTCTTGATCAACAATTTATTAAAAATGATCAACTCACCGTGCGTGATGTTTTACAGGAATTAATAGCCAAAACTGGTGAAAGTATACGAATTAGACGATTTTGCCGCTTTGAATTAGGTAAATAAATTAGCGAATAAAAGGAACAAGTATGGCAGAGATCATTTTAATAGAAAATGATATTAAGAGTTTTCAAAGGCCTATGGAAGCTGAAATGGAAAGTCCATTAAAGCATTATGAGCGTGAGCTCGTAAAAATTCGTACAGGAAGAGCGCATACTTCAATGATTGAGGATATTCCGGTTGTTTGTTATGGGCAGGATGCGGTACCTCTTAAAGGACTTGGCGTAGTTTCTGCTCCTGATGCTCGTCTATTGACTATACAGCCGTGGGATTCATCTGTTATTGTTGATATTGAAAAAGCTCTTGCTGCATCAGGACTTGGTATTGCTCCTGTTAATGATGGTAAAATAATTCGACTTCGTTTACCTGAAATGAGTTCTGAGCGTCGGGATGAATTGATTAAATTATTACACAAAAAATTAGAAGAGTGTAAGGTTGCGATTAGAAATGTACGCAAAGATTTTAAAAATCTTATTACCGATGCAAAGAAAGATAAAAAGATTTCTGAAAATTTTCATAATAGATTAGCCGACGTATTGCAGGAAATTACTGATGCGTATATTGCTAAAGTTGAGGGTATGGCTAAGAAAAAAGAAGTAGAATTATCATCAGTATAATTTTTTGCGTTGATGTGGTCTTTATTTTGTTGAAATTTCTGTTACATTAATAAATGTATTTTTGCTTTTTATGGGTTGCTAGCTCAATTGGTAGAGCAACAGACTCTTAATCTGTGGGTTCTTGGTTCGAGTCCAAGGCAGCCCACCAAACTTTAGCTCAACCATCGTATCCTTCGACCCGCCTTCGCCAAGGCTTCTGCGGGCAGGCAGCGTTTACTACTGAGCCTGACGAAGTATCAGGACGAACGGGATGGGGTTGAGGTTTGCGAGGATTAGGAAATTTTGATTGATTGTTTTTTTTGAAAATATGCAAGAGTGGCGGAACTGGTAGACGCGCTGGACTTAGGATCCAGTGCCTGAGAAGGCGTGTGGGTTCAAGTCCCTCCTCTTGCACCAGACTACGCATAAAGCTACGTCTGGCACGGCCATTTTTTAAAGGTGAGATGCAAAAAAAATAGCGTAAGATAGTGATTCTTATGCGTAGTCTGTCCGCCGAAGCCTTGCTATAGTCCTCTGAAGCTTTATGCGAAAGAGGGGCGAAGGCTGGACTGATTAAATATGTATATAAATATGCAAGGCATAAAAGTATGTCTTGCATATTTTATTTAAGTGATGCAATCTTGGAATAAAAAAGTCGAGAGGTGTCACTATGAAGCAAAAAATTACATTAGAAAATAGTGCTCTTTTTAGTATAGAAAACAATTATGAGCAGCCTACTTTATGCCGAGCTACTATAGTTGTTTCTAAAGTATTAGTTAATTCTTTTTTTACCGAAACAGTCTTTACTTTAAAAAATACCATCAATGCTCATGGGTTTCAGCGAGGAGAAGTTCCTATTGATTATATTGCCAAGCAGTACAAAGTTAATATTATTGAACATCTCAAAGAATTTTTTTTAAAGTTTGGTATTGTTAATTTCCTTTTTCAAGAAATACGAAATCAAAAACTTCTTGTTGCGGGAGATCCTCGTCTAGAAGATATATTTTTAGAATATGATCAAGAAGCCCGCTTTGTTTTTGAGTTAAGCGTTTTTCCGGTGATCTCTTTGAATGAATGGAAATATTTTCCTTTTAAATCCCCGAGTCGTAAAAATTATAAAGATTTAGATAGGCAGGTTGAATCATTTATTCAAGAAGAACAAAAAAATTTGGAGAGTTATGATCAGGTAAGAGGCATAGGGGTAGGGGATTGGGTGCATTTTACTGTTGCTGTTGTTGATGAAAAAGCCCAATTATTGGATGATCGTTTTGTAGTGCAACCTTTTTGGTTAAAACTTGGCAATGAAGAAGTAGAAAGTCATTTTAGATCTCTTTTTGTAGGTAAAAAAAAGGGGGATGAATTTGTTGTTATTAATAGAGGATTACAGGATTATTTTAGTGATCAATTACGTACGTATTATAACTTTAAAATAGTTGTTCTTGATGTCGTGCCATTTACTTATTTTTGTTTTGATCAATTTAAGGATCATTTTAGAGTAAAAACAAATAAAGATATGAATAAAAAATTGATTGAAGTTTTTTCATATCGTAATGATATTTCTCAACGATTAGCGATGGTTGAAGAGGCGTTTAAATTGTTGCTTTCTCGACATCGTTTTTTTGCTCCGAATCATTTAGTTTTGCGACAACAAAAAATAATTTTGAGTGCAATTCAACGAAATCCAGATTACAATGTATATAGAAGACAAAGAGATTTTAATTTTTGGATTCAACAATTAGCGGAAAAGCAAGTTAAAGAAACGCTCTTTATAGATCAGCTTATTTATCGAGAGAATATAATGGTGAGCAATGAAGATATTGTAAATTATTTAAATTTAGATAAACGGCCACGAATGAGAGAGTTTATTTATTTTAATTTGCCTGATACAAAATATTATGGGCAGGAGGTGCCGTTGGCAACACATGAATTAAGTCGTGTGTGTGCTCGTGAAAAAGCAATTAATTATGTTATTCATTATTTAACTAAAAAATAACTATTAGATTTAAGATAAGAAAAAACATCATGGAAAACAAAGTTTACAAACTTATTATTATCGGTTCAGGTCCTGCAGGATTAACAGCAGCAATTTATGCCGCTCGTGCTAACCTTGAACCAATTATTATTGATGGTGATGATCCAGGTGGTCAATTAATTACCACATCATATGTTGAAAATTGGCCAGGAGAAAAGAGTATTCTGGGACCAAAGCTGATGATGAATATGCGTGATCATGCACAACATTTTGGTACTCAATTTATAGCGGGAAAAGTTACTCGGGTAAATTTTGCTCAAAAACCATTTACTATTACGGTGAATGATAAAACGGAATTACAATCGCATGCAGTTATTATTGCAACGGGAGCGACGCCAAAGCGATTGAATGTTCCGGGCGAAGATACGTATTGGGGCAAAGGAGTGACAACATGTGCGGTGTGTGATGGTGCATTTTATCCTGATAAAAGGGTAATCGTCATTGGTGGTGGTGATACCGCTATGGAAGATGCTTCATTTTTAAAGAAATTTACCAACAAAATAACGATTATTCATATTTTGGACAAATTTACCGCGTCTCATGCAATGCAGCAAAGAGTTATTAATGATCCTGATATTACGGTATATTATAGTAGTACGGTGACGGAATTTCATGGAGATGGTCAGCATTTGAGTGCGGTAACTATGATAAATCAGTTAACCGGCCAGACGACAAAGCTTGAGGCACATGGTGCGTTTGTGGCAATTGGATTAAATCCTAATTCAGCACCATTCAAGGGTCATGTTGCCTGTGATAAAGGAGGCTTTATTGAGGTTAGCAATCAGGTGCATACGAGTGTAGAAGGGGTATTTGCTGCGGGCGATGTTCATGACTATCGCTATCGACAGGCAATTACGTCAGCTGCGGCCGGCTGTATGGCAGCTCTTGATGCGCAACGATACTTATCTGAAACATTATAATTATATTCAATATTTTTATGTAAGGGGTTTTTTCACATGGCACGTAAGTGGCAAATTGTTTTATTAGGCGTAGTTGTTTTGGGTGGATTAGAATTGAGTGGTATGCATTTGCGTTGTTCACAAGATGTCAAAAAAGAACAGTTTATTTTAGCAAAGGCGCTAAACAATTCAGGTAAGAAAGAAGAAGAAAAGAATAATGTTTCAAATCTTTATTATTCATTTCCTGGTGCAAGTTCAAGTGTAGAGCCGTTTGATCAGGTAATACATAGTAATGGTGTCCATGGTAATGGTTCAAAATATTCTTCTGCCTCTTTTTGTGCTCATTATCATTCAAGATGGTAAAATTCAAATAGAGTATAAAGATTTTGCTGCATATATAATTTGAAATTATATTGTTTTTACTTTAGAATATAAGTATATATGCAGTTATTACGGAGAAAGAAATGTCACTAACTATTGTTAAAAAAAGTAACGTTAAACGTCGCAGAAAACATGGTTTTTTGAAAAGAATGAGCACAAAAGATGGAAGAAAAATCATCAATCGTCGCCGTTCTTCAGGGCGTAAGCGTTTAGCGCCAAGCAAGTACTAAAAATATTATTGAGTTATTATATGCCGAGCATTGTTAATAAGCTATCAAAATTTACCACGCGTGAGATTGATTGTCTTTTTAAGAGTGCTCGGCGTGTTATTAAAAGCCAAGAATGTACCATTTTGTTGGCTCCTGCACAAAAATCAATTGGTAGAGTTTTGATTATTGCGTCGCGTAAAGTGGGTAATGCGCCGGAACGTAATTTATTGCGGCGGCGTATAAAATCAATCTTTTATGAAGAAAAGTTATTTGATCGTTCGCGTGATTGTGTGGTGATTGTGTATAGAAAAGCGGTTTTTTTATCTTTTGAACAATTAAAAGATCTTCTTTTGACCGCATTTCAAAAAGGTTGCGCAGAAAATGAAAACCCCAGTTCTTAATAAAATGGTTATTTATTGTATTGTAGGTATTCGTCCTTTATTTGGGGCGGCCTCATGCCGTTATGTTGTTACGTGTACGCAGTTTGCTGTTGTTATGCTACAAGATTATAAATTGTTGCCTGCTTTGTGGATGATTATTAAACGTGTATGTGCGTGTAATCCGTTGTGGTAGAGAGAGTAATATTAAAATTTGTTTTTTTGACTTTATTAAGGTGAAGGATATTCATGGTAGAACTTATTATAGTTATGGGTGCGTTGGCATCTTTTATATTTATAGTTTTTTGTTTTTTTGTAGTGTGTTATAAGCGATGCGCTTCAAATCAGATTTTAGCGGTGTATGGAAGAGTTGGCGGTAAGCAATCGGTTAAATGTTATCATGGCGGGGGTGCTTTGATTTGGCCATTAATTCAAGGATATGCATTTCTTGATTTAACTCCTATGACATTACATATTCCTCTTAAATCAGCATTGTCTCAACAAAATATTCGTATTAATGTGCCAAGTACGTTCACTGTTGCTATTGATACTACTGAAGAAGCGATGAATAATGCGGCAGTACGACTTTTAGCATTATCGCGTAAAGATATTGAGATGATTGCAATTGAAATCATCATTGGTCAATTACGCTTGACTGTTGCATCATTGATGATTGAAGAGATTAATCAAGATAGAGAGCGCTTTTTATTAGAAATTAGAAAGCATATTGAATCAGAACTTAAAAAAATTGGTCTTATGCTGTTGAACGTTAATATTACCGATATCACGGATGAATCTGGTTATATTGAAAGTATTGGTAGAAAGTCTGTTGCTACCGCTCTTAATCAGGCAAAGGTTGATGTTGCTACGCAAGAAAAAAGTGGTGACATTGGTAAAGCTGAGGCTGAAAAAGAGCGTCGCATTCAAGTGGCGAACTATAATGCAGAGGCTGTTCAGGGTGAAAATGAAGCAAAAGCGAAAATTGCCGGTGTTAATGCTCAACTGTTTGAGCAAGAAGCTGAAGCTAATCAACGCGGACAAATTGCGCAACAAAATGCATATGCTGAAATTAATAGAGCTAAAAGCCTTGCAGAACAGCAACGATTTGAAGCAGAAGAAATAGTACCAAAAGAAATTGAGCGGCGTAAAATAGAAATTGCAGCAGCCGCGGATGCTGCAAAACAACGCATTGAAGCAGAAGGTCATGCGGCTGCTATTTTACAAATTAAAGAAGCAGAAGCTGAAGGTATGCGTAAAGTGCTTACGGCCAAGGCAGAAGGTTATAAACTTTTAGTTGAAGCGTGCGCGAATAATAGTCAGGATGCAGCAACAATGTTAATGATTGAAAAACTTGAAGAAATTGCAAAGATTCAGGCTGAGGTTATTAAAAATCTTAAAATTGATAAAATCACCGTGTGGGATGGTGGTTCATCTGAAAAAGGAAGTGCAACGGCGAATTTTTTAAGCAGTATGATTAAAGCGCTACCACCATTACATGAAATTGCTGAGATGTCGGGGGTGAATTTACCGTCATATTTGGGTGATTTGAAAAAGAAACATGCATTTGATGATGAAGATGATGAAGATGATGAAGAGCCAATTCCGTTTTAAGTTTTTAGGTTGATTATATGGTTGTTATATGGTTGTTGTTAGTGTTATTTTTTGATTTACAAGGGCAGGATAAGAAGAATGAATTAAATCAGGCCAAAGAAAAGCATTTTACACAAAAACTTAAATGCATAGAAGAAGCAATGGTGTTATCAGGAAATCAATTGAAAGATGCTCTAATGCTTCATTCTGATGGTACAAAGAAAGACAAATGTGTTTTTTCATATTTGAAAACTACGAGTCAAGGTTTGTCAGGTTCAGAAATGTTTATGGTGTCTAAAGTTTTTGCTTCAGTGATGCTTGGGGAATGTTTATTGAAGATTAAACAATATGATAAACATAAACATCCTGGTTGTTTCCTCGTTGTTCCCAATGATGAACTTAGAGGAAATAATGATATGCCAATGTTAAAGCTTTATAAACATGTAGTGACCGATAAAAAAGGAAATGAATTGTTTGAGAATTGTAATCCTTTAAAAGAACCTGTTACCAATTGGAATGAACAAAATTGTATGTGTATTATATATAATATTCCTAATAATAATATCATGCCTATGGATCAGCATTTGCAGCATATACAGTGGTTTATGAGTTATAATCTACCGCTTATAGTGAATTTTGATAGTGCAATTCAAGATCATTTTGTTATAAAGGCTTTGAAAAAAGAAAAAAAGATTAGTGCTATTTTAGGTGTTCATTATTGTGAGAAATCGGTTGATAACAAACAGGTGCAAAAGGATAAAAATTTGGTAGTCGAAGAGATTTCATTTTATAAGCGAGGATGGTTTCAATGCGGTGTTGCTATGATAGGGATTATTATTTTTTGCTTTAAACTTTATCGGTGAATGTACTTGTTCGATAATGATGGGGATTATTCAAAAATAATTGTTTAACTGTAATAAGTTCAATTTGACATTTTTGGCAGATTTGGTAGACTATTCCTGTGGTCAATTTTTATTAATGGTTATCAAAGGATGAATTATGATGAAAAAAATGATCATTTCTCTATCTATATCATTATTATTATCTTTATCATTGTTCCCATCCAATACTTCTAATGATGTTCAAGGTATTGTCTATTCTCATGGATTTGGAGAATATGGGCCGTTTTCTTATTTTGCATCTTTTTTTGCTCAACAATATAAATTTGAATGTGAATTTTCAGGGCCAACATATCCAGATGCGCCAGGTCGTGCTGATAAAGCTGTTTTTTATACAAAGCCAGCAGTGATTGCGTTAGTTAATCATTTGCATACCATTGTTCAGAGTGGTAAAAATGTAATACATTTAATTGGTTTTTCATGTGGTGGCGGAACAGCTATTAATGCATTGGCAAAATTAACTGATTATGAAAACAATAAAAATTATTTTAAAGATTCTGGTATTACATCACAAGATGCGCAAGCAATAATAGATGCGATTAATAAAGGAAGCCTTGTTTTATCAGCTCCCTTATTAGATGTAACAAGATCGAACTTAATTATGAATGGTGGTGCTGTATTGAGTGGAGTAACGTGTGCTGTGTCAATGGCAGCATTATATTATGCAACAGCTGACAGGGTTAATAATTTTGTGTTATCGCGCATTGAATCATATGTGCCTTCGCGTTTTAAATCTTTTATATCTTCTGCACTGACAAAGGTTGGTTTTTTTAGTTTAGGGTGCTGTGTATATTTTGTGCTTGGTAAATATTTAAAAAATATGTATGCGAATAAATTTGTTAATCATATATTACCAATTATTTCTCATTCTAATTTTGATCCAACTCATGAAACACCCGTTGAGGGATTATATAGTTTACAAGGAAAACTTATGTGTCCAATATTAGTGCATATTAATGAAAATGATGGAATATTGCAGGTTACTGATGATGATAAAATACAATTAAGTTCGGCATTTGATAATGGTAAGATGGAGTTATTGATTACTAATGATGGATCACATAATGAACTTTCGCAACAATTACGTGATGCTGTTGCTAAATTTAATGATAGGTATTTTAAAAAGTTAGAATAATGATGAAAAAAGAAATGTTGGTTGCAGTATTAGTTTTTTGGTTTGCGGCAGGCAGTGTTTTGGGAATGGAAAGTCCGCAAAAATCAAAAACGGTGAAAATGTTTCATTGTGCGCGAAGCAAAGAGATAGCACGACTTATTCTTAAAGAAGGCATTAAATCACGATCTCAATTGGTTCGTGAAGGAAGAAAAACTTTTAGTTTTTATAAGCCATTTCCTGATCATGATGATAATATTTATTTTCAGTATATTAATGAACATGATTTAGAAAAGATTGAACCTGGTTTGTGGGATAATTGGAAGGCTGGTAATAGGTTTTTGTATTGCGTTGCAATGGAGTTTGATCCGGATGAGACAATGGTATATAATCCTGATCTAAGATTTTGGCCGCCAGAGGATAATTGTGGATATGACATTACAGCTCGTGATCCTATTTATGTATCGTTGGATGTTGTTGAACGAGAAGATATATATAAAAAATCTGGCATGCCGTTGAGGCAATATATTGCAAAAAAAGAGTATTTTGAAAAAGAAAAACATCATTGCTTCAGGTGGCAAGAAGCTATTCAAGATCCTTTCACCGCAGATTTACGGTGTGTTAAGGTGTCAAATAGGTATACAGTTTATGATTGGAATGAACATACCATAAAAAGAGATAGAATAGATCCAAGTGAATTTGCGCAATAATATATGAGAATAAAATAAGTTTATATTATTGCTCTTGAAAGTAATTGTTTAATTGTAATAAGTTCAAATTGATATTTTTGACGGGTTTGATAAACTATTCCTGTGGTCAATTTTTATTAATAATTATCAGAAGGATTGAATATGATGAGAAAAGAAATATTATTTGCTTTTTTTGTGATGAAATTTGTTTTTTTAGGATTTACATTACCTATTTTGGCAGAAGAAGATAAAATTTTTGATATAGTTTCTGAGATGAAGCTTTTCAAGGATGACATGGTTGAATCAAATGAGCATTATGTTGCGGTAGTAACCATTTATGATATGTTGCGTCTACAGAATTGTAAACCGTTATTATTATACCAGAGTGGCTGATAAATGTTTTATTATAAGACCTGGTGAGGAGAAGGTTATTGATCAAAAGTCAACTTTTTGTGAATTTAAAAGTAAGGATGACAATAAAGTATATTATGTAGTTGAAAAAGGTGAACATTGTGTAGAATGTAGAGAGATGTCTAATGAAGTATATCAGTGGTTAGCTGCTGAAATAGAAAAAGCAAAAAAATCTGATATTGAAGCAAAAAAATAGTTAATTTTTTATTAGTGGTCTGATATAAGAGTAAAATTTTATATCAGACCACTTTTATTTATAGTAATTCACTCGCAAGTCGACTGAGTTCGCTACGTTCACTTGTTGGCAGATAAATAGAGCCAAACATTGGCTGTCCTTTAAATCGTTCACTTGCTACCACCAAGCCGTTGCTACTAAAATCATATTCTTTTTGTGGAGATTAAATTTTTTACGATTCATGTATATCAAGATGAAGAATAAAAAGATAGAAAAGTTCGTTACTAATTTAGATTAAATTTGTAATTATTGCTGTTAAAGTATGGCAAAGTCAAGAATGAAATGCAACACTTAAATTTTTCTGACTGAAAAGATCGCCTCTGTCGTCGGCTAGACGAGCTTCACCCAACTCTCCTTCTTTTTTAGTAATTTTGAAAATTTTCTTAAATATAGCTAATGGCGTTTTCCATGATAAAATTTCTCTTGGCATATTGTTAATTTTTTTATTAACTTTAGCAACATATTGTTCTGTAATAATTGCAGCTGGAAGGCTAAACGGAAGAAATCGTCTAAGCATTCCATTTAAATTTTCTATACCACCTTTCTGCCAAGGTTTACCTGGATCACAAAAGTACGTATCGATTCCAAGTTCTTTTAATCGACCATGGTCAGCAAATTCAGTACCATTGTCAAACGTTATACTTTTAATAAAAAGTCTTTCATTGTAAATACGTTTGATCAACGCATTCATAACCGTTTTGGTTGATTTGTTATCATTATAAATAAGAAATGCTTTACGAGTTGTCCGCTCAATCAATGTACATACATTTTGCGATTGACTGCCATCATTGAATATTAAGTCGCATTCAAAATGACCAGCCTCTATCCGACTATTAATGCTGTCAGGTCTATCGTGTATTGAGACTCTGTTTTTAATTGTAGATTTATTTTTTTTGACCTTTAAACCACGTTTTTTATGAGCACGCACCAACAGTTTTCTTAACTTAATTTTTTCTTCTCCATTGTTAGAATAAAGCCATTGGTAGATTGTTTCCTTACATAATGATCGGTTGGGATAGTCTAACTCCCATTGAGCTGCTATTGTAGCAGGTGACCATTTTTCTTCTAACTTCTTGATAATATAAGCCTTCAATTTAGGGTCCCTGTCGATTTTTGGAGCATTTATATGTTTTCGCTTTTTAGCTGCTTCATGGGCTGCTCCTGCATATAAATAACCGTATCGATCGCTATTTCTATTAATCTCTCTGGTTACTGTTGAAACAGATCGTCCAATGATTTTTGCTATTTCTCTTTTTGATTTTCCTTCACATAGACCTGTATAAATTTTATATCTTTCGTGATATAATAATTGTTGAAAGTTTCTCATAATTTGCAACACCTTTTATAGATAAAATTATTACTAAATTATATTCTATCAGAAAGGTGTTGCATTTCATATTAGACTATTCCTATAATATAAATTTAAGATTTTATATGTATTATTATTTGAAGGTGTTGTTGTGAAAATAAAATTATTGCCATCTTTGTTGTTATTATTTTTTTCAGGATTGCAAGGAATGGATGAATCTCTGATTGGGCAGGAGTGCAAGGAATGGGTAAAACGTAGGGTGATTGAAAATGAGATTCAATTAAAATCAGCTATAAATCATAGTATAACGGCAGGTAACGATAATAAATATACTCTTTCCTATTTTAAATCTTTTGTGTCCTTATTGTCAGCTCAAAACATGTTTGATGAATCCAAAAACATAATTGAAAATTTGGTAGAGAATGGAACGATTAATCGTGATAACGATAAGGATAATAATCCTGCTTACGTGTTGATTGCTGCCAATAAAGAACTTGGAGGCGATAAAGACGTGCCAGTGGTGAAATTTAATCAATATAAAATAACACAAAAAGTATGGGAAGAAGGTTGTGAGAATAGTAATTCTTCACAAATCTTTGTTACTAATTGGGGGTCTCAAAATTGTAAATTGGTTGTATACAATATTCCCAATAATAATATTATACCTATGGCGCATCATATTCGACAAATAGAAGGTCTTGCGAGAAACGGGTGTCGTTTGGTAGTAAATTTTGATAGTGAAATTGAAGATGATTCTGTTGTGGAGTATTTACAAAAAGAACAGAAGATTGATGCTATGTTTGGCGTTCATCATAAGAAAAAAAATGATATTGGCGTAATGAGAAAAATTGTTGAGTGTTGTGTTTCTATAGGAAAAAGTAAAGTTTTTCAATATGGCGCTGCTATAATAGGGATTATTCTTTTTTGTCTTAAAGTTTATCGATGGGGGCTATATCAAGAGGCAGTGAGAAATCGCTACGCTGGAAAAACATACACTTTTTGGTCGATTTGATAAGTAAGAAAATAATTTTTTTAAAACTGTATGGTCTGATATAAGAGTGAAATTTTATATCAGACCGTTTTTTTTTATAATAATTTATTGGTAGGTAAAAATGCAGTAAAAAAGAGCACCAAAAATAAGACTAAGAAATAATGTTCCTGCTAAAATAATTGTGATGCAGTGAATACATAAACAGATGAAGTCATAAATAAAAGCAGTTATTGGAATGCTATTATGAGCAGGAGTCCAAATATTAAAAAGATCATAATCATTAAAACATTGTGCTTGGATATTGCAACCATGTGCATGTAATGCAACTATATCAGGATTTGGCGAGATACGATTATCCTTTAAATATTCATAGCATACGTATTGTGGCAAAGGATGATATGCAATTATATTAAAGACATCTCGTATGCTTAATGTATTTTTTTGTATTATATATTTTGTGATCAATAGACGACTCATCAGCCAATGTCTTTCCCCATTGTTATTATTTTTGCATAGCCATTCAACTTTTACATAGGTATGATTGTTTGGGCAGCCCCATCCAAGTTTTTCAAGTTTTTTTTTGTTACTATCAAACCAAGAATGATTATTGTTTTCCCGATTATGAATATGATCTTTGAATCGTACATGTAAAAAAAGATCAGAGTTTTGATTATTGTTTTGTGATGCATTTATCCAAAAATTGGCGATTAATATTGTTGTTATAATTATCAATTTATATGAGTTGGGCATAATGACTATTTTTACTATATTATGTGAGTTATAATCCATAAAAAAATTAATTGTTTTTTTATAAATATATATTTTTATATTCAACTATACCAGGGTCTCAATCTAGTTTTGCCGTAACATATTGCTTTAAGTTGTCAATTTGACATTTTTGGCCTGTTTGATAGGCTATTTATGAGGTCAATTTTTATTAATGTTTATCAAAGGGATTGATATGATGAAAAAAGAAATGTTATTTGCTGGCTTGATCATCGGATTTGTAGCTAATAGTGTTTTGGCCATGGAAAATCATGCTGAGGTTAGACCAGAGTTATTTAAGGTGATTAAAATAACAATGAGCAAAGCAAAACCTAATAAGTATGTTAAAGCTAAAAAGCGCCCTCTTTTTATAGTAACAAGACATGAATTGACGGAGCAATCGGAGAATGGAAATATGTATGAATTTATAGGGGGCGAGCCTCTTTTGCCAGGTCAGGGAAAAATGCTCAGTGAGACGGACCTTCTTCGTTGTAGATATGCAAGTGAAAAATATGGCAAATTAGATGTGATTATTCGAAATGGTTTTACGTGTTTTGAGCTTAATCATACTGATCTTATGTATTTTTTGAATCAACAAAAGAAAATAGTTAAAGAATAGTTTGTGAAGAACTTTTAGTAATTATTAAAGGAACTATTTATGATGAAAAAAGAAATGTTATTTGCTTTGCTAGCGATCGGATTTATTGGTAATAGTATATGGGGCATGGAATTTCCTTCAAGGGAATTGCATCAATTGAGATCAGAACGTAATTATCAATTGAGATTAGGATGTAGTTCTCAACTACAGTATCCTCAGCCACCTCTAAAAATAAATCCTCCTTGTAAATTTGATATGGATTTGTATGAATCTATGTGGAAATCTGCTTTAGCTGGACGATTAAAAGAAGAACGTTATAATGGCAAAGATGAAACATATTTAAAAAATTATGAAGATTCTTTATTATCGTCTTTAGAAAGTCAGAAGGAAGTAATCACTCAGAGATTGTATGAGTGCAGAATGAGACAGCAGGAATTTTATAACAATACAGTTTTTGAACGTTAAACATATATAATAAAAATAAAATGGTCTGATATAAGAGTTAAATTTTATATCAGACCGTTTTTATTTTTATAGTAATTCGCTTGCAAGTCGACTAAGTTCACTACGTTCACTGGTTGGTAAATAAATAGAGCCAAACATTGGCTGTCCTTTAAATCGTTCACTTGCCACCACCAAACCGTTGCTACTAAAATCAAGATATGGTGAGTCGATTTGGTATGGATCGCCGGTTAAAATAATTTTACTTCCTTCCCCAACACGCGTCACTAATGTTTTAATTTCATGTGGTGTTAAATTTTGTGCTTCATCGATTAAAATAAGTTGATAAGGAATGGTGCGGCCACGCATATAGGTGATTGCTTCCATTGAAATTTTTCCTTGATGAAGCAAATCAGTAAAACTAATTCCATGACCTTGTTTTTTATGTTTATGAGGACTTTTTTTATTCTTATTTTTATTTTTACTGCCATTATTGTGATTATTATTAAACTCTTCCTCTGGTTCAGGCGAGCGTGATCTATTGATCATGTGCATTATGTATTGCATGTTGTCATAAATTGGCATCATCCAACTATGCAGTTTTTCTTCTACGGTGCCGGGCAAAAAACCGATATCTTTGCCGAGTGGGACAACAGGGCGAGATATAATCATACGATCATATTCTTTATTAATAAAAAGTTCATGCAGACCTGCAAGAAGAGCGAGAAATGTTTTACCGGTTCCTGCAGGGCCAAATAAACAGACAAATTGTATGTCAGGATTAAGTAATAGATCAAGAGCCATGACTTGTTGAGCATTGCGTGCGGTGATAGGCCAATTAAAAGTAGGAGTGGTAATTGGTTTAAATTTTTCATTGCCAAGGTAGCGAAAAATACGATAATTAGAAGGATTGTTATTGCTTTCAGCAAGTACATATTCATTGCGCATTATAGCGTCATTTTTTATTAATTCCGATAATTGGGTGGGAACTTCTCGTTTAAATTCACCTGCCGGCACTGATATTTGAGTCCATCCCTGATAAAACTCTTTTTCGGTAATATGTTCTTTTGTGTAATCTTCAGTGGTAAGTCCTAATGCATCTGCTTTTACGCGGGCATTAAGATCTTTTGATATGAAGGTGACGGAATATCCATTTTGTTGCAAGGAGAGTGCGGTGAGTAAAATTTCATTGTCTCCTCCAGCGCTTGCAATGAGTGGTGTTTTTTTTAATTGAGTTTCATCAAAAAAAACAATCTGAAGTAGCCCGCCATCTTCAAGTGGAACTCCTTTGCGTAATGATCCTTGTTCTCGTAGTTGATCTAATTTTCTAATAGCTTCTCGTGCATTGCGCCCACGTTCAGTTCCTTCTCCTTTGAACTGATCAAGCTCTTCCAAGACAGTGGCTGGTATGACAACATGAGCTCCGGTAAAATTAAATAGTGCTTTGGGGTCATGTATTAAAACATTTGTGTCCAGGACAAAGATTTTTTTGTTTGTAGGCATCTTACGGTTCCTATGTTAAAGGTTACTACTACTCGTTTCAGCAGCGTAGCATAGTGACGCTTGTGAAGCAATGGACGTGCTGATTTGGGTCTACATTTTTGCCGTATCTTTGATATAATTAAAATTATTAAATTAGAAAGTTATTTATTCTTGAAAAGGAATCAATGTTATGGAAAAAAAAGATTTGTCAGTACTGCGCCACTCTGCAGCTCATTTACTTGCGCATGCAATCACCGAGCTTTTTCCAGGTACATTATTAACAATTGGTCCTGCTACAAAAGAAGGTTTTTTTTATGATTTTTTACCGGAAAAAAATTTTAAGGATGAAGATTTAGTGCGTATTGAAGAAAGAATGCATGAGCTTTCACGGCAAAATATTCCACTTACTCATAAACAAATTTCAAAAGATGTTGCGCGTGAGTTATATAAAGATAATCCCTATAAACTTGAGCTTATTAATGATATTCCTGGTGACACTGTTGGTTTAGCACAGCAAGGTGATTTTTATGATCTGTGTCGCGGTGGTCATGTTGATTCAACGGGTGATATTAAATATTTTAAATTACTTCATACATCTGGTTCATATTGGCGTGCTGATAAAAATAATACAGCATTACAACGTATCACCGGTACTGCATTTTTTACGCAAGAAGATTTAGATGCATTTGTGCAACAACGTGAAGATGCTATTCAATTTGATCATCGTAGATTGGGTAAAGAGCTTGATCTTTTTTCATTTCATGAAGAAGGTGTTGGGTTTCCATTTTTTCATCCTCGTGGCACAATAGTCTTGAATGAATTAATTGCACATATTCGTAAATATTTAAAAAAAGCTCATTATCAAGAACTTTCAACACCGATTATGCTGAGTGATGAATTATGGCGTCAATCAGGTCATTATCAGCATTATAAAGATAACATGTATTTTTGTATGATTGATGAACGTTCATATGCATTAAAACCTATGAATTGTCCCGCGGCTATCTTAGTTTATAAAGAACGACCACATTCTTATCGTGAGTTGCCATTACGTTGGTCAGATTTTGGTCGTTTGCATCGACATGAACTTTCTGGCGTATTAAATGGATTATTTAGAGTGCGTGCATTTTCGCAAGATGATGCGCATATTTTTTGTACACAAGAACAGATTGAAAAAGAGATAATAGATTTTATTGCAGTTCATGATCGTGTGTTACAGCCTTTTGGTTTTAGTAATATTATTATTGGCGTTTCAACACGACCAAAAAATGCAATGGGAAGCGATGAATTGTGGGATGTTGCGACAAAGGCGTTGATGAATGGTCTTGATAAAGCGGGTAAAACATACACTATTTATGAAGGTGAAGGTGCTTTTTATGGTCCTAAAATAGAGTTTGGTATTGAAGATTCATTAAAACGTGTATGGCAGTGTGGAACGATTCAGGTAGATTTTTTTCAGCCGGAAAATTTTGATTTATCATATATTTCTCCACAAGGAGTAAAAGAGCGACCGGTAATGTTGCATCGTGCAATTTATGGTTCATTTGAGAGGTTTTTTGGCATAATTTTAGAGCATTTTAAAGGTAAGTTGCCATTTTGGTTGGCGCCAGTACAGGTTAAGGTATTAACTATTACTGATGAGCAGAATGAATACGCTAAGAGTGTTGTGGAGATTTTAGAAGATGCTGATATTCGTGTTGAATGTGATGGTTCTTCCGATCCAATTTCTGGGCAAATTAAACGTGCGCAACTTGAACGTGTTCCATGGATGATTGTGATTGGTAAAAAGGAAGTTGAAAATAATACGGTGACATTGCGTTATTTGGATGGTAAACAGGAATTTGGAGTTAGTATTGAGGATGTGGTGGAAAGGGCGAAGCAAACTGTAAAGTTTGTGTAGCTCAAAGAAGACCCCAATATAGTTGGGGACCCAACCTTTTTACCCAACTTTCGCTGCGCTACAGTCGGGTACCTAACCTTCATAAGAATTACGGTTTTTAATGCAGGGGGTAATCTTGTAACAACCCCCTGCACCCCCATACACAAACATCCTGTTTGATCTCCTTCGCTTCGAATTCAGGCCACAGTCTGTTCGCAGGGCCTCACAGCCTAAACCATCATGCGAAGCTCATGGGATTTTTACAAAATAAAAATATTTTTTAACGTTAATTTGATGTAAATATATTAATAGTTATAGTGATTAGATCGATATATCCTTCTCCCGTTCGTGGTGATGATTCGTCAGGCTCAGCAGTAAACTTAATCTAATTTATTTAATCTCGTGGTGAGCTTGTCGAATCCAAACGAACTCCTTAAAGTCTTTGTTTCTACACATGAATAATTTTTTATATTTTTTTAAATGAGTTCGTTTGGATTCGACGAGCTCACCACGAACGGAATTAAATAATAAAAATAAAAAGATGCTTTGTTTAATTGAGTACATGTCGGGCTGTAGCGAGGTTCTAGCGCTTCTTAGCGATATGGGCCTCCCAATAATTTAGTTTCTAAATTATTGGCGTAAGGCTTACAGCTCGATAAGGGATCAAAGGGAACGTTTGTGTATGGGGGTGCAGGGGGTTGTTACAAGATTACCCCCTGCATTAAAACCGTAATTCTTATGTAGGTTAGGTCCCCGACCAGGGTTGGGGTCTTCATCTTCATTTTTTTAAAAACTTTTTCCCAGATTTATCGATGACGAATAACACCAACTTGCGGACATAGTGGCAGTAGCGGACATATAGAGCATTTTGGTGAAACAGGAACACAGATATTTTGTCCCCACATTACCATGAGTTTGTTATATTCTGACCAATATTTTTTTGGCAATAATTTTTTAAGGGCGATTTCTGTTTCTTGTGGATTTTTAGTCTTAATAAGTCCTAGTCGATTCGAGATACGGTGGACATGCGTATCAACGCATATTGCGGGTATTTCAAATCCTTCACTTAAAACCAGCGCAGTCGTTTTTGGTCCAACGCCCGGTAATGCCAACAGTTCATTTTCATCATGTGGGACAATTCCGTTATAGCGCTCAAGTAATAGAGCACTGATGGCTAAAAGCTGTTTTGCTTTTGTTCGGTAGAATCCACAGGGATAAATAAGTTTTTCAATCGTTTGTTGAGATAAAGAAAGAAGGCAGCGGGGAGTTTGTGCATGAGCAAACAGACGATGTGATGCAGCTAATGAGACAGCATCTTTTGTTCGGAGACTTAAAATGCAGCTAACTAATACTAAAAATGGATCGCGTCCATAGTGAGCCACAATGCTTGTTGCTGCCGGTGGCGTCATATCTTTTGTGGCAGATTGCATTATATTGATAATAGCAATAGCACGTTTTTTTTCATCGGGTTGATTTAAATGAGACATTACTACTCTCCCCGTACCATTTGAGCTTGGTATAGCATAAAAATTATGCTAGGATGAAAATAATGTGTTTAACACATAGGAGGGCCGTCGCCAAGAAGACCAGCTAAGAACAATGAACCTATTACTAGTATTTGTTGATGGTAAGACACAACGGAAGCAATGAGGTTGTAGCAGAAATTTTTCATAATGACTCCAAATTGGTTAAAAATAAATTAGTATAGTAAAAGTATAATGGACCCAATTAAAATCGCAATAAAATTATGTTTTTTTTAGAATATTTTTCATTTTTGTTTGGTAATTTTAAATTTATTTTTTTTGCAACATCGGTGTCATTTATTTTAAAGAGTTATATTTTTGCAGTTTTAGTAAAGCGTATAATTGAGTTAAAATTTTTTAATAGGCTGTTTATTTTTCTGACGATTATTCTTGTTTCTAATATGTTTTCTGATTTTGCTTGGATTATTAAGTTTGTTCAATCTTTTTTTCTTCCTCAATTGGGTTATTCAATAGTTTTATTTTTTATACGTATTGCATGGATTTTTTTTATAATACAATATCAGACATTGGCATTATTTCTTGAAAATCTTGTGGATCAGCATTATAAAGTACCTAAGCGACAGTGGTTGTTCATCAGTGTAAGTGTTGCCTTAAGTATATTTTTTTTAGTCGTTGCGATTCTTAATTTTGATTGTACAAATTCAGCCCATAGATTCGCATTGGATCCTATAATGCAAAATATTGCAACATTTTATGTGTTATTTCCATTGATGTTGCCAAGTTTGTTTATAGCATTACAAAGAATTAGATTATTTGAATTGCCATATCTTTTGAAAAAACAACTTAAAATTTTATTGCAGGGTTTAATAATTCCTTTTTTAGTAGCAGATTTTATACAGCTATGTCCATTTAAATTATATTCCTTAGAAGTCATTGCTCATAGTTATGCGGTTATTGGATTTACTACTCTTTTTTTAACTTTAGCAATCTATTTTTGTGCACGTAAAATTTTTGGTTTGCGATTTTTAAACTTAAAAAGTCATGTGCAGCAACCAATGAATCTTAATTTTATCGATGATTTTAAGGGAGTTTTAGAGCGATTAAGTAAAGTTACTAGTTTTCATGAGCTTGGACATATAACAGAAAGTTTTTTTAAAGATACGTTTAAAATACCACCAAATAAAACTCGCTTATATTTAAGAAAGGTAGACGAAGAAGAACGGAAAAAACAGTCTAACGTGATTGAAGATAATACGGTATCATTAGTTGAAACTTTTTTAGTTACTCATGCAACGATAATTGGTCAAGCGATAAAAGAGGAAAAAATTCTTATTTATGATGAAATTGATTTTACTCATTTTTATCATTCGTGTGAAGAAAGTGCAATCATTTTAAAGTTTTTGAACTCTATTAATGCGGATATTTTTTTACCTATTTATGAGAAAGAAAAATTACTTGCGTATATCATTGTTGATCGGTATGCACGCAGAGAAAGTTTTTATAGTAGTGTTGAACGGGATGAATTTATAGTATTTAGTAGCTATGTCGGTAATATCATTAATTTATTACAAAATAAAAGTTTTGATGTGCTTATTGAACAAGAGCAAGCTTTGCGCAAGGAGTTATATTATAAACATCAGGAAATTGAACAGTATAAAGAAAGTATTAAATCTTTTTTGCGCGTGAGCAAAACAAAGAATATAGGAATATTGTTTTATAAAAATAGGCAATTTTCCTATGCCAATCAGGTAGCAAAAGAGTTAATTGTTGTTAATATTAATCAACAGTTGCGGCATCCTATTACACAAATCTTAAGACAAACAGCACAAGAAGTTGAGGAGTTTAAAAGTCCAAAAACAGTTTTTGTAAAAAATTCTCATGATAGTACATTGGTGATTTCCGCCGTTCCTCATTTAGAAAAAAATATGGTGATTATAACAGTCTCTTATCCATCCATTTCAGATACAGTTAAGGAATATATTGATTTACTTAAAGATCCGAGTGAATGGGATTATTTATTATATTTGCAAACGACGCAATCAGGAAAATTAATTAATCAACTTATTCCTGGTTCAGGGTCAAGTTTATTGAACTTTAAAATACAATTGTTAAAGATTGCTTTGAGCAATAAAGCGATTTTACTTGAAATGCCTGAGCAGGATTTACATTCAATAGCAGAGATATTACATCATATTAGTATGCGGGACATATTGCATATCATGACACTACAATCTCCATCACATAATTTTGATGTAGCAATTACATTGTTTGGTATGAATCCTTTGTTTGGTGTTGATAATATGTTAGCTCAACCTCTTTTGGAAAAGCTTGATAATGTTGGTACATTATTTATTAAAAATATTCATTTTCTTGATATCGAAACGCAAGAGTATTTGGCTATGTTTATTCGATATGGCTTTTATAATCAATTTAAAAGTGATCAAAAAATTGCAAGTAATGTAAGAATAATTTGTTCAACTAATCAAAATTTATTATTGCTTGTTCAAGCGGGAAAATTTAGTAAAGCTCTTTTTCAAGAACTTAAGTCTACGGTTGTTACTATGCCATCATTATTGACATTGCCCGAAAGTGAATTACATGAATTAACTGAAGCTTTTACGCAACAAGCTATGATGACTGATGCAATGCAACATGTGCTTGCATTAACAGATAAAGAAAAAGATCTATTTACCAATGACCGTCCGGTAAGTTTGCAAGAATTAAAAACTCGCGTGCAAAATCTTTTAATAAAAAAATCTAAAAAACAACAGGTATATCAAGAGGTTTCATTTGATCCGGCGTATGATATCAGTGACCCTGATCTTGTTGCTGCAGCCCGCCTTGGCAAAAAAGCATTACAAGATGAACGGGTGATGGTAATGTTGTGGAATAAATTTAAAAATCAAAATAAAATCTCAGTTTTTTTGGGAGTTAATCGTTCTTCTGTTAATCGTCGCTGTAAAGAGTATAATTTGTTATAGTAATAAACTATGAATGAATTATTTTTTTTTAGGTGAGTGTTTTATATGAAAAAAGAAGAGTTTCAGCAGCACGTGGATGCTTTTTTATTATATTTAAAAGTAGAACGCAACCTTTCAGAACATACCGTACGTGCATATTATTTGGACTTACATCAATTTATTGTATTTTGGACATCCCTTACTGAATATGATGCTAAAAATCTTGGATTGCGACAAATTATCGAACGTTACTTGGTGGCGCTTTTTTATAAAAAAATTAATAAGAGTTCTATCGCAAGAAAATTTTCTTGTTTTACGTCATTTGAGCGATTTTTAAAAAATCGTGGTACTGATTTAAAGCTTAATCTTAAGCGTCCTTCAATTGATAAAAAATTGCCTATTTATTTTAGTGTTGATGAGATATTTCATTTGCTTGATACGATAGATAATGAAGTACTACCAACAAGTTATCCGATACGTGATAAAACTATTTTTGAACTGTTATATGCCACCGGTGTTCGTTGCTCTGAGTTGGTTAATATTTGCATTCAAGATATTGATATGGATGCTAAAACAATTAGAATACTTGGTAAAGGAAAAAAAGAACGGATAGTATTATTTGGTGAAAAAGCTCATAAAAAAATTATTGAATATTATGCTATTGAGCGACCTGCAATAGAAAATCAACAGGAGCCACTTTTTCTTAATTATCGTTATGAAAAATTAACACCGCGTTCAGTGCAGCGTATTATTAAAATGTTTCGATCTTTTTTACATATTGAACGACCTCTAACGCCACATAAATTACGTCATTCTTTTGCAACGCATTTACTTAATCAAGGGGCTGATTTACGTGCAGTCCAGGAATTGCTTGGACATAAAACACTGGCAACAACAGAAAAATATACGCATGTTTCTCTTGAAAATCTTTCCAAATTATGTGAAAGCATTCATCCCATTAACTCAATGATACCTAAAAAGTAATGCTATGCATTTATCAACTTTTATTATTAATAAAAAAATTCTAGGTGTACTTGCGGCAATGGTTTTTATATTCACCATTATTGTGGCGCGTTTACTTTATTTACAAGTGTACTGTTGTGATTATTTTATGCTTCGTAGTCAGAAAAATTTTATTCGTTATGAAACAGTTAATTGTCCACGCGGTAGTATTAAGGATGTGAATGGAAATTTTCTTGCAACAAATCGTCCTGTTACTGTTGTATATTGGCAAGGGACAGGTAATTATGCGTTATCTTATGATCAATTGCAGCTATTACAATCATTAGAACGTATTACGGGAACAATAGTTACCTCAGGTCCGTTATTTGATGATATTGTACGTAGTGAGCGAAGAAATAAAAAAATAGTACTTATGCATGATATTGATTTTTCTGTATTGAGTAAACTTTCTGAAGCATTTTCGCGTCATGAAAATTTAGTTATTGATGTTCATTTTAAACGATTTTATCCCTATAATACGTGCGCAAGTCATGTTGTTGGGTATCTTGGAAATATTCGTGTGCTTGCTAATGGGAAATTGGGATTGGAAAAAATTTTTGATGAAGACTTATGTGGTAAGCAAGGGTCTTTGCGTACGATAGTAAATTCAACAGGTCGGAAAATATCAGATATTGAGCTTGAAAAAGCATTAACAGGTAGAGATATTACTACAACAATTAATATTGATATTCAAATGATAGGTGAAAAAGTATTTCCTGATTATCAGGTAGGTAGCCTTATTATTTTTAATCCGATTGATGGCGCAATTGTAGCTCTTGTGTCCCGTCCTAATTTTGACCCTAATATATTTCTTGATCCTATTTCCGTGGATACATGGCAGCAGATGCAAGAAAATAACCCATTTTTAAATAGAGTGTTTGATGCAAGTTATCCGTCAGGTTCAATTTTTAAATTGGTTACTATTAGCGCTGCGCTTGAGCATAATATTATTCCGATTGATTCTTTATGGACATGTAAAGGATATACATTGTTTGGTAAGCGAAAGTATTGGTGTGCTCGGCGAGCAGGTCATGGTGAGATATCAATTGAAAAAGCGGTTGCCGTATCATGTAATGCGCCCTTTTTTGAAATTGGTAAAAAAATAGATATCGATCTTCTTGCTGAATATGCGTATAAATTTGGATTGGGAAAAAAAACTAATATTATTTTCCCTGAAAAAGTTGGATTAATTCCCAATCGGGAATGGAAGTTTGATTGTAAAGGAGAGCAGTGGTGGCCAGGAGAAACATTATCCGTTACCATCGGTCAAAGTTTTTTACTGGTAACACCAATTCAAATTGCACGTATGATAGCTGCAATATTTACTGGATATCTTGTTTCGCCACGATTATTGGTAGATGAGCCTGTTATAACTGCTCCTCTTGATATTAAACCTGAAACAATTACTCTGTTAAAAAACTCAATGGAGGCAGTGGTGAGAGATGGTACTGGTCGCAGCGTGGCAAGAGTAAAAGATATAAAAATTTATGCAAAGACAAGTACTGCACAAACGAGTGATTTTGGTAAGCGTAAATTGGATAAAAAATATTTAGAGCATGGCTGGTTTGCGGGTCATTTTCAGTATAAAGATTATGATCCTTTGGTGGTAGTTATTCTTGTTGAGCGTGTAGGTACTGCGCAGGTTGCGACAACTATTGCAAAAAACTTTTTAATTGAATATAAAAAATATAAAGATTGAAGTATGTTGAATAATGATTGTTTAAAATAGGATAAAAGAATGAAAAAAATATTATTGGCGGTTGGTATGTGTAGTGTATTGAGTATTTCTTTAATTTTTCCGTTTTCTGTTGAAAAAAAACGTACCAAACAATTTTTTGCGAACTATTTTATATCAATTGTTTTGAGTGGTTGTATTGGTGCGCTGACAGGAGAAGTAATTAGATGTATTGAAAAAGAGTTGGCTATTGAAAAATCACCCATAGCCTTATTTTTATTTGTATTAAGTTGGTCACTGGAGTCTGGATTACGTAATGCATTTGTTGGAGCATTGCAAAAAGATTTTGGCGGATATAGTAGTGGGCATGAAAAACATTTGATGTTTAGAACTGCGCAGCTTGCTTCATGGATAATGTACTTAAGAGAGCATATTCAAAACAACGGTAAGACATTGAATTTTGAAAAATATTATCAATCTTTACGTGCTATTGTATAGTAATAATATTATCTGAGAGATATGAGATAAGAAGAATTAAAATAACAATTGAGCCATAGTAGTTATACCATGATTCAATTGTTTTCATATTTTCTTATTCTTTTTTCAATTTTTTTTGAAAATGTAATATGTTGTGTTATTTTTTTTTGCTTTGTTCGCGGTAAAGAGATATTAACTATACTAGAATGTGATAGTGCTTGTTGTGGTTTTAATTCTTTAGAGAACATACATTCAATTTTATTTGTATATATAACAGCGAAGACGATAAAAATTGATATGAATTTTGTGTTCATTATTATGCCTTTAAAATATTGTCATTAATTATGATATTAATATACCAACTTTAAGAATAAAACAATAGATAATAAAATGCTGCAATGGGTAAGCAGAGAAGAATAAGTTTTTTTCCAAAAGGATTGCCATGAAGTTTCTACGGGTAATCTTTTTTCGCCTAATGGGATATTTAAATTATAATCTTCTACAGTGCCGGTAATATCAGATTTGTAGTGTACCATGTGCGGTTGTTCAAAAAAGGACTTGTATTCATCATCTATTTTATCATCGCCGTTACCCTGAGCATAATAAATATAACTGGTTACTTTTTGATTATAACGAGGAGGAATGTTAAGACCTTCTTTATGTTTAAATGCGTTATAAATTTTATTTAAAACTAGTTGAGCATTTTTTTTGCCAGCAGCAGCATAAATAACAATTTTAGGGAATATCTCTTTGCCTTTATTAAAATTGTTGGCTATTGTTTCATCATCTTCAAAAATATACGCTATTTTAAAAGTAACAATTGCTGCTCCCAGTTCCTTATCGTCTTTGATTAATTGTATAAGTTCATCAAAATCTTCAATACATGATCCTTTTGGCATCAAATGTATTTTATAATTTTTAACCAATTTCTTTAAAAAATTAGATTTGCCATGTTGGTTTTTTATGTTTTTCAATTCCTTCAATAATAAAGAGTCGTAGCCGTCATCAGAATTAGTTTTTCCTGTGCATAAGGGGTTATTTTCTTTTAATATTGCGTATATTCCTCCAGTCAATTCGAAAAATGTGACGTTTAATTCGTGCTTTTGTTCAAATATTGCTTTAAAATGACATCTTCTTTTATATCCGAGAGTTTTTGTATCCTTTTCTTTATAGAGATTTAGATTTGATGTGATAATGCTATGATATTTTTCAGGTATATCTTCAAAATACTCTTGTTCAATAGGATCTTGATACTGTTTGGTTATCTCCATACAGCATAGGGATATGGTTGTTGTAAGAAAGATAATGATTAAAGAGGATGATGTTAAGGGATGTTTTTTCATTTGTAAATTTTTTGTAATTATTTTTTGCTTTGTTTTAAATGTATCATAGCCTGAAAAATTGCACAATAGATTTTTTATTGGTAGTTTTTAGATTGAGATGAGAGTAGATAATAGCGTAAGAAAAAAACAATTGTTTTTTGTTAACCGAATTGATTTTAATTTTTGTTTGTTTTATAATTTCCATTGACTGTTTTTATTTTCTCTTTTGTATTTGTTTGAGATAAAAGCTTAATGTGAAGCTATTTTTTTTAGTAAAAATTGTTTAAAAGTTGTTTATATTTTTGAAGGTGCATGCAATGAAAAAAATACATAGAATAATAGTAGTTGGTATATTTTTAATAATGAGTGGATTGAGTAGTGAAGGGTTATGTGGTGATGTTGACCGTCAATTTGAAATTGATACATCATCAACTATTGATCCTTATTATTATGTACGTAAAAAGAAGGATAAAGGTAGTGGTAATAATCAATTGTTAAGATTAGATTTGTACACTGCTATTTGTTGGAATGATTATAATAAAGTTGAAGCATTGTTAAAGCGTAAAGTTAATCCTAACGCATTATTGGTGAATAAAAAATTTCCTCTTGAATGCGTACGAGATAGTAAAATAGCACAATTATTGATAGACTATGATGCTTTAGTGCATCAAAAAAATGAGCAAGGTCAGACACCATTATTTAGTGCGGTTGATAGAGAATATTTTGACATTGCACGCGTTTTATTAAAAGCGGGTGCGAATATTAATGAATCAGATAATGATGGAAATACTTTGTTGCATTACGCAGTTAAATTACGTAAAGTACCAAGAGTTAATTTTGCATTATATCATGGAGCGGATCAGACTCAATGCAATAAGCAAGGAGAAAATGCTGATGCAATAATAACGCAATTGGGATGGAATCAATTAGAAGCATGTAAAGAAAGTATGGAAACAGTTTTTTCAGCCGGTAAAATTATTTTAGATGATAGAGAATGTAGTTCATTGGAGTTGCTTAAGAATGATGGATATTTATTAAAACAACTTTTGATGTCTAATGCTGCCGAATATTGTTTTTTTGATATAACAATGGTTGAAAGAGTTTTGGGGTCTTATAGTCAAAAATTGTGGAAAGAGTTACAGGCACCGTATTCCCCTTATAGTCCACAAGCACTTGCTCTTGCGCAATTAGTAGCATATCGATCTTCTTCTCAACAAATTTTATTGAATGCGTTATGTCAAAAGAATTTTAATGTCGTAACTGAGATTTTACAAAAAAATCCTTATATAACTTACGCTTATGAAAATGAAGATTTTGCGCGTCTATTAATGATTTATTGCATAGATTGTTTTTTGTATTATCATTCATCATCATTTGAATATAAAGTTATAAAATGTTTGTTTTATGATGGTTGTTTTGATCTTAATGTATGGGATGAAAGTAGAGAATTTTTTTTATCTTATATGATAAAAAATGATAATCAAGGAAAATATGAAGATCTTTTAAAAACTGGAATAAGTGTTAATTTGTGTGATAAGAACGGTAAAACTGCATTGTGGTATGCAATTTTACTCAAGGATAAAGAAAAAATACGTAATTTGTTATTGCATGGTGCTGTTGTATATAAATATATGCTGAAAGAGGGAGATATAGAAAGTCTTGGAAAAGAATTTGTTAATCAAAAATGCTGTCTATGTAGTACACACCCTGATGATATGTCCAATATTCCTTGCGTGAATCGACATATCGGCAATTATATATGTCATAATTGTTATGCTGATAAAGGTGCTCAATGTCCTTTGTGTAAAAGGTCGTTGGATCTTTATGGTAGATAAATTTTATTATTGAAAAAATGAAAAGGTATCATTAAGGATGATACCTTTTCATCTAATTTTACATAAATTAACGTGATATCTTTACGCAGTTCTTGTAGTAGCGGCAACTTTTTTTGCAAGTCTACTAATTTTACGAGCAGCAGTTCTGCGGTGTAAAAGGCCTTTGCTTTTTGCGCTTGCAATTTTGCTTTCTGCAGCTATTAATAATTCTTTAGCATTATCTATATTGTTGATCTCTAAAGCTACGATCACTTTTTTGATCGCTGTTTTCACATTAGATCTTCGTGCTTGATTACGAAGAGATTTTTTGGTTGTTTGAAGAACGCGTTTTTTTGCTGACTTAATATTTGGCATAATCGATTAACCTTGTTATTGAATGTTAGATAATTTTTTTAATTTTGCCTGCTTTCATGCATTTTGTGCAAACTTTTGCGCGATGAACATGATTATGAGCATCACCGGTCAGTGTATAACGTACCGTATGTACGTTTGGATATACCCAACGTTTTACCCTATTGTTAGCATTACTGACTAAGTTTGCTACTTGTGGGCCTTTTGAGCAGACTGAACAAATTCTTGACATTATGAGTACCTTCCTTAAAGCCTATTTACTTATTTTTAACATAACAAAACGGGAAAATTTTTCAATGTTTTAGTGAGAGTTTAAGCTTTTTTATTAAACAAACTTATGACTCTCGCGTGGCGTAATGCCGAGCAATTGATAAATTTCCTCTGCATGCATTGTTTCTTTTTCGAGCAATGCATGAGCAAGTTTTTCGAGTTTGTCTCGGTTTGCTTCGAGTAATTTTCGTGTTTTTTCATGATATAATGCAGTTAATCGATGAACCTCAGCATCAATCTTTTCAGCCGTTTTTTCGGAATATTCAAACTCACCATGACGTTGACTATAGATAATTGTACCAATTTCTGGTGACATGCCATACAGGCATACCATATTACGAGTAAGGTGATTTGCTTTCTGAAAGTCACTATAAGCACCGGTGGTAAGTTGATTGAAAACTATTTCCTCGGCAACGCGGCCACCAAGAGCTGACATGACATCTGCTTCAATTTCTTCTTTAGTACTGTTATACTTTTCTCGTTCTGGAAGAAAGTGTGTTGTGCCTAATGCGCGACCACGAGGGATAATAGTGATTTTATAGAGTGGATCAGCTGTTTCAGGTAAAAGAAGCCGCACAAGCGCATGTCCCGCTTCATGATATGCAGTGAGTTTTTTATCTTCATCGGTGAGCATGATACTCTTTGTTTTTCGGCCTAAAAGAGCTTTATCACGTGCTTCATCAAAATTTGCCATTGTTACAAAGTCTTGATTAGTTTTTGATGCAATAATTGCAGCATCATTGACTAAATTAGCAAGATCAGCACCAGAAAAACCAGGGGTTCCTTGAGCAATTGTTTTTATCTTAAGATCTGGATCTGTTTTTATGTTTTTTATGTGAATATTTAAAATTGCCTCACGGCTTTTTAGATCAGGATATGGTACGTTGACCTGATAATCAAATCGGCCGGGTCGTAATAATGCTTTATCCAGAACATCGGCTCTATTTGTTGCGGCAATAACAATTATCGGTGAGGGAGAAACTTCAAAACCATCCATTTCTGCCAATAATTGATTAAGGGTTTGTTCTCGTTCATCATTGCCGCCGCCCATGCCACTGCCACGATGACGTCCAACGGCATCGATTTCATCGATAAAAATAATACTTGGCGCATGTTTACGTGCTTGTGCAAAAAGATCACGAACTCGTGCTGCGCCGACACCAACAAAAACTTCAATAAAATTTGATCCACTAATACTAAAAAATGGACAATTTGCTTCGCCAGCAACGGCACGAGCAAGTAAAGTTTTTCCATTTCCTGGTTCACCAATAAGTAAAACACCGCGAGGTATCTTTGCTCCAAGGCGTTGATATTTTTTTGGGTTTTTAAGAAAATCAACAATATCAGTTAATTCATCTTTTGCTTCATCTGCGCCGGCGACTGAACTGAAATTTTCTTTAATGGTTGATGGTAAAAACATTCGTGCACCGCTTTTCCCCATGGTAAAAATATTGCTGCCACCACCACTGCCCGCATTGCGCGCTCGGATAAAATACCACACGGCCCAGGCAGCTACAAATAAACATGAAAAAAGAAAGAGATACCAAATTCCTACTTGATTAGACGGAGAGATGATTGAAAATTCTACGTTATGAGCACGTAACATGCTCCAATCATTGGCATTATTACTCGTAACGGTTTCAAAGCGAGTGCCATCAGTAAGAATGCCTTCGACGTCCTGCCCAGATATGTATACTTTTTTTACAAGATTTTGTTCAACCTTTTCTAAAAATGTTGAATAGGAAAAAATTTGAACATTTCTCCCAAGCTCTGTTAATTTGTGCAGTACCAGCAAGAGTCCACCGAGCATGATAAGCGCAATTAATGCATTTTTTATCGTTTTTGGACTTGGGCTCCATGAGCTATTGTTTTTAGGTTTTTTCATACGTTTTTTCGTTTGTCTTTGGGATTATACATCTATTGTTGTTCTATCTGTCTTACTTACTACTATTATAGTGTACCATAGAGATTGATTTTGTCGATTTTAAAATAGAACTTCCTCTAACTAATTTCTATTTTACCATTGCCTTAACCCAATGCTGTCAACTTAAGAAAATAAAATCATATCTTCATGTTCTTCATTAAATAAATTTCATTATCCTCCTCCGCTCGCCCTGAGTTTTTTTGCCTCAAAAAAGTATCGAAGGGTGCGGTTATTAACACCAATCACAGGTACTTCTTCTATAGTGAAAGTCCAATTAAATTTGAAAAATAATCAGAGTAAAATTTCCCCCACCAGAGGAGGGGGCTTTAAATTTTACCCTATAAGGGTATTTTTTTCTTCAAAAACATTAATTGCTTCCCTAGCTTATTTAATGTTTAAATTCTAATTTTTTTTCCTGTTTTTTTTCCTGATTTTCCTGATATTTTACATATTTACGAATTTTTTCTAAATCTAATCCAATTGTATCTATACAATACCCTCTTGCCCAAAAATGATTTCCCCAATATGGCTTTTGTCTTAAATATGAAAATTTATTAAAAATTCGTATAGCAGCTCTACCTTTCAATGTTCCTATATAATTAGACAATGATATTTTTGGTGGTACCATTACTAATAGATGTACATGATCTTCCTGTACATTTAATTCTACTATTTTTGCCTGCATTTGATCCGAAAACAATTTAATTGATTGCTCAATCTCATGCTTTATCTCTCCTTTTAAAATTCTATATCTATACTTAGGTGTCCATACTATATGATAGTGGCAATGCCACAATGCATGTGATAGGCTACTAAAACGACTCATTGTTTATCCTATAAGTTTATTGCAGGGAAGCAATTTAACTTATAGTTTGAACAATGAGTTAAAAACTGCAAAGCATTTTTTTATGGCCACGTCCATAGGACGTGGTTTTTTAAGTTATAATAAAAATTAAACCCTTCGATACTTTTTTGAGGCAAAAAAACTCAGGGCGAGCGGAAGAAAGACACGATTTTTATAATATGAAAATACAAATATATTGTCTTAAGTTGACAGCATTGCGCCTTAACCTAATCTTCATTTTGTCTCTATTGGGTACCTACCTCTCACTAATTTCTATTATGTTATAACAGGAAACTTTGTATAGCATGGTCCCCAGTGAGGGTAGCTGTATTGTTGATTGGCGCCAGTTATAGAGTAAGTTTTATTAGTTAAGAGATTTAATATAATAAGTTTACTGCTTGTGCCATTCTCTTGGGAAAATAGCAGCTGGGTACCGCATGGTGACCAACTTGCTTCATGCTTATTGCCAGCGGTTTTTGTTCGTTGTGTATGTTCTTTGGCAGCAAAATCATAGGTAAATAGTTGCATAATTCCATTTACCATCATGTGATAGGCGAGAGTATTAGTCTTTTTGCAATAGCTTGGTGATGTGCAGTAGCCGCCTTTGGTAATACGTTGTAAATGTCCTGTTTCAATATTGCCAATATAGATTTGTGGGCTGCCTGTTTGAAAATCTGAGCAAAAACAGATTCGAGTATCATCAATAAATAGAGGAGATACATTATTCCCGCTATTTTTGGTAAATCGTTTTAATGTTCCCTTTTTACAGTAATAAAGCTGACAGCTACCGTCACCGCGTGATGAACAATACGCAACTGTTTTACCATCCTCTGAAAATGTGGCAAGCATATTAATACCATCAAAACTTGAAACAATTTTTCTTTTTTGTTCCATTGAAATTGATACTAATCGAACATTGGTGTCAGCATATTCAGAGTAAAAAATTCGTGGTTTAGTAATGTGCCAACGAGGAGCAATGCTAATAGTTGGTAAATCAACGAGTAGTTCTTCATTACTTCCATCAAAATCTGCTATATATATTTTGCGGATTGTACGTGCATCTTCATTCTTTAAATCTTTGCAATAGGTAATTCGGGAAGAAAAAAAACCGTCATTATTCGTTATTTTTTTCCAGAGTTCATCAGCAATTGCATGAGCCCATCCACGCGCAATATTATTATTCTTTTTACTTATTTGTTTGATAATTATTTTCTGGTCAAATGTATCATAAAGTCGCCATTTAAGAGTATCAGGTGAATCGCTGATAAGAGATATTGCAAGAGATATTCCTGCGCTTGATAGCTGTTGCATTGTTTCTTTTTTTGGCAATTGTGTATCAATTTTTTTAAGAGTAATAATAAATTGTCCGGTAAATTGTAAATCTTTTTTGATTGTCTGAGCAATGGTATTGATTGTATTATCTGTTTCATTATGCATTATAAGGGCAATAGTCATGGGAGCTTGTTGGCTTTCAGTATGTGAGATGTTCATAGTTATGGGGGTCAGGTCTATGTGGTTGCTGGTGAGAAATAATGTTGAGCATAGGAGTGATATACATATTTTTTTTATTTTTCCCGCGCTCGTCCTGAACTTGTTGAAGGATATCCTCGAGCGCTCGAAAAAATTTTTTAACAAGTTTAGAACGAGCGCAGGAAAATATGTAAAACGGGTCAATTTTTGGGTTTTTGCTATATATATTTTTTTCATGGTAGCTTCTTTTGTTAGGTAAAATTAATAATAAGTTGTTTGCCGTATGTCCATTGTGGCATGGTCATTGAATAGAGTGCTTGTCGTGCTGAAATGTCATACATCAAGACTCCCGAGCTTTTTTGTATAGTAAGATTTTCTATATTTCCTTTTTTATTAACAAAAAAAGAGATATCACAGGAGCTTGTTGCAGGCGCGCCCGGTGGTTGTTTCCACTGTTTTATAATTTCATTGTGCAATTGAGCATGGCGACGTAATGCTTCTACTTCTTTATAATTATCTGCAAATTTCGCATTTTCAGGAATTAAGGCCGCTTGTTGTGGTGTGCTGGGTTTATTTTCTTGTGTGATAGTTTCATTCTTTTTTACCGGCGCAGAGGTTGAAGCTTTTTTGGCTGGCTCTATTTTTTTGACAGTCGGCGGTGTTGTTGGTTTATCAATTATTGTGTTTATTTTAGTTATATTGTGTACTGTTTTTGGTTTTAAATGTGCTATTGGTGTGATTACAGGTTTTGCACTAGCAGAAACAATTGATGTATGTATTCCATTTGGTTTAAATATAATTGGAGCAGAAAAATCTATTTTTTTATGTAATGAAATTGAGAAGATGTATGTATTGTTACGATACATAAACAATGCCCATAATAAAAAAATAAAATGAAAAAAAAGGCAAACACCAAAAAGTTTAGCCCAAAGAAGATGTCGTTTGTGAATTTTTTTGTGTTGCCAAAGCCACATAGTGTATTCCACCAATAAATTTAATGTCATCAACTAACTCAATAACTGTTCCATATGATGCCGCGGTATCAGCGTGCACATATACTGCTTTTTCTTGGTCATTACCAATGATTTTTTTTATGTGTGCAATCAGATCTATTTTTGCGAATTTTATGTCATTAATATAAAAATCGCCGTTTTTATCAATAAATATAATTAATTCATTAGTTTGTTGTTTATCTTCTTGAGTATTGCCGCGTGGCAAAGTGATTTTGATTGCGTTATGGAGTACCGGTGTTGCAATCATGAAAATAACCAGCAGCGTGAGTGCCGTATCAATTAATGGCGTCATTGATATATCGGTAAGACTCTTTTTCTGTTTTCGCAATCGTCTATTATAAGAGCGCATACATATTACCTTTCACGACGTTGCTGAAAAATGAATGTTATACGGTTTGCAAGAATGATGAGGCTGTGTTCTAATGAACGAGTTTTTGTGTGTAAAAAATTAAACATAGTGAGCGCGGGAATTGCAACAATTAACCCTGCAAGCGTTGTAATTAACGCTTCTGCAATACCAGGAGCTACTGTTGCAATATCTGCAATATGTGTTTCACTAATGCGCATGAATGAATGTATTAATCCCCATACGGTACCAAAAAGACCAAGAAGTGGTGCTACGGCAGCGCATGATGAAAGAATAGAGAGATATTTTTCATCATGAATTATCATTATATCAATCATATTATCAATATGCCGTTCTACTAATTCCCATTCATTGTTGGTAATTGTTTGTTGGAGGTTGCCATGTAGTAATTCTTTTAAAAAAGCAATATTTTTTGCAATAAAATAACCGGGAGCAGTTGATGAATTGTTTGTGGTAATATCAACAAGATCAGTAATATTTTTTGTATTGTATGCTTTTTTATTTATTGCATCAAATTGTCGCTTTTTAAAATGAAGGAGTGCAAGTTTGCCGATAAAAAGTGTCCAACATATAACCGACATAATGAATAATATAAGAAGAACACATTTACTGATTGCATCTGATTGCCATACAAGTTGCCAGAGAGAGTTGCCGGAAAAAATATTCATAATGTAAGATCCTTAAAAAATAAAGTCATTGATTATATTTTTGTGAAAGGTGATTTGAGCGTATCAGAAGTTGCTGATTTTTGAAAATAAATTAATAACATTATAACATTATGTTGTTTATGACATTTGTTGTAAATGATTTTATACTTATGAAGCTTCTTTTTTATTAGAAATTTTATTGTTGTTGCAATTTGGCAGGATAAAAAGAAATGAAATTGTTTAGCTTAATTAAAAGTGTGTGCGTATTTGTTGGTATCATCGTTGTTAGTAATATGTATTCAATGGAGCTTGAAAAACAAGATAAATATGTGCTTTTGGAAAAAAAATTGTTTAATTTTGTTGATACGGCAGAAAGTTTTGTACGAGAATTTCCGCTCATGTCATTAAAATTAGTAAAGTATAGACACACTCGATGTGATAAAGAAGTTCAAAATAAAATACATGAAAAATTTATTGAAAAAGGAAATGAATTTAGAAGAATAATGTTTTACCAAGGGGAAGTTATTGGAAATGTACTGATTAACGATAGGCAGTTATACAAGGGGTTTTTAAATGTTCCAATGAAAGAAATACATAAAGTTTTTGAAAATGGGAAATGGGCTCTTGAGATATGTAATGATAAAGCATTATCAGCTGAAAAAGTGCCCTATTTTATTTGGTCTTTAACGGTAGAAGATAGTGAAAAACAAAGAATTAAAGAAAAGTTACTTGAGCAGGACTTTTTCCTAACTCATAATAGTTTGCTCCAGATCGATATATTTTGAGATTTCAGACATGTCTTTTCGACGTCTAATGTCATGAATTACCTCCTCAACTGATTGTTTCTTTTTGTCATATTTTATACATTGCAATATGGCATATGCAACCATGACGGAAAATAGATGGAATCTTTGTTTATCAGCATTGATGGATTGACAGTGAGTGAGGCCAATATATTGTTTTCCACTACGAAAATATTTTTCTGGAGGCCAACGTTTGCTATATGCTTGAACATGTTCTTTTGCAGTTCTAATGACATTGCTAACAATGAAAACAACTTCCTTTTTATCTCCTGTAGCATTAAGTTTGTGTGCAGTAAAAAACAGATTATGGCCTTTATATGATCCCTGTATTGTCTTGTATTTTTCATTACCCTTCATTTGTAAAAGCGAGTGTTTTGATAGCTGATTTTTCTCACCATCGGCTTCAATAACTCTATTTGATGGTATCCGTGCAGTAATCAGCATTCCTTGTTGTTCTATAAAAGAAAGCATTTCAACTGAAGCAAAGGCCCCATCTAATCGTACTTCTTTAAATGGTATACCATGTTTTTTTGCAGCTAATATTAATTCTATAACAAGTTCAGTCTTTTTTTTATAAAGTTCTCCAGCATCTTTTTTACGAAGCCATAAAGTGTAGTCAAAAGGAATAACAATTTTACCATTTGACCAAACTATAAATCCAGTAGAAAAGCCTTTTTCAACGCGCTTTCTAGAGCCATCATAATCATATGTAACACCAGAAATATGTTCTGAAAAATGTTTTTCTAATAAAGTAAAGTCAACGATTATATACCCTGGATTTTCCTTTGTTGAATTATTTTTTATTATTTCATGCAGAAATAGTACACATTCTTCGCTATAAACATTAATATCTTTATTTGATATGTAAATTTTCTTATAGGAAAGATTATTTTCTCTAGCCATCGAAGCATAATTTTTGCGTTCTTTACTTACTATCAACATTAACACATAGAGCGTTAATTTTTTTGATGATTTTTTCAACGTGACTTTTGAAATTTTTTTTATTACACTTTGAACTACCGCTATCATGAGAGCTCCTTTTTTTGGTTTTGAAATATATAAAAAAAGTAGACCTCAGATAGCGTTTTTAGTCAATTAAATTCTAAACTTTTTCAACTTCGGGAAAAGTCCTGTTGAGAGTGGTTATATGATGCGATATGCTGATCAAATCAAAAAAATAAATAAATGTTTGAATTGGAATAAATATGGTTATTGTAGAAAAGGTAATGGAGAAATTGATTTTACGCCTGAAGCAGATCTAAGCTCTTTAGAAGCATTATGTTTGTTTAATGAAAAAATAAAAACAATTAATAATAGTCAGCTTATATTACGAAAAAATCCGATTAGATATGATTATCGTGATCCTATTACTATGAAAACATTTCTTAATACGTTTAAAAATCAAAAAAAGATTTTAGTTCTATACATATTGTGTGTAATGCCAATAATGACTATGTGGTTATCGCGATATATTGAATATAATTATTGTCAAAAAATTTTGACTGCAGATGATAGACGATTTAATGAAATAGCAATCGCGTTTAATGAAGGATTAGATAGATTTAGTGAGCAATGGACGAAGCTAAAAAATCAGTTGGAATTAGTAGCGCCAGAGCAGTATATAAAGGTTAAACAACCTATGAAACTTATTGATTCTTATTATAGTTGGACTGATTATTTTAAGATGGTTGTACCTCAATTTATGACCAGTTTATATATTTTATTGTTGCCAGAAAAAAAAATGGGTATATATGTTCCTATTTTATCTAGTATAGGTTATATGATTTCGTATGTGGTGTTACTACCGATATTATGGGACAGGATTTTTTCATTGACTATTTTTAAAGTCTTAGGGGGTATTTCAACATTTTTTTTTGGATTGGCATGTATTAAGAGTATAATTGATGTGCGTAGTGCAAAGAGGGCTATAGTTCATTTAGAAGGTATCTCGGATGTAATAAGGGAGTGTAATGATGGTAAGATTATAATTTGTGGTTAGCTGCCAAACGTAAATACGTATGCATTAAGTCCTTTGTGACATTGTAACGTGAGAGTATGTCGACCATAATCATTTTTTAAATTAATAAGTTCATACATGCGTGGCTCAGAAACTAAAATTTCTCCTTGAGTAGTCATGTCGTGCGTATAATATTGTTGCTGGATGGGTTTGTTATCAAGAAGTATAGTTATTAGTTGTGGTGTATCTGATTGCATAACAAGATAAACATGGTTGGCTATAAAATTAAGTTCGAGAGAGCATGTATCACTGTTGCTTTGTATGCTATTTGGCATGATAGTCCATGTGCCATCTAAGCAGATTTGATTGTTACTAAGGGTTTTTATGCATTGATAGTTGGTAGGTTTATTTTTTTGAATGTGCAATGAAGGATGATATTTATCTGCTCGTTCAAATCCAAGATATGTTTCGGGCGTGAGAGGTCTATCTGAGGAGATTTTTTCGGTTTTTTTGCATGCGGGTAAATTCAGTAATGCGCAGATCGCATTTTCCATTTCTATGTAATGTCCTTCCCCAAAATGTGTTTTAACAATTGTGCCATGTTGATCAATGAGGTAATGCGCTGGCCAGTAATGATTATTATATGCTTGCCATGTTTTATAATCATTATCTAATGCAACGGGATAAGTGATGTTGAATTTTTTTACTGCATTTTCTACATGATTTTTGTTTTTTTCAAAGGCAAATTCTGGGGTGTGTACACCGATAATTTCAAGACCAAGATCTTTGTAGGTGTTATACCATTCAACGACATGAGGTAGTGTACGAATACAATTGATACAAGTGTATGTCCAAAAATCGATTAATACTACTTTTTTACGCAGTTGCGACAATGTTAAAGGTTGTGAGTTAATCCAATCGGTGATGCCAATCAATTCAGGGGCCCGGCCTTCGCCAAGGCTTCGGCGGACAGGCTTATTTGAGGAAGAGGCAGTTTTTTTTAGCATATCAAGTTCCTTTTGCAGAACGGTATTTTTTTCAATTTCAATGGCAGGAAAAAGATGAGCAATTTTTTCTTGAATAAATAGGTCAGCGTGAAATGCGATGGCCAGTGCGCTGAGAATAATAAGAATTCCACTTATTTTTCTGATAATGTTTGTGTAGGGGGCAATGGTAGGTATTGAGTTTATTATTTTGTTACCACCAAAGCAGAAAGCAAGCATAGGAACAGCAGCTCCCAGGCTATAAAAAATGGTAATAAGTATCGTGGTAAATGTTAGGCCATGTGTTGCAGCAAGTGAACTCACTGTTGCAAGTATGGGACCGGCGCATGGTGTCCAAATGAGACCAAGAGCAATGCCAAGGATCATGCCGCTTATAAATTCTCTTTTTATTTGTGTTGATTTTTGTTCTAATACATTGCCAATGGATGAAATTTTATTGGTCATGATGGTAAAAATGTTTTCTAATGATGGAATGATCATGGTAAGTCCAAAAAAAATAATAACAATGATGGCAATGGAGCGTAATATATCAGGTGATATGCCCGTTATTTGTATAATGCTGCTTAGGGTAAGCGTAAAAAATGAAAAACTGAGGATAATGCCGCTTATGATTCCCAGTGGTTTATAATAATGTTGTTGTGTGCCCGCGGTAAGCAAAATAGGGGCTATTGAGAGTATACAGGGAGAAAAAATGGTAATAAATCCGGCGATAAAGGCGAATATAAGTATTATGATCATTCATAGGCTCCAAAAATATGCATTATGCAATAAAATAATTGTTGCATTTTTAAGTATGCGATGGGAATAAGCAGATAATTTTTCCTAAAAATAGTATACTAGTAGGAGATATTATGTGGTAAGTTGAAGGAAAAAATGAAGAAAATGAAAATTGCGGTTCTTGTTTCGGGAGGCGTTGATAGCTCTGTTGCGCTGCAATTGCTCAAAAATCAAGGTCATGAGGTGACCGCTTTTTATCTTAAAATTTGGTTGGAAGATGAGCTGTCCTATTTGGGAGATTGTCCTTGGCAAGAGGACTTGTCTTTTGTGCAACAGGTATGTGAGCAACTTAATGTTCCTCTTGAAATTATTTCTCTTCAAAAAGAATATCACGAAGAGATTGTTGCCTATACTATCGCTCAGGTAAAAGCAGGCTGTACGCCTAATCCTGATATTTTATGTAATCAACGAATTAAATTTGGTATTTTTCTTAATAAAATTAATTCTTATTTTACTAAGGTTGCTTCGGGGCATTACGCACAAATACGAGAAAATAATGGAATATATGAATTATTGCAATCTTCAGATCCAATTAAAGATCAGACGTATTTTCTTTCTCATTTGAATCAAAAACAGCTCGCGAGAGCGTTATTTCCTATTGGACATCTGCAGAAGAATGAAGTACGTGCTTTAGCACATGAATTTAATTTACCTAATAAAGATCGTAAAGACAGTCAAGGGATCTGTTTTTTGGGTAAATTTAAGTTTAGTGACTTTATCAGACATCATTGTGGTACGCAAAAAGGATTAATGGTTGAAAGTGAAACCGGTATTGAGATGGGAGAGCATGATGGTTTTTGGTTTTATACTATTGGGCAACGACAGGGCCTGAGGCTTGGTGGGGGGCCATGGTATGTTGTTGCAAAAGATATATATAAAAATATCATATATATATCACGCAATTATTATGATGATACAAAAAAACGTGATTCATTAATTGTTGAAAATTTTCATTGGTTATCTGGCGTTCGTCCTGAAAAATATAATATAGCGGTAAAATTACGTCACGGGGCACAACGATATGATGCAACTATTGAATATAATAAAGAAGGCAAAGGAGTCATTGTGCTTTCTGATCGCGATCAAGGTATTGCGCCAGGGCAATTTGCAGTCTTTTATGATAGCAATGTATGTCTTGGTAATGCCGTTATCACATGACCCTTCGATACTTTTTTGAAGCAAAAAAACTCAGGGCGAACGGAAAATTAATGCATGAAAAAAATAAATCTTTCTCAATTTACCTTAAAAATATTTAATCATTTACCACATGAAGAGTTGCGTGTAACGATACCAACATTGTTTACGTTGCTGAGAATAGCTCTGGTGCCATTTGTTGTTGGTTGTATGGTAAGTGGTTGGTGGGGAGCGGCATTTATTTTTTTTGTTGGTGCATGCGCAACAGATATTATTGATGGATTACTTGCGCGGTTATTGAATGAAAAAACATTTCTTGGTGCATGTCTTGATCCCGTAGCTGATAAATTGTTATTGCTTTCTTGTTTTTTAACCCTAGCATACGTTAATACGGCATTGTTTTTAATTCCGCGTTGGTTTGTATTTTTTGTGGTGAGCAAGGAGATCATGCAGATTGTTGGTGCTTTTTTTATTTATTATGTTCGTGGGCATATAGATGTTCAGCCTACATGGCTTGGAAAAATAACAACGTGCATGCAGATGATATTTATTATTTGGCTTTTTGCATGTTATTTTTTTTGTTTGATGCCAATAAAAACATATTATACAATGCTTGGTATTATGATATTTTTTATTAGTGCATCATTTGGGCAATATGTTCGTATTGGGATACGTATGTTAAGATTGTAAGGTAAAAAAATGAAAAGATATGAATGTTTAGTTGGTATAATTTTTTGTCTGTGCATTGTTGTTGTATGTGGTCAAGATTTTATAAAAGCGCCTAAAATAAAAAAAGTATATGTTTCTTGTCAGCAATATGCTGAGGCTGAGGGTGATAGTGTTACAAAGATGAACAGCATTTGGCAACTGAGTGCTGATATAAATAAAAAATTTTCTATAGTCCAACAAAGATCATTGAGAATGATAAATAGTTATATTGACGGAGATAAAAATTGTTTTTTGCAGCAGGCAGATAAAGTAGAACGAACTAATAAGCATACAAAGTTGATGGAATTTAATCGTGAATGTGATTGTTGGATCGAAGATTTTAAGATAATTGATCAATATCTTGATACCTATATTGCTGGTTAGGTTTTAATAAGCATGCACAATAAGTTTCAGTTTGAATAATTATTAATAGTTTCCAAAAGCTCTTTTTTCTGGCATAATTAAAGAAGTTATTGAGTATAAGGAAATTATTGTGAATCGATATATCTCTCTATTATTATTTATATCTATGATAAATTTTTGTGATGATGGTCAGTCGCAAGCGAGTAACTTATTTGTCGCTGCTGTCATGGACAAAGTTAATAATGTTTCTAAAAAATCACTTTACAAATTACCCGTTGAGTACCGTCAGGCGGTACAACATTATATTGCGAATACAAAAATGTGTTTTCTGGCAATGGATAAAAGTAAGCTGCTATCTTATGAGATAGAGTTGAATTATCTTTTTGATAATTATAGAAGATTTTCTACTATTACCTTGCTTTCTCGTCTTCGTTCAGCGCATCAGGAAATGGTAAAAAATATTATTGATGTTCATAGTGAAAAATATCAGTATTACGAACAAATATGCAGTGCGTTATTATTGCAATGTGGACAAATGTTGTCTGATAATGCGCATAAACAGTTATTGGATGCATTGCATGAGATTGATGATCTTATTGTGTATTGGCGATATCAAAAAAATCATCCTTTAAAGTACTGTTTTGGAAAATCTCCCGTTAAATGGATTATGGGTAAAAGTCAGGAAAAAGAGATACAGGATAATATTAAATGTCTTGAAAGCAAGCAGGCAGAATTATATGTTGTTGTTGGCAGACTCACTGCGCATGAGCATCTTTTTACTGAATGTGAAGTTGCATATGCTGATTGTTATGCTTGGATTGAAGAATTATTATCAGTGTTATCATGCATTAAGACTAGTTCTGGAAAAAGAACAGACGGGACTCAATTTGATATTATTGCTGCGCAATTAGAGTTAAAGCTTAAATATGTTAGTTTTTTAAAGTATGATAGTTTGTATTCGATTATTTCTGCTAAAAAATCAAATCATTTTGTGCGTCATTGGATAGGATATACTATTGCTTTAGCCGTTACGGGCTATATTACGCGTTATTACGTGCATAATTATGGAGCAGTAAATAAGTTGCTGAGCGATGGCTCTAGTTCTTTACATAATTCTTTATATGGTTGGGTGATTGAACCAAGCCATAGTGTGTGGAATACTGTTTTTAGTAAAGTTCCTGAATCTGATGTTAAAAATTCCGTTATAACTGATATCAAGAAAAATATTGAAACATTAGAAACTAAGCAGGGTGTAAATAAAGCAACATCAGAAAATTTGAATAATTGTTTAAAAACTGATCATACTAATACGCAAAAAACAATGAAAGAACTGCTTGATAAATGGATACAAGACAAGAAAGTATTTGGTAGCGGTACAACTAAGAATCCATATTATACTCTCGATGAGCAAGCTTATAATAAGATAATTAATAGCGAGCTTGTTGGAGATGTTGAACCGTTTCAGAAATTGGTTTACGATATGCCTGTGGGGTTGATAAAAGATTTGATTTTTAATGATGATTTTATTAAATCATTGGTCATTTTTGCGGAATTAAAAATATATCATTATGGATCAAGCATAATTAGTATTGTTTTTGAATTGATTGTTGAATATGGGATATCTGTTGTTAAAGAAATATTAAATGTTTTAGCGCATGGTAATCCTGAACTGGTAGCAAAAGTAAATTTAATTTTGAATGTTGCAATCCTTGCGCCAACGGTTTTAATTGGTTGTACAGGGATAAATGGATTATATAAAACGTATCGATGGGCAACAAAGCGTAATTATTCTCCGATACGCATTGCTCTGACTGATGTAAATTCATTGCTTATAGAGTCACCTATGCCCCTTGATGATTATGATTATGGTAAACTTGTGTATCTTGTTTATAAACTTCGCAATAAAGCTCGTTCATTAAAAGATGCTTTGTGTAATGAGTTTTTGGCTGATATCACTAAGCTTGAATCGAAACGATTTGATGTTGCTGCTAAACGAGGCATTATTGATAATATGTTTAATAAATATGCGTTTTTGGGGCGTATTACTGTCTAAAATAGTTAATTAAGAGGCTAGATTATTGTTGGCTTACTCAATTATACTTTCTAGTATAAGAAAATTTTTATTTATATGGGGTGCATAATGAATGTTATTAAAAATATAATTATATTGTCTTTTGTGGTTAATTGTTTTGAAATAGCACCAAATAGTAGTATTGTTCCTCCCGCAATGGAGGATGTTTATAAGAGTGTTGCTGCGCAAGTAAGTCAAGCTAAAAAGAGTGTGGCTGATTATTTTTCCAGTTATGTCAATGAAGAAGAAGTTGTATCAAAAAAAATTACGATTGCTCAGGCGATTGTACTTGTGCAACAGATTATAGATACACAGTTGCGTGATGAAACAAAAATGCAGGAATACTGGCAAGTAAAAAGTTCTATTATATTGCGATGTGCAAAAATTTTGCATGAGGCAACTACGCGTAAAATTTTAAAGACGTTACAAGAAATTAATAAACGTTTAATTTATTGGCTTTATCAAAAAGAGCATCAGTGGCAATATTTCTTTGGTAAAAATCCACTTAAATGGGTGATGGGTAAAAAACAGAATGAAGAGATAGCAACAAATATTGAACAGTTGCAACATAAGCAAGATGAATTATATATACGTCTTGGTGAGCTCTCAAGTATTGATTGGCATGAATATTTGATGGCCTTTAATAATTATCAAGCATCGTATGCATGGGTGGGGAAATTGCTTAGCATTTTATCGGATAAAAAAGAAATTTCCGTGATGTCTCCCTATGGCGATGATTATAGTGCAATAGCTGTTCAATTAAAAAAAGAACTTCAAAAGGTTAATAGCCTTACAGAAACTATTTTATTATCATTGGCTGATACAGCTGTTCCGCATCATATTATGCGTAATTGGATAAGGTATGGAGCTTTTTTGGTGACCAGTTATTTGGCATATAATAGTGAATTTATTGCTAAGTTATTTTCACCAGAAGCAGTTATTAGTTATCAAAAGTCTATGGCAAAGTATTGGCAAGAGGAACTTGTGCCACCAGCAAAAAATATTATGAATAAGTTATTTTTTAGAGGGACTACTGATTTAGAAAGAGCAAGTTTACAAAAATCGCTAAGTAATTTACTTGATAAAATTGCTCCTGAGCAAAAAAAAATGATTATGAATGCTGAAAAAGAAGGAGATTTGGTTCCTTTGCAAGATTTTTTTAATAATATGAAAAAAGCTGGTTGGCGGCTTGCTGCAAAAGATGACGTGGCGCAAATAGCAGTTTTACTTGTAGAATTAAAACTTAATCAGGTAACTGAGGCTTCAAGTGTATTGCGTAATCTTTTATTGCTTATGCCAGTATATCTTATGGGTGTGAGTGGATATTATGGTTATCAAAAATTTAAAAAATATGATTATACGCCAATTCGGTTAGCTTTACTTGCTATTAATGAACTTTTTGTTAATAAAGCAAAATCTCTTGATGATTTGGAGTATGGAAAGATGATTTATTTACTTTATAATATAAAAGAAATGGCAGAGAAGTATTTGTCGGTACGTGATAATGTTCGTGATGATTTTATACATGATCTTGAGCGTATTGAATCACGAGAATATGATAGCGCCGCTAAGCGAAGAATAATCAAGGATATGTTTAAAAAATATAATTTTTTAGGCATGGTATACTAAAAAAAGAGCTTAGCAAAAGATATTTTTCTGTTATTATCAAAATAAGATAGTTAATTTTTTTTATACATCATAGAACGTCTGAAAGGGCGATAATGGCAGCATTTAACCGTGTTATAATGGTTGGTAATTTAACAAGAGATCCTGAATATCGCAATATTGCATCTGGGCAAGCGGTTTGTCGTCTTGGATTAGCAACTAATCGTCAGTTTAAAAATAAGCAAACAGGTAGTTTGGTGCAAGAAGTATGTTATATAGATGTTGATGTGTGGGGAGCTCAAGCAGAAAGTTGTCGCCAGTATTTGCAAAAAGGACGTCCAGTTTTAGTTGAGGGTCGTCTTAAATTGGATTCATGGGATGACCAAGCAGGGCAAAAGCGTAATAAGCATTCTATCGTTGCTGAGCGAGTGGTATTTCTTTCTAATGGAGCTTCTGTTGAAACGGCATTTGGTGGATCGTTAACAAATGATTCTGAAGTTCAACTTAATCCAAATAATGCTGTTGAGCGTGATTTGCTTGCACAGTTAGAGAAAGCACAGACACGAGTTAAAACAGCAAAAAGCGTTCAAAAAGAAGCAGCTGTTGGATCTTCTGCAACGGGTGAAATAGATTTTCAAGATGAGCCACCTTTTGAAGAACATTTGCCATTTTAATACGAGCTTGTTTTTAAAATTTAAAACATATTAAATTTTTATTGCGCTCATTTTTATTTAATTTTTTTTTGTGTTTCTATGGGATATTTATTGCAAGGAATTCGAAATTGATTAAAATGAGCGCAGGAAAAACAAAAAGTTCTTGGGTTGCGTTAATGACGTATGATATGTTCTTAATATAATTTTTTACAATTATAAGAATATTTAAGGTTTTTAAAGCGCAATTATGAGATATAATTTATTTGTTTTAATCATTATTTATTTTTTTATACTAATGCAACCATTATACGTAATGGAAAAGAAAAGTAATTTATTAATTCCAATTAAAATATTACCTGCAGGAATTACCTATCTTTCTAAAAAAAATGTTTTTAATAGTCGAGCTATGACTATTGATAATTCTATAACAAAAAAAAGTAAAAAAATAGAAAAAGTAGGTGATATTACTGATTTTATCGTACATCCAAGTAAAGCAAAAATTGCTTTTACTCATAGTAATTCAATAAAAATATATGATGTAGAACAAGATTGTATAATAAAATCATGGAACTCAATAAAACAATGGTGTGCGCATGTTTCGGTTGAGTTTAGTTTTTTTAATAATGATATTTTATTAAAATCATTTGATAAGAACAGTAAAAATAGTGTAGATATTTATAATTGTGATGATAATAGTTATTATGACATACAAAATTTGCCGCGATATTTAAGTGATACGCATTTTTTACTGCATCCACAAAAATCAATTTTGTGTATTATACAAGGATCAGGTTATATACAAACTTTCAATTATAAAAATTGGGATAAATCGCAACTTGCTAAGCAATCTCTAAAATATATACCTAATAAATGTATTGTTAATCATGAAAAATTTGCTGCAATAAAACATTCAAGCGACTTAAAAATTTCTATTATAAACTTAGATAATCTCGCGGATCAATCTTTATTCATAACAAATCAAGCTAATAAAACAAATCAAGCTAATAAAACAAGTAAAGCTAATGCAAAATTTTTATCTATGTTGTTTTGCCCGCAAGGACCAATTTTAGCAACATTGACGCAGGTGATTCAGGCAACACAGAAGACACAGTTAGTACATACAAAAACTTTTATACAATATTGGAATATATTAAATAAAGAATGTATTGAATTGATGCCTCTACCAAATCTAAATTATGAGAATAAATTTTATTTTTCCCGTAATGGAAAAAAAATAATTGTTCTTTGCGATAGTGGACTATCATATATGTATTATGTGTCATGGCAGGTAAGATATGCGTGTATAAAAGATAAATGCTTATTTTTGATTGTTCTTTCCAGGCGATATGGCATACCAAATGAGATTACAAGAATTTTAATGCGTCTGATTAAAAAATATTAAATTTTTCGCGAGTATTAATTATGTAGGTTTTTAGGGCACAAGATAAATGCAGATTGAATATCTATTGACATTAATATTTATTTTTTGTAACAGTATAGATAAAAGGAGGTGCTTATAAGAGGGGGCGTAATGGAAATATATATAAAAAAAATGGTCATGAGTGGATTGTGTTTTTCATCGATAATGCAAGCGGAGCAGAGGGAGTTTAATTTTGATGTTCTTTTTCCTATTACATGGTATCAAAAGGGGTTAGGCTCTATTATTCATGCATGGTATATGGTTGCTCAGATTTCTGAAAAACATGAAGATCAAGTTTTATTTGATATACTATTGGGGAAATTAATATTTAGTCAGTTTTGTTTTGAACGTCTATTTCAAGATGGTCATTCTACTAATAGTGAAGATATTGTGTATGCAATAATGGTAGTGCATAAAACTCAATCGTTATTAACAGATACAACGACTGTTTCTGTGATGCGTGATCGTATTGAATGTATTATGGATATGTTATTAAAGATAGAGAAATGTTTAGATCTGTTTTTATAGGTACCATCCGATATCAAGACCATATGTTCCACCAAAAATATTGGTATTAAATGTTCTTTTGCCGGCAATTTGGAGATTATAAAAGAGGCCAATTCTGTTATTTATTTTTGATCCTTCTCGTCCAAAATCATATTCAGTAACAAAATTGATAGTATGCATATTCCATCCTTTAAGGGTAGTGTCATTATTTATGATAGTTGGATCAAATGGGGATCCGTTTTTGAGAGTAAGTTTATCTGGTGCTTGCAGTGCAAATGAATATGCCGCCGTAAGAGAGAAGCCATGGCCAACATGATCAGCTTTAAAATAGAGTCCGGTGTTCATTAATGGACCTTTATGAATTGATACATCTGCACATGTTAATTTTATAAATCCACTTTGTTGTGCATCGGTTTTTATTCGTAATGAATGCTGTGTATTGGCAAAAAACAGTGCGTTAATAGAGGCGCCAATAGTTATCCATTCATAAAATCCTATTGAGAACGTGCCGCAGAGTGGAATGCCCCAATGGCCATTATAGCCAGTTGGTAGTGAAAATAGCTTATTTTCATTACGCAATTTTCCGCTTGGCGCTAAAAACCCTGTCATAACGGTGACATCTATAAAATCGATTGTTTTTGTTTCTTGATAATTATGTGTCCAGCCAATCCATGAAGTAAGATCCCCAACGCCAGTGCTAGCCGTTGGATTTGCACTTATTCCGTATGGCGTTAAAAGAGAATTGAGCGTGTTTAAAGATAGGGGGTTTAGCGTAATATTTTTAAACATAAGGCTGCGTATTGGTAAATAGAAAAAAAGAAAAAAGTTTTGCGGTAGATTTTGTGCATATGAAAGATTGGCTTCTATTATTTTAAAGGTACCATTGAGCGTAAGATGGGAGTTTTCTGGTCCTAATGGAGGTATATAATTTGTGCCATAAATATCAAAAATAGAAACAATGGTATTATCGCTATTACGACCTTCATCGGTGCTTCCTGCTCCGAGTGTTGCATTGAATGTAGTGAGATAGTCGTGCTCTAATCGTGGTTCTAGGAACATATTAGTTGCACGGTAAAAATGAGGATTATCGATTGCATTGAGAGATGTTATGACGATAATAGCTATAAGAGTATGAATGATAGAGAAATATTTCATAATATTCTTTCTGTTACTTTTTTTTAATTATAAAAAATATAGTAAAAAAAGAAAAGTGGTGTTTGATCGATTATGGGCATATGGTATACTTTAATGTATATATTATTTTTTTAGCAATAGGGTGAATAAGGGGGATTTTATATTATGAATGACAATGATAAATTTAAGAAATTTTTTGGTTTTGGTGGAGGAAGTGATAATAATGCGCCGATAGATGGTGCTATTGAGAATCAACCTACTGAAAAAGAGTCCTTAGAAAAGGCTCAGTTGGCTGTTGCCGAGTGGACAGATAAGTATTTGTCATTAACAGCGGATTTTCAGAATTATAAAAAGCGTGTTATGCAAGAGAGGGCAGACTGGGCGCAGGATGCACAAAAACAGGTTTTTATAGATTTATTGGCAATAATTGATAATTTTGAGCGAGCTCTTGAACAAGAAAGAAAACGTGAAGATAGTGAAAGTAGTGCATGGCTTACGGGGTTTGAGATGATTTATCAGTCACTTGAAAAGCTTCTTGCAAAGTTCGGCGTTCAAGAAATCACTGATTTTTCTACGTTTAATCCCAAATTTCATGAAGCATTGATGCAGGTTGAGTCTGATACTCATCAATCTGGTGATATTGTTCAGGTTTTGCAAAAAGGATATACAATGCAGGATAAGGTTATTCGTCCTGCAGTAGTCAGTGTTGCTCAGTAGGCTAAACGCGAGTTCGATGTAAAAAATTATATAAACACTGCCAATTTAGCTATCAAAAGAATTTAATTTATTTAATACCGTTTGTGGTGATGCTTCGACGCTGCTCAGCAGTAAACGCTACGCTCACCATTAAACTTTAATATAGTTTATATTAATACCGTTCGTGGTGAGTTTATCGAATCCATACGAACTCCTGAAAGTATCTAGTTTTTTATGAAATTACTTTTTATTTTTTTTTAAAGAGTTCGTATGGATTCGATAAACTCACCACGAACGGTATTAAATAAATTCTTAATTATAATGATTCAATCATTATAATTCTTTATTTATAAGCCCTTGTTTTTGCTTACAAAGAGCTCTCGTTGGGTAATGTTGTCACTTATTTTTGTTTTCATAATACCTAAGAAGCGCTTACTTCCCGGGTATAATGGATTAGTTGCAGATTTTGTATAATCCCATACAAGAATCTTATCTTTATTGTCAGCGCTTGCTGATGTTTTGTAAGTACGGAATCTATCTCGACCACTGCTTCTTTCTGATGGATCAACGATTGATATTGTCATTTCTACTTCACCATTTGCAATTTTTTGGGATAAAGTAGCGCTAGGAGCTATCATTTTTTCACAATCATCTTGAAATTCTCCGGTAGCAGGATCGCCATCTGCATAAACACAGACCCAAATTGGTTGGGAACTTTTGTTTGTTAATTCAAATTGAACATCTGCATGCGCCATAAAGCCAGCTCCAAGCAGCATGATACTGGTAAGTTGTATTACTCTCTTCATAAGTACTCCTTTTTAATTAATAATATTTTTAAATTTTTATTATTCCGTTCGAATTAATTCGCCTATGCGAATGTTATTGTCTATTGATGTTTTAATTTTAAGGATTCCCATGAGGTCATGCTTATTTGATGCGGGATATAATTGTGAACCATTCCATATAAGCATTTTATCTTTATTATTGGCGGTTGGAGATGTTTTGTATTTATACTGCTTTCTGTTATTACCGGTGACATTAATTATGAGATCGAGTTGGCCATTTGCAATATTAATAGAAAGTGTTTCATCGGATTTTAATGTTTTTACTTTTTCTGATCGAATCGGTTGATTGTTAATTAGTTGATTGTTAAGTGTAAGTATTTTATCGTTGGCGTATCCCATAACTATAATAGGCTCTGCACCCTTGTTGGTAAGGGTGAAGTTAACGTCTGCTTGTGTAGCAAAACTTATGAATAAGAATACGGCAGCGGTTAATTGCATTATTTTTTTCATAAAAACCTCTTTTTAATAATATTATAATAAAATATAATTCTATTTTTATATTACTAAAAGAAATTTATGAATTGCAATGGTTTTATGTGTTTTTTTAGGGATTTAACCTTTTAAATAGCTTAAAATACCAAATACTACCTCAACAAAAATTAAAATAATAATAAGTACAGAAAAAAGATCCTCTCTGTTGGCATCAATTTTTTGTTGAAATACAATTTGTACATCCTCAACAATTTTTAATTTTCTATCAATGCCGTCGTGCCAGTTTTTTATATCGAGTTTATCAACAAGTCCATGGTGAATTTCCGAATAATATGGCTCGCCGGCAATTTTAATACTACTTTCTAGTCGTTCAGTAATAACTGAAATATCCGCTTTTAGTTTGCTTAATTGGCCGACTGGATCGCTAAAAAACACTCCAAAAAATGGAAGGTAGGCACCCCATGACAAGGTAGTTTTTTTGCGCTCATAGATAATATTTATTTGATGATCAAGGAGTCTATCAAAAAAACGTAATTCAAGCTGTTGAATATTGGCAAATTCAAAAAGATCAATAATATCATGATATTCTTCTTCATAGACAAATGCAGCATCGATATCAATTACAATTAAGCTTCCACGAAAGTAACCAATTGCGGAATCTAAGATTTCATTTTTTTGAAATTCTGATAAGATTTCAGTTTCAAATCTTAATGTTGAGGCGATAGTGCTACCATATGTTTTCTGTAACTGTGTTAGATCGAGAGCAGTTGGTTGTGGATCTACTTGAATAATGACATATGAGGCACTTGTTTGAAAAAATTTTGGTTGAATAATAAATGGTTCTATTTTCTTATAGAGCGATCGTGCGTCAATAACGCTCTGTTCTTGATATTTATTGGCGAGCTCATTGCAATTGACCCGTAAATTTTCAAGAGTATCGGTGAATGGAATTTTATATGTTAAGGATATTGCGCCAAAACTATATATTTTACTGCCAATACAATATGAGTGTGCACGGGGGTGTGGTAGTTCAACGGCTAAAGGAACGTTATATTGTTTAAAATGTTTAGGTAGTTGTAGTGGAGTTTTAATGATCCCAGAAGATTCTTCAATTTTTTGTAGATTTATATCTTCACCAACGTCGTATGCCCAAAGTATGAGAATATTACCGGAAAATATATGGTCGGTTGTTTCTTTTTTTATTTCAGTGTCTGGCATGAGGGGCTGCATTTTTACGGCTCCTTTGAGAAAACAATAATAGTAATTTGTTATTCTTGAGCATACTCAATATTGCATTGTTGAGCAACTAGGGTTGTTAACAAAAACGGTACATCTAATTTAGACGTACCGTTTTTATTAATCATTTTAATAGTGATTAGTTTGCAGCGCGCTCTGCTCTTTCTGCAAATTCTTCCGCATTTTCTGCAGATTGTTGAGCGTCTTCAGCAGCTCTTTGAGCTTTTTCAGCTGCTTGCGCGGTAGCATAATAATAACCATCATAATCTGAATAATAAGGATATTGAGAGCTGTAGGTAAGTGAAGCTATAATGCCGAAAGTTAACAACCAATCAATATATCCAAATCCAAAGCCACCCCAGTATCCACCCCAGAATCCGCCACGACGTCCCCAGCCGCCACGGCCACGGCCATTCCAGTTGCGTCCACCACGACCTCCCCAGTTACCTCCACGAGTTCCAGCACGACTAGCACTAGCATGACTAACACCGGCGCGACTAGCACTAGCGCGGCTTACTGCAGTGCCGCTTGTACGAGCACTGCTTACTCCCGCACGGCTACTTACGCCAGCAGAACTAACACGAGCACTTTGAACTCCAGCGCTACTTCGAACGCCAGCGCTACTGCTACGTCCACCGCTAAATCCTCGACCACCTCCACCTCCGCCAAAACTTCTTCCACCGCCCCCTCCTCCATGTCCTCCACCCCCACCACCGCCTCTGGTGAGTGTATAATTTTCTAATAATACGGTGCTGGCTAATATTGCGATTGTAATGAAAAGATATCGTTTGTTTTTCATTGCTATTTCCTTTTTTGGTTTACGAATTATTTATCTTTTGCTAGATGTTTTTTTGTTTTCTTCTTTTATTTCTTCTTTTAATCGTTTGTTTTCTTCTTTCAATCTGTTTGTTTCGTGTTCTTCTTGTTGTTCGGCACGTCCTCTGGAAAGACCTTCATGATATGCTTGATCTTGTGCATCACGATCTCGGCCGTAGCCCCATGCAGGGTACCAATAAGAAGGGTATGACCAATAAGGCCAGCTCCATGCCCAACCGCCCAAACCTCCCCACCCCCAGCCTCCCCAACCTCCACCACGGCCATGCCACGTAAAGGTAGTTTGCGTGAGTAATAGTATGCTTGTCAGGGCAATAAGCATTAATATAATTTTTCTTTTCTTCATAAAAATCCTTGTTTTGTTAGATTTTTATCAAAATCTTAGAGAAAAAACGGACTTTTTTTATTATATAAAGCCCGTTTTTTTTATACCGTGATGGTATTCGTTGTTATTCGCTGTATTATTTGCAAGATTTAGCATTATCGCAATCTGTGCAATTACATCCACAGTTACATTTTTTTGTTGCTGTATTTTTCATTGAGCTTTGCGTATTTTTTTGTTGGGAAAAATAGCGAGATTCGTCTTTTTTAGAATCCTTTTGATTGTCATATTTATCGGTTTGGTTTTTTTGGGAATTATTTTTAAGGCCATCATGTTTAGAACCATTATGCTTAGAGCCATTGTGTGGCGTAGTACTTGTTGATTTCCCCATTGGATTGTTGCGTTTTTTGAAATCTTCCATTGTCGCTCCTTTTTTTTTGAAATTGAATCTTTTATTACAGTTTTAATTATATTTTAAAATTAATTATAATTGCAATAATTTTATTAGAAAAAACACGTAAAATAAAGGCTTTTTTGGTTAAAAGCGATATCCAATGGTGCGATCGAATAATAGTTATTTTTTCAATAATGATAAAAATGCTTCTTGGGGTACTTCAACTGATCCGACTTGTTTCATTTTCTTTTTACCTTCCTTTTGCTTTTCAAGGAGCTTGCGCTTACGGGATATATCGCCCCCATAGCATTTTGCTGTTACATCTTTGCGCAATGGAGCCACTCGTTCGCGGGCGATAATTTTTGCTCCAATAGCTGCTTGAATGATAACTTCAAAAAGTTGACGATGAATTACTTTTTGTAATCGTTGAGTTAGGTCTCTGCCGATATAATAGGCCTTATCGCGATGAATGATGATAGAAAGAGCATCGACTGCTTTGCCATTCAAAAGGATATCCATTTTAACTAAATCTGCTGGTTCATACCCAGACACCTCATAGTCAAAACTTGCATATCCAGAACTGATGCTTTTTAGATCGCCATAAAATTCCATTGCCACCTCATTAAGAGGGAGGCGATATTTCAAAATTACGCGTGTATCGTCAAGATAGGTCAGATTTTCTTGTCTGCCACGTTTTTCTTCGCAGAGCTTGATGACACTGCCAAGGTATTGCTGAGGAACGATAATTGTCGCGTCAATCATTGGTTCTAAAATTTCATCGATATGGTTGCGTTCGGGAAATTCTGATGGATTTTCGATATCAATAATTTTACCAGACCCCGCCATTTTTATCTGGTAAAGTACGCTTGGAGCGGTGGCGATGACTGATAAATTATATTCTTGTTCAAGGCGTTGTTTGAATACCTCCATATGAAGCATGCCTAAAAATCCGCATCTAAATCCAATGCCGAGTGCTGCGGAGGTCTTTTTTTCAACTGATACACTTGCATCATTAAGCGTAAGTTTTTCAATAGCTTCTTCAAGAAGTCCAATTTCTTCACTATCAATGGGAAATATACCAGCAAAGACCATCGGTTTTGCAGGTTTAAACCCAGGAAACAGTTCAACCGGTTTTTTATAGTGATAAATAGTATCGCCAATTTGAGCTTCTTTTATAGTTTTCATACCGGTAATAAGATATCCAACTTGGCCTGCGTATAATGCATTAGTTGGCATTGGTTCGGGGTACATCAGTCCTACTTCAAGTACTTCGTAGTTTGAACTGGCTTGTGCCAAGCAAACAATATCCCCTTTTTTGATGACGCCATCGTGCAATGCAATAAGACATACAACTCCTCTATATTCATCAAACCATGAATCAAAAAGTAATGCGCGCAATGGATTGGTTGAAGATACCGTAAGGCTTGGAATTCGTTCAATGACTGCGTGAAAAATCTCTGCAATACCAATATTAGCTTTTGCAGAAGCTTGTATAACTTCTTCTGCTTTAAAATCAAAGAGATTTACAAATTGATTGGTAACTTTTTCTACGTCAGCATTGGGAAGATCTATTTTATTAATAATTGGTATGATGGTTAAATCTTGATTAAAAGCGAGATAGAAGTTTGCCATTGTTTGTGCTTGTACTCCTTGAGCAGCATCGATAAGAAGTAAAGCGCCTTGGCATGCATATAAAGAACGAGAAACTTCATAGGTGAAATCAACATGGCCTGGGGTATCGATAAGATTAAGGAGATATTTGACTCCCTTGTATTCATAAAACATAGAAGCAGTTTGCGCTTTTACGGTGATGCCTCGTTCACGTTCTACCTGAAGTTTGTCTAAAAATTGTTCTTTTTTTTGTCGCTCGGTAATAGTGCCAGAAATTTCTAATAATCGATCAGATAATGTTGATTTACCATGATCGATATGGGCAATGATTGAAAAATTTCTGATTTTATCAGGGGTAAATTCTTGTAAGTTTGGAATGCGTTGACTCATTTTTTTCTCTACTGGGGTTAAGTGCAAATTTAAGTAAAAAAACCTTACTTGTCAGTATAAATGGATCTTGGGCGCTTGTAAATTTCTTATCTTTGCATATGCAGTATGATTTATTCTGATTGATAAAATTGAGTATATTTGTACACTGAAATTATTAAGAATTTAAGTGGTCTGATTATATAATTATGGTAATGTTATGAAAATAAAATTGATGTTTTTTTCTTTGATGATTGTTTCAGTTTTGCAAGGGGCAAATCATCTTGATGGACTTTCTTTAGAGAACGCTATTGGAATGGCAGTGAATGGAATGAAAGAAGGCAATTTTTTTCCCACAATTTTTCATGGTGATTTTGATTCGAATGAGCTTTTGGAAAGGATAGATACTGAATTTATAAAAGGAATTGTTGATCTTAATTTTAATGAAAAATATAAAAATAAGGAAAATAAGCCGATTTTTATGCTTGTACCAGAGTCTATAGTAGAACAAGATAAGGATAAAAAAATTGTTGAGATACAAATAGGAGAACTTAAAAAGAATGTTTGGACAGGATTCTTTTCTACATATGAACAAAATAAACTTATTGAAATTACTCACTTGGTAAAAGATAATTTGGAGGTTAATGAAGGACTAATAAAAAAATTAGAGAGGCGTCTTGTGATATTGAATATGCGTAATGGTGGTTCAGTTAAAGCAACAAATTTTTATTCTAACGTTATTAACGAGTTATTGAAAACGAATAAAACTTCGATTGTTGCTATTGTTGGTTCACAATATAATGGCGTTGATACTGAAGCATTGTGTATTAATAGCGGAGCCGATCCAAGAGTTTGTAATAAAAAACAATCATCTATAAGTACAATATTTGTAGTAATAGGATTTTCTTTGGCAGCACTGTTAGGATTGATTTGTTACCTTAAATTCGCTCATTAACGATGAAATAATAGTTGTTGAGTAGTATTATAATATATTTTTTATAGGGAGTAGAGGATGAGAAAAAAATTATTCTTTTTTTTATGTAGTATGATTTCTTTTTGTTATGCAGCTGAACGGCAGAGTGAGCTTCCTTCGTACGTGAGCGTGTCTAGTTATAAAAATAATCGTAAAACGCAAGAAGATAGATGTTTTTATGGACTTATTTATGATATTGAAAATATTCAGCAAGGTTCTTTATTTGCGGTGCTGGATGGTCATTCAGGTGAAGAGGTTGCAGATTATATGGCAAAAAATTTGCCTGCAAAATTTGAGAAACACTTAAATTGCTCATTGACAAAAAAGCAAGCTTTTGAAAATGCTTTTTCTGAGTGTGAAGAGTATGCAATAAATCAACCAGTGGGTGGATCAACTGCTTTGGCTGTATATATTAAAAATCGTAAAGCTCATATTGTTAATGTTGGAGATTCGCGGTGCGTTTTTGGTAGTAACAATAAAGTGCTTTTGGCGACTCTTGATCATACGCCAGATAGAGAAGATGAGCGTAATCGTATAATGCAAACAGGTGGAATGGTATACAGATATAGAGATGTAGATTCTAAAATTGTTGCACCATGGAGAATTAATGGTCTTATGATGTCACGGATAATTGGAGATAGATTTCCCAAAGGGAAACAGGTTGATGGAGAAAAAATATTTATAGAGAAGCAGAAAAAAATATCATTTGAAGGAGATATAGTACCGGTATTATTGGAACAATGGGGAAAAGGTTTTGAAGCAAATTATTTAGAGTGTGAGCCAAAAGTAGGGCAAGTGATTGCTGATTTAGAGTATATAAAACAAGAGCTAACGGATGAATATCGCTGGTTAATTTTGGCCACTGATGGATTGTGGGATGTTATGTCTAATGAAAAGGCAGTTCAAAAGGTGCAATCATATTATGATAAATGGTGTAAAAAACTTGCTAATATTAAGGAAGATAAAAATTTGGCTGGCTTTGATTTTAAAGTTAGTTTTAGTAATAAATTAGCGTGTGCTGCTATAAAAAAAGGTAGTCAAGATAATATTACGGTGTTGGTTGTTGATTTATTAGAATTGTATAAAAACAGTAACAAGTGAAAATATCCGGATCTTGATTAAACTAAAATGTTTCGATCATTTTTTTTTATTGTGTACGTATATGTATAGTGTGTTTTTGGTGTATGCGGAAAATAGTTAATTTTATTTGTATTGAAATCATAGGCAAGTCTATTTGTTATGGTACAATTATATTTTTTTGCAATATCATTAATAAGTTGATGATGTTGCAGTGTATAAAACTTGCAAGTTGTGACAGTATACCATTTTTGTAATGCCGTTTTTATAAGTTTTTTAGCAATACCTTGTTTGCGAAATTGCTCATCAACAATAATGTAGCGTATGTACATGTTTTTATTGGCATCTGTTTTTTGAAAACGACAAAATCCTGCAACTTGTTCTGTTTTGTTCTCATTTTTTATTTTTGCTAGAAGTAAGCAATAATTATCATCTATTTTTTGTTGTTTGATAAAATAAGCATTGTTCTTGTTATTTATTTGTTCTTTTTCAGCAACGAACACATCAATGGTTTGATGTAATGGAGTGAATAGAATATAATTACTTTTCCATAAAGCTTTAAAATCATTTTGATACACGTTGTGAGAAAGTTCATTAAGTGCGTTGAGATCATTTTCTGTTGCAGGTCTAATGATAATTTCACTGCATTGAGTTAATGCGGTGATAAAAGCCGTGTAAAATATGATTTTGAAAGAAAGCTTCATAGTTTATCCTTTTTTTTAGAAAATTTAATTAACATTAAAAATGCTAATATAGATTTTTGGTAAAAGCAATTGTTAGGTTGGGGTGAGAATAACGCAAGGAATGTTTAACTTGTCATAACTGCATAAGTTTACTATACTAATTGTATATTCTAGATAATTTTTGATACTGTTTTTTGATGTGAGAAAAGGGCTAAATTGATGGAACGTCCCACTTCAACTGTTACCAATAAAAATGTTCATATTAAACCAATTTTGATTGAAAAAGAGTTAAAAGACTCTTTTCTTGATTATGCAATGTCTGTCGTTGTTAGTCGAGCGCTTCCTGATATACGTGATGGGTTAAAGCCAGTTCATCGTCGTATTTTATATACGATGCATCAGCTTGGCTTTTTTTATAATAAACCGTATCACAAATCAGTGCGCGTGGTGGGTGATGTGCTTGGTAAATTTCATCCTCATGGTGATCAAGCTGTATATCAATCTATGGTAGGTTTGGTTCAGGATTTCTCTAAGCGTTATCCGTTACTTGATGGACAAGGAAACTGGGGTTCTGTTGATGGTGATAATGCGGCAGCTATGCGTTATACTGAAGTTCGTATGGCACGCATTGCACAAGAAATTTTAGCTGATATTGAAAAAGAAACCGTTTCTTTTGTGCCAAACTTTGATGAATCAACAGTAGAACCTATCGTGCTACCAAGTAAGTTGCCTAATTTATTGATTAATGGTGTAGCAGGTATTGCTGTTGGTATGGCAACATCCATTCCTCCTCATAATCTTGGCGAAATTGTAGATGCTTTATTGGCTATGCTTAAAAATGAATCGATAACTGATGAGAAATTGTTTGAGTATATTCCCGGGCCTGATTTTCCAACGGGAGGAATTATTTGCGGTCGCGCGGGGATTGTTAAGGCATATAAAACAGGTAGAGGTAATTTAATTTTGCGTGGCGTTGTTGAGTTTGAGGAAAAACAAAACAAAGGTGCAAGTATTATTGTTACGCAATTGCCATATCAGGTTAATAAAGCTGATTTGACTATTAAAATTGCTGATTTAGTAAAAAATAAAATTATTGATGGTATTTCTAATATTAAAGATGAGTCAGATAAAAAAGGGATGCGTTTAGTTATTGATCTTAAGCGCGGTGAAATTCCAAGTGTTGTTGTTAATCAGCTCTATAAACATACTAATTTACAGGCATCAGTTTCTATTTTGATGCTTGGGTTACTTGATAATCAGCCGTTAATTTTTTCGTTACGTCAATTATTGAGTGAATTTTTATATCATCGTCAGCAAATTATTTATCGTCGTACACAGTTTGATCTTAATAAAGCGCAAGAACGTGAACATCTTCTGGCAGGGTTTATCATTGCGCTTAATAGCATTGATGAAGTTATTGCATTGATTAAAAAATCGCCATCAGCAAATGAAGCAATTATTTTGCTTAATAAGCGTTTTTTACTTTCTGAACGTCAAGGCAAAGCAATTTTAGAAATGCGTTTGCAGCGCTTGACCGGCCTTGAGCAAGAAAAGATTTATAGTGAGATGGAAGAGATAAAAACTAAAATTATTTATTTTAAATCTATCATTGAAAATGAAGTAGTTCTTAAACAAGAAATAGTTAAAGAATTAGAAGAAATTAAGTCACAATATAAAGATAGTCGCCGTACTAAAATTGAAGGCGCGATAGATATTTTAACTGAAGCTGATTTAATACCTGATGAAGAAGCGGTTGTTACGCTCACCATGAAGGGATATGTCAAGCGAGTTCCTCTTGATGCATATGGTGTACAACGCCGTGGAGGCAAGGGAAAAATGGGTCTTACCGCTCTTGAAGGTGACATTGTTCAAGATGTATTTGTTGCTAAAGCGCATGATATGTTACTATTTTTCACTAACTTGGGACGCGTGTACAGCTTAAATACGTTTGAAGTGCCGGAAGCGTCACGTATTGCTCGTGGTAGAGCAATTATTAATTTATTACCTCTGCAAGATGGTGAATATGTTGTTAAACTTCTTCCGTCTCGCTATATGGAAGGTAAATTTATGGTTATGGTAACGCGTGAAGGTATTATTAAGCGTACTGATGCATCCGACTTTATAAAAATTCGCGCAACAGGCATTCGTGCAATAACATTGCGTGAAGGAGATGAGCTTGTTTTTTGTTCGTTGAGTAGCGGTAGCGATACCATTGTGCTTGCAACTTCAAAAGGACAAGGAATTCGTTTTAAAGAAGAAGAAGTGCGCTCAATGGGTCGTCAAGCGAGTGGCGTTATGGGCATTCGCGTGAAAAAGAATGATCGTGTTATTGGTATGGAAATTGTTTCTGATCATGGCGAAATATTATTCGCAACAGAACATGGCTACGGTAAAAAAGTTCGTATAGCAGATTTTCGTATTGCGCATCGTGGTGGTATGGGAGTGAGAACCATCCCAACTGATAAACGTAATGGTCCTGTTATAGGTCTTACGATTGTTCATGAAGATTCACATATTTTACTTATTGATCAAGCGGGTAAAATTATCTGCCTTTCTGCTAAAGATATTCGCGCGATGGGTCGTCAAGCTAAAGGCGTTCGTTTGATTAGGCTTGATGATGAGCAAAAATTGCATAATGTTGTTGCTTTTGAAGGTGGTGAAAATAATCACGATGCTGATGAGAGCGGCACTGCAATTGAAACGCGTTCATTGCCAGAAACAGAAGATGTTGGTGAAGATGATGACGAAAATCTTGAACAAGAAGATGATCAAGAAGGTGGTGTCGATGAAGAATCACCTGAAGATGATATTGAATATGAACAAGAAGATGATAATGGTGATGATGAAGAATAGTTGTATTTTTAGTCCTTCGATACATTTTTGCAAGACAAAAACACTCAGGATGAACGGAAAAAGAGAGGTTATTGTTGCCCAGTCCGTTCGCCCTGAGTTTCCCTTAAGGGAAGTATCGAAGGGTGTAGATAAAAAAACGTATGCAAAATAAACATTTAATTCTTCATCTTACATTAATCAGTGATATAGGTCCCGCGATTATTCAGAAAATTATTAAGTATTTAGGGTCTGGTGGTAGAACATCAGACCTCTATTTATTTTCGTGTGTTGATTGGATGAATATTTTTGGATTTACATCCGTGACAGCGCAAAAACTTGTTGATGGTTTACAAAATAAAAAAATTCTTGAATATGAGCTTAGTTTAATTAAACAACACGCCATTCAATGGGTAACTATTGAAAATGAAAACTATCCAGCATTACTTCGTGAAATTCATTTGCCGCCATCGGTTTTATATATACAAGGTCAGTTTTTAGAAGTTTTTTCCACAGAAAAAAACACTAAGTTTCTTGCTGTTGTTGGAGCACGTAAGGCAGACGCATATGGACGGCGTATTATTGATGCATTAATTCCTGATCTTGTTGCAGCGCATTATACGATCGTGAGTGGTGGTGCTTTTGGTATTGATACCATGGCGCATCAGGCAACACTAAAAGCTGGGGGTAGAACTATTGCAGTTCTTGGATCTGGCTTATTAAATCAGTATCCGCATCAAAACAAAAAATTATTTACATCTATTGTTGATAATGGTGGATTAATGGTGAGTTCTTTTCCATTAATGGCTGAGCCATTACCGGGAAATTTTCCGGCACGTAATCGTATTATCACGGGGCTGTCGCGTGGGTGTTTGGTGGTGCAAGCTGCACAAAAAAGTGGTGCATTGATTTCAGCGCATTATGCAATGGAACAAGGAAGAGAAGTTTTTGCGGTTCCTGGATTATTTGATAATGAATTGAGTGTTGGATGTAATACATTAATTCAAAATGGCGCAAAACTTGTGATGAATAGTGCTGATATTTTTAATGAGTTTGGTGATCGTGTTATTATAAATGACTTACGCGCAATTGATTACAAAGCGATGCAATTAAATCTTGAATTATCACCCTATGAGAAAACAGATAAATTGGATAAATGTTCTGATTCACGCAGTAATCGCTATGAAAACTGCTCTGTGCAGCAAAAAATAATTATTGTTGCATGTAAACAGTCAATATCATTTGATGATCTTGTTGTTAGCACTCAATTAATGCCTGACGTGGTGCAGTCAGAACTATTTAATTTACAGCTTGATGGTATTGTATCACAAGATTTTACCGGGATGTGGAGTAATGTTTAATTTTTATGGATGATATTATTCTTTTGCAGAGTTAATTGGTATAGCCGTTAAGACGGGAGTAAGTTTTCCTGTATGTACATCATAAATATATCCATATATTGGAATTTTTTTAGACACAAGAGGATGATTTCGAATGCGTGTAATATCTGCTACAAGAGCTTCGTGAAGGCCGCTATTTATGGTTAACCAATTAACATAAAGAGCTTCTGTTGATCCATGTCCTTTGTATTTGTTGTGCCAGTTGCCATTTTCACTCATTTTTGCTTTTTCTAAACTTTCTTTCATAAGATTTCTCATGGTTTCATCGGTAAATGTTTCCATGCCACAATCAGTGTGATGAATGACAAACCATTCTTTTGTTTTGAGTAGTTTGCTTGATATTACTAATGAACGAATTGCATCGTCGCTTGCTCTGCCTCCTGCATTACGAATAACATAGGCATCTCCTTCTTTAAGTCCTGCAATTTTGGCAGGATCAAGTCGGCAATCCATGCAGGTTAAGATAGCAAATTTTTTTGTGGAATACATTGTTAAGTCACTTTTGTTTCCAAAGCTTTTTGCATATAATTTATCAGCGGCTAATATTTCTTTTCGGATATGACGTAGTCTTTTGTATTTGATGCTATTAGTATCAAATGTTGATAGAGCGGAAAATGGCATTGGGCAAAGTCAAGAATGAAATGCAACACTTAAATTTTTCTGACTGAAAAGATCGCCTCTGTCGTCGGCTAGACGAGCTTCACCCAACTCTCCTTCTTTTTTAGTAATTTTGAAAATTTTCTTAAATATAGCTGATGGCGTTTTCCATGATAAAATTTCTCTTGGCATATTGTTAATTTTTTTATTAACTTTAGCAACATATTGTTCTGTAATAATTGCAGCTGGAAGGCTAAACGGAAGAAATCGTCTAAGCATTCCATTTAAATTTTCTATACCACCTTTCTGCCAAGGTTTACCTGGATCACAAAAGTACGTATCGATTCCAAGTTCTTTTAATCGACCATGGTCAGCAAATTCAGTACCATTGTCAAACGTTATACTTTTAATAAAAAGTCTTTCATTGTAAATACGTTTGATCAACGCATTCATAACCGTTTTGGTTGATTTGTTATCATTATAAATAAGAAATGCTTTACGAGTTGTCCGCTCAATCAATGTACATACATTTTGCGATTGACTGCCATCATTGAATATTAAGTCGCATTCAAAATGACCAGCCTCTATCCGACTATTAATGTTGTCAGGTCTATCGTGTATTGAGACTCTGTTTTTAATTGTAGATTTATTTTTTTTGACCTTTAAACCACGTTTTTTATGAGCACGCACCAACAGTTTTCTTAACTTAATTTTTTCTTCTCCATTGTTAGAATAAAGCCATTGGTAGATTGTTTCCTTACATAATGATCGGTTGGGATAGTCTAACTCCCATTGAGCTGCTATTGTAGCAGGTGACCATTTTTCTTCTAACTTCTTGATAATATAAGCCTTCAATTTAGGGTCCCTGTCGATTTTTGGAGCATTTATATGTTTTCGCTTTTTAGCTGCTTCATGGGCTGCTCCTGCATATAAATAACCGTATCGATCGCTATTTCTATTAATCTCTCTGGTTACTGTTGAAACAGATCGTCCAATGATTTTTGCTATTTCTCTTTTTGATTTTCCTTCACATAGACCTGTATAAATTTTATATCTTTCGTGATATAATAATTGTTGAAAGTTTCTCATAATTTGCAACACCTTTTATAGATAAAATTATTACTAAATTATATTCTATCAGAAAGGTGTTGCATTTCATATTAGACTATTCCTTGTTAACAATGTTAGTAGTATGAAATAATAATGAGAATAAAAAAATATTTGATTCACCTGCATTCCTTAGATTTTATTGATATATGGCTTGCTGTGTAACTAATTTTGGATAATACCAGTTGAGTATATCTAGAGTATTTTCAATATCTTGGAGTTCATTTATATCTTTAAGTTTTGGATAATAAATAATATTTCTTAAAAGTTTTTCAATTTCTCCAGCAGCTGCGGTTAATCCAAAAAGAATAGCAGGGGTAGAAAGTATGCTGCTAGCGCCGATGAGACCGGAACTTACTACTGTTTTAGTAGGGGATGGGGCCATAAATTGTTGTACGGCCATGCCTGTTGTTAATATTGGTATACTAAGAGTTAAAGGGCCAGATATTACAAAAAATCTAATTAAATCCCCAACAGACGGACCATAGCCATTTGATGGTTTCATTAAGTTTTGAAGAAAGGTGATGATTTTTGACTTTGTCATAGAAGAAGAAATACCTTTTAAGAGCAATGCGTTCTTTTGTTTTATTAAAATATTGGAGAGATCTTGAGCCGATATGTTATTTGTTTTAAGAACATTTTTTATATTTGGATCCTCTTTGTTAATGGAATTATAAATAATGAGTTCTTGTTGGGTTAATGGTGTTTGCATGGTAAAAATTATGTTGCTCAAAAAGAACGTTGATAAGAGAAAAGTTATTTTCTTATGAAAAAATTTTTGATTCACCCGTATTCCTTGGTATAAAAAATATTACCCGGTCTTTATAAAATAACAAATAGAAAATAATTATTGCAATAATTTTGTTAAAAAAGAAAAAATAATGATATGGTCTGTGTTCTTAAGGTGAATGATATGATTTTTATTGATTGATACTATTTCGTTTTGCGTTATTGTAAGAAATAGCGTATAATTATGTATATTTCTTATAGTGAATATAAACAATTATATACTTATTAGTTTTTTTAGGATGTTGTCATGCCAGTACCAAAACGAAAACGTTCCAGAGCCCGCCGTGATTCGCGGTTTGCAAATAAGGGCATCAAAGTTAAAGCAATAACAGGATGTCTTAACTGTAAAGTTGCGATTGTTCCTCACACAGCGTGTAAGGAATGTGGTTTTTATAAAGGTGTTAAAGTATTAGCAACTAAAGCTGATAGAAAAGTTAAACGTCTTGCGGTAAAAACAGCAAAAACTCCGGTAAAAAAGAACGCTGAAAGCGCACAATCTGAGTAATTATTGCATTATTAATGTATTGAAGGGACTTTTATAATGATTGCGGTTGATGTTATGGGGGGTGATTATGCTCCACAAGAAGCTATTAAAGGCGCATTGGCTGCAGCACAAAAGGGAGTTCCTCTTCTTTTATTTGGCAATCAAGATAAAATAATGCCATTGCTGGCGCAGTATTGTCCTCGCTGGCGGTCTCTTCCCATTGAACTTGTTCATTGCTCCGATATTGTTGACATGGATGAAGATCCTCTTCGTGGTATGTTACGTAAAAAAGATTCATCTATTGTTCGAGGTTTGCAGGCGGTCAAATCAGGTAAAGCACAGGCATTTGTTTCTGCAGGAAATTCAGGTGCGGTGATGGCGGCTGCGACGATTGTTGTTGGTCGTGTTCCCGGTGTAATACGTCCTGCAATTGGTAGTTTTTTACCTACAACAAATGGCTCTTTTTTTTGTCTTGATCTGGGGGCAAATCCTGATTGTAAACCGGAATATTTAGTTCAGTTTGCTTACATGGGATATGCTTATGTGCGTATTATTAAGCAAATTGCCCAACCGCGTGTAGCATTACTTTCAAATGGTCATGAGTCATATAAAGGCTCTGTGTTAATTAAAAGTACGTTTGATTTATTATCGCAAACAGATCTTGAATTTATTGGCAATATTGAGGCGCGGGATATTTTTTCTGGGAACGTGGATGTTGTGGTAACTGATGGATTTACCGGGAATGTATTATTAAAAGGCATTCAAGGTACTGCAAAAGCGATTATAGATTGGATGAAAGAAGAAGCGTCTCGTTCATTGGTGCTGAAGTTACTGCTTGGTTGTGCATATCCTGTGCTCAATCGTGTTAAAAAAAGATTTGATTATGCTCGTACCGGTGGAGCATTATTACTTGGCGTGAATCATCCGGTAGTTATTGCTCACGGATCTTCTAAAGAAGAGGCGGTTGCGCAAGCGATTTTTTTTGCACAAAAAACAGTAGAACAAAAAATTCTTCCAACTTTTAATAAAACATTACAGATGTTATTAGAAAAAGGTGTATCATCTATCAAATCGGTAAAACAATCATCCGTTGTGCAGCAGATACAGTTATAATGACTTTATTTTTTTACTCAAGTATGGTACTTTGCTGTAGTTCATTACATGATGTATAGTTTGTGCTATAATTATCATTGAGCATGTGTGGAGTAATACTTTATTTAACAACATTTTATCGTGGAGCTGTATACTATGGCTAATCAAAAAATCACTCGAACTCATTTTGTTGCAACAATTTCTGATCTACTGTTTAAGCAAAGTAAACATTTTTTTATGATTTTATCAGCAGTAATATTTTTAATATTAATGTTTTTTTCTTATAAGTTATGGATCACCAAAAAAGAGCAATCAGCGCAATATGATTTTAGTGCTTTGATCACCGAATATGATGGCATGGTGAGTGAAAAGAATCCTCAATGGACGCAATTGTTAGATAAATTTAAAAAAAATTATGAGAAACATGCGCATTCATCATTGTTGCCGTATTATCAAGGATATGCGGTTAATATTTTGTTAAAAAGTGGAGATACAGATGCAGCTTTAGCGTTGTTGAATGATATGATTATTGATATGAAAACATCTCCTTTTGTTGCATTATATGAAATGAAAAAAGCTCTTATTCAGCTTGATTCCGTAGATACTGTTTTGCAGAACGCAGGTCTTGTATCATTAAAAAATTTAGCAACTGATATGAGTAATATATTTCGCGATAGCGCACAATTTTATTTGGGACGATATTATTGGGCTACTAATCAAATTGAGTTGGCACGCTCTCTATGGCAACAGCTTATTGATGAGCAGCATGATGAAAAGATAGCAGCTTCCCCATGGGTAAGTCATGTACAAGAATTATTGAAGTTAACGATTGTATAGGTAGAAATAATATGAATATAGATAAGCAGGTGCGTGTTAGATTTGCACCATCACCAACAGGACATCTTCATATTGGTGGGTTAAGAACTGCATTATTTAATTGGCTTTTTGCGCGTCATCATGGTGGCGCGTTTTTACTTCGTATAGAAGATACTGATCTTGAACGATCAACACAGGAATACCGAGATTCGATTTTACAATCATTTACGTGGACGCGTTTAGAACATGATGAAGAAATTGTAACACAAAGTGAGCGAATAACGGAGCATCAAAAAGTTGCTCAGCAATTGATTGATGAAGGCAAAGCATATCGTTGTTTTTGCTCAACGCAGGATCTTATTGATCGGTATGCGCAGGTTGCTAACGATGATTTGTTTATTATGTATGATGGACATTGTCGTGAGCGTGTTGTATCGGTGGGCGACGAAACTAGACAACATGTTGTTCGTTTTAAATTGCCAAGTAATCGAACAGAAATTACGTTTGATGATCTTATAAAAGGTGCTATTACTATTGGGCTTGATCAGATGGATGATTTTATTATTCTCCGTTCTGGTGGATATCCAATGTATAATTTTGTTGTTGTCGTAGATGACATTTTTATGGAAATTACGCATATTATTCGTGGTGAAGAACACATTGTTAATACACCAAAACAGATTTTACTTTATGAAGCATGCGGAAAGCAAGCACCACGGTTTGGTCATCTCCCTCTTATTTTAGGGCCAAGTGGTGATAAGCTTAGCAAGCGTGATGGTGCAACATCGGTAGTAGAATATCGTCGAGAAGGATATCATGCGCATGCTTTACTTAATTATTTAGCACGGCTTGGCTGGTCTCATGGTGATCAGGAAATTTTTTCTTTATCAGAACTTATTGAATATTTTTCATTGGATAATATTGGTAAAAAAGGCGCGATTTTTGATTTTGAAAAACTTGCATGGGTTAATAGTGTTTATTTAAAAAAAATGACAACAGAAGAGTTGTTTGATGCGATTGTGTCCGATGTTGATACTCATTTTACCACACGTTTTTCATGGCATGTTGATACCATTAAAGAAGCAATTGGATTGTATAAAGAACGGGTGAAAACATTAAAAATGCTTGCTGATGAAGTACTACTTGTTCATGATGGGCCACGAGAATATCATCAAAATGATATGCAGCAATGGATTGGTTTGGATACTAAACAGCAGGTGGAATCAATGATAAAATTTTTGGAACAACAAGAATTGTTGACTCATGATGGTTGCGCGGCAATTGCCAAGAAATTAGCCGCGGAACTTGGTATTAAATTGGTGGTATTATTGCAACCAATTCGTCTTGCATTAATAGGAAAAGCATCTGGTCCTGGAGTGTTTGATTTGTTAACTATCATAGGAAAAGAAGAAAGCATTGCTCGTTTAAATAGGCTGTGTGCTAGTTTATAAAAAATCTGATGTAAAGTTAAAAGTGTTCGTTTCCTTCGACAAGCTCAGGACGAACGGAGAGAGGATTGAGCGAAGCGTTTACTACTGAGCCTGACGAAGTATCAGGACGAACGGAGAGAGGATTGAGCGAAGCGTTTACTACTGAGCCTGACGAAGTATCAGGACGAACGGAGAAATAAATTTTTATACCGTTCGTGGTGATGCTTCATCAAACTCAGCAGTAAACGCGCACTCACCATTAAATTTAATTTAATTTATTTAATCCCGTTCGTGGTGAGCTTGTCAAATCCATACGAACGATAAAAGGGCTTAGGCATGAAAATAGCATTGTTATTTCCTGGTTATGATAGTCAATTTGTGGGTATGGGAAAAGGTTTGTATGATGAATATCGCATTGTACAAGAATATTTTGAAGAAGCATCAAATTGTTTAGGTAATAATTGTGTTAAATTGTGTTTTGCTTCTTCTGATAATGAACTATCAAAATTAGCAAATTCATATGCAGCACTTTTTCTGATGGGCAGTGCTACGTATGCAGTGTTGAAAGAAAATGGTATAGAACCGGATATTGTTGCGGGATATAATAATGGAGAATATGCAGCGTTATTTGCAGGAGGCTGTTTTAGTTTGCCTGACGGGTTATATTTATTGAGTAAATTTTGCTCTTTTTACCAAGAATTTATGGATAAAATGAATGCCGATCTTATACGTATAAGAGGTGTAGAAACTCAACACATTAAAGACGCATGTATGCAGGTAGGTGATGGTGAGGAAGGTCCTTTTATTGCAATACAAAATAGTTCAACCGATCATGTTGTTGCGGGAAGTCGTGATCAGCTTTCACGGATTAATGATATTATTGATGGAACGGGAACTGTTGAATATATTCCTGTAGAAATAGGTTTGCATTGTAAGTTAATGAATGTAATTGTTGAGCAATTTAAAGCATATCTTGAAAAAGTTGATTTTAAGGATTTGCGTATACCTTTATTGAGCAGTATTGATGGCGAGATAATAGTACATAGTGCTGATATTAAGGATCGATTTATTCGTCATATTAATTCGCCATTGATGTTTAGTGAAGTTGTGCGTAAACTTGTTGATTATGATTGTATTATTGTTGCAAGTCCTGGTGCTGACGTAGCTGCCATGGTAAAACAGCAATATCCTGAAAAGTTTGTTATGCCAATTGTAAGTAAAGAAGATATTGATACGCTTAAAGAAATGATCAAAAAAGAATACGAAGAAACGGGGGCTATTGATGGCAATTGAAATAAAAGAAACAGCTGATAAAATTATTTCTCTTATTGCTGAAAAATTACATATCGATGCTGCAACGATAAATGCACAGTCAACATTACAAGATCTTGGTGCAGATTCAATTGATATGGTTGACATTATTATGAAGATTGAAGAAGAATTTAATATTGAAATTAATGATGAAGATGCTGAAAAACTTCATAATGTTCAAGATGTTATTAACTATGTTTATGAGTTGCGTACAAAGTGATTAAAAAGTAGTTACCTATTAATGGTTAAAGTTATGAAAAAAATAATAATATGTTTATTTTTTTTATCAGGATGTATTCCAATGATTTATAACGAACAGGCTTCTTTTGTTGCGTTAGGATCATCAGAAAGTAGTCAAACATGGATTTATCTCTGTGGTCTTGTGCAGGATTTTAATTTTAAACATATGAATGAATTAACAATTCTTGATATAATAGGTAAGGAATGTAACATCAAAATAATGGCAATTATTCCACAGCATCGATGTGCTCAATATAATTATTCTTTATGTTGGCCTCATGCCAATAAAAATGAACTAATGCAGACTTATCAAGAAATTATAAAATCTGTTGATACATGCAAAATAGATGGATATATTGGTTTTTCAAATGGTGGATTTTTTTTAATTCAGTTGGCTCAATATATATCGTTTAATAAACCTATTATTGCGATAGGAGCAGCTGGATATATTAATAATTCAACAGGTCCCCATAATACAATTGATTTATTGATAGGAAAACAGGATCAATGGCATTATCAGCATGCAATTAATCTTTACGAGCAATCTAAAAATACAAATTTGACTGTTAAGTTTACTGAATATGATGGAGGACATGAGGTTCCTATAACTGTGCTCAAAAAATATTTTTGTAAGTAATATAGATTTTTGTATTGCTAAATAACGCGAGTTCGGTGTGAATTATTTATGATAATAGCGATTGGACCGCTATATCCTTCTCCCGTTCGTCCTGAGTGTTTTTGTCTTGCAAAAATGTATCGAAGGATGCGACCTAGTTATATTTTGGTACTTAAAATTTTTGGTATAAAAAAACACAAACAAATGATACATTATATGTTAATAATCTTTCTATGCTTCATCCTTCGATACATTTTTGCAAGACAAAAACACTCAGGACGAATGGGAGAAGGATATAGCGGTCCAATCGCTATTATCATAAAAAACTTTTATTAAATATCATTTTATAGGCGTAATTCATCAAAAACTGCACGACGAAACTTTAAAGCCGTGACTTAAAAAGGATCGCAAAGAACTATTGTTACGTATAAGACAAATTCATGGTGTCTATGAACGAGGTGCTGAATGGCACGGTTCAGTAGAAAGAGCAAACAGCCATCTTCAATTTCAACACAATACAATAGAAACAATATTAAAAAAATATCACATTGAAGTTCCACAAAAAAGAACATGGGAAAGGCTGAAGAATTTACAACAAGAATGTGAAAAAATTAAATATGAATCAACTGCCATAAGTCTTGAAAAATTTGCCAAAGATGGTAAATGCTCTTATTGCACTTTAGAAAATATTGATTTACGTGAAATTATTACCTCATTAAATGAACGTGAATTACCTATTAATCTTTCACATTCATTAGTTAATAATACAAATTTATCAGGAACAAATCTGTCTAAGGCTAAATTGAAGAATACTAAATTAAATAATTCTGATTTAAATAACTCAAATTTAGCCGGGGCTCAATTAGAAAATGCATATGCATCAAACGTAAATTTAAAAAATGCCAATTTAGAAAATGCACGCTTATGGTATGCTAATTTAGAAAATGCAAATTTAGAAAATGCTAATTTGGAAAATGCAAGCTTATGGTATGCTAATTTAGAAAGTACTAAGTTTAATAAATACACTAAATTAAAAAAAGCTTGCCTAAATTATGCATCTTTAATAAGAGCAAACTTAAGTGAAATTAATTTGAGCGGCGCAAGTCTAGCACATGCAATATTATATAAAGCAAACTTAAGCAATGCTAATTTAAGTGATGCTGATCTAGAAAATGTTGATTTGAGAAACGCTAATTTACATAATACAAATTTAACTAATGCCTTTTTAATTAGTTATCGCATACCTTTAGATACGCGAGAACGATATGAGGTAGATTTAAGCAATGCGATTTTAACTAATGCAAATTTGAATGGTGCATATTTATATGGTGTAAATTTAGAAAAGGCTGATCTAACCAATGCTGATCTGAGTAATGCTACATTAAAAAATACTAATCTTAAAAATACTATTTTAAAAAATGCTCGCCTAAATAATACCAATATGGAAAATACTGATTTAGCCGAAGCTCTCGGAATTAATGAAATATCTGAACCGCCCTTCTATATATGAATAATAGTAGATTTACTTAACTTACTATTGATATAAAAAAATAATAAATTTTAACCGGCCTTAAAGGCCGGTGTTTTTAATCTCTGTAGGTTGAATTCCTCGATGCTTGCCTCGGTCTTTTTCTTTTTGTTTTGAAAAGATATCTTGCAGCAAGCTGCGAGGTTATTCATCATCAAAGGTTGGTTAATGAGAAGTTTAAAGGTCAGTACTATAGCAAAGGTCTGAAAGTTTACCCGATTTAGTTGTTCCTTGCGCTCGTTCTGAACTTGTTGAAGAATTTCTTTGAGCGCTCGAGGATATCCTTCAACAGGTTCAGGACGAGCGCCGGGGAAATGAAAAGAATTATCGGGCTATTTTAATGGTCTATGCTATATATTTAAAAATTATTTATTATCTTTTTTTATAAGAAAATAAGTATTGCCACGTTCCATAAATTCTTTTTTAGTAATATATTTTTTATTAATAATTTTGCCACAATCTAAAAGTATGATATTTTCCCAATTACAGTCAATTTTTGTTGCGAGTTGTTTTTTAAGGTTCTCGATTGGTAATGTTCCATCTTTTTTAAAATTAGTTTCTAAGCATATTGTGTTTCCCGTTTGAGGATTTTTAAAGAATAATTGAAGGTGTATTGGATATTCAGCATCATTTTTTGGTGATTGGATATTTTTGGTATTTTGAGAAGTGTATGTAGAATCTGTAATTTGTTTTTTTCTTAAATGAGGAGGAAACATAGAAAAAATTTTGTTTTCTATCAATGAGAAACAAATAATAGTCAGAATTATAAATTTGTTCATAAAGAGCTTTCATTTTTTGAGTGTTTAATTTTTTTACCTATGTTTATTATATGAAAATTAATAAAAAAGTAAATTATAAACTGTTTTTATGGAGTTTAATTATGTTAGTATTTTTTAAAAGTCATTATATTTTTTTATCTGATAGGGTATGAGTTGTTTTTACATGACAGATTTATTTTTTAGAAATTATATTAAAATGAAAGTCCGCCTTTGAGCCATACGCTTGCTTGTCCCATAGTAGTATTTGTTGGTTGATAGGCATTTCTGCTATTAATTCCTTCAAATTCGATTTCCGCACCAATGCCAATGAACGGTGAATATTCATGTATGTTTTGGTGAGGCCATGTGTAAGCAAAATGCCAAAATATTTTTTGTGTTAAAATAAGTGGTGATGCTGCTGATTTTACATTGATATCATTGGTAGTAATAAAAACAGGTATTTCATCAACAATAATTGGTCCTGTTTCAAAAATAGTAGCAAGGCTTTCGGTACTGTTATCTGGTTGTCCTGTTAGAGGATCGACGGCAAATTGTACTCCTTTGAGACCGTATTTTTTAGAAGGAATACATTCACGTAATGAAATTTTTTCTCGACTTCTAATCCATCCGTTGTAGCCAATATCAAATAAAAAATTGTTATAAGTATATCCAAACATAAATACCATATCCACCATAATACTTACGTGAACATCACAGCGCAATGTAGTAAAATTAATGGAGGGAAGAATATTTTCGGTGAATTCACCATTTTGATCAAATTCCTTGGCTAAAATATAACGACTAAAAAAACCATTTTTTTTAAAATCAAACGAACGACGTTGGCGGGCTTTAACTAAATTGATAAAATTTACGTCAAGATACATGCCTAATTCTTGTTCATTGTCTTTTTCCCACACGCGTGTGTGTCCCGTAAATCCAATACCAACTTGCCAATTTTTACCACATCCAACACGTGGTTCAAAGAAAAATTCACCTTTGGGACGTGATCCTGTTGGCGCAGAAGCACGAACATTAAATCCAACATGCGATGTTTCTCGGCGTATAAAATCATAACCAAGTACTATTTCGAGTGCTGCTAATCCTTTAAGTGTTTGAGCGCTACATATTTTTCCAAATTTAAGTTTTTCAACTTCACCATACGCGGCAAAACCTTTCATGGCTTGTGTAAATGAATGGTATGGTGGTTCTACTACATCCTCTGCCATATACCCTGCAGGAAATGGTGTGGTAAGACCTTGTTCAAGAATTTCTTCGCTTAATTTTAAGTTCCATTGTGTCCATACCGCTGGTCCTCGCAACTGAAGATAGAGTCCCTTTACCCATGAATCAAATCCAATATAAAGAGCCATGTCAAAAATAAAATTACGAATAAGTGGTTTAAAAAATGCATCACTTGCAAATGCAGGTGATAGCCCAAAATAATCAGCAAGTAATTCTTGTGTATGTGCGCGTCCAGGAATTTGGCTGCCAGATAGTGAAAAAGTATCAGAATTAAAAAGAACAAGAGACATACGTTCAGGTCTTAATGATTGATTATATTGTGGTGTAAAACTGAGAGCTGAATAATTTTTTTCTGCATCCCAGCGATGGATATAACGATGCCAATCAACGATATCACGCGCTGCGTTTCTATCTTGTGATCGTGGACTGAATATCGAAATGCCACGGAGTTGGTTCATTGAATAGAGAGATGCTGATTTGAGTATGGTGAGTAGTAACAAAAATATTAATTTGTTTTTTTTTGTCATGACAACTCCTTTACAATGTTGTTATTACTGTAGAATGTATTAAGGAGCAAATACAAGAGATGGTACTGATTGTTTAGTGCTTATTTGAATTCTTGTTTGAATTCTTTTAATGACATTGGTGTTCCATTGAAACTATTAGATCTCTTGTGCTTAAAGAAGTTTGTATATTTATCAATTAATTGTACAGTGCCGAGTAGAATCATTGCTGCAGCAGTATGTTTTGCAATGCTTTTTAGATTAAGATTACCAACAATCATTTGTTGTTTTTTTATTTCTGCATTAAAATAGTTTTCTTTGTCAGGGTTATTGGATTTTTGTTTTTCTAGTTCAACAATAATTGCATGCGCAAGATTTTTTTCTTGATCAGTATAGCATAAATCATTAGGTCGACCCGACCTGATATTCTCTTGTATAAAATAAAAAAAAATGCTCTAATTTTTACAAAAGTATTAATTAAAAAAAAAGGATTGAGCATGTCTACGGGAAAAACCTACAGTATTGACCTAAGAGAAAAAGTAATAGAAGTAGTAAACAAAGGTATTTGGCAATTAAAAGAGATTGCAAAATTTTTTAATATAAACGTAAAAACAATTTATAAATGGCGTAAGAAGCTTGAAAAAACAGGTACAGTGGCCCCTAAAACTGGATTTCAAAAGGGACATAGTCATAAAATTACTGATCTTGATGCATTTAAAAACTTCATTAAAGAAAATCCAGATTTAACACTAAAAGAAATGGCTCAAAAATTTGGAAATGTTAGTCCTGCATCAATTAGGCGTGCTCTAAAAAAAATTAATTTCACTCGAAAAAAAAACAATTCGGCTATAAAGAACGTGATGAAGAAAAAAGAAAAGAATTTCTAAATGAAATAGCTCAAATTGATCCAGCAATGATTGTTTATCTTGATGAAGCAGGTATGGATAATAATGATGTACTTAGGGCCTGTGCAAAAATAAACTAGGGGTTTAAATTCTTATTAGGTCGAATTGTATAATTTAGATCTCCTCGAAATTCATTTCGAATAATGTTAATTTCTTTGAAATTTTTATTGGATATTTTTATGCCTGTAGAATAAATATTTGTATCAGTAACACAACTCACTTTAAGTCCTGTTTTTGTTGTTGTAGAAGCAATTAAACTTACAATTGTTGCAAGCGAAACCAAAGGTTTTCCTCGCCAGTTTTGTGTTATGAATGAAAACAATCGATGTTCAATTTTGTTCCATTTACTAGTTCCTTTTGGAAAATGACATACCGATATTTCTATGCCAGTTTCATTGGCTAATTTTTGCAATTCATGTTTCCATAAACGCACTCTATTGCCATTGCTTCCTCCAGAATCTGGTGTTATTAACAACTTTGTTGCTGTTGCATATTTTTTTCTGGTCAGTGGCGAAAAGAGCCATTTTTTTATACTTGCTACTGCAAAAGCAGCAGTATCGCTACTAATACCAACATTTACATATCCTTCATTTGTAGTTATATCAAAAACACCATAAGGAGCTGCTTTTCCTTCATTTGTTGGAAAATCATGCATATTAACTTTTGTAGGGTTGCCTTTTTTTTCATACACGCGTCCATCATTTTTGAAATTACCAATTAATTCCTTCTTTTTTGTATCAACGGATATAACTGGCTGATTTGATTTTTGAAATAGTTTAACTTGTTCATTAATATGGTAAAATTGTGCATTACGATCAGGATCTTGAGATCCTTCTATAGTTTTTTTATTTGCTTGAAGTGAGTATTCAAGTTTCTTTAAAAGAGTGGATATCGTTCTTGGACTAACATTATATCCCATGTTTTTTAATTCATCAGAAAGTGTTCTTGTGCTTTTAATTGTCCAGCGAAGACGTGATTCAGGATCACCTCGAGTTGTTGGCTCAAGTAGGTCCTCAATAATTTTAAATAATTCTGGATTTTTACTTGTCAGACGCTTTCTGCCACCGCCTTTTTTACGAATTGTTTTTTGATGTGTAGCGTTAGGGATCGCTCAGTTCTTTGATGCCTTTAGCTACTGTTTCTTTTGAAATTTTAGTTATTTGAGAAATTTGGTTAATTCCTCCATGTCCCAATTCCTTTGCCATTGAAGCAGCACATAATCTTTTTGTGCGCTCATCTAAAAATGGTTCTAATGCTTCAAAATGTTTTTTAAATGCTTCAAATACTTGGTTCAAGCTACATCCTTAAAAATACTATTGTATGATTTTAGGATTAGTTTATTTTATTTGGTCAAAAAACCAAGTTTATTTTTGCACAGGCCCTTATATATGGGTGGGCTGAAAAAGGAATGCGTCTTTGTCAGTTAAAACCTGGTAATGCAACACAAAGAATAAGTATTATTGGATCTTTCAACAATGGTGATTTTATAGCACCATTACTATTTGAAGGATATACTAATGGTGTTGTTTTTATGACATATTTAGAAAAAGTTCTCATTCCCGTGCTTAAAAAAGGACAAGTAGTTGTGATGGATAATGCTGCATTTCATAAAGGATCTGCCATCAGAGATTTAATAGAAAGTGCAGGCTGTTCTTTAAAATATTTACCAACATATTCTCCTGATTTTAACCCAATAGAGCATTGCTGGAATTCGCTTAAAAACTCTTTTAGAAAAAAATTGGCAGAATGCGATTATGATTTATTTCAAGCAGCTCAATTTACTTTTTAATCTAATCGGGTCGATTTAATGATTTATGCTATATATTGATATCCGCTGATAAATTCTGGTGGCATGGGTAATAAAAATGGAATGTATTTTCCCAGTGTTTTGGCTTTAGAGATGAATTGACTAAAATAACTGGTATTTTTTTGTTCTTCATCAATTTGTTTTTTGATGGTATCATATGTTGTTATTAATTTTTCTTTAGTGGTTTTAATAATATTTTCTTGTTTTGTTTTAATTGATTCTATTTGATCTTTTTCATCTCTTATAAGCATTGCTTCTACTATTTCTTTTGCGGCTTGATTAGTGGCATTATCTAATTTTTTTTGTAAATCAGTAATTTTAGATGCAGCAATGTTTGTTGAAGGCTGTATTTCTTCGGTTTTTGATTGTTGAGGTTGATCCGTTGCATTGATTTGCATAGCAATAATTATTGTTAATGTTAAAATTAGAGAAAATTGTTTTATTGCTTTCATGAACTTTAACCTTTCTCATTTCTAATATAAGTATTATTTTATTATACATATCATATATAAGAATATTAAAAACAGTTTCTGTTTGTCAATATATAAATAATAAAAAAGTAATTATACTTAGTTTTTAGGTAATTCTTATTACCAACAAACGCCACCTTTGAGCCAAATTCCCCAACAAGAGAGAGCGCAGTTAATACATTTATCATCACCAATAGCAGGTGGAGGGCCCGCTTGTCTGCCAAATTCAATTTCTGAGCCAAGTCCGATATAAGCATCAGTGCGACCATATGTCTGTATGGCATGATTGAAATGAGTAAATATTTTATGTGAAAACCCACTACTGGCAGCACTATTAATATCAATGTCGGTACAGCTAATAAAGCGTGGTTGTATCGATGTATTGATTTGATTTATAGCAGTTGTATCATTAGTTGATGCGACAAGTCGTTGATTGTTTCCGGCAAATGCAGGTTGTGGAAAATCAATATTAGGGTTTCTGCGCGCGATTGTTATCTGTGCTTCACGTTGTGCCTCGTCAGCGCTTACCCCTATTTTAGGTAGATTGGTGCCATAATTGATGGTTGCTGTTGATTCTGTAGCTGATAGTGCTACTGGTGTATTAAGAGGAAGATCACCGGGATTTGTTTGTTGTCCAATAAAGCCAAATAATTGTGCATCTCCTTTAATTGACCATGTTTTTTCGGTAAAATTATTACTGTTTTTTATGGATATATTTTCACATCCACGCTTCCATGCACTGTATCCAAATGTCCAATAATTACGTTTTTTTGTATATGAACAGTAAAGGGTGACATCCGCTTGACAGTTGACTGATACGTTAACATCATAGGTTGTTAAATTTATAATTGCACTGACTTCATTTGCAAATTGTGCTATTGGAGAAACACCGTTTCCGGTTAAATTATGAGTAATAGAAGAACTCATTTTTTGTGCAAGCATGTAACGACTATTTGGTTTTTGTTGTAAATCAAATGAGCGTCGTTGGTGTGATTTAAAAAGATGATTTGCAGTTGCATCAATAAAAAAATCAATTTTTTCATTTGTTGTTTCATCTTCCCAAACAACAGCGTGTGCAGTTATGCCAAGTCCGAGCTCCCAGTGGTGTTGATTGCCAACGATTGGTTCAAAAAGATATTCTGCGTGAGGTCGATTGCCTAAAGGCACGGCCAGTTGCATTTTTATACCAACATGATGCATGCTATGTATAAAATGATCATATCCTATATTCATGCGTAATTCAGCACAATGAACAGTTCTGAGTGATTTTTCTTTCATTTTTCCTGCCTGCAGAGGATGAAAAATTATATCCGATATTGTTGGTATTTCATTGCCGGATATGTAACAGGTAAATGCGGGAAGTAAATTATTTCGCTCAACCCCTTGTGGATTGAAATATCCTGGAGCATAGCCATTTTCACCCTTATTTTGTATAGATTCTTTTATATTGAGATCCCAATTTGTATATACAATGGGTAAAAATATTTCAGCATATAATCCTTTTTTAATATTGTTAAAACCAAAAAAAGATTGTGCTTCAGCGATGACGTTATTAACTCGTGGTCGAAAACGTACGGTGCTCTTAAAATCAGTTGGCAAGCCAAAATAATCAGCAAGCCAATCTTTTTTTGGATTTCTGTTTTCTGTTTGGCTCCCCGAGATTATAAGAAAATCTTTCCATTCAGTATCATTTTTATCTCGTCTAATTATGTCTTGTCCAAATAAACATTGATTAATTCGTTCTGGACGAAAACTTGATGTTGTTTCAACTGAAAGTGCATAGGTGCTATAAAGCTTTTTTTTTGTAGGACAATGGATTACGGTATCCCATCCTGCAACTACGCGTGCGGTATTAAATCCTTGTGAGCGTGGAGCAATAAAGGTAAGGACTTGTGTGTTTTGTGCGTTGCTGATATATGAAAAAAAAAGTAAAATATATATAATTTTTTTTTTCATGAGTTTTTAATTAAAAGTTGCACCAGTTTTAATCCATATACCCCATTGCGACGTGCTACATTGTGGTATATTATCACTGCATGGTTTACAATTGCGTGATTGATGGTGACCCCACTCAATTTCAGCGCCAATACCAAGATATGGTTGCCATTCAATTTTATCATTCCATGTATATGAAATATGCGTAAATAGTTTAGATGATGAACCGCGAGTTTGAGATCCATCAATATTAAGATCGTTCATTGTCATAAAAAGAGGAGGAACGGAAGTATTAATAATATTTGTTGGTATATTGGAAAGATTTTGGGCATAGAGTAAATTTTGAACTAATAATGGTGTTGGTGGATTATTTTCTGCTGGCTGTGGAAAATCAATGTTAGGATTTTTTGCACCAGCAATTATGATTGCAGGATCTGTTGTTCCTATTGCAGGTAGATTTTTACCTGCATGAATTGTTGCATTGTCTTGTGTTGCAGAAAGTGCTATCGCCGGTGTTGTAGTGGTTGTTGTGTTTGGTATAAAACCAAATACATGCGCATCTCCTTTGAGAGCATAGGTTTTTTCAGAAAAAGATTCAACGGTAGGTAAGGTAATATTTTCAGATGATCGTCCCCAATAGTTGTAGCCAAAATCAATACTAAAATCTTTAATTGTTGTATTAAATAATAATACAATATCCGCTTGTACAGCGATACTTACATCAACTTTGAGTTTGGTAATATTGGCTACTGGTATAAAGACATTGTTAAATTGAGCTTGAGGAATTGCTGTTGCGCCTTGTAAGTTAATTGCGGGAGAAGTCATAGTCATGGCAAGCATATATCTACTGAGCGTGCCTGCATTTTTTAAATCAAAGACACGGGTTTGACGTGTTTTAAAAAGATGGGTAATGTTTACATCAATATAAAATGAACAATGTGATGTTTCTTGTTCATTGCGCCAGAATGTATAATGACCACTTGCGCCAAAACCAAGTTCCCAAAAATGGCCATTACCAACAAGTGGTTCAAATAAAAATTCCCCTTTTGGTCGTAATCCTGTTGGTGCAGCAAGTTGGATATTAAAGCCGCCATGATAATCATCCTCAGCATAAAAATTCCATCCAAATCCTGTACGAATTTCTGCTAAGCGAGATCTCACAAGGCGTTTATCGCTCATTTTGGCATATTTAAGTTCTTCAAATATTACTGTTTCAATATCAGGCATGATGGTACCATTGACATAATTAATGAAACTATCAAGAAGAAGATTGCGCGGTATTATATTTGGTGTATAGTATCCTTGTGCGCTATTATTAAGGCCAGGATTTATAAGGTTTTCGGTGATATTAAGATCCCAGCGCGTGTGAGCAAATGGGGCATGAAGCCAAAAATACATTCCTTTTTTCCATGCATCAAGACCAAGATAAAAACCAAAATCTATAATAAGATTATCAATTGTTGGTTTGTAGTGAACAGTGCTTTCAAAATCTGTTGGTAAATAAAAGTAATCAGCAAGCAGATCGTGCGGTCCACGGTTATTTACTTGTGAACCAGAAATTTTTAAAAATTGTTTGTCATTGCTTGAGATAAGATTATCACCAAATAAGGTTGTGGTAACTTTGTTATCATGAAAAATTTGAGAATACTCTGGTGTTATGCTAAGTGTGCCATAGACTATTTTTGGAGAACTATTTTTATTAATATAATTTGTCCATCCGGCAAGATCGCGCGCTGCATTACGTGAGATTGATCGTGTGCTAAAAGATGTAGCAATTTGTTCTTCTGCATTTATAGAGATTAGATTTGTAATGAGAATTGTAATTGCAGAAAAATATTTTTTTTTCATGGTAGTTCCTTTTTTAGATATCTGCAGCGTTACATTATCAGTATTAGCAAGTTAAAAAGAAAAAAGGCAATGATAGTAAAAAAAGGCTTAACCGTAAAAGCTAAGCCTTTTGTGATGTTTATGTGTTATGTATAATTTTTTTTAGTCAAATGAGACGCCACCTTTGATAAGTATTGCCCACTTAGAGAGTGCGCAGTTAACACTTTTATTATTACATGACGTACTACTGTTGTTATCATTTTCATTATTATCATTGCTGGTATTGCCAAATTCTGCATTTACCCCAATTCCTAAATAAGGAATCCAATCTTCACGATCAAGCCATGTATAGCTCAGATGAGTAAATAGTTTATTAGAAGAACCATGTGTTTCTGCACCTTCTAAATTAAGATTATCAACAGTGATAAATACTGGCTGGATTGAAGTTTGTATTTGCGCAGCTCCGGCAGTAGGGCTGACAATAATAATAGTTGTGCCCGCGGCATCTATTTGTGCAAATTGATTATTATCAACGCCAAGATTGGTGTTAGGAAAAACACTCGTATTTGCAGCTTTTGGAATATTAGTTCCTTGGTGAATTGTTGCAAGACTTTCGGTGCCAGAAAGAGGAATTGGCGCTAATGTAGTTGCATTAAATCCGTATGTTTCTGCGTCACCTTTTAATGCCCATACATTGGTGGGAAAGACTGGTGCGTTATCACAATCACGTAGTTCAATATGTTCATGTGACATGCCCCAGTAGTTATATCCAATATCCCATGAAAGACCATGAGATGTATAATTAAGCATTGCAACAACATCTCCTTGCACACCAATGCTGACATTTACATTACGAGTGCTAAAATTTGCAACAGGACTATATTCAGCATTAAACTGTGAAGTTGCTTGAGTCCCGCCAGTAGTGCCACCAGCTTCTGTATTTCCAAAAAGATTGGTGGTCGGTTTAAGATTTATTTTTTCTGCAAGCATGTAGCGACTATTTGGTTTACCAATAAGATCAAATGTACGTGTTTGTGATGCATTAAATAAATGAGTAACATCTCCTTCAAAAACAAAATCAAGATGTTTTTCATCATCTTCGCTGCGCCACATTGTCCAGTGCGCGCCTAATCCAACACCAAGTTCCCAATGTTTGCCATTACCGACTTGTGTTTCAAAAGCAAATTCTCCGTGTGGACGTTTTCCGGTGGGAGCGGCGCTTTGAATGTTAAATCCAAAATGATAATCTTCATGTAAGTAGTTCCATCCTAATTCTCCGCGTAATTCAGCGAATCCCGTAGTGCTTTTTTTATGATCTGAAATTTTTGCTTTAATCAATGGATCAGCAGCAATGCCAGGAACTACTATGGTAGTGCAACCATTGAAAAATGAAAGAGCATTTTTAAGTAATGTATTGCTTGGTGTTGCAGTTGAGTTGAAAAAACCTGCTTGATAACCTATCGTTCCTTCTTGTATTATAGTTTCACAGGGACTGAGCGTAACTCTGTTGTTAACAACAGGTCCATATATTCTAAAATAAAGACCTTTTACCCATTCATCAAGTCCAACGTAGAGATTAAAATCAACTAAAAAATTTTGTACTTTTGGTGAAAAACGAATGGTGCTTTTAAAATCCCGGGGAAGATAAAAGTTTTCTGCCATCCAATCTTTGGTGATATCTGTTGGAGTTGCTGCAGTACCAGTAATGGTAAGGGTATTGCAATTGCTTAAGCTGTCGCCAAATAAACATTCTATAAGATGATCTGCTTTGAATGTTTGGTCATATTGTGGGGTTACATTGAATGTGCCATAAAATGATTCCATGTCATAAAGATATACATGATGACTTGTTGTGCCAACTAACTTACGAGCAGTGTCACGACCTTCTGAGCGCCATTGAACAAATGGCGTAACATTTGCGTTGATTATCGGGGTGATTGTTTGTAAAGTGACTGCTAATAATAGTAGGATATTTTTTTGTGATCTCATAAAGTGCTAACTCCTTTTTACGGTGCGATAATATATTTCTTAAAGCTTAATATAGTACGATTACATGGTACTTGTAAAGGGGCATATGAGTAAAATTAATTTTTCTTTTTTCTTAGTGAGGGCACCGGATGAAGCGTAAGCGTAAGTTGGATTAAAGTAAGGTACCCAATGGTAACGTAGTGCAAATTGGGTAATAAGCAAAAAGACTTAGCGTGTGCTAAGTCTTTTTGCAGTACTCGTCTTTTTATTTGTTTTGCTTTGGTAATATTTATCTACCAGCTAATACATGATTTACTCAAATATTAGTGGAAAGATATCCCACCTTTAACAAATACAGCCCAGTTTGATAGTGCAATGCTTAATGAATCATCATCACAGCTATTTGTTGTTGTAGCTGCTGTTGGACAATTATCATTGCTACCGTTATGACTACCAAATTGAGCGCTGAAACCTGCTCCTAAATAAGGAAGCCAACGTTCATTTTTTGTCCAGGTGTAACTGAAGTGAGTAAATACCTTGTGTGAAAGTCCACGTGTTTCAGCACCTTCAAAATCAAAGTTAGATGCGGATATAAATATTGCTGGATTTGAAGTGTTGATTTGTCCAAAGTCTTCAAAATCGTTAACTGCTTGAGCAACTGGAGTAGTAGCAGGTACTTTATTATCAATTCCGTTATTATCCAAAGAAGAAGCCTCTACTGTGCCGTTTGTGCCTGCAAATATAGTAGCTAGACTTTCTGTTGCAGCAAGTCTTACTATTGCGCCAGCTGCAGTTCCTGTTCCTACACCAGCAACAGAAGCATCCCCTTTAAGTGCCCATGTTTTTTCTGCAAATGGAACTATATTACATTCATCTGAGCAGTCATCAGTGCATTTAATTTCTGATGTTGACATTCCCCAGAAGTTATATCCAAGATCCCATGAAAAGCCGCGCACGCTGTAATTGAACATTGCAACAACATCACCTTGCGCACCAATGCTTACTTTAACTTTTTGTGTGGTAAGGTTGGCAACCGGTGCATATACATTTGCAAATTGGAATCCAGCATTGCCAGCGCCATCTAATGCAGCTCCACCTTGTGCGCCATTAGGGCCTAGTTTTTGTGCAAGCATGTAGCGACTATTTGGTTTACCAATAAGATCAAATGTACGTGTTTGTTTTGCGTTAAATAAATGGGTTATATCAGCTTCAACGATAAAGTTGAATGATTTATCTTTGTCCTCATTTTCCCACATTGTCCATGCACCACCAAGACCTATACCAAGTTCCCAGTGCTTACCATTACCAACTTGTGCTTCAAGAGCAAATTCAGCATTTGGGCGTGTTCCGGTAGGTGCTGCTGCTTGAATATTTATAAGAAAGCGATATCTATCTCTAATATAGTTCCAACCAAATTCACCACGTAATTCAGCGAATCCAGTTTTTTTGTGAGATGAAGATCCACATGGATCATCACAATCACGATTGCAGCTGTTTGTTGTCGGTGTTGTTCCTGGTAGAATGCAATCAGATAGTTTAGCAAACATTAAAGGTTGTAAGGTAAGTCCAGGGATAACAGGAGCGGTGCAACCACCAAAGAAGCTGAGTGCTTGCTGGAACAATGCGGTGTTTGCAACAGGAGCATTTGGATTGAAGAATCCTTGTAGATAACTACCAGCGGCATTTCCTGGTACTATATTAGTTTCTGAAACCCGTAGTCCGCTTTTATTATGAACAACTGGTCCGTATAGTCTAAAATAAAGACCGTTAACCCATCTATCAAGGCCAACATATAAGTTGAAGTCAACTAATACATTGGTGACTCGTGGAGAAAATGTTAAAACACTTTGGAAATTTTCAGGAAGGTAGAAATTTTCTGCCATCCAATCTGTTGCAGGTCTATTCGTTCTGAGAGTGCCGGCTGCATCGACTAAGCCAGAGATGACTATGCTTTCATCATCGCAATCATTATTGCAGCTGCTTGTTGTTGGTGTCGTTGTTGTTGCAGCAGGAGGATTAACTAAACTATTACCAAAAAGAGCACGCGTAATTTGTTTTCCTCTGAAATTTCGATCATATTGCACGGTAGCAGCAAATGAACCATAACATCCATCCATATCGCCTTGATAAATAGCCCATGTTGTTTCGCCGATTAATTTACGTGCTGTATCACGACCTTCTGAACGCCATTGTAAGAACGGTGAAACGCGACCATTATTATCGGCATGTAGCATAACGGTTGTTGTGCTGCAGAGCACAACTAATGAAAACAATTTTTTTGAGTATTGTTTCATAATTCAACTCCTTTTACTCGATCTAGATATATCTGATAATTAATTTCACTACTTTTTTAATAAGTATGTGCGTGAAATAGTATAGTAGACACTACTTTTTTTCTGTTTAATCTCTCCTTTCATTGAATTATGATATTTATTTTTTTATTCAATCATATTTTCATATCTCTGTACAATATAGTATTGCTCTATCTAAATTGTAAAGAAAAATTATTAGTAATTATGCTGTGGAAGGACTTTTACATTTATTAAATAGGCTAAAATGCTTTTGTTATTAGGTCTATTTTGTAAAATTCTTTATATTCTATCATGGGATGATTGTTTTAGTTGTGACAACAATAATGAAAATTTAGTTAAAAAAATTAAAAAGGAGACTTTTTTTATGTATATATTTTTTTATGAAGAAAAAAATGTAATGAAATCTGTTATAGCAATCACTTTGTATATAGCATTAATAATGTTTATAACTATTTCCCTTATCTCATACAATCCTACTGATAGTTCCTGGTTATATGCTTCAAGTGAGACAATAAAAACTGTTAATGCAGGGGGTTTTATTGGAGCTTATCTTTCAGCATTGTTGATATATTTTTTTGGCAGCGCAGTTTTTTTGATATTGTTACCATTGATAGTGGGATTATATATGTGTGCCTCAGGGCAATTGTTGAATAAAGAATGGGAGCGGCTGTGTGCATCGGTGTATATTGTTTTTGTTGGTGCAGTGGTATGCGCGGTAAATGGTTATGATGGTGGTATTGTTGGGTTGTATGGTGGAAAGATGCTTATGTATTACGGTGATGCAATTGGTCGAATGGCGTTTTTAATGATGAGTGTAACTCTGTGTGGTGTGTTATTATTGAGATGGTCATTTATTTTTATGGCACAATGGGTCATTGCAGCTGGTGCATGGAGTGTAGGTATACTGCGACACTATCATGTTGGAAGCATTATTTTTCGTATGATTATTACTGGTGCGTATACTATTTTTATTCGTCCGGTAGTGTTTACTATAACATTGATTAGATCATTGTTAAATGGTAATGCATTTCATGGCACTGACTTAGTTGTGCCCGATGAATTGTATCAAGAAGATGAATATTCGCGTGAGAAAATTAATTTTTTTCTTATATCATTGCATGAACGAAAACGAGGAGTTATTGTAAAAAAATTACTGTACTATGTGTTACATCATAAAATAGTAACGATGGTTGATCGGTATGCTGGTTCAGTCAGAGATTATGAACAAAAATACAAAGAGCTACCGCGTGATAGTACTAAAAAAGCGGTGATAAAAATGCAGCAAAAAAAAGTGTCAGCATATACATTGCCGCATAATGATATTTTTACTATTGAAAAATCTACACATCAAAATCTTGATTTTGAAAAGGAGTTACAAGAGCGTGCGCATGTGTTATGTGATAAATTAAAGCGCTTTGGTGTTGTAGGAAATGTAGTTGCGATCAAACGTGGCCCGGTGGTAACGTTATTTGAATATCAACCAGCTATTGATACTAAATTAAGCAAAATCATTGCACTTGAAGATGATCTTGCTATGGCGTTGCAAGCAATGAGTATTCGTATTCTTGCCCCAATACCAGGAAGATCAGTAGTAGGATTTGAAGTTGCTAATAATAATCGTAATAATGTGTTATTTTCTCACGTTGTTACCTCATCTACTTATATTAATTTTACTGGCGCATTGCCATTGGTATTGGGCAAAGGTACCGTAGGAGAAGTTATTGTTGTTGATTTAGCATGTATGCCTCATTTGTTGATTGCAGGATCAACTGGCTCAGGGAAATCGGTTGCCTTAAATGCAATTTTAATTGGTTTATTAGGTAAATTAAATCCCGATGAATTAAAATTAATTTTGATAGATCCAAAGCGTTTAGAATTTGCTTATTTTACTGATATTGCACATTTATTGTTTCCTATTGTTACTAATTCTGCACATGCAGCTCCCGTGCTCAGATGGGTTGTTCAAGAAATGGAAGATCGTTATGAAAAAATGGCACAGAAAGGTGCGCGTAATATTGGTGATTATAATGCGCGAGTTCAGGATGAACAATTGCCTTTTATTGTAGTTATGATTGACGAACTTGCTGATTTAATGATCACCGCAGGACGTGATATAGAAGATCTCATTACGCGGATTACTCAGATGGCACGAGCGGCAGGTATTCATATGATTGTTGCAACTCAACGGCCGTCAGTTGATGTTATTACCGGATTAATTAAAGCTAATTTCCCCAGTAGAATATCTTTTAAAGTTGCTTCACGTATCGATTCTCGTACTATTTTAGATACAATGGGAGCGGATCGTTTATTGGGTCGAGGAGATATGCTGTTTCTTGATGCGGCAACATCACAGTTAAGACGTGTTCATGGAGCCTATGTATCTGATAAAGAAATTGAATGCGTTGCTCATCATATTCGTTTGCAACGAACAGTTGTTTATCTTGATTATCATCATGTTGTTATACTACAAGGAAATGACATACATTCCACTGATGATATTTTATATCATGACGTACGAAAATTTTTAGATGAAATAGATGAAATTTCAATTTCTTTATTACAAAGAAAGTTTCGAATAGGGTATAATAGATCCGCACGTATCATAGATATGCTTGAGTCACAAGGGTTAATTATGCCACAGGGAGCAAGCAAGACAAGAAAAGTAATTCGGTAACGTATTATTGCGCTGCTTAATATTATCTATCTTGACAAATGTTAAAAAAAAAGAGATCTTAGATCAACTAGAATGAACTGAGTGTAGTATGGTTTTTATTTTCAACGGAGATTTTAGATGCGATTTGACAAGTCATTTATAATTAAAACATTGCCTGATATGTCTATTGCATTCGGGCATTTTCCAGATAATGCGACTTTTTCTATTGATTCACGAGATATCAAATTAGGAGATATTTTTGTTGCGTTAGAAGGTCGTGATCATGATGGGCATGAATTTGTTGGGCAAGCGCTGCAAAATGGTGCGAGCGGGGCGATGATTGCTGAATCAAAAAAAAATATTCTTAATTCGATAAAGGGTCTTGAAACTAAAGTAATATTGTTGGTAAAAGATCCGCTTGAGGCATTTGTTAAACTTGCGGCATGTTGGCGATCGCAATTTAATTATCCAGTTGTTGCAATTACTGGATCGGTGGGAAAAACATCTACTAAAGAATTTCTTTCTCATATTATGTCACTTGCAGGAAAAAAATATCTTGTTTCTCATGGTAATCAAAATACAAAAATTGGTCTTGCTCTTAATATGGTGCGCATGAGAGCGGATCATGAGCTAGCGATTTTTGAAATTGGCATTAGTCGTCGTGGTGAAATGGCAGAGCTTGCAAGCTTATTACGTCCAAGCTTGCCAATAATTACTAATATTGGTCATCAGCATATGGATGGTCTTGGGTCATTAAATGATATTGCGCTTGAAAAACGTGATGTATTTAAATATCTCACTGAAGATGGTATTGGTATTATTAATGGAGATCAATCGATTCTTGCTCATGTTTCTTATCAACATCCCGTTATTAAATTTGGTTCAAAAACAATTAATCAAATTCAAGCACGGAAAATGAGAGTTTCTGGTTCTCATATTAATTTTGTATTAAAGATATATAAGAATAAATATTCTATAGTACTTGATAATCCTCATGTTGGGGCGGTGTTTAATGTATTAACAGCAACGGCAGCTGCGCATTGGCTTGGAGTTTCTGATGATATTATTATTACAGCTATACAAAAACCATGCGTTATCGAAGGTCGTTTTGAGGAGCGTGTCATTAATGGTGCACGTGGTATATTAATTAATGATTGTTATAATGCAAATCCAGAAAGTATGAAGGCTGCATTATTAGCATTTCAACAGATAGAGACAAAAGCTCCAAAAATTGCTATTCTTGGTGATATGTTGGGCTTGGGTGTTAATAGCCCATTTTGGCATAGACAAGTTGGTCGTTTTTTAAGAAAAGTTCCTTCTTTGACTAAAGTTATTTTGGTTGGCAATCTTGTATCTTGGGTTAAAAAGACAGCTCCTGTTGGATTACGTGTGGAAATAGTTTCATCATGGCAGGACGCACAACAAAAAATTGAACTCGAGCTTGATAAAAAACCAGCAGTTTTGGTTAAAGGATCACTTGCGATAGGCCTTGGAAATTTGGTTTCAGTTTTAACAACAAAAAATGATAATACATCATTATCGGTATAGATAGTATTTGCAATGGATATACAGAATAAAGACAACTTGACCCTCTTTTACCATAAGACAGTTATGGTAGAAGAGGTGTTGCATTATCTTAATCCACAAGCAGGCAAGCTGTATTGTGATGTTACATTTGGTTCTGGTGGTCATACTAAAGCAATTTTAGATAGGCAACCAGGATGTCACGTGGTAGCGCTTGATTGGGATGCTACTTCGATTGAGACGTACGCACCATTACTAGAAGAGAAATATCAAGAACGGTTATCACTTTTGTGGGGTAATTTTGCGAATTTATATCGTATTTTACACAAAGCAAAAGTGGGGCAAGTTGATGGTATTTTAGCTGATTTTGGTACGTCTCAAATGCATATTAAAGAACGTGCAGGATTTTCTTTTTATAGAGATTCTGTTCTTGATATGCGTATGTCGCCAGCGCATCAGCAGGTAACCGCTGAACAGGTGATTAATCGATCAACTGAAGAAAAGTTGTGTGAAATATTATGGCAGCTTGGACAAGAAAATAATGCTAAAAAAATAGTAGCGGCTATTATTGAAGCACGGCAAAAAAAACAGATTTGTACGACGCGTGAATTGGCGCTTATTATTGAAAAAGCAGTTGGTCATGGTAAGCGAAATTCAAAAATACATCCTGCCACTAAAGTATTTCAAGCTTTACGAATGTATGTAAATCATGAACTTAATAATATCACTGGTTTTTTATCAGGAGCATTGCAAGTTTTAAAGCCAGATGGATTGCTTTTGTGTATTTCATTTCACTCACTAGAAGATCGTCTTGTTAAACAATTTTTTAAAGAAAAAGCAGAAGAAGGAAAATTTGAAATAATTACTAAGCGAGTTGTAGTGCCAACTCATGAAGAAATTGTAAAAAATCCATCATCACGGTCAGCAAAATTGAGAGTTGCCCGTTTTATTGGATAATTTATATAAAAAAATGTATAAAAATTGCATTTATATTTGACAAAAAAATGTAATCATATACATTAAAGTACGAGCAGTAAAGAAGCAAAAAAAAATTGATATTTATCTTTAAGGATTACAACAATGGAAATAACGGAAGTAAAAGTATTTCCGGTAACGGATGGTGAGAAACTTAAAGCCTACGCGACAATTGTCTTTGACAATGCGTTTATTATTCGTGATTTGAAGGTTATTGAAGGAATTAAAGGATTGTTCGTTTCAATGCCTTCGCGTAAGCGCAAAGATGGTACGTTTCGTGATGTTGTGCATCCATTAAATCCTGAAACACGAAGCATGATTGAAGATCGTGTTGTTCAGGAATATAGAGATGTAATGGATCTTGGAACAGGACATACTTCTGCTGAACAAGAGTAGTAATTATAATTTTTATAGTTTTATTTGGGGCGTGGCCAAGTGGTAAGGCAACAGGTTTTGGTCCTGTGATCGGAGGTTCGAATCCTTCCGCCCCAGCCATTAATATTGGTATGAAAAGCTTATCGTATATAAAAATGCGATGAGCTTTTTTTATAATAAAAATATATCATTTTTTTATTAGGTCTTGAAAATCAGGAAAGAGTTATATATGACAAAAAATATTTTATATTTTGGTTCAAAGTCGCAATCGCGACGTATGCTATTGGAAGAGTCTCATATTCCATTTGTTGTTGTTAATCAAGATGCTGATGAGTCACAATGCGATTGGGGGCTGCCGTTACCGCAATTAGTTTTAAGTATTGCGTTGTATAAAATGCAACATGTTATTGTGCCTGATGGTAATAAAGAAGGTGATATTTGCTTTGTTCTTACTGCTGATACAATGGCGCATGATAAAAACGGCGTAATTCATGGAAAACCTGTTGATAGAGCTGATGCAATTGAAAAAATAAAAATAGCTGCACAGGGTAAATTTTTATGTACAGCATTTTGTCTGGATAAAAAAATATGGCAATCAGGTGGTTGGATAACGATAGAGAGGATCGCTGATATAGTTTCAGCTGAATTTTTATTTATTGTTCCTGATGAATGGATTAATATTTATCTTGAAAACACACCATTTTTAGATGTTTCTGGCGCTATTGCTGTTGAAAAGTATGGTAATCAATTTTTAAAAACAGTTCATGGGTCTTACTCAACCATTATTGGATTGCCATTGTTTGAAGTGCGACAAGCATTAGAAAAAGTGGGATTTTTTTAAGTGAGTTCGTATCCTTCGACAGGCTCAGGACGAACGGAAGATGATTTTTAGTTGATTTAATCCCGTTCGTAGTGAGCTTGTCGAATCTATACGAACTCACTTTTAATTCATACTCTGCTTATTAAACGGTTTCCATTTTTTGAGTAATTCTTTAAACAGCAACTCTTTTGGGTTTATGTTAGGGTGCAAATCTAATTTTTGTGTTGTTTTTTCAACACTAGAACGTACTGTTTCAGTATCTAAAAGTGATGAATCAAAATGATCAATAGCTGGTAAAAGATTCTTTTCACGAGCTTTTTGTTGGACATGATCATTGATAGCATCACACAGTAAGATATCAAGTAATTCAAAAAAGTCTATTATGCTGTGATGCATATCCTCTAAAAGATTGGGATTAGATAATCTATTTGTTTTTTGTATTTCATTATGTAAACCGTGCGCAACGGCTTTGCTAATTATTTTTTTAAGTTTTTCTGTTTCATTATTCCCCAACCATTTTAGTAGATTAAGTAATTCATACGAAAGTGCGAATTGAGAATTGCTATCATGTGAAAATGAATCATTGTTCATAAAATGCCTTTCGTTATTTAGACTTAATTAGATTCCAATTTTAGCTTTGCATAATTCTTTGATATTATGAAAATGTTTTTTAGTTTTCAATCTTCATAATCAATTTCCCAGTTATCTACTTCAGTAGAGCTTTCATGGTTATTTGGTTTATTGGGATCATTCTGTTTATGTGGATGTTCATCAGATGTTGATGTTTCTTGTTGGTTGTTATTTTGTTTCATCCGTAATAATCGTTGATAACTACTGTGAACAATTTCTTTTGATTTTTCATTTTCTTGATCGAGTTCTTGCTGTGTTGAATCAAACATTTTATTCATATCATTTTGCATTTTTTTCATTTGTTTTTTTAGACGTAAAATCATTTCAACGCCCGCCAAATTAATACCCATTTCATGAGTGAGGTAAATAACCTCTTCCAGTTGATCAATATCTTCTTCAGAAAAAAGTCTTGTATTGCCTGATGAGCGTTTAGGGCTAATAAGTCCTTGTTTTTCATAGAGGCGAACCGTTTGCTGATGCACTGAAAACATTTTTGCAACAGCAGATATAGAAAAAAAGCCCTTTTTCCTTCGAATTTTCATAATTTATACCTAAAAAACATCTATGTAATACAAAAATCATTGCTTCATTATATAATAATCCCGATATTGTAGTATATCATATAATTTTTCGCAAATCTTGTTGATTGTTTTCTAGCTTTTAGAATTTATATTTTTGTAAAATTGCAATTGGTAAATATAGTTAAAATAGGGAGATTATGGTGAAAGTTAATAAATGTTATATGATTGTTATCTTAATGATTAAATTTAATATGGTTGGAGCTCCTGCTCCCTATATTCCATCATATGATGATCGTTATGGCGAGGATATTAATCAAGCAGTGAGTAATAAAGATTGTTTTATTGAGCCTGCAGATGGCATAAATTATGTGAATTATCACTATCTTGGGGCTCATGCAGCGGAGAAGTATCCACGCTTTTTTCCTGAATATTCATTACAAACTCAAACTATTCCTGGCCTGCTCTATGCAGGGGCGCGAGGGCTTATGGTAAGTGCCTATAACTGGTCATTAGGTTGGTCAACAATAATACGAGAAGGAATTAGTGTTGTATGTTCCCATCCAATGAAAGAAAGTACTGTTTTTAGAAATAATGGTAAACCTCTTTATCAAACGTTGCATTATGAAATGAATCGTATTTTTAATTTTTTAAAATCTCATCCTAAAGCGATTATTACGATATTTCTTGATGATTTTGCCAATATTAATAAGATTTCGCGTGATTTAAAAGAGATTATTATGAAAAACAGTTATAATCCTATTTTAAAGCCTTCTGATTGGCCTGCGGCACAACAAAAAGGAGAATGGCCGACATTAGGTTGGATGAGAAAAAATAATAAACGACTTATTTTATTTACACAAACATGGGATGATCATACTGATTTAACATGGCCGTTAAAGAATTATTTTTGGGAAAACGTATATGGCACTATTGATGAAGATCTTATTTGTGTAGAAGAAAAATATTCAGTATTAGAAAATGATAAAAAAAATAGAAAATTGGTAAGTTTTGGCTGCTTTGGGAGTGTTGCATTTGTTACGCCTGGTGCGCGAAATCCATTGCGATGTCTTGATTATGATAGGGCGAAACGGTTGACAGCTGGATGTCAGAAAAAAGGATTTGCCAGAGGTAAATTGTTTAACTGCTATTGGGCTGATCAGATTATCGATGGGCTGGCTATTTTGCGTAAAGAAGGGAAAAAAACGGTATGCGATTATATTAATGAATTGAATGTTATAGCATCTCAATAATAGATAAAAAGAAACAATTCCCCCTGACTGATTCTTTTTGTACAATCAGGAGAATTGTTTCTTTTTATCTATCTATGTGGTGATTTGTTATAATTATTTTGTTTTGATAGTTGGATTTAAGAATGACCTTCGTCCTCTGACCTTGACTGTTGCTGGTAGTTGTTCACCGGTTTGTTGTGTTGGCTGTTGTGGTAATGTTTGTTGTTGTATTGGTTGATTTGTGATTGGTGTTGGTTGTTGAAAGAATGTTCCTCGTCCTCTGCCACGAATGGCTGCTGGTTGTACACCAACTTGTTGTTGCGTCGGTTGTTGTATTGGTTGTTGTGGCAATGTTTGTTGTTGGCCTCCGCTCCACCAATTACTAAACCAACCTTGTTGTTGTTTTGGTGGCCAATTTTTTGCTAACCATTCATATATTTTTTGGAGTGGAAGAGCATTTTTACCAACCAATTCTGCTGCTCTATTAATATGGGGCATGATTTTTGATGCTATTAGACTTATTTGTTGAGTTACATTCATATTTTTTATTCGTATGTAATCATATGTCGCAGCGGCTAATACTTCGTTATACCATTTATCATTTTGTTCTCCATTGACGTTGTAAGGGCGTGCTAGGGTAGTGCGTAAATACTCATCAAGATACGGAAGTTCTGGGATTGCAGGTGTGGTTGAAGATATTTGAGTCATTTGTTTTTGTGGCGATACAGAGGATTTTTGGATGCTGTTAAATGTTGTTTCTAATGAAGAGCTGTCTATTTGATTTATTATTTGATCTTCTAACTTTGTTGGTACTTCTATTTTTTTATTTTCATAGCTATTTACTAGATAGCTTTGGATTATCTCAACTAAATTTCCTCTTATTGTATCCCATGAAATTTCTTGAATAGGCTTTTTATATAGTACTATAATATTTTCTTTAAAGGATGGGCTTTCAATATCTTTTTTCGCTTCTTTTATTAGACCTATCCAAAATGCGGACGTAATCTTAGAGGTTAGGTCAATAGGCTTGAGTTTATCATTGCTGAGATAATGATAAAGATGTGGCCAATCAAGTTTTAGTGTATAAGAAACATTTTTGATTGCTTGTTGAACGTTGTGCGCTGCTTCAACGGCGCGGCCTACTACTGGTATGTCATATGATGTAGTCCAACTCCATGGTAATACACTCGTTTGACCCCACGCTTCAGCTAACTTTCTGGTGTAGTCTGGTTCTACGGGAACCTTAGCATACGTTATTTGTTGTAAAATTCTTTTTATTGGTTCTGGTGAATTCTCAGTTGCGGATGTGGCGCTGTTGTCATTGAGGCAATGATAGGCAAGTGCGACACGTTCTATGGTTGTTAATTGGCTTACAAGTGCGTTTGCCCATTTTTCAGCTGCCTCATTGAGGCTATAAGTCTTTTGAGTACCTAGTTCAGCAGGATCATATTCGCTTAATTTGTTTTTAATAGTTGCATTGTTTATGGTAATATCGCCATTAAGATTTATTGATATGCCGATGCAGAGCATCATAAGAAAATTTTTTATCGTATTTTTCATGGCATTCTGCCTTTTCTATTATAATTTTTTAAAAATATATTTAATATAAATATATATAATTGCATATACAAAACACAATAATTGTATAATAAATTTTTCTGGTAAGAAAATATTGCGTACGTAGTAAAGCTTATTTTAGGCTTGTAGCGGGTGAGATAAATATCTTATTGAGATCTTGCAGCATGGGGAGGGTTACGGATGAAAAAATTTTTGACGTACGCGTTTGTTGTTATAATGCTATGCATTATTAAGAATATTGGTTGTTTTGGAAAAAAAACTATTTTTGGTATTCGTTCGCAAGGGTTAGATGGGGTTCGTGAGCTTGCCGGATGGCAGCAGTTGATTTATAAATATAATCAGAATAGTAATTATGGGACAGTTGCTGCAGTTGTTGAATATAGTAGATCATTTAAGCCGCAGCAGATAGCTAATTTTTTATTTGGGACTGATAAGCTTCGTTTTTCTGGTAGCAGAGCTGAGCGGCAGCCGGGGGATATTTTATCTGACTACTTTGGTTTGCCGGCAGATTTTTCGAGTACCGTCTGTTTTTCGCCACATATTAGTAATACCATTTTTGATTTAAATTGGGTTCAGGCATTTGATGCTTATCTGCCGGGGTTATTTATTATGGTTCATGTACCCATTGTGCATACTAAATGGAATCTTTATTTCCAAGAAATTGGCATTAATCCGGGAACGCAGTTTTACCCCGCTGGCTATGTAAGTAATATGCGTATTAATGCATCAAGTTTACCACAGAGCATGAGACAAGCTCTGCAAGGTAAAACAATATTTGGTGATATGGATCAACCGTTAAAATATGGCAAAATATTTGGCAGGCAAACGCAAAATAGAGTAGCAGAAATACAAACGACGTTCGGGTGGAATTATAATCAGTCATGGTATCATGCAGGGGTAAGTTTTCGCGTGGGGGCACCAACGGGTAATGCAACAACGGCGGAATTTATTTTTGAGGAAATTATAGGAAATAGACATCATTGGGATGTGGGAATTGGGTTATCGGGGCATGTGGTGTGTTGGCAGAATAAAGAAAATGGACGTAAATTAGCTTTATATGGTGATGCTCATATATCACATTTGTGTGCATCTGAGCAAAAGCGTTCTTTTGACCTTACCCCCAACGGGCCTGGAAGCCGGTATATTCTATTAGAGCAGTTTCAAAAGCCATCACAAGGTTTATTAATTAATGGTAATGCTCCCACAAATCAATATATGGGCAATCTTGTTCAAGCAATTAATTATACTACGTTTGATACAAAAATTAGTATTCCCGTGCAGGCTGATATCGTAGTAAAGCTTGCATATCAACGGGATGGTTTTGAGGTTGATTTAGGATATAATTTTTGGGCAAATAGTCATGAAAAAATGCATTGCCGTGATCTATTTCCCGCTAATACCTATGCGCTTAAAGGTGATGCTCAGATATATGGATTCGCGGTTGATAATAGCTCAACCTTGTTGAATGCAACACAAAGTAATGCAACATTGCTTGGTGGGCAGGGGGCTGGTAATGGCAATTATCAAAATTTGAATGCGGATAATGCGGCAGTAGCAACAACAGCTACTGGTGGTACATTATTTCAATTAAATAGTACTGATTCTACTGCTCTTGGTATTGCACAGATTGCGGTGAATGGCTCTAATCCGGCGATATTACTTTCTGATAGTGATATAAACAACGAATCAGGCATTTTACCCCGTGCATTATCGCACAAAATATTTGCGTATGTTGGTAACGTGTGGGATAACAAAGATGATCTTGATCCCTACCTTGGTCTTGGTTTATCAGGAGAATTCGCTCATACAGATCCTTGTAATAATGCGATGTGCTCGCAATGGGCTATTTGGGTTAAAGCTGGCATAGCATATTAATTTTTGATATAGGGAGGGCGTGATGGTTAAGCGACGGTTTTTATTTTTATTATTGGCAAGTATATTGTTGTTATTGCCTGTTACGTCATATTATGCAGTTTCATGGGAAGATATAAAAAATGAAGTGGTAAAAGCAGTATCTGCAGTTGATAAAGATACTATAAAAAAATATATACCTGGAGCGGCTGTTGCGCTTGGTCTTGCGGCAGGAGGGTTATATTATTATTTGACGAGCGCAAAAAATGAAAAAGAAAAGGTTATACCTTTTACTGTTCCAGGGACGGAAAGTACTGAAGAAAATGTTGATGTGTCTTTGATTGTTCCACAAGATAATTCAAGGCCTATTCCTAAACAGTATGATGTTTATTCACAGACTAATGCTGATGGTGGAGGTCCTGCTAGTTGCGGATATCATGCTCTTTTAAGGGGTATGCAGGTAATTGATGCAAAAGCAAAAAATATGAGTGATGATGAATTAAATAGTACTCTTTTTAATCGTGTACCAATTGTTAAATATTTTAATTTTGAGTTTCCTTTAGGAATATGGAGAGAGGAAATTATTGAAAGAAGAAGAGAGTTTGCAATTTTAAAGATATTAAGAGATAAACTTAATGCTGCTCTTAGGAAAGAGTCATTAATTGAGAACTATGATGAAAAAATTAAAGGAATATACGCATTAATTATTCGTGACATAAATATTGAAGTACTTGATGCTTTTAAAAAATATGGTGGTTTGGGTGATTATCGTGATTATGAATTTCCAAAAGATGAAATGATGAAAATATTTCAAAAAGGTTATGCTAGTATAGCAGATGAAAAATTAGCCGAAACAGTAAAAAATGAAGCTACAATTAATACTTATTTAGATCTTACTACAATTGTTAAAGAGTTATCAACAATAAAATTGCCAACAATAAATGATCAGCGTAATGGTGATTGGTTGGATGATGGTGAATTAGAATTTTTGTGGAACAAGCAACAACAATTAAGGCCGCAGGGAAAAGGTATTATAGCCAATGATATTGATTGTGGATTTAGTCCAATTGCAGATTGTAGTATGATTGGAGAAAAAGGCACAATTGACATTATGCAAAATGGAATAAAAATAGGAGAAAAGATGGTTGATTTAGATACAGTCATTCCATCATTAAAAGAAAAATTAATAGAAAAACAACGATCGCAAAAAAATTATTTTTATTTATTGACTTTATCGACAGCGAAGCATGCAAGAACAGGTGAAGTAATAACTGGTACCAGTGGTCATTGGTATTCGCTTGTCATACATCAAAATAAAGACGGAGATCGAAATTACTATGTTATGGATTCTTTTGATAATAAAAAGCGACGTCAAGATCAAGATGTGCAGAAAATTATTGATTTGATTGAAAGTTAGATTTATTTAAATATTTCCATAATTTTAGTTATATCTGACCATTTTAGCACCTGTGCAATGGTACGTTGTTGACTTTCATCTCCTGCATACACTAGGTAGCTATCGCCAGCGTCTGATTGTGCCATTGTTTTCCAATATGTTAACGCGGTAAAAAAATCGTTGTTAATAGTTTTACCTGATTTTATTTCAATAGCATTGAGTTTTCCGCCACGTTCAATGATACAATCAACTTCATGACCGGTTTTATCTCGCCAAAAATAGGGATGTGGAGTTAATCCTTTATTGTATTGCATTTTTAGTATTTCTGAAAATATAAATGATTCAAATAGTCCGCCACGTAAATAATGTGTAGCTAACTGTTTTGGATCGTCAATTTCAAGAAGTGAACATGCAAGCCCTGTATCATAAAAATATATTTTTGGTGTTTTAACAATGCGTTTACTAAAATTTTTGTGATGTGGTTGCGCGCGAAATAAAATGTAACTCATTTCTAACAAAGAGATCCATGATTCTGCCGTGACGGCACTAATGCCGCAATCATTTGCGAGAGAACTAATGTTTAATAATTGACCAATGCGACCTGCGCATAATTTAATAAATGTTTGAAATAATGATACATTGGTAACGTTTTTTATTTGCCTGACATCCCGTTCAATGTATGTTGATATATAGGTTGGATACCAATACAATGGATCAATATTATCTGCATATATTGGAGGATAGCTCCCTTGTAGCATAAGAGTATTAATATCCTGAGGGAGAAGGTCCGCTTGTTGCAATTCGTGTATTGACAAGGGTAATAAGGTAAAAATCATTACACGGCCAGCGAGTGTTTGAGTTATTTTTTCATTGAGTAAAAAATTTTGAGATCCTGTTAAAATAAAGTAACCTTTTTTTTGAGTGCGATCAACTTCTGTTTGGATGTATGAGAGTAAAGCAGGGACGTGCTGAATTTCATCCAAAATTATCCCATGTTCATTGTGATGAAGTTGTAAAAAAGCACGGGGATCAGTTTCAGCGAAGGAACGATTGTCAGGGTCTTCTAAAGATACATAGACATGTTTATTAAAAGTTTCTTGAGTAATAGTTGTTTTACCTGATTGTCGTGGGCCAAGAATGGCAAGTACGCGGAATTGCTGAGCGAGATATTTTAAAATAGAGGTCAATTCTCTTTTTATCATCAGGCTTCCTATGTTTTTTTTAATACGTTAGATCTTGTAGTACTTACTGGACAATTCTAAAGTCAGACTTTATAATTGTCCAGTATATTTATTTATATCGATCAGATCGCTTTTATTTATCAGTATTATTATATTCTTTAATAAAATCGCGATAATAATAAGCTCCTGTTTTGAGTGTGCGTGTTAAGTCTGGTGAGCTAAAATCAACAAAAAATAGTCCGTAGCGACGTGAAGTAAATGGATCAGGTTGTTCTTTACTCGGCCATTCAAAATTATCATGAGATGCCCATGGTGTATAGCCTATAATGATATAACCTTCTTGAATGAGTTTGCGGATAGTATATAATACTCGCCGGAAAAATCGTGTACGCTTGGCGTTGCCTTCAACGGTATTGGTTGTGGCAATGCCATTTTCAGTGATAATGATAGGAATATTAAGGGGTTTTGCAATATTATCATTGATTATTTTTGCGGCACGATAAACACCCTCTGGATAATCACGATAATTAATATTTTCTGTGGTAAAATTTGGATCATTTTCTTTGATACGAGCAGTAAAGCGCATATGCATGTTAGAATAAATATTAAGGCCAATCCAATCAAGTGACTGTGGAGCTAATAGATTGGTATGGGTTGGCATGTAGGGCATTGTTGGTGGTTTAAAGAATGGTATTTTTAGCATACTGAGCGTAATTTTAAAGGTGCCATATCTGAAAAAATTAAAAAATCCAGAATTTTGCAAATCGGTACCAGAAGCGCAAATAGGACGCGTTAATGTTCGCACCCATATATATTCTTCTTTGGCAGGATCAAGTAAGACAATATTTTTTTGAATACCAATTAATGGAAGAGGGATAGTTTTATCAGTTTGATACAGTTGTGAATATAGGCCATGAGGACCTTTTATTTTTTGATATACTTGCACATGAGCTTCAAGCATATTTGCCATAACACGTTGGGTTGTAGCTAAAGATTTAAGATTACCTGGAGGGCCATCTAGTGTATAGTAGCCTTTAAAAGCATATCCTTCTATTGCATTAAATGTTGACCAATACGTTACATCTCTATAAAGCGCTTGATACATTTTTTGTGCAAAATCAACAAAATGATGAATGTTTTCTTGTTTTTCAAATCCATTAATTTCTTCAAACCATGTCGGTATTGTATAGTGGTGGAGCACGACAATAGGAGTTATATCATTTTCTTTTAATGTACGTATAATATTTACATATTTTTTGATTGCTTCTTCATCATATTCATTGCGGCGTGGTTGCACTCTATCCCATGCAATAGAAATTCGAAAGCTGTTTATACCAAGTTCTTCTTTCATTTGTTTGATATCGCTTTCATAGGTATTCCAAAAATCTATTGCAATGCCTGCAGGTTCAAGATTTTTTGATTTATAGTATGCGGCGTTTGCATTGTTTGCATCGAGGCCTCCTTCATATTGGTAGGAAGATTCGGATGCGCCAAAAAAGAAATTATCGGGATCATTTTTTAATGAGCGTGCCATAAGAGGGTGAAGGCTGATAGATTCTGTTACTGCTTCTTTAAAGCTTTGCGCAGCAATTGTTGGCATGAGAATCGAATTTTTTGCATGAGCTTGTTCTTTTTTTGCATATTTTTCTTGCCAGTTTGTGGTCGAGATAAGTTTTTTTAGCCATTTATAATTTTTAGAAAGAGAGTTGGTTGCATGTGATATAATTGATTTTTGATCAGCGGGATTTGCAGAAAACAACAGACTATTATTAAAAAATAAAACGGTGAATAATACTGTTTTTTTAATATTCATATATACCTATCTGTTAATTTATTTATATCTGTATATTATTATATACAAGAGGTTGCTAAAACGCAATGATTTGTCTAATGTCAAGGCAAAGTGATTAGTTTCTTTTTTGTATGTTTTTTTTGTGCTGGAATGCTGGAGCGGTATTTTTTGATAAAAGACTCCTTATTATTTACGTAAAAGGCATGTGCTTAATAACCCAGAGCAAACAAATCCATATAGTTGCATCTGTTGGGCGATGATAGTTGGAGGGAAATTAAAAAGATGGAATATAATTTGTAATAGTACGAATAAAGTTGATGTAAGAAAAAACCAGGAGCGCTTATCATTATTATAAAAAAATCGTTTGATGATATTGAGCATTTTATTAATATTGGGTAAAATGTTATTATTTTTTTTTATAAATTGTATGGTTTTATGTATAACAGGATGTTGATAATAATTTTTTTCTAATATAACTATATCATCATTTTTTGTGGGTATTATATATAAATGCCTTAACATATTTCTATGCTCATGAAGTTTTGGTTGATAATTTTCAATTTCGTGTCTATGGCTGAACATATAGGTATACGTGGTTGGTTGATTTATATTGCTTAAATAAACTTTATTGTATAGTGGTGTACCACAATAGTCTCTTTTTTTTCTTTTATAGGCGATATTAATTAGTAGGTGATTAGGAGAGATTAATTGTATATTTAATATTTGTTTATCAATTTTTTTAAGCGATTTTTTAAACGATTCTTCAAGTAAATTTTCATTTAATATGGGTAGAGCCTCGAGAGTTATTGTATTATTGTTATTAAGCATTGATTTTAGTTCTTGAGCAGAGATAACTGTGTTATCAACTGAAAAAGGGCGGTTAATAGATTTATGATAATTGCATATTTCAGGCATTTGGTTTTTTTTGAAAGTTACATGTGTACATTCTCGATTATTGAGTGTTTTGAGATTTGTTTTAAACATTTCGTTTAGTTCATTGAGTTTTGTTGCATGACATATTAAAGTTTGATCATAAATAGTTTCATGGTTTTTATTTTTGCATTCTTGGCATGTTGGATCAATAGGAGTCTTGTTACTTTTGCAACAAAATGGATTTTTATTATTTTTATTCTTATCCTTTTCTTTGCATAACTTTAAGGAGCAGGCCAGAATATTATCATCATATGAATTAAGAAAATCTATTTCTAATGTTGAATGAGGAAAAATAGTTATAATACGTGAATTATCAAAATTGATTATATCAATTATGAATAGTTTGCCATTATCAAGTCCCAGGCAGATTAAATTTTCTTTTTGATTGAATATTGCTGAAAAAAATTGTTCTGTGCATTGAATTGTTTTAAATCTAGATGTATTAACGGTTTTTTTATCTCTTTGCCACAGAGTGATATGTCCTTGTTTTGATATTGCTACAAGATGTGATGCGGAACTATCAATGGTATGGATTATATCATTATTATCATTCGATAATACGGGATTAAGCGTTTGTATTGTTTTTATTTTTGGTTTAATGCCGCATGTTATTCTTATGTTATTGAATAGATCATAGCTTTCTTTGAAGATATAGATATTTTTATCATGGCCTATGGCATAGGTATTGTTATCGAGTATGTGTAACGCTGATACGGGTATTTCGTTGTTAAGTTCTGGTATTGGCTGAAAAGGTGTATTAATGCCAGTTTTAACATCGAGTAATGATAATGGATTATAGGCAAGTATAGATGGGTTTTTTGCTTCATGTACATTTTCTTCAAATTTTCCGGCAAAACAAAAAAGAACTTGTGAATTATGGTAATTACTTATATAATATTTTCCTTGGCTATTGATACCTACGTTATGATTAGAATGAGTTCTTTTATTGGTGGTAAATGTTTGCATATTGATTATTTCATATTCTTGTTGTTTATAGTCCTCCATTGCTGGTAATTGTATATGTATGATTATAAAAATTAAAAATAATATTTTTGTATAGTTCATAGGGAATTTGTTTATTTTAAACATTAAACCTAATGTGAACTATATCGCCATCGTGTACAAGGTAATTTTGACCTTCAATGCGCATTTTTCCGGCAACTTTGATAGCGCTTTCAGTTTTATGTTCTATAATATCTTTATAATTAAATGTTTCTGAGCAAATAAATCCTCGTTCTAAATCAGTGTGTATTTCTCCTGCGGCTTGGCGAATAGTAACCACTTTGCGTACTGGCCAGGCATGAATTTCTTTTGGACCACAGGTGAAAAAGGTAATAAGGCCAAGATTGTCGTACGTTTTTTTGATAATGATATCCAAGCTTGGTTCAACTATGCCCATCATATCCATAAATTCACGTGCTTCTGTTGAGTCCATTTGAGCTAGTTCATATTCAACGCGTACGCTAATAGGGATAACTATATCAGTGCCAAATTGTTTGACGAGTGCTTGGTAATGTTTGTTGTTAAGATACGCATTGTTTTCAAGTTCGCCTTCAGCTATGTTTGCAATGATAAGAAAGTTTTTAGTGCTCAATAGTGGCACTGTTTCAACTGGCGCATTTTTTACTAAATTTTTTGCCTTTGAAGCATCGCCTTGCTCAAGTGCTATGTGCAGATTTTTGAGTAAGGTCATTTCGTCATTGAGATTTTTTTCTTCCGCTCCGGTCAGTTTACCTTTTTGTAGTTTTTCTACTTTTGGAATGCGTTTATCAATTGATTCAATATCTTTGAGCATGAGTTCCGCCATAATTATATCAAAGTCACTCAGAGGATCAATTTCTGTTGATCTAATAATATTAGAATCTTCAAAACATCTAAGTACGTGTAAGATAAGATCAACTTCACGAATATTGCTTAAAAATTGATTGCCAAGGCCTTCACCTGCGGCTGCTCCTTTTACAAGTCCGGCAATATCAACAAAGGTTACGGTGGCAGGAATTATTTTACTTGAATTGTATAAAGTTTGTAATTGTGTAAGTCGAGCATCAGGAACTTGTGTAATTGCAACATGAGGATCAATGGTGCAAAATGGATAATTTTCCATAGGAATGCTTGATTTGGTGAGTGCATTAAATAGTGTTGATTTGCCGACATTAGGGAGTCCAACAAGTCCCGCTTTGATGCTCATAAGGTTTGCTTTCAATTATTTAAAATTTTTATGGTAAAGTAAAAAAAAAGATTATATCATTTATTGTGGTGTAAAACGGGTTTTTAATCAATCTGTTTCTCTGTTTATTTTTTTTATTGCACAAAAAAATATGCTATGTTAATAATAAAAAAGAGTTTTTTTTGTTTATATGTTTTATAAAAAGGAGTAGTTTTATGATGTGTCATTCACCAATGATGAAAATAGTTGGGATGGTAACGTGGGCGATCACGGCTCTAGTTTCAATTAATATTCTTACTGATTATTATGATTATGATTTTATAGGATATATATTCGCGATGATGCCTGGTTTGACAATTCCATTTATGTGGATTATTGGTATTTCTGGTATGATCAGTCTTGCTATGTTGATTAAAGCATGTTTCATGTGTTGTCCTGGATGCGGCTCATGTCCGTGTACATGCAATAAATAATAAAAATTTTATATAAAATTATTATTATTATCTTTTTAGATAAAATGCCCGGTTAAAGAACCGGGCTGCTCGAATTTAAACTGCAAAATTGTTTATGATTTTTGATCAATTTTGTCTTTGATTACTTGCAAAATTGCAGCTTCATTAACATGAAAATTAAATCGAGCTTGATTCATGACAAGCGTTGAATGTTCATGTGTATATTGAAAATGTTCTGTTTTGGCAAAGCTATGATTAGTTGCATAATCAAGATCAAAGTTTAATAAATTATAGTCTTTAAATTCTCCATCATTTTTATGCTTTTCCCATAATTGGTGATCGCTAATACGAGGCATATAAATAAAGGTAGGTACGTTTGGATTTTTTTCATCATTAAATACTGATATTGTTTTTTTACCAATGTCGGTAGCATTTATTTCGGGTATTGGTAGATTGTATTTTTTTGCATATTGTATAACTTTTTCAAATTCTTTTCCTATTTCTCCTGCTGATATATCAATAAAAATAGTAATATCTGGAAGTCGTTCAGTGCAGATACCGCTTACTGGGCTATAAGGTAAGTTGTTTTCAAGGCCAGCATCGACACGTTTCATTATTTTATCAGTCAATAATGTTTTGTCGGTAACAGTATGCTTAAATTTCTCATTTTTATACATATAATTTGGCAATGCTGCATAGCATGGAATAATTCTTTCTCCTTCAATATCGCTGAGGATCTTTTCAATATAATTTAAAAATTCTTGATGATCACTAAATACATGTTGTAATAGTTCTTTGATGCTTATAGCAAATGCTGATCCCCAGGTTCCTAAATCGTACGCAAGGCTTTTTTCTTTTTTTGTATTTACTGATTTTCCATCTTTAAATTTTCTTCCATCCGCCCATGAGGGGATTTGTGTGTGATAGGTATGTTCATTAATGGTATAAGGATTAAACACGTATATTATTGGATTTTCTAGAGCAGCTTTTTCGTCGCGGCCATCGATAACACTGTATAAAGGGAAAGGGTATGTTCCATTATTAATACATGTGCGTTGGTTTGAGAGGTGTGTTGTATATTTTTGGTCACCAAGAGTTTCAAGAAGTCTATTTGCTAATAAATGACCATAGATATCTACGAGAGTATGATTTTTGTGCATGGCGCTTAATATTGTTTTAGCAATGGATTCTTTTTCTTTATGTGTTAAATCAATTAATTTTTTTGATGCGCATTGTTGTATATATGGTGCAAATTCTTTTATTGACATACTTGTTGTTATCCATGGAGCGAGTGCCCATGTGGAGCCGGATAATGCACTGATATAGGTAATAGTATCAAGAAGACCTGTTTGAGACATGCGATCTAATATGCCCGTTAAATAGAGCATTGCACGATACCCACCGCCGCTACTGACAATTGCAATTTTTGGCGTTTTGTTTTCTGGAATAGAACATTGTAATTTTTTTTCAAGCATTGCGTTAACAATTGGAAGCCGTAGAGTTAAAAATTTATGTTCATCTTGGCTAATGCCGTTATTATATTCTACGTGCGCAACTTTATCGGTATGAAGAGTAGCGATATTTTCCATGCAATATATTTGTGCAGAGAGTAATAGGTAACTATATAAAAAAATGATTTTTGGTTTGTTATGCATAGGATCCTCCATTATTATTTTTATAAATAATTTTACTATTATAATAATGGAGGTGATTTAGATAATAAAAGATTTTTGTAAAAAAAGAATTTCTTGTCTAGTTGTTTTAAATTATTGTCTTTTTTTTGTATCTATTAATTGTCTTCTTTGCGTTTGTTTAACTGTTTTTCTTTCTTGCCCTGTAAAAATAGGTCTATGGATTGTGCCAAAAGATTGATTAGTCTGCATTCCAAGCATTTGCATTTGGAAATCAGTGTTCTTAGCGGTTTCACTTTTAACTGGTATTCCTTTGGGAAATTTAATTGCCAGGGTGGTTTTTATTGAAAGCGGCATGGTTGTTACAAATTTATTATAAGAGTCGTTTGAAGAAAGTTGATGAGGATTTGATGTAAATAAATCTTCTATTATGCGGACTTGTTCTGGATTTAAATGATGATAATCAAGAGTTTTTAGATTAAAATTTTTCCAGTTTTCAAAAAATTTTCCGCTTTTTTCTAATTTTTCAGTTTCGGTAGCGAAATATATTACTTGCATATGTTGTTCAAGTTCTTTTGGCATTTTATATTGCGTACATGCATGTGAAAGATAAGGTAATCTTTTAAAAAATTTTGAAGCGGACACAATAGGTTTTTCTGTTGTTGATTCTTTTTTGTTTTTGCTGATTGAGAATGGATTATGAGATATAGCTTTTTTGAGTAATCTTTTGGGTCTTTCCATGGAATTTAATGGCAAGTTTATTGCAAAAAAAGCAATGGCTAATGCAAATCGGTAAATCATAGTTTTTCCTGTTTCTATTTGTAACATTTTGTATTATTTATTATATACTTTTTAATATATCATTAAATAAATATAATACAATAGGAAAACAAGAAATTTAATAAAAAAAGACTGCCTGTATTAAGATTACAGACAATCTCTTTATTGAATATGGTTAATTATTGGTATATGTTATAAATTTTTGCTCTTCTCTCTTCTGATGATGGGTTTGACCGTTTAAATAATTTTGGTGTATGTTTTTTTATTGGTACTTGAGAATGAGGGTTGATGAGATTTTTTCTGTTGGTAATATAATAAATTGTAAAATCGGGTAATTTCGCTGGATGCTTTTGTGATAAATAAAAAGATTTGTTTATTGATTTCTGAAAATCGTCTAGAACATTACATTGAGGTAAATAATAGTACTTAATTGATTCGGTATTTTGGAGTTTTTTTTGAGATATTCGTGAGGTGCTTAATTCCATAGAATTTAATGAATAATTTACTGCAAGACAAGTAATAGTTATTATAAAGCGATATATCATATTTATCCTTAATTTTAATATATAATTTGTACTTGAATAAAGTTTATCTTTAATAGATTATAGTGTAAATGAAAAAAGTTATAAAATGTGGGTATGTATATAACAAAAAAGCCCCTGTTGATTAAATAGGGGCTTTTTTGTTGTTTTTTTTGTGTTGTATTTTATTGTTGAATTTCAGCATCAATTGGTTCATCTTGTTCAGGGGCTTGTTGCTCTGTATTAGCACCATCTTTTGGTTGCTGCTTGTAGAGAGTTTCAGCAATTTTGTATGAAGCTTGTGTTAATTCATCAGTAGCTCTTTGAAGCCCCGCTGGATGATCAGCATGTTCGATAAGAGCAGCTTTTGCTTTTTCAATTGCTTGTTCGACAGTAGTAATTTCTTCTTGAGCTAGTTTTTCTCTGTTTTCTCTCACAGTTTTTTCAATTTCAAGAATTGTTGCATCAAGTTGATTGCGTTTTTCTACTGCTTCACGAGCTTTTTTATCTTCATCTTCATGTGCTTTTGCTTCTTGCACCATGCGTTCGATTTCATCTTTTGATAGTCCGCTGCTGTTAGTGATGGCAATTTTTTGCTCTTTTCCTGTTGCTTTATCTTTAGCAGAAACGCTGACGATACCGTTTGCGTCAATATCAAAAGTTACTTCGATTTGTGGTGTGCCACGTGGAGCTGATGGAATGCCTTCAAGCATAAATTGGCCAAGTATTTTGTTGTCTTTTGCAAATTCACGTTCACCTTGTACTACGCGGATGTCTACTGCTGTTTGTCCATCTTCTGCTGTTGAAAATACTTGAGATTTACGGGTAGGTATGGTGGTGTTTCGTGTAATAAGCTTAGTTGCAATACCGCCAAGTGTTTCGATGCCAAGAGAAAGTGGTGTTACGTCAAGAAGTAATACATCGGTTACATCGCCGGCTAAAATACCACCTTGTAAAGCTGCACCAAGAGCAACTACTTCATCAGGGTTAACTGATTTATTTGGTTCTCTATTAAATGTTTCTTTAACAATTTGTTGTACTTTAGGGATACGCGTTGAACCACCAACAAGAATAACTTCTTGAATATCTTTTGTAGTTAACTTAGCATCTGCAAGAGCTTGATTGCATGGTTTAACTAAACGAGCAAATACATCCGCGCAGAGCGCTTCAAGTTTTGCACGTGATATTTTTATATTAAAGTGCTTAGGTCCGGTAGCATCTGCAGTGATGTATGGTAAATTAATTTCTGTTTCTAGCATTGAAGACAGCTCAATTTTTGCCTTTTCTGCAGCTTCTTTAAGGCGTTGCAATGCCATTTTATCAGCACTCAGATTGATACCTTGTTCTTTTTTGAACTCTTCAACAAGATAGTCTATGAGTTTATGGTCAATGTCATCACCACCGAGCATGGTGTCGCCATTAGTTGACTTAACTTCAATTACGCCATTGCAAATTTCAAGGATTGAAACGTCAAATGTACCACCACCAAAGTCAAAGACAGCGATTGTTGAGTTGCCCTTTTTATCCGCGCCATATGCTAAGGCTGCAGCTGTTGGTTCATTGATTATACGTTTAACATCAAGACCTGCGATTTTACCAGCATCTTTTGTTGCTTGACGTTGAGCATCATTGAAGTATGCAGGGACGGTAATAACTGCTTCTGTTACTTTATGACCAAGATAATCTTCAGCTGTTTGTTTAAGGTAGCTAAGTATTGCAGCAGAAATTTCTTGTGGGGTAAATTTTTTGCCTTGTGCTTCAATGGCTACTTCGCCATTATCGCTGCGTGAGATTTTGTATGATACGTTTTTAGCTTGTTTTAAAGCTACTTCATAGTTGACGCCAATGAAACGTTTTACTGAAGCAATGGTGTTTTCGGGATTAGTTACTGCTTGACGTTTAGCTAATACACCTACTAAACGACTTCCGTCTTTTGTGTATGCAACGATTGAAGGAGTTGTGTTTGCGCCTTCTTTGTTAGGTATAACTTTTGGTTGTCCAGCTTCCATGAAAGCCACTACCGAGTTAGTTGTACCTAAATCGATACCTATAATTTTTGCCATTTGTGGTCCTTTTGTTTTATGAATTTATACTATATTTGTGTCATAATTTATGGAGATTTTTCTGTTAAATCTTCTGATTTTGACTTAAGATGCCATAAATTAATGCCTTTTTAAGGCCCTTTCTATAGAATAACAAAAAAACATAGTCTGTCAATGGCAAACTCAAAAAATATTAGCGTAACACACTAAGACTTTGATTCTTTCTGGCGATTAATGATCAAAAGGCGCTTATATATGTCGGATAATGACGGAGTGCGGGTGCGGCTATCTAATCGAAATGTTTTTTTTGCTTATTAGGCCCATTCCCCTAGCATAGACAAACCGCACACCCGCACTCCGTTCTGCGGCCACCCACCTTTACTTCGGAGATATATACGGAGGTGGGTGGCCTTGAGACTTCGTTAAGAATATTAAGAATATTAAGAATTTCATAAGAATATTAAGAATATTAAGAATTTCAAAAGTATAAAGATTATAAGGATTATATAGATGATATGGATGATATATATAAGAATATAAGAAGAATAATATATGGATGAAGGAATGATATAAGGATGAAGGAATGATATAAGGATGAAAGGATTATATAAGGATGAAAGGATTATATAAGGATGAAAGGATTATATAAGGATGAAAGGATTATATAAGGAAACAAAAGGATATACAAGATATATAAAGATATAAATGAATATAAAGATATATGCATCAAGAAGATATATAAGGACATAAGAAGATAAAAGTATGAAAGTATGAAAATGAAAGAAGTAAGCATAAAGATTATATAAAGTTTTTCTACGAAGTTTGTTGCTTAAAAGGGTGGTTGCACAGCCGCAGTAAAACAAACAGAAAAAATAATTTTAGTACCAATCGTACGTCTTAAAAAAATTCATATCAAATTGTACCAAAAAACGCTTATTTAAAACCTAAAGTTAAATAAAACGTATGACATTATTTTGCTTGCAATTTTTTGACAATGTTTTAAGTTTAAATTTATGTTCTTGAAAATCGCATTGATTAATTCCTTAAGACTAAATTATCCTTAAAGGGGAAGGCGCGGCCCCTATTTATTTTTAGTGACTCTTCTTTTTGGCAAAGCAAAGGAATCGTTTATGTTTTGTATGTTTTTATTGTTAAAATTTATCGTATTAGGACTCGTAGTTAATAACACTATTGTGTATGGAATGGTAAAACAAACCCCAAATGATTTACTTTGTGTTATAGCATTTCAAGGTGATGGTATAGTAAAAAATAAATTGCGACAGGTAAACAAGCATTGTGCAAAGCAGTTTTGTATGGGTAATAATTATTTTGTGATGAATTTAAATTTAAACTTTATTGCTAATAAAGATAAGGAAGCAATTCTCTTTAAAGCTCTTTGGGCGCAAAATAAAGGTAAAAATAAACAAAAAAAGATAAAACAAAAAAAAATTAAACAAGCCATAATTGATCGTTATAAATCGCTCTACAATAACGGGAAGGATGTTCTTAAGATAGAAAATTTTTTCTCAGCATTTGATTCTGATGATCTAAATAATACATTTTTTAAAAATGAAATTACCTTTGAAAAAATTGAGAAAACTGAAAAATATATTAGAGATCTTGATGGTGGTATACAAATGTTGTTGGATGGAAGAATAACACTTGATAAAAACTTTTTAACTTCAAGGCGTAATTCTTCTGCTAAAGATGTGCAGTCAATAATGGAGGTATTACCGTTTACATTATTATATGATACTAATGGTAGATTAACAAAATATTTCTTTGAAATAATGTCTGTCTATTGTAAAGAATGGAGCAATGAGCAAAAACGGATTAGTTCATTTTCCTTTATGCTGCGAGCATCAATGGTTCTTAATAGGGAAAATATATTTACGATATTAGTAAAAAAGGATCCTTTTGAAACCAAAAATATTTGTACTATCAATAAATATGAGCGTTTATATCAAGAATTAGAAAAAAAAACTACGGTAAATGATGAGAATAAAAAAAGAAAATATCTTGATATTCTTTCAACCGAATTAAGAAAAGAATCTATTGATATAGATGATAATTCAGAATGTATTCTTTGTTAAGACGAAGCTAAATAAGATAAAATATTTTATAAAATAACGATATTATGATCAAAAGAATATTTTTCAAGAGACTATTTTCTATATTTTTTCTAAAAAAAAACTGGTATTCACCTCTAATTTTCTAGTGTAGCACGTTGAATGAGGACTTTCTCCTATTATAGAAAAATTATTGTTTTCCTGTGGAATAATATGCATTGGATATCCACCAAAGTATTTTAAAAAAGTAGAATAAAGATAAGCAGTATGTACAGCTTGAGGTATTGGGGTTATTTTATTGGTAGAAATCAAAGCTACATCCTCTTTGCAATCTTCTATTTCAGTAATAGAAGAATCATTTTTGCGGCAAATCGTTCTCCGTACAATTGCTGTGCCATTTTCTAAAAGATATATTGCTTTAGGACAAAAATCATCCTTATCCAAAAAAGATGTTCCCTGTAAATTGGTATTGTTTGTAGGGGTAATGTGTGATGCTAATAACAATATATGTTCATTAGTACATGTAGATGTGCCTTTGTCATCATGATTGCAATTGCACATACAATCTTGGATGTTTGATGTATGTGTGTAACAATCACAAAGTGCACAAAATAGTATTTTATCTGCGCAAGAATTAATCCAATTTATTTTGCCTCCAGAAAAAAGGGAAATAATTGCATTGTCCGTAAGATTTGGAATGCTGGCAACAAAGATTTTTCCATCATTAAGTCCTAAATAAATAGTTTTCTCTTGCTGATTTATTGCGCAAGAAAAAAAAGGTTCTTTATTGTGTATACTTTTTATTGTATTTATTAAAAAAGCACTGTTCGCTATGTCCCAGGTTGTAATACAGCCTTGCGATGATAATGCTATAAGATGCGATTTGCAACTATCGATTGTATGAATTGTATCATTATCTAATAATTGTGGAGAGATTGTTGTAATTTTTGTAAGGATATGACGAGCTTCATTTATGGTAACACTAAAAAATAGTCCTTCTTGATTTTTTTTAGGTAATATGGATGAGTCATCTGACTCTGTAAATAAATATATGTTTTTACTATGTCCAACTACAGGAAAAAGTTTATTGTTTATAGCAAGTAAGTGTATCGCTGAAACAGGAATATCATTATTAAGTTCGTCAATTTGTATATATGGTTTATCTTTATTTTTGTTTAAATCAAGAATTGAAAGTGGATTTTTGATGAATTTTTTATTACAATCTTTATGTTTTCCAGCAAAACATGTTAATACGTTTGTTTTAATTGGATTACTAATTTTAAAATGTCCATTGCTTTCAACTCCCCATCCATGAAATAAGCGTGATGTATTTTTTATTTCTTCACGTGATTGACGGTAGCCTAAATGTGAAAGTTCTTCATCAGTCATTGATGCTTGCAAAAAACATACAATGTTAAATATTAAAAAAATAAAATAATATTGTTGCATAAAATACCTTTTTCTCATAAATTATTAAAAAGGAAATTAATATATATTGATTAAAATGTTATATTATCCAAAGTAAAAAGTCCAACAAAATATAGAGGAAATTTAATGTATAAATTTTTTATAAAACTATTTTTTATAGTAATATCTTTTTTAAACAATCAGATGCTTTTAGGAATGATTGACGGTTCTTTTCAGCCTACAACCAAACTTTATAAGCAATATTCTAAAACATGTCATGCTAATAAAGCATGTTTAGTAAATCTTCCAAACGATATTTTTATTCCTTTAATTGGTTTTTTAAGTAATGAAGAGAAGAATATTTTTCAAAAAGTTTCAAAAAAAGCTCGCGAAAGAGTATCTAAAAGAATTCCTAATTTTTATAAACTTGTGAAATATTCTCAATTTGTTGTGCATGAAAAAGATTATATCTATGGTTTTATTAACGCAGTATATGATAAAGATGAGCCTATAATATCTATGATGAAAAATAAAATACAAAATAAAATATCAAACAATAAAGAATTAACAGTAGAAATTCCTATCTATAGCAATATAACATATCCTAATGAGGATATGAAAATATTTTTTACTATACATAAAATACAAATTAAAAAAAAGAAAGAAAAAACGGAAAATTTGATTACTTGTTCCCGACAAAGTTATAATCATAAAACAAAGTATGCAGAAACAATGGACTTAGGGCGGCCTAGTGTTTTAATGATGGCATGTTATGCAGGAAGTTTAGAAAAAGTTAAACAATTATTAAGCGATGAGAAATTTGAAAAAGGCTATGATATATTACGTGATGCTTTTAGCATTGCCATGCATAAGAATGATTTAAGTTGTCTTGAATTATTTATATCGGAACGAAATAAAAAAAATGATTTTATAAATATATTTACAGATGTACAGTTTAAGTTGTTAGGTTTGGCCTTTGATTTAAATAATGAAGAAGCTTTTGCTATGTTAAGCTCATCGGATTACGAAAAAGTTGATTATTACTTGTTTCCTGCAAAGATGATGATTAATCAAAACGTAATCAAGGTGCTTGAGGGAGATCATGGTAAACTAATGCTTTCTGATACACATAATTACAGAGAATATTTCACAAAACCATTATTAAATATTTATAACGCAGAGCGCAAAAAAAGAGGCTGGAAAACATCCGTTGAAATATTTATGGAGCAAGACAAAGATTTAGATGTTGTTATAAAAAAGCCATTGCTGGAAGCGTTACAAAGCAATAATATTGCTTGTTTGCGGCAACTAATAGGAGAAATAGAAAATAAACAGTTATTTTATGATCAAGAATGTATGAATCGTTTGCGTGCAATACATTTTGAAGTATTAAAAAAAGCTTCTAGCTTAAAAAGCAGAGAAGGTTTTGATACATTAAGTCGCTTGCGTCTTGAAAATGAAGGAAGAATTGATGGAGCTTATCATGAAGAGCTTTTAAGAATCATTAAAGCTGCATCCCAAAAATAATATTTATCTTGTTATTAAGTTAATACAATTTTTCATATTCATCTTTTTATATACTTGAATAATAAATAAAAAACATCTATTATAATAATAGTTTATAAAATTTTTAATATTTACATTGAGGATTTGCCATGCAGCTTTTTTCAAAAAACTTAGTAATATTAAGCATATTGTTATTTAATTGTTCAATTTCTTTTGGAATGCTCGATGTGAGCGATCAAATATTATGCGATGATGCTTTTTTATGTGTTGCATTCAAAGGTGATGGTGAAGTAAAAAATTTGTTACAAAAAACTAATAAAACATTCAATAAAATAATTTCTCAAAAAAACAATTATTTTCTTCTCAATTTAGATCCAGCATCAATTGCTCGAATTGATAGAGAAAATATTTGGCTTACAACTGATAAAAATGAAATTAAAGAACATTTTAAGCCATTAGAAGAAATTAAGATCAGATCGTGTTTTAAAAATTTAGATTATCATGATTTAAGGTTATACATTGAATTTTTTCCAGAAATTTTGCATCAGATTCCTTTAGACAAAATTGAAAATGTAAATAGAGTAATTAAAAATGCTATGGATGCTGTACAAAATAATACTAGTAATACAGAAAGAGGTTTGTTTATCGAATTGTTTCCAAATAATGCTATTGACTACTCTCAAACAACGGAATTGTTGCAAATTATAGGTTTGCTTAATAAAAATAATGATGATACATCAATATCATTGGTATTTTCATGGTTAAAAAATTATAAAAACACCATTCTATATCCTAAGACATCATATCTAACATGGGGTATTTTTTTAGAAGAATCTATGCGACGAAATAATCAAAAATTCTTTAAAGAAATTCTTAAATGCGATCTATGGAATGATTTTTTGTGTAATAACAATGATATATATGCAATGTTAAAAAATGCAAAAGGCGTGTGTGAAATGAGAAAACAACTGTTCATTGAACTGTATAATGAAATTATTAGCGCACATATTTAAATTTTCTATAAACAGAAATGAATTAACCGTGAAATACTTTTGATAGTTTTATAGTTAATTCATTTCTGTTTTGATTTAAATTTCATCAAGCTATAAAAACAATAAGAATTTTCAGTGCTATTCTTAAAAAATAAATTGTTGATCTATAAGTCAGAAGCTACTAAAATCATTTATTTTATCATCATTTTTGTTGTCATATTTTTATCACTATTCATTAAAAAATTATTTTACATAAAATAGATATAATCAAAGTCCCTACAATATACCGTGGCATTATAGTGATGCGTGTCTTAATGTTCCATGTATATGATAAAAAATATACAAAAATTAAAAATGTAATAATGCGTGAAATTAAAAATAATATAAGCGCAAAAAGCGGCGATAGAGCATATATAAATAATATTAATGCCACAAAGCTGTTGAGTATTGTTCCAACGGTAAGAACTTTTGAATAGTTATGCACGATATAAAATTTTTCAAGAGTAACAAAAAAATTTTCACTATAATGAATTAAAAAATATACAAGCACAAAAGGCATTATATTATTAAACTTATATGATAATGAAAATATTTTTGCGCTATTAATTGTGGTAAAAATAAGTATACACAGCAATATATGCCATGATATATGTAGTGCTAATAAAAAGAATTCTTTTTTATGAGCATGAGTTTCATTGATGATATGAGCAAATAATACAGAATTTGATGAATCAAGTATCTTTTCCATAACTGTTGATATGCTGTGTGTTATATAACTTGTTAATTTTAACAGTGCTGCATATTCAAAACCATAAATGTAAGCGAACAATGGAATAAGTACATTGCCAGAAGAAAATTGTTTACTTATTGAATGTCCGTAAATAAAAAATCTACTTTTAAAAATTTCTAATACGGTATGTTGGTGGAGTAATAAGATTTCATTATTAACAGTAAATGTTGGCAACAATGCATAATGATGATATGTTGCATGACATAAACCTAAACATTCAACAGCCGATGCTAAAAAACAACATCCAATAATAACATATTCATTAAGTGATCCCAAGTAAAAATAATAGAGCCATACCATCAATGGATAGCTAAGCATGAAACTAATTTCATAAAATGCTACGCAACGAAAACTAGAAGATAATTGTAATAAGCGCTTTAAAATAATTTTAATGCTTTCGGTTACCGTTAATCCGCAAGCAAAAAAAAGAACATAATTATTAATAGGTAGTATAATAGAAAGATGAGAAGGAAAAAAAATATATATTATCCATAGACACAAAAAAAAGATAAAACAGAAAATAGTATTAGGTAACAATTGATGTTTAAAAAATAGTATATAAGAATGTTTACTTGCAGTGAATTCATGATAAAATGTTATTAAACTTTTGCTTAAGCCTAAATCAAAAAGCTTTACGGTAAAATAAACAAGTCCAAAAATAGTTCCAGTCAAGCCATAAAGCAATGAAGGGATACTATAAAAGAGCGCCGTTTGATGTGCGCAAAGTATTATTTGAAAAATAGTAGCTTCCATAGCAGACCAAGCTATGTTATGAGTATATTGCTTTACAATATTTTTCATTTGTATATTAAATTCCTATAAATATTTTTAAGTATAGAGTATATTAGTAAGTATACTTTTAATGTCTTATTTAATCGATCTTTATGAAACACAAAAAAATTGCGTTATTTTTTCTTATTTTGTTTTCATTCAATCAATCTTTGACAATGGCAAATATACTTTCATGGGTTGATTTTATTTTTACTATAATAGATCGTAGTATAGAGTTTAGTATGGGAATTTCAATTACTATACTAATTGGAATCGCAACTATATCAATAATTAAGTGTTTAACAAAAATTATAAATAAAGAAAACCAAATCTTTTTTACAATTTAATTTGTTTAATTTTACCAGAAGAGTACTCACTAAAAATGAAATTTATATTTATAAAGAAAAATTTAAAACAGCATGTTTAAACAAAGATATGGAAGTTTTAAAAAATTTACTTGAAAATTATTATTGCATATTAAAAAAGAAAATGCGTTGTTCAAATGAACCTAGGAATATTGATGATTTATTAGCATCGCCTTATTGCAATACCATTCAAACTCCTTTTTTTATTGCTTGCAAAAAAGACAATGAAAGTTTTCTTAAGTCTTTGGTTTTATTGGAAAAAGATTCATTAAATTTTTTTGAGCTTAGCCATAATTCTCGTCTGTTTCTATCATTCATTATTCAAAACAAACAAGAAAAAGCAATTGAGTTATTTTTAAAATATAGCAAATTCACTGCTTCTAATAAAATTTCTATTAATTGGGATGATACAAATAATGCAATTATTAAATTGTTATTATTGTATCAATTTAATAATATTACTTTAAAAAACGCATGGTGTTTTGATGATTTAAATAACAATGAACCTCTCAAAAAAATAATTTTTGATTCACTGCAATATGTTACTGAAAAAAATCAACAATTAAATCTTTATTTACGTGCAATAATAAATAAAGATAGTGAAATGTCTAATAAATTAACAGCTATGTATAAGATAGATCTTAATTCAAAAATTTATGAATTAGATACAGATGAAGATCTTAAAACTAACAAAATTACTGGATATCAAAAATTACTTTCCGTTTATCTAAATATAAAAAAACAAAAACAAAACTCCCAATATGATGATGTATGGATTTTCAATGATATTAAGAAAGCGAAAAAAAATATAGAGGGTATTCTAAGAAATTCTTTAAATGATCAAGAAGATAAATTGGCATTTATAAGTTATTTAAATAAATTGTGTTATTGCAAGGAGTTCAATATGGTTGAAATATTATTAGATAGTTCTGGTGATTTTTTAAACAGGCAAACTATTTTTAATATAGTTCTTAATCCATATTTTAAAGATATAAGCATAACAAATCTTTTACTTGATAATTACCGAGTGACTATCCCTGAAAAAAATAATTTTAAAATCAACACTTGCGAAAAAAATGAAAATAATCAAACATTTTTCTATTCCTTTTATAAAAAGATTTTTAACGAAGAGAATATTGAAAAATTAAATGAAATTAACTATGTTAAAGAAAAAATTAAAAATAAAAATTTTATAAATTCTGAATTACAATCTGCCGCTATAATATTATTTAATGATAAGAACGTGTATTATAAAGCCGAATATAAGACATGGCCTAACTTCGATTTTGATTGTTTAATTTCTTATATTGATTTTTGTCTTGATAATGGAGGGAGTTTAACTCAGCGCGATGAAAAGAAAAAAATACCTCTTGATTATGCGCGTGAACGGTATGAAAATTCTTTTGGAAATATAGCGTTCTCTTCAACTCAATTTATAATAAAAGAAAAAATTTATCATACATTTTTATCTAAAACTCCATACATTGAAGAAAAGGAATTAAAATTTCTTTTCTTCAAAAATGGCCTTGTTCTGGATTGTATAAAACATATTATGTATTACTACAATTTCATTAATAATGAACGATATATAGCAAAGGCAGTTGAAAATGAAAAAAAATATTATGATGAATCCTGGGCAAAAAAAACAAAGTTTAAAGAAGAAATTATAAAAAAAAAGAATGAAGAATTAAAAAAATTATTAGTAATTGGGTCATAAATACCGAAAGCTTAAATTTTTAGCTTATTTATGATACGATAATTACATGTGTAAAAATCCTTCTTGCGAGAGGTTTTTCCTTTTGTTTGAAAGGGTAGCTATGTTTACTCGTAATGAGAAAGTTGTTTATCCAGGCCATGGGGTTGCTATTATAAGCTCTATTATTGAAAAAAAAATTGCAGGACGAGTATTACAGTTTTTTGAATTACGATTTCTTAATAAAGATATGACTATTCTTGTTCCAACAGATAATGCCATTTCTGTTGGCATACGTCCTTTAAGTTCCACTGAATATATTAATGATATTTTTAAAGTTCTTGCGCAGCCAGTTATTATAAAACAATTAGAAGCAGTGGTAAGTAATTGGAATAAGCGTAATAAAGAATATCAAGGTAAATTACGCACAGGGAACTTATTAGAAATTAGCGCGATTTATAGAGACTTGCGGCATATTGAAATTAATAAGGAGCTTTCGTTTGGTGAAAAGAATTTACTACAACAAACAGAGAGTCTTCTTGTTGAAGAAATTGCAATTGTTACAAAAACCGATGTTGCGCAAGCAACCAAACGTTTAAAGGAATTAGTTGGCTGTAAAATAAAGCATAATAATGAATTTATAAGAACTGCTTAAAAATATACCGTATATAAGCATATATAAAGTTACGAGATAATAACTTTCGTGTATGCTTATATACATGAAAAAAGAATTAAATCGACCTTTTGTATTCATTATTTATGGCCCTACCGGCGTTGGCAAAACAAACTTAGCCCTTGCTATTGCACAACATATTCCTGCAGAAATTATTAATATGGATATGGGGCAATTTTATACTCCTTTATCGATTGGGACGGCAAAGCCAGATTGGAAAAATAGTTCTATACCTCATCACCTTTTTGATATTATTGATACCCCAAGAAATTATACCGTGGCAGAATATAGGAAATTATTTCATGCAACAGTCAATGAAATAGTCGCTCGAGGCAATTTACCAATTGCGGTTGGAGGCTCTGCTTTTTATGTACATTCTCTATTTTTTTTACCCCAGGCTATGCCTGAGGTTGATAATAGTCATTCATATAACAATAATGATAACCTATGGGAAAAACTTTATGTAATTGATCCAGTGCGCGCTGCTCATATTGCTCCAACAGATACTTATCGTATCAAGCGTGCGCTGAGCATTTGGCATACTACCGGAAAATTACCTTCATCATATAATATAGAATACAAGCCAGAGATCGACTATTTATTGCTTTTTTTGCAACGGGATCGTCAGGAGTTACACAAACGCATTGATGATCGGGTTATGGCAATGATGAATACTGGTTGGATTGCAGAAACTGAACAACTTTTAGAGACGGTATGGCAACCTTTTCTTGAAAAGAAAAAGCTTATTGGATATAGCGAAATTTTTAATTATTTAATAGGTGAAAAAAATAAAGCTTCATATGCAGCAATGATTGAGTTAATATGCATTAAAACACGGCAGTATGCCAAACGACAATTTACTTTTTGGCACAAATTGGAGCGTGAAATAAAAGAAAAAAGTGGATATACTAGTATAGGCGATGCATATTTAGAAACAGTGAACTTAACGAATATAAGTATTAATATATATATTGATGAGCTCATACAAAAATTGTCCATTTTATTAGGTAAAAGAATATGAAAAAAGAAGAAAGCTTTTTGTGTCAATGCAAGGATAATAACGGTCTTTTTGTACCTAATAGACAGTTAAGTGGGGTTGTTGCAGGATTACTTTTTTTATTATTTTGTACATTTATGACCGGATATTTTTTAGGTAAAAAATATGGCATAGAACAATTTACACAAAAAATGTATACTAATTTTCTCGATGATAATAGTAATCAAGCCTTATCAACAATTACTAATAATGGAGAAATATCTGCTCAAGATGCTGCTTGTGTGCATGTATCTTCTATAGATAGTGATTATGCGAGTAATTCTGCAATAATTAAAAATGAGAATGAGGTCATTGAGCATGGTACAGCTACTATAAACAGTGATATTGATAAGCAAACAAGCATTGTATTCATCAGTGATCAAAAATATTATGCGCAGTTGATAGGATTTGGAACGGAAAAAGCTGCTGAATTATTTGTACAAAGAGTTGCGAGTAAGGGTATCACAACAGAAATAAGAAAACGTACGAGTAAGACAGCCAAAGGTCGTACCTCTTATTGGTATCAAGTAGTAACTCCTGCATATCCAAATAAAGATGATTTATCAATTGTGGTTAATCAACTGGTTAAAACAGAAAAGCTTAAAGATGTTTGTATAAGAACATGTTAGTGAGAAAGATTATAAAGAAAGGCATATGGTATGATAACGACGATTCGCAATCAGTTTAAACACGCAACATATCGCTATATTATGTTTTGTATTGTGGTAGTTATTGCTATGGGAATGATTTCATTGCCATCACTGATAAAACAGGAAAAAGCAACCATTTCTTGGATTGCTAAAGTTAATGGCGATAAAATATCTTACAAAAATTTTGCACGAGAAGTTGCAGATCGTAGTGAATGGCTCATGCACGTAAGATCTCAATACGGTCAGTATGCAGATCTTTTATTGCAGGCAATGAATATATCAACAGATCCAAAAGCATTGGCAATGGAGATTCTGATAAAAGAAAGTTTGATGAATCAATGCGCTCAATTATTGGGTATACATCTTCATACAGATTATGTTTCTCAAAGTATGAACGATCAAAAATATGTACAACAGTATTTGGGTAATATTGTTCCCTTGTTTGTATTTGATCAATCGGGAACTCTCAATGTTGAAAAATTGAAAGCATTTTTAAAACATAAAGGTATCTCTGCGCAAAATTTTGACGAAAAAATTGAGCAAGCGCTTACGCGTCTTCAATGCATGAATTTTATTGAATTATCATGCTACGTCCCTTCTTTTGATAGTAGACAAGAATATATAGCAACACAACTTGGTAAACAGTTTTCATATATTACGTTTTCATTAGATCAATTCTTATCACAAGCAAAAAAAACTGTATTAAATGATGAAGATATATCAGCCTTTTATACAAAAGAAAATACCGTACGGCGACGTTATTGGGTGCCAGAAAAACGAAATGGTATTATGTGGAAATTTAGTGCAAAAAATTATAACATTCCCGTTTCTGATGAAGAAATTATGCAATATTATGAAGATAATAAAGTAAACAAATATGTTCTTGATCCGGTAAAAATAGAAGTTAATCAAATAACAGAAAAACAGTTGTCTCAATTTTCTGATGTTTCTCTTGAGGTAGTCAGAAAGGAATTAATGCTTGATCCATCATCAGAATGGGCCGACCAATGGGAATTATTAGAACCATTTTCCCGTGGTGAAAGAAAAGGAACATTTGAACGAGAAGCATTTGCCTTACAAAATAATGGCGATATTTCGTCCATCATAGAAACAGAGAATGGCAATGTTATTTTACAACTCGTTAAACGAATCCCGCGTACTTATAAACCATTGTATATGGTAAGAAATGAAATCAAAAATATATTAATAGAAAAACATTTTAAAAAGAATTTTGTTAAAGATATTAAAGCTATTGCGCTGCATGACGATCCAAAAGCTATAGAATCATTTATTTCACAAAAAACTGGTAAAAAAGAAGTTATCTCTGGTTCTCTCAAAAGTGATACCCGTTTATCGCAGGAACTGTTTGGATTAACCAAAGGAGAATACGGATTTTTTATAGAAAATGGAATAGGTGTTGCGGTGAAATTAACTGACATTGAAGAAAAACATTTGCCTGCGCTCGATACTATCAAAGAAATTGTTAAAGAAGATCTTTGGCAAGAACAAGCTCGTGATACAATGATGCTTACCATAGAAAAAGTAATGAGCGCAGCATCAGAGATGTCCTTTAAAGAGATTCAACAAAACTATGGGGGAATCTTACGATTTACCGAAATGGTCAAGCCTACCGATGATAAAAAAATTCGCGAACTCGATGAAAAAGGTCTCCCTGCGCGTGAAATGTTAGGATTGGATAAAATAGGAGCTATTTTTACTCATCATGCGGATAATATGGGCATGATTATTAAATTAGATGCTCTTGAGCCTTATAATGAAAATATGCTTTCTGACGCACAAAAAGAGATAAATACTCGATTAGAAGCTACGCGAATTAAGCTTCAGCTGGAAAGCGTTGTTGCTTCTTTGCATAGAAATGCTACAATAGAAACTAATGAATCAATACTTATAGCAGGCGAAGAATATTCAGAATGAAAACAAAAACAACATTATCATCTCAAGAAAGGCACATGAACGATACTCAGCAAACAGAACAATCAATGAAGAAAAAGATGCTTGAAGTTACTTTTTCTCAGATTGATAAACAATATGGCAGTGGTGCTGTTATGATGCTTGGAGAATCCACCAGTAATAATATTGAAGCTATTTCTACTGGATCAATTCTTATTAATCGAGCTATTGGAATTGGGGGATTGCCGGTTGGTCGAATAGTTGAAATATTTGGCCCTGAAGCTTCTGGTAAAACAACCCTTGCTATGCATGTTATAGCGCAAGCTCAAAAAAATGGTGGAATTTGCGCTTTTATTGACGCTGAGCATGCGCTTGACGTTACCTATGCAAAAAATTTAGGAATTAATGCTGATGAATTGATCATTTCTCAACCTGATTATGGAGAACAAGCTCTTGATATTGTGGAAATGCTTGTGCGGTCAGGCGCCATTGACGTTATTGTTATTGATTCGGTGGCAGCATTAGTCCCAAAAGCTGAGCTTGAAGGAGATATGGGAGATTCCCATATGGGATTACAGGCACGATTAATGTCTCAAGCTTTACGCAAATTAACGCCGGTCATTCATAAATCAAAAACGGTGCTTATTTTTATTAACCAAATTAGACAAAATATTGGTGCCATGCCATTTGCCAACAAGGAAACTACAACGGGCGGAAATGCATTAAAATTTTATGCGTCAGTGAGACTTGATGTTCGTAAAATTGCAAGTTTGAAAAAAAATGAAGTTCACATTGGTAATCGTGTGCGAGTTCGTGTGGTGAAAAATAAAGTTGCTCCTCCTTTTAAGCAGGTAGAAGTTGACTTGCTGTTTAGTGAAGGTATTAGTAAAGAGCTTGACTTGTTGGATGCAGCGTTACATTTTAAAATTATTACTCAATCTGGATCATGGTTTGCATTTAACAATGTAAAAATAGCTCAAGGACGCGATCAGGTGTTACAGCATCTTAAAGAAACAGAGATTTTTGAGAATATTTATAAAAAAGTTTTGGAAGCAATTGAAATAGAAAAAGTGGATGTAGGTTCAATAGAAAGCAACATTATCACTAAAGAAAATAGTTCAGAGCTTGAATAAATTAATGATTAGCAAAGAAGGTTTATGTTGAAAGAAAAAAGAGATAGCGTTCCGTTAATTAATCAGCAAATTCGTGCTGAAAGTGTTCAACTCATTACACAAAATGGGGAAAACATTGGTACTATAAGTAGGAATCAAGCATTGCGCCAAGCAGAGGAGGCGGGTCTTGATCTTGTACTGATAGCACAAAATGGTAAAGAAGGTATACCTGTTGTTAAAATCATGGATTTTGGCAAAGTTTTATATGAGAAAAAGAAAAAAACTATTGAAGCAAAAAAGCATCAAAAAGTTATTCAGGTTAAAGAAATAAAAATGAGCCCTAAAATTGGTGAGCATGATTATTTAACAAAAATTAAACAAGCAATACAATTTTTAACATCAGGTAAACGAGTTAAAGTAACACTCTCATTTAGAGGTCGTGAAAATACTACCAAAGAAGCTCGTGGATTAGAACTTTTTTCTAAAATACAAAAAAGTTTTGAAGAAAATGATTTAGGGGATAGTTTAGTACAAGAGCAAGATTCGAAAATGGGCAAAATGTGGTCTCGTATTTATTATTTAAAATAAGAACTTTATAGGAATCGACAATGGTAAAAAAAACAAAAATAAAAATGAAAACTAATTCTTCTGCAAAAAAACGTTTTAAAAAAACTGGTGGAAAAACAGTTAAAATTAAACGATTTAAAGCTTATAGACGTCATTTAATGACAAAAGCTAGTCCTAAAACAAATCGTCAATTACGTCAGGCGACTTATTTTACTGCGGCAGATTTACCAAGAATTAAATTGTTATTACCAAATTAAATATTTTTACTTAATTAATAATTAATAGGAATCGATAATGTCACGAGTTAAACGCGGTACGGCAACCAAAAAAAGACATAAACGTTTGTTAAAACAGACTAAAGGTTTTTGGGGCCAAAGAAAAAACATTTTCAAAAGAGCACATGAAACGTTATTACGTGCATGGGCTTTTGCATTTAAAAGTAGAAAACTTTATAAACGTGATATGCGCTCATTGTTTATTTCTCGTATTACAGCTTCTGTAAGGCCTTATGGGACTTCTTATAGTAAGTTTATTCATGGTTTAAAAGTTACCAATATCAGTTTAAATAGAAAAATGTTGAGCCAGCTATCAATATTAGAACCAGCAGCTTTTTCTAAGATTGTTGAGATTGCTAAGCAATAGTTTTCTTGACAATATTATATATGAATCATTAGACTGACTTCCAGGAATGAAGACTAAAAAAGGAGAATTATGGAAGTTTTGTTAATCTTAGAAGAAAAGATAAAAGCTTTGGTTGCTCTATTTAAAGATATAAAAAATCAATATAATACACTGCAATCACGGTATGATTCATTGAAGATTGAAATTGTAGAGTTAAGAGCAGAAAATGCTAAACTCGTTGAAGGTAATGCACAATTGACTTTCCAATTGAATACAATAGAGTCTTCAATACTAAAAGAAACTGATCATGTTTTAGAGCTTACGGAAGAACGATCTATGACACGATTAGTTCTTGATGATTTGATTAAAAGTATTGATTTAATTGTTGAGAATGAAAATCAACCATAATGAATGAAAAAAGAAGTTATAAGGTACAAATTTTTGAAGAGCTTTATGTTCTTACGAGTGATGAATCAGAATGTTCAGTGCTAAAAGCTGCTGAAATAGTGGATACTTGTATGAAAGAAATTAGCAATAATTCTGTTGTTACTGATCCAAAAAAAATAGCTGTTTTATCGGCATTACGTCTTGCTGAAAAACTGTTAATTTTTGAATCTCAGCAGAGTAAAGAATGTGAAAAAATAGTGGCTCTCAAAAATTATATTGATCAAGAAATATCCTTACACAGTTGATAACTAGGTAAGATTATATTCCAAAAAGTATCCTTTTTTATGTGTATTCCTTCAGTGTAAGTTAACGTATATTCTGCATTAAAATTTTATTATAGTTAATGTAACTACAGATATACTATGTCAAATATTATATCTGTTTAGTATTAAGGAATAACAATGATGGATATATCTATTGTACTAATAATTGCAAGTAGTGTTGGTTTTTTTGCAACATTACTTCTTTTATTTTTTGCGTATAAAAAGTCTTCTGCCGCATCATTTATGCTTACTGATGCAAAAGAACGTTTAAAAAATTCAAAACGTGATATTGATACTGAAAAGCAATTAGCTTTAACAAAAATTAAAGATGAAATGTATCACAAGAGAAAAGAGTTTGAGCTTGATCTTAAACGAGAACGGATTGAAGTTGACCGTTTGCAAGCAAAACTGGGTACAAAATCGGAATATTTAGAAAAACGTGAAATTCAATTAGATGAATTGCGTACAGAATTACAACAAAAAGAACGTAATCTTTCTCGCCTTGAAGATTCGGTGCGTATTAGTGAGACAAAAGTAAAGACGCTCTATGGCGATCTTATAACAAAGCTTGAATACGTAAGCGGTATGTCAAAAGACGAAGCCAAAAATGCACTGTTCGATACAATAGATGCTGAGGTTCGTATGGCGAGCCAAAAATTTGTGCAAAAAGTTGAAGAAGATGCGCGGCAAACAGCCAAGGAAAAATCTACTAACATTGTAGTGGCGGCTATGCAGCGTTATACTGCTGATCATGTTGCGCCGTATTTATCAGGCATTGTTCATCTCCCCAATGAAGAGATGAAAGGACGAATTATTGGTAAAGAAGGTAGGAATATAAAATCCTTAGAAATGGCTACCGGAATGGAATTTATTATTGGAGAATCGCCGGATATAACTATTTCCGGTTTTAATCCTATTCGTCGAGAAATTGCGGTGCGTACCTTGGAAAAGCTTATTCTTGATGGCAGAATTAATCCAACACGTATTGAAGAAACGGTTGCGCAATGCGAAAAAGAAATTGATGAAATTATTCAAGAATATGGAAAAAACACTGTTCTTGAATTTAATTTACAAGGTCTTCATCCTGAGATAATTACTTTGCTTGGTAAATTACATTTTCGAACCAGCTATTCTCAAAATGTTTTGGTACATTGAAAAGAAGTTGGTATTTTTTCTCGTATGATTGCCGAAGAGTTGGGACTTGATGGTGCTACGGCATTGCGAGCAGGATTACTGCATGATATAGGAAAAGCGGTAACGGCTGAAGTTGAAGGTCCTCATGCATCAATAGGTGGCGATATAGCTAAGCGATGTGGCGAAAATCCTATTATTGTTAATGCCATTGCAGCACATCATGAAGAAGTTCCGTTTACCTCAATTTATGCAATTATTGTGGTTATTGCTGATACAATTTCAGCGTCGCGTCCCGGCGCTCGAAGAGAAACATTATCTGCATATATCAAACGATTAGAAAAGCTTGAAGAAATTGCGGATTCATTTGATGGCGTTAAAAAAGCATATGCGGTGCAGGCTGGCCGTGAATTACGCGTTATTGTTGAAGAAGATAATCTTAATGATGAACAAGCAAATTTACTTGCCCATAATTTAGCGCGTAAAATAGAACAAGAAATGACATTTCCTGGACAAATTAAAGTAAATGTTATTCGTGAAAAACGTTCCATTGAATATGCAAGGTAAGCTATGGAAACATTACGAATTTTAATGATAGGCGATGTTGTTGGTGCCGCTGGGCGCGCAATATTTCAAAAGCATATTGATAAAATAAAAAAAATGCACTCTATTAATGCAGTCATTGTTAATGGTGAAAATTGTGCCCATGGCAGAGGTATTACCACTAAAAATGTGCGATTTTTTCAACATAATGGTGTTGATGTCATTACATCGGGCAACCATATCTGGAAACATAAAGAAATTTATCCCTATCTTGCTGAACATAATGATCTGTTGCGTCCTGCCAATTTTCCCAACGCTACTCCTGGCGTTGGGGTAACTACCTTTATGGTGTGCGGATATCGTGTTGGGGTTATCAATCTGCAAGGCCGTGTTTTTATGAAGGAATTAATTGATTGTCCTTTTTATAAAGCGGATGCGATTCTTGCGCAGTTACGTGAAAAAACAAATATTATTGTGGTTGATTTTCATGCTGAAGCTACTTCAGAAAAAATGGCAATGTCTTTTTATCTTGAAGGAAGAGTAAGTGCGGTTGTTGGTACTCATACGCATGTGCAAACAGCTGATGAACGTATTTTACCTGGCGGTACTGCTCATATTACTGATCTTGGTATGACCGGATCATTTAATTCAATGCTTGGTATGAAAAAAGAGCCAATAATACACAATTTTTTGACCGCATTGCCGGTAAAATTCACTCCTGAAACTGCCACGCCGATTGTGCTTTGTGGTGCATGGATAGAAATTGATACACAAAATGGTAAGGCTCTTAAAATTGAACGCGTGATGATTGTTGATAACGAATTATCGGTTGGAAGCGAGGATGAGTAGGATATAGTGAGGATGGGTAGTATATAATGATTATAAATAAAAAAAATATTTTATTGGCCGTTCTTTTAAGTGTGAATTGTTTTCTTTGTGTGTATGGAATGGAAAAAAAGAGAATATCTTCTTATAAAACTATACGTGGTCATAAATATGATTCATCAGATTCAGATGAAGAATATACTAAATGGCTTACTTGTGAGATTGTAAAATTAAAAAGTCTTATTAAAAAAGCCAATGAGGAACGTTTGCCTAAAAAGATGGAGCAACTAAAGCTAAAAGATATGGCTTTTGTAGTAAAAGAGAAAATCATTGAAGCTCAAAAAGAAAGAGATGTTGCAATGCAAAATTGCAAAAAAAATTCATTGGATAATTTTGAAATAATACCTATGGCTTATAAATTATATCGAAGAAGGCTTGCTGTTATTGCGTTGAATAATGAACATTTAATGAGTAAACAAAATAGACTACAATGTCTTTCAGGAACTAATTATTATCATCAGCGTAAGAGAATTATCCTATCTATGATAGAAAATGATGGTATTAATCCCAATGAAATTTGCTGGGGATTTGATTTTCATGAAGATATTCATTATAGAAATCCTTTTAATGATAGTATTAATTATGATGATATTAGTTTTACAGGCTATTTATTTGTCCACGGAGCTCGGCCAACTTTTAAAGACTTATGTATTGATGAAAAAAACTTGATGTATAAAAAGGTTTGTTCAAACGATACACTTAAAAACTTATTTTTGAAATATAAGATTATGTTTTATACACGGAATAATTTTGGCCATATTATACCTGATTGGAAAAATATTCCAGTAAAAGATCTTGCTGAGTACCTATTAAATTTAATTAATATTTTTAAGGCAAAGAAAGATGAAGTATTGTTTTCTATAGATGTTATTTATAATGAAATAACAGATCATAATATTATTAATACAATACAAAAGGCTGGTTTTAAAACTTCTTATGCAGATTGTAAAGGAGTTCGGCTCGTTTATGAAATAAAAAATACACCATGCATTCCGTTATCACAGGGTTCGAATACAACATGTGAACTGATTAGCATAAGTTAAAGTAATTTTAATGTCTTCCAATTAGCATTTATTATTGCCGCATAATTATAACTTCCTGAATAACTACAATCAAAGTAGGTAGAAAGATATTTGTATGCAATTTCAGCAGAATTAGAGTCTTCCAAAGTACATAATATATCTGCTGTTCTTTCTTGAGCTAACAAAAGACTGGTATAAGCGGGGCTTTTTACTATTTTATTGTCTATATTTACATCTTTTTTTGTATTGTTAGCGGTAATTTGTTCTTTAATATAAGCACATGCGCAATACCGTATTGTTCCATGTCCAGAAAAGAGATGTGTTACTTCATGATTTGAGACAAACTTTAGATCGGCAGGCTGTCTGAATGTTACATAATCTTTATAAAGACTAATGGCTCCTGGTTGATTTATAGAGGCATTTAAACACGAGGCTAAGTCTTTTTCACTTTCCAATATAAAAAGATTAACATTATTTATATCAAGGCCTCTTTTTTCCATAGCATTTTTTATACATTCTACCCAATGTTCAGGTAATGTCTCATCATGAGTGATATTATTATGCTTTTTTCTTAGCAATTTATTTGTTAAATTCTTTAATTCGCCATATGATGATATAACAATATTTGAATCAAAGTTATATTTTTGAGCAAATACTTTTATTAAATTTCCCCATGCTTTGTATTCATCATTAAGCAAGCATTCTTTTATTTGTTGAAACTGATTATATATCTCTTGTTGAGCAATATGTTTTGGTAAAGCTTTAAAGATAACTAATCTTTTTTTTTGTAATAAATCTAGTCTCTGACGTGGCATTTTAAGATCATCTCCATGTAATGATTTACATTTTAATGAAGGATATGGCAATGATTTATCAAAAAAATAATCTGTTAACGTTAAGAGTTCTCTTGTTGTTAATACTTTATGTAATGAAGTCTCATTTTTAATTGCTGCATTATATGTACTGCAGATTTGATATAAATTATTAATGCATTCATAATTATCTTCAATTTGCGTGCAATGAGAATTTTTTGGCACGAGTGAGGCGAATAATAAAGAATTATGAAATAAAATTATTAATACAATATTTGTTTTTAAAAAAAATTGATACACTAGATAACCTTAACTGTTGAATAATTAAAATAGTTTATAGTTTTGTTAAGAGTTTACTAGAATTTATAATAATGACAATAATAATTTATTATAATTATTATAAATTTATTGTATTAACTGAATAATTGGCTGATTCTTTTCTATTTGATCGAGAAAGTTATTAATTGCCAGATTAAAATGATCTTGATTAAGAAAAATATTAGGACGTTCCATGTTGCCTTCCTGCTGATCAACTAATGCTTGAGCAAATGATATTTTTAATCCATTTGCTACATGAATGATTTCCTTAATATCCTTTGATGGCAGAGATTGACGAATAAGATTTAAAATAACGGTGGCTTTATTAATTGCAAATTCCGTAGCATTTTTATTATCTTCAGCAGTAGATTGCTTTTTTTCTGCTAATTGTGTTAAAAATCCTCTCCATTCTAATCTTTGTTTTTCAAATTCATTACGAGCTTCTCTTTGAGATTTTTCCTTTTCTTCTTTTTCAAGTTCTTTTATTCTTTCTTGTTCTTTTTCCACCATTTTTTCATTTATATTTGCTTGTGCCTGTTCCGCTTCTTTAGTTTTTTTACTTTTATATTGAGCTTCTTGATGCAATTTTTCTTTTTCCTTTTCAATTTCTTGAGTTAACTGTTGAAGCTGTTCTTGTTTTTGCGCGATTACTTCCTCAGGTGATTTCGTTTCGCTTGGGCCCCATATTAATCCAGTAACCGTTTCTTTGGCACGCGTGAACAATGATTTTTCTGCAATCGCTTTTTTTTGTTTTACGGCATTATTGAGCTCATCTTTTAATTGTGTCACTTTACTTTGTAAATTTTTTAATGTTTGCGCGGATGCATGTTGTTCTGCTTGGATACGATTTAACTCCAATTGATGGAATTGGCTTTCAGAAGATCGTTTTTCAGCTTCCAAGCGTAATGCTTCTTGTTTTGCTATTGTTGCTAATCTTTGGCGTTCAGCTTCACGCGCAGCTGATTGAGCATTTTTTTCTTGTTCTACAAGTTTACGTTGTACTCCTTCTATATTTTTTTGTTGTAGTGTATCAAGTCCTGATTTTTGTTGTTGATAATGATTTTTTGGTTTTACAAGTGGCGGTATATACATATTTATTCGTTGTGCAAAATAATTTATATAATCATCACTTTCATCAGGTGATAGTTTTCGTATTACAGCTGCTCCTTCTAAGGCATGAGTAAAATTTTGTAATAATACCATTGAGTTTTTTCCTTCTAAATCTCGTAATTTTTTTGCCACCTCAATTGCTTTATCAATTAAGTCGTATAAATTGCCAGCACTTTTTTGCATATTACTTAAAGAATTTTCCCATTCTTGAGTTAAATTTTCTTTGACTGGCTCTTCTTTTACTTTTTCTGGAGTAGTTGGTTTTTCAGCTTCTGGTTGCACGGTGGTAGTTTCGGTAGTTGTTGTTTCAACATGAGGAGTTACTGCTTCAGCAACAGGCGTTTCTGATTTGAGTTGAGACTCTGGAGATGCTTCAATAGAAGGTTTTATTGTAAGAGTTGAAGGCTCTGCTTTTTTTGCTTCCTCAATTACTTCTTTTTCTTTTTCAGGTTCTTGTAATTCTTTTTCAATTGCATTATTAAAAGTGCTTATTAATTCAACAGTTTCGGTAGTTAATTCAGCATTTTGTTTTTTTATTGCATTGATGAATGAATCTTTAATTGATTTTGCTAATTCTTTATTAATTCTTAACGTATCAATTGCTATGGTGATTGCATCTTTCATCCATGATTCATAAGGCTTATTGGCTGCAGTATCCCAATTTTTTTCAAGTTTTTCTAAGTGGATATTCCAATTTTCTAATTCATTATTATTCACCACTGCTTTTGTTGTATCGGCTGGAATATCTGTTGTTGGCGCAAGATTTATTTCTTGAGCATAAAAAAAGGATACATGTACTATGACAAAAGATATAAAAAGAATTTTTATATAATTCATAATTTGTATCCTTTTTTTTTATTAAATTATATCCATGGTAATTCTTGTACCCAATTTTCTAATGCATCACAAAGAGGGGTACTCATGCTCTTTTCATTAACCACCCATTGCGGTACAAGTTTTTTTGCATAATTAAGATAGGTATGTAAACCATTTTTTGCTATTTTTTGACCATAAAAAATACCGGTTGGAGGAAAAGCGATACCAATTCCATATAAATTATGATCAATAATGCCAGTATTTTCATCAAATGTTAGCGGTGAACTTCCGTTAACAAGAATTGGATTTGGTTCATAGCCAATAGCATAAATAACTTTGGTACATAAGGGAAGGATGGTTTTTATATTTTCATCGTTATTGAGTATGCGGCTAATATTATGCAGTTGATTTTTTTCAAGCACATTTTCTGCCCATGTTGCGGTAGCTCCTTCTAATCCGGGAACGCCATAAAAATAAGGATTTTTGTAAAAATTAACTATACGCTGAACAGAACATTCGGATAAAAATTTTAAGACAAGAATTGCCGAATGCATACTTCCAAAAACGGCAACATAATCATCACAAGAAAGACGAGCAGTGAGTCTTTCTCTATCAAGAGCATCATCAAGAGGTATTTCTGGAATATCATAATTAAGTCGTTTTGGATGTCCACCAATGGCTAAAATAACGTTTTGTGCATGCGTGATGGAATTAATTCCTTTTAAGGCCCAATGATCATCAACATAATTAAGTTCAGTGATTGTATCTTGTATTGGGGTAACTTTACTACACAGATACGCAGTAAAATCAATTAAAGGATCAGCAATCACGTGTAATGGCTGAAATTCATCAAGATTATAATTATTATATAATGCGGTTAAAGAAGAAGAACTAATATTTTTAAAAAAAGGGCAATTGTCTACGTATAAAATTAATCGGTTTGTTTGTACATTACCCGGAACATTACGATAATATTTTCCTACTCTTCCCACATTAAATTCAGGGTCAATCCATGAAATTGATGAAGGATCAATGCCAGAATCAATTAAGACAGCTAAAGCAGTGATGCCAGCTATGCCAGCACCTACAATTGTCCATTCTGATTGATATGTATGAGTAGTTTGAGCATGAGTGAAGTTAGAAAAAAATGGAGATACGATAATGATAATAAAAATTTTTATCTGCATAATAATCCCTGTGCGGTTATTTACTATAAAATTATAATAAAATAGTATTTTCTTTAGTGTATAGAAATTTTATTGTATGAAACAAGGGCTTATAAAATTTTTTTTAATCGATATAATGTATAAAAAATAATGATTTTTAAAAAAGGGAGTAATTATATGAAGCGATTATTAATGGGATCTGTGTTATTAGTAGCATCGGCGTGTTTATTGATAACATGTAGAAATTCAAAAAAAGTAAATAATAATATCTCAATAGTACACACGAGGGATGCCAACATGATTCGTACAAAAACTGTTTCAGGTTTAGAATATGAAATTCTTCAAGAAGGATCTGGCATAAGCCCCAGCGTGGGAAAGGAAGTTACTGTTCATTATACTGGTTGGCTTGACGTTAACGGTCAGCCTGGTAAACAGTTTGATAGTAGCGTAACACGCGGCAAGCCATTTAATTTTTACATCGGCGTTGGCCATGTTATTAAAGGATGGGATGAAGGTGTTATGACTATGAAAGTAGGCGAAAAACGCCGTCTTTATATTCCATCACATTTAGGATATGGTGCTCATGGAGCAGGAGCAGCTATTCCGCCGCATGCAAATCTTATTTTTGATGTTGAATTACTTAAAATTTCATAATAAATATTTGGACTGTTATATTAATTTTTTTTGTAACTTTGTAATGCTTTTATGAATTGCTTGTGCATTATCAGAAAAAGTATTCAGCATTTTACATGAAAGATATGATGCAGCCAATATGCCTAAATATAGCCTATTTTTTGAAATTTTATTTAATTTTTTAAATGAATACAATGGTGCATCAAGCATATTGTTGGATATAGTTTCAATCAATGTGGGCTTTTTGGTCAGATAGTTAATATGAATATGTACTTTTTCAAGTTCATTAAAATGGTTTTGCAAGGCTGTAAGTATCTTATCTTTTGTCGCTGGATCATAAGAATAATTAAGTTCACTAGCCTTTTGTATCCATAGATTATAGAAAGTTTGTGGCGGATAGAGATTTATAAGATTGTTTAATGTTTCATTAAAATTTTTAAGAGCATTAATTTTTTCTGATGATAATTTTCTTTTTTTTAATGTTTTTAAGTAATTTTCTGTCATGGTTGCAAGATCATCATAATCATATTTAAAAGCACAATCCATATCAATCAAATGGAATTCATTATTTTCTTTATTTTCGAATAAATTACCATAATGACAATCATGATTATTGATAAATATATTAAAAGCTGCAATATGAGCAAGAGAAAAATCTTTTTGAGCTATATTGCTTAAGTGATATTTATTGGTAATTGCTTGAAGAATAAGATTGTTTTCGCTATGTTCACCATTAATATAGGTATGAAGGGTAAATATTTCATTGGGATTTGATGTTATGTCTTTTAAATGGATAGCAGCAGGAATAATTTGAACTTGATTAATATTAATAACATTAGCACCCATCTCAGCCCCAACTATTTCACGAAGAGCTCTTTCTGGATAATCATGTCTTTTTAAAATAAAAATAGTTCCATTCGCATCGCGTATTTTGTAGACATCTGACTTTAATTGTTTTACTACCTTAAAAGGTAAGGTATAATGCAGTGTTTGTGCGTTTATATTAAATATATGAGTAGCAAAAAATAAGCCAAGTAGTGGTATTAATAAACTCTTTTTTACATATAACATATTCATTGAATTGCCCTCTTGAATACAATCTATACTCTATTACTATAATTTAAGCGTAACAAATAGAAATAAATTGTCAACTGGGCAATGTTTTAAAAAAAGAGAAAAAGCAATAGGCTTTCCATCAATGAAAAGCCGTATTGCTTCTAATTATATTAATGAGAGAGGTAAGATCTTATTCAGATTTTTTTGCTCGTGCAGATCTTTTTACTGTCATTCTGCGTTTAGCAGGTTTTTTTACCGCATGTTCTGCGCCTGTATGAGCAACATGTCCCGCTGCATGAGCAGTATGTACTGCATGGTGAACGGTATGATGAACAGCTTTTTTGGCAGCAGGTTTACGTTTTGCAGCAGCTTTTTTAGCAGGTTTACGTTTAGCAGCGGCTTTTTTTACGGCAGGTTTGCGTTTAGCAACAGCTTTTTTAGCAGCCGGTTTACGCTTAGCAGCGGCTTTTTTTACGGCAGGTTTGCGTTTAGCAGCAGCTTTTTTGACAACAGGCTTACGTTTTGCTACTGTCTTTTTTGCTACTTTACGTTTTTTAGGAGCAGCTTTTTTAACCGCAGCCTTTTTGGTCGTCTTCTTCATTACCATAATGACTCCTTTTTTGGTTTACGTAAATCTCATTCTCACTTCAATTTCAATTGTACAAAAAAGTATTTTATAAAATCAACAGAATGAATAACTATTTTTTAAAATTTAAAAATTTTTTTAAAAAGTAGTTACGACAATTAGAGGTAAAATTTGTTATAAGATTGGTTGACATAAGGTAAGATATGATTCACCTTTTGCCGCATTAATAGGACAATGTGGAAGATTATATTTTTTATAAAAGGCATTAACTGTTGTATGATATTTTTCGCTATCGGGTCCGTGTAAAATGTGCGCATGTTTGCCATAATCAGTGATTAAAATATAGGTATGTTCATGGCCCGAGGAAATAAGATTTTTATAAAGATTAATCGAACTGGAGCAGGGAACTAATTGATCTTCTTTTGAACAAATTATTAAAATTGGAATCTCTTTTGGAATATTTTCACAACAATTTTTTGGACTCCATCCATTACGTTTATATTTTTTAAAAATAAATTCTGCCACGGTTTCACCATACGAGATATCAAGCCATCCAAGGCATTTTTGATGCATTACGTTTTCGATAACATCTGTCATGGTATTATAAGGGGATTCTAAGACTAATGCTTTAATATTATCATAGTGATGTAATCCGGTAAAAACAGTTATATTTGATGCCCCACGAGAAATGCCAAATAAAATAATATCACAATTTTCATAGGTGTTCATAGTACGCTGATAAACTAAGTGTAATCTATCAATCTCATTTTCTTGACCAAAACTTGTTTCGCTCCAATTTACTCTATAAAACTTATTAGTCGCATCAGGATAGTTAAATGATACATAGGGAGTATGAATGAGATATCGTTCATTGGCATAAGAAACATCATTTTTTTTGTATGATTTGGCATACCAAAATGCCTGTTTATAGGTATCTGCAATACCATGTGAATAAATGGTAGTTATCGTTGCTGAAGAGCTTTGTCTCAATGGCAAAGATTGAGTTGAAACAGATTGTATAGAACATAAAAATGGGAGAAAAAAACCTACGCTAAAAAATAGAAGTAAATTTGTTTTAACGTTCATAAGCGGTTTTCCTTTGCTTGTTGTTGTATGGTTATTCTATGATAGATTTTGTTTTTTTTAAGTTATATAATATAATACTATCATAAAATGAATAAATTTTAAACCACTAAATGAGTTTTTATATGAAAAAATTACCTGATATAACAAAAGATTTTTCCGGTTGGTACAATGAGGTTATTTATGATGCAGAACTTGTTGATCAAGCCCCAGTGAAAGGTTGTATGGTTATCAGGCCGTATGGATATGCTATTTGGGAACTTATTCAAAAAACTTTAGATGAACGTATTAAAGCAACAGGACATCACAACGCTGCATTTCCTTTACTTATTCCTGAGTCATTTCTCAAGCGTGAAGCAAGCCATGTTGCTGGATTTGCTCCTGAGCTTGCGGTGGTAACGCATGCAGGAGGCAAGCAGCTAGAAGAACCTCTGGTGGTGCGTCCAACGTCAGAAACAGTTATTCATTATATGTTTGCTCAATGGTTACGGTCATGGCGTGATTTACCAATTAAAATAAATCAGTGGTGTAGTGTGGTGCGTTGGGAAATGCGAACAAGGCCTTTTTTACGCACAACAGAATTTTTTTGGCAGGAAGGACATACTGCCCATGAGACCTGTGATGAGGCAAATCAAGAAGTAGAGACAATGTTACAAGAATACGTCAATTTGGCTCAAAATTATCTTGCAATACCAGTGTTTACGGGAAAAAAAACAGATCAAGAAAAATTTCCTGGGGCTGAGAGAACAATGACCTTTGAAGCATTTATGCCTGATGGTAAAGCTTTGCAAATGGGAACATCTCATTTACTTTCACAATCTTTTGCTTATGCATTTGAAATGAAATTTCAGGATCGTCAAGAAAAACAGTCATATCCTTATTTAACAAGTTGGGGAACAACCACTCGGCTCATTGGTGCTCTTGTTATGACCCATGGCGATCAAAAAGGTTTAGTACTACCTCCAAAAATTGCTCCGATTCAAGCAGTTATTATTCCTATATTTAAATCAGGCTATGATAATTCAACAATTATTGCGGTAGCTAAGAGTGTAGAAGAAGATCTTAAAAAAGATAGTATACGTGTTTTTATAGATACTGAAGAAGATAAAACTCCGGGATCAAAGTTTTTTAAATGGGAGCTGAAAGGGGTTCCGATTCGTATTGAACTTGGGCCAAAAGATATAGAGAATAATCAGGCAGTTGTTGTTGAGCGTATTGAGTCTGCAAAACGGTTTATACCACTTTCTGAGCTGAAAAATGAGATTATTGGTCTTTTAAATACTATGCAAATCACTTTATTTGAACGAGCTCAAGCGCGTACTCATTCGATGAAATATACTGATGATGCACTTGAATCATTCGGGCCTCAACTTGAGCACGATCACAAATTTTTTCAAACAAGCTGGTGTGGTGAGGCTGCGTGTGAAACGGCATTAAAAAATTATAAAGCAAGCATTCGGTGTATACGCGAGGGATTAACTTTTGCTGTATGCTTTCATTGCAAACAACACAGTAAGCATGACGTATTGGTTGCACGTTCATATTAGATTAAAATAATTATAAGGTGTTCGTATGGATTCGACGATCTCACCACGAACGGGATTAAATAAATTAAATTAAGTTTAATGGTGAGCCTTCGATAGATTCAGGATAAACTCCGCGTTTACTGTTGCTGTGTCCTACGTAGCCTTGTGCGAAGTAGGGAGCAACGTCGAAGCATCACCACAAACCGGATTAGAATGTAAAAAAATAATTTAAAATAATTGTCCTCCTAATGGAACATTGTGATCAGGCCGAATGAGTATTACAGTATTATCATCAGAAGGGACACCGAGAGTAAGAACTTCTGAAATAAAAGGACCAATTTGACGAGGCGGAAAGTTAACTACACATATAACAAGAGAATCAAGAAGGTCTTCTGGTTTATAATTTTCTGTTATTTGAGCGGAAGATTTTTTAATCCCTATTGTAGAACCAAAATCTATAGTTAATTTATATGCAGGCTTTTTTGCTTCTGGAAAGCTATTAATCTCTATAATTTTTCCAACACGTATATCTAATTTTTGAAAATCGGTTATTGTGGCATTATTCATAGGCATTCATTTTTAAGTTAAAGTAAACAATAAATTTTATTATAATTTAACAATAAGTATATAAATATGCAAATAGGTACAATATATTAAAAAGGAAAGAGTTTGAATATAGAACAGATGCATGTAAAATTTGAGGCATATTTATTGACAGAGCGTCATGTTGCGACTAACACATTTACTTCATATCGGCGAGATATTACACAGTTTATTAGTTTTTTACATAAACAAGCAGTGCTTATTGAACATATAGATGGAAATATGACAAAACAATTTGTTCATTTTTTATATGGCCTTAAGCTTTCTGCTCGCAGTATTGCACGAAAAATATCTGCATTAAAAACGTTTTTTGTTTATATAAATACTCATTTTAATATAAAAAATAGCGCACAAGAGTTATATATTCCAAAAATTGAAAAGCGTCTTCCTGCATATCTGACAAAAGAAGAAGTAAAAAATATACTATTTCAGGCAGAACAAGACACAACATATTTAGGTGTTCGTAATACAATGATGTTGTATCTTTTATATGGATCAGGCATGCGCGTAAGTGAGTTAGTTAACATAAAAATCACCGATGTGCATTTTGATACGGGTTTTATTGCGGTTGCAGGAAAAGGAGGGCGACATCGTATGATTCCATTACCGCAATCAATTTTAGGGCTTATGGCGCATTTTCTTAAATCATATATTACCGTATCAGAATCATCTCTTATAAGAAATTCACTTTATTTATTTCCTATAGTATACGGAAAAAAAATAAAGCCTATATCTCGGCAATCATGCTGGGGGATTTTAAAAAAAATGTGTGAGCAAGCTGGTATAAAAAGATCAATTTCTCCTCATCAATTACGTCATTCGTTTGCAACACATATGTTAGAAAAAGGGGCTGATTTACGATCTTTACAGGCATTGCTTGGTCATGAGGCTATTACTACAGTAGAAATATATACTCATGTTGAAACGTCACAATTGCGGAAAATATATGACAAAAAGCATCCTCGATCATAATATGCCGTAACAATAAGCTTTTTATTTTTGCGACGTAGGTTATACTAAAAAAACAGCTTTCTCATCAATAAGGATTGATTATGAAAAATATATTTATTGTTGAACAAAAACCATTATTATCAATTTTATCTTCGATGCAACCAATTTGTACTAAACGTACAACTCTTGATGCAACGGCAACAATTTTATTTCATGTTGGACATAGAGAGTTAGTATTAAAAAGTACTGATCTAGAAATTTCTTTACAAGCAAGTTATTTGCTTAAAGAATGCGATGCTCATGAACCGCGAATGTTTTTAGTTTCAGGCCGTCGCCTTTTTGATTTAGTAAAGGAATTAGAAGGAGATATTACGTTTATTGTTGATGATGCATCTCTTATAGTCAAAGCGGGCATGGTCAATGTGGTATTAAATATTCAAGATGCCCAACATTTTCCCCCATTTCCTGAGCGAATTGAAAATCTTATGCAATTAAGTGCTCCATTTTTGCTTGAATTACTTAATAAAGTTGCTTTTTTAATTCCACAAAATAATGCGAATGCTTCACTTAATGGGTTATTGCTTGAAATTAATGATTCAGAATTGAAAATGACCGCCAGTGATGGTCATTGTCTTGCTCAAGTACAAACGCCTGTTTATACCCTTGAAGAATCATGCAAGTGGTTATTGCCACGAAGAGCTGTTTTTGAAGTGAAAAAAATATTAGAAAGCAGTAATGATGCAACTGTTTTTCTTGGTTTATGCGGAAATCAGCTTGTTTTTTCTGGTGAAGCATTTAATTTTTTTTCCAAATTACTCGTTGACGGATTTCCTACCTATACAATGATTTTGGATAAAAAAGGATTTATTCCTGCACGTGTTGAACGATCTTCTTTTATTAAAACGTTACGACGTTCAGCATGTTTACTTTCAGGACAATTCATTGCAACTAATTTTGTATTTGATGCAGAAAAATTAAAAGTGTCTTTACATAATAAAGAAGTAGGAACTTTAGAGGAAGAGGTACCGCTGGTAGATTTTACTGATGTAAAATGTGATATTCGGTTTTATGCTCCTTATTTATTAAATGGATTACAAGTATTTCCGGGCGAGCATATACAATTTTATCTACAAGGTAAATCAAAACCGATTATTTTTGATGCTCAAAGCACTGCGCAAGGTAGTACTTATACAATGTTTTATCTTGTTATGCCAGTGGCTCAGACAAATGAACAATAATATATAATAAGGATTAAACATTGCAACTGGTAAATATACAACTTAAAGATTTTCGTTGCTTTGATCAAACTACTATTGATTTAGATAGTCATATTGTGCTTATTAGTGGATTAAATGGAACAGGAAAAACTTCTTTGCTTGAAGCATTGCATTATGCATGTTATTTACGTTCATTTAGAACACATACTACTCGCGATCTTATAGCACTGCAAAAAGAAGCATTTTTTATAAAACTTCTTATATCTGATAATTCAACTGAAAATAAAATTGATCATACTATTTCTATTGGTTTTACGGAAAATAAACGGCGAGTAACTATTGATAATAAAGCAATAGTATCATATAAAGATCTCTTAACGCATTATCGAATTGTAAGTCTTACTGAAGATGATTTAAAATTAATTCAAGACGGGCCTATAGAACGAAGGGCTTTTTTAGATCAAGCATTACTTTTAAGTGATTCGTCTACGTTATTATTAATGCAAGAATTTCGTATTATTTTGGAAAATCGTAATGCATTGTTGCAACAAGATGTTATTGATAATGAATCATATTTTATTTGGACCAAAAAATTATGGGAATTGACACAAAAAATACAAACAATTCGTAAAAAATTGTTAAATAATCTTGAGTTAGAAATTAATACTATGCTTTATCGACATGTTGATCAGCATGTCTCTCTTTCATTACTCTATCAAGCAAAAAAATATAGTGATTTGCCTTTCGAAGAATTTTTATATAATAATAATAATCTTTTACCGCAAGAAATAAAATATAAACGATCACTTTTTGGCATTCACGTTGATGATTTTTCTATTGTTCTAGCCGGTAAACGGTCTCGCGCATATTCATCAAGGGGTCAGCAAAAAATGATTGTTTTATTGGTAAAAATAGCTCAAATCAAGCAACTGATTCCTCAAAAAGGACCTATTGTTTTTCTATTGGATGACTTTATGACCGATTTTGATGTCGAACGAAGCAAAGCTTTATTAACGGCTTTGTTAGAGCTTGACTGTCAATTGATTTTTACCTCTCCTCGTCGCGATGGTGCGTTAGAGAGCGCATTAATTGCCTTAAATCGTATCTATAAAATAGTTTCTATGTGAAAAAAAACATATTTTTTTGTTATTTTTTTAATTTTTTTTGACTGTGTTGTATTTTTGATATATATTAATTGAGAATAAAAATTGATTTGTTTTGATAAATCAACATAAAATTATTAAAATAACTTTGACTTTTTTAAAATTATCTTTATTCTTAATATCAGTAGTTAGCTCTTGCAAGGCAACGAACAAATTTAACTTAGGCTTCATTACTACTCTCCTTTTTTCCATCGCATTGATTTAACGATCAATGCGGTGGTTTTTTTTGCGTCTTTTTATAAAAATAGAAAATTTTATTATATAAAGAGTTGCGAAATTAAAAAAAAATATGCTTAAATAGTTCTTTGATAAGAAAACTATTTAAAAAAAAAGGATTTTTAATGAAGCAAACGCATTATCAACAACTGTTTTTTTTATCAATAATAAATTTATTATTGATATCACCATTATTAGCAATTATGGATGCTAAAAATATAAAATTATCACGTGATGAAGAACATATTATTGAAAATTATGATAATACATATGTATATCTCGGTAGCGATGTAAGTAATATTGGTGCTATTTTATCATCTATTGATAGTTTGAATGATGATAAGCGATCAATTCTTCATGCGCTTCAAAATCATATAGAGAATGGCTTTCTCATTGGATTGTATGATGAAGTACTTGAAGCTTTACACTATGCTGAAACGGTTTTATGTAACAAAAGTGGCATGTTAGAAGTCAATCAACGAGAAGAATTATTGAGTCAATTTAATGATATAGCACAACAGACTATTAAAGGTGAATTGAATATTAATCGATCAAGTTGTGCTAATTTATCCATTACCAATGAGATTGTTGATAATCTAACCATAACAAATTGCATGGCAAATTTATGCGTAAATGATTTGTCAGTGGTAAATACGATAGTAAGTGATATTGTATTTGCTAGTAGTGGAGATATAGGAACGTTAAATGTTGATTGCAATCTCACTGTTGGCTGCAATATTTCTATGAATGATTCAGTTAGTCCAGCTGTTGGTAATGTTATTAAAAATGGCGCTCCTTTTATTCATAATTTTGGAACAAAGAATACCTTTGTTGGTGACAATGCAGGTAATTTCATTATGACGGGTGCTGGTAACACTGGGTTTGGTTTTAGTGCATTAGAATCTAATACAATTGGTTCTGGTAACGCTGCTTTTGGCAAGCAAGCTTTAATGAATAACACAACTGGCGTACAAAATACTGCTATTGGAAATGGAACACTGGAAGCAAATACCATTGGTCTAGCAAATACAGCTGTTGGTAACGTAGCTTTATTTAGTAACACAACTGGCAACCTTAATACAGCACTTGGACAAAATGCATTAAATCTTAATGTGACTGGATCTAATAATACTGCGGTTGGTCATAATGCGCTTGCAAATCATTTAGTAGATGATACTGTTGCCTTGGGTCTTAATGCATTAGTTTCTAATACAACTGGCGCGGGTAATACAGCTCTTGGTTATTGGGCATTAGCATTCAATACCATAGGTAGTGATAATATTGCCGTAGGCAACCTTCCTCTTCCAACAAATGTTACCGGTAATGATAACATTGCAATCGGTAATGGTGCTGGAGCTGGATTAACAACAGGAAGTGGTAATATTTATATTGATTCGAATGCAGGAGCTATGGCAGAATCTACAACAACAAGAATTGGAACATCACAAACAGCAGCATTTATAGCAGGTATTTATGGTGCTACAACTGGTATGACTAACGCCATCGCGGTTTTAGTTGATTCTAATGGGCAGCTTGGTACTGTTTCATCTTCAATTCAAGTTAAAGATCGCATTGCAGGCATGGATGATGATTCTTCAAAAATTCTTGAACTTAATCCGGTAACATTTGTGTATAAAAACGATGCTACAGCAACAAAACAATATGGGTTAATTGCTGAAGAAGTTAATGAAATATTTCCCGCTATTGTTGTTAAAGATGAAAATGGTAATCCACTTACTATTCAATATCATGTATTACCAGTGCTATTATTAAATGAAATCAAAAAACAACATATGAGATTTGCGCGTGTAGAAGAACGTTTGGCTGCTTTAGAAGCTCGTGCATAAGACGTTAAACATAGTAATACAAAACTATTTATAGATAAACAGGCTTCCAAAAAAGGGAGCCTGTTTATCTATACCTTTCAGATATAATCCAAACAATTTCATAGCTTGATATTTGCGTAAAAACTATGCTTGTTATTTATCGTCTTTCTGTTATTTTCAACAATTAGGAACATAATTATGAATTTTTAGTAATTTTTAGGAAAATCGTTATGCGTACATTCGCCATTGCTGGCCCAGTAAATCCAAAAGATCATTATTATGTTCCACATAGATTAGATGAAGCTCTGTTTCTACAACTTATCGAAGAAAAAAAATATTTTATTTTGCATGCACCACGACAAAGTGGTAAAACAACTGCAATTCGTATGTTTTCACAACAATTGAATATTACAAATAATTATAAAGCATTATATGTTAACGTTGAACCTGCACAAGCTGCACGTAGTGATGTTAAACATGCTATGGAAATTATTTTAAATAGATTGCGCGGTGCAGCGGAATTATTATTAAAAAATGATGATTCGTTTTTTATTTATATAGAAAAAGCGTTAGAAAAAGTTTCTGGTGGAAGTTTGCAAGAAGTTCTGGAAAAATGGAGCAGATCTTCTGATAAGCCAATTATTCTTTTTATTGATGAAATTGATTCTCTTATTGGAGACACATTGATTTCTGTGTTGCGACAATTGCGAGCAGGTTATAATGAACGTCCTGATAGTTTTCCTCAATCGGTATGTTTAATTGGAGTTCGCGACGTACGAGATTATCGTGTTTGGTCTGAATCAGAACATAATATGGTCCTTGGCGGTAGTGCTTTTAATATAAAAGCTGAAAGTTTAGTATTAAATAGTTTCTCTATTGACCAAGTTCGAATGCTGTATAATCAGCATTCGCATGAAACTGGACAACAATTTACTAATGAGGCAATAGAATATGCATTTTATTTAACGCAAGGTCAGCCATGGCTTGTTAACGCACTTGCATATCAAGCGTGTTTTAGGGATGTTACTGATCGCAGTCAGCCAATTACTAAAGATGTTATTGAGCGAGCAAAGGATGTGCTTATTTTACGTAGAGATACGCATATTGATCAACTTGTTCATAAGCTTAAAGAGCCTCGTGTTCGTCATATTATTGATGCAATTATTATGGGAGAAGATATACCACAAGACTTTCCTATTGATGATATTCAATATGTTATTGATTTAGGACTTGTTGCAAAATATAATCAGCGACTTGATATAGCTAATCCAATTTATAAAGAGATTATTCCGCGAGAATTAAATTATTCTACTCAGCTAACTATCACACAACAAGCATCATGGTATCAAAATAATGATGGTTCATTAAATATGCATAAATTGCTTGAAGCCTTTACGCAATTTTATCGTGAAAATTCTAATATTTGGTTAGAAAAGTTTGATTATAAAGAATCAGGACCACATTTATTATTGATGGCTTTTTTGCAGCGGATAATTAACGGTGGGGGAAAAATTCATCGGGAATATGCACTTGGTAGAAAACGTGTTGATTTGCTTGTTGAATGGCTTGCTGGCAAACAACGAATTGTTATTGAATTAAAAGTTAAGCGTGGTAAAAAAACAATTAATGAAGGTTTGGTGCAAACAGCTGAATATATGGATACTAATAATGCAACTGAAGGACATTTAGTGGTATTTGATCGTGCACTGGACAAATCATGGGATGAAAAGATTTATTATAAACAAGAACATATTGGTAATAAAATAATTAGTGTTTGGGGTATGTAGAAATAGTATAGAGGATGTATATGCAAGGTCTATTTGTTGCCATTGTTAATGTAATATTTATTTTTCTTATTTTTCATTTGCAAGCTCATGATATAGTATACAAAAATAATAATGATAACCTTTTAACCGTAGTAATTATGGTTAAAAATGAAGTGGATGTTATTATTCCAACGTTGCAACCATTTATTGATGCAGGAATTACTAATTTTTTAGTATTTGATACAGGGTCAACCGATGGTACACAAAATAAAACACGTGAATGTTTTGATTCCCATGGTTTTGAGCATGCATATATTATTGAAGAACCATTTATTGATTTTGCAACCTCACGCAATAGAGCTCTTGATTTAGCAGAACAAATTTTTGTTAATACAACTTTTTTTTTAATGCTTGATGCTGAATGGTATATACATAACGTTGAAGAGTTATTGCGTTATTGCGCAGAACATAAACATTATATTGCGCCTTACTGTTCAGGAAGCTGTTATTTAATTCGTCTTTTGACAGTGCAAGATTCAATTAATAATTATATACCTCGTCTTATGCGGCGAGCAGGTAATGCACGTTATGAGGGGGTTGTGCATGAAACAATAAATCATAATGCAAGTGGAATGTTACCTGATTCTATCTATTTTGAATATAATCCAGCACAAAGTGGACAAGATAAATCAAAAATCCGATGTATACGAGATTATAATTTATTAAAAAAAAAATATGATACAGATCCAACAGATACACGTAATTTATTTTATTTGGCTCAGACATGCCAATTTCTTGATGATTGGGAAGAGGCTATCTTCTATTATCAAAAACGATTAGAACTTGGGCCTTTAAGCGAAGAAAAATATTTAGCAGCATATCGCATCGGTTGTGCAGTTGAACATATAATTTCTGTTGCCTATGATACAAAAACAGCTTCTCGCTACACAGAAGAAGATGCGCTTCATTATTTTTTACAGGCATATACCATGTTACCTTATCGAGCTGAACCTCTTTTTAGAATAGCGTGTTATTACATACGTCATAATTATCATGCTATTGCATATTTATTTGCTCATCGAGCTGTAGAGCTTCCTTATCCACAGAATAATGGGTTGTTTATTGAAAAAAAAGTTTATGATTTTTTGCGATATGATATTTTAGGTCAGTGCGCTCTTTATGTAGGTGAATATACAGTAGGAAAAAAAGCTGTATTAAAAGCATTAGAGTATAGTAATGATATTCCTCATTTGCATCATAATTTATCAATTTATAATCAATATAGTTGTGCATAAAACATTTTTTTTAAAAAAAAACAAAAAAACTCTTGCGTGCGTAAGAGTTTTTTTGTTTGCATAGATTCAATTAATTTATGTAATTGTTTTTTTAAAAAGGATTTTTATGTTTTTTATACGTTTTTTTTCTCTTTTTATATCTTTAACATTATTGTTTGGGCCATTACCATTATCCGTAATTGCTCAAGAAATAGTTTTTAGCATGTCAGAATCAGATGGTAACAATGCATACATCTCTGATATGTCATATATATACCTTGGTAAAGATCTGAGTAATATTGCGGCTATAGTATCTCAATTAACTATTCTTGATATAAAAGAAAATTCACCTATTAAACAATTAGATCATCATATCAAAAATGGTAATTTGTTTGCAGAATATGATGCAGTAATTGAAGCTCTTGAATATGCAACATCAATGATTCATAAAAAATTTTTACGTGATAATGAAAAAGAAACATTAACAATAATTGCTGATTTAGATGGAATAATAAGTAAAGTTATTGATGGATTATTAACACGTGCTCCTTTAAGAACGCTTATTATTAAAGATAATATTAAGGTTTATGGTAAAGGAACTTTTGAAAAACATATACATGCACAACAGGGTATATACGCACTTGGAAAATTAAAGGTTGGTAAATCAGCAAAATTTAAAAATAATGTTGCGGTGAAAGGCACTCTTTCAACAACAGGTTTAGTGGTAGAAAATTGTATTGATAATTTATGCATTGATAATCTTTCTGTCACTGATTTAGTTATTAGCGGATCTGTAACAGGGATTACGGGCATTGCAGGTCCGACAGGTGCAACCGGAGCAACTGGTGCTACAGGCATTACTGGACCAACCGGTGTCTCTGGAGCTACCGGTTTAACGGGTCCAACAGGAGTGACCGGTGCGACGGGTGTTACAGGAGCTACTGGAGCGACAGGTTCGATTGCTCCCATTGTTTCAAATTTAACGGCTACTAATTTTTCTTCAACAGATGCAGTTATAGAAAATCTTACGGTAACAAATTGTGTAACAAATTTATGCGTTGATACATTATCTGTTGTCGATGAATCGGTAAGTGGCACTTTATCACTAAGTGATGGTGTTGTTATTAATTCTCTTCTTTTTAATGATCCTGGTCCAGGATATGTTGGTCTTAAGGCACCAACTGTAGTGCCAACAAGCTATACTCTTTCATTACCAGCTACTGTTCCAACAGCTAATCAATTATTACGTGCTAATGCAATAACGCCTACCAATTTGGAATGGGTAAATGAATCTGTATCTGTTCCTCCTTCTGCAAGTAAAACTATTTACGTTACACAATACGGGAATGATATCACCGGCGATGGATCATTTGGTGCACCGTATGCAAGTCTTGCCAAAGCAATACTTACTGCAAATGGACTTGCAAACGCTTTTAATCCAATGTGTATTAAAATAAGTGCTGGTATATATATCGAAGATAATAGTAGTGGACCGTTAACTATTACAACAAATGGAATTTCAATTGTTGGTGATGCTCCAAGTTCTGTCATTATAATGCCAGGAACACCAACAAATGATTTACTTTTAGTTAATGATACAGCAGAAATGCTTAATTTGACATTCCAATCTGCTGCCCCTTTAGCAACGGGTATAACATTTACGTCTGGTAATTTAACCATATTAAATAACGTGCATATATTAAATTTTCTTATTGGTGTTGATTGTATTGGAAGCATATCAACTTCATATGGATTTGCTACATGTTTTTTTGTTAATAACGGAACTGCAATAAATATTAATAATACCTACGTTGAATGTAATGATGTTACTATTTTTGGAACTTCATCGCTGAGTGGTCCTGCAGCAAATACTGCCATTACCGCTTCAGGATCTGCATCTGATGTTGCAATAAATGGTGGCGTTATTGGTGTATGTTTAACAGGTGTTAACATTACCAGCAATGCATTTATGAGTATTAGTGGTGTTGCTTTTAGGCTTAATGAATTTGACATTGTTCAAAATGGAGCTTCTCATTTAACTCTTTCCGGTTGTACCTTTGAATTAACAACAAGTTCATCTGATATTGATTTACAAATTAGTGGAGCAGGAACTATTACAGAAATAATAAGTTGTGAATTTAGTGGTAGTGGTATATTAGGTACTCCTCAAGGTACCGCTGTATTTATTACTAATGATGCTTCTGTTAATATTGCTGGTGGTAGCATGTATAACTATACAACAGGCCTCCATGCAGGTACCTCAACTGATACTTCTTCTACAAATACTTTTGCTTCATCTCTTATTATAAAAAATTGTACCAATGATATTATGCAACAAGGTTCTACTACGCTTAATTTTGATGCAAGCACTGCATCAAGTAGTAAAATTACTATTGCGGATGCTACTAACGTGATTCTTGCTTATTTTGATTTAGATGATAATAACGCACTTACTATTGGTTCAACAACTAATCAAGATACAAGCTTAGTGCAAGTAAATATTGATCCTATAAATCATCCTGGGCTTAATTATAAGTCGTCTTTATATTCTACTCAGGCGGTTGGTTTTGAAAACATTTATGGGAGCGCATCTTCTCTTTATTCTTTATCAAGTAATAATACAGACGTAACATCAATTACAACTGATCGTACTAAAATTGCAGGATTACGACTTGTTTCTGATGCAGGATCTCCTGTTGGAGGAACATCTGCACTGCGCGGTTGGGATATTAATAAAAATAGCTCCACTGCTGAGCTTTCATTTAATTATCAAAACAGTGATATAACAGGTCAATCAAGTGTGCCAGAATATACCGTAATGCAACTTGATGGTGTTAATAATCAATTACAATTGCCAACAGTTGGCACACAAATAGTATTTGATGGAGATACAAACCTTTATAGAAGCGCTACAAATACCTTAAAAACTGATGACAATTTGGTTGTTGGTACATTAACACCAAATAGAGCCATAGCAACTGATCCGGTGACTAATGCACTTATTTCTAGCGCAACAACAAATACAGAACTTGGATATTTATCTGGCGTTACATCATCAATACAAACTCAACTTAATAATAAAGTTTCACGTTCTGGTGATTCAATGACAGGCACATTGAACATGCTCACGCAAAATGCAATTCGTTTCCAGGATGCTGTTGGTAATTATGTTGGTATAAATGCACCGCTTTCAGTTCCTTCAAGTTATACATTATCTTTACCATCAACTATTCCAGTTGCTCATCAATTATTGCGTGCTAACGCAACAATACCAGATAATTTAGAGTGGTTTACCGAAGGAGGATCAACACCTCCGGTAACTAGTAGAACTATTTATGTCGCTAAATTTGGCAATGATACAACAGGAGATGGTTCTTTTTCAGCGCCATATTTAACTCTTTCTAAGGCAATTAATGTTGCTAATGGACTTGCAACCACGGCAAATCCTATATGCATTTCAATGGCTCCTGGTACGTATATTGAAAATAATAGCACTGGTCCTTTAACAGTAACTGCAACAGGAATTTCAATTGTTGGAGATTCAACAACAGCAGTAATGATTATGCCTTCAACGCCTGCAAATAATCTTTTGCTTGCAAATACTACTGTGCGTATTGCTGAACTTACCTTGCAATCATCATCACCACTTGCATCTGGATTAGTATTAGCTGCTGGTAATTTGTCAACGTGTAATGCAGTACGATTTGTTAATTTTCAAACAGGAGCTTCATGTGCCGGTGGATCAACACAGTTATATGGTTTTAATGCATGTACTTTTATTTCAAATACGATAGGGTTGAGTATTAGTGATTCTCGTGTTCAAGTAGTTGGTTGTTCTTTTTTTGGTACTCCATCGCCAACGGCACCATCAGTAAATACTGGTGTAAGCGTAACAGGTGCCGGAGCAAATGTAATAATAGATGGTGGTTCATGTGCAAAATGTGCTACAGGATTTAATATTACAGGAAATTCTACTATTACTATCAGCGCAATGGCATTTAAATTTAATACATTTGATATTAATCAATCAGGAGCTTCTCACATGGTTCTTAATGGATCAAGTTTTGAGCTTACTACTGGTAGTTCAGATGTTGATCTTCAAATAAGTGGTGCGGGCACTATTGCAGAGATAGTAGGATGTCAGTTTAATGGTAATAGTTCACTAGGAGTTCCTGAGGGACAAAGTATTTTAGTAAGTAATGGTGCATATCTTGATATTAGTAGTGGAAGTGTAAAAAATTATATTACCGCATTACAGATTGGAACATCATCCGATACAGCTTCAACAATAGCTTCTATTTCCGGATTTACCATTTTAAACTGTACAACAGACATTCAACAGGAAGGTTCTGCAACATTAAATGTTAACGCGAGTACTTCTTCAAGTGATAAAATCATTATAAATGATCCTACTAATGTTAAACTTGCATATTTTGATCTTGCTAATAATAACATACTTACCATTGGATCGGCTGATGATATTAATACAGGTTTAATTTCAACCACTCTTGGTTCTGATGGTGATCCTAGTATTAGTTATCAATCATCTCTTTATTCTGCCCAGGGGATAGGGATGATTAATCCAAGTTCTAATTCTTCTTCATTATATGTTGTTTCAAATAATAATGCTTATTTAACAGCGATTACAGAAAATAATACGCTAACTGCTGGTCTGTTTTTAGTTTCAGATACAGGGTCTCCTATTGGTGGAATATCAGCGTTACGAGGATGGAATATTAATAGAACTGGCGTTGCGGCAGAATTATTGTTTAATTATCAAAACAGTGATATATCAGGTTTATCAAGTGTGCCGGAATATACCGTAATGCAACTTGATGGTGTTAATAATCAACTACAATTACCAACAGCTGGTACGCAAATAGTATTTGATGGAGATACAAACCTTTATAGAAGTGCTGCAAACACCTTAAAAACTGATGATAATTTAGTTGTTGGTACATTAACACCAAATAGAGCTGTGGCAACTGATTCTATAACTAATGCACTTATTTCTAGCGCAACAACAAATACAGAACTTGGATATTTATCTGGTGTTACCTCATCAATACAAACTCAACTTAATAATAAAGTTTCGCGTTCTGGTGATTCAATGACTGGTATATTGAACATGCTCACGCAAAATGCAATTCGTTTTCAGGATGCTGTAGGTAATTATGTTGGTATAAATGCACCACTTTCAGTTCCTTCAAGCTATACATTAACTTTACCAGAAAATGTTCCTACGGTAAGTCAAACATTACGCTCTGGTGCAATAACGCCTACTAATTTAGAATGGGTTACTGAAGGTGGTGCAATTACTCCCGCAACAAGTCAAACTATTTATGTTACAAAATATGGAAATGATATTACAGGAGATGGATCTTTTGATAGTCCTTATGCTTCTCTTGCGCAAGCAATTACCGTTGCTAACAGTCTTGCAACATCATCTAATTCTATTGTTATTCTTATGGGACCAGGTACTTATATTGAGAATAATAGCGCAGGACCATTAACCGTTACTACGGATGGTATTTCAATTGTTGGTGATTCTCAAACAGCTACGGTAATTGTGCCAAATACTTTAAGTAATGATTTTTTACTCGTAAATAATACTATTAATTTGAATAACTTAATTTTTCTTGCAAATGGGACATCAACAGCAACGTGTCTTTCTCTTATGGCGGGAGCTACTACAACATTTACTAATGTAACATTCTTAAGTTTTCAAACAGGTGTATCATGCGCCAATGCAAATGTGATTTATGAATTTACTAATTGCTTTTTTATTAATAATGGAATAGGAATATTAGTCAATAACTGTATAGTATTTTGTAATAATTGTTTTATCTTTGGAGGTTTTATATCTGCGGTAAATACAGGCGTTAGTGTAATAGGAGCCAATGCTTATTATGTAGCAAGCAGTGGAACTTTTATATTATGTGATACTGCTATAAATATAAATGATAATGCATTTTCTACTACTATAAATGCTGGTGTTTTCAAATATAATAATACCGATATTTTACAAGCTGGCGCGTCAAATTTATTATTATCTGGTTGTACCTTTGCATTAACTAATAATTCTACTGATATTAATGTACAAATTAGCGGTGCGGGAACATCGGCTGAGATTATAGGTTGTAATTTTGATGGAAATAGTAATATTAATATTCCTCAAGCAACAGCGATGCTTATTTCTAATAATGCCAAACTTAATATGAGTAGTAGTGTTATACAAAATTATACAATAGCATTGCAAATTGGTGTTGTAGGAGATACAGCTTCAACACAATATTTTGGGTCTGGAGTTGATATTCGTAATTGCACAACGAATATTTTGCAAGATGGATCTGCTCAATTAAATTTAGACTCAAGTAAAGCTTCAAGTAGTAAAATAATTATTAATGATCCAACGAATGTTTCACTTGCATACTTTGATTTAGACAATAATAATGCTCTTTCTATTGGATCAACAGCTAATGCTAATACTACATTATTGCAGGTAGCGATAGCAGGAGCTAGTCAACCGGTAATTGATTATCTTTCATCACTTTATTCCTCTCAGGCAATAGGATTTACTAATGAAATGAGTAATCAATCAACTTTTTATGTTTTATCACAAGATAATGCTGATCTTACATCAATAACAACTGATAGAACCAAAATTGCAGGATTACGACTTGTTTCGGATACAGGGTCTCCTGTTGGAGGAACATCTGCATTGCGTGGTTGGGATATCAATAAAAATAGTTCCACTGCTGAACTTTCATTTAATTATCAAAATAGTGACGCTATTGGCCAATCATTAGTGTCGCCATATACCGTAATGCAACTTGATGGTGCTAATAATCAACTACAATTACCAACAGCGGGTGCTCAAATAGTATTTGATGGAGATACAAATCTTTATAGAAGTGCTGCAAACATCTTAAAAACTGATGATAATTTTATTGTTGGTACATTAACACCTAATAGAGTTGTTGTTACTGATCCTATAACTAATCAACTTGCATCAAGCACTGTAACGAATACTGAACTTGGATATTTATCTGGTGTTACCTCATCAATACAAGCTCAATTAAATGGTAAAGTTGCAAAAAGTGGCGATATTATGACTGGGGCATTACAGCTTCCTGCAGGAACAACAGCTTTGCCATCATTAATTTTTACGGGAAGCACAACGTCTGGATTATCCGCGAGTTCAGGCGCATTATCATTGAGTACTAATGGAGTAGAGCAATTAAAAATATCATCTGGTGGAACTATCTCTGTTGATGGATTTACCACTGCTGGAATAGTGCATAATGATTCATCAGGTAATTTATCAAGTTCATTAATTGTTAATGCTGATGTTGATCCTGCAGCAGCAATTGTAGATTCTAAACTTGCAACAATTTCAACTGCGGGTAAAGTTGCTAATTCTGCAACAACTGCAACCAGTGTTAATACTGCAAGTGCTATTGTTGCGCGTGATAGTTCTGGTAATTTCTCTGCTGGCACTATTACGGCTAATTTAAGTGGTAATGTTACCGGCAATGTAACTGGAAGTGCATCCTTAAATGTTCTTAAGGCCGGTGATACTATGACAGGAACACTTATTATGCCTGCGGGAACCGCTGCTGCGCCATCCTTTAAATTCACCGGAAGTACTAATACTGGTCTTTCAGCTGCAACTGCAAATACATTATCATTTGATATTAATGGCGTTGAACAGATGAATCTCAGTTCAAGTGGTCTTACTATTGATGGATTTACCACTGCAGGTGTTGTACATAATAGTGCGACAGGATTATTATCAACATCATTAATTGTCAATGCGGATATTGATCCAGCAGCGGCAATAGCAGATTCTAAACTTGCAACAATTTCTACCGCAGGTAAAGTTGCTAATTCTGCCACAACAGCAACAAGTACTAATACTGCAAATGCAATTGTATCTCGTGACGCATCTGGTAATTTTTCTGCCGGTACGATCACTGCAAATTTAACCGGTAGTGCATCTAATAACGTATTAAAAGCGGGTGACACTATGACTGGTTCATTACAACTTCCCGCAGGAACAACATCTTTGCCATCATTAATTTTTACGGGAAGTACAACGTCTGGATTATCCGCAAGTTCAGGTAATTTGTCATTGAGTACCAATGGCGTTGAACAATTAAAAATATCCTCTGGAGGAACTATTTCTGTTGATGGATTTACCACTGCTGGAATAGTGCATAATGATTCATCAGGTAATTTATCAAGTTCATTAATTGTTAATGCTGACATTGCTGCAGGAGCTGCTATAACAGATTCTAAACTTGCTACGATTTCCACTGCAGGTAAAGTTGCTAATTCCGCCACAACAGCAACAAATGCGAATACAGCAAACGCTATTGTATCGCGTGATGCGTTAGGTAATTTCTCTGCTGGCACAATTACCGCAAATTTAACGGGGAATGTAACTGGTAATGTAACTGGAAGCGCATCAAATAATGTTCTTAAAGCTGGTGATACTATGACAGGAACATTAATTTTACCTACAGGTAGTGCTGTATCTCCATCATTACAATTCACCGGAAGTACTAATACTGGTCTTTCAGCGGCAACTGCAAATACATTATCATTTGATATTAATGGCGTTGAACAAATGAATCTTAGTGCAAGTGGTGTTACCGTTGATGGATTTACCACTACAGGTGTTGTACACAATAGTGCGGCAGGATTATTATCAACCTCATTAATTGTCAATGCGGATATTGATCCAGCAGCGGCAATAGCAGATAGTAAACTTGCAACAATCAGTACTGCAGGTAAAGTTGCTAATTCTGCCACAACGGCGACAAGTACTAATACCGCAAATGCAATTGTATCTCGTGATGCATCAGGTAATTTTTCTGCCGGTACGATCACTGCAAATTTAACCGGTAGTGCATCTAATAACGTATTAAAAGCTGGTGATACCATGACTGGTACATTACAGCTTCCCGCGGGAACAACAGCCTTACCATCATTAATTTTTACCGGAAGTACAACGTCTGGATTATCCGCGAGTTTAGGTAATTTGTCATTGAGCACTAATGGCGCTGAACAATTAAAAATATCATCGGGTGGAATTATTTCTGTTGATGGATTTACCACTGCTGGAATTGTACATAATGATTCATTAGGTAATTTATCAACATCATTAATTGTCAATGCTGATGTTGACCCAGCAGCGGCAATAGCAGATTCTAAACTTGCTACGATTTCTACTGCAGGTAAAGTTGCTAATTCAGCAACAACTGCGACAAATGCAAATACAGCAAATGCTATTGTATCTCGTGATAGTTCAGGTAATTTTTCTGCTGGCACAATTACAGCAAATCTGACAGGTAATGTAACGGGCAATGTAACCGGAAGCGCATCAAATAATGTTCTTAAAGCTGGTGATACTATGACAGGAACATTAATTTTACCTACAGGTAGTGCTGTATCTCCATCATTACAATTTGCCGGAAGTACTAATACTGGTTTATCAGCTGCAACTGCAAATACATTATCATTTGATATTAATGGCGTTGAACAGATGAATCTCAGTTCAAGTGGTGTTACCATTGATGGTTTTACTACCACAGGTGTTGTGCATAATAGTGCAGCAGGATTATTATCAACATCATTAATTGTCAATGCGGATATTGATCCAGCTGCATCAATAGCAGATTCTAAACTTGCAACAATTTCTACCGCAGGTAAAGTTGCTAATTCTGCCACAACGGCGACAAGTACAAATACCGCAAATGCAATTGTATCTCGTGATGCATCAGGTAATTTTTCTGCCGGTACGATCACTGCAAATTTAACGGGAACTGCATCAAATAACGTATTAAAAGCGGGTGACACCATGACTGGTGCATTGCAACTTCCCGCAGGAACAACAGCTTTGCCATCATTAATTTTTACGGGAAGCACAACGTCTGGATTATCCGCGAGCTCAGGAGCGTTATCGTTTAGTGCTAATGGCGTTGAACAATTAAAAATATCATCTGGTGGAACTATTTCTGTTGATGGATTTACCACTGCTGGAATAGTGCACAATGATTCATCAGGTAATTTATCAAGTTCATTAATTGTTAACAGTGATATTTCTGATGCAACAATAAGTAATGCTAAATTAGCGACAATTTCCAGTTCTAATACAGCAGGAAATATTGTAGTACGTGATATATCCGGAAACTTTGCAACAAATATGGTTACATTAAATGGAACAGTTACCAATGCAACAGATGCAGCAACTAAATCTTATGTTGACTCAATTGTTTCTACTGGTCTTATGGCAAAAAATCCAGCTGTTGTAGCAAGTACGTCTAATCAAACATTAAGTGGATTACCAACAATTGATGGTGTAACCCTTATTGCAAATGATCGAGTTCTTCTTATAGGACAAACAAATCAAGTAGAAAATGGTTTATGGGTTGTCGCTGCAGGAGCATGGTCGCGACCTACTGATTTTGCAACTGGATCAATAGCTGGTCAAGCATATGTGCTTATTTTATCAGGAACAGTATATGGAGGATCAAGTTGGCTTTGTAGTACACCATCAGCAGTTGTAGATACGGATCCAATTAATTTTGCATTATTTTCTCTTCCTAATACAACAACGGGTGCTAATGTTGGTGCAGGTACTGGTCTTATTTTTAGAGATAAAATAAGTAACACTTTAAACTTTAAGTCACTAATTCAAGGATCTCATATTGTTATTACTAATAATACTAATGATATAACTCTTGCAACTGATGCAACAAATCTTAATACAATAGGAACTATTGTTGCACGCGATGCATCGGGTAATTTTTCTGCCTCGTCTATTACGGCAAATTTAATAGGAAATGTTACCGGAAGCGCATCTTTAAATGTTCTTAAAGCTGGTGATACTATGACTGGTTCATTACAACTTCCCGCAGGTAGCGTTGCCTCGCCATCACTTATGTTTACGGGAAGTACTAATACTGGTTTCTCAGCTGCAACTGCAAATACATTATCATTTGATATTAATGGCGTTGAACAGATGAATCTCAGTTCAAGTGGTGTTACCATTGATGGTTTTACTACCACAGGTGTTGTGCATAATAGTGCAGCAGGATTATTATCAACATCATTAATTGTCAATGCGGATGTTGATCCAGCAGCAGCAATAGCAGATTCTAAACTTGCAACAATTTCTACCGCGGGTAAAGTTGCTAATTCTGCTACAACGGCGACAAGTACAAATACTGCAAATGCAATTGTATCTCGTGATGCATCAGGTAATTTTAATGCAGGGATTATTATTGCAAGTTTAACGGGAAGCGCTTCTAATAACGTACTAAAATCTGGTGACACTATGACTGGTACATTGCAACTTCCCGCAGGAACAACAGCATTACCATCATTGATTTTTACCGGAAGTACAACGTCTGGATTATCCGCGAGCTCAGGAGCATTATCATTGAGCACTAATGGCGTTGAACAATTAAAAATATCCTCTGGAGGGACTATTTCTGTTGATGGATTTACAATTGCTGGAATAGTGCACAATGATTCATCAGGTAATTTATCAAGTTCTCTTATTGTTAATGCGGATATTGATCCAGCAGCGGCAATAGCAGATTCTAAACTTGCAACAATTTCTACCGCAGGTAAAGTTGCTAATTCAGCCACAACAGCGACAAATGCAAATACAGCAAATGCTATTGTATCTCGTGATGGTTCAGGTAATTTTTCTGCTGGCACAATTACAGCAAATCTGACAGGTAATGTAACGGGCAATGTAATTGGAAGTGCATCATTAAATGTTCTTAAAGCTGGCGATACTATGACAGGAACACTTATTATGCCTGCAGGAACCGCTGCTGCGCCATCATTCAAATTTACCGGAAGTACTAATACTGGTTTTTCAGCTGCAACTGCAAATACATTATCATTTGATATTAATGGCGTTGAACAGATGAATCTCAGTTCAAGTGGTCTTACTATTGATGGATTTACCACTACAGGTGTTGTACACAATAGTGCGACAGGATTATTATCAACATCATTAATTGTCAATGCGGATATTGATCCAGCAGCGGCAATAGCAGATTCTAAACTTGCAACAATTTCTACCGCAGGTAAAGTTGCTAATTCTGCCACAACAGCAACAAGTACTAATACTGCAAATGCAATTGTATCTCGTGACGCATCTGGTAATTTTTCTGCCGGTACGATCACTGCAAATTTAACGGGAACTGCATCAAATAACGTATTAAAAGCGGGTGATACTATGACTGGTGCATTACAACTTCCCGCAGGAACAACAGCGTTACCATCATTAATTTTTACGGGAAGTACAACGTCTGGATTATCCGCAAGTTCAGGTAATTTGTCATTGAGTACCAATGGCGTTGAACAATTAAAAATATCCTCTGGAGGAACTATTTCTGTTGATGGATTTACCACTGCTGGAATAGTGCATAATGATGCATCAGGTAATTTATCAAGTTCTCTTATTGTTAATGCTGATGTTGACCCAGCTGCAGCAATTGTAGATTCCAAACTTGCAACAATTTCCACTGTAGGTAAAGTTGCTAATTCTGCTACAACAGCAACAAGTGCTAATGCGGCAAATGCGATTGTTGCTCGTGATGCGTCAGGTAATTTTTCTGCCGGCATAATTACGGCAAATTTAACAGGAAATGTAACGGGTAATGTGACTGGAAGTGCATCCTTAAATGTTCTTAAGGCCGGTGATACTATGACAGGAACACTTATTATGCCTGCAGGAACCGCTGCTGCGCCATCCTTCAAATTTACTGGAAGTACTAATACTGGTCTTTCAGCGGCAACTGCAAATACATTATCATTTGATATTAATGGTGTAGAACAAATGAATCTTAGTGCAAGTGGTGTTACCGTTGATGGATTTACCACTGCAGGTGTTGTACATAATAGTGCGACAGGATTATTATCAACATCATTAATTGTCAATGCGGATATTGATCCAGCAGCGGCAATAGCAGATTCTAAACTTGCAACAATTTCTACCGCAGGTAAAGTTGCTAATTCTGCCACAACAGCAACAAGTACTAATACTGCAAATGCAATTGTATCTCGTGACGCATCTGGTAATTTTTCTGCCGGTACGATCACTGCAAATTTAACTGGTACTGCATCAAATAACGTATTAAAAGCGGGTGATACTATGACTGGTGCATTACAACTTCCCGCAGGAACAACAGCGTTACCATCATTAATTTTTACGGGAAGTACAACGTCTGGATTATCCGCAAGTTCAGGTAATTTGTCATTGAGTACCAATGGCGTTGAACAATTAAAAATATCCTCTGGAGGAACTATTTCTGTTGATGGATTTACCACTGCTGGAATAGTGCATAATGATGCATCAGGTAATTTATCAAGTTCTCTTATTGTTAATGCTGATGTTGACCCAGCTGCAGCAATTGTAGATTCCAAACTTGCAACAATTTCCACTGTAGGTAAAGTTGCTAATTCTGCTACAACAGCAACAAGTGCTAATGCGGCAAATGCGATTGTTGCTCGTGATGCGTCAGGTAATTTTTCTGCCGGCATAATTACGGCAAATTTAACAGGAAATGTAACGGGTAATGTGACTGGAAGTGCATCCTTAAATGTTCTTAAGGCCGGTGATACTATGACAGGAACACTTATTATGCCTGCAGGAACCGCTGCTGTGCCATCCTTTAAATTCACCGGAAGTACTAATACTGGTCTTTCAGCTGCAACTGCAAATACATTATCATTTGATATTAATGGCGTTGAACAGATGAATCTCAGTTCAAGTGGTCTTACTATTGATGGATTTACCACTGCAGGTGTTGTACATAATAGTGCGACAGGATTATTATCAACATCATTAATTGTCAATGCGGATGTTGATCCAGCAGCAGCAATAGCAGATTCTAAACTTGCAACAATTTCTACCGCGGGTAAAGTTGCTAATTCTGCTACAACGGCGACAAGTACTAATACTGCAAATGCAATTGTATCTCGTGATGCATCAGGTAATTTTAATGCAGGGATTATTATTGCAAGTTTAACGGGAAGCGCTTCTAATAACGTACTAAAATCTGGTGACACTATGACTGGTACATTGCAACTTCCCGCGGGAACAACAGCGTTACCATCATTAATTTTTACGGGAAGTACAACGTCTGGATTATCCGCAAGTTCAGGTAATTTGTCATTGAGTACCAATGGCGTTGAACAATTAAAAATATCCTCTGGAGGAACTATTTCTGTTGATGGATTTACCACTGCTGGAATAGTGCATAATGATTCATCAGGTAATTTATCAAGTTCATTAATTGTTAATGCTGACATTGCTGCAGGAGCTGCTATAACAGATTCTAAACTTGCTACGATTTCCACTGCAGGTAAAGTTGCTAATTCCGCCACAACAGCAACAAATGCAAATACAGCAAATGCTATTGTATCGCGTGATGCATTAGGTAATTTTTCTGCCGGCACAATTACAGCGAATTTAATCGGAAATGTAACGGGTAATGTAACAGGAAGTGCGTCCTTAAATGTTCTTAAAGCCGGTGATACTATGACAGGAGCCCTCATTATGCCTGCAGGAACCGCTGCTGCGCCATCCTTCAAATTTACTGGAAGTACTAATACTGGTCTTTCAGCGGCAACTGCAAATACATTATCATTTGATATTAATGGTGTAGAACAAATGAATCTTAGTGCAAGTGGTGTTACCGTTGATGGATTTACCACTACAGGTGTTGTACATAATAGTGCAGCAGGATTATTATCAACATCATTAATTGTCAATGCGGATATTGATCCAGCTGCAGCAATAGCAGATTCTAAACTTGCAACAATTTCTACCGCAGGTAAAGTTGCCAATTCTGCCACAACGGCGACAAGTACTAATACCGCAAATGCAATTGTATCTCGTGATGCATCGGGTAATTTTAATGCAGGGATTATTATTGCAAGTTTAACGGGAAGCGCTTCTAATAACGTATTAAAAGCGGGTGACATTATGACTGGTACATTGCAACTTCCCGCAGGAACAACAGCGTTACCATCATTAATTTTTACGGGAAGTACAACGTCTGGATTATCCGCGAGTTCAGGAGCGTTATCATTTAGTACCAATGGCGTTGAACAATTAAAAATATCCGCTGGTGGAATTATTTCTGTTGATGGATTTACTACTGCTGGAATAGTACATAATGATGCATCAGGTAATTTATCAAGTTCTCTTATTGTTAATGCTGACATTGCTGCAGGAGCTGCTATAACAGATTCTAAACTTGCAACAATTTCTACTGCAGGTAAAGTTGCTAATTCTGCAACAACAGCAACAAATGCAAATACCGCAAATACGATTGTATCTCGTGATAGTTCAGGTAATTTCTCTGCTGGCACAATTACAGCAAATCTGACAGGTAATGTAACGGGCAATGTAATTGGAAGTGCATCATTAAATGTTCTTAAAGCTGGCGATACTATGACAGGAACACTTATTATGCCTGCAGGTAGTGCTGTATCTCCATCATTACAATTCACCGGAAGTACTAATACTGGTCTTTCAGCTGCAACTGCAAATACATTATCATTTGATATTAATGGCGTTGAACAGATGAATCTCAGTTCAAGTGGTGTTACCATTGATGGTTTTACTACCACAGGTGTTGTGCATAATAGTGCAGCAGGATTATTATCAACATCATTAATTGTCAACGCGGATATTGATCCAGCAGCGGCAATAGCAGATAGTAAACTTGCAACAATCAGTACTGCAGGTAAAGTTGCTAATTCTGCTACAACGGCGACAAGTACTAATACTGCAAATACCATCGTTGCTCGTGATGCGTCAGGTAATTTTTCTGCTTCGTCAATTGCAGCAAGTTTAATAGGTGCTGCATCATTAAATGTATTAAAAGCTGGTGATATTATGACCGGTGCATTGCAATTACCAGCGGGAACAGCCGCAGCTCCATCTCTTATTTTTACCGGTAGTACGACAACAGGATTTTTTGCCAATGCTGGAGCATTATCATTCAGTACAAGTGGAGTAGAACGTTTAAAAATAGCAGCAAGTGGAGCGATTTCTATTGATGCATTTACTAGTGCAGGAATAGTACACAATGATGCGTCAGGTAATTTATCAACATCATTAATTGTCAATGCTGACATTGACCCAACAGCAGCAATAGTAGATACTAAACTTGCCACAATTTCTACTGCGGGTAAAGTTGCCAATTCTGCAACAACTGCAACCAGTGTTAATACTGCAAGTGCTATTGTTACACGTGATGGATCAGGAAATTTCTCTGCTGGCACAATTACAGCAAATCTGACTGGTAATGTCACCGGAAGTGCATCCTTAAATGTTCTTAAAGCTGGTGATACTATGACGGGGACACTTATTATGCCTGCAGGAACCGCTGCTGCGCCATCACTTAAATTTACCGGAAGTACTAATACTGGTTTTTCTGCTACAACTGCAAATACATTATCATTTGATATTAATGGCGTTGAACAGATGAATCTCAGTTCAAGTGGTCTTACTATTGATGGATTGTCTACCGCAGGAGTTGTACATAATAGTGCCGCAGGATTATTATCAACATCATTAATTGTAGATGCTGATATTACTGCTGCAACAATTACCAATGATAAACTTGCCAATATTTCAAGTATTAATACCGCAGGAAATATTGTCGTACGTGATGGATCAGGTAATTTTTCTGCTGGCACAATTACGGCAAATTTAACAGGAAATGCAACGACAGCAACAACAGCTACTAATTTTTCTGGATCGTTAACCGGAGATGTAACTGGTACTCAAGGAGCAACAGTGGTAAGTACTGTTGGTGGACAAACAGCTGCTAATGTTGCTGCAGCAACCATACTTGCTAATGCAGCGACAAATGCTAATACTGCAAGTACCATTGTTAAACGTGATGCTTCAGGTAATTTCTCTGCTGGCACGATCACGGCAAATTTAACAGGAAATGCAACAACAGCTACTAATTTTTCTGGATCGTTAACCGGAGACGTAACTGGTACTCAAGGAGCAACAGTGGTAAGTACTGTTGGTGGACAAACAGCTGCTAATGTTGCAGCAGCAACTGTACTTGCTAATGCAGCGACAAATGTTAATACCGCAAGTACCATTGTTAAACGTGACGCATCTGGTAATTTCTCTGCTGGCACAATTACGGCAAATTTAACAGGAAATGCAACAACAGCAACAACAGCTACTAATTTTTCTGGATCGTTAACCGGAGACGTAACTGGTACTCAAGGAGCAACAGTGGTAAGTACTGTTGGTGGACAAACAGCTGCTAATGTTGCTGCAGCAACCATACTTGCTAATGCAGCGACAAATGCTAATACTGCAAGTACCATTGTTAAACGTGATGCTTCAGGTAATTTCTCTGCTGGCACGATCACGGCAAATTTGACGGGCAATGCAACAACAGCTACGACAGCAACAACGGCTACTAATTTTTCTGGATCATTGATAGGAGATGTAACTGGTACTCAAGGAGCAACAGTGGTAAGTACTGTTGGTGGACAAACAGCTGCTAATGTTGCAGCAGCAACTGTACTTGCTAATGCAGCGACAAATGTTAATACCGCAAGTACCATTGTTAAACGTGACGCATCTGGTAATTTCTCTGCTGGCACAATTACGGCAAATTTAACAGGAAATGCAACAACAGCAACAACAGCTACTAATTTTTCTGGATCGTTAACGGGAGATGTAACTGGTACTCAAGGAGCAACAGTGGTAAGTACTGTTGGTGGACAAACAGCTGCTAATGTTGCTGCAGCAACCATACTTGCTAATGCAGCGACAAATGCTAATACTGCAAGTACCATTGTTAAACGTGATGCTTCAGGTAATTTCTCTGCTGGCACGATCACGGCAAATTTGACGGGCAATGCAACAACAGCTACGACAGCAACAACGGCTACTAATTTTTCTGGATCATTGATAGGAGACGTAACTGGCACTCAAGGAGCAACAGTGGTTAGTTTAGTTGGTGGACAAACAGCTGCTAATGTTGCAGCAGCAACCGTGCTTGCTAATGCAGCGACAAATGTTAATACCGCAAGTACCATTGTTAAACGTGACGCATCAGGAAATTTCTCTGCTGGGACAATTACTGCAAATTTAACGGGAAATGCTACAACAGCAACGACAGCAACAACAGCTACTAATTTTTCTGGATCGTTGACGGGAGACGTAACTGGCACTCAAGGAGCAACAGTGGTTAGTTTAGTTGGTGGACAAACAGCTGCCAATGTTGCTGCAGCAACTGTACTTGCTAATGCAGCGACAAATGTTAATACGGCAAGTACTATTGTTAAGCGTGATGGCACAGGAAGCTTTGCAGCACAAGAGGTAAGCGTTAATGATTCAATTGTTGCTGGAAATCTGATATTGTCAACAAATCCAAGCACTGCAACAGCAGGTAATATTGTAAAAGGATCATCAACTTTTATTCATAATTTTGGAACTAGTAATACTTTTGTTGGAATAAATTCAGGTAATTTTACCATGACTGGCATTGCAAATTCTGGTTTTGGTTCTACCGCATTAGCAGCAAATACAACAGGAACACAAAATGTTGCAATTGGATCGCTCTCATTAACAGCAAATACAACAGGTGCACAAAATACTGCGGTCGGTCATAGTGCACTTAGTTCAAATGTAGGTGGCATTGCAAATGTAGCTGTTGGTACCGTTGCTCTTGCTACTAACACAACAGGTGGGCTTAATACTGCAGTTGGACAAAATACATTAAATCTTAATGTAACTGGATCTGCTAATACTGCAGTTGGACATAATGCACTTGCAAGTCATTTAATAGATAATACTGTAGCTGTTGGAGCTAATGCATTAACTTCCAATACAACTGGTACAGGTAATACAGCAGTTGGTCTTTTTTCATTAGCGTTAAATACTATTGGTACTGCAAATACTGGACTTGGTCAATTTACCTTGCAAAATAATACAACAGGTATTAATAATACCGCAATTGGTACCAATGCTTTACAAAATAATATAACAGGTACCAATAACACTGCTCTTGGCAATAATGCTCTCCTCGCAGTTACCATTGGTTCAAATAATACTGCAGTTGGAGCAAGCGCATTGGCAACAAATACGACAGGAACAGGCAATAATACTGCTGTAGGTAGTAGTGCTTTAACAGCAAATACAACAGGAACGAGTAATGCTGCATTAGGTAATAGTGCGTTAGCTGCAAATACAGTAGGTGCTAATAATACAGCTCTTGGTAGTGGTTCTTTGCCATTAGTTACTACAGGTTCTACTAATATTGCTATTGGATCTGGTGCAGGAGGAGTTTTAACCACAGGCTCTGGTAATATTTATATTAATGCTAATGCTGCTGCTGTAAATGAGGCAGCTACGATTCGTATAGGAACATCTCAAACAGCTTGTTTTATTCAGGGAATTAACGGAGTGAACCCTGGAACATCAGTTGCGGTACGTATTGCTTCAACGGGACAACTTGGTACCGTCATTTCTTCAGCACGATTTAAACATGACATACAAGATATGAATAACGAATCGGAAAATATATTCAATCTTCGTCCCGTAACTTTTATATACAATAATGATGAAACAAATTCTATGCAGTATGGTTTAATTGCCGAAGAAGTAAATGAAATCTTTCCTGACATTGTTGTAAAAGATGTGGATGGTCTACCATTTACTGTTCAATATGATGTTTTACCTATTTTGTTATTAAATGAAATGAAGAAACAACAAAAAATTATTAAAAAACAAGATCAAGCTATTGAAAACCTTACTATAACTGTTGCAACAATGAATGAGGCAATTAAATCATTGCATAATCAACTACAACAACTTACACAACGTGTAGAAACTATAGAGTCTTGTGCATAAAACATTTTTTTTAAAAAACAAAAAACTCTTGCGTGCGTAAGAGTTTTTTTGTTTGCATAGATTCAATTAATTTATGTAATTGTTTTTTTAAAAAGGATTTTTATGTTTTTTATACGTTTTTTTTCTCTTTTTATATCTTTAACATTATTGTTTGGGCCATTACCATTATCCGTAATTGCTCAAGAAATAGTTTTTAGCATGTCAGAATCAGATGGTAACAATGCATACATCTCTGATATGTCATATATATACCTTGGTAAAGATCTGAGTAATATTGCGGCTATAGTATCTCAATTAACTATTCTTGATATAAAAGAAAATTCACCTATTCAACAATTAGATCATCATATAAAAAATGGTAATTTGTTTGCAGAATATGATGCAGTAATTGAAGCTCTTGAATATGCAACATCAATGATTCATAAAAAATTTTTACGTGATAATGAAAAAGAAACATTAACAATAATTGCTGATTTAGATGAAATAATAAGTAAAGTTATTGATGGATTATTAACACGTGCTCCTTTAAGAACGCTTGTTATTAAAGATAATATTAAGGTTTATGGTAAAGGAACTTTTGAAAAACATATACATGCACAACAAGGTATATACGTACTTGGAAAATTAAAGGTTGGTAAATCAGCAAAATTTAAAAATAATGTTGCGGTGAAAGGCGCTCTTTCAACAACAGGTTTAGTGGTAGAAAATTGTATTGATAATTTATGCATTGATAATCTTTCTGTCACTGATTTAGTTATTAGCGGATCAGTAACAGGGATTACGGGCATTGCAGGTCCGACAGGTGCAACCGGAGTAACTGGTGCGACAGGAATTACTGGGCAAACCGGTGTCTCTGGGACTACAGGTTTAACAGGCGCGACCGGTTCAACAGGTCCAACAGGAGTAACCGGTGCGACGGGTGTTACAGGAGCTACTGGAGCGACAGGTGTCACTGGTTCAGTTGCTTCCGTTCCTCCTTCTGCGAGTAAAACTATTTATGTTACACAATATGGAAATGATATCACCGGTGATGGATCATTTGGCGCGCCATATGCAAGTCTTGCCAAAGCAATACTTACTGCAAATGGACTTGCAAACGCTTTTAATCCAATGTGTATTAAAATAAGTGCTGGTATATATATCGAAGATAATAGTAGTGGACCGTTAACTATTACAACAAATGGAATTTCAATTGTTGGTGATGCTCCAAGTTCTGTTATTATAATGCCAGGAACACCAACAAATGATCTACTTTTAGTTAATGACACAGCAGAAATGCTTAATCTGACATTTCAATCTGCTGCTCCTTTAGCAACGGGTATAACATTTACGTCTGGTAATTTAACCATATTAAATAACGTGCATATATTAAATTTTCTTATTGGTGTTGATTGTATTGGAAGCATATCAACTTCATATGGATTTGCTACATGTTTTTTTGTTAATAACGGAACTGCAATAAATATTAATAATACCTACGTTGAATGTAATGATGTTACTATTTTTGGAACTTCATCGCTGAGTGGTCCTGCAGCAAATACTGCCATTACCGCTTCAGGATCTGCATCTGATGTTGCAATAAATGGTGGCGTTATTGGTGTATGTTTAACAGGTGTTAACATTACCAGCAATGCATTTATGAGTATTAGTGGTGTTGCTTTTAGGCTTAATGAATTTGACATTGTTCAAAATGGAGCTTCTCATTTAACTCTTTCCGGTTGTACCTTTGAATTAACAACAAGTTCATCTGATATTGATTTACAAATTAGTGGAGCAGGAACCATTGCAGAAATAATAAGTTGTGAATTTAGTGGTAGTGGTATATTAGGTACTCCTCAAGGTACCGCTGTATTTATTACTAATGATGCTTCTGTTAATATTGCTGGTGGTAGCATGTATAACTATACAACAGGCCTCCATGCAGGTATCTCAACTGATACTTCTTCTACAAATACTTTTGCTTCATCTCTTATTATAAAAAATTGTACCAATGATATTATGCAACAAGGTTCTACTACGCTTAATTTTGATGCAAGCACTGCATCAAGTAGTAAAATTACTATTGCGGATGCTACTAACGTGATTCTTGCTTATTTTGATTTAGATGATAATAACGCACTTACTATTGGTTCAACAACTAATCAAGATACAAGCTTAGTGCAAGTAAATATTGATCCTATAAATCATCCTGGGCTTAATTATAAGTCGTCTTTATATTCTACTCAGGCGGTTGGTTTTGAAAACATTTATGGGAGCGCATCTTCTCTTTATTCTTTATCAAGTAATAATACAGACGTAACATCAATTACAACTGATCGTACTAAAATTGCAGGATTACGACTTGTTTCTGATGCAGGATCTTCTGTTGGAGGAACATCTGCACTGCGCGGTTGGGATATTAATAAAAATAGCTCCACTGCTGAGCTTTCATTTAATTATCAAAACAGTGATATAACAGGTCAATCAAGTGTGCCAGAATATACCGTAATGCAACTTGATGGTGTTAATAATCAATTACAATTGCCAACAGTTGGCACACAAATAGTATTTGATGGAGATACAAATCTTTATAGAAGTGCTGCAAATACCTTAAAAACTGATGACAATTTGGTTGTTGGTACATTAACACCAAATAGAGCCATAGCAACTGATCCGGTGACTAATGCACTTATTTCTAGCGCAACAACAAATACAGAACTTGGATATTTATCTGGTGTTACTTCATCAATACAAACTCAATTAAATGGTAAAGTTGCAAAAAGTGGCGATACAATGACTGGTACATTGCAACTTCCCGCAGGAACAACAGCTTTACCATCATTGATTTTTACGGGAAGCACGACCTCTGGATTATCCGCGAGCTCAGGAGCGTTATCGTTTAGTACCAATGGAGTTGAACAATTAAAAATATCATCTGGCGGAACTATTTCTGTTGATGGATTTACCACTGCTGGAATAGTGCATAATGATGCATCAGGATTATTATCAACATCATTAATTGTCAATGCTGACATTGACCCAACAGCAGCAATTGTAGATTCTAAACTTGCAACAATCAGTGCTGCAGGTAAAGTTGCTAATTCTGCAACAACTGCAACAAATATCAATACAGCAAATGCTATTGTATCTCGTGATACATCAGGTAATTTTTCTGCCGGCACTATTACAGCAAATCTGACGGGGAATGTAACGGGTAATGTAACCGGAAGTGCGTCCTTAAATGTTCTTAAAGCTGGTGATACTATGACAGGAACATTAATTTTACCTACAGGTAGTGCTATATCTCCATCATTACAATTTGCCGGAAGTACTAATACTGGTTTATCAGCTGCAACTGCAAATACATTATCATTTGATATTAATGGCGTTGAACAGATGAATCTCAGTTCAAGTGGTGTTACCATTGATGGTTTTACTACCACAGGTGTTGTGCATAATAGTGCAGCAGGATTATTATCAACATCATTAATTGTCAATGCGGATATTGATCCAGCTGCAGCAATAGCAGATTCTAAACTTGCAACAATTTCTACCGCAGGTAAAGTTGCTAATTCTGCCACAACGGCGACAAGTACAAATACTGCAAATGCAATTGTATCTCGTGACGCATCAGGTAATTTTTCTGCCGGTACGATCACTGCAAATTTAACGGGAACTGCATCAAATAATGTATTAAAAGCGGGTGATACCATGACTGGTGCATTACAACTTCCCGCAGGAACAACAGCTTTGCCATCATTAATTTTTACGGGAAGCACAACGTCTGGATTATCCGCGAGTTCAGGAGCGTTATCGTTTAGTGCTAATGGCGTTGAACAATTAAAAATATCATCTGGTGGAACTATTTCTGTTGATGGATTTACCACTGCTGGAATAGTGCATAATGATGCATCAGGTAATTTATCAAGTTCATTAATTATTAATAGTGATATTACTGATGCAACAATAAGTAATGCTAAATTAGCGACAATTTCCAGTTCTAATACAGCAGGAAATATTGTAGTACGTGATATATCCGGAAACTTTGCAACAAATATGGTTACATTAAATGGAACGGTAACTAATCCGACTGATGCTACAACTAAAGCTTATGTGGATTCAGCGGTTTCTACTGGTCTTGTGGCAAAAAATCCTGCGGTTGTTGTAAGCATATCTAATGAAACATTAAGTGGATTGCCAACAATTGATGGCGTAACTCTTATTGCAAATGATCGAGTTCTTCTTACAGGACAAACAAATCAAGTAGAAAATGGTTTATGGGTTGTTGCCGCCGGAGCATGGTCACGACCTACTGATTTTGCAACTGGCTCAACAGCAGGTCAAGCATATGTGCTTATTTTATCAGGAACAGTATATGGAGGATCAAGTTGGCTTTGTAGTACACCATCAGCAGTTGTAGATACGGATCCAATTAATTTTGCATTATTTTCTCTTCCTAATACAACAACGGGTGCTAATGTTGGTGCAGGTACTGGTCTTATTTTTAGAGATAAAATAAGTAACACTTTAAACTTTAAGTCACTAATTCAAGGATCTCATATTGTTATTACTAATAATACTAATGATATAACTCTTGCAACTGATGCAACAAATCTTAATGCAGTAGGAACTATTGTTGCACGCGATGCATCGGGTAATTTTTCTGCCTCGTCTATTACGGCAAATTTAGTTGGTAATGTAACTGGGAACGCATCAAATAATGTTCTTAAATCTGGCGATACCATGACAGGAACATTAATTTTACCTGCAGGAGCAGTAGCTGCGCCATCCTTCAAATTCACCGGAAGTACTAATACTGGTCTTTCAGCTGCAACTGCAAATACATTATCATTTGACATTAATGGTGTAGAACAAATGAATCTCAGTTCAAGTGGTCTTGCTATTGATGGATTTACCACTACAGGTATTGTACACAATAGTGCGGCAGGATTATTATCAACATCATTAATTGTCAATGCGGATATTGATCCAACAGCGGCAATAGCAGATTCTAAACTTGCAACAATTGCTACCGCAGGTAAAGTTGCCAATTCTTCCACAACGGCGACAAGTACTAATACCGCAAATGCAATTGTATCTCGTGATGCATCAGGTAATTTTTCTGCCGGTACGATCACTGCAAATTTAATCGGTAGTGCATCTAATAACGTATTAAAAGCGGGTGACACCATGACTGGTTCATTACAACTTCCCGCAGGAACAACATCTTTGCCATCATTAATTTTTACGGGAAGTACAACGTCTGGATTATCCGCGAGTTCAGGTAATTTGTCATTGAGTACCAATGGCGTTGAACAATTAAAAATATCATCGGGTGGAATTATTTCTGTTGATGGATTTACAATTGCTGGAATAGTGCACAATGATTCATCAGGTAATTTATCAAGTTCTCTTATTGTTAATGCGGATATTGATCCAGCAGCGGCAATAGCAGATTCTAAACTTGCAACAATTTCTACCGCAGGTAAAGTTGCTAATTCAGCCACAACAGCGACAAATGCAAATACAGCAAATGCTATTGTATCTCGTGATAGTTCAGGTAATTTTTCTGCTGGCACAATTACAGCAAATCTGACAGGTAATGTAACGGGCAATGTAATTGGAAGTGCATCATTAAATGTTCTTAAAGCTGGCGATACTATGACAGGAACACTTATTATGCCTGCAGGAACCGCTGCTGCGCCATCATTCAAATTTACCGGAAGTACTAATACTGGTTTTTCAGCGGCAACTGCAAATACATTATCATTTGATATTAATGGCGTTGAACAGATGAATCTCAGTTCAAGTGGTGTTACCATTGATGGTTTTACTACCACAGGTGTTGTGCATAATAGTGCAGCAGGATTATTATCAACATCATTAATTGTCAATGCTGATGTTGATCCGGCAGCAGCAATAACTGATAGTAAACTTGCAACAATCAGTACTGCAGGTAAAGTTGCTAATTCTGCTACAACGGCGACAAGTACTAATACTGCAAATGCCATTGTTGCTCGTGATGCGTCAGGTAATTTTTCTGCTTCGTCAATTGCAGCAAGTTTAATAGGTGCTGCATCATTAAATGTATTAAAAGCTGGTGATATTATGACCGGCGCATTGCAATTACCAGCGGGAACAGCCGCAGCTCCATCTTTTATTTTTACCGGTAGTACAACAACAGGATTTTTTGCCAATGCCGGAGCGTTATCATTCAGTACAAGTGGAGTAGAACGTTTAAAAATAGCTGCAAGTGGAGCAATTTCTATTGATGCATTTGCCAGTGCAGGAATAGTACATAATGATGCGTCAGGCAATTTATCAACATCATTAATTGTCAATGCTGACATTGACCCAACAGCAGCAATAGTAGATTCTAAACTTGCCACAATTTCAACTGCAGGTAAAGTTGCTAACTCTGCAACAACTGCGACCAGTGTTAATACTGCAAGTGCTATTGTTGCGCGTGATGGTACAGGAAGCTTTGCAGCACAAGAGGTAAGCGTTAATGATTCAATTGTTGCTGGAAATCTGATATTGTCAACAAATCCAAGCACTGCAACAGCAGGTAATATTGTAAAAGGATCATCAACTTTTATTCATAATTTTGGAACTAGTAATACTTTTGTTGGAATAAATTCAGGTAATTTTACCATGACTGGCATTGCAAATTCTGGTTTTGGTTCTACCGCATTAGCAGCAAATACAACAGGAACACAAAATGTTGCAATTGGATCGCTCTCATTAACAGCAAATACAACAGGTGCACAAAATACTGCGGTCGGTCATAGTGCACTTAGTTCAAATGTAGGTGGCATTGCAAATGTAGCTGTTGGTACCGTTGCTCTTGCTACTAACACAACAGGTGGGCTTAATACTGCAGTTGGACAAAATACATTAAATTTTAATGTAATTGGATCTGCTAATACTGCAGTTGGACATAATGCACTTGCAAATCATTTAGTAGATAATGCGGTAGCTATTGGAGCTAATGCATTAACTGCCAATACAACTGGCACGGGTAATACAGCAGTTGGCTTTTTTTCATTAGCGTTAAATACTATTGGTACGGCAAATACTGGACTTGGTCAGTTTACCTTGCAAAGTAATACAACAGGTATTAATAATACCGCAATTGGTACCAATGCTTTACAAAATAATATAACAGGTACCAATAATACTGCTCTTGGTAATAATGCTCTTGTCGCGGTTACCTTTGGTTCAAATAATACTGCAGTTGGAGCAAGCGCATTGGCAACAAATTTGACAGGAACAAGCAATAATACTGCTATTGGTAGTAGTGCTTTAACAGCAAATACAACAGGGGCGAGTAATGCTGCATTAGGTAATAGTGCGCTCGCTGCAAATACAGTAGGTTTTAATAATACTGCTCTTGGTAGTGGTTCTTTGCCATTAGTTACTACAGGTTCTACTAATATTGCTATTGGATCTGGTGCAGGGGGAGTTTTAACCACAGGCTCTGGTAATATTTATATTAATGCTAATGCTGCTGCTGTAAATGAGGCTACAACGATAAGGATTGGCACATCTCAAACAGCTTGTTTTATTCAGGGAATTTTTAATAATACCATGGCTGGATCAACTGTTTTAATTAATGGATCAGGTCAACTTGGCATTCTTTTATCTTCAGAAAAATTTAAACACGATATAGCAGATATGGGAGATGCTTCAGCAGATATTTTTAATCTTCGTCCAATAACATTTATTTATAATGATGATGCAACACATACAATACAATATGGTTTAAGTGCAGAACAAGCTGCTCAAGTATTTCCTGGAATTGTTATAAATGATGCTGACGGTAAACCATATACTATTCAGTATCAAGTATTGCCAGCGCTTTTATTAAATGAAATGAAAAAACAACAAAAAATTATTGAAGGACTGATAAAACATACTATTCAACAAGATATGATAATACAGAGTCTTGTGGAACGTGTAAAAGCATTAGAAATGAAAACATAAAAAAATGATGTTGATTTTCATAAATCAATATGTTAGAAAGATAAAGAGTTGTAATCGAATATATTATTATCTCTAAAAAAAAGGATGTGTCGATGAAGTCAAAACTGTTATCGCATGGCTCATTATATATGATGCTATCTCTTGCAATTTTAAGTTCTTCTTTTTCAATAATTGCGCATGATCCACAAGAAGTACAAATTCATTTATCTGAATTAGAAATTCAAGAAATATTTAATAATCCAACACGCACCTATTTGTATTTAGGAGATGAAGTTAGTAAGATTGCTGATGTAGTAGAGGAACTGAGCAAACTCGATGATAATCGTGAATCTCTTATTCATGGATTAAAAAATCATATTGAAAAAAGATTTTATATAGCAAATTATGATGCTGTTGCACAAGCTCTTGAATATGCAGAAGAATTATTAAGAGAAAAAGGATCTGCATTATCAGAAGAAAAAAGAGCAGCTCTTACAAGAGCATTGGATACTCTTATAGATCAAGTAGCAGATGATAGACTTAATCTTGATGCAGAAATTTTATCATTTATGAAAGATTCTGTTGATATGCCTGCAGATGCAACACGTCGTGTATTCAGATTGTTAGTTATACCAAATAAGATTGATGTTTTAGGTAAAGCAAAATTTAGAAAAGATGTATTATTTAAAGATCATGTAAAAATTGAAGGCTTTACTTCAGTTCATGCAAATGCAAAATTCAAAAAGGATGTTACTATAGAAGGTGATTTATTTGTTGAAGGAGCTTTATCGGTAGCTGATGGACTAACGGTAGATGGTACTACTATTGGTTGTGATATTACCGTTGGTTGCAATATTAGCATGAATGATTCAATTAGCCCAACTGTAGGTAATGTTATTAAAAATGGTGTTCCATTCATTCATAATTTTGGAACAAGAAATACCTTTGTTGGTGATAATGCAGGTAATTTTACTATGACTGGTATTGCAAATACTGGTTTTGGTGATACTGCATTAACAGCAAATACAACAGGAACACAAAATGTTGCGGTTGGGTCGTTTGCATTAGCAGCAAATACAATAGGAGGAGGAAATACTGCCGTTGGCCATAGTACACTTATCTTAAATACAGAAGGTATGGCAAATGTAGCTGTTGGTGCAGTTTCCCTTGCTTTTAACACAACAGGCAACTTTAATACAGCAGCTGGACACAATTCATTAAATCTTAATGTAATTGGATCTGGTAATACTGCGGTTGGTCATAATGCTCTTACTGCAAATTTAGCAGATGTTAATACAGCTGTTGGTGTTAATGCGCTTCTCGCAAATACAACAGGAACAGATAACGTCGCTCTTGGTAATTCAGCGCTTACAGCAAATGTTAGTGGTATGAACAATGTTGGATTAGGTGATTTTGCTTTACAAAATAGCGTAAGTGGTGATAGTAACATTGCAGTCGGCTTTAATGCTGGTGCTGCTTTAACATCAGGTAGCAATAATATTTATATTGGTGCTCCAGCAGGATCTGCAGCTGAAGCAGCAGCAATTAGAATTGGTACAGGACAAACGACAACATTTATATCTGGTATTTTTGGCACTACTACTGGATTAACAGCTATACCAGTTTTAGTTGATGCAAATGGACAACTTGGTACTGTTTCATCTTCTGCTCAATTCAAACATGATATTGCAGATATAGCGGATGCTTCATCAGCAATCATGAAACTTCGCCCGGTAACATTTGTTTACAATGGTGATGCAACAAATACAACACAGTATGGCTTAATTGCAGAAGAAGTTGCAAAAAGATTCCCTGGCCTTGTGGTAAACAATGCTGATGGTCAACCGTATACTGTTCAATATCATGTATTGCCAGTATTATTGTTAAATGAAATGAAAAAACTTGCTGCACGTGTAGCTGTTTTAGAAGCTCGTAACTAATAAAATAGTTATTAGAAAAAAACAATAAAACGCTTTGCAATTTTGCAAAGCGTTTTATTGTTTTTAATAAATAAAATACATATCTTTAAATCATCATTGTAAATGAGGTATGTATGATATTGCGTTATAATTTTTTTTATATTTTTTTGTTTTTTCTCACCAAAATATATTCTATAGAATATATTTATCCTGTTGCATCCATAGATAATGGAGCAACTATTTTTTTAATACATCAATGTTCTCCTGATCAAATAAAATTATTGCAATGGAATCCTCAAACGAATAATAGTGAAGAGATCTTATGGTCGTTATTTAATCCAGCACATTTTCAATTATTACATGATAATACCGGGTTTAGTTTTATTGATAATGGTCGTTTGCGTATTAAATTATTTTCTAAACGATCACCTAAAGCTATTGATTTTGATGAACCAATAATAAATATTAATTCTCTTATATGGATTGATATTCATTCTTGTTATTGCAGCGCTCAACAAAATAATGATTATTCTTTATTTCATTTATATGATAATGGAACAGTTAATTGTATAATAGCTGATAATAATAAAGATTATTTATATCCACAAAAAATAAATACCCATTTATTTTATATTGAGCGCGACAAAACTAATAGTTCCAATACTCTATCATATCATATTATGCATGCATTATGTCCTCTGCATGTTGTCCTTAATGGGAAAAGAATTTTTGATTTTGGAGGACAGCCTATCGCTTTTTTGCACATGCTTTCTCTTGACGAAGGATTTGTTGTTGAGTATCAAAAAACAATTGATATAGATGATAAAACCATGCTTTTTTTTTATCATCATTTAAAAAAAGATGGTGATATGTGGAAAAAAAAAGAACTTTTTTCTTTTGTTATTCCAAGTGTTTTATTAATTCGTAATACTAAAGAAACATTATATGAATCTATATTGCCATTATTGCCACACATAGTAGATAAAAAGATTTATTTTGTAACGATTGCATCTCAAGACAACTATTTAAAACCATATTGTTATGATTTATTAACTAATTCCTGTTCAGAAATTGTTGCATCATTACAATCGCCAGAAACTTATCAAAGACATTGTTTTGTTCCAAAAATATGTGGAAATCGATTGTATGGCGGGGGAGAAAAACAAGAAGACAAGGAGCCATTAATTTCTTTTTTAACATAATACTCATTATCAGATTGAAAATTATATATAAAGTCATGTAAAAGAAATTTTTTTATTTAATCCCGTTCGTGGTGAGCTTGTCGAATCCATATCGAACACCTTAAAGTATTTGTTTTCTATGAAATTACCTTTTGTTTTTTTTAAAAGGCGTTCGTTTGGATTCGACAAGCTCACCACGAACGGGATTAAATAAATTTTAATTATAACGATTCAATCACTATAATCAATATAAACTTAAATCGAACTCGCGTTATTTTATGCGCGAGTTTCTAACTGCACGATGCGTTCAATAAGATTATTAATAATTTCTCCCATTTTTTTATTATCAGCTTTTAGTTCATCAATGGTAATTATTTGTTCTTGTTGTTTAACAATTTTTTTATTTAATTTTATAACTTCATTGAGTAAAAAAGGTGTTAACAATTTATAATCTACCGTATAAACATACTCACCTGTTTTATATGCATGTGGATGAGGTGCAATTAGATAGGGACATATTTGATTTACTTCTTCAGCAATTAATCCATATGAAGTAGAGTTATCTGAATTATATTCAAAGGTAACTGGTCGTAATTTATAAATAATTTCAGAATCAATATCCATATTTCGTATATTATGTTTATATTTTTCCGATGAAGGAGCTGGAACAAAAATACCAAGTTGTCCATCAGGAAGAATATTTACAAAAGTTGGATTTGGTGTTGCAAAATCAACAATTCCTTGTATGAAACAAAGAAGATGCACTCCTATAGTTCCAATGCCTATTGTTGCAACTACATCAGCGCCAGGAGTGCCTATCCAAATATTATCTATACCAACAAGATCTAATATTCCAGCACCATTACCAATAGCAATGGTATTGATACCTGGTGCATTACCAGCTAAGGCGCCATTGCCAATGGCAATATTTCCATCACCTTGATTAATTGAAAGAGTACCATTGCCTATAGCAATATTGTTTGTTGCAAGCGCACTGGTAAACATTACATTTGAGCCAATAGCAATATTATCAGCGCCTTCAATAAGCGTAAGCGCATTACTTCCTATTGCTATATTATTTTCAGCTCCTACACTTGTTACCATTGCCATATTTCCAATGGCAATATTTCCAGCACCATTCATTGCTTCGAGAGTTTGGCCTCCAATAGCAATATTAGAAGATCCTATTACACTTCCACTCATTACATTTGGACCAATAGCAATATTTGATGTTCCTACGGTATTTATTGTCAGTGCTGCAGTACCAATTGCTATATTACTAGTACCATTATTGGCAAAAAGTGCCGTGTCTCCAATGGCAATATTATTGCGACCAGTCACGCATTGTTCCATTGCTACGTTGCCAATAGCGATGTTGAAAGAGCTTTCATTTAATAATAGTGCATTATTGCCAATGGCGATGTTTGCTGCGCCTGTTACATTAGCAGAAAGAGCATTAGGTCCAATAGCTACATTAAGTGATCCGCCTACATTAGCATTAAGAGTATTAAAGCCAAGTGCTGTATTATTAAATGATTCATTATTCATCAACGAGTTTGTACCAACGGCAGTGTTATTATTACCTATTGTATTAAGCCATAAAGCAAAAGCTCCAACAGCAGTATTATTAAGACCTGCAGTATTTTCTCTCATTGCTTGATTTCCAACAGCAGTACTAAAATCAACTTCATTCATAAATAATGATTGGTAACCAACAGATGTATTTCCTGAACCTGTTACATTAGTAAACGCTGATTGCGCACCAACCGATGTATTAAATTCTCCTGTGACATTTTCTTGTGATGCGATATAACCAACCGCAGTATTTAAATCTACGGTGTTATTGAAAAGAGTATGATAACCAACCGCTGTATTAAAACTTCCAATTAGATTTAAAAACATAGATGAATCCCCAACGGCAACATTTTGATTTCCTTCTTCACTATTTTCTAATGAAAAAGAACCTACTGCAGTATTTTCTGTGCCTATGGTATTTTCAAGCATTGAATTATGGCCAACAGCAACATTAGGAAGTAAAGGAGCTACGCAACTTTGAAGAGCATTTGTTCCAATAGCTACATTTCTAAATCCTACTATATTTTCACGTAATGATGCAGCTCCTACGGAAACATTTGAATTTCCTGATACACATGATAATTGAGAATCATTTCCTATTGCGGTATTAAAAAAACCTGCCACGTTGGCTGAAGAAGCAAAAGCCCCTGCAGCAGTATTACCAAAACCTCCCGTATTAACTAATAATGTTTGTGCTCCAATAGCAGTATTTTCGAAACCAACATCATTAAGCTGCATAGATGATGCACCAACAGCCGTATTATCAGCACCAACAAGATTTTCTGTTAATGCAAGGTGACCAACGGCAGTATTTTCAAAAGCAGCAATATTATGTCTTAATGCGGCAAATCCAACCGCTGTATTATCAAAACCAATAGTATTATCTTGCAGAGCATACGTACCTACACCAGTAATTTCACCGGCTTGATTATTTTGTAATGCAGAAAAGCCAACGGCAACATTTTCTTGTGCCTGTGCAATTATTGGCAATCCAGTCATTACATCAATAGAGAGATAATCTCCTCCAAGATATTGTTCTAGTGCAAAGTTACCAATAGCGATATTTCGATTTCCACTTATATTAGAGAAAAGCACACGATATCCAATTGCAATATTATCATTAGCAATATCACTTGCCGGTGCAGCAAAAGTACCAACAACAGTATTTTGTACCCCTATTGTATTTGAATTAAGTGTATAGTTACCAATTGCTGTATTAAAAAATCCTGTCGTATTAACAAGTAATGCATTGGTTCCAAAAGCAGCATTAACCGAACCTTCAGTATTGGCAGATAATGCATTAGATCCAACGGCAACATTAAATAATCCTGTTGTATTTGCTTGTAATGCAAATCGACCAATTGCTATATCATCTGATCCGGTAATATTTGATTCTAATGCAAGATTACCAATTGCTATATTAGCTAAACCAAGTGTATTTGATCCTAGTGCATGAGAACCAACGCCAATATTATCAAGACCAAGTGTATTGGAAATTAATGCGGTATTACCAACGGCAATGTTTTTATTTCCTGCAATATTTGATGAAAGAGATTTATAACCGACTGAAATGTTTTCATAACCGGTAATATTTGATTCTAATGCATGATTTCCTGCAGCAGTATTCGCTACACCAAGAGTATTTGCTTGAAGCGCAAAGTTACCAATCGCTGTGTTTTCAACGGCGACTGTGTTAAATTCTAATGCAAAATTACCAACGGCAACATTTTCAAATCCAGTAGTATTGGCAGAAAGTGCAAAATTACCAACCGCAGCATTATTCATTCCGGTTGTATTGGATTGTAATGCAAAATTACCTGCTGCTACATTAAAAAATCCCGTAGTATTTGCTTGTAAAGCTTGCGTGCCAAATGCAGCATTGACTGATCCTGTCGTATTAGCTTCTAATGCATTAGAACCAACAGCGACATTAAATAATCCTGTTGTATTGGATTGCATAGCATTAATACCAATTGCTATATTTTGTGAACCACTTGTATTTGATTCTAATGCAAAGTTGCCAAGTGCTACGTTAGATAAGCCTATTATGTTTGCATTTAATGCATTAAAACCAATACCAATATTATTAAGACCTAGAGTATTAGACTCTAATGCAAAGTTACCAATTGCTGTATTTCCTATACCAGCATCATTTGAAAATAATGCGTTAACTCCTATTGCAAGATTATTATATCCTGTACTATTTGATTGTAATGCATTAACACCAAGAGCTGTATTGTTTCCTGTACCACTTGTGGTAAAATTTCCTGCATTAATTCCTACAAATGTATTATTGGTTCCTGCATTATGAATAAACCGATTGCCATCTTTTACGATATTGCCAATTGCAGGACCTGTTGTATTGTGCATATTAATATTGCAGCCAACACTAAGATCGCAACCGATGTCCAATGTTTCTATTACTGCTTCATTAACTGATAAAGTGCCACTCACCGATTCATCAACAACTGATAAATCATTCACGCATAAACTTGTCATACAATTAATTACGGTTAAATCAGTAACAATTGCTTCATTAACTGATAAAGTGCCACTTACCGATTCATCGACAACTGATAAATCATTCACGCATAAACTTGTCATACAATTAATTACGGTTAAATCAGTAACAATTGCTTCATTAACTGATAAAGTGCCGCTTACCGATTCATCGACAACTGATAAATCATTCACGCATAAATTTGCCATACAATTAATTACGGTTAAATCGGTGATAATTGCTTCATTAACTGATAAAGTACCGCTTACTGATTCATTAACAACTAATAGATCATTAACTGATAAGGTACCACTCACTGATTCATCAACAACTGATAAGTCATTTACGCATAATTGCCCTAAGCATCCAACTATGACTACATCAGTAACTGATAAGTTATTAACACAAAGACTATCGATACAATCTATTACGGATAAATCTTTTATAACAGCATTGTTGACTGATAGAGTCCCGCTAATTGATTCATCAACAACAGATAAATTGTCGATGCAAAGATTTGTTATACAATTTGTTACCGTCAAATTATCAATAGTTGCATCGGTAGCAGAAAGAGTATTGGTTATAATATCATGCGCGCTTATTGTCCCATTAACAGTTAGATTACCGTCTATTATAACGTTATCTTTAAATGTTGCTTCATTTTTAAATGTTACATTATCTTTAAATTTTACTTCATCCTTAAAGCATACATCTTGAAAAAAACAGACATCATCTTTAAATGTAGCTTTACCATGCACCGTAAGCTTATCATAAAGTTCTACGCATTTTTTAACGGTTAGTTTTCCTTTTATTTTTACATTATCCTTAAATAAAGCTTTATCCAAAACTGTTAACGCTTTTATTGTTTTAGAATAATTTTTACGATTTATAGAATTGCAATAGCCATATGAACCTAAATTAAGTTCTCCGCTAATAACTTGGTTGATAATATTATCAAGATCATGACGCAATTGTTTGTGTTTATTTGTATCAATTTTTTTATAATTTCTTTTTAACACTGAATTTGCATATTCAATTGTTTCAACAATAGTATCCCATTCTGCTGTGGTGAAACCATTTTCAATATGTTTACATAATGCATGAACAAGAGAATCTTTCTCTTCATCTAATTGACTAATATCTACCATAACATCATAAATATTATTCATAGTGCTGCTAAGATGTATCTGTTTGCCAACATTATTGCGTAGTTCTTGAACCATTGTGGTTAAAGAAATATTTCTTTCTTCTGCTACTAATGATGCAGGAGGAATAATTAATGATAATGATAATATAAAAATACCATAACGTTTTAATAATAATAGATTCATAGATAATCCTTTTTTTACATAAAAAAAATAATGCATTGAGTATAAAAAATATCATTATCTTTTTAACAAAAGCAAAAATAGATATGCAATGAAAAAATAGATAATAAAAAAAAGCACTGACATTAGCCAGCGCTTTTTTTTATGATATTTATTATGAAAATTAATTTTTTATTAATGTTTTTACTTGATCCAGAACATTATGTACTAATTTATGAAGTTTTTTATTATCGGATTTTAATTCATTAATAGTTACTGTTTGTTCCTCAATAATTCCATTTAATTTTTGAATTTCATTTAATAAAAACATAGATAATAAATGATATCGTACCGTATATGGTTCACCATATTCATCTTTTACTACTAATTCAGGAAAAACTTCATTAACTTCATCTGCAATTAAGCCATATTGCGTTGTATCTGTTGCATCATTATTATATATAAATGTTACGGGACGTAATTTATAAATATTTTCTGAATCACTATTGTTCATGTCTTGAATGTTATGTTTAAATTTACGATTGGAAACTACCGTGCCTAATTGACCTGCTGCATCAACAAAAACCGGTATGCCGGTACCACCAACAACACTGGTGAAAATACCTTGGATAAATGCTGCGGTATGAGTAGCTGCAGTTCCAATTCTTATTATCCCGCTTTCAGCTACAACGCCTGCATTTGATAAATAAAGATTATCATCTCCAGAGATTAAACTAACGCCAGAAGTGTATCCAATAATAACATTGGTGAATCCGGAAGATAAATTTAATGCTGAATTATTGCCAATAAAAACATTGTTGTTTCCCGTAAGTAAATTAAATCCTGCATTAAAGCCAACAGCAGTATTACCTGAACCGGTAGTATTGCTTGCTAAAGTAAAACTACCAATGCCTATATTTTCATTGCCATCAGTGTTATTTACTAATGCAAAAGTACCAACAGCAGTATTATCAGCACCAATCACGTTAGTAGTCAATGCGAAACTACCAATTGCCACATCATCAAAACCTGTTGTATTTGATAAAAGAGTGTTATGACCAATTCCCACATTTTCAGCACCACCCATAGTAAAATTACCAGCATTAATACCAAGGAAAGTATTATCTGTACCGAAGTTATGCATAAATCGATTTCCACCTTTTATGATATTACCAATTGCAGGACTTATTGAATTATTCATATTAATATTACAACCAACAGTTAGATCACACCCAATAACTTCATCTGCTACGGTGAATGTTCCACTAATGGTTACATCAACTGCTGATAACTCATCAACACAGAGACTTGGCACACAGTTAATGACTGTTAAATTAGTAATTACTGCATCATTAACTGATAAGGTGCCACTCACTGATTCATCAACAACTGATAAATCATCAACACAAAGACTGGTCATACAATTAATAACTGTTAAATCAGTAATTACTGCTTCATTGACTGATAAAGTACCACTTACTGATTCATCAACAACTGACAGATCATTAACGCAAAGACTGGTCATGCAATTAATGACTGTTAAATCAGTAATCACTGCCTCATTGGCAGATAACGTTCCCGTAACGGTTTCATCAACAACTGATAAATCTGTTACACAAAGAGCATCAATGCAACTGGCAATTATTATATCGGTTACTGATAAATTATTTACGCATAAATTATCAATACAACTTGCTACTGCCAAATCAGTTACTGATAAACTATTAACGCAAAGATTATCTATACAGCTTGCGACAACTATATCAGTTACTGATAAATTATTAACACAAAGATTATCTATACAACTAGCTACGGCTAAATCAGTTACTGATAAACTATTAACGCAAAGATTATCTATACAACTAGCTACGACTATATCAGTTACTGATAAATTATTAACACAAAGATTATCTATACAACTAGCAATGACTATATCAGTTACTGATAAATTATTAACACAAAGATTATCTATACAACTAGCTACGGCTAAATCAGTTACTGATAAATTATCTACGCATAAATTTGTAATACAATTTGTTACTGTTAGATTATCAATAGTTGCATCAGTTGCTGACAAATTTTCCACAAAAATATCTATTGCGGATAAATTTTCAACAACAATATCGGTTGCTGATAAAGTTTCCACAAAAATATCTATTGCAGATAAATTTTCAACAACAATATCAGTTGCTGATAGAGTTTCTATAACAACATCTGTTAAGGTGATTGTTCCTGGTATAATAACAGGCCCATTAAATGTTACTGTTCCATCAACAGTAAGATTTCCTTCTATATGAACATTTTCCTCAAATTCTACATCTTCTTCAAATTTTACTTCTTCTTTGAATGTTGCATCGCCATAAACCTTAAGTTTACCATGGAGTCGCGTATTTTTTTTGACAATAAGATTACCATCTATTTCAACATCTTTTTTGAATCGTGCTTTGTCAAAAGCATCTAACTTTTCTCGTACTTTTATAGCTTTACTGGTGTTTATAAAACAGCATTGTTGAGCATCATTACTGTTATTGTTGTTTGAAATACAACGTATTGCTGATGTAGGAAATTGTGATGATTTTTTTCTGGTAATGTCAATTATGCCATCAGTTGATTCATCGACAAAAGGAGTAATAACATCTCCCAACACTTGATTAGTTATCAAAGATAATTCATCAGAAAGTGGTTGTATATTTAAGTTGTTTCTTGTTTGTATAATTAATTCTGCATGTTCAAATGCTTGTGCAACTGTATCATACAGTCCAACTACAAAACCATCTTCTATATGTTTTTTTAATTGCCAAAGCGGTGAACTTTTATCGCCATCAAATGTACTTATTTCTGTTATTATATTATAAAGTTGATTTAATTCTGCTCCGAGATACACGTATTTTCGATCAGTATTATCTAAAATCTCATGTAATTCTTCTTGTGATATATATATGTCATCTTTATCAATAGATATTAATAGAGATGAAAATGAAAACAACAAAGAACATAAAATGGTATATACATGAATTAATTGAAACTTCTTCATACAAAATCCTTTTTTTTTAAATATTTTTCTCAATCAAAATGAGCTATTTTTATGTAACAAAAATATATCAATAGTGTCAATAAGATATAATGATAGATTTTTTTTAATGTACGTATCTAGAGTTTTTACTTGTTTTTCTCATTTATACTTTAGTATGACTTATAAAAATATAATATTTTTTTAAAAGGAGTGATTAATGATTATTTTACGTTGTCTTAAATTGAATATTGTTATTATCATGGCTTTATCAATAACATTACCTTTGATGTCTTCAATGCCTTCAAAAAAGAACTCTCAATTTTTATCAAATAATGAATTATATGAATTAACTAATAATTCATCGGAATCATATGTTTATTGTGATAAAACTCACAGTAAAATAGTAGATTTTATAGCAGAAGTAAGTTTATTGGATAAAGATCATTCTTCGCCATTGTGGCAATTAAAAAAACATATAGAAGATGGTTTTGTAATTGGTCGTAAAGAATATATATTGGATGCACTTACCCATGCCGATATGATAATAAATAAATCTTTTTCATCTGAGGTAATTGAGTATCTTCAAGAAATGCTCCACACTCTTTTAGACCAACTCATTATAGGACAACTTGACTTAACTCCATCACAAATAAATAATCAGGCAGAAAAAAGATCTTCAATCGATTTAACAATACCTGTAACAATATCTTCAGAAATAGTTTCAACGGTAACACCAGAAGTGATCCCTGCTACGGTTTCACCAATAATTCCAGAAGCAATTTCTGATGAATTTAATGATTTGATAACAGATGAAAGTTCTCGAACGAAAACAATAAGCGTAAAAAGTAAAGTTAAATTTTTAAAAAATGTAAAATTTAAAGAACATGCTAAATTTGAACATTATGTATCATTTCATGGCAATGTAAAATTCAGACAAAATGTTGAAATTGATGGAATATTATCAGCAACTGATGAAACAATTAGTGGTACATTATCAGTCAATGAAGCAGCAATAGAATCATTGGATGTTGGCTGTGATTTAACTGTTGGTTGTAATATTAATCTGAACAATTCAATAAATCCTGCCATTGGTAATGTTTTAAAAGATGGTGCAAGTTTTATTCATAATTTTGGAAATGATAATACATTTATTGGTGTGGATGCAGGTAATTTTTCAATGAGCGGTGGTGCAAATACCGGAGCTGGTGCATTTGTCTTAGAATCTAATATTAATGGTAGCCTTAATACTGCTTCAGGATTAGCAGCTCTTGCTGGTAATCAAACAGGATCCGTTAACACTTCATGTGGAGCAATTTCTCTGGTGAATAATACACTTGGTAATGCTAATACTGCAATTGGCTTTATTTCAATGGTAAGTAATACTACCGGTAATGCGAATACTGCGTGTGGATTAGCATCATTAAGATCAAATGTTATTGGTAATGCTAATACTGCAATTGGTATAGGAGCCTTACATTTTAGCACGGGAGATCGTAATATTGGTCTTGGAGCACATGCAGGTCACTCACTTACTATTGGTAATGATAACGTTTATATTGCAGCAGATGGTGCTTCATCAGAATCTGGCATAATACGTATTGGAACAGATTCAACTCACGTAGATACGTATATACAAGGTATTTATAATACTGCGGTATCAAGCGGATTGCCAGTGCAAATAGATGTATCAGGACATTTAGGAACAATGCCATCAACACAAACTGTTAAAAAAAATATAGCTGACATGTCAGTAGAATCAGAAGGTATTTATAATCTACGACCAGTAACCTTTTCCTATAAATCTGATGTAAATAATACCTTAGAATATGGATTACTTGCTGAAGAAGTGGAAAAAATATTTCCATCATTGATTGCGTATGATCGTGATGGTAAACCATTTTCAGTACGATATCAAAGTTTACCAATATTGATGTTAAATGAGATGCAAAAACAACATGCACTTATTCAAGCATTAATTAAACGTATTGCTATGCTAGAAAAAGCACGTATAAATTAAATTTTAAACAATAATTAGGCAGAAAAAAAGTGATTACTTTCTTCTGCCTAATTATTGTTGCAATAAATTACTATGATTCTGTGACCATAAACCACATAAAGTAACTGCTAAAGCGTCAGTAACGTCTTCTTTTTTAGGCATTTCCATACCAGGGAAAAGTTGCATAATAACGCGAGCTATTTGATCTTTGGTTGCGCCACCAAAACCGGTGACTGATTGTTTAACTTTCGTTGGAGCAAATTCTTGAAGATCTGTTGTATGTTGGTGAGCAAGCAAATATAAAATACCACGTAAATAACCAAGTTTTAAAAAACTTTGTGCATTTTTACCTAAAAACGGAGTCTCAAGTGCTATCATGGTGACGCCCCATGCGATAATCTTTTCTTCAAAAAATTGATGAAATATACCAATACGTTTAACAAGATTATCAGAGGATGACATCGCAAGATATCCATAATCAAGAAGCAGGGCTTGTCGTCCTTCCTTTTTTATAATACCAAATCCAGCATATCTAAATCCCGGATCAACTCCTAATATTACCACTCTTTTTTTTCCTTTTATAAATTTAATAATTTTTAAATAAATTATTTTTTGGAAATAACAATAGAATTTTTTTGAAAAATTGTATGTTCTTTATTATATAATAACGAAGAAAACCCTTGCCAAAGCAGACCGGCTACAACCAATAGCGTAGCAGTACTTAAAACAACTTCATCTCTTTTAGAAAAAAATCCATTTTTCATCATTGTTCCTTCCCATTATTATTGTTGTATTTTTACTTAGTACAATTTATTCAAAATCAACTCCATCCTCAAATTTTGTTATTTCTCGTATAAAGTTCATATATACTGTTCCGGTTGGGCCATTGCGTTGCTTGCCAATGATAAGTTCAGCTCCCGCTGGATTTTCCGTTTCTGGATTGTAAACAACATCACGATATAAAAACATAATAAGATCAGCATCTTGTTCTATTGCGCCAGATTCACGCAAATCCGATAGCATTGGACGTTTATCCATACGACTATCAACCGCTCGAGATAACTGTGACAACGCTAGTATTGGAATATTAAGCTCTTTTGCCAATGCTTTAAGTGATCGAGAAATATCAGATACTTCTTGATGACGATTTTCATGTTTTTTAGTTGAATGCAACAATTGAAGATAATCAATAACAAGAAATTGTAGTCCATGTTCAGTTTTTAATTTACGTGCTTTCGCTCGTAAATCCATAATATTAAGCATAGCAGTATCATCGATAAAAACTTTCATTTCTGCCAATTGGGCTGCCACATTTGTTAAATCAATCCATTCATCTGAAGAAATTGTTGCATTTCTAATATTATGGTGACTGATGCCTGATTCTGCTGATAAAAGGCGTAAGGTAAGTTGCTCAGCGGACATTTCAAGAGAAAAAATACCGGTAGAAAATCCATTACGAGCGGCAGTAAGCGCAATAGACATTGAAAGTGCCGTTTTTCCCATAGATGGTCGAGCCGCGAGAACTATAAAATCACTATTTTGAAAACCGGAAGTCATTTGATCAAGATGTTGAAATCCTGAAGGAATCCCGGTAATTCCTTTAGCATGACTTTTTATATCCGAAAGATGTTGAAATGTTTTTTTTAACCAAATATCAAGCTGAACAAAATTATTATGCGATCTTTTATGAGCAATATTAAAAATAATCTTTTCAGCATCATCAAGTACCGCATCAATGCTGCTATCGTCTTGTGTATAACAATTAGTAATGATTGTTGCGGCAGAAGTAATAAGCTGCCGTAACACTGATTTTTCTTTGACTATATTCGCGTGTTGTAAAATAAGTCCTACTCCAGGTATTTCTTCTTGTAATGTAAGAAGATAGATTATTCCACCAATAGCATCTAATTGATTTTTTTTTGTTAACTCATTTTGTAAGGTAACAATATCAATACGTTTATGCTTTTGCCCCAAATCAATGATGGCTTGATAAATTATTTTATGGGCAACATTATAAAAATCATCCGCAACAAGAACTTCTGATAGAGTATTAATGTATTCGTCATTTAATAATAAAGCTCCTAACACAGCACGTTCTGCATCTGTATGAGCGGGAAGTGTTTTACCAAGAATACTTTCAACATTAGGCTTTTTGGTAATAGCGTTATTATAATAACTATGTTTATTCATAAAAAAAACTATTCAGAAACAATATGTGTAGTTATTATGGATTTTAATCGATTTGTCAATTTAATGCCAACTTTAAATGTACCTTTTGATTTGATAGTTTTTTCAAATTCTACCTGATTTTTGGTAATACTGATTCCCTTTTCAGCAAGCGCTTCAACTATTGTTGATGCATTTATGGAACCATATAATTGACCATCATCATGCATTTTACACTTTAATGTCAGCGAAATTGTATTTAATTTTTCTGCCAGCATCGATGTTTGCGTAGCAATAACTTCTTTACGATTTTCAACTTTTCGAATTTTTAATAAATATTGACTTTTATTAGTAGTAGTAATTTCTACCGCAAGTCCTTGTGGAATCAAAAAATTACGAGCAAAGCCATCGCCAACTTTAATAATTTCACCTGCCAAACCTATTTTTTCAACATCTTTGCGTAAGTATACTTCCATTGTAGGCTCCTTTTAACGATGACTTATATTTTTATTAAGACTATATTTAGTATACCTTAAAAAAATAATGTTGAAAATAAAGCTTTTTTAGCCATTTTTTAGGTTTTTTTATCAATGAGATACTGTTGTTTAATAATTTTACGATCTTGTGCAATTAAAGCAAGATAAGATGTACTTCGCAATAACGAATGTATAATAGCAACGAGAGCGGTCATTAGAATTAAAATCATAATAACGATTGAACCTTTTTTTGTTTTATTCATTCCTTTTATATACCTTTTTTATTCTTTTAAAACTTAAGAGAGGCATAGCCTATTACTGTTTTATGAGGTGCATAGTCTGAAACTAATGACATTTCTAGACCAATAATATGATTATGATGGTTTTCAACGGTAAATGTTCCATGCTTTATACCAGATGATATAATACTTGTTTTTTTGCTTTTCCAACCATTGTTATATATACCTTCCCTTCTTTCTATCCGTTTTTTAATACAACACCATCCAATATCATGATCATCAGTGTGCCATATAAGCTCATCTTGAGATATTTTTTTCCACTGATAAGGTTTGCCTTTCATATGATGAATATCTCGAACAAAAAGATCAGATGCTATATGTAAACTTATAATCGAACGGCATGTATGTGTTGCGGTAAGCGATGGTAATAAAAGAGATGTAATGATATTAGCAATAAAAAGTGCTATGATTGAAAATAACATAAGATATAAAAGAAATGATATGAGCGAAAAACCATTTTTATTATTCATATGTATAGTTATTATTATGTGCACTAGCTTTTTCTCTTTGATTACGTGATAAAGAAACAACTTCAATATTTTTAATCGCTTGCTGTTGCACGATTTTAACTTCAATTATATAATGAGTAATAATTAAAATAAAAAAAATTGATATAATTAGTCCTATCATTAACTCAATGAGGAGAAATCCACGTTTAGCATTCATATAACATTTCCTTAAGCACACTAATAGTTTTGAGTGAAAAAGCTATGTAGACTATAACGATAAATTGGAAATTGATGCAATAGAAAATAAATTGCATATAACATTATAATCAGAAAAAGGTATTTTATCATGACGTATCGCACACTGTTTTTTCAGATATTAGCGACTTTATTTGTTGGTATATTTCCTTGTATTGCAATTGCAGGGCAAAGGCAATTGCCTGCGTCAATGCAAGATATGCAAAAGGAAATAGAAGAAGCTAATAAAGCAATAGAAGAGTATATTGCAAGTTTACCACCTGCCGAACAAGCTGAATTTAATCGACAAGTTGAAACAATGACCCAAATGTTTGAAAATATGAGTGATGAAGAATTTGAAAAACTTCTTGGCGACATGTTTAATGAAGAATCAATGCCTTTACCAGACTTTTCTCAAAGCCCTGAACCTATGTTTGAAGAAACTGTAGAAGAAGTGCCTCAACTTAACATTGAACAACTAAAAAAATTTGAAACAGCGGTAGCTGTTATAAATGATATTATTAAACAATCTAATATGTTTATGGTTCTTATTAACAGTTCACCGGGACTGTCAAATCGTATAAATAAATGGGGCAACAACGGATTAATTACTGATTGGCAATCAGGAGCTACATGGGAAACGCTAAAAATTGATCTTGAATATTTTATTCAAAAATTATATAAAATTCAGGATCAAGATCTTACTACAAAAGAATATAAATATCTTTCTGATGTATTAGCTGACGAAGCTTTATATAATAATATCATTCAACTAAGAACACATTTAAATATTCTTTTACCAATAATTAATATTCCTGAATTTGGTATTCAAAAGATCAATAGCCAATCCAAAGAGGCCATACAAAATATTCTTAAAAAATACACTGAAAGTTTTTATGTGCTTACTATTCCAAAAGCTTTAGACACTATATTTGAAAAATATGAACCTCAAGCAAAAAAAATTCGTGAAGCTGAAAGCGCTGCCACACGAAGAGCACAGGAAGCTTTGAGAGAGCCACGTACTCCTGCTGAATGGACAGAAGCAGGCGTGGAGCCGGAAATAGGGTATGATTCTGGTTACGGCTCATATGGCGGCTATGATGATTATTCACCATACTATGGCGGCGGATACAACAACAATTATTCTCCGTATTACGGTGGGGGCCGCGACTATGATGACTATGGTTCTTCATCTGGTGATTTTGGTGGAAAATCAAGTGGTGGAGATAGCAGCGGTGGTGGAGGAAGGTCCAGTGGTGGCAGTCCATCAGAAAGGTCCTCTGAAGACAAAAAAGATGAGGAAAAAGCAGCTAAGAAAAAGGAAGAAGAGGGAGAATATATTCCAAATGATGAAATTGCGGAACTTATTGGAAAAATTAAAAATGATCTTGAGCGTATTAATACTGCATTAACAGGTGAAGATTATCCACAATTAAAAGATCTTGCTGGCCATATAAGCAGCCAGGATGTTAATAATGATTTGGCCAATTATATTTTACCAACAGTTATTGATAAAAATATTATTGCATTAACTGATAATATAAAGCAAATTGATAAGCTGTCAAAAAAACTTAATAGTACAACATTAACTACCTATCAAAAAGAGATAAAAAAAATATTTAACAAGAAAAACAAAGAAGAGCTAGAAAAATTAAGTAAAGATCTTGCATTATTTGAACCGCAAACTGAAGCGGAAATAAAAGCTGAAGAATTAAGAAAAAAAACAGTCACGACAACAGCTACTACTGAGCAGGAAGCTCCTAAAAAAGTTGATGTTGATAAGCTTTCACCAGAGAAAAAATACGCATATTTTGCTGATGAAAAAGCAAAAGAAGAACTTGAAGCTAATGACAGTGAATTAGTGACAAAAGTAACTCATCCTAAAGATATTCGTAAAATTAAAGAAAATATCGATAAACTTTTTAAAGAAGTTGATATTTTTGGCAAAAAGAAAGCAGTAAAGCTTGCACCAAAAAAACCTGTTGCTCCCGTAGAAACAGTTGCTACTGAGTAATAGTTTATTAAAATTTAAATACAATAGAAAAAGCCTGCATGTTTAGTGTAGGCTTTTTCTATACTCATGTATGACTTCGATAAAAAAACAAGGAAAAAAATGAAAAAAAGAATAGTAATAATTATAGTACTTATGATAATAGCTGTGCCTATCGCTATAAAAATATCTCGAGTTAACAAAATGTTTAAAGACAATCAAATACTTATTGATCGCTGTGTTGCTGCGTGCGAAAGTAATGATGACATTGATACATTTACTACTAAAGCATCGATGATTATCGATGATCAACTTCAATGGGCTCAACAATATAAAGATATTCTCAAAAAAAATCCAAAATTTGTACAGCAAATTGATCAGCAATGGGTCAATGTAATTTATTTACTTGGAACGTCACTTGAGGATGAATCAAATATGCTGACCAAGGAAAAAAAGGCTTTTGCTATAGAAATGATTGGTAAAAATATAAGTCAAGAAGCAAGGAATAATATAATCGCTGCAGCTAATATGTAAAAAATATTAGTTCTATTTTTTATACATTACCTTACTATTTTCTCACATCGCCTACACAGATCATCAGGATCGCTTGAGATATCCCATTGCCAGCAACGAGGGCATTTTACCCCCTGCGCATGTTCAACTCGCGCAAACAACCCTTTCAGTTCTGTTTCAATAAGACCCTCATTGCTCGAAGCGCTCGTAAATTGTGATATGATTAATAATTCCTTCCAAAAATTTTCTGTGCTTTCGCCAGTTTTATTTATATTCACAAAAAATGGCTGCAAAATTGTGTAATAATCTGTCTCTGGACTAATATATATAGTTATCTGTGCTTCAAGTGAGTGTTTAACTATCTGTTTTTCACGCTCTATTTCTATTGCTTTTAATAATGCACTACGTACTAATTTTATCATTTCCCATGCTTTATTATTATCATATGAATCTATTAAAAGAGGAAATTGTTGTAAATGAATAGATTCAGCTTTATCTTTTTGATATTCATCAGATAGTTGTTCAGCAGTAAATGATAAAATTGGCGCCATAAGCTTTGTTAATGTATCTAAAACATGCAAACAGACTGTTTGTGCAGAACGACGCTCTAAAGAATTTTTTTCTGCTGTATAAAGCCTATCTTTAATAATATCCAAATAAAATGAACTTAAATTAACGGTGCAATAGTTACTAAGCGTATGAAATACACGAGTAAAATTATATTCTTTATACGCGCGAATAATTTCTTCATAGGTATGATAAAGTTCTTGCAATGCATATTGATCAATTGCATACATTTTTTCTCTTGCAATATTATCATGTTCATTATCAAAATCATTGATATTAGAAAGTAAAAATCGACATGTATTACGTATCTTTCGTAATACTTCTTGTACATTTTTAAGTAGTACTGTTGATACAACGGCATCTCCCGCATTATCAATACTTGAAGCCCATAATCGTAATCCATCAGTACCTAATTGTTCAATTATTTCTTGTGGTGAAATAACATTGCCTAAAGATTTAGACATTTTTCTTCCAGTTTCATCAACCGTAAATCCATGTGTCATAATTGTTTTTACACAGGGGGAGTTTTCAATAATCATGCTGGTAAGCAATGAGCTTTGAAACCATCCGCGATGTTGATCTTTACCTTCAAGATACATATCAGCAGGAAACCGAAGCGCCGGATCTTTTTCTAATACAGCATAATGACTTATGCCTGAATCAAACCAAACATCAAGAATATCAGTTTCTTTTTTTAAAAGACCGGTGATGCAATGCGGGCATGTGGTACCATGTGACAGTAAAGATTCTACTGCTACGGAGTCCCAATATTCAATACCAGCTTCAGCAACTTTTTGAGCAATTTCGTAAATAAATTCTTTGTTAATAAAAGTGTAATCACAATTGTTACAAATAAGAGCAGGAATTGGCACTCCCCACGCTCGTTGGCGAGAGAGACACCATTCAAGTCGACCTTCTATTGTTGCTTCAAAACGGTTATGTGATGCAGCAGGAAGCATGGTAATTTGATTAACCGCTGCGCATGCTTTTTCTTTGAGGTTATTGCGCGATAAATCACAAAACCATTGCTTAGTTGCGCGAAAAATCAATCCACCGCGACAACGCCAACAATGAGGATATGAGTGTTTGATGCTTGATTTTAACAATAATGTATTATTATTAATTAAGCTTTGAATAACAAAGCCCTGTGCATGAGCAACAGGCATTCCTATTAACTCTGTATTATTAATCTCACCGGTATAGCGACCATCAGAAGAAATAGGAGAGTAAATTTCTAAGCCATTTTTGACACCTACTTCATAATCGGTTGGCCCTGCCCCCGGTGCACAATGAACACACGCCGTGCCATCATCAATAAGCACTGAATCATCCAATAAAACCGGAACAAATAAGTTGCTTATAAATGGATGAATAACGTGTGTGCGTAGCGCAATTAATTCTTGTGAATTACATTGAGCAACGATGTCATTGGTAATACCAAGCAACTTTGCTATATCCTCTGCACGCGATTTACCAACGATAATATAATTATTTTCTGTTTTTAATACAACATACTCTGTATTGGGCCTCAGAAGCACTGCGCGATTAAGCGGTAAAGTCCATGGCGTTGTTGTCCATACTAAAAGACTTAGTGATTTATCATGTAACTGCGGAAACAGTTGCTCGACAACTGTATTTTGTAATGCGAATAACACGTATAAAGAAGGATCTTTGCGATCTTGATATTCAATTTCAGCTGATGCTAATACTGTTTGACACGAGGGGCACCATGGCACTGTTTTATTTTTATGTTCAATATAATTTTTTTCTACGAGTAACCCAAATGCACGTAAAATATCAGCCTCATATGTATAATCCATAGTTAAATATGGATTATCCCAATTCATCAGCACCCCTAATTGTTTAAATTCATATTTTTGAATATCAATCCATTTACTTGCATATTCACGACATGCTTTTTTTAATTCTGCTCCCGTCAACGTAGGATTGTCTTTAGTTACTGCAAATTCAATAGGCAGTCCATGACAATCCCATCCCGGTCTTACGGGAACGTGTTTTCCAAGCATCCGTTGTGATTTACACGTAATATCTTTTAAAATTTTGTTATATGCATGCCCGCTATGAATATGACCATTTGCATAAGGAGGACCATCATGTAAAATAAATTTTTCTGTGCCTTTATAAATCTCAAATGATCGTACATATAAATTTTCATTTTCCCAACGCTCAAGCATAAGAGCGTCATCTTCTTTATAATGCGCTCGCATTGGAAAATTTGTTGTAGGCAAATTAAGCGTATCTTTAAAACTCTTTGTTTTCTTTTCTAAATCCGACATAAAAAGTTCCCACTTTTGTAATAAAATTACTATAATTATTACTATTTTGTTAAAAACAGTATAATAAGTATATAATTTTTTTTTTACATTAGTAAGATCAGCTACCTTTTAATTTTTCCATAAGAGCTGCTTTTTTTGCTGCTACGCTATCAGCAGTATCAGTGGCAGTTAATTCCTCTTCTGTAGGGGTTGTTTGTTCTGTTGTAGGAGCAGTAACTGTTACGTTTCCACCTATTTTACTAATAATCGCTCCTGCTTTTTTTTCAAGTGCAGCACTGGCTCGCGCAGCGGCTGCTTCTGTAGCTTGAGTTACGTGTTGAGTAGCTTGACCTATTAGAACACCACTTTGCTCTTGAACTTTGCCAACAGCTTGAGTAAGAGCTTCTTTACTTTGTTCTTTTATTCCCGTTGCAAGAGTAGTCGCTTGTTTTTTCAATTCTGCTGCAGCCTTGCTTGCTTGTTGTTGAATCGCAGGAGTGGCTTTACTAATAGCTGTACTTGCTCCACTCACCGCTTTACTTGCTAAAGAGCTTATTCCTGCTTTTGCTTTATCCACTAAATTAGAAAAGCTGCTACATTGGTTGAATAAAAAGATACAGAATAAACTTATAATAATTAATCTGTTTTTCATATTTGTTTCCTTTAGGTTTATGATTAAAGACAGCTCGTTCATAATCATTTGTGTTATGAACGAGCTGTCTTTAAAAATTTATCAATAATTTATGTTATGAACGAGAAACATAATCAACAACAGTTTCCCCGGTCTCAGCATTGGTATACGTTACTTTATCCATTGTTGGATTTAATTGTTGAATGCTTTTTCGCACTCTGTATCCCCATTCACCCAACTTATCTTCTATATTTTCTTTTATTTCAGATAGTTGGCCAGGGACAGATCGTACGCCATTTATAAATGCTTCTGATTCTCTTCCAATAGTGTTTCTAATATTGCTTGCAGTAGACTGTAATTTGTTGGAAGCTGATCGTGCCATACCACCAACTTTATCATATGCAGAGGTAGCGGTATTTTTAACACTTTGAGCAGCACTTGCTGCTTTTGCTTTCATTCTCTCATACAAACTACATTGACTTACAGATCCTATGAATAACAGACTAAAAAGAATTAATTTATTTTTCATAACATATCCTTAGTATTTAACTTTATTCTTCCATATGTCTTAATGCAAAAGCTTGACCTTGCTCACCATCAAAAAAATCTTGTAATTTTTTTGTATAGACCATTCGTTCTTCTTCTGTTGTTGCTTCTGCTTGTTTTTTATACATATCTGCTACCCATTCTTGTTGAGCTGAATCATCTTCTTCTTTTGCTCCAAACACTTTTTCAAAGTTTTGTACTGCTGGGTTTTTGAACTTATCAATTATTGCTGGCGAAATACCCATTTCTATTAATTTTTGTCGTGAATATTTTGCACCTTGACTCATAATTTTTCCAACAGGTTCTTTCATAACACTCAATACTTCAGGTAATATTTTGTCTTTTGCAATTGCTACTGCAATATCTTGGGCACGCTGTAATGTAACGCTATTTTGTTTTGCAAAATCTTTTATAGCTTGTTGTGTTTCAGGTGAAACATATTTTGAAACCTGTTGCTTAGCTGATTGATACATACTTGTAGCAGATTTTTTTAAACTTGTAGCTTTTGCTTTCATTCTATCATATAAGCTACATTGACTTGCAAAACCTACAAAAAGCGCACTTATAATAATAAGTTGTTTCTTCATAACATCACTCCTTCTTTTTGAAAATAATAATAAAAAAACATTAATACTGGTTTTATATTAGCAATTTTTATGGCAAGAAAACAAGAAAAAGTGGCTAAAGTAAAGGATTTTGCATTCTAGTGCTTGTTTCTAATTGAAAAAGTTCGTCAAAAAAGGTTAGATTTTGTAGGTTTTATAAGGATTTTATGAAAAAGCTTGATTATGACAACCTAAATAGTCGAGTAGGAAAATAATGCTGCTTTATCATTCTTCTGCCTCGATTATTTGCTTTTTAATGCTATTGAATTGAACAAAATTAAATATTTTTCCCAGCCAATGCTTTATAAATTTCGTTAAGCCCGCTATTTGAATTCTTGTATTTTTTAAAAAAGCTGGACTCTATAGTAAAAATTTTATTGTTAATTAATTTTTTAATTCCATTAATATGATTTTTGGATAATACAATGTCTTTAAAAATAATATCACATTGTGTAGAAACAGACCTAAGCTCAATTGAAACATTTGCAATAATCATGATGAATAATTTTTTCATGATTTTTGAATTCTTTAAGTAATTGTTAAAATTATTATATTGTAATAAATTAACAATAAAATTTACGTCATAATTTTTCATTGCTATCCAAACAATTAAAGAAATATTATCATTTTGAGAGTTTAAATTGCATTTATTAAGCTCTAAATTAAATGAATCTATATCACCACAACATGCAGCTAAACATAATGAATAGTTAATATTTTGTTGGAAAGATCAATACTTCGGACATTTTTTAAAAAAATAGTGTAAAAAAAATTGCATCCCTTAAAATTAGATATGAAATAAATACGTCTAAAAAAAAGGAGATGCAAAATGATGATCGAAACCATCAATATAATTCTAAACAAAATGACCAGTGTTTGCAACTTATCGCAACGTAAATTTATAGTAGAATTGCTTAGTTCTTTATTGAGCATACAAGGAAAAATAAATTTTCGAAATCTAAGTAGATTCAGTGAATATGAAGAAAAAACTTTTTCTAGAAATTATAATAAATCTTTTAATTTTGCAGAATTTAACCAGCAGGCATTAACGCTTGTTACTACTAAAGAAACACGACTTATAGCAGCATTTGACCCCAGCTTCATACCAAAGGCTGGTAAAAAAACTTATGGAAAAGACTATTTTTGGAATGGCTCAGCAAGCAGAGCTGAAAAGGGTTTAGAGATAGGACTCCTTGGCGTAGTCGACATTAATTACAACACAGCATATCCTATTTCAGGACAACAAACTCCCCCAATTGCAGCATCAAGAAAAGATAAAAATACGCCAATTACAGAAAACAGTCGAATTGATGCATATTTAGACCATATTAAAGAGCATAAAATGTATCTTCCTTCGCAAGTAAAAATTCTTGCCGCAGATTCATATTTTAGCAAAGAAAAATTTGTTACAGGCATTGTAAATCTTGAATTGCATCTTGTTGGTAAATTACGAATTGATGCACGTTTACGATTCTTATATGAAGGGGAACAAAGCGGAATTGGTCGTCCAAAAAAATATGATAAATTTGTTGATATTAATGATTTTGAAAAACTGAAATTTGTCGAGGATATTAAATCTGATGATGGCAAAAAATTGAAACTTTATACTGCTATTGTTAATGCTGTTTCCTTAAAACGAGATATACGAATTGCAGTTATTATTAATGTTAATGAAAAAGATAAAGACAAAAAAGCGCAAGCTATTTTTTTTTCAACTGACATTTATCAATCAGCTTCGGATATCGTTGTTTGCTACAAAGCAAGATACCAAATTGAATTTATCATACGTGATGGAAAAGGATTTACCGGACTTAATGACTGCCAAGCTCGATCAAAAGAAAAATTAAATTTACATTTTAATGCTAGTCTTGCCGCTCTCAATTTAACTAAAATTATAGATCGAAAGAATCAGGAAAAAAATACAGCCAAAAGTTCATTTTCAATGGCTAGCTGGAAGCGAAGATTTTATAATGAAAAGCTCATCAACAGAATTTTTTCAATGTTAGAAATTGATCTAACATTAATAAAACTATCCTCTGATTTTAAGAACCTTGTAAACTACGGAGTTATTTCTCGTGTAACATGATTTAAAATGTCCGAAGTATTGAAAGATAGTGGGTCGTTTAATTTCTCATGATAATCGGCTAATGTATTTTTTGTTTTGAGTATATATTTTTCGTAAAGCTCAAACCAACGATTAACTGATAATATTTTTATAAAAATATTCTTATAATTAATTTTTTTTTGAACACGTTCTATTTCAGCACAAAAATTTATTTTATATTTTTCTAATAATTGCATCATTTCTTTATCTGTGCCAGCAATTATATGAGGATTTAAAACATGATATTCAGAAAGACCAATAACAAAAAATAACGGCTGATCTAATTTTTTTTGTAAAAACCATTTTACTTTTTCATGTTCTTTTTTATTAATGCAATCAAAAAAAGCGCACACAGGAACTATTTGTCTTTCTTCATTTTTATAAGTGGAAGCTAATTGAGACAAAATGGGATCATGTTGAGTAAATTTTTTACAAACCAAACGTAAAGTTAAGGCATCATTAAAATCAACTTTATTATATATTTCATTTGTTATACCATCATTACTAAAGATTAAAAGGCTTAGTACATTTAATTTATTTATCGGCCACTGTTTTTTCCATGTATTATTGGTTGACAGCATCATTCCGAAAGCTATCTGATTATAAAAAAACATAATCATTAGTAACGTTGTTGATTTCGTAAAAACATTTGTCACAAATTGCCCTTGTTGAAATTAAAAGAAGTGTATTTTTTTAGAACATTATTGAATTGAGCAGCTATAAGTATTTTTGTTTAAATTTAATATCTTGTTTTGTTGCAGTGCTTCGTCTTTTTGTGTTTCTAGTTGAGCTGCCAATGAGTTATAAATTTTTTTTATCTGCCTATTAGCATTTTTGTTAGCTTCAATTATTTTTGGCATTTGATTAAAAATATTTTCTTTAATAAGATTTTTAATCCATTTAAAATGTACATCACTAATTACAATATTCTCTGAAATTTCCTGTACGCGTATCCTTTTTTTTATACATTCAATAGGTGAATTGAAAAATATAAATGCCAATAAACTTTGATTTTCTTGTATATAGTTAGCAAATTTTTCATAACTTAATAAATATTTAAGAAAATTGAGATCTTTATTTTTTAAAACTATAATTGTAATTAAACATATATCGCTATCATTTAATTGTACTTTAACGACTTCCATTTGTTGTTTAAAATTTTCTATATCTCTAGCACAAGCTGACATTATTAATTCATAATTAACGTCGCTATGTACATTAAAACATTTTTCATAAAATTTTTTTGCACTTGTCCGTTCATAGTAATTATCAGATTCGGGATTAACTGGCTCTCCATTTATACGTAAATTCTCACTTGCCGTATCCCATTTATTAAATTTTTTATTTAAAGATAAAAGTCCGTTATTATATTTTTGATATTCTAAAATATCAAAATAAAATTGTTTTTTATCATAATCTTTAAATAATTGCTTCATGCTCTCAGAATCTTCTTCTTTAACTAGATTTTTTAGATAAATAGAATAATATTGATAATAAATTTTTGGTTGATCATAGAACATATCAAATGAATTTTTACATAACTTTATAGCACATAATGAATAATACATTTTATGTGTATGAAACCATTTTGCACCATCATAATTATTGGTATAAATACAATGTGCGTAAGCGCATGAAGGTGAAATATTTTTTTCTACATAATGAGGGGAAATTTTATTATAAAAAGTATCATTAAATACATCTTTAAAGCTTGTTGCTGCATAAGATCGACATGTTTCTCGTATCTTTAACGTATTTAAAAACCCATTTAATGATATTAGATGTGTAATAATGTCTTTATTTGATAATGCTGCGAAAATTACTTTTTGCCGATAATCTTTTTTATATTTTATTTCTTTAATTTTTTGAAGATCCATTCCAAAAATTGTTTGATTACAAAAAAACATAATCATTAAGGCTGTTAATTTCATAAAAACATTTATCACAAATAATCCTTGCTGTGTTTAAAATAAAATATATTGCATTCTATACTATTATATTTTATTTATTAAAAACATACAAGAAGAAAACAATTAATAAAAATATCTATTTTGTTGTGAAGTGTTTCTATAGCATAAATCATTAGGTCGACCCGACCTGATATTCTCTTGTATAAAATAAAAAAAAATGCTCTAATTTTTACAAAAGTATTAATTAAAAAAAAAGGATTGAGCATGTCTACGGGAAAAACCTACAGTATTGACCTAAGAGAAAAAGTAATAGAAGTAGTAAACAAAGGTATTTGGCAATTAAAAGAGATTGCAAAATTTTTTAATATAAACGTAAAAACAATTTATAAATGGCGTAAGAAGCTTGAAAAAACAGGTACAGTGGCCCCTAAAACTGGATTTCAAAAAGGACATAGTCATAAAATTACTGATCTTGATGCATTTAAAAACTTCATTAAAGAAAATCCAGATTTAACACTAAAAGAAATGGCTCAAAAATTTGGAAATGTTAGTCCTGCATCAATTAGGCGTGCTCTAAAAAAAATTAATTTCACTCGAAAAAAAAACAATTCGGCTATAAAGAACGTGATGAAGAAAAAAGAAAAGAATTTCTAAATGAAATAGCTCAAATTGATCCAGCAATGATTGTTTATCTTGATGAGGCAGGTATGGATAATAATGATGTACTTATATATGGGTGGGCTGAAAAAGGAATGCGTCTTTGTCAGTTAAAACCTGGTAATGCAACACAAAGAATAAGTATTATTGGATCTTTCAACAATGGTGATTTTATAGCACCATTACTATTTGAAGGATATACTAATGGTGTTGTTTTTATGACATATTTAGAAAAAGTTCTCATTCCCGTGCTTAAAAAAGGACAAGTAGTTGTGATGGATAATGCTGCATTTCATAAAGGATCTGCCATCAGAGATTTAATAGAAAGTGCAGGCTGTTCTTTAAAATATTTACCAACATATTCTCCTGATTTTAACCCAATAGAGCATTGCTGGAATTCGCTTAAAAACTCTTTTAGAAAAAAATTGGCAGAATGCGATTATGATTTATTTCAAGCAGCTCAATTTACTTTTTAATCTAATCGGGTCGATTTAATGATTTATGCTATATATAGATTTAAATACTATTGAATTAAACAACTTTGCATATCTTGTTCAACTAAAATGACATCTTGTTGTGAGTTTGAATTTCAGTGTTATTTTCGCTGAATTTGTTATACTTTTCGCAATCTCTTTTTTCATCAATTTTATTATAAATCTCTTTAATTTGTTCATTCGTATTTTTATTTTTCTCAATCATTTTAGGCATTTGAGTAAACATGCCTATTTCAATTAGTTTTTTAATCCATGTAATACGTTCACTACTAAAGCGCTTTTCACTGGAAATATTTAAAATTCGTGCCCATTCAACAAAAGTATTTAATAAATAACCTGATAACAGCGAAGGCATATCGTTTAACAATGATCGCACATTGCTGTTTATTTCTTCAATATAAAATTTTTGTTTTAACACAAATTGAATAAAGTTGAGATCTTTATTTTTAACAGCAGCCACTATACTTAAATATATAGAATGATATATTTTACTATATTCTTCTTTGTTGCAATCTTCTATTAATTTACTAAAAGATTCAATATCTCCAATGCATGCTGCTAATATTAATTCATGATAACAATCGATATTAATTAAATTTTTATGCAATTCTAATTCTAAATATTCTTTTGCGCTTAGCTTTTCTTTGAGATTGTTAGATTTTAAATTAATTGTTTCTTCATCAATAGTTTTAACAGCACTAGCTTGTTGCAATTCTTGAAGATATGTATTTAATATTTCAGGTTTACCATATTGTTCTTGATCTTCTTTAAGGCTATTGAAAAATTTTTCTTTATTATAATTATAAGCTCTAAATAATTCTTGCATTTTTAAATCATTTTTTTCAATTAAATCAAGTGGGCAAATTGCAAAATATTCAAGCTTATCACTAGAAGAATAATTATTGGCATACTGTTTATTATAAAAATAATTATTGTATATATAATGTATATAAAACAATGGTTTATGCATTTCCTTGTTTTTTAGAAACCATTCAACTTCTTTATATTTTTTTTTATCTACACAATGTAAGAAAACACATGAAAATGAAATTTTTTGATAAGCAGAAAAAATTTGCTGAAAAGTATCATTAAATATATCCTGAAAATACAATCCAAAATATTTACATGTTTCTCGTAGATTTAACCTATCTGAAAAAGAACATTGAAATAAAATAATATTAATAATTTCTTTAGTTAAAAATATTTTAGTTATCACTTCTTTGCCCAAACATGAATTATTTAAAACAACTGGTTCCTGTAATTTTGTTTTTTCTTCGTCTTTTTTTTTGTTTTTGCATTGCTCTTCTCTATATTGCTGCTCTCTATTTTTTTTTATTTGGATTATATTTTTTTTAATTTTTTCAACTTTACTAAATTGAGAATTATTTACAATCATTCCAAAAACTATTTGATTGCAAAAAAGCATAATCATTAGGGCTGTTGATTTCATAAAAATATTTATCACAAACAATCCTTGTTGTGTTTAAAATAAAATATATTGCGTTCTGTGCTATTATATTTTATTTATTCAAAACACACAAGAAGAAACAGCAATGCAAACTTTTATAAAATTATAAGCCTTACATTTTGTTGCAAGGCTTATAATTTTATAAAAAAATATATTATGAAAATATTTATTCCAATGGTGGACGTTTACCGCGAAATATAGTTGCTACTAATGATAAAACAAAAAGGATGAGAAAAATAAAAAACAACACTCGTGCAATTTCAATAGATATTATTTCTACTCCCGTAAACCCTAACGCTCCTGCAATAATGGCAAGTAATAAAAATGTTACAACAGCATACAACATAAAACCTCATCTTTATAAGGAAATATTATAAATAATTTATACGTACATCATCAATCATAATATGAATATTATACAGAAATCTATGTTTTATTTAAAATGATACATTTATTGAATTGAGCACATTTTATTTTTTTTAATGTCTTGTTTGTTTATTTGTTGAAGTTTAATTGCCTTGTAAATTTCATTAATTTGTCTATTCTTGCATTGATTCTTATCAATCATTGTGGGCATTTGAGTAAACATGCCTATTTCAATGAGTTTTTTAATCCATGCAATACGTTCATTGCTAAAATGCTTGTGATTGAAAATTTCTAGCTCCTGAGCCCACTCAGCAAAAGTATTTAATAAATAAGCTGATAATAATCCTTTCGCGTCACTTTTTATTCTTTCAAAGTAAAATGGTTTCTGTAAAAAGCAAAGTGGTTTCTGTAATATAAATTCAATAAAATTTAAATCTTTATTTTTAACAGCAGCAAATATGCTTAAAAATATAGACCAATATATATTACGATTTTCTGTTTTTTCGTTACAATTTTGCATTAACCTATCAAAACAGTCTATATCGCCAATACATGCTGCTAATATTAATTCATGATAACAATCGGTATTAACTAATTTTTTATGCCAATATTCTTTTGCGCTTAGCTTTTCTTTGAGATTGTTAGATGTTAAATCAATTGTTTCTTCATTAATAGTTTTAATATCGCTAGCTTGTTGCCATTCTTTAAGATGTTCATTTAATACTAAATCCCCTAATCCCAAATCCTTACAACATTGCTCTTGAATTTCCCTAAGACTAATAAAAAATTTTTCTTGATTATACTTGTAAGTTGTAAATAATTTTTGCATTTTTAAATCATTTTTTGCAATTAAATCAAGTGAATTAATTGCAAAATATTTAATATTATCAAAAGAAATACGCCCATGCTCATAATATATATTAAATAATGGATTATGAATTTTATTTTTTAAAAACCATTCAACTTCTTTATATTTTTTTTTATAAACACAATCTAAAAATGCACAGGTAGGTGATATTTGTTTTTTTTCATCATTGTATTGACTATAAATATTAAAATATTGATCATCATTTTTCAAAATAAAACGTTGAGAAATTAATCGCGTATTTAAAACATCAGACAATGAACAATAAGAAAATATTATGTCTGTGCAATCTTGAGGAAGGGAAAAAGAAAGCTCCGCTCCAAAAGCAGCTTGGCTGCACAAAAATATCATTGTTGATATTTTTAATTTATTAGAAGTAAGATTCATAATATCCTTATTGAATTAAATAATTAAACGCGCTCATTAGCTATTATTATATTTAATTATTTAAAAACATACAATAAGAAAAAGCCAACAATTATGCTAATTAAAAAAATAAACTTTCTATGTCAACAAACTATAATTTTTTAATATACACTTTAAATAGTATATTTTTTTTATATAAAAACTTAAAAAAGCATACTATTTTTAACTCAAAAATGACGAACGTTTTTGGTTGTTCTTAATATAAAGTAAAGAAAAAATAATTTAATCAGCTAAGCCAATTTTTGATCGCAAACATATAAAACAATAAATAAATATTTCTGATAGTTTTTTTTAGAATTAAAAATAATTTTTTAAAATTTTTCTTAATTATTGCATAAAAAAAACCACGCCTACTATTTAAGTTGGCATGGTTTTAAGACCTGTTTTTTATTGGGATAAAATTTTCATTCGCGGCTTAATAATTCTTGATTATTTACCGCATTTGAAGTTTTAATTTGTTCTTCTAAAAGCTGTGCTGATGTTTTTGCGCCTGCATTTAAAAGAATATTTCTCAATTCTTTCTCTATAGCTCCCATTATACCTTGTTTATATGCCTCTGTCTCTTTATTGAAAGAATCAAGTGGAGTATCTAGATTACTATTATGAATATTAACATCTGCACCATATTGCAATAATAAATTAAATATATTTTTGTCCAATCTGTTAACAGCCATAAAAATTGGATAAGTAACAGTTATTACACCACTATTACATTCACTATTAGGATAGGCTCCATTTTTTAACAAAAACTCTACAATTTTATCATTTCCTTTTGATACAGCAATTCCCAATGGCGTTATATTTCTATAATATGTATGATAATATTCGCTAAGACTATCTTTATATTTTAAAGGTTCATTTATTGGAATTCCATGACTTATTAATAATTCAACAAGAGATAGGCTATCCATTCGCAACGCTGAAGCTAAAGGTACAGTAGAGTATCCAGGATCGGTATGAATAGCACTTCCAATAATATCAGCTCCATCCCTAATACATTGTTCTGCTATAGCAACACAATCTACTTTCTTAGCCCATCCAGGATATTTGGCAAATGTCAATAAGAAATCAGCTAAAAATTTTTTCTTATATTCATTATTGACAATTTGCTCATATAACTTTTTTACAAAATCAGTGTCTAATATTTTTGTATTTATAATTATGTCTAATGCATCCATAATAAATTTATATTTTGATAATTCATCAGGCAATCCTTCGTATAATTCTTTTATAAAATCAATATATTCTTGAGAAGACCCCTTTGATCGCACTAATTTTAATGCATGACGATAATTATCAGCAACAATTTTTTTAAATTTTACATGAGACTCCCATTTTACTTTTGCTTTTTTTGCTATTTTAAACATTTCTAACAAAAGATCTGTTTGCTCATACGATGGCAATTGTTGATATAAATGAAAAGCATAATCAAAAGCTTCTCTGTCAATATTTTTAGCACGACCGGCAATAGAGTAAATTGCCCTATTTTTCTCATAATCTGTTTCTACAGGAAGCGTATAATAAAAAGCTTTTGGAAGCTCTTCGGGCGACAACATTACATTTTCTGTTAAAGACGCAAAGCCTATTGGCTCAATCCTTAACAAGGGTTGCACTTCTGGATTTATTCTATAATTCTGTACTAATTCTGCTGGGGTAAACAATGATTTTTTTATTCCTTGCAGGTCTCTTTGTGGAACTTCAAGCCATCCATGTCCTGAACGAAAGCAAAAAATTGCTTGTTGAGATTTGTTTGTTTGATTATCTTTTACCGTTATAGTGATCTCCATTGATTCTTTGCCTTGTATTGGCCCTAAAAAAGTAATTGTTCTTTGTTCATCTGATAATTTTTCACCAAGTTCAATTAAATTTTGAGCACTAATACCAAAAAAATAGTTCATCAATGTTAATAAGTTGTTTTCACTCTCACCAGCAGCAAATTCATAATCTCCTCTTTTATACTTTATTCCATCAATTCCTGAAACTAAATCCATAAAAGCTTGCCCACAGCTTGCGGTATTAATGTCACTTGAATTATATGCAGTATAAAACTGTTTAAATTTTTCATTTAAGGATAACGTTGAAGGCAATAATGACAAATCAAATGATTTCGATTGTTGATTATATAATATAATATTGAGTAAATCTTGTATTGCAGCTTCTACACAATTAGGAGCGGGTGTTTTACCTTCATAACCATATGATGATTGAACAACTTTAGGTGGATATGATGATGTATTTTTTCTTTCATCCAACATGGCGCTTACTGTTAATTCAAAATCATTTGTTATGGCTTTTTTTACTGCTTTTGGTCGACCTGTTATTTGCAATGCTTCTTTTAAAATATCATAATCCTTTTGTGTATAAACATTGCTTGAAGAACCTGACGCATCTGGTGAACCTAATACATAATTCTTTATTGCTTTCGCGCCTGATTGTAATTTCTCAAAAAAAGTTGGTTCTGGTTGTAAAGTTGGCTCTGGCTGCGGTATGCCTTTTTTTTGTGCAGTATAAGTTATTACTGATTTGGCAGCTAAACTACTTTGATCAGTAAATACATTCATAAATTCATTTAATCCTGCCAAATAATGTATCATATCATGGTCATTATCAGGCAAAGCTTTGGCATATAAAAAACCAAGTAAAATTCTACAACAGCTATCTTTATCATTTTTATATTCATTTTCAATAAGCGTTAACAACTTTTCTATTTTTCCTCGAGAAAAAAGTTTTTTTTCATCCGTAATTTTTCTATATTCGTTTTGCCACTGATCAATAATATAATTACGGACTTTTTCTTCTTGCAATCTGCCCGTTTCTAATGCACCAATAACAAGTCCTAATATTTCTGGCGATAATGCATAAGCTGCTTTTGCTTTGCTTGAAGTTGGCTTAAATTGTGGACCTTGCTTAAAAAAAAGTTCTTGTACAAGTTGTGGTCCAAATGCTTGTGATTCTACTTCATATTTTTTTTGTATAATTCCTGTTTCGAATTCTATAGCCCCATGCATTGGCGAAACTTTTTTTGCTTCATTTGTTAATGGTGTATAAAGGCCTTTTAATTTACTTGGGTTATAAATTCCACGTTTTTGAGCTACACGCTTAACAGCGGTAACTCTTTTTAGTGTTGCAGGATTAAACTTGCTCAACATTGCATAAAGTTGTGATGTATTTATAAAGTAAATTACGAAACCTAAAATATAAAACTTTATGCTTTTCATAAAAAATCCTTAGCCTTTTTATATGTTTGAAAACATATCATCATGTTTCAAGTATATAAGAAAGCCAAGGATTAATTCAATAAAAATATTTTATTAGAAATAATTTTATTATAAATTTTTTACTTATTTTCTATTTTTCTAATCAGATTAGCTGCCGACTTCCATCCTAAAACTGTTGCCTGGGGCCAGTTTTGATTATCAGTGCCGCCATAAATAACATACTGATTTTGTTTTGATAGTTGTGTTAATTCATTCCATCCATTAAATGCTTTAAAAAAATCAGTTGCGACAGTTTTACCTGCTTTTATTTCAACAGGAATTGGATCTATTTGATCAAGAATACAATCAATTTCATTGCCACTGTGATCACGCCAAAAATACATATTTGGCTGTTGATCAAGATTATATCGTTGTTTACGCAAGTCAGAGATAATAAATGATTCTATTAAACCACCACGTAAATAATGATTATCAAGTTCTTGTTCTGATTTAATATTTAATAATGAACAGGCAAGGCCGGTATCAACAAAGTAAATTTTTGGTGACTTGATAAGACGTTTTCCAAAATTTTTATAATAAGGATATAATAAAAAAATAATATAACTTGCTTCTAAAATAGATAGCCATGCTTTGACAGTGCTATGATTAACGCCACAATCATTGCCTAAAGATTCAAAATTAACCACTTGACCAATTCTTCCTGCACATAAACGAATAAATCGTTGAAATGTTTCTAAATCGGTAATTTGTCTCATTTGACGAACATCTCGTTCAATATACGTAAGAATATAATTTGCATAAAGGCGTGACGGCAACAAAGTTTCACCATACACTTGTGGATATGAACCTTTCCATACAACGGATTCAATTTTATCTGATAATAAACCAGCTTTATCAAGTTCATCAATTGATAAAGGAAGTAAGGTTAAAATGGCAATTCTTCCTGCCAATGTTTGACTAATCGCTTCGTGCACCAAAATATTTTGTGATCCTGTCACAATAAAAAAACCTTTTTTCTTTTCTCTATCAACAATAGTTTGCATGTAAGAAAGTAATAAAGGAGCATTTTGAATCTCATCTAAAATAATACCAGAATCGGTAGGATATTCTGTCAAAAAGCGTCGTGGATCGGCAAGCGCAAGCGCTCTAAGGTCAAAATCTTCTAAAGAAATATATTTATGATTTGGAAAAGCCATTTGAACTAATGTTGTTTTTCCTGAATAACGAGACCCTAAAAGAGCAATAACGGGATATTCCGTTGCTGCATCAAGCATTTGATCGTTTATTTCGCGCTTGATAAGCATTTTTGACCTTTTAACAAATTACAAATTCAATTATCAATTTTATCTTTTAGTATATGATGCTCTATTGAAAAGGGCAATGCTTGCAGAAATCTATTGGTTTTTATTTACTATATTCTTCATACGCTTTTTTTATTGCATTAATTTTTAATATTTTTATTCTATAGTCTTGATAAGAAATTTTTTTCATTATTACTTGATTTTTTAGTTGATCCAAATTATTACGTTCTATATATTCATTATATTCTTTTGCTATTACATGATGATCTGCTTCTTTGCCAAGATTAAAAAAATGTTTAAGCCCATCTTCAGGATTACTAAATAAATCATTTAAGTTTTTTTTTAACTTGTTTAATTCCCTTTGTGTAAATATATCTAATTCACTGCTTTGCCATACAGCGGCAAATTTTTCTTTACTCATATTTACTAATTTATTGAGACTTGATGTATAAAAAGGCATAATAGATAACTCTTTTATTAGAGAACTGTAGGCTTTTTTAATCTTATTTTGTTCATCGATATTCAACTTTTTTTCTAATAAAGAATCATATCGAGATCTTATCATTAATAACGTACTTTGTTTATTCAACATTAATATTGTTAAATTATTGTTAAGAAGATTGGAGTTAATTGGTTTATCTAATTTTCGTGCCATTTGTTGAATGTCATTTATTGTTGTTGTTGTTAAAAAGAAATTTTGTTTTTCTGTAATTAAACGATTAAGACGTTCTTGTTGCGCTTTATTAGCCGATGCCATCGGATATATACTTGATAAATTGTTTATCATGATAATTACAACAAATAATTGTACTAATAATTTTTTCATTGACATTCCTTTTTGTTTACTAGTATAAATTAATTTCAAGAAAAAATTCAAGAAAAAATTAAAAAAACAACTTTTTATATATCTAAAAGACTACTCATTTTACGTTCAGGAGAAGCTTCAAGGCGCTTAATACGTTCAATGTCACCTAAATAAAGTTGAGTAGTTGTTGGGGCAGTATGACGCATGGCAAGCTGTACCTCATATAATGAAGCACCCGCCTGCATAGAAAGAACACCAAAAGTATGACGGAGACTATGGGCTGTTATGCGCTTACTATCAAACCCTGCCGCACGTAAACGACCCTTGATAATACGAGATAGTGAAAAGATGGTTAATCGCTTGCCATAGTTACGATCGCTGAGTGAAACAAAAATAGGTTCCTTTTCATTTTTAATGGTACGAGTTTGCAAATATTCATGTAATGGTGTTAATGCTTGTGGAGTTAATAATACAAATTCATCTTTACTTGATCGTCCTTTACCGTGAATCCATAATAACATTTCTCCCCGTTGTTCATACATATCTTCAAGTAATGCTGATGCAATTTCTTTAAGACGAAGACCAGTGCGAACAAGGATATTAATAAGTGCAAAATCGCGCTTTCCACATACATCACCACAGTTAATTGAAGTAAATAATTTTTTGAGTGCTTCAATAGAAAGCGATTCTTTTTGATGACTTTTTGTATATCGTTTAATTCCTTTAACTTTGCGTGAAATATTTTCATATAATTTTTCTTCATCGGCCCATGAAAAAAAACGTTTAATGACCACAATATATATTGCTTTTGTATAAGAACTTAATTGTTTTGTATCAAGCCAAAATTTATAGGTTAAAATATTTTCATATTGTGGATAGCTGATATTTTTTTCTTTGCACCAATACAAAAATTGATTGAGTGCATTAAAATATGTTGTGCGAGAATTAAGTGAAATATCTTGGGCCGCTAAAAAAGGATGTATCAATTCATTCATGTTAAAATTTATATATGTATTTTTCATGTAATTTCTTTTTAATTTTTACAAAAAGAATAACAAAAAAAACTACGTTCTCATAGCCTTTTTTAATAACTTTAAGAACGTAGCCTAATAAGTTTATACTTAATAAAATATTAATTTAGTCTCTATACTTAATTTCTTTATCAAATTTAATTTTTATTAATGAAGATTCACCATTTTGACTAATGTATATTTTTGCAGTAAAAGTTGTAGGATTATCATTTTCATTACATCCAAGTCCACTGTTTATGCTCATAAAGAAATTAAATGCTGATTTTCCTTGTCCAATACTAAAATCTCCCAATTTAACCATACCAGTAGCAAATATAGCATTAGATCCACCATCACATCTTTGTTTGAATTGCAATTGCATTTGTGAGGCTTCAATAACTGTTCCTTCTTCTGGTAAGTTACTAAAGTCGACTGCTTGAAGCATTGTTTCTATAAAAAATGCCATTCCAAGACTATCATTTTCAAAATCCAAAGGATTTCCGTGTTTATCAACTAAATAACTTGCCTGATTTTTATCTACTGTACCACCAGGAAAAATAAAAGCATTAGTTAGGTAATATGCACCTTGTGGACGAAGTACGCCCGGATTTGTTTCTATGCCACTACCAGCATTAAGAGCAAAAAAGTATGAAGGATCGGACGGAGAAACTATTAATTCTAATTTTTTAGTTTTTTTTGCGATAATTAAAAGTGGTGAAATTAAACACAGAGCAACCAGTAATTTTTTAGAAATATGTATCATATCTTTCCTTTTTGTTTTTATTTTTTTTTAATATCGTTTTATATAATGGGCTTTCACCGTCCTTTCTTGCAATGGAATACATAAAAAAATGTTTCTTAAATATGATGTATATATTAAAATTATTTTATTTTAATGTATACTACTAATAATGCATAATAAGTAACATAACACTATTTTATCAATTAATTAATATGAAAAAAATCAATATAATTTTAGTAACTCTTTTTTTATTAAATTGTTCTTATATTTATTCAATGATACGAGATAATTTTTTAACTACTCCAATTATACAAACAAATGATCATCGATGTAATTTATGTCAAAAATCTTTTGCCAATTTAGGCAATTTAAATCGACATTTAAAAACACATTTGAATATGTATGAAAAAAAAACTTTTCCATGCGAACAATGCAAGGAAAAGTTTAGTAAAAAATATAATTTACAGCGACATATAGAAAGGCTTCATCCGTTAAATCAATTAGTTCATAAAGATCAAAATAATTTAAATATTCACAATGTAAAATCTCATACAAATGGGTCATATATATGTGCGGGATGTGAAAAAGTGTTTAGCTCATCAAATGGCTTAGGTCAACATATAAAAACATTTCACGAAAAAACTTATCCATGCTCTCAATGCAGAAATAAATATTTTAGAACACAACATAATTTAGATATACATATACAAGGATTTCATTCACAAAATTATCTACAAAAATCTTATTATATTACACCGCAAAAAATAACTTTTTTTCTTATGAATAATCAGGGAATTATACCTTATACGACACAACAGATAAATTTTCCTTTAATGTATGCCCAAAACCTTATACCACCTTTACAACCTTCAAATCTTATTCCAAATTTACCATCTTCTTCAAATAATTCTCTCGATTCTTTAGATTCTTTATTCAATGTTCAATAATAATTCATGCAACAAACTATAAAGAAAAAAGTAGAATTAAGTGATATTTAATAAAAATTGTCGCATTGGAATATGGGGGTTTGGTATTACCGGTAAAGCTGCGGTAAATTATTTGCATATCCAGGGGTATATAGTGGGGGTAATGGATAAACGCATGCCGACGACTCAAGAATTGGCTTATTTAACAGAAAAAAATATTAGTTGGTATACTGAAAAAGAATCTGATCTGTTTTTTAATTGTTATGAATTTGTTTTACTTTCTTCTGGGGTTAACGTAAGTCCTACCTGTTACGCGACATATAAAAATAAATGGTTGCATGAATTAGATTTTTTTTCTTCTGTATTTAATAAACCAATTATTGCTGTAACTGGCAGCGTTGGAAAAACATCTATAACGCACATTCTTGGTCAAATATTTAAAATAGCATCTATTCCTGTTGCTATTGGCGGAAACATTGGAATACCAACATTTGATTTAATTCATCAGCAAGAGATAGTTGATTATGCTCTGCTTGAAGTTTCAAGTTTTCAGCTTAATTATTGCAAAAATTTTGCACCAAACCTTGCAATTTGGACTAATTTTCATCCTAATCATTTAGATTATCACATTGATGAACAAAATTATTTTTTAGCAAAAAATAATATATTACGCTCTCAAACAAACAATCAATTTTCTTTAATTTCTTTTACGTTACGTGATAAAGTTACTTCAGCCACTAATCATCACAAACGTTCTTATTTTGCTTCACAATGCCCCAAAAAAAATGAATTAAAATATTTAACACCTAATGAACAGGTTTATTATCTCAACAAAGAAAATAATGTAATGCGTTATGCCCACGATATACACACTCTTATTATGGATATACCATCAACTTTGCTCAATTTTTCTTTTATTGAGAATATAATTCTTCTTGTTGCCGCGTGTGATATATTAAAAATAAATCCTGAAATTCTTACAACAGTAGCATGTTATACACAATTACCTGAACATCGTCTTGAAAAAATAAATGACTACAATACCATTGAATTTTATAATGACTCAAAAGCAACAACAACAGCTTCTACGCTTGCTGCTGTCGAAAAACTTAAAAATCAACTTCTTCATATTTTTATTGGGGGATTAAGTAAAGGTGTCGATCGCGCATTATTTATTATGCAATTAAAAAAGAAAGTACAACATATTTATTGCTTTGGGCATGAAGCTTCTGAATTATATATGATGAGTATTAATAATGGCATTTCTGCTTCATATCATAAAATACTTGATGATGCGGTTAATCACTGTTTTTCTTTGATAAAACCTGGCGATTGTGTATTATTATCTCCTGCGGGAAGCAGTTATGATTTGTATACAAATTATGAAGAAAGAGGAAACCATTTTAAATTATTAGTTACTCAATTTATACAAAAACACTCTTTAATATGAATCACCTTGTATCATTACCATAACCATTAGTATACTCACATTAATAAAAAAAAATTTCAAAAAAGTTATGGTATGAATTCAAAAAAATCTCTTTTACGCGCGGATCTCAACGTATTTCTCACTATTATAGCAACATTAATTTTAATCAGTTGTTTATTTGTTTATTCTGCAAGTTCTGTGTACGCACTTGAAACATTTGGTACATCATTTTTTTTTATAAAACGTCAATTTATTGGTCTTGGTGTTGGCATTATAGCTCTTTTCATTGGCAGGATTCTGCCGCTTTCATTTCTCAAACAGATTGCCCCTTTATTTTTTTTAGGTACGCTGGGCATTATTATTATAGCTCTTTTTCCTTCGTTTTCTCGTACGATTCACGGATCAAGTAGATGGATTTCTATTGTAGGATTTTCGTTTCAACCAAGTGAATTATTAAAAATAAGTGTTCTTCTTTATAGCGCTTGGTTTCTCGAAAAAAAAACAACAAAAAATTCAGCTTCTTCTCAATATTTTTTTTATTTTTGCTGCCTTATCGGCTTAATGTGTTATATACTCCTTAAACAACCAGATTTTGGTATGACAATCACCTTGTTATTTACCATTATTGTTTTATTTTTTTGCGCTCATGCACAGATAAAACATATCATAATAACTTGTGTCGGCTTAATAATAAGTGCTGCGTATTTAATTTTATTTCGTCCTTATCGTTTACAACGTATACTTACATTTTTAGATCCATGGCAAGATCCAAAAGGTGCAGGGTTTCAAATTATTCAATCACTCATTGCAATAGGATCTGGAAATTGGTTTGGAACGGGCATTGCCCATTCACGACAAAAATTTTTTTATCTGCCTATGCAACATACCGATTTTATATTTTCAATAATCGCTGAAGAAACTGGTTTTATTGGATGTATTTTTTTAATTATGCTTTTTATATTATTACTCTATTTTGGTATTCGCATTGCATATCAACTATCAGATGCCTTTAGTACGTTGGTAATACTTGGTTTTACTATTATGATACATTTACAAGCTATTATAAATATGGCTGTTACTACAGGATTAGCTCCAACAAAAGGAATAGGTTTACCTTTTATTAGTTATGGCAACACGTCATTGGTCTGTTCTCTTTTTATGGTTGGTGTTATTATTAACATGGTTCATGAAAATAAAATATTTTTACGATAAGGTGCTTTTATGGAGATAAATAATACTGTTAATAACATACCAAATATTTCTAGTTCTATCGATTTTCCACACTATGATCCTCTTGGTGATAAAATTAGTTCTATTGAATTAATACGTATTTCAGGATCAGATCTTGATATAGTTAATGCCGCACGAGTTTCCTATGGAAAGGTATCACAAAAAGTAAGTGAGCGAGATAAAAAACTTATTAGTTTTTTGATGGAGCATAATCATACAAGTCCTTTTGAACATAATCAACTATCGTTTCGCGTTAAAGCTCCTATTTTTGTTCAACGTCAATGGATGCGTCATCGCATGAATTCATATAATGAAATCAGTTACCGTTATGTCAAAGCAGCTCTTGAATTTTATATACCACCAAAATGGCGGTCACAAGATACGCAAAATAAACAAGCTTCTATTGGATCATTTGATAACGCTGAATTTACCCAAAAATTCAAAGATGCTATCGCGTGTAACATGCAAACTTATGAATATTTACTTGATAACGGTATAGGTCGAGAACTTGCACGAAGTTTATTACCATTATGTACCTACACGGAATTTATTTTTACGTGTAATTTACATTCTTTGATGCATTTTCTTAAATTACGATTACATGCCGGAGCACAATATGAAATCAGAATGTACGCACAGATTTTGCTTAAGCTTGCTTTGCCACATTTTCCTTTATCTTTGGGTGAATGGAAGCGTATACATGCAAAAGAATTAGAAATAGAAGAGGATTTGTTTACTCAACAATTTACCGAAAGCATAGAAGAATAAGAATTATTATATTTTTGTATTGGTATGATGAGGTTTTTTTTAGTTTTATTATTTTTTTTAACAAAACTTTATTCATTATGCGACCAGTTTTTAAGAATTTTATAAATTATTGCTATTTGTTAAAATAAAAATATATGCTTATATTAGTAATTTAAAATTTATAAAAAAAAGGGATTTAGGCCATGACGATTAAAAAACGTTCCACGAGAAAATATAGTCCATCAGCACAAAAGGAAGTAAAAAAAGAGATGCGTAAATATAAAAAAGGGACAGCAAAATCTGGAAAAGGAGGCGCTCCTGTTCAATCACGCGAACAAGCAGTAGCAATCGCATTATCAGAGGCACGTGCAAAAGGTGAAAAAGTTCCTAAAAAATCATCTCAAAAATAAAGAAAATCTCTGTAATTACAGTGTTTTTTTGTAATTACAGAGATTTTTTATTTTATTTTTTCCAATTCACCGCTAATGCAACAAGTAACCCGACACCAACACCCGTTCCGCCAGGACGGAAGTAAGAAATATTTGGCACATCAAATGCAGTGCCAGCAATATCAATATGCGCCCATACAGATTCGCCAACAAAATGTTGTAAAAAATGCGCTGCCGTTGAAGCCCCTGCCATTATTTGTTTGCTGCCAATATTGCAAATATCTGCAACAGTGGAACTAATTGCCTTTTTATAGTCATCACCCATAGGCAATTGCCACAACCTATCACCAGAAAGTTCTCCCGCTTTGTACAATCTTTCAATCAACTCCTGGTGTTCACTAAATAAACCGCTATAAATGGGACCTAACGCACGCGCGCATGCACCGGTTAACGTAGCCAAATCAACTATTGCATCAGGCTTATAATGTTTCACTGCATATGAAAGCGCATCAGCTAAAATCAAACGTCCTTCAGCATCAGTATTTTTAATTTCTGCTGTTTTACCGTTATAAAACGTCACAATATCACCCGGTTTTGTTGCATGTCCACTTGGTAAATTTTCTGAAGTTGGGGCAATGGCAATAATATTAATATCAACTTTCAATTGTGCAAGTGCATCAATAGCAGAAATCACTGCTGCAGCCCCTGACATATCTTCTTTCATAGTTTCCATAGAATCAGCTGGCTTTAAACTTAATCCACCAGAATCAAAAGTAATACCTTTTCCAACAAAACATAACGTCGGCGCATCTGCTGAAGATGCTTTATGTTCAAGAATTATTAATGCACAATCAATATCTGATCCACGTGAAACAGCGGCTAATCCACCCATGCCCATTTTTATTATTTCTTGTTCATTAAATGAAGTAATTTTTAAATTATTACGTCTCGCAATCTCTTGTGCTTTTTCAACTAGATGTTGCGGTGTAAAATATGACGGCGGCATATCAATCCAATGACGAGCTTGATTAGTCGCGTCACCAATAATTACGCCAGTATCAATTCCAGCCTGGACCTGCTTTGAATCTTCTTCATCACAAATCAATATAATTGAACTAATTTCACCATCTTTACGAGATTTTTCAGTAATATAATCATTAAAATGATACTGAGCTTTTTTAAGAGCAATTACGGCTTGTTCTGCAAGATACCGCGCAGTTACATTACATGCCTTTACTGCATCCAACGCAATTGCTAATGAAGTTGCTTTACATGCACGCGCTTCTTTTATAACACATCCAAGCGCACGACGATAACACTCAATAGAACTTATTCCTTTAGAACTATCAGCATCTCCCATTCCTGCGACAATAATAAATGCTATGCCCCCATCATGCGCGTAGGGAAAAGAAATTACTTGCTCAAGACTACCAATAAAACCACGTTGTTTTACAATAGCACTAAAATCAGGATTTATATTTTTGAGAGCATCATGCAACTGCGCTATGTCAAAATTCTTTTCAACAATCCATGCATAAGAATCAACTTTTTGTGAAAATAGATTATGAGTTGAAAGAGTAATAGTAACCATATGTTTTTTTCTCCATGAAGTATAATTAATATTACTCATCAGTATACAAAAAATATTCATTTATTCCATCAATCGTTGCGCGGGATCATAATCACGAACAAAAATATCTCGTGGATAAAAATAAGGCAACCAACTTGATTTTTCTTCATCGATAACTTTTTTTTGTCGAGCAAGTTTTGCATCATTTAATCTTTTAATTTCTTGACCACAATAACTATCAAGCATTGATTCTAACTGTTCGCGCGTAATAAAACCATGTAATAAACATGATTCATTTTGTTCATTTTTTATATGCTTGCCATCGCAAAAAAGCATAAAACATGGCACCTTGGTAATGCCATACTGATCCAATATAATTTTAAATTCTTTACGTGCGCTATTAATTTTTATAAATACAACATCAGCATTATCATATAATTGCTGAGCGCTTACATCCTCAAGCATACGTTGCAACTGTTTATTTTTTTCTCGCATATCTGAATCTTTTTTATCTCCGCCGTCATAAAATAATACTACGCAAATCCCTTGATTTGCTACATGATGTTCAAACTCACGTTGCGATCCAATTGAACGAACTTTTGCTAATACTATTTCGCTTATCCCAAAACCTACTACAATACTGATTATTAATGCTTTTTTTATGCTATCCATTACATTAACCCTCCTTGGTATAACCATCTCCATTCTTAACCAAATAAATGATCATCATCCTCATCATCTTCGACTATCTCTTCCCACGGCTCATTATAAATATCACCACTTAATACTTGATTATAAAATTTTCTTACCTGTTCGGTGTACTTTTCAGGATTATAAAAATAGGAATCATAATGCCGACGACCATTAGTGAGCCATAAACGCTTTTGGCCAGTCGCTCCCTCATACACATGCTTCACCTGTTCAACACTCACTTTTTGATCATTTTTACAATGAATAAAAAATAAAGGAACAGTAATTTTTTTAACTGATTCCGCCGGATATAACGGACAAAAATTAGTATTAACTCCTGTTGTATCCATCTGTGCAACAGTTTTTAACACCGCCTTTACCAATGATTGCACGTAAGGATGAAACGCATATTTTTGTAGTAAATCTCTACCAGGCATAGAAAATTCATAGCCAAATAATGAGCATGTTAACCCTGAAAGCCCTTTTTTAATAACCTTTTCACTCGAGTCAAAAGGACAATCTAATATCATTGCATCAAATAACTGTGCTTTTAATGCTTGTGCTTCTATTGCCGAAACGGCCCCCATTGAAAAACCGTAGCAAAATAATGGTTTACCCTGTAATTCCGGATGATTACGTAAAAATTGTGCTGCAGTAATCACATCGAGCGCTTCATCACGTCCAAACGTACAATATTGACCTTGCTTTCCTTCACCATGTCCACGAAAATCAAATGTCATTACATTAAACTGACTTTTTTTAAAAACTTTTCTGAGCATCCCCATATCATGCTTATCACACATAAAACCATGACAAATCAAAATTGTTGCCTGAGCATTGTCAGAGCGAGCCAAAACCCCATGCCGAGATATTTTTTTAAATGAATCATGATACTCTTGCGGGTATAAAACAACATGCTCTACAATCCTACCATTTGCTTCTTTTGTTCTTTCTGGCACAATATACCAAGAAGCATTATTATCAACCATAGTATGAGCAAAAGAAAATAACGGTAAACTGTAAAAAATTAAAGCAAAAACAGATAATATGCAAGAAAATAAGTAGAAAACGATTCTCCTATGGCCATTTGACAATTTTAAAATAGCATTAAACCCCAGCATTATCGTCTCCCACAAGAATAATTATCATTTTTTTTAATCGTTTTTTCTATTACAATAATATCATTTAAAATTTACTTATTGCAATAGAATATTCTGCCAAATAGTTATTTTTTTTCTATTTTTATATTTTTTTAACCAAAAATGAGGGTTTTTGCCTCTTTTTAGCCAAAAAAATTTTACAAAATTAAAAAAAAATGTTAAATTTACAATATTAGTAATTGCTTTAAAAAGAATTTATTATCCCCACAAGGAGATTTCTTAATGAAAATCATAAAAAAAATTCAACCTTTGATACTCTGCATTGCTGCCTTTGGAGGAACAATACAAAAAGATATCTTCTCATATGATAATAATATTAACCACTCAGAACAACAAGATCCCAGCGAAATTGCCGTAACTCACGCATTTAATCAACTACAACAGATTGATACGTCAATTATGCAACTTGCTTTACTCATCACCAAAGGATTTATTAGAAATTTAAGCGATCCCAAAGGAACGATTAATATTCTCAGAGATATTCGTACCCTTATTGGGAGTATTTCAAAAGATCAAATATCTATCATTGGCATGAAAAATCCAGATCTTAATGAGCAACTTACTGCTGCATTAACTAATATTTGCGATGAATTAATTCTCTATCTTAAAAAAGGAATTAAAAATAAATTTAAAGGATTACGACCATTTGATGTAGCAACTTTGACAAAAAGAAGCCTCCCAAAAAAGCCGACACGCTACGGAGTAAGAAAAAACTTACAAAAAATTGATAGCAATATCAAAACGCTGAAAGATGCAATTGATAATGTAGGTCTCACATGGTATAACAAATTAGCTCGTAAAGCGGATAACTGGATCGTAACGCCCGCAACAAGATGGCATGTTCCAACAATCGCTTTTTATGGAGGATCAGCTGCTTTTGTTGCATGTTATACTCTATGGAAATCTGGATCGATGTTAAAAGATCCTAATAATCCAGATGCGCCAGCAACAACTAGATTAGGTAAAATTTCAGACAACTTACAAGGCTTTATTGGAAAACCATGGCACGATTCTCCTCACTCAGGTAATCCGATACCAGACGGATTTAATGAAACAAGTGGCAAGGACAGAGGATTAGCAGGCATAATTCCTCTGTTAGAATATCAAACATTAAAATTCATGAGCATCAATCAACTGATGATGTTCACTGGAGGCTATTTCATAAAATCATTTTATGAAACACAATTGCCATATATCTCCCAAACATTTACTCAAAAAAGAGATGATATTTGGAATTTTCTCCGTGGTGGTCAATTCTTAGAACAATCGTCAAAAATGTCATTCCTGGACCCTGTATATACCTTTGACGATATGATAGGACTTGATGAAGTTAAAAATGAATTTAAAACTATCATACAATATCTTGAAAATCCAGAATTGCTTGCCAATATGCATGCTTCTCCTGAAAAAGGATGGTTACTAACCGGGGAAAAACGGACCGGTAAATCATTCAGCTTTGAATGTCTTTGTGGAGAAATTAAACGTATGCAAGCTCTACGTGGACAAGCAAATAAGTTTAGCTTCTTAAATATTGATGCTTCTCTTATTCATGAAAGAGGTATTAAAGAAATATTAGCATTCGCTCAATATCATGCTCCAATGATACTCTTTATTGACGAGATCGATTTACTTAACTTAAATCGTGTTGGCGATACAAAGTTACTTAATGAATTCCTTACCGGATTACAAAACTCCATGAATCAAGATCCTTCAAAAATAGTTATCATTATTGCTGCAACAAATAAACCACAAACGCTTGATCCTGCATTGCGCGCAAATGGTCGATTTGGTAAAGAAATTCGTTTTGAATATCCTGCAAAAAAATATCGTATTGAATGTATTACGCGTGAACTCACTAATATGGCACTTGATATACAACAATTTGATATTGAACGGCTTGCAGAAAAAACAGATCAAAAATCTATTGAAGATTTACGCGCAATTATTCGTTCTGCAATGACGCGTGCATGGATGTATAGTCAGCAATTAACTCAACAACTTCTTGAAGAAAGCATTGATACAGAAATACATCATATCATAATGAATGATCGTAAAGATTTACCAGAAGCTGAAATGAGAATTCTTGCATCACATTTTGCTGGTAGAGCTTTTGTAACATTATCTCTTCCAATGAATGCAAAACTTGATAAAGTTACGATTCATGCGCGCATGACTGATTTAGCTGAAGAAGCGCAATGGGCAGATCTTTATAAAGATAAACATGAAAAAGATAAAGAAAAGAAAATTGAACATGGTCATTTAACAGTACGTCTCACCAACGACTCTATTCATGTTAAAAATGAACAAGAGATACTCAACGAAGCAAAATCAAGAATTGCTGGATTTATTGCTGAAGAGATTCTTCTTGGTTCATGCGGATTTACCTGTCATCCACGAGAACATGAACGTGCATATAGAATAATTGAGCAACTTGTCTTTGAAGGCCTCAATCCAAGTCTTGTTGCAAAAGCTGTTGGTGAAGAACTTAAACAAAAAGCATTTAATCTACTACAACAATGTAAAAATGAAGTAAAACAGTTACTTAAAGATCATCAAGCAGCATTAAAAGCCATTGCTGATGAATTAATAACAAAACATATTCTTACTGATAAAGAAGTTCAAGCAATTATTGATAAAACTGAAGAGCAAAAAACAGCTGTAATAACAGGAGCAACTGAAGAAGTTGCTCCTGAACCAACAAATGCTAATAATACTGCTGACACCAGCGAAACTATTGATAATACCGATGTTGCTGATAATACCAGTGATATTGATAATGCAGATAATGCTAAAATTTTTGAAATTACATTACCTGATAGAGAAACTTCTTAATCTATCATCGCAATTCGTTCAGCATATCGTCCGCCTTTAAAAGGCGTAGTCAACCATATATTAATCATAGCAACCGCATCGTCACAAGAAATAAAAGCTGAAGGCAATACTAAAACATTAGCATTGTCTTCAGCTTTGCATTGTTGTGCAATTTCAACATTCCATGCAACAACAGCATAAATATGAGTGTACCTATTGGCAACAATAGCCATTCCTCCTCCTGAAGCACATAATAAGATACCATAATCAGTTTCATTATGCGTCACCAAATCAGCAACTTTTATTGCATAAAGTGGATAATCAGTTCGATCAGTATTGTATGTACCAACATCTTTCCATTTAATAGATGAAAAATGTTGTTTTATAAATTCTTTTTGAGCAAATCCACGATGATCAGCGCCAATAGCAATCTTCATTATTTATCCTGATTTATATCCCACACAAATGCGACTTCAGCGCTAATAGATCGACAATACAACGTTATTTTTACCGTATTTTCAGTAATTAATGGTTGATCATTAATATCTTTCGCGTCAAATTTAACACTATAAGGAGTTTTAAATCTATTATATTTTTTACTAAATATATATATATATTCCGGTAAAAGCTCAACTGTTTTTATCTCAATCGGTGTATAATTTTTACCATCAATATTTAAAAACAATGTCCATTCACTATTTGAATCACCAAGCGGATAATCATGCAAACTTAAAACATAAAACGATATAAAATGATTATTTTCTTCAATTTGTCTGCGTAAAAAAGTTTTTTTCTGCTCATCAGTTTTACCAAATTTTGCTGCGAATAAATTGATATAATTTTTTCTTACTTCATCTGACAACCATAACACATCAAACCGCGCGCGAGTTGTCAGTTGATCATATGTTGTTACCGAACGAATATATTTTTGAGCTGCAACAATATCAGATTCTATTACTGGCGATTGAATAAATGTTTTTTTCCCCCAATCAATCACTCTTCCGCAACCAGGTAATAAAAATAAAATTGCTACCACTATAATAGTTCTTGAATAAATATTAATGACTACCACTTTTATATTCCCTTTTTTAATTGTAACCTTTAATGTTAATAACATCCTAAAGAAAAGAGTAATTCTTTACAAGAGCAAAGGTAACACTGATGAATACTACCCCGCTTTTTTTAGCACATCGTATGCTTATCGCGCATGTATATCAAAAAAGCATTTCTACTATGACGTTCGTTTGTCTTAGTGGTATTTTTATTGGCTCATTTTCCTTAGCTCTTATCACCGCCATTATGAATGGTTTTGAAGTAACAATATATGAAAAAATGCAAGGTATACACGCCAATCTTACCATTCAATCGTATGGAAATGATGATATCGACATGGATACGGTAGAACACATACTTGATAATGAATTCCCTGATATTAAAGCATATTCTCCTCTTGCAACACATCATGTGTTACTACGATCACCACATGTTCAAGACAATACTCCTTCTGTTGTCATTATAAGAGGCGTTAATCCTCATGCTGAAAAAAATACAAGTTCCATTGCACAAAAAATAATTAGTCCCCCCACATCAGCCACTCAATTTGCTGATTTATTTATTAGCGATACTGTTATAATCGGAAAACAGTTAGCATTAAACAATAATATTGTTGTCAGTGATACTATTGAATTTCTATATATACAAGATGATCATGTTCATGGACGAAAAATAACTTTTGAATCATACCAAGCTATTGTAGGCGGAATTTTTGATACAGGAATTGACGAATTCGATAGCAATATTGTCTATTGCTCGTTAAGTTTTTTTGAAAAATTATTTCCCAATATGACAATTGAACAAATTAATGTGGCTCTTGCGCCTGGATCAAACGAGGAAAATATTATAAAAACATTACATAATCGATTAGACCTTAATGTTTATTCATGGAAAAGTTTATATCCTTCATTGGTAGCAACGCTCAAACTTGAAAAATATGTTTCATTTTTTATTATTGCATTAATATTACTTGTAGCAAGTATGAATATTATTTCACTACTTTTTATGCATATTACGCAAAAACGTCCTGATATTGCACTCTTAAAAGCAATGGGAATGTCACACAAACAAATCAGTTCAATTTTTTTTATTATAGGACTTTCTATCAGTTGTATAGCATCATCCGCTGGACTATTAACAGCATTATTGACCAGCTTACTATTAAGACATTATCCATTTATTACATTACCAGATACCTATTATGTTACACAGCTTCCTATTGCTATGACCTGGCAAATTTTATCTATTGTTTTCTCTGTTGTTATATTTTTAAGCATAGTTGCGGTATGGATCCCCATCAAAAGAATCTCGTTAATTAACATCTCTCAAGTTTTACGCTTTGAAGGATAAAAATATGATACATTCACAATTAAAAACGTGGAATATCAATAATAAACGCATCTTTGTCCGTGCGGATCTTAATATACCACTCAAAGATGGAATTATTCTCAATGATTTTCGTCTTAATAATATACTTCCCACATTGAATTATATCATTAAAAACAATGGTAATATTATTTTAGCAACACATATTGGACGTCCAGAGCACCAAGAAAAAAAACTTTCTACTCAAATACTTATACCATGGTTTATGCAGCGAGGATATGAAATTGTATTTGTACCGGATATAAAAACTATAGCACAGCACAAAATTATTCCAAAACAGATTCTTTTACTTGAAAATCTCCGCTTCTTTCCAGAAGAAAAAAACGGAGACCCTTTTTTTGCAAAACAACTTGCTCGCAGCGCTCACTACTATATTAATGATGCATTTGGAGCTATTCATCGTAACGATTGTTCAATTTCATTATTACCATATGAATTTCCTGATAATAGACGCAGTATCGGTTTTTTAATAGAAAAAGAGCTTTGCATGCTTAGTTCATTAAAAAATAATCCTCAACATCCATTTCTCATAATTCTTGGCGGCAATAAAATAGAAGATAAAATACCTCTTATTACTGGATTACTCAAGACTATTGATTTAATTATACTATGCCCTGCTTTATGCTTTTCTTTTCTTAAATCAATGGGACAACCTGTAGGAAAATCTCTTGTTAATGATACTATAAGTACATTATGTACAAAAATCATGGCACAAATCAATCACTCAAATATACAACTAATTTTTCCTATTGATTATCAAGTTGCAACAGATACAGTTAATGGACCACTTTTAATTGTCTCTGCACAAACTTTTCCTGATAACGCAGTTGGAATTTCCATTGGTCCAAAGACTATTAAACTATTTGCTACTGCAATTAATCAGGCAAAAACCATATTCTTTAATTGCGCGATGGGATTCGAAGATAGAGAAGAGACCTGCCAAAGTACCTATAGCATTATTAAAGCAATGGCACATTCAACAGCAACTACTATAATAGCTGGTGGTAATTCAGTGGATGCAGCCTTTAAAAGCGGATCAGCTTCCTCTATCACCCATCTCTCTAGCGGAGGAGGTGCAGCATTGGCCTATTTGAGTGATATTATACTACCTGGACTAGTACCTTTTGAAGAAAATATAAAAACACATATATCATTAATAAATAGGGCAAAAACTAAGAAGACATAATCCATCAATAACTACATCCTCTGCAGCAAGATCACTCGGTGATGTACTATCCTTTTCACATACTAAAAAACCATGATTATCATGCTTCATATCCCAAGAATAAAATCCATAATCAGTAAGACCAAGCTCTTGAGCTATAGTTTTTGCCATAGAAGATTCAGATTCCTCACGTCTTTTTCGACTACCATAAGAAAATGATCGTACTTGTTGATTAAATGACGATTTGGCCATTTTTTCAACAAACTCGTCAGGCCTATCCCATATATTGTTAGTATTATTCAGCTCAACACCAGATATTCCCACTACCCCTTTGAGACAATTAAATGCGGGATTGTCAATAAAATATGCCGCCTTTGGCATATTAAAACAATCCTTACTACACAATTCATGCAAAACAAAATCAGTGACATTATCACGACCATGTAGTTGCACTATTTTTCTTGGCAAACGTCTTAGGTTATCAACAATTTGCGCATGTCGATACATTATCTCTGGCTTCATAACTACTCCTTCACATCATCGCCCACTACTCTTTTTCGACTTTATATCAACATACCCCACCTTATAGGTAACTGCAAATTCTCTTAAATACCCGCTACCAATTGTATCATAACTACTTTTTCTAAATCAATATTTGCTTTTTCAATTATCTTTCGTCATAAAAATAAATTAATTCTATTATAAATATTTAATAAACGGTGCCCATAAAGAAGCATTTTACTTAAAATTATGGTAAACTGAAAAAAAATTAATAAAAATTAAATACAACATATTGAGCATGATGTATGAAAAAAGCTATTTTTCTCATATATGCATTTCTGTCCTTTTTCCCTGATTCTGCCGCACGCAGTCATTTAAGAAAAAAAGATAAAAATGCACCAAAAATAACCATCGGTTGGCAAAAGTCAAAACAGAGAATTACTCGTGTCAATTGGACATTCCAGGAATATCCCATTTTTACTCCATTCTTAAACTATTTTTATAAAAAAATCCTTCCAATAGATACCATCAGTGCTAAAAATGATCCCCACACTCTCTTTGAATGTACAACTTTCAATAAACTAATTGAAAAACTTTTAATAGAAATCAAAAAACATAAAAAACAATATACCGATTTTTATATTTTAAAAGATGCAAATTTTAATCATCAACAACGATGTGGCTTATTAATTTTAAAATTTAAAGATTATCCATTTGTTTTAAAACTTTTTATAGAAACACCTGATAGTTTTATTGATCCTTATTGCAAAGGTTTTGAAAATCAATTTTTCTTTTATATGTCTGGAGGAATGAACCGTCACATTGCAGGGCTAACACGTATAAAAAATCTTGACCTTGTCAATGAACAAATTCAACAATATGATCGTTGGCGAAATACTATTATCACGCCACGTAAATGGTATTGGCTGCCAAAAAAACCACGTTGGATTGAAATCAAAGGATATAATATAGGAGAAAAAAAGGAACTCTCTACAACCATACCAAGCGTTTATGCAATTATTGCAGATGCTCTTGATATAACTGAAGATGCACCATTATTGTCATCGCAAAAAAAAAGTGAAATGATAATGGAATTATGTATGGATCTTCATCTCTTTGTTGACCCTCATGCTGATAACTTTACCATCAAATATAATAAGGAAACAGATCAATATACCATTAGCATTGTTGATACAGAACATTTTCCTTCAATCGTTGGACTAAAAGAAGAACCATTCTTTAATAATCATCTCGAATATTATATTTATTTATCAGCAAAATATTTCCAAGACGCATTTTTACAAACAAAACATGATCGACGCATGGCACAAAACAGCATCTCTCCCTGTGCAATTAAATGGTAATACAATAAACATTTTATTGCACAAACTCTTTTTCTATGCTTTCAATATGTCGGTGTAATTTTGTATCATCAATGATAAGCTGTTCAATCTTTAATAATGCATGCTTTACTGTTGTATGATTACGGCCGCCAAGATAGGTACCAATATCACGCAATGATCGATCAGTATTTTTTTTCATAATATACATAGCAACTTGACGCGCAAAAACAAGTTCTTTATTTCTATTTTCTGACTTAAGCTCTTCCAAAGAATAATTAAAATGTTTAGTTACCGCTTTAACAACAGCCTTAAAATCTACTATCTCTTTCGGGATAAACTCATCTTGTATAAAAATATTTTTTACTACATCCAATGTAATTCGTTGTTTTGTTAAATGTGCAAAAGCAAGCACGCGAATCAATGCTCCTTCCAATTCTCTAATATTAGAGGTTACATGACATGCCAAAAAATGCGCAACTTCATCACTCAAAATTTCCCCACTACTTTCTGCCTTTCTTTTTAAAATGGCAGTCTTAACCTCAATACATGGCTGATGGATATCAACAATCATACCAGAAGCAAGACGAGAACGAAGTCGTTCTGCAATTCCATTAATATTTTGAGGAATCGTATCACTTGAAAATATCAATTGCTTACGGGCATCATACAATGCATTAAAAATATGAAAAAAAGCTTCTTGTGTTGTTTCTTTATTAGAAATAAATTGAATATCATCAATAAGTAATACATCAACTACATGATATTTTTTTTGAAAACGATCTATTTTATCAAACCGAATGGCATTAATAAATTCACTGACAAATCTATCCGCCGTCTGATATAAAACAATAGCTTTATTATTATTTTCTTGAATAAAATTACCAATTGCGTGTAATAAATGTGTTTTACCAAGACCAGATCCACCATAAACAAATAATGGATTATACAAATCTCCTGGTTTTTTGGCAACCGCGCATGCTGCTGCATATGCCAAAGAATTACTTGGTCCTACAACAAACTTATCAAACACATAATTCTTATTAATATGCCCATATCGAGTAGATAATTTTGTAACTATCGATTCATTTTTTGCATTATAAGGAACAACACGTGCTGGTTTAAATATCTTAGTTTGTGGTATTTTGACATCATGGTGCAAAACTTGTACTCCATTATTATTTACCATATTATCATTCTGCTTTTTTTGAGTAGCAATAAGAAAAATAATTTTTGGATCAATAACATTTAACAATCGTCCAAGATGAGTTTGAAAAATAAACCGATAATTTTTTTCTAACCAATTACACACAAAAGTGTTAGGCGTTTGTAAATACAGAATGCACGCAACAGAATCCCATCGCAGTATTGAAACAGCTTTAAACCACGTCTCAACAACACGACTTCCTAATTCTTCACGAACAATTTTTAAAAAATCTTCCCAAATCAGATTTATCACCAAATATATTACCTAAAAAAAATATTAAAAATAACAGAAAAATACCCTAATATGATCTGTATAGTACCACCTTTTTACATAAGCAACAATAAAAAAAATAAGCTTTTTTATAAATAACGATTAGAAGGCTATTGCCGCTAAAATTCCGTTACAAATACCGTGTGCAACCTTATTTTGATATACTTTAGACTCTAATAACAAAGCTTCCTTATCATGAGACAAGAATCCAACTTCAACAAGTATTGATGGACACAACGTACCTAATAAGACCTGTGCTACAGAAAATTTAACCCCACGATCAATAAACATATCATGATCAGATGCAACAGCTTTACATACAGCATGCTGCACGCATTGAGCAAGTTTATACGATGCAACAGATCGTTGTTTAAAACAATTCATTATATATTTTTTTTCATTATTAGATATATCAAAAACACCATCTCTAAAAAGTTTTGGTTGCAAACAAAAAGTTTCTACACCACATATTTGTTCATTGGCTGTATAATTTGCATGAATTGATACAAAAAAATCGGTACAATAATTATTTGCACAAGCAGTACGTTCCTCTAACAATAAAGTACAATCATTATTTCGTGTTAATGAAACATCACATCCTTGCGCGTGTAATAAATCTCTTAAAGCTGTACTAATCGCTAAGCAAATATCTTTTTCCTGAAGACCATTTCTTCCTATCGCACCACTATCAACACCACCATGACCAGGATCAATTGTAATACGCGGTTTACCGGAAGAAGTATGCCACAATGTACGTAAAACAGGTTGATGTTGTGCTTGTTCCAGTTTTGCGAGAATATCTTTATCATAAACCCTAAAGACAATTCCCTTATGCATACCAATCGAATCAAATCGTTCATAACTTATTGCAAATTTATCGGTGTCAATATTAAAAACAAGTTCAATTCCACGCACCGGCCGCAACACCTGTTCAATAGCAATTGTATATCCATTATTATAATTATTAATCCGCTTAACCATTGCCTCACATTCACCTTTTTTAATTACTGCGTGAGGAAAAAAAAAGCGAATGAACTTTTATCAGATTTTTTATTTTTTATTTCTTGCACGTGAGGATCACGTGAAAAATAAAATGATATATGTGATCGCTCAAAATGCATCGGATTGTCTGTTGTATGAAGATTAGCTTTAATCATTTCAATATCATTGCTACCAAATGAATTATATGCATACAAAATACTCACCACAACAAAAAGTGGTATTAAGAAGCGCTCTATTATTGTATTCATTGTAACCCCCTTTATTTTACCCCATTTTTCACCCATGCCCTTTCTGACAAAAGAGTAGCATCTATAATATCAAATAGTCAATAATATTTTTTGACATGCAAAAACAACTATTAATATACAAAAAACCACAGAACTTAACTTAAAAAATAATTATCATTATTTTACCGGCTCAACAACATATGCCAAACGATGTGAACGCTCCCATGCCGGTAAAAAACTTTCTAATGGATATCGCTTAAATACTTCATAATTTTTTTCACACGCTGGATCATGACATAAAACTTCACGTGTCTCATTATCCCATCCAACAACAATCATTAAATGTCCATGAGGAAATGGCTTAAAAGCTCCCGGTAACACGCCCCTCACACTCACTATAACTGGCAACCCCTGCATTAACTGAAAATGTATATCTTTAAAACTGTTCATGCGTCTCACAAAAAAACAGAACTTACCTTCACATCGTTCAAACGCGTGTGCCATATTACATGGCCAGCTACCATATACTCCAAGTCCAGCATCAAATGCTTTAGCAGCAAAATCAAGCGGATCAACAGAATTTCCCATAATAAATTGAACTACCATGCTACATGACACTGGTGAACATATACGACCTTTATCCTCGTGTTCCAATGCAAATTGTGCTATAGAAGGCATGCCGACAAGACATACCGAGGATAAATTTTGTATATCACTACATAATTCTGATTTAAAAAAATTAAAATCAGAGAAAGCCACAATTATACTGCGCACTAGTGATAAATTTGCTGCATTGCGCGATTCAATTTTTATTCGAAATGCATTAGCATATTTTTTATCATCTATTTCAAGCCGTACATAAACATGAGAAGAAAAACCATCACTTTTACTTAAAAATGATTGCGTAGTCACATCCCCCCAATCAGCAACATGATGCCATATGCCCCATTTATTTGTGAGCGCATCACGTACTTGTACGTAAAAAGAAAAATATCCTTCTTGAGGACGAAATGCATTCCACGAAAGAATAAGTTGCGTAAAAGGAGATACATCTTCTTGCATAAATATCAATTGTTGTTTCTTTTTATGTGCATTGCAATCTCGTTCGGTAAAATTTTTTCTATAAACCCATGTCCATTCACCCAAACTATTATCGGAGCAATAGAGAGACATAACGCTCAACAATAATAAAAAAAATATTCTCATATTCATAATAAGCCTTTATTAACCACTCTAGAGTGTATAATCAATTTTATATTTTAATTCTGTATTAAAAATAACATTAAAACTATTTAATTATCAATATTTCAAAAAGAAGAATATTTTATGTCATAATAAACTATAGCTAAAAAAAACAAATTTTTTTTATACTCAGAGAGAATATCTTATAAAGGGAAACAATGAAACATTTATTTTTCTTTGTGCTATTTATTTTTGCTCTCTTTATTAATGCATTATGTCATACAGCACAAAAAGCAGTCATAAGCGTACCAATAGCTGATTTAATAGGTAATCCAATGGGAACAATATGGCCTCATGAAAATATAAGTAACGCATACGCTCATATACCGACCTGCGGCGCTCAAATAAACTCTTCATTTGCATGTCCACGCTTACATCAATTGCTCTATAACGATATTGTTGAACTCATCAAGACTCATAATGATGAAGTATACATACGCACCTCACACGCATTCTATATAACATCATCACCAACACCTCAAACAGATTATTGGACATTAAAAAAAAATATCACCTTGCTTGATGATATTACACACGCCAATATCACTCTCAACCATATACCAGAACCAATAGCATTCACTGATAAAGATAATACTGCACTCAACTGTATACACAGTGCAACATTACAAGAACCACACTATTGCGCCACGCTCAAAACAACCTTTTCTGCCGGAACACGATTTACCGTCACACCACCAACAACAAAAAAACAAAATTCATCAGTAACTGTATATGCTATTGACTATACAACTATGCAAGAACATCAGATCAAAATACCACATAAAAAATGCATAATCACCGATCAGACAAAAAATAATAATGAATGTATTACAAATTACGTTAATCTACTTAAACAATGGGCATGTACAAAAAATGGATTCATTCCCTACGTATGGGGCGGCACAAGCTTTACTCACACAGCAAGTGGCTCTTTTAAAGAAATAGTTCAAACAACTAATAATAGTGATTATTCATTTTATCATTATGAAAAAAATAACTTCTCTCCAAAAAGTGGATTTGATTGTTCCGGAGTTATTCTGCGCGCGACACAAATATGCGGTATTCCTTATTTCTGTAAAAATACAACAACCATTTCTCAATGCCTTAAACCTCTTGAGCAAGAACATATACTCCAAGAAGGAGATCTTATTTTAATTAAAGGTCACGTCATGGTTGTTTCAGATATAAAACAAAATCTTTTAATAGAAGCTCGCTCATACGCGCATGGTTATGGAAAATTACACGAAATTTCACTCAGTGAAGTATTTGAAGGAATTAAAACATATAAAGATTTATGCACGCGTTACTATGATAAAAAACCAATACAAAGAAAAGATAAATTCGGTAATATACGAGATACATTTGCTCATTTACAACTTCTATCAATGACAAGTGTATGGGATAAAAAAAGATAAACACACAGTTTTATACCTTTTTATTATAATGTTCATATCCAACCTTCAATATCACCGGAACAGGCAATAATGGTAATGTACGCCGAATATTTCTATTAACTACTGGGATCATTTCACTCAAAACATCTTGTGACACTGAAAAAAATGTATGCTTAAATCTCCGCGTTATATCATTTTTACAATTTTCTTCACGATTCAAATATGACGGAGCTTTTATTCCAACATAACTCGCAACACCCAAACATAAACCATAAAGTCCCACACAAAAACCAGTATAACACTTTACCACTGCTTGAGCAGTCTCTTGGCATTGTTTAACAAAAGATACTGATTCTTGTATGCAAGAAATAGAACTTGTTATTCCTAAAAATAAACCTAATACTATGCTATATATTTTATTCATAATTACTCAATTATAACATTTTAACAATTAAAATATTTCTTTTATATATAATCATATTGTATCAAAAAATTTCATATTGTCAATAGAAATTTTAGATTTTTTCAATCTAAAAACATATTTTGTGCAATTATTCGTCTAATCTCTTTAGGTATTACAACACCACATCTCTTTTCATAACTCTCACATGATTGTTGTAATAAAAATAAACGATATATTAAGTCACTTTTTGCATGTCTAAATGCTACCTGACCAGGCACTTTATAAATTGTACATCGCGGATAATATGTCGCTATAACTATATTTTCTCCTGTAGGAGCAATAGAAATACTACGAATAGTTCCAAAAACATATGAGTTCTCATGAGTCCCATCATCTATTAACGCCTCATACAAACATTTTCTTGTTTCAATATCCCAATACTGTATAAACCGGTTAGTTGTTTTTAATGGTTGAAATACTTGAGATACCGTTATTAAAATTGAAGTTGTTGGATAAAATAATATATTACGAAACAAATTTTCTTCATGCATAATAGAATGTTTAAAACTTAATTCATTTTGATCCGTTATTTTAAAAATCAATAATTTACTATCACCCTCTTTTCTATCCATTCCCACCAACACCATAAAATCATCATTACTTATTTGACCAGGTATATCATAATCTAAATCATTTACATCTTAATCTATTAATTTCAACAACTCAGGGACATGATATCCTTGTCGTAACTCAAGATCAGAATTATATAAATTAATCTTTGCTGTATCAGTCATATAATCGATTTTATATGCTATGCATATTAATCTATTTATCATAAAATTAAAATCTCTTGTTTTACAGATATCAAATCCATCAAGATTATGAAATTTACAATTTTCATCATAACTATACTTCTGTAAAAGAAAAAGATTATCTTGACCACTAATTAATATAAATCTAGAATCATTTTTTTGATCGCAAAAAATGGAATATATCGAGCTTGATGACATTTCCTCTCTACTAATTTTATTAGTATTTATATCACATATTTCTAACGTATTTTTCTTAGCTATGATTACTTTTTTCCCATCTAAACTAATTCCTATTTTTTTATAACATGCAGAAAATGTATCCATATCATCACACCAGCCACTATCACTTATTTTTTTATCATGTTTTTCTTTAATTTTTCTGATATAACAACCTTGCTTGGTCAGAGCAATGAGTGTATTATTATCCTGTCCATAATATGCGCAATAAACCCCTTTACCATCTATTTTTTCAATTGTATCTACTATTATTGGCCTATTTATAATAGCCCTAGAAGATTCCATAGCGTACAATGATTGCAACGTTATGCAAAAACAGATAAAAATTGAGAATGATACATTATAATTCATATACTGCCTATTTTAATATATAAAAACTTGTTAATTACACTGATATGGCGCGCCCGACAGGATTTGAACCTGTGGCCTACAGATTAGGAATCTATCGCTCTATCCTACTGAGCTACGGGCGCACATAAACATTTCAAACTTCAATCAGCTGTACGCCCTAGCTCACTGAGCGGAGTTTATCCTGAGCTCGTCGAAGGGGGCCGCACATAAACATTTCAAACTTCAATCAGCTGTACGCCCTAGCTCACTGAGCGGAGTTTATCCTGAGCTCGTCGAAGGGGGCGCACATAAACATTTCAAATTTCAATCAGCTATACGCCCTAGCTCACTGAGCGGAGATTTATCCTGATCCTTTCGGTAAACTCAGGAGTAAACGCCGCCGACCCGCTACAAGCCTTGGCGAAGGCGGGTCGAAGGAGGCGCATAGCCTTGAAAATAGTTGTTTTATCAACAATAATCTTTATTATATCAGTATAAAATATTTTTACTCATTTAAAAACAGACTCATTATATGAAACATACCACATCGCTTGCTTCTTACCATTAAAAAACCAAAAAAAGTTTTCAAACAACCTCTCTAGATTATCCTTTTAATTTATTAAATTTATTCTAATGCGCTTAAACGATTGTTAATATTTTCTATCACTTTATTTTGCCATACTATTATTTGATGTTGCTTTATCAACTCATTCAAAAGCAATAAAGGCAAAATTTGATACTGAATAGTAACAGGCTGACCATTAGAATCTTTTACTACAATAGCAGGAAACACGCACTCAACTTCTTCAGCAATCAATCCATATTGTTTTGTCTCTGAACTATCATTATTAAATACAAAAGTCACGGGATTGAGTTGATAAATAACTTCTGAATCAGATCCCATTTTATTAATATCATGTTTAAATTGTATTGATGAAGAAACAGTACCAAGTTGACCATTGCCATCAACGAGAACTGGCACCGCAGCAAGACCGGTTGTAACACCATTAATTCCTTGAACAAAGCATGATGTATGCGTACCAGCAGTTCCTACACGAATCGCGCCACTTTCATCAACACCATTATTTGCAATATAAATATTATTATCACTCGTACTTAATGTTGATCCATTACCTGCACTACTTCCAATGGCAATATTAAAGCTTCCTTGTACATTAAAAAAAGCTTCATATCCGAGAGCTACATTATTACCATTGGTTGACGAAGAGCCAGCCATTGCACCATAACCAACCGCAACATTTTGATCTGATTCAGCATTAAATAATGCACTAGAACCAATTCCAATATTACGAGATCCATCATTACCTGCATTAAATCCAATAATGACATTATCATCTCCGGAAGCAAAAGTTGATACACCAACACCTACATTATTAGATCCAGTTATATTATTTGCCAAAGAAGTATCACCAACTGCAACATTAGTATTACCAGTAGTAGCGGTAAACATTGATAAAAAGCCAATGGCGGTATTGAACGAACCTATTGTATTACTCAATAACGCTGCATCACCAACTACGGTATTACGCGTACCAGTCGTATTGTTGAGCATAGTAGAAGTTCCAATCGTCGTATTTCCTGTGCCGGAACTATTATTTATAAAAGAATTGGCACCAATGGCCACATTTTGCATGCCAGTCATAGTAAAATTACCCACATTTTGACCAACAAAAGTATTTAAGGATGCTGGTGGATACGTATGAATAAATGGCAAATCATTTTTAATGATATTGCCAACCGCACCACTCATTGAATCATTGATAGATAAGTTACACCCCACGGTAAGATCACACGCAATAGTAGCTGATCTTATTGCTGCATCATTAACAGATACTATTCCACTAATTGATTCGTCAACTACCGATAAATTGTTAACACATACAGAATCAAGACAGCTCAAAATCACCAAATCACCAACTGAAAGAGATCCATCAATAGTGACATTATTATTAAAAAGAGCATTGCAATGCACATGCAGCTTGCCCCTAATATCTAAATTATTTTTAATTTCAACTTTGTCGAAAAATTTTGCCTTATTAAACACATACAATTTTTCTCTAATTCTTATAATTGAACAATCGCACAGATCTCGATCTACTTTATCAACGGATAAATTTCCATGGTGAATTTCATCTGCAAGCATATCAAGCGCATCATTTATATAAACTTGTTGCTCTGGCAATATTTTATTAGTCGATTTTTCAACAACCAATTCAGCATGCGCAAGAGCCTGCAAAACTACATCTTTAACTGCAACAGAATGCCCTTCAGAAATATATACAGAAAGCTGACACAAAGGAGAAGACTTATCTTCATCCCATGAACTTATAAGAGTTACAATTTCCGCTAACTTATTATCATCCTTAGTAAGATAAATATAATCAGCTTGTTGTCCATATGCCAAGTAAATAATTGAAAAAAGCGCAAAAGAAAAGAATACTAAAAAATATTTTATCTTCATCAGAACCTCTTTTTATATGGAAATGATAAATTTTATTATTTTTTTTATAACAAGAAGAAACATCATAAATCAATAGTATAATGAACCCTATAAAAATGATCAGGACATATCAAAATTAAAAAAAGTTTTAATGAAGATATAAAAATCATTATAATTTGTAAGATCACTACAAAAAAAATCAGAAAGAGGAAATGCAATTGACTTCATCGAATACTTGGGCAAATGACAGCGGAGATATTTTTTTAAAATGAGCGCTCAATCGTTAAATTTACAGTAACGTAAAAAATTAATTAAATGGAGTTATAATTACAACTTAAAATTCAAAATTATTTAAAATTTCAAGAATAACATCATCTCTCGCGATTTCTTTCTGCAAATCATCAAGAAAATAAGAAGTAATATCTTTTGTTTTATAAAGATACTGAGCAATTTTTGCTGGTACTAATGATCCTAATGCAACACCTGCCAAATTTATGTTCGCTGCAACGGGACTCATATTTTTTTCATATTGTTTTATTAATCCAGGCATACCTAATAAAGCGCGCATGTGTCCTGAATTTCACGAATTATCATGATGTTTTAATATTTAGAGTAATGCAAAGTCTAAACAATATTCTTGGATCCTCCTTTTTGAATTATTAATCATAAATTTTTAAGTGTTAATAAATTTATTAATATTATTTTTTAATATACAATCTATTCTATTTTTTTAACGCTATAAGCTTCAACGAACATAATTCGCGTAAACCTTGTTTTCCATGTTCACGGCCAAGTCCTGAATCTTTATATCCGCCAAATGGATCTTGCGGAATCACATAATTTGCTGCATTAATACTGATGTTACCAGTTTGTAAACACCGGCTTACCTTTAATGCACGTTCTTTATTTTGCGTATATACATAACCACCAAGACCATATTGACAGTCGTTTGCCAATGCTATCGCCTCATCTGCAGAATCAAAAGGAACGATAGGTAATACTGGACCAAAAACTTCTTCCTTCCATACATCCATGTCAAATGTAATATTGGTAAAAATGGTTGGTTCATAATAAGCTCCTTTTAAATGAGATGGACGCTTACCGCCTATAATAAGGCATGCACCCTTTTGTAATGCATCAGCAACTTGCCTTTCAAGACTCACTACTTGACGTTCAGCAACAAGAGGACCAATCTCAGTAGATGGATCTTCCGCAGGGCCAACAATTTTGGTAATTATTAAATCTTTCAATCCGTAAACGATTGCATCAAAAATAGTGCAATGCACTATAAGACGCTTGAGACCATCACATGTTTGGCCGCTATTGCTAAAACGATTAAAATAAATCGATTCGATAGTCATTTTTATATCAGCATCTTCAAAAACAATTCCTGCTGCTGAACCACCTAGTTCTAAAATTCCAGGAATTAATTTGTCTGCAGCAATTTGATTTAAATGCTTTCCCACACCGGTACTTCCCGTAAACCAAATAAGATCAATAGAATTTTTCATCAAATAATCACCAATTTCACTCCCATTGCCATGTACTACATTAAAAATACCATCTGGAAGGCTTACTGATTGCATTATGTCTGCTAAAAGTTTGCCAGTAAGCGGACATTCTTCTGAATGTTTAAAAACCACCGTGTTTCCAACAATTAAATTTTGCATTATTCCCCAGATAAAAAGAGAAAAAGGATAATTCCACGGAATACTTACTCCCGCTACTCCTCTTGATTCAAAAAATAGCATATGAATTTCTTCATCAGTTTCATAGGTTATTTCAGGGGCAAGCCATTGTTCGGCAAACTCTAAATATCCCTGCATATAACGCAAACCGGGATCAATATCTATTCGATCACAAAGTGAAATAGGCATGCCCACTTCTTGCGCAATAATAGATCGTATATCATTTTTTCTTGCTATAAATTCTTGACCACATCTTCTAAGAAATGTAATCCTTTCAGCAACAGTGAGGCGTGACCATGCTGGTTGTGCTTTACGAGCATTGATAATTTTTGCATCTACTTCATGATATGTTGAAGAATCAATTTCTCCAATTACTTCATAATTTTTACTAGGATTTAATGAGATAATTTTTTGAAATTTCATTAAATATACCTTACATTTATAGATTTATTTGAAATAATTATGTATCTAGTCAATGATAAAAAGTATGACTAGCGAAAAAAAAATTTGCTATGAAAAAAACAATATATCCTCAAGATCAAAATTTCTGGTATCTTCAACGATCGGACGCTGCACCTTTAAATACTCATAAAGAAACTGAAGTTGTTATCATTGGTGGAGGTATGGCAGGACTCACTGCAGCACACGCTTTTGCAAAAAAAGGAAAAAAGGTTATTTTACTTGAAGCGCATTATTGTGGTGCAGGCGCGAGCGGTAAAAGTTCTGGTTTTATCGAACCAAATGGTGAAATGAGTCTTTCAGAACTTGTTTATCGTTATGGAGCTGAAGGAGCTAAAACAATTTGGGAATTAATTCAAAAACATGGTATAGACTATATACACAATAATATTAAACATTATCAACTTAATTGTGATTATACTAAACAGGATTCTTTAGAGGTAGCAAGTTCTGAAAAAGATGTAACAAATATTCTCAAAGAAGCTGAAAATTTAGCGCGATTTGGTTATGAAACAAATTTTATTAAAAAAGAAGACATCTCTCTTATTTTAGGCTCAGAAAAATATTATGGAGGCGTAACATATCCTAATAGTTTCGGAATTAGTGCTTATAAATATTGCCAGGCTATGAAAAATATTCTTATTACAGAAGGTGTGGAAATTTATGAAGAAACGCCAGCCTTAAACATACAAGAACATCTTGTTACTACATTGCATGCAACCATAAAAGCAAACTATATTATTGTTTGCACTGATCGCTTCACTCCTCTGCTCGGTAAACTTACCAAAGAAATTTATCATGTTCAAAATTTTTTATTAGTTTCTGAATCACTTATACCTGACATGATACAAAAAATATTTCCACAAAAAGAGTTAATGGTTTGGGACACTGAATTGATTTACAATTTTTATCGTATGACCGGCAATAGATTACTCGTCGGCGGTGGCTCGATATTAAATGTTTATAATGGAACTGAATCGTATCATAGCAACTACATGTATAAAAAATTAACAGGTTATATAAAAAATATATTTCCCAATCTTGAAATTCAATTTGAACAAATGTGGCCAGGATTTATTGGTGTAAGTAAAGATATTGCTCCATTAGCCGGACCAGATAAGGATGCACAATCTATTTACTATATCGCCGCTGCTGCTGGATTACCTATTGCAGCAATGTTGGGCAATTATTGCGCAGATTATATACTCGATGGTGCAGATACGCTAAAAAACTATTTTTCGCCATATCGAAAATTTCCTGTAAATAACACCTTACAAACTCTTTTAGGTACAAAAATAACATTTGCCATCTCTAACTGGATATCACATGGAAATACATGATATATTTTGCACCCTCTAATCAACCGAGGGATTTGATACTATTTCATTCTGTTCTTCTATTTTATTTTGCAACACGCCAACTTAGAAATCATAAATGATCTTAAACAGATTATAGATATCATGGCCTGCCATTCAAAGTTTTTGTGCATAGTCTGGCTATGTCAGTCATAGCTTTAGCGACGGCTGGCGCCATCTATAACATAGGTCAAAGTAGCCCGATAATTTTTTTGTCTTTTCTGTGCTCGTCAGCTATTCCCCATCTTCAGTTTCTTTCGATGGGGTCCCCAATGGAACGAAGTGAAGATTGGATTAAAGTACTTTGCAACCAAACAATAAATGCAGCTTTTCTGAATAATTGTTTTGATAATTCTTTTTCATGCGCTTGCACAACAAGCACTATCGCCACTCATAATATTTTCTTTATTAAGCTTATTTGCTTGATATAATTTTAAAATTGCATCATAACGATCCTGGTCAAAAACTTTAGGTTCTTGAGTAGCAAAAATCACAATACTTTTTAACACAATCATTATTGCAATAAAACTTTTTATTTTCTTATTTATACTCATAACTCCATACAACATATTAAGAAAATCACAATATCCGCTTATATTTCTTTTCAGATTCTTTACCGGAATTCGGAGTGATAACATCAACTTTTTTATATACTTCTGGATTTACTTTAATAATTTGCTTAGTTTCGTCATCCAGTTTGATAGGATCAGTTGCATATAATTGATATACAATCGCTTTTTTTGCAAGCGCATCCCACACTAAATCCTGAAAACTAATATGTGCATCTGTTCCCCAAGAAAGCAATACAGACACATCACCCAATTGAACAGGTGTTAATTCCTGCATCAAGTTATCTTGTATAGCCTCTATATCCTCTGCTAGCTCTTCACTTTGCGCTTCAACTTCCAGCGCTTCAACTTCTAGCGCCTCATACTGCACATCACCTTCTTTCAATTCTTGCCGTATCTCCATAAGTTGAGGAAAAATCTTTGCCAAATCTTCATCGGTTATTTGTTTGTCAAAGTCAATACTTTTTTCTAACAATTCATTAACAAACTTTGAAGTATAATTTTTATTTATCCCAGTACTTTCAATTAGATTTAATAATTGAGCACGTAAAGATTCTATTATTTTAGAACTAGTATTTTCTCCAAAACCAGCAATTTCTGTTGTTTGATACTGATACAAATGTGCTCCATGATGTCTCGGTAAATATATCGTAAAAACAGGAACTTTTTCCTGATCTATCCATACATTAATAACATTTGCCAATGATGGAAAATTCGCCATACCAAACGATCCAACAGAAGGATCCACTAAAATCATTATATTACTTTTTTCATCAGTATTTTTTTGCGCACTCGCTATATATTGATATATATTTTGATATATATCGACATCAAAATTATAATCTAATCCTCTTTCAGACATCACTTGTGCCATTTTTATTTTAAAACTATCGATCATATTAGCAGTTTCTTGCTTATTTTTCATTTCAAGCATATGAAGATCACGCGGGTATTCTGTACTTAAATCCTTTTTTATCAACGCTGGTATATCTGGATATTCTAAATCAATGAAATTGACCAAAAAATTGGTATGCGATAGTAACAACTCACTTAAAACTACATAATCTTGCAATAAACTTCCTGATGCAAAAGATGTATATACAATACGATCATTTTTATTTGGAAACTTTTCACGAATTTCATTAATCAATAATAACGCAAGAGTGATACGCTTATATTCAGCAGTACAGGTACACCAATCTAAAGGTTTGCTTATATCCTTCAAAATCAACTCAGTAAACACATTGATTATCATCCGCTCTAACATCTCCTTTAGCTTTAGCCCTTGTTCTTCCCTTTGTTGACCAACTTTCACAAAAAAAATTGGTACTCCACCCATGACACCTTGCACAGTCTTTCTTATAAAAAAAATCTTATCATCACTCTTTAACAGTCTTTCAAAATCCCATTTTACCTCTATGATATGTTCATCATCTAAAGTTTGCTCTACAACAAAGGCAGGAAACTCTATTTTCAATGCTTTCAAACAACTTTCCCACGCTTCTTTAACCCAATTCTGTAACTCATCTTTTTGTGCAAACAATTGCTGCTGTGACATAACATGATATCTTGCAGCAATCATACGTTTTTGAATTGGAGATAAAGTCCGTGTCAGCGGTAGATTCATGGTCATTGTTTCTGTTGCAATAAATAAACCGAACAAACCAACAAGCCATTGCAATCGGACTATTATAAGTTTTTTATGAAAATTCATGCAAATCTCTACTTATTATTTTTTTAATTAAAACATTACTACTTAAACATATAATAATATAAATTCAAATATAAAATCAATAAATAAGATAAAAAAGTGTTGGAAGGCAAAGCAAGACGTACTTCAAACAAGATCAGAATAAGTAATTACAAAAACTGGCCTGGCAGATGTATCTTTATGCGTAGTCTGGCAATGTCAGCCATGCTTTAGCGACGGCTGGCACGATCTAATAAACGCATTCAGCAACAAAGATCTACCTATAACTATTTGCTTAATAACGATCCAGACGATATATTAATCATTTAAGATTAAGCCAGAACTTTACTAAAAACGGAAAAATAGGTTTGACAAATCATTCTTTGCTTTGCTATCTTTTATAGTAGTATTACGTTTTACAGGAGTAAAACTTTGGGGAAGTGGAATATAGAGTATTGGATCACTGGAAGTGGAAATAGCCCCATTGCAAAGTGGGTTCAAAAATTAACCATAGAGCAAGCTGCATCCGTGACAAAAGAACTTTGTATTCTAGCAAAATTAGGAAATGAATTACGACTTCCACATAGCCGTTCTCTCAGTAAAGGTCTTTTTGAATTGCGTGAGCGACAATTTGGCTATCGTATATACTATTGTTTTAAGGGAGAAAAATTAATTATTTTACTCGCCGCTGGTGATAAAAAATCACAGGATGCAGATATTAAGGCTGCATACAAACGCTTGGAAGGCTTATGAAAACAAAAAGTTTTTACGATTTAATAAAAACAAAACTATCTGAAGAACAACTTGATGAAATTGAAAAACAAGCACAACGTGAAGTAGACATTCTCAAATCAATTCAAAAAGTACTTTCTGATACTATGGCAGAATATATGAAAAAAAATAAAGTAGGATTTAATGAAGTTGTTCGTCGTTTGTCCACAAGTCCATCACAAGCAGCTAAAATACAACGAGGACAAGCAAACTTAACTCTTGCTAGTTTTGCTCATTTTTTAGCTCTTATGGGTAAAGAACCAAAAGATCTTTTTAGAAGTTAACTTTTTTAAATAAAAATCTTTTTTTTATTATGCCACATTTTCCAGAAGCTAAATCTTCTTGAGCTATTAAAAGCCAATATTCATGCTCTCGCATAAATTTGCTTCCCATATTTTTTAATTGAGTAACTTAATGTTGATGGATAATGACTATATCAATTAAAAGAAAAAATCATATACGCTAGTTTAGAAATCATAGATGATCTTGAGCAGATCATAGATATTATGGCCTGCCAGCTGTCCTTCGACAAGCTCAGGATGACCGGGGCGAAAGCTGGCGCCACCTAATAGACGCATTCAAAAACAATGAAATTAATATAACTGTTAGTTTAACAACGATCCAAACAATATATTCATCATTTAAGATTGAGCTAGAAATTTACTAAAAAAATATCCTATTTTAAATCAACCATTGCAACTATGTGACCTTTTTGTTACATTATAAGTATGAAATTAATAAAAATTGTTATTTATACTACAAAAACCGGTAAAGAACCCTACTCTGATTGGCAAAATAGGCTCGATACAAAAATCCAAGCTATTGTTATAAGCAGACTAGATAGAATTAGTTTCGGTAATTTTGGAAAAATAAAAACTATTAAAGGAGCAAAAGATATCTGGGAAATTATTCTTGATATTGGGCCTGGCTATAGGATTTATTATGGCAAAAAAGGTGCAACAGTTTTGCTTTTATTAGTAGGCGGAGAAAAGAAAACCCAAGAACGAGACATAGAAAAAGCAAAACGATATTGGCTCGAGGGAAAGGAATTATTATGAAAAGAAAATTTAGAGATTATCAAGATAAACTAATTCAGGACTTACAAGATTCAGAATTAGCAACCGCTTATCTTAATGAAGCACTTAAGGATGAAGATCCACGCATGTTTTTACTTGCATTAAAAAATGTATGTGAAGCACAAGGGGAAGCAATGGCATCTCTTGCAAGACAAACAAAAATTAGTAGAGAAAATTTATATCGTATATTATCCAAAAGAGGAAATCCTAAACTAAATAATGTAGTATCCTTATTGAGTGCTGTTGGATTTCAGTTGTCTGTCTCTCCCTTAAAAAAATAATCATTGGCTTTCTTTAATGATGTCAGCTAGATTTCTTTGTTTTCTTTATAGGCTTCTTATTAACAATCTTTTTCTTTACACTCTTTTTTGCAGTTGGCATGAGCTCAGCTTCAATATCTTGTAATGTTGGCAAGCTGCTTTGTAATTTCTTTGGTAATGTTTCTGATATCTTTGTTATATATTCAGCAACACCTATAGGTTTATTAATATCACGCAAAGCATATTCCACCTTAAATTTTTTCTTACTCTTACAGAGCAATATACCAATAGTATAATGAACCCTATAAACTGGACACGCTAAAAACTTTCATTTTTTTTATGTCAAACCTTTAAAAAACTGGCCTGCCAGACGTAGCTTTATGCATAGTCTGGCGCGCCTGGCAGGATTCGAACCTGCGACCTACTGATTCGAAGTCAGGCGCTCTATCCGACTGAGCTACAGGCGCAACATGATTATTATATCTTTTAAAAAAGCTTTAATCTAACATATTTTCAATTATTTTAAATCTTTACCGGGGTCCCCACGATAAGTCCTCATAAGTGGGGTAAAAGTCAGGCGCTCTATCCGACTGGGCAGAATTTATCCTGCGTGTCATCCAAAGCTTTATGCGAAGGATGGAGCTCGTCAAAAGGAGGCGTAATTTAAATAATATTATATCTTTTTAAAAAGCTTTAATCTAATTATTCTTAAAATTTCTTCAAGGGGTCCCCACAAAAGTGGGGTATTATAGCACCTTTTGACCATTATATATACCAATGATAATCTAAAAAGAAGACAAATTAATAATAAACCGGGGGGTTTTATCAATGAATTATTCAATTTTTAGCTATATTCGCGACCTTATTCTTATATGTATATTATTTTTTTTAATGAAAGAAGCCTATAATCGCACTTATACGTTTTTATGTGCTCATAAAAAATCAATCATCCATGAGCTCGATCGTAGCTTTATAGATCAACTGTATACTACTCAACGGCAACTTCATTTCGTTCAAGAACAATTGATACATGATGCTCACTATTGCACTATAATTACCGATTTAAAAAATAGACTTACCACAATTGAAGAAAAATATCATAAAAATTCTCCTGCACTCGCCTTGCTTGGACCTATTGGGTCAGCCGCTATCATCGCAAAAGAAGAATTATTAGAGCAGAAGTTACTAATTATTATCAATGATATAAGTAAAATCCTTCATACCATGTGTAAACAGCCATTCAACAATGAAGCTCAAACTATTGATGAAGGACTACACATTAACAAACAATTGATACATCTGGTGCAGTAATAAAATTTAAACATAAGCAAGAACCCTCCAGCTTTAAAACCTGGAAGGTTCTTTTTACTTTAACGTCATTTCATTAATAATTAAAATCTTCATCTTCAGCTACATCAAATGCACTACCTGCCTTAGCAAGAGCCAATTTCAATACAGTGATCATATTTGACTGCTTATATTCAGTTGCAAGACGCAGAGAACGTTCCAAATATTCACGATAAGAATCTGTCCCTTTAAACACATCAATCACTTGCTGAATTTCAAAATTACCCATATCCCCCGCAACAATAGCATTCTCAAAACGCACAAGAGCTGTATCAATGTAATTTTTTACATCAGCTGCCATACTTTCAGCTGAAGCATAAAACAGATCAGTTTCCTGAGATATTACTTCTAATAACAGTTTATTAAAACTAGGAGTATCAAACAGTTTCATAAATTCATCATCTATCCAGCATAACAGATATATATTTCTAAACATTAGTACCGCGTCATCAGCATATTTTATAATAATATTTTCTATGCGATTTTTTAAATTACTAGGAACTTCTGCAATTAATGCATCCCTTAACCGAGAAGGCATATCTGTCGGCATTTCAGCTTCTGCGCGTTCTTGAACTAATGGTTGGACAAACATAGGAGATTCAGGCAATACTCTTTGAGACGATGTTACCGGTGAAATCTTAGTCAACTTAATGGCGGGTGCCGAAACAGCAACAGGCTGAACTGATTTTGCCGGCGCTTTCTTTTTTCTTGTTGATGCGGAACTTTTTTTATTCGCCGCTAATGATTTTTTAGCTGACTTCTTTTTTGCTTGTGCCTTACTTTTTGTTTTTTCTCGTTCACGTTTTGCTTTTCGCTCCGCTATCTTTTTTTTCTCTTGAGTAGTAATAGGAGCCGCATACGTTAATTCCATCGTTACGCTCATCAAAAGCAGTATCAGTACTAATTTTTTACTTAAATTCATAAAATATACCTCCTTAATATACATTAACTCATATTTCAAGAAAGTATATCAAATAGCAAATTAAAAAATCAAGCGTCAAATTATTTTTTTTATTTATTATCTTTTTTCTGCTCTATAGAATTGGTCTCTGGTACTAGCACCATAGCCTGATGAGACCATTGTACCCAAGAAGGAGTATTCATTTTTTCCTGCTTTTCATCGTTTTGGAAAATTTTAGTTTTAGAAGAATAACTATTGTTCCTATTCATATTCTTTTTCGATCTACTGTTTTGATCTCGAATCTCCTGAGCTAAAATTGGACCGCCCCACCCAAACATTCCATACATTTCACTATTTTGAACACTCATCAAAATAATCACCGCAACAAATACTCGTTGTATATTATTCATAAAAAACCCACTAATTTAAAATTATTTAAAATATATTTTACTTTTATAATAGTATAGATTTTTAATAATATTACAATAATATCCATCACAAACATGGCTAAAAAAGATAATAACCAATAATTTTTTTAATTTTTTCGTATAAAATAAGCCAAAAATTCTTTATTCCCCTTTGTGCCAATAATAGGAGAATCGATTACCCCAAGACATTCGTGCCCATACTTTATAATCCCTGCAACTGTCGTCTCTACAATTGCTTTACGTAGTGCATCATCACGCACAATACCGCCAGAACCAATTTCATATTTACTCGCCTCAAATTGTGGCTTAATAAGAACTATAAGTTTTCCATCGTTTTTTAAAATCTTGCACACCGCAGGCATAACACTTAACACAGAAATAAAAGATAAATCCAACGTAATCACATCAACCAACTCTCCCACCGTTTCTAATAATCGCACATTAGTTTTTTCAAGTAGAATAAGACGTTCATCCTTGCGTATTCGTTCATGAACATCTCCATATCCAACATCTACTCCATAAACTTTTTTAGCCCCACGCTGTAATAAACAATCAGTAAAACCACCAGTAGAAATTCCCGCATCTAAAATAACAAGTCCTGCTACGTCTATCATAAAATGATCAAGTGCTTTTTCTAATTTGAGCCCCGCACGACTAACAAACTTTTGTTCCTCAATCGAATATGTTATTTTTGATTCCTGCGTAACCTGAGTTCCAGGCTTAGTAACAACATCACCATCAACAAAAACTTTTCCCTGCATAATCCAACTTTGAATATGTTTCTCATCATATTCTGGCAATAACTCTTGCAATCTAATATCAAGACGTTTTTTTATTTTGGCCATACAAATCTTTCAATTATTTTTTCTGCATGTAAACCATTTAGCATGTCATATACCATGGTATCATAATCAGAAAATTTGCGTCATATTGCAAAAGGCATAGTATCATTCATGACAAAATTAAAAAAAAGACTTCTCATAGAGAAGCCTTGCTTAATTCAATATTTACTTACTATTTATGGCATTGTTTTATTTGGATTCACATTCAATTCATTCACGTATTCAAAAATTGTTTCCTGATGATTTTGATAAAGAAATTCGCATGAATTAATAACTCGATCAGCCCAATATCCATTAAAAATTCTACCATTAGCAAAATTTCTTGCCTGACAATTGGTAATCACTCGCTTTGCTGTATTATATTGAACTTGCACCTGTGTCGCAATCACTGGAACCGTTATTGGCACACCACTAAAATTATTAAATACTACCAATGGCTCTGCTGAATGTGATTCAGCCCTTTGTGCACACAATGCACTTTCATCGATGGTGCTATATTGATTTTCGGTCATATAACTAAATTCAGAAAATGTTACATCAGTATTAAGTCCTCTTTGCGTAAAAATAACCAACCGTTTATTGTTCTTTCTCATCCATCCAAGAGTTGGCCACTGATTAGCAATTAAATCAGATGGTTTAAATAAAACATCATACGAAGCATCAAGCATCGCTGCTTTTATTTCTTGAGCTGTTACTAATTGATTTGCATAATTTTCAAAAATTATAGTAATGACAGCTTGTGGATTGACTTTCATAAATTCAATAATACGATGTAATTCATATTTCAATGATTGATATTCATTAGTGCCTTTTTGTACCAATGCAATAAATCCAGGAGCATCATGAGATAAGCATACCTTATCATTTTGAGGACCAACTAATACAAATGGCCACCCTTGATTCCAATCATAAGTATCTAACATTAAACCACGTACCCCATAACTCAATTGTGCTAAAATTGGTTGATCTTGCTGACGTATTATTTTAAAAAAATGAAAATCAGTATATGCATTGTGCGTACCAACATATCGATAATCTTTATAATTCAATTCATCAGAAGGTTCAACAAAATGATTTTTCATAGTATTTGCTTGCACTGCATCTTCGCCCCAATACTTATCGTTGTATATAAAAAATTGAGGAAATGGAAGCACTGTTGGTAAAGGCGCAGATACCATTGTTGATTGTTGCATTAACGCCCCAATTACAAAAATTTTCAACACGTTAGCAACCATTATTTTTTTCATATCATTTCCCAATTTTTTAAAAAACAATAATATTTTTATACTCTATCATTTATACTAAAAAAAAATTGTCATTCACAAGATCCTGACCTAAAAAAATTAAACATTGCTTTTACTAAAAAAACTCTATTACCCTAACAAGTACATAAATAATAAAAAATTAAAAAGGTTTATTATATGAAATATATCTACTCTCTATTCCTTTATCTTTTATGCTTATCATTGCAAACCTCTGCAACCTATCATTATATAGCGCAACTTAAAGATGTGTCTCTCAATGAATTATATCTTGTTGGCGGAAAAAATGCCTCATTAGGACATCTGATAAACTTTTTAAGCACACAAGGAATTAGAGTTCCTCAAGGATTTGCTGTCACCGTTGATGGATATAATTTCTATATGAGTCATAATAATTTAACGGAACAAATTTCCCAACAAATAAACACTCTTACCGACATAAATGATTTAAAAAATCTAAAAATTGTTAGCGAAAAAATTCGCGCACTCATTGAACAAGGAGAAATACCGCTCAACCTTGCTCAAGAAATACAAGAAGCATATCAAGCGTTATCTCTGTATTATAATGAAAAAGAATGCGATGTTGCAGTGCGTTCTTCTGCAACAGCAGAAGATTTACCTAATGCTTCATTTGCAGGGCAACAAGACACCTATTTGCATGTACAAGGCATAGATAATGTTTTATTATATTATAAAAAATGTATTGCATCTCTTTTTAATGAACGTGCAATTGCTTATCGCATAGAACAAGGATTTAATCAACTAGACATTGCATTATCAGTAGGTATCCAAAAAATGATTCGTTCAGACCTTGCATGCGCTGGCACCGCTTTCTCTCTCGATACTGAAAGTGGATTTTCAGATGTAGTTGTTATTAACGCCTCATACGGCCTTGGAGAAGCAATCGTACAAGGCTCTGTTACGCCCGATGAATATATTGTTCATAAAACAACTCTTAATCAAGGCTTTGCGCCAATCATTAAAAAGCAACGAGGTCATAAAACAATAAAAATTATTTATAGCGATACAAAAAAAACACTTATCGAAACTGTTGATGTATCACCATATGATCAACAACACTATTGCTTAACCAATGATGAAATTCTTGCACTGGCTCATATGGTTATCACCATCGAAAAACATTATTCTGAAGTTTACTCACAACGTAATGGTAACAACTGGACACCAATGGATATTGAATGGGCAAAAGATGGTATTGATGGACAACTTTATATTGTACAAGCACGCCCAGAAACAGTACATACAAAAAAACAAAACAATAATCTTCGCTTATTTTCTCTTTCTGCAAATCGAGAATCATTAACGGAACAGATTCTTGTTAAAGGAACAAGCGTTGGAGAACAGATTACCATTGGCACCGCACGTATTATTAACTCAATTGAAGAAATTGATCATATTAACTCAACTGATATTATTATCACCGATATGACAAGTCCCGATTGGGTTCCTGCAATGAAACAAGCTGCCGGTATTATCACCAACCGTGGAGGAAGAACATGTCATGCAGCAATTGTCAGTAGAGAACTTGGCATTCCTGCAATTGTCGGCACCCACAACGCAACAGAAAGCATACAATCAGGACAAAACATTACACTTGACTGTAGCAATGGTACCATTGGATATGTATATAACGGACATATTCCATTTCAAATAAAAGAAATTACCCTTGATGCCATTGGCAAAAGCCCTGTTCCCATTATGGTTAACATTGCCGATCCTGATAGTGCATTTAAAATATCGTTTTTACCAACCTCAGGTATTGGATTAGTACGTTTAGAATTTATTATTAATAATACACTTACTGTACATCCAATGGCACTCTTACATCCTGAAGTCATCACAGATGCACAAACATTAAAAAAAATAGATCATATGACCGCTGCCTATAAAGAAAAAACAGAATTTTTTGTAGAGCAACTTGCATGCGCGGTTGGTATGATGGCAGCAGCATTTTATCCGCGCCCCATTATCGTTCGCTTCTCTGATTTTAAAAGTAATGAATACTACAATCTTATTGGTGGATCATACTTTGAACCGATTGAAGAAAATCCAATGATAGGATTTCGTGGCGCATCGCGCTACTACCATCCACACTACAAAGAGGCATTTGCATTGGAATGTAAAGCAATGAAAATTGTACGTGAAAATATGGGTCTAACCAATGTAAAATTAATGATACCTTTTGTTCGCACAACTCAAGAAGCAGAAAATGTCATTGCACAAATGAGTATCAATGGCCTTGAACGTGGTGTCAACGGTCTTGAACTCATTATGATGTGTGAACTGCCATCAAACGTTATGCTTATAGAGGAATTTAGTAAATATTTTGACGGTTTTTCTATTGGATCCAATGATCTTACGCAAACAACACTTGGCATTGACCGCGATTCAGCCCTCGTGAGCCACATTTTTGATGAACGAAATTCAGCAGTAAAAAAAATGCTCGTAAAAGCAATAAAAAAAGCTAATAAAATTGGTACCTATATTGGTATTTGCGGCCAAGCTCCTTCAGATTTTCCTGAGCTTGCAGAATTTTTAATAGAAACAGGAATTCATTCTCTCTCATTCACTCCTGATACGGTGATACCATTTTTAATGCGATATAGTTAAAAAATTATTTTAAATAACCGCTTTATTTATTTGCGCAAGTCGTAATATTTCCTTAGCAAACAGGTGGAGTATATTTTCTTGACAAATTGATGGTTTTTAACGAAAATAGATTAATATAATATACATTTTTAATATGTACATCTACCGATAAACTGTTTTTTTAAATAGGATTTTCAATGATTAATAAATTTTCAATCTATTTTGGATTTACTACTATCTTGCTCACCGGAATTATTCTCAAAGGTATGGAACAACCAATTCAAGATGCAAAATATGACTTCGAAATTACTCAGTTTATGACTGATACAATGCAAAAAAATTCATTTACACGAAAACCCAATATTTCTTTTTTTTCTAATTTAAATGAGTTTGATAATAATAAGTCATCATTCATAAATAATCATCTTTATTTTAAAGATAATAACCCAAATATACAGATTTTGTGCGAGATAAAAAGTCCAAATAAACCAGACCAATCTTTTGGCATACATATACCATTAGATATATTAAACAAATTAAGCAAAGAAGAAGATACTTTTAAGCATCAACATGCTATTTTTTCGCAAGATGGTCAAAGAATCGATTCTACAAAAGAATATACGGTAAAAATTACTCAAGAGACCAAAAATCTAATTATTAAGCAAATAGGAGTATCATTAATTCAAGAAAAAGACGATTCCGATACCATAACAGCACAGCTTGGAATGGAAAAAAAAAGAAGTGCAGCCAGCATAACTTTTTATAGATGCTGCCTGACAGGAACATGTATTTTTTCCCTAGCTTGCATTTTATTGATTTTAAAAATTTCATTTATTAGATAATTCTTTTTCTTTAACCTTCATCACTGTTTTTATTTTTTTTACATTTGTAAAATTGATGATACCTTTTATTCGCACAACTCAAGAGGCAAAAAATGTCATTGCATAAATGAGTATCAATGGCCTTGAACGTGGTGTCAACGGTCTTGAAATAGCCCTATATTTTTTCTTTTTCCCTGCGCTCGTCCTGAACTTGTTGAAGGATTTCTTCGAGCGCTCTTAATTATTTTTTTGAACATTTAGTTTTTTCATTCTTTCTCCATTGCTCTGTATGGAAGCTGCTTTTAAATATTTTAAAATATGAATATGTGCGCTCGAGGATATCCTTCAACAAGTTCAGGCCGAGCGCGATAAAGATCAAATTAATTTTTTATTTGCGGCCAAGCTCCCTCAGATTTTCCTGAACTTGCAGAGTTTTTAATAGAAACGGGAATTCATTCTCTCTCATTCACTCCTGATACGGTGATACCATTTTTGATGCGATATAATTAAAACATGATATACTCTTGCATTAAATAATATTCAACGGCACCCACCAAGGGCTTTGTATGATTAATAATTTAATGTTTAGCTTAATCTCTTCAATAGGACTAATATCTCAAACAACTCAAGAGCCAGCAAAAATACAAATAATCAGATCAAATATAAAAAATTTTAAATATGATGATTGCCTGCTTGATAGTGGTTTAGGTTTTTGCATAAAAGCTTTGCCTAATTATACAAGTTGGAACTTACCCATAAACATCAATGATAATCAAAACAGCTTTTTAATATACTGCGGCAACCAACCAAACCTTGAACAATTAGAAAGTCTGTTATACAATGACAACTTATTATTAAATAAATGTAAAAAAGCTCGTATAAACAACTATTCTGCCCTAGGAGCAATTTTTATACGAGAAGATCTCAATAAAGATGAAACAATTAGATTTCTTACAACATTAAAATCTTTTGGATTTAAACCAACTGACAACGATAAACAAATTATAAATCTAAAAATCTATGACACAATTAATACAAATCATAAAACAACTACCAATATATTACTAACCCTTAATAATTATATTCCATTACCTGTTGATGTTAAAAAAATAATCATGACACATATAATCAGCTTATACACAAAACATTATTACTAAATAACCGCTTTATTTATCTGCGCAAGTCGTAATATTTCCTTGACCGTGTCAGAAAGTTGATACCGATAATCACGCGCAAGTCGTGGCTCTTCTTCAATTATTTTATTCATAGAAAGAACCACAAAAATCGTTTCTGCTGCACGCGTTACATTATCATCTGCCGCAATAGTAAGATACTCCTTTGTTGCACTATCTTTTAATGTAGCCCGAAACTCCTCAAGAGTTTTAATCTTTTTACCATTAATTTCATTAATTGTAGCACCAACTGGCATATTCCGCCCTCTATATAATTGAGAATCGGGAAATACATGAGTAATGATAAGTATCGGATCAGATTGATATTTTAATTCACCATATTTTATAAGACCAATTGCGTGATCAGCAAGAAGTCGTATATGATTCACCGTAAGTTCTTGCACAACCATACCTCCAAAAATTTCATAATCAATTGGCTCATAGCCTGGATAAATACGTCGAATAGCCTGCGGTTCAGCAAGGCCAAATGTCACAGAAAATGTCTTCTTTTGTCCTTTGCGAAATACTACGAGAGTAATTGTATCCCCAATTGATAAACGCAATGGATAATCAACTATTGAAATTTTATCTTCACTCCATGGCACACTCATATCGCCGTACATGTCAACAGAATGACCATTAATTTCATAAATCATATCACCGCGTATAATACCCGCTTTTTCAAGCGGACTTCCTTTAACCGTTTCAATAACATAACAACCACCAGGAGCTGGATTTCCTAAAAATTTAGTCAATGCCTCAGTGCTATTATTATACCGCACTCCCAAAAATGGTTTTCGCAAAATTTTTACTTCATGCAAATCAGACAAAATCGATTTGGCAACATTAATAGGAGTAGCATAGCCAACATTTTGCGCCTCAGTTATTCCTGACGTATTAATTCCAATAACTTCACCTTTGACGTTAAGCAATGGCCCTCCCGAACTTCCTGGATTAATAGGAGCACTTATTTGAATTAAATGATGTTCATGTCCACTAATAATACCAGTGGTACTTTTAAATGATTGTTGACCCAATGGATAACCCAGCGCAAGTACATCATCAGAACGACGTACAAAATCAGAATCACCAAGCGGCAAGAAGGGAATACCTCCCAATTCTTTACAAATTAATTCTCGCCCTTCCTCTGTTACTCGTAATAATGCTACATCACGCTCAGGACTCATGCCAATTACTTCCATATCAATAATACGCTTACCCAAAGAAGGAACTTGAGCCCATACCGTTTTTGCAGAAATTACCACGTGAGCATTAGTAAGTAAATATCCTTGATCATTAATAAAAAAACCACTCCCACAAGCAGTACCTTGCTGAGGCGTTTTATACGGCTCTAAAAGATCAATAGCAGAAACCTGAGCAAATAATTGTATAACCGTATCACGAACACGATCTTGTACCGGTCGCCATAGCTGCGAGCTTGTCACTACTGTTTCAACAACAGATGTATTTGGTTGATTAATTGGTGAAAAGAGATGTTGCTGTTGCAACTGTTCCCATTGAATTTCTAGTCGAAGCTGATTTTTATATAAATATATAATAAAGCTACTACAAAAAATTATTAAAAGAACTACTATGCTCATTGCTACACTATGTTTAACTGACATATTCAATAACCTTATTTATAAAGTAATATGCTTGAAAACTATTTTATTAATTCCAGTGTACAACATAATGTACAAAAACTGAACCACGCCTAATAACTGTTTTATACTACAATTCATCAAAGCTTAGTTGCCGTTATTTTCAAAAAAGTCAAAATTCGCTAATAACAAAGATTGCTATTAGCGTACACGCAAATAAGAATCGTCGTTATTAGCGAAAATCAAATAAAATGAAAATAGCGGCCGCTGAGTAGCCTATTGTCAAAAAAACGATAAACAGCTATTCTAGAACAATCAAAGAGTGAATAATGTTAACAAAAAGGATATATATGTCACCTATCAACCCAACACTTGAAGATATTGTTGCATTATGTAAAAGGCGTGGTTTTGTCTTTCAATCAGCAGAAATTTATGGTGGCATTAACGGTATTTATGATTTTGGCCCGCTTGGAACACTTCTTAAAAATAATCTTCGTTCACTGTGGACTCAATCTATTTCATCTCCTGATAAATCAGTCTGCTTTTTAGAAGGATCATTGCTTGGTCCTGAAGCAATGTGGAAAGCATCAGGACATCTTGATAATTTCAATGATCCTATGATTGATTGTACCAACTGTAAAAAACGATTCCGTGCTGATGATCCTGATATTGATATTACCGGCCCCTGTCCTCATTGTGGAAAAACAGCATGGACCGCTGTCCGACAATTTAACATGATGTTTAAAACAGAACTGGGAGCACTCGCCGGACAAAATAATTTTGCGTATCTACGCCCTGAAACAGCACAATCAATTTTTATTAATTTTAAAAATGTAATGTCATCTAATCGTTTAAAAATACCATTTGGTATTGCACAAATTGGAAAATCATTTCGTAATGAAATTACCCCTAAACAATTTCTTTTCCGCATGCGAGAGTTTGAGCAAATGGAAATTGAATGGTTTTGTACCCAAGAAAGCTCAAACTCATTTTTTGATTATTGGTGCACAACGCGTCTTGCCTTTTACAAAACAATTGGTATAAACACTGATAAAATTCGTTTACGTGCTCATGAAAAAAGTGAACTCTCCCACTATTCATCAAATACCAGTGATATTGAATACGAATATCCATTTGGTTGGAAAGAACTTGAAGGAATTGCTCATCGAGGTGATTTTGATCTTACTCAACACAGCATTCATTCGGGTAAAGATTTATCAGTATTTGATGAAGAAAAACAAACATCATATATGCCTAATGTTATTGAATGTTCAGTAGGAACAGATCGACTCTTTTTAACGGTATTATTTGATGCATATTGCATTGATACAGTAGCAGGAGAAGAGCGAACTGTTTTAAAATTACACCCATCAATAGCACCAATTAAAGCAGCATTTTTACCACTTACAAAAAAACTCAGCGATGAAATGCGCTCAATTTATACAACCATTGCACGCAATGGTTATACGGTAGAATTTGATGAATCAGGATCAATTGGCAAACGATATCGACGACACGATGAGATAGGAACACCATACTGTTTTACCTTTGATTTTGATAGCTTAGAAGACCGATGCGTTACCGTCCGTGATCGCGATACATTACAACAACAACGTATAAAAATAGATTCCATTGAAAGTTTCCTTGCTACCATGCTAAAGTCCATAAAGAACTATTAAAAGGCACTATACCATGAGTAGAAATAAACTCGCTAATATATCACCAGCACAAATAATTCTTTTTTCATTTTTTATTCTCATTTTATGCGGAACATTATTACTTGCACTACCTGTATCGTACATTAGACCAATGTCATTCATTGATCTTTTTTTTACCGCAACATCGGCAACCTGTGTTACTGGCCTTTTTACTATACCCTTAAGTAATTTTACTTTTTTTGGCAAAACAATCATTTTAGCGCTGATTCAAATAGGTGCACTAGGCCTTGCAACAATGAGTCTCTTTATTATTTCACTTTTTATCGATTTAGGCTTAGGAACACGCTTTATGGCAGGTCAACTTTTTGAACTTGATTCATGGAAAAATATAAAAAAAATACTCGTCTTTACGTTCGTATCAACCATTATTATTGAATTACTTGGCGCTCTGAGTTTTTTTTCTATCTTTTATACTCAATATCAACTCAGCAATGCACTTTTTTATTCATTATTTCATTCAATATCATCTTTTTGCAATGCAGGAATTTCTTTTTTTCATTTTTTAACAGAACAAAACTTAGCTATCTACAAAACAAATTATCTATTTCTCATGACAACAACTTTTTTAACATTTTTTGGTGGACTTGGATTTATCACCTGGCACGAAATTATGATACGCGCCCGCGCATACTTTTTTTCTTTAAAACCTCATCGATTTTCACTTCATAGTAAAATAATTTTATCGGGAACAGCTATTCTTTTTTCAATAACATCAATGCTTTTTTGGTTGCTTGAACACCATAACACACTCAAAAACCTTACTCTGGGGCAATCCATTGCCAATACTATTTTTCATGCAATTTCATTCAAAAGTTGTGGCTTTATTTTAGCAAGCCTTACTGATTTTCAACCCGCAACACTCTTTCTTATTCTTCTTGTCGGCCTTATCGGTTCATCTCCCGGATCAACAGGAAGTGGCATCAAAATAACAACATTTGCGCTCTTTTTAAGCGTTATTAAATCAACAATTAATGGTCGCACATCAGTAGAACTATTTGAACGAGAACTACCTTTGGATCAAATATATAAAGCAATTGCAGTTATTTCTTTAAGTATTGGCTGGATTTTATTAACTACATTTTGCTTACTTCTTACTGAAAAAAATTGGAGCTTTTTAGATGTTTTCTTTGAAACAGTTTCAGCATTTAGCAACGTAGGATTTTCATTAAAAGGGACTCAAAAACTTTCTACTCTTGGTAAACTTTTTATCATCGCAACAATGTTTATCGGCCGAATAGGATCATTAACCTTTATTTTAGGCCTTAAACTGAGAACAAAAAAAGATACAACTGAATTTTCTTATCCTGAAGAACGAATAATGCTTGGGTAAATTATTACCCAAGCATTATTATATTAAAGTGAATTAGCTAACTTCTTTTTTATTTGTTTTCCTGATACAGTCCTTTTGTTTTCTTTCTATCCGAACAAAATTTATCAACATCATTACGGTTTTTTGCCACATAAAAATCATCAAGCATGTACTTGGAAAAAAACTCACATAACTTATCTACCATCACGTCAAGCATATTTTTTACAGTTCCTTCATTTACTAATACATCATCTTTTAGCAGAAAAAAGAAACCATTTTCTTCTGCTATTCTAGTCTTAATATCAATCTCAGTCATAGGAACTAGATACTTACTTACATAGACAATATTATAAAGTACTGATTGAGAATCTCGATTAAAACTATTAATAAATTTTTGCATAATTTTTTTTGATTCATCATCATGCAAAGTTGCAAAAGCACTATAATCAATTGAATCTATTCCAGGAAGGCTGGACTGAAACATAGAACGCCAACCTGTATAATAACCCTTATTATTATTAAGCCATTCAAGATGCTTTTTTTTAATACTATAAAATACATTAATAATACCGTTTATTCTCCTAATAGCTTCTTCAGCATATATATCAAAATTGATATTATCAGACTTAACATTATTAATATGTTCAACTAATTCTTCTAAAGAATATTTTTGCACTTGCTCTTTTATGGTTTTATTAGATACAATCTGTCTAATCTGTCTAATCTGTCTAAGTCTCGTTGCTGATAATTGCCCCATTGCACTAACTTGCCCACAAAAAACCACCACAAATAAAACTATACTCGCTAAAAATCCCATATTTATAAACATTTTCATTATTATTTTCATCTGAAAATCTCCTTTAAATCATTGTTTATTATCAACCGATAATAAGAATATACAATATATTCAGACTGAAAATCAATAATTTAAATAGACATTCTTATATTTCGACAAGTTCAATACGGATGGTAAAAAAGAGTAAAATTTCCCCCACCAGAGGAGGGGGCTTTAAATTTTACCCTATAAGGGTATTTTTTTCTTCAAAAACATTAATTGCTTCCCTAGCTTATTTAATGTTTAAATTCTAATTTTTTTTCCTGTTTTTTTTCCTGATTTTCCTGATATTTTACATATTTACGAATTTTTTCTAAATCTAATCCAATTGTATCTATACAATACCCTCTTGCCCAAAAATGATTTCCCCAATATGGCTTTTGTCTTAAATATGAAAATTTATTAAAAATTCGTATAGCAGCTCTACCTTTCAATGTTCCTATATAATTAGACAATGATATTTTTGGTGGTACCATTACTAATAGATGTACATGATCTTCCTGTACATTTAATTCTACTATTTTTGCCTGCATTTGATCCGAAAACAATTTAATTGATTGCTCAATCTCATGCTTTATCTCTCCTTTTAAAATTCTATATCTATACTTAGGTGTCCATACTATATGATAGTGGCAATGCCACAATGCATGTGATAGGCTACTAAAACGACTCATTGTTTATCCTATAAGTTTATTGCAGGGAAGCAATTTAACTTATAGTTTGAACAATGAGTTAAAAACTGCAAAGCATTTTTTTATGGCCACGTCCATAGGACGTGGTTTTTTAAGTTATAATAAAATTACACTCCCGTTTGCCCTGATCCTGTCGAAGAAAAAAAACTCAGAAATGGCAGAAAAATAATCAAAAAAATTGAAATTTAATTACGCATAGGATCTATTTTTTAAGTTATATAGTCCACTTATTAAACATACGAACTACTGATTCTCCATGCGTTGGTAATTCATTATAGTTTTTACCAATCCAACGCAACTCTTTAGATTCCGTATTTTGTACTATTTGTTCATCACTCACTACATATAGCAAAAACCTTACATCGTAATGATAATGCGCTTTTTCTTTACTATTTTCTGGAATTAAATGAATATCAATATCAAAAATAGACGGTTGTACAACTTCAATTGCATTAATTCCTGATTCTTCTTGAGCTTCTTTAGTGGCAACCTCTATAACATCAGAATTCCCATCACAATGACCACCCAATTGAAACCATTTATCTAATTTAGCATGATGCATCAAAAGTGCCTTAGAATGATATTTATTTAAAAGCCATGATGATGCTGTTATATGCCCACTACTCAATGATCGTTCAAAACAATCACTGTTAGTTATTACAAATTCGATAATCTGTCTTTTAAACAATTGTTCGACCGTATCAACTGGATGATAATTTTCAAGCATTGTTAATAAATTTAATCGATGCACATTATTTCCATAATTTTTGTATTGATGCAAAACCTTTTTCATATATTGATAATATCATGTTTTTATTGTTATTAATAACGTTAAAATACAAATATTTTTTTATAAAATCAGGTTTATTAAGGGCTTGCAAAATTTTATATGCTGGCTCTTCTTCATACAATGATATTTTATTTCCATTTTTATTTTCCAAATATAAACGTCGTAAAATAATCAAAACAGTCACCGATGCATCATTTACTAAAAAATGTACATCATTTTGATCTTCTTGAGAAAAAAATGGTACTTTATACATTTGATTACAATTTTCCGCATAAAGTACCAAATCCTGGTTTTTTGGTGTTAATCCAAAAGATAATCTTGACCAACCATTACAAAACATTAAATCTATAATATGCCCTGGAATAATAACCGAAGATCTTTTTTTACCCGTTATTGTTGACCATACGTCAATAATATATTTTGACACATGACATTTAAATTTACCCTTATAAAATCCTAATACAATTAAATATTTACTATCAGAGCTAAATAACATTTTGTGATTCTTTTTACTTATTAATGAAAAAGCATTTCGTAAATTATACACTAATGGCTCACCGCCTCTTGCCGCAATAAGCGAAATAATATTATCGCCTGCCAAAATGGCACAAAAATTTTTATCAGGACTGCATATAAAACAGTCAGGAAAACCATCAGAGCTATTAAAAGGCAATTTTGTATATGATATTTCTGCAGACTTTTCTATATTATTATTGGTAAAAACACAAAAATTTTCAGCACCAGATTCTGTTTCTAAAGCAGAAAATACTAATAGCTTCTTTCCATTTTCAACACTTTGATAAGGAAGTCCATCCACAACAATAGTTTTAATACATTCTCCTGTAATTTTAAATAAATGCAATTTCCCTTGGACTTCCTTAATATCATCAAAATAAGACACTATTAATTGCGTCTCATCATTATAAAATTGCACATCAGTTATATTGACCGCATCATGACATATTTGATAAGTATTAAAAATAGACGTCCCATCTTTTTGCCGTAAAATTTCTGTTACAAAAACACCATTTACCGAATACAAAACAAAATATGTACCATTTTTAGTAAATGCACCTCGCGTAGGAAGATCATTAAATTCCACTACACTACTACTATTTGAAAACTTTATCATTGTATGTGTTATTTTCTTATTGCTGCTATTTATAGACCATAATACTACTTCATTACCAAGTTTTTCTTGCTGGCAATCTACATTCGTAACATAATAATGCCAATCTTCTACTTTTTTTGCATAAAAGACCCTTCTCAATACATTATCAACACATTTTTGATCAATAAAATAACCAACTTGATTCTTGCTTACGGCACCTTTTACCGCCAAACATGAAGGCACCTTATTAATATAACCTCTTTCATTTGAATGAATAACATAAGGAGCATGCGATGAAATACTCTGAGAACACAATTTGCTTACATTGTAATTAATTATTTTAGAACTATAATATTCTTCCATCTCATCTTTTTGAAGCAAAGACTTTATATGATTATTTAACAAATCTTTCTCAAAACATGCATCTACCAAACATGACGTAATTATCGGTGAATTTAATTGTTTTATACATTTCTCATCAAAACGACCTGCCGTAATAATAAGCAAACGTTGTCGCTCTGGCTTTAATTTTTCAAAAAAACATTTTTTAAAAAATTCCTCTGGTGCAACACCCAATTTTATACTCAAAAATATATTATCCAGTGCTTTACTGAAAAGATCCATTTTTTCATACGATATATTCGTTGTTGAAGGCAATTTGATTGCCGCATCTACTGACTGAAAATATGGATAATTTTTTAAACAAAACATATGCAATGGAATTGATTCAAAAATTTTCCATTGCTCCAATAAATAATCCTTTTTATCAAAACATTGAATCATCACCATTTTTTGCTGAGGAACTAAAATGCGTAACTACTCAATAAGTTGTGGTTGACAAAAAGACGTGAAAAAACAGCCTTTCATTGAGGATTATTAAAAAATAAAAAGTTAGTTTAAAATTGTGGACTCGATCTTATTTTTAAATTTCGCAGTCGAACAACGTCGCCAATATTGGGGATAACGTTTATTCTTTTGATACGATCATCAAGATACTTCCAGACAGAAATGCCATTTTTGTTACAGGTTTGAAAGAGACTAGCAAAAACATCCCGCGCTAGCCTTCCAAGATCACTACGTGTGCCCCCTGAAATTTTTTTCTTTATGACAAAGGGACGTATGTCACGCTCTGCACCATTAGTGTGCAAGGGGACATTGGGATGATCAAGAACACATAACAGTTCTGCTTTTTTATTACGAAATTTTTTTAATACAGCGGCAAGCTCCAAAGATTCTATGGTTATTGAAAAAATTTCATCAAAACGTTGTGATAAATAATCCTTTTGTTCTGATAGAGGATTAAGGCGATAGTTACTAAGTTCTCTGTAGTAAGCCCATACTAAATCTAGGATGTTCTTAATTTCCAATACTTCCTGTTCATTGCAAGGAATTATTTTTTTAATAGCACGTTCTGCATGAATCCAACAAAGTGCATGAGTTAAAATTTTAGCAAATTGAGGAGCCCCATCACTTAATATTATTAAATCTTCTGGCAATCCATTTGCAATGCATGAAGCATAGAGACATGCTTCATTAATAATGCGTACGCTTTGTATTGAGAGTTCAATTGAATTAAATAATGCTTCAAATTGTTCTTTTGTATAAGTTAATTGTTGTTGTACAATCAACCATTCGCAGGTGGCTGTTGGCAAATTATGTTGTTTAGCATATTTAAAAGCATCATCGTTTATCGTATAATTAGGATTTTTTTGCATTCCTAATATTTTCAGAAAATTAATTCTACTTTTTGAATCGCTACTAAAAAAATGAGTAAATAAATCATTACCAATTACATTAGTAGAGCCATTTTTTCCTTGATGACGATTACTCGTATCATCTGTTCTAAGATGATCGCTCGTTTGAATACCAGCTTTGCCAAGTTCATAATACTCATAAGTAAAATCATTGGTTGCCTTAGCAAGGATGTTATTTATTTGTCCTACTGATATATCAATTCCTTTATCAATGAGTTCTCGTCTAACTTTTTCTTGAGTGACTCCATTTTGATGAACTTGATAAATAATATGCTTACGTAGTTCAGGGCCGAAATGATTATTTTTGTATCCAGCAGGTAATTCTTCTATAAAAGTAGATCCATCTGGCAGTTCCCAACGAGCAACTCTAAATTCTATTAACTTTGTTAGAGTAATCATTTCTTGAACACGGTGCTTTTGAAATCCTTTAAATATTGCGCCTTTTGGTGGATTATTAGTTTTAATTACGATGATATCTGTAGGAACAGCAAATTCTTTAGATTTTTTTGTTCTAATTGTAGATCTTTGCTTCTTTTCTGCCTCTGCTTTTTTGCCAAGCCTACTCGGCTTTACTTCAGGCTTGGCACAGATTTTTTTAATCGTGCAATCTCCGCTTCCAAAAGTGCAATTTTGTTTTGAAGAGATATAAGGAGAGCTATTAGCTCTGCATTAGTCATTTGTGAGAAATCATTTATTTTTTTCATGCGATTAGTTTGCAAATAATTGTTTTATTTGTCAACCACAACTTATTGAGTAGTTACTAAAATGCTTTCCATAGATAACAGATAATTTTGCCCAACAAAAAATAATATACTCAACCAATGTATATACAGACTATTCATGTAATAATTCCTTTTATTATTCAATAACTTTCTATGCTTTTTATTAAATTAATTTTTTGGTAACATACTTTATATATCATTTTTTTCTAAATAAAAAAAACGCATAAAAGCCGGAAAGATATATCATGAAATTTTGTGTCATTGGACTTGGAAGATTTGGCTATCAGGTAGCAACTGTGTTATCAGAAAATGGAATGGAAGTTTTGGCAATTGATAGCAATGAATCAATCGTTGCATCAATTCGTGATTCTGTTGCTCATGCAATCGTTATGGACGTTACCGATGAAGCATCATTACGCAGCGTTGGAGTTGATGAAATAGACACCGTTATTGTCGCCATGGGTGAAGATACCTCAGAATCAATACTCATTACTGCATTATTAAAAAAACATCTTAAAACTCCTTATGTTATTACCCGAGCAATTGATGATTTACATAAAGAAATTTTATCTTTAGTCGGCGCTGATCGTGTTATTTTACCAGAAAAAGAAATTGGCATTCGTGTTGCAGATAATCTTAGCTCCCCATTTGTCGATCTCACGCGACTAGCAAAAAATTACTCCGTCAGCAATATTATTGCACCAGCCAATTTTATTGGTAAAACTATTCAAGAATTAGATCTTTTTAATACGTATAATATTCACTGTATTGGATATAAAGAAGAAGAAAAAATTATTCCTATCGGCCCTGATTATGTTATTAAAGAACTAGATAAATTGCTTTTTGCTGGTCCAAATAAAAATTTAGAAAGATTAGCAAAGTTATAATTGTTTTCTTTTTTAATTGGCGCAAGAGGTAAACATGTTTTCAAAAAATTTAACATTTCTGACGATTCTTGTGCCAACTTTATGAGCATTTTTCGCGTTGGATCTTGTACATTTAAGTCTAAAGTTTTATACTTTTTAACGTCTGCGCAAAGTCGCTTGAATAACAATGTGATAGCAATATTTGAAGACATCATCTCTTCTAATTTTTTTAGTAGAGTGTTATCATTATCATTGGGTAAAATAACCCGATTGCTAACACTACTATTATAATTTTCATCTAAAAAAATAAGATTTTTTCCATCACGCGAAAACCCTACACTTCTATAAGGAAAAAGACTGGGAATAAGCTGCCCTAAAAAACTATCGGCACAATATAAAATCTCATGAGTAATTGAATCTCTTAGTATTGTTTCAATATAAAAATCTACCCATTTTTTTTTAAAACAATTACATAATAAATATTTTCCATCAGGACTATATATATAACGAAACACATTTAAATTATCTTCTTTTATTGACCAAAAATAAGTTCTATCACATATCAATAAACTATCATTATTTTCATATACATGAAAACCCCAACCCTGTACCATTCTATTAACAGAATGAATCTTACAATATTCATTTATTACATGATCATACTGATTCTGCACAAATCGATATCTTGATATTATATAATTATAACTAACATGAAATAATAAATTTAAATGTTCATAATCATAAAATATTCTTATCAATAATCCAAAGCGTTCAAAAGAAAAACTTTTCACTTTTTTCAAAAAATTTCCATCCATACTCCACAGATCCACCACAGAATTACGCTTTTCATATGCCCCTATAATTAAATGATTTTCAATAGAATTAATACAAACATCAACAACTTCATAATCGTTACGCAATTCTTTATGAATAACTGCAACAATAGGAACACTGTTTTTATCTATTTCTCTATTAATCTTTGTAATAGTAATATCAGATTCAGAAAAGATAACTATGCAATCTTGTCCAGTTTCCATTCGCGCAAAACAACTTCCTTTAACCGATTTTTGATGCTTAATAGATATTGGAAAAGTATAATTTAAATTTTCCAAATTATCATGATCAATAACCCACAAAATACATGTATTATCTTTTTTATTTGTAATACGATATTCATAAGTTTCTGTTGCAAAATAAGTTGCATAAGTATCATATTGTTTATCATTAACATACAATAGTATAGGATCATTTTGATAACTTGTTACGTAATCATAAGACATCCAAATAGATCTATGATCAATCTCACCACATAAAGGATCATCCTCAAACCAATCAATTTTGAATCGCTCTGAATTAAATAATAGCAATTTGCTGTTGATTAGTTGTGATTTAAAAAAATTACTGATATTGCTTCTTTCTTTGTCAAAATAACCAGCTATTTTTTGATATATATCTGCGGGAAAACAAACCTTCATTAATTGTGCTGTTAATAAAGGAATATGTAGCGAACCAGACGCATTAATTAAATCGTCTTTTTCCGCATCGCGTAATCGGCTATAATAATAATCAGCAAAAAGAGATACTTTTTTATCAGAATCAATAAATTGATTCATTTCAATATTCATAGCTTTATTTACTAACGCAAGTGTTTGTGCAGATACCTTAGGAAATTTCGGCACCGTAATACCAGAATCAAAATTTATTTTATATTTTCGATAATGAAAAGGCGCTGCTCCAATTAATGCAAGAGTGTGATAGGGAATAACTATATCACCTTCAAACTTAACGCCATTACTTTTTTGAACTTTCTCCATACTCATCAGTGACATAAATATCATTACTAACAACATCATAAATTTCATACGGCACACTGTTTTCATCAATAACAACTCCTTTTATTGCATAAAACCTCTCCTATTTTTTAGTATACTACTATAGAAAAAGCATACTGTTAATCAGCATCGTTATACAATGGAATTTCAATGAAACAAATTAAAGAAAACAACAACAAAGTAATCATTATTGGAGCATCATAAAGAAAACAAAAAAAATTATTCCTATCGACCCTAATTATGTTATTAAAGAATTAAATAAATTGTTTTTTGCAGGTCCCAATAAAAATTTAGAAAGATTAGCAAAGTTATAATCAACTTAAGGCAAGTTGTACAATTAAAAAATAACTAAAAATAAAAAAATAGGGGCTTAAAAAAGCCCCTTAAAAATTTATTCTTTTTCTTTTATTCCTATTTCTTTTTTCTTCCATGTCCCACGCAAACGTTCCATCCAAGAAGCTTCATCCCATAGACGCTTCTCTAATGCCGTAAGATAATGATGATTAATAACATTCAACAAGTCATTTATCGGATCCGCTACTTGAGATAAATCCGCTAAAGTTGATAATCCTAAACCTGTTGTTTTTGTAAATTCATTTGTAATCCCATACTTTTTAGTATCTTTAAGTTGATTCCAAATTTTTCTCTGTATAAAATAAGTAATTTGTCTAAAAATACGTAAATATTGCATGAAAAACGTTGCTCTTCTATCGATCTCATCAATAGTAGCTCCTTTTTTTTTCATAACAGCTGTTAGTTTAAACATAAAACTACCTATCTTATCAATATTGACACAAGCCTCTTGAAAACATTTATTATTCGTTATTTCATTCTCCTCACTCGTATCTGATAATTTATTGACACATTCAACAAGCTGCTTATTTTTCTGAAAAATAGCTGCCGACTTATTTTTCTCAAGATAATCTAAAGAAGCAAAAATATTACCTAAAAAAAACAGTCCCAATAATCCTGCTAATTTAGGCAAACGACAATGATATAAAATATTTTCTATCATTTTGATCATAATTTTACCCTTTTCTCTTAAAACTAACGCATTTAATATATCCTATTTGTATTTTATATAATTGCAAGCTACAAAAACAATAGTTTTTTTTAATACTTATAAAAACTTCATACAAATATTATACAAGCAACTAAAAAACAACCCTTTAAACATATGAATAAAAATTAAAAATGCATCATCCATTGCATTAAACATAAAATTTTAGATAAACTTCTTATAAAATTTGACCAAAATATGAAAAAACTTACAAAAAATCTTAAATATAAAAAGCATATGAAATATAATTCAAATCACACAGCACAAAAAGCAATCATTATTGGCGCTTCTTCTGGAATTGGACGAGAACTTGCAAAAATTATGGCTGCCAATCATTATATCGTCGGCATCGCGGCACCGCAAAAAGATCTACTAAAATCATTACAACATGAAATTCCATCATTAACGCATACCTGCGTACTTGATGTGCGCGAAAATAATGCACGTGAAAAACTTACATCATTAATTAACCAAATGTCAGGCGTTGATATTATAGTAATATGTGCTGGTGTTGGTGATAAAAATCCCGATTTATTATTTGCCATTGATAAAGAAACTATTGACGTCAATGTCACTGGTTTTTGTGCCATGGCAACAACAAGCATGCATCATTTTATAGCACAAAAGCATGGCCATTTAGCAGTAATTTCATCCATCGCGGGCATTCGTGGCAATAATGCTGCACCTGCATATAATGCATCAAAAGCATTTATATCAAACTACCTACAAGGACTGAGAAAAAAAATTGCTCATGAAAAACTTTCAATTAACATAACTGACATAAAACCAGGATTTGTCGACACCGTCATGGCAAAAACATATAACAAACCATTCTGGATGATTTCAGCTCACAAGGCTGCTTACTATATTTTTAATGGAATTGTAAAAAAGAAAAAGATTGTATATGTTTCACCTCGCTGGCGATTAATCGCATGGGGATTATATATCATACCAGATTGGCTTTATAATATGTTTGAATAAATTTAAAAAAATTACCAAAAAAATAACTGTTATAGTGGATCTGTCCCTTGCTCTAAAATATCAAGATATTTTTTATATACATACACACGATTACGTTTTTTACCACTAATTTCTTTTACAATATTTAACTGCTGCAAGTGATCTAATGCAACCCGCGCGGTAGGCTCTGACATATCAATTTCTTGTGAAAGCATTACTGCCGATAACTGTGGCAACTTTTTTAAATATTCAAAAACTTCCAAAACCGAAAACCGTACTTTACCAAGATCATTAATCATACGCATATCTTCTTCAAACAATATATTAATTTTTTCTATAGTTGCACACGCCTGTTTAGCTGAATATGCAACTCCTTGCAAAAAAAATTCAAGCCAGGATTCCCATGCACCATTCTCTCTTACCTGCTGCAATAATTCATAATATAATGTACGATTTTGTTTAAGGTATAAACTAACATATAAAATAGGCTCAGTAATAAAACCACTTTCACACAACATCAAAATAATCAATAATCGTCCAACTCTTCCATTACCAGCCTCCGCCAAGGCTTCGGCCGGCGCAGTCCGCCATAGCTTTAGCGACGGCGGGCCATCCAAAAAAGGATGAATAGTTTCAAACTGTACATGCACTAATCCAACTTTAATCAGAATATGATATAAACATTTCTCGTCATAAAAAAATTTTTCCAAATCTGACAAGCAATCTTTAAGATAGTCCGGAGAAGGTGGAACAAATAATGCATTACCTGGTCTTGAGCCACCAATCCAATTTTGTGATCGTCTAAATTCCCCCGCCTTCGCCAAGGCTTCTGCGGGCAGGCCTGGCGTTTTATGCTTACCACGACCACCACTCAAAAGTACTGCATGAATTTCTCGAATCAATCGCAAACTTAAAGGAAATCCGCCATGAAGATGTTTTAATCCATACTGCATAGCCGCAACGTAATGTGATACTTCTTCAACATCTTCTTTATTTACATGAGGTTTTTGATCATGTTCAAACAAAATTAAATCAGCAAAAGAACTTTGCGTCCCCTCTATTTGAGACGACAATAAAGCCTCTTTACGCACATACATAAAAATAAAAAGTGAACTATTAGAGATTGATTTAGCAAGCGTATTCAATTCTATCACCGCCTGGATTGCTTTATCCAAATATGGATATAACTGTTCCATCTGTAAAGCTGGCTCTGGTGGTAACTTAACTGGCACATACGATTTGTAATACTCACCAGGAATTCCTTGTCGAACATAAGTACCAACTCTTTTTTTAAAATCCATTTCTTTAATCCTTCTATCTTTTCGTAACAAATCTCACTAAATAAAGTTAGCATGCTAACTTTATTTAGTAAAACGTTTAAAAACAAAAAAAAGAGACTTTAAAAAGTCTCTTTTTTTTCATAACTGCTGCAAAAATGCACTAAACCATAACAACTAATCATTAAAATCTACCACAAAGTACAATAACTATAAGGGTGATCTTTAGATTGATCTTTAAAGAATAACTGCCGCACCGATAATGGCAATAGTTTTGATGCCATTTTTTCAAGCTCACACAATCGGTTTATATTTATTTCCCGCTTCTTAAGCGACCATAAACACAGTTCATAAAGTAATCGCATTTGACTCAAACTTTCAAACGATTCTGCATTTTTTATTTTATTGATTAAGAATTTTTGCTCATCATTTAAAAAAATAAACAAATTCAACTGATCTTTATCCGGCACAACAATTTTATTACCATCTGAACTAATAGCTACTGGATCATTGTGAATTTGTTCAAAAATACAATCACTAAGAAAATTGTAACCAATATTCAATGTCTGCTTCGTTAAATCACTCATATTAAATGTAATAAATACTCGATAAATCTTATGCCATTTTTCATCCGTAAACCAACTTGTCAATGACTTTGCATTTGTTGTGTAAGAATGACACAAAAAAACAGTCTTATCATCACCACTAAATATAAGCGATGCAACAAAAGGACCTTTAAGATCTAAAATAATTTTATTATCATCTTTTACATCAATATTCCACAATTTCAGCTTACTAAAATCCCCTACAACAATCTTTTTACCATCTTTACTAAATGCTACTTGCGAAAAATAATGAAGATCTTGAGGGTTTTGCAAAAAATAATGTCTATTTTGAGCGTTAACATCATTAAAAAACAGCATTTCAAACATAATCTTATCAAAATTTTGTATATTCCATAATATAAGATCTTTCCCTCCCGAAACAAGCTTCGTATCATCGGGACTAAATGCCAATGTTGCAATAGCTTTTACATCCTGAGACCATTTTTTTATTTCTGAAGAACTTATATCCCATAACATAAGCTTATTACGACCACCCATAGCAATCATATTGCTTTTATGATTAAACCTTACCGCTTGAACATGTCCTACCTTATCTTCAAATAATTGCATCTTGGGTTTTTCTAAATTACTTATATCCCATAACATCAACTCATCAAAACCACCTATAGCAATTTTTTGACCATCGGGGCTAAATGCCAATGCGGAAAAACATCCTAACCCGTTTATTCTATCGGTATAATCTATAAGAACCTGATAAGTCGTCTTATTTATATCCCATAGTATAACCTTCCGAGAACTACCTGCAGCAATTTTGTTGCCATCAGGACTAAATACTAATGAATAAACACCATTACATACACCAGACATCATATGTTTAACAAAAGCATCAGGATAATTCATATTTTTTGCTTGCATAATAATATTTCTTAAATAATCAGCCGTCCGATCAGCCATTAAAGATCTTTGCAAATCAGAACTTAAATACCTCAAATAATCAAGATTACCATTTTTATCTTCTATCTCTATTTTTATTTTTCTTAAAACAATATCCTCAATTTTATTGATCTGTTCGTTATCCTTATCATTTTTCTTTTCAGCTTTAATATCAAAAGCACTAAACATATTTGCAATATTAACCAATTTTTCCAATGAAAAATCTTTAATATCTTCTTCAACTTGCTCTTCTTTATCATTTAAAACATCACACAAAATTTTTATACTCTCAGGCGAATGAGCTTTTAAAACAATTTCTTTACTACCTCCGAGTGTATTCAAAGCATCTACAACAGATGCCAATTCCCCACTTAATCGCAATGCTTGCTCTGAAATCACTTCTCCTTGTGCCGTTCCAGCCGCATGAATAAAGTACTTCTTATCGCCTAATGTATTTACCCGTTCTTTTATAGCTTTTTTTATAGCTTCTTTTTTTGCTTCTGCCTTCTTTTTTAATGCTACCAACCGAGATTTATTTTGATGTATTTGAGATATATTCATTGCCTTGATTGTTATCACAGAAAAAAAGCTTAAAAAACCTATCAAAACAAACAAATTTCTGTAGTAACTAATATACCTCTTTGCTATTTTCATGACACATCCCAAATATTTATATTTTATTGTTGACTACTACCAACAGCATATCACATATTCAATCTGAATATAAATGCTTTGGGCAAAAAAAAGAGACCTTAAAAAAAGTCTCTTAAATTTTTTACAACTACTGCAAAAAACGCAATCAATTACGCTATTTGTTCGATTCTAATAATAGTTTTTGGCTGACGATGCCCATTTTTAACGCGAAACTTTGTACGCCGTCTAAATTTAAATACAATAACTTTAGGATCTTTGGTCTGTTTAACTATTGTTGCAGTAATTTTACCATCTAAAAACGGTTGCCCTATTTCAAACTGATCTTCAGCTAACTTACGAAACAACACCGAACCAAGTTCAATCGTATCTCCAGCTTGTCCATCTATTTTTTCAATAGCTACCGTTTGACCTTCAATTGCTTGATATTGCTTGCCGCCATTGGCAAATATTGCATAACGATCATATTTTTCTTGTTGTACCATCTTTTGTTTTCCCTATATATTAATTTATTTCTAATTAGAAAAGTATAAATTTCTTATATTTACTGTAACAAAAAAAGCCCTTATCGTCCAGCAAAATATATTCTTTAATTTTCTCTATATTCCCACAATAAATCAAACGCTTTTTTAGGAGATAATGCGTCAAAATCAATATTCTGGAGCAAAGATATCTTATTTTTCATTAAAAAACACTCATCAAGTAATCGCTTATTTTCTGCTTTCAATGACATATTTGCTTGATATAGAGCATCATAATCTGTTTCTCTCCCTGCACCACCCGCCAGGGTACTGTGTATTGTTTCACGCACAAATAAATCAACTAATTCAACTGAACGCGTAATAACTTCACTCGGCAGATGGGCCAATTTTGCAACTTCTATTCCAAAACTTCCATCCGCAACCCCTTCAACCATTTTATATAAAAATAGTATGCCCGCATCCGTTTTTTTACTTGCCGCATAATAGGTCACAATACCATGATGCGTCTCTTTTAAATACGTTAACTCATGATAATGCGTCGCAAATAAACATTTTGCGCCGATCGACTTAATATATTCTACCACCGCCTGTGCAATTGCTAATCCATCAAATGTGCTCGTACCACGGCCAACTTCATCTAAAATAACCAAACTTTTTTCAGTCGCCTGAGTACATATTGTCGCCGTTTCTTCCATTTCTACCAAAAAAGTACTTTTTCCTTCTGATACATTATCACTCGCGCCAAGCCGTGTAAAAATTCTATCAAGCAGTGCAATATCTGCACGTGCTGCTGGCACAAAGGAACCGACATGGGCCATAATCGATATGAGCGCGACTTGCCGTAGATACGTTGACTTACCTCCCATATTAGGCCCGGTGATAATCCATAACGATTGATCTTTATTTAATACCGTATCATTAGGTATAAATGTACTTCCTATTGCGTTCTCTACAACAGGATGACGCCCTTTATCAATAATAATTATCTGCATATCATTAAATTCTGGACGAACATATCCATTTTCATACGCATTACGACCAAAAGCTAAAAGCGCATCCAAATGAGCAATGGCGTACGCACTTTTACGTAAAACAGAAATATACTCTGCAACCTCAGATTTAATAGCTGCAAAAAGAGCATTTTCATGAGTAACAATATCTTTTCGTGCAGATTCAATATCAACTTGCAATTGCTGTAATTCAGGAGTAATAAAACGCTCACGCCCAACCAATGTTTGTAATCGGCGATATCGTGTTGGAACTGCTGATAAATTGCTATTGGTTATTTCAATATAATACCCCTGAATAGCATTATAACGAATTTTCAAGGATGAAATTCCTGTTGCTTTTTGTTCACAAAGCTCGAGATCTATAATTTGTTCGTTACTATTATTAACCATAACTCTCATCTGATCAAGCTTATCATCATATCCTGATTTTATAATCAACTCAGATGAAGGCTCATCATGTAATGCACGTATTAAAAGATCAGATAATTGCTGAAAATTACCCAATTGCTCTTTTATTATATTAATCAAACAGGTCATCCGATACGACAATAAACTATTTTGTAATACAGGAATTAATACAAGTGTTCGAGAAAGAGATACATAATCACTAAGAGAGGCGCGTTGTAATGCAATACGACCAACAACACGCTCAAAATCCCCAATTTTACTCAACACCTGTTCAATGATCTGCGAAAAAGATATATCTGAACAACACAAAGCTACTACATCTTGCCGCTGTATTATTGCATCTCTTTTAACTAATGGCCGCAAAAGCCATTTTTTTATCATACGTGAACCCATAGCAGTTCTTGCGGTATCCATCAATCCAAACAATGTATTTTTAACACCACCATCAGTTATATTTTTAATTAATTCTAAATTCCGTTGTGTTGCACTGTCTAAAATAAGAAAATCATCAGATTTATAAAATAGTATCGAAGTAAATAAATCTAACGATGCCCGTTGATTTTTAGACATATATGCATAAAAATAAAAAAGCGCCTGCTGTATCGCTTTATCATTTTCAATAAATCCGCATGTTGATGATGAAAACTGTTTTTTTGTCCACTCAATTGCATTGTCTTTGTTATCAAGCACTGCGCTCTCATTAATAACAGTTACAAAATAACCCAGTCGTTTAAAAAAAGATTGAATTGTCTGCGTAGCAGCTCCCTGAGAAATAATAATTTCATCAGGAAAAAAACGAATTAATTCTGCTTCTAAAAGTTTTTCTGAACCAGCTGCAATAGTAGTAACAAAAATCTGCGCGGTAAGAAGCTCACTAAACACCAATCCCCAAAAATCTCCCAGCGGATACAACGAAAAAAGATAGGATGCGGATCGATCATCTAATAATGTACTATCAGTCAACGTTCCCGGTGTTAATACCTGTTTTACTCCACGCTTGACAATAGTACCAGGCTTGGGATCCTCTAACTGATCACACAACGCTACTTTAAATCCACCTTTAACTAATTTAGATAAATAATGATCGATAGCATGAATTGGCACACCACATAACGGAATAGGTTCACCTTTATTTTTTCCTCGTGCGGTAAGAGCTATACCTAAAAATACTGCCGCTTTCTGAGCATCATCAAAAAAAAGTTCATAAAAATCACCCACCTGAAAAAAAAGTAATGTATCAGGATAATCAACTTTAATATCGCAATACTGTTGCATTAATGGAGTATGATCTTGATTTTTTGTCATAATGCCAATTTACGTTTTTTTATTACTCTCGCCCTCTTTTCAACAACCTCATTACCATTCTTATTTCGCTCGCTTAATCTACGCTTTTTCATACGATGTTGCTCCTTTTCATGCTGTTGCTTCTTTTGTAACTCATACGTCGTTTTAAATTCATTTAACTCTTTGATATACTCCTCATATTTCTCTATATCTAACATAATCGTATTAAGCTTTTTTCGCTGATCATTAAATATTCTTTTCTGGCCTTCAACGAGTGATATATAACGAAGATAGTTACTATTTACATCATTTAATAATTTAGATTGCTCATTAGTAATAAAACGTTTTTTTTCAGCTTTCATTATCATAAAAACACTAGTTCTCTTTTTACAACAAGCATTAGCGCTATTTAGAAATAATTGCTCTTCGATACATTTTTTTTGTTGTTCTTCTATTTCTTTCATACTGCAATCTATGCATGCTTGTATTTTTATTAATCTACGCTCATATTCTTTATTAAACGAAATTTCATTTAATTTATTTAAGTGCATCATCGCACCCAATGGAATACTACTCACAACCGATAAAACTAATACATATTTTTTTGTCCACATCAAACTATTCATAAAAAATTCCTGTAAAAAAATATTGCAATAAAAACTATACCTATACGGCCTATGCCCAATTTTTTAAATCAAATAAGCGTTATTTAAATATTTTTCTTTTTTTTCAAAATAATATTATTCTCGCGCTGATCACTTAATTTACGTTTTTGCCCTCGTCGTTCTTGTTCTTGTCGTTGGTTATTTTGTGATTTAAGCATATTTAACTTTTTTTCACATTGTTTTACAATTGATTCAATCTCATTAAATTTTAATTGCCGATCCTCAATCTTTTTTTCCAATTGAATAAGAATATTTGCATGTTTATCATACTTTTGCGTTATATGATTTTGTAATAAATCATAACTTTTAACAGAAAACACCCCTTGAACATATGTTAACTTTTTTTTACCGGTATCAAAAAGTTTAACCTTTTCGAAAAGCTGCAAATCCTCATTAAGGCTATTTCCTTGATCTTCTAAACTTTTTATACACCATTGTCTCTGCTCTTGTATACGAATCGCTAAACTATTATATTCATTATAAAAAGCCACATCTTTATTCAAATTCATCGCACTCAATTGAACACTACTCACGATCAATAAAATAAACAGATATTTTTTTGTCCACATCAAATTATTCATAAAAAATCCCTACAAAAAAACATTACAATAAAACTATAATTGTATTGTAAGTTAAAAAAAATATATAGCAAGAATATAGTTATATATTTTTTTAATTACTACAAAAAATAGGTCCTGCGTTTATTATAATAAAAAACGCAAGACCTGTCGCAATAAAAATTCTTACTATGAAATTATATCCATCTATTATCTTTATTTAATCTTCTTTTCTTGTGAATACCCGATTCTTTCGCTCCTTCTGTTTGAGCAAGTACACGCTTCTTTGTATTTTTATTACTCTCTACATCCAACCCACTTTGTTTTTGTTCCCTATTATTTGCAATTATCAATCCTGTTTGCATTGTTCCCAACTCTTTTTCATTTTCTTGAATATCCGTAAGATTAAGCTTCAAATCAGCATAACAATATTTCAAATAAAACAATTCTCTTCTATTACTATTATTATTACTATTAACTTTCTTCATTTTATCTATGTATTCTTTTGTATATAAAGAAATATTTTTAATGAGCGATATCTTATGATTTATACATATCGTTTCTGCTGTTTCTTTTTTTATTTTTTTTTGCTGGTCAAATGTCAACTTTGAAAAATCTTCCCATGACATTTCCTTGGTAATCTGTAATTTGTCAATTCCATTTAACAGCTGACCTATTTCCATCGCCACCAATTGAAATCCGCTCACAATAGAAAAACCTAACAAACAATTTTTGACCACAGCAAAAATATTCATAATAAAAAACCCCATTGATATAAATTAATATACATTTAATATAAACTACGTGTTTATATTAAACTAAAAAAAACCTTATATCAACAGGGAATATTTCAACAAATTTTATACTACTTCTTCCATGGCACAACAATCAATTTTAGTTTCTCCTTCAATAGCATAAAAATGACGCAGTTGAGACGTGATAGTTATTTCATACAGCTTAATTAGTGCATTCATACGATTATAATCAAGGCTATCTACTTCACAGAGTACGTTCATATCAATAAGCCAATCATTATAATAATCAAATAAATAAGCGGACGTTTTTAATGCTATTTCTTGTTCTGCTGCATCAAGATGTTTAATTTTATACGCCATATATGCACATATTAATTCACCATATCGCGCTAATCGAATAAGCGAACCTTTCAGCAATTCCCTTTTATAAATAATAGTTTTTTTATCAAGAAATTGATCCTGTAAATTAAAGATCACCCTTTTCATATCCTCAATAGTCGATACATAAGGAACATACGCATGTATATACCAACGTAGAGTATCAGGATGAATAAGACTATCTGCTACACGTGACAAAATAAAAGACACACCTAACATACTGCCGTGATATACAATAAATTGACCAATAATTCCTGCCCATTTCTGTTTCATTGGTATCTCTGTAACAGGAATTACTACTTCAGCTACCTTTTTTACACAGTTTGGACATGTATCATGTATCGATTGCGTTGAACTGTTATCGGCAAAATATTGTGTTAATAATGATATAAAAACATATATACTTTGAATATATCCACCAACAGTTAATACTGACAAAAAAAACTTATCTCGAATCAATTTTTTTTCTATTTTTATTGCTTTTTTATCAATCTCTTGCCTCTCTAATAATCGTATGTTTTCAGCAGACACCGATAAAAACATAATCAAAATAGATCCACGCAATAATATATTATGATGCATTAATCTCTCCAAAAAACATTATGCAATAATTACTTAAAAAAAATATATTTCTTTTCTTTAAATATGCCATAGCAAACATAATTGCTCAATTACTGTTATCATTATTTGGTAAACAACGTAAATTCGATATAAAAAATCCATATTTATAATCATCTGATCGCTATATCAGCCACACCGCTCGCCCTGAGTGTTTTTGTCTTGCAAAAACGTATCGAAGGGTGCACCCTAATGGTATTTTTAAGATATAACATCGTAATTTATCATATATTGGTTCATATTATTATATTTAAATTATAAAATATTAAATTTCAATAACATCACACCCTTCGATACGTTTTTGCAAGACAAAAACACTCAGGGCGAGCGGTGTAGCTGATATAGCGATCAGATGATTATAATCATCATTAACTTATATTAAATTTAAATTAGTTATTTGCATCAAACTCGCGTTAAAAAATTTCTTAAGATATTTGCCTGTATAACTTTCCTTGCACTGTGCAACATCACGAGGTGTTCCTTGAACTATAATAAACCCTCCGCCATCCCCACCCTCAGGACCAAGATCAATAAGATAATCAACTGTTTTTAGCACATCAAGATTATGTTCAATTATGATCATTGAGTTGTTTTTATCAACAAGACGATTCAATACTGAAAGTAACTTTTCAATGTCACTCGTATGTAATCCTGTTGTTGGCTCATCTAATATATACAACGTATGCTGTTCACGCTTAGCCAATTCATCTACTAATTTTATACGTTGAGCTTCGCCACCTGATAAGGTTGTTGAAGGTTGTCCTAAGGCGATATAATCAAGCCCTACATCACACATTAACTGTAATCGCTTAGCAATTGTTTTATGATGAGCAAAAAATAACAATGCTTCATACACCGTCATGGCCAAAACATCTGCAATAGACTTACCTTTATAGGTAATTGCTAATGTTTCTTTATTATATCGTGTTCCATTACATGCCTTACACGTCATGATAACTTCAGGTAAAAAATGCATTTCAACTTTTATAACACCATCACCATGACATTCAGCACAACGACCTGATGCAACATTAAAACTAAAACGCCCTACGGTATAACCACGTGCATTACTTTCGGGTAATGATGCAAATAATTTTCTCATTTCATCAAAAATACCTAAATAAGTTGCAGGATTAGATCGCGGTGTGCGACCAATAGGACTTTGATCAATAACCACCATGTTTTCTATCGTCTCTGCTCCCTGCAGATTATTTTGCTGATTAAGTTTACCTTTCAATGCCTTGTCAGATGATGAACGATACACTCGTTTATAACCACCAAATTCACGTTTTATTGCACCAACGAGCTCATCCATAATAAGCGTACTTTTACCAGAACCTGAAACTCCTGAAACACCGCACAGCACTCCTAAAGGCATTCGTAACGTTACATCTCGTAAATTATGTTTGGAAACATGTTTTAATGTCATATATCCGTTTGACTCTCTCAAAATTTGTGGAATTGCCATACCACGCTTACCACTCAAATATGCTCCCGTTAGGGAGTTTTTGTTTTTTACAAGTTCATCAGGCGTTCCCACCGCCGTAACCATTCCACCTAATGTTCCTGCAGCAGGTCCCATATCAACAACATAATCTGACTGCTTAATGGTATCAATATCATGCTCAACCACAACCACAGTATTATCCTGATCACGTAATTTTTTCAATGTTTCAATCAATCGGTCATTATCCCGTTGATGCAAACCAATACTTGGCTCATCAAGAATATAAAGAACCCCACTCAATGCTGAACCAATCTGTGTAGCAAGCCTAATACGCTGTCCCTCTCCACCAGATAATGTTTTTGCGGTACGATTGAGCGTTAAATAAGATAAACCAACATCATTAATAAATGTCAGTCGATTTTTAATTTCACCAATCAATCCGTGGGCTATCTCTTTTTGCTGCGCGTCCAAAGAAACTGTTTCAAAAAATAGTAATAACTGCTTAATCGATACATCACTCAATTGATAAATATCTTTTCCATCAATACGAACCGCCAACGCATATTTATTTAAACGTTTACCATTACATTCATTACATATACGCACTGCAGCATATTTATCACCAAAAAATTGTGGATAATCTGCCTTCCATGCATTTTCATCTCCAGGACTCCACGGCCATTCATTCACGCTACCAATCCCTTGACACTCTTTACACGCGCCAACAGGAGAATTAAAGGAAAAACAACGAGGTTCTAATTCAGGAATTGATTGCGAACATGCAATACAAATACGATGTGATGAATACAAATATTCATTTTCTCCAACAATTACTTTACAACTACCATGAGCAATCTTAAATGCTGACTCAAGCGCCTCTTGTAATCGAGCATTCTCTTGCTCGTCAACTTCTAACCGATCAATAATAACATCAATAGAGTGTTGAGAGCTTTTTTTAAGCTTTAAATCTTTAATTTCATCACACGATCTAAATTTATATGACACTCCATCAATAATTATTCGATAGTATCCAGCCTGAAAAAGATTAAGTAATTCTTGTACAAATTCACCTTTCTGCTGATATGCTACCGGAGCTACTATTGTCACCATTTTATGATAAAAATTTTTATGCACCATCGCACTAATAGATTCAACTGATTCTGCTCGTATTTCTCTCTGACATTGTGGACAAAACGCAGTACCAATACGCGCAAAAAGAACCCTTAAATAATCATAAACTTCAGTAATAGTACCCACGGTAGAACGGGGATTTGATCCAACAGTTTTTTGTTCAATAGCAATTGATGGACAAAGACCATCAATTCGATCAACATCAGGTTTTTTAGTAACACCCAAAAATTGACGAGCATATGATGAAAGCGAATCTAAATAACGCCTTTTCCCTTCAGCAAAAAGGATATCAAGCGCGAGCGACTTTTACCTGATCCAGATGGACCGGTAATCACCGTTAATTTATTTTTTGGAATAACCACATCAATATTTTTAAGATTATGCTCACGCGCTCCAAATACCGATATGTTGTGAGTGCTTATAATCGACTTCAATTTGTTTTTCATGACACCCTGTCCAATTTGTTAAATTTCATTTCAAAAAAATTCTCATTAGTATATAATACCATGTTTTTTGAGATCAGCCAACAACGATTTTATCAAAATATAAGCTTTTTTTTGATTTTTACCTTAAAAACCGTATACTTAAACACAATTGATAACGGTGGATGTAGCTCAGTCGGTAGAGCACCAGATTGTGGCTCTGGTTGTCGTGGGTTCGATCCCCACCATTCACCCCAGACTCTACAACCGCTCATCCTGAGCTTGTCGAAGGACGTTTGGCACAGCCAGTTTTTTAAAGGTTTAACATAAGCAAATACAAGTTATTGATTGCTCAAGCGTAGTCTGTCTGCCGAAGCCTTGGCGAAGGCTGGACAAATAAATATAAAGCTACGCTCGAAGAGCGAAGTAGGGCCAGTTTTCATATGAAACTTGGTGAATAAAAAACTTGCAGATCAATAAAAAAAAAGATACATTACAATTGTATTTAAAATATTTGAAATATATCGGGGTGTGGCGCAATTGGTAGCGCACTCGCTTTGGGAGCGAGGGGTTGTCAGTTCGAGTCTGGCCACCCCGACCATTTTTATCAACATTTATTAAAGGATCCTTGAATGAAATTTCTTACTTCTTTATCTTTTGTCATAATATTTACTTTTTTGCTCTCTACAGAAAATATATCCGCCAATACTTCATCAAAACATATTACTATTCATGCACAAAAATGGGCGCTATGGTGCCGTGAAAACATGGACGATCAACAGTTACAGATTATTGCTAACACTCTCTATCTTTTATATGCAAATGCTCTTGTTGATGCAAAAATGCAACAATTTATCACACCATTATCTGAATTAATGCAATCGGCTTTAGATAACATGCATGACCAAAACAACCCTAATAATGAACTTACTACTCTTAAAACGCTTATTGAAAGACTTTCAATAATAACTGGTACGCGTACAATTTATACAGCAATGCTCAATTCATGCCTTATCTTTTATGAACAAATCCAAACCGATATAACAAATTCTATCCTCGAAGAATTACAACTCTATGCACAAGAAGTCATCAATGAACAAGCGAATGATAAAAACATAGAAACTATGCTCTATCTTAAAAATTGTGAAGCAATTTTAGCTGAACAAGCACAGTTACTTCATACAGCATCGGGATTATATAAAGGACTCAGTGAAGGCCAGTTGCCTATTAACGCCAATGAACAAAATAAATCATTGATAATTCTGAGTTTAATTTTACAAAATGAACAAACGCTCATAAATAGTGCCAATGCAGTAACCAATGTCATTAATAAAACATGTGATCATGCAATAAACGTAATTTTTATCGGTCTTACAATTTACCAGGAACACTATAAAGCATTGTATAACATAATAAATGAAGCATCATTTGACAAGCGCTATGCAACAACATTATTTGGTATGTATGAACCACTACCAAAAGAATATCAAACATTACTTCCTAATCATAACAATGTATTTCAGCACATGTTACAAACAACCAAATTATATACACAAACAGAAACTATTTAATTAACAATACTTATAAAGGACAATTATGAATAAGTACTTTGCTTCACTCAGCCTTACCATTTTATTATTCGTCTCGGCTCATATATCAGCTAATCCGTTTATAAAGCTTGTTCCATTTATCGCTGAAAATGCCACACAATGGACCAATAAATCTGTAAGCTTATTAAACGTGGAGTTACAGTTAGCTTTTCTCAATTTATTTGCTCTTAATTCACCACAATCAATTAAAGCATTTATGCAATGTATTAAATTCCTTGAAGAAAACAAAGAAATAATTCCTTCATTTGAAGCTCTTCAAGAAACTATAGGTAACATTCTTAAAAAATATTTAGAACCAATTGAGAAAAAAATTGCAGCAAAAAAAGAAAGAAAAGAATTAAGCACTACCGAAGAAGAAAGTATTAGAAAACAATTAGATGAAAAAATTCAAGAACTTGTTATGTATATTAGCGCATACTATTATCAAGCATTATACAACCACATTGCACAAACTAATCCACAATCGCTTACGTATATTTTTGATGAAAATGGTCTTATACCACAAGAAAAACGTACAGTTATGCTTCCTCAATCATTATAATTTCTTGTAATTAAAAAAGCAGCGGCTCATATTTTTTTCAATAAAATATGAGCCGCTGCTTTTTTGTTGTTTTTTCTTTTTTCTTTTTGCTATCATACACTGCAATAATATAAATCATTTTTTATACAAAGGCTGCCATGAAAATTAATGCTCTTATTTTTGGACTTGCCGGATCTATTACCATCGGCATTATTTACAGTTTATTTACACTCTTATTAAAGGTATGGCCTGCATCAACTATCAAATTTATTGGCACCATCCATATGTTACCAAAACTCGAACTTATTAGCCCTTACATCAAAGTTACCTCCCAAACAATTATTTTGGGGATTACAAGTCATGTAGTAATTGGATTTATTGTTTTTTGGCTTATCGCAACTCTTTATAATAAACTACAAAAATAACAAAAATGTTTCCTAAAAATGGTATGCTGTCATTATACCATTTTTAGGAACAAAACAATGAATAATAACCTTCTTATACAAAAACGCTCTTTTGATTACTTAACATTTTTTTTAATGCTATTGCTTTCTGTATCTGGTCTTATATTAATCTTCAGCGCTACTCATACGTCAGACAATCCTTTTTCACGATTTTTTATTAAACAATGCGTCGGTCTGTGTGGTGGTATTATTATTTATTTTCTCTGTCTATTACCTGATTATCGTACTATTTTACGATGGAGTTCTATAGCATATTTTGGCACTATTATTCTTCTTATCTTTACTCTTATTAAAGGAAGCATTGGTATGGGCGGTCAACGATGGATTAATCTTATTTTTTTTAAATTTCAACCATCAGAATTGGCAAAATTTTTATTTCCTTCTTATGCAATCAATTATATACACACACACAAAAAAACCATTATTCATCCACTTAAACTTTTTATTCCAATACTTACTGTTCTGGGATTAAGTTTTATTCTTATCCTTAAACAACCAGACCTTGGTACCGCTTTAATAGTTCTTTTTTCTGGCCTTATTTTATGTTGGCTCGCAGGTTTACCTAAAAAGTTTTTCTTATATAGCACATTAATTTGTCTTTTTATGGGGCCAATAATATGGTCATTTGTTTTACGAGAGTATCAAAAAAATCGTATTATCGTATTTTTTGGTCAAGGAAATCAAAAAAAAGAAGGATATCAAATTGAACAGGCCCGCATAGCTATTGGTTCTGGAGGCCTCTGGGGAAAGGGACTTTTTAATGGAACACAAAATAAATTACGATTTCTACCTGAAAGTCGTACTGATTTTATTTTTGCCGTATTATGCGAAGAATTAGGACTCTGTGGAGCGCTTATTATCATATTATGCTATTTACTACTGTTTTTAAGATCATTTTTACTTATCACCACATTAAAAGATATATATACCCAACTTTTTGCAAGTGGTCTTTTATTACCCATACTTCTGGCAACTATTATCAATATAAGTATGGTCTTAGGTATAGTTCCTATTGTTGGCATTCCATTACCCCTTATGAGTTATGGACTCTGTAATTTATGGATTACCATTGCATCTTTTGGGGCTTTTCAAAATATTATGCTACGCTGTAGATAAAAATTTAATTCCGTTCGTCCTGAGCCTGTCGAAGGAAGCGAACTCCATTAAAAAGGCATCACTATGAAAAAACCTCTTGTTCTTGATTTAGGTGAAACACCAGAAGAACGCACGCACGACTTTTCTCCTCAAACGTTTAATGATTATATCGGTCAAAAAGATCTTAAAGAAAAACTCAGTATCTATACGCAAGCAGCAAAAATGCGTAATGAACCATTAGATCATCTTTTATTATTTGGGCCACCAGGACTTGGAAAGACTACTCTTTCAATGATTATGGCTCAAATAATGGACGTAAATATTAAATTATGCAGTGGACCAACGATAGAAAGAACTGGCGATTTAGTTGGCATTCTATCAAGCTTGCAACCACGAGATATATTTTTTATTGATGAAATACATCGTCTGCCAGCAAGCGTTGAAGAAGTACTTTATAGTGCAATGGAACAATATCGTGTTGATGTAATTATTGGTCAAGGTGCTGGCGCAAAATCTATCAATTTACCAATCAATCCATTTACTTTAGTTGGCGCAACAACCAAAAGTGGTATCATTTCTGCACCACTACGAAGTAGGTTTGGCATTACCGAACGACTTGATTTTTATAACAATGAAGAATTACGTGATATTGTATTGCAAAGCGCCCACTTTTTAAAATTATCCATAACTTCTGATGCAGCCTTAATGATCGGTACATGCTCACGAGGTACGCCCCGTATTGCTAAAAAATTGATTCGGCGCGTGCGTGATTTAGCACAAGTACGTAATGTATCTATTGATAAAAACTTTGTTGAACAATCTCTTCTTTTTTTAGGTATTGATTATGATGGACTTACTACCGTTGATATCATGATCCTACAAAAAATCGTTTGTAATTTTAACGGAGGTCCTGTTGGCCTTGATACATTAGCATCTCTTGTTGGTGAAGATGCAGATACTATTGAACTTGCCTATGAACCATATTTATTACGCAAAGGATATCTTGAAAAGACATCGCGCGGCAGACAAATTCCTTCACTTATGCTACCGCATTTAATTAAAAGATTTTTAGGACAACAAATAATATAACTATTTTTTTGTTGTAATAAAAACTAGAAAAAAATATCAAATTAGCTACAATGATTATCATCAAACATAATGTATATCTTTTATATAATATATAATAAATTGGAATATCATGAATAATTTTACCCCATTTAATAAAATAATCATAATAATGATGATATTGTTTATTTCCTCACAATCTCATGCAATGATCGTTGGATGCTCTGCATTAACTCATTGTATTAATAATACAAAAAATAAAATCGTTATATTGTATGATAAACATGCGTATGAATATGGTGAAGAAAAAAAAAGCCATGTCTCTGATATGGATAATTTAATCAATATATTAATACAAAACAAACAAAACATCTCATTTCATGTAGAAATCGGTCAACCCCACAAAGATCCCACACGCCTACAAAATATGATGCCATCTCCTGGTAATATTCCCATACGGTTAGCCCTTAACAATAATATGCTCTATCAAAACATTACCTTCATACCATTCGACATAAGAAATGATTGCGACCATTTTATACGAGATATGATATTACAAAAAAATGAATTTGTTTCTGCCCTCAGTAATAAATATAAATTTCCACAAGAATTTTATAATATCACGGCTCAACACTTATTGAGCAACTTAGATGCTCGCAATAAAACAGTTAATACACAAATCAACTCACTTCCCATTTGTCAAACAATTAAAGATCAATATCATGCCACAAATACAACAAACTATAATAAGTGCAATGAAATTATTAGTAACTTTTTAAATAAATATGCAATTAAAAACACACAACATCTTTTAGAGCTTATTAAGCGATTAAATGAAAAAGACATAGAAAATTTTTTCTGTTCTCTTGCAAGTGAACAATGTTTTGCTGTTGATATACATCTTTTCAATAATATTTTACAAACATTCCAAAAAACAAATCTATCAATAATTCTTGCTGGAGCATACCACAGCAACGCCATTGAAAAATTTTTATTATCTAATGTTCAAAATATCCAAAAAGACCAATCTTCTTCAATGACATTACCAGATCTCAAAGTAGAAGACATATTCGCCATCCAATTTCCACGAAATGTTCCTGATAATTTTATGAATGAAAACATGAAAAATTTTATAAATATTAACAAAAAATAATAAAAAGCAGGAACCGCTATATAGCTAATTTATACAGCGGTTCCTGCTTTTTATTTTACGGTAATGGAACAAAAATCTGATAATATACTTCAACTCCTGAATCAGCTGCTCCCGCATTAGAAGTAACAGTAAAACTTGTATTAGCAGTAATTGCTGAAACATACACTGTTCCTGTTGGAGCAACTCCTGGTTGTATCGTCAACAATATCCGTGCATTTACAGGAATTTTACTATTCAAAACAGTAATGTTACCCGTACCATCAAGTATCACCACACCACTTGGAACCGTTGTATGAGAACCGGCTGATGTTGTTTCAAGAAGTTGCGCTACTCCTTCACTTGTCATTTTATATACAACTCTTCTACCATTTGCCGGACCATCAACAGAAACAAGTTGTAACTCATAGTCAGTTCCAATATATCCCTGACCGGCAGGAACACTTGAAACATTAATACTAATAAGACCACTCAACGGTATACTCAAATTATCAGTCACGCCCACTGATGTAGCACGATAAATTACATCTCCTACTTGCACCGGTGCTAATCCTCCAATAGTCACGCTGCGCGACTTAAACGTTGATATTCCTGGAACTCCAGTATTATTACCGTATTGATTAAAACGAATTTGCGCACGGCTCGCAACATCAGTACTATATTGTATTCCTGAACCAGAAGCATGAAGAGTTCCCGTAGGTCCGCCAATAAACACTTCATTCGTACCTGTTTGTGCAACAATGAGAGTCCCATCAATATCAGGAGTAATAAGAGTTCTACTTAACGTTGGATTTGTAATAAACGTAGTGACTGTCGCCGTTAAGCCCTGCACATCAAATTGTAACTGTTTTGTTGTATCAACCGCATCAACAATAGTGAACTGATTATCTGCAATAGTACCACTGAACGTACCGGTAGCGCCTGTGGCACCCGTTGCTCCTGTAGGACCAGTACTTCCTGTTGCGCCAGCATCACCGGCTGCTCCGGTTGCACCTGTAGCTCCAGTTGGGCCGGTAAGACCAGTGGCACCGGTGGGACCTGTTGCTCCTGTAGCTCCGGTATGACCACGATGCCCTCTTTTACCTCTCAAACAATGAGATTTATCGCCACAACATTTTGTCAATAATATTTTTTTCAAACAATCATATCCATCCAAAAAATTTTCAAAATGCGCATTTATTGCGCAACTATCTAAAGGATCATTACATCTGTTTTTATCTGTATACATCGCGCAACAAATAAACAATAAAAGCAGCGCTTTATTATATTTTACCACTGATTTCATCATTGGTGTTTCCATATAGCAAAGAATGATCCCTTATCTGGCAATAATGATGACGTAGTATCTTTTGGGGAACCATTAGTTGTCACCATTTCTATACCAACATTTTGCCATGAACTATTACCTATTGGCCCAGTAATACCATTAATTGTTGCCATGCATCCCCACATATATGCAGTACCAAAATTACTCAATGGAAGTATGCCGTTAAGATATGGCGCTTCTATAACCCACTCTGCGCAGTTTCTCAATGCAACGGATGATTTGGTATATGTAGTAGGCACGGTAAACGATACTTTTTGAGTATCATTCATTAACACCATAACAAACGTATTATTTCCCGCATATACTACAGATGCACTTATCACATCGCCAGGATTAAGAGGAAATCCATTAATAACATAGCTACCACCTGGATACATTTCAAACCATGCATAATTTTGCTGCGCTCCACCGTTAAAATCATGTTCTGTTCCAATTTGCTCTACTGTTGAACTTGAATAACCATCAATACCTACCCACAACGAACTGGACGTATTTCCACCACTTGATTTCACTGTTGGAACAATCCATGATCCAGAAACAGCAGAAACTGAATTTTTTGTCGGATTACTCAAATTATTAGCAGCAACATAGCCACTCCAATTAGTACTCGTTGTTTGATTGCTTGGCGTACGTACTGATCGAGGTCCCGGTATATGAGGATGCGAGCAGGTGCGTTCTGCAGAATTAATTGGCATGATGGTGCATTCAATCTGCATGTATTCATTTACTAGAGCATTTGATACGTGATGATGCTCACTCGTATGCGCATGACTGTGCGCCATTGCATTACCATAAAGTATCAATAAACAAGACAAACTATTTCTCAATAAACGTAACTTCATTCGACACTCCTTTAGATATAGTTAAATGATTTTATATCTGTTCTAACATTTCAAAAAAAATAAAAGCAATACCATGTTTGTCACAACCATTACGAAGTTAGACAGATACATAAATCGACGCTAAAATTAAGATAAATCATATTTTTTTTTTATTAATTCGGGGATATAAAATCATGGCAGGTCATAGCAAGTGGGCCAATATTAAACATAAAAAAGCTAAAGAAGATAGCAAAAAATCTAAAGTTTATACAAAAATTATTAAAGAAATTACCATCGTCGCTCGTGAAGGCGGCGGTAATCCCGATGCTAATCCTCGCTTACGACTTCTTCTTGAAAAAGGAAAAGAAGCGAATATGCCTATAGAAAATGCGATTCGTGCCATCAAAAAAGGCACGGGAGAACTACCTGGCATGGCATATGAAGAATATACTTATGAAGGATATGCTCCTCATGGTATTGCGGTAATGGTTGATGCAATTACTGACAATAAAAATCGTACCATCGCAGAATTTCGACGTCTTTTTTCTGAAAATGGTGGTACACTTGGCGAAACAGGAACGGTGAATTGGATGTTTGAAAAACTTGGCGTGATACATGCCGTGGGATCTATAAGCGAAGATGAATTACTTGAGCATCTTATCGATTATGATATTAAAGACATTCAAATTAATGATAATGAATATTCAATTTACTGCGATATGAAATCACTTTCATCAATTAAAGAAATTGGAGAAAAAGCTGGCCTGAAGATTGAAAGCGCTGGCCTTGAATGGGTTGCAAAAAATACTGTTGAATTACCTGAGACAAAAGCAGAAAAAGTACTTGAATTTTTATCAGAAGTAGAAGATCATGATGATGTTAAAGCCGTGTACACAAACATTCAATAAAAATTAAGGTATTTCATGAAAAAATATACTCTCTACAGCATGACTGGCTTTGCTTCAAAAACATTTATTATCACCGCACCATCAGGAGAACGATCAAGCATATCAATGAATCTCAAATCTCTGAATTCACGTTTTTTTGAAAGCTCAATTAAAATCCCAATGAACCTCTCTCATTTAGAAACAATATTCATCAAACAGTTCAAAGAAACTTTGCGCCGCGGACATATCTATTTTACCGCTTATTTAAGCAATCCCAATGTATTTGAAGGTTCAATATCACCTGCAATGACTATTATCGATAGTTATATTCATGCAATTAATACTATTAAAGAAAAATATCATCTTTCAGATTCTACAAAACTTGATCATATTTTACGGTTACCCAATATATTTTCTAAAGACGAACAACAACTCGATGAAGAATCAACCACCCTTATTCTGAATACTGTTACTAAACTTATTAATCAAGTAATAGAAGATCGTGCACAAGAAGGAGAAAAATTATCTATTGACCTATTTAATCGCATAGCGATTATACAAAAAGAAATGGATATCATTAAACAAAGAGCTCACGTTTTTGTTGAAGAATGGAAACAAAAAGTACACACAACTCTGCAAGAAATAGGCGCTGATGAAAATTTAATTGTCAACGCTCAAAAAAGCGGCCTCTATTCTATGCTTGATAAAATCGATATTCATGAAGAAATAACTCGCCTGATGAGTCATCTGCAAAATTTAGTTGAGCATTTACACTCGCAAGAAATAGAAAAAGGAAAGCGTCTCGATTTTACACTGCAAGAATTGGGGCGAGAAATAAATACTATTGCTGCAAAGTGTTCGGATTCAATCATTAGTACTCACGCAATTAATGTCAAAGTTGAGATTGAAAAAATACGTGAACAAATCCAAAATATTGTATAGTTACTTTTTCAAATCAATATTATAATATCGCATGAAAATAAAAAATAGTATTTTTCGCTACTCAATAAGCAAAAGTGGATATTGACTAAGTCGTATTTTTTCTCTAATTATTTCTGATCTTATTTGTAATTGATTATTCTCTTCAAAAGAATAAATTATTTTTTTACATTGTTTATTACATGATAATCTTTTTTCGCCAATAACAGCTACATTAGAAGCTATCTTATTATTACACACTTTCTTCTTATTATCTAGCTCATCATATGAAATGTTAAACAATTTTTCACACATTTTAATCACGTCTTGTTTATTTTTATTCTCAATCTCATTCTGTATATTTTTAGCACTAATTTGTAAAGAATGCAGTAAACCATTGTTTAAAGATGAATAGTTGGCAGAAAAAAACATATTGTGAATATTTTGTTTTGATAAACCTTTTGTAAAAGGTAAAATCATTTTGGAATCCAAATGTGTAATATTATACGCAAATAACCGCTCTTCAATAAGATTAATTCTATCTTTGTCCGATAATAATCTATTGCCAAATTTAACTTGTAATAATGCCAACGCAAAGCATAGAGGATCTCTTTCTTGCTTATAATGACTAATTGCAAGGCTACCTGCCACATTAAAAATTTCATTGATATCTGCATAGTTACAATTATTTGTTAAGCGTGCAAGAATAGTGGCAGAAATATTTTTATTACTCGGTTTTTGTTTCAGTAATTCTGCAATGCGTAACATGCGACATCTATATGAAGGGTTATTAATCTGTATCGATTCAAATCTGCCTGATCGCATAAGGGCTGTATCAACATCCTTAATAAGATTCGTTGTACCAATCACTATAATATTATATGCCTTATTAGAAGAAAACCCATCCAATTTGGCTAACAATTCATTAACCACAGGATCACCATCATTGGTAAAATTTTTCCGACTAGATCTATCTTTTGTAATAACATCAATCTCATCTATAAATAAAATAGCTGTTTTATGCGTAGATTTTTTTGCATATTGTTCCAATGTATTATAAACCATTTGAAGTTTTTGAGTACCTGCACCTACAAAAGAAAGGGAAAAATCACTGCCTTTAAATGCAAAAAATGGACAATCTAAATCCGCTGCAAGCCAACGAGCAAGAGCAGTTTTTCCTGTTCCAGTATCCCCATGAAAAAGAAATCCGTTTGGTATTGGCACACCCATTTTCACATATTGCTCACTATTTTTTATTTGATCACTTAATTGCTTTACCCGTTGAGGAACGCCAACATAGTCTTTCCAATTATTTTCAGGTTTGACAGGGTATATAGAACTAGACCCTCCGATTATATTAGTTACTGGATTACGAGTAAGCATCTTAAAAAGAGAATATGTAGAAATAACCCCAAAAACAAAGTGTATCAGATCACTATTTTCACTAATATAATTATTGATACGCCATAACAAATAATTCCAATTAAAACAATGAATTGTTATCGGATATGTAGTAATAGAATAGAGAATTATTATCGTTAATAAACGCGCTTTATTATTTTTTTTCAAAGCTTTTCTTTCATGTTTTCTATAATATATCCTTAAGTATATATCAAAAAACAATCCTTTTCTATATAAAAATCCCTCCTTACTATTTTTACTCAACATTTTGCAAAATATCCTTTATTCTTAAATAAATATATTTTACAAAACCTCTATAGGCACTCAACAATGTCACAACATTTTACGCACTTACATCTTCATACTGAATATTCACTACTCGATGGCGCAATATCACTTGATAAATTAGTAGAATTTGGTAAGACCAACAATTATAAAGCCCTTGCTATTACCGATCATGGTAATATTTTTGGCGCGGTGAAATTTTTTCAAAAGTGTAAAAAAGCTGGAATTAAGCCAATTTTAGGCATGGAAGCTTATTTTACTGAAGATGCAAAAGCAAAAAATGCTGATAACAAATATTACCACCTTATTATTCTTGTGCAAAATGCAACAGGATACAAAAATCTTTGTAAATTAATATCATATTCATATCAAGAAGGCTTTTATTTTAAACCCCGGATTGATTACAACATCCTCGAAAAACATTCAGAAGGCCTTATTGTAACATCTGCATGCCTAGGTGGTCATATTCCTAAGTTATTAATGTCAAATCAAATAGAAGAACTTGAAAAACGCCTTGAATGGTTTTTAAAAGTTTTTGGCAGAGACCGTTTTTTTCTTGAAGTTCAACCAGAAGATCAAAAAGAACAAGCTATTTTAAACAAAAAATTATTTGCCCTTGCTGCAGAAAAAAATATTAAAACTGTCGCCGCGGGCGATTGCCACTATGTTTCTTTACACGATCATGAAGCGCATGAAATAATGCTTTCTATCCAAACGCAAGCAAAAATTGATAGTCCAAACCGTTTTAGTTTTGGCGATTGTCGTGCCTATATGCGAACCACTGAACAGATGCTTGAGGAATTTAAAGAACACCCTGAAGCTGTCTGGAATGCCGGCATTATTGCAGATATGTGTAACTTTGAATTTGAAACAGATAAGCTATTTTTCCCTCAATTTGTTATCCCGGAAAATTATACGCAAGATTCATACTTTGCGCACATGTGCCGCACAGGATTACAACGCCTTAAAAATGAACATCTTATTTTACCTGATCATCAACAAGAATATGATGATCGGTTAACATTGGAAATTGATCTTATCACTAAAATGGGTTTTGTTGGTTATTTTTTGGTGGTCAGTGATTTTATTCAATGGGCGTACCGCAACAACATTCCCGTTGGCCCCGGACGCGGTTCTGCCGCAGGATCTCTTGTGGCATGGGCATTGCAAATCACCAACATAGATCCTCTTAAATACAATCTTCTTTTTGAACGATTTCTTAATCCTGAACGTGTCAGCATGCCTGATATCGATATCGATTTTTGCATTGAAGGACGAGATAAGGTTATTAATTATGTTCGTGATAAATATGGTCATGATAAAGTATGCAATATTATTACTTTTGGTACCATGATGGCAAAAGGTGTCATTAAAGATGTTGCCCGCGTCCTGGGGTTTTCATTTGAAGATTCTAACGCAATGACCAACCTTATTCCTGAACAACTTAAAATCACCCTCAATGAAGCAATAGAACAAGAACCACGACTGCAAGAACTGATTAATAATAATCCAAAAGCAAAACATATTTTTGATATTGCATTTAAACTTAGAAGGCCTCACTCGCCATGCATCAAAACATGCTGCAGGGATTGTTATTTCACCAGAACCGATTGATGAAGTACTGCCCGTATATATTCCGCCAAAAAGCAATGAGCTTGTTACGCAATATGCCATGACAGAACTTGAAAGCATTGGCTTTCTTAAAAATTGACTTTTTGGGGCTTAAAAACTTAACGCTCATCGATCGCGTTTTACAACTTATTAAAAAAAATTATTCAATATCACTTGATATGAATAAACTCCCTCTTGATGACGCACCAACATTTACTTTTATGTGCCAAGGTAAAACATCAGGCGTCTTTCAATTTGAATCAAGCGGATTAAAAGAAGTATTGCGCAAACTTAAACCAGATAAATTTGAAGATATTATTGCCGTCAACGCACTCTACCGCCCAGGACCACTTGGGTCAGGAATGGTTGATGATTTTATTGAACGCAGACATGGACGGCAAAAAATTACGTATCTTTTTCCTGAATTTGAACCAATTCTAGCCGAAACCTTTGGCGTTGTTGTCTACCAAGAACAAGTGATGAAAATTGCATCTACTATTGGTGGTTATTCATTAGGAGAATCAGATATTTTACGACGAGCAATGGGAAAGAAAAAAGCAGAAGTAATGGCAGAACAGAGCGCTATATTTGTTGAGAAAGCTACCGCAAAAGGTTTTGATGCAAAAAAAGCACAAGAACTCTTTGATCTTCTGGCATACTTTGCTGGATATGGTTTTAATAAATCTCACTCTGCTGCATATACACTTATTGCCTATCAAACCGCGTATCTTAAGGCAAATTATTTGCCTGAATTTTTAGCGTGCCTTATTTCTCTTGAAGTAACTCATCCAGAAAAAATGTCTTTTTATTTACAAGAAACAAAAGATCTTGGCATTACATTATTGCCCCCAGATATCAATCAATCTCATATCGATTTTTCCATCATTGATGGCAAAATTTTATTTGGTCTTCAAGGAATAAAAAATGTTGGTCTTGCAGCACTTGAAAATATTATTGAAGAACGTACCAAAAAAGGTCCATTTAAAGATTTACTCGATTTTTGTCAACGAGTAGATTTGCGTACCACCAATAAACGAGTCATAGAAAGTTTAATTTGCGCAGGAGCATTTGATACCCTTTCCGGAAACCGTGCACAAAAATATAATGAAGTTGAACATATCATTGATCTTGCAACAGCACATAAAAAAAATACCCTTACGGGGCAAATGGATCTTTTTTCCGCACATAAAAACAATTCTACTGCTGACGATCATTATTCTTTTGCCATCTTGCCGGAATGGTCTGACAAAGAAAAATTGGAAAAAGAACAGGAAATAGTTGGTTTTTATATTAGCTCACACCCTCTTGAAACATATAAGAAACAGTTAAGCTGGTTTAATATTGAATCTTTTGAATTAGCACTAGAAAAAGCAAAAACAAACAATACTGAATATACTACCATTAGCTGTGGGCTACTTAAAAGTCGTAAAGACATTGTCACTAAAAAAGGGGATCGCATGTCATTTTTACAATTTGAAGACATGTCAGGAACAATGGAAATTATCGCATTTCCCAAAACATTTGCACGAGCAGAAAAATGGCTCAACTCTCATAATGTATTTATTATTAAAGGAACAGTTGACGTTACTGCAAGCGATAGTCGCAAAATAAAAGCGAATGATATTGTTCCAATTGAATTAGCACTGAACGAATGGCCAAATATTGAATACATTAACCTTACATTGCCAGACAATATATCTGAAACAACAATTACAACCATCAAAAATCAAATAATCAAAGGCACTACCCCACTACACATTATATTTCACGAAAATCAAAAGAAATTGCGTTTAACAGCACAAGAAAAAGTTCTTCTTGATACTGCAAGCGCTCAATTACTCGAAAGTCATAATATTATAATTCAGTGTCATCTATAATTCACAGTCATCTCTAAAATCCTACAGTTTTTAAAACTTTTATCACAAAATTTCTTGATGTATTTTTTTAAAAATATTATAATATCTTTTATATAAAGTTTTTTAGTCATTAGCTCTCAAAAAGAAACATTTAGAAGGACGAATTTTTATGAACAAATCATATTTCTCTCTCGGTATATTACTATTTGCTTCACTACATATTTCAACTACTTTGGGAATGGAAGAAAACTATATATCTCATTACACGAAGCAATTACCAATTGAGCTTAAATATCACATAATCATTAAACTGAAACAATCAGAATCATCACAAGACAAAAGCAATATGAGATTAGTTAACAAGTATTTTGCTCAGGAAGGCGCCAACGCTCCTAAAACATGGACACCTATGCCTAACAAAATAGAAAAAGCATATGACCGTTTATTTTCTCCAAAATCTACAACGACTTTAAAGAATAACAACCATTATTATATATCATGTAAAAAAATGGCACCTAAACTAATACTTGCTAAAATTATAAGCGAAAATTATGAAATGCTATCTGAGGATATTGAGTGGCTATATAGCAATAGCCCATTAGCCTCTACCATACGTTCTTTTTATGCGATCAGCGAATCAGATGATGCTGACTTAGTATCTCATAAAATCAACTGCCAATTTTATTATGATCCTTATGGCCCATTTAAATTAGTAAAACACTATAATAACGAACAAGCCGGCGAAGTGTTAATTAAAAATTATCTGAAAGTTTATAATTATTCACAAGAATTTATCAATACAAGTTGGCAAAAAATTTATCAAAATATTCCTGCTATAGAGCATAAACCAAATCTCTTGCCAGAAAATGAATGCGAGAACGTAATTGAGTTATATGAAATAAATGCACTCAATAATGATTTAAATGACCTTAAAAAATTATGGTTCCAAGTGGAACCTACTAATGATGGCAAAATAGAATTAATCTACCATTGCTTTGATAAACCAGAATTGTTCGAATTTATATTTACAAAATATAAAGAATCATCATCTATTCCAGAAAGTAATAAATTGATATTGCACTGTTTAAAAATAACAGGAAGAGGATTTCAGGTAAGCGACAAGGTTATAGAATACTTAAAGCAGCAAAGAAAAATATCAATGCCTTCTTCTTGCCCAATACAATAAACTCTCAAAAAGAAACATGTATAAGGACTAACTTTTATGAACAAATCATATTTCTCTCTCAGCATATTATTTATCTCTCTTTATATTCCAACTATTTTGGGAATGGAAGAAAAGAATATGCCCTATTACATTGACAAATTACCAATAGAAACTAAGTATCTTATACTAGCCCAATTTAAACCAAAAGATATGAGATTAGTTAACAAACATCTTGCTCAGGTAGGCGCCGACGCTCCTAAAACATGGACATTTATGCCTGACAATGTATTAGCAGTTATAAAGACTCATGACAAAAATATTAAACATTCCCCATACAAATTTGATTTAATCCTTCCGGTCATTGCAGAAAAAAATGATTTAAATTCTATAAAATGGATATTAGATAATATTCAACCAATACCTTCTATCAAATTTGCAAAAAACAATCCAAATTTTTACCCATGTCAAAGATTCTGGACATTGCACGCTTCCATTTTATTCGCAAAAAAAAATAACAATCTTGATATGGGCACAATATTGATTAACATTAAAAGAAAATTTCTAAAAGAAATAACCATTGGTACATGTCAAGAATACTATGATACAATCGATATAAACTATTTTTATTCTACTAACCTTTGGCCTTTAGATAGCTCAACTACATTTTTCCCAAAAATAAACAATCAAACTGGTTTCTTTCTTTCTTACTCTTTAGCCTTATTATGTGACAATGTAAATCAACTAAAAAAATTATGCTCACAAACAAAACCTAATAATTCAGGATTACACTCATTAATACACGATTCTATAAAATTCAATTCGCTAAATTGTTTTAAATACTTATTTAATGAATACAAAGAAAATAAAGGAACAGAATATTGGCAAGAATACCTAAATGGGTCATATCCTGAGATAAAAGCAAACGATATTAATATAATCATATGCGATACTATAAAAAACTTTCTAGATCAAGAGAAATCTCAGAAAAAAGATACAACAACCACATCCTCTTCTTGCACAATACAATAAACTGATTTTTGTAAAAATAATTAAAAATATGCTGTCACTTTGCAATATAGGTAACAGCATATTCATATAATTCATCTGAATATGCTCGTAATATGGACATAAATTCTTGTAAAAGTTGTTGACTTTCAACCATGCGACCATCTTCAAATGCTTTACAAATATGTTTTTTTACCAATGATATATTATCAAGAGAAATATAAAATTTTATCACCTCTTTGCGCAATCCACTATCATCAGGAGAGAGCGTAATAAGGTGTTCACACACCGCTGCTGCCTCAAATATACGATTTGATTTTTGATAAAGATCCATTGCCTGACGATATAAAAGAACAGCAGCATCATATTCATTAAAAGAAAGATAAATATCTCCTTCAAGTTGTCGTGCTACTGCATCATCGTTAAAAGAATGAGAAAGAAGACGATACACACCAAGTGCACGCTCTTTTTCTCCTCGTGATACACATTCGGCAATTTTAAACCATGCGATACTATTTTTATTAGACTGCATCTGCTTCATAAATATCTCTCCACTTTTACCAAATCTACTACTTTTTAAGTACTCTAGTACAATTATAAAAAAATAAAAATGGTTGAGGATATTTAATTTTATCACATTGATAGAGTGAAATGTTATTTTTTATTTGGTGTTGATGTTGGATAAGGAGTTTTAACTACTGATGCTGATATTAACGGCTGACTTTTAACTCTTTCTACACCCGGCTGGCTTTTAACTGTTTGAGGCCTATTTATTGCTGTCTGATTTATTACTGTTTCTGGTAATAAATTTTCTTGCTTCTTACTCAAATGTCTCTGAGGAACAGGAGTTCCAAAAGCGGGCGTAATAACTATTTTTGGAGTACTCGTATTACCACTCCTTCCTTTATCTTTAAGACCTCCTTTATTTTCCGCTCCATAAACAACACCCATACATATTAGAAAATTAAAAACAATAACAGCTTTCATATTTTTTTCCTTGTTTTAAAAAATAAACTTTACAGGCAAAATATCACAAAAAACTAGTAAAAATCAATTAAAAATGAAATGAAATAAAATGAAATGAAATAAAAAGACAATATTTAAAAAAATATATCGGACATAGCTTTATTTTGTCCAGCCTTCGCCCCAGATCATCCTAAGCTTGTCGAAGAACGGCGGGTGGACTACACTTTTATAGTCAAACTTTTTATATTATTAATATCAAACCTTTAAAAAACTGGCTGTGCCAGCTGAAGCTTTAGCGAAAGCTGGTGCCGGGGGTCGGAATTGAACCAACGACGCGAAGCTCTTCAGGCTTCCGCTCTACCACTGAGCTACCCCGGCATTATTTATTATGAAAAAGATCAATAGGTACTTTAGTATGGTACCTCTTTGTAAGTTTTTGTCAATAACAATCGCTACTTTTTGCTAACAATTTAATTCTTTGATATCTTAAAAAAGCTAATATAAAGTATCCAAAAATCAAGCAGGCGAGAAAAGACCCATGAAAAGCCTCTCAGAATACATTGATTATATAAAAAAAGAATTTACCTCTACAATCTCAATGATTAATACACAGGCATCCTTAGAATCAGCTCGTGTCACATTCTTGGGACGCAAAGGAAAAATTGCTCATCTGATGGAAGAACTTAAAACATTACCTATTGAAGAAAAAAAAATTATTGGCCCATTACTTAACCAACTCAAAACAGAAATTCAAGACACGTTCAACTCTCTGAATAATTCCCTTGAAAAACAGGCATACGAAAAAAAATATTCAGCTCACAAAAACTTTGACGTCACCGCATATCGCTCTAATGAACTTAAAGGAACATCTCACATTTACACACAAATTATTACTGATCTCGAGAATATTTTTATATCTATGGGTTATGATATTGCTGATGGACCAGAAGTCGAAACTGAATTTTATAATTTTGAATCACTCAATATTCCTGCCGATCACCCTGCGCGAGAAGCAGAAGATTCATTTTTTTTAGAACAAAAATCAATGCTACTTCGTACACAATGCTCCAATGTTCAAGCCCGTGCAATGGAACAATACCCACTTCCCCTTGCCATTTTTTCACCAGGGCGAGTCTATAGAAAAGAAGCGACAGATCAAACTCATGACTTTCTATTTACTCAAGCAGAAATATTATTAATTGATAAAAATATATCAGTGAGCAACCTTCTTGCAACTGCACACATATTTTTAAAAAAAATATTTGAAAATGAAAAATTAGAAATTCGTGTACGACCAGGATTTTTTCCTTTTGTTGAACCAGGCCTTGAAATAGATGCTTCATGTTCTTTTTGCACTACCGGATGCTCTATCTGCAAACATACTGGTTGGATAGAATTACTGGGAACTGGCATGGTGCATCCCAATGTTTTACGTGCAGGAGGAATCGATCCCACTATATATTCTGGATTTGCCTTTGGTATGGGTATTGAACGAATCGCTATGATTAAATATGGAATAAATGATATTAGACTTTTTCATTCAAGTAAAATAAAATTTCTTGATCAATTTTCATAAAGTTTGTTTTCATAAAGTTTGGAGGATGTATGAATATAACTAAAGCAGTCATCCCAGCAGCAGGTCTTGGTACACGTTTTTTGCCTTACACCAAAGCAATTCCTAAAGAGATGCTGCCCATATTAAATAAACCAGCAATTCAGTTGATTATTGAAGAAGGAATTGCTTCACATATTAAAGAATTTAATATTATTCTTAATGACGATAAACAAGCAATCAAACATCATTTTTCTGTCCAACCCGCTCTTGAAAAAACATTAAAAGCTGCGGGTAAACTCTCCTTACTTGATAGTATTAATACTATTATCAACACTGCTCATTTTAACTATATTCCGCAACCAATACCGCGCGGCCTTGGCCATGCAGTATTAATGGCACAAGCAGCAATAGATAACGAATATTTTGGTATCTTTTTGCCTGATGAAATTATGAGTGGAAAAACACCAGCACTTGCACAACTTATCACTATTGCACAAAAATATAATGCATCAGTTATTGGCGTTCAACAAGTTCCACAAAAAAAAGTCTCTTCATATGGCATTATCGATATTAAAAAACAATTAGAAGACAATGTATTTGAAGTTGCGCACTTAATTGAAAAACCATCTATCGATCAAGCACCATCAAATTATGCCATCATTGGTCGCTATATTCTCTCACCACGTATATTTGATTCTCTTGAAATTATTACACCTGGTGCTGGCGGTGAAATTCAACTTACTGATGGCATTGCAGATATGATGCGTAATGGCGAACGCGTGATCGCTCATATTATCGATACAACGCGCTATGATATTGGCATTCCTGCCGGATGGCTTAATGCAAATATTGCTATAGGATTATAAAAATCTATTGCCATAAAATTTTTATCAATTATTTAAATAATTTTTATATAAAAAAAAGACAACCAATTCCTCCAATTACTACTGCTGTCAAAGGAATAACGATATTTTGTATTACTGAAAAATTTTCATCATCCTTCACCTTCAATAACTCCGGATATACCAATGAAACATACAGCTTACAAAACTCAGAATTATTTAACATAATATCAAAAGGTCTTTCTCCTGTTGCATTAGCATGACTTATATCTGCACCATTTTTCATCAAAAATTTTGCCAATTCAACATTACCGTTATTAAATGCATAATGAAGAGGAGTATTTTTACAAGCGTATTCTGGTGCATAGTTAACATTAACACCAGGCAACATCCATTTTTTCACCATTCTATTATCACCATATATACATACAAGAAAAAAAAATTTATTACGTTTATCATTATCAAAATTAATATTTTCTTTTTTATGATTTACCAAAAAATTTGCTAAATCATAACTAAAACTGCTAGGGCAACTAACCGCATCATCAAAAAGTTTTTCATAATCACATTTATTTTTATCATAACAACTTTTATTATCTTTAAAACAACATATATCACTTAAGTGATTATAGCAAAAATCAAACATCACTTGATCTGCCTTTTTAGCAAAATATTTTAGAAGACATAATTTTTTATTTGAAAAATAACCGCAAATCCTTTCATTATCAATAGACTCTTTAAATAAACGCTTTCCATCTTTATATTCATACAACCATTCTACTACTCCACGACGGCCTCCAATCGCTTCATAAGAATTTTTATAAATTCCACATATTAATCTGCCTATATAATATGGATTACTTATATCATTATTATTATATTTTTTACATGTTCCTTTAAAACATACAATTGATCTCAGCGTACAATGAAGTGTTATATTATATAAAATATCATCTGGCATTAACATTAAGTTCTTCTCTTGTTCCATTCCAATAATATTCATATATAAAAACATACCACTCACTATACAAAATATTCGTTTATGCCTCATAAAAAATCCTTAACAACAATTGCAATATTCATATTGTATTTATTACACACAAATAACATAATAATACATAATTTTTGATCTATCAACAATAATCGCAACAGAAAAACTTCATTTATTAAAAAATAATTACAACTAAATCGCATCAACACTCACTACACACCATATAATGAACCCAAGAAACTAGACATATGAGATTTGAAAAATGTTAGGGTGTAATGATGGTAAAAAATAATCATTATAACTTGGGGTTTATTATGGCACGAATATATAAAAAACATGGCAGTTCATTTAAAGCAAAAGTCGCACTAGAAGCTATCAAAGAGAAAAAATCTTTAGGCGAATTAGGTCAACAATATAGCATTGCACCAACGCAAATATCAACATGGAAAAAAGAAATTGAAGAGAAGTGCAAAGAGCTATTTGAAGTCAAAGAAAAGAAGAATCAACAAGCGGAAATTGATAGACTTCATCGTGTCATTGGTCAAATAACAGCAGAGCGTGATTTTTTAGAACGAGCGCTCAGGAACTAAATTTATCTTCACGTAAAAAAGTGATTGAGCGCAGTAATGAAGAGAACAAAAAAGAAAAAATTAAAAGTTTAAATTTAAAGAAAAAATGCGAACTGCTTAATGTTCCGAGGAGTTCAATGTATTATAAAGAAATTATACAAGATAATAGTTCAGACAAAGAAATAACTGATAAATTACGTGTTATTTATGAACGACATGCTTTTTATGGATACAGAAGAATGACTGTTGAATTACGCAAGGCCGGGGTACTGATTAATCACAAAAAAGTATATCGCTTGCTTAAAGAAGCTGGAATTCAAGCTATTTATCCTAAAAAAATAACTACCATAAGAAATTTAACGCACAAAGTATTTCCTTATTTATTGCGTAATATGAAAATCGAGCGGCCAAATCAGGTATGGCAAGTTGATATAACTTATATAAAAGTACGTGGACATTTTGTTTATTTGATTTGCTTAATTGATATTTTTAGTAGAAAAATTATGGGTTGGAATTTTTCAAATTCTTTGGATACATTATCTTGCTTAGAAGCTCTTGGTTCAGCTCTTCAGAGCAATGTTCCTGAAATTATTAACAGCGATCAAGGATGTCAATTTACAAGTGAGTTATGGGTTAATTTTTTACAAGAAAAAGCCATTTTTATAAGCATGGATGGTAAAGGTCGATGGGCTGATAATGTTTACATAGAAAGATTATGGAGAACAATTAAATATGAATTTATACATTTGCACAGCTTTGAAAATCTTCAGCAAGCTCGTGATGCACTTGCACTTTATATAGATTTTTACAATAAACATCGCCCTCATCAATCGCTTAATTATCATACACCTGACGATATCTTTGCTAAAAAAAGAATACCCACTAAACAAGAATTGCTAGTAAGTTTTGTTACATCAAATTTTGTAGATAACATTGGAACCAATATGATTTAAAAAATTTTATAATTTTGTGTCTTGACAAAAGGGGTCACTATACCACTCTTGTTTTGTTTTATTAAAAAATTATAAGCTATAATTAAAAAACGGCAGGTAATATGAATTATACAAAGAAAATAGTCTGTTTTCTTTATATAACTGGCACTATTTCTATGCTTCATTCTGAAAACAAACAAACGCTTACGTATACACAACAACGCAATAAAAGAACTCAAAAAAAAAAAGATGCCTACCTTAATCACACCGTTTATAACGACACAACATGGTTACTCAAAAAACCTCCTTTAAGTAATCGTGTCACAAGTGTGCTCAGTAGTACCGCAAAAGATGTTGTCAACGTTAATCTAGGTCTTTTTTCATGGGATTCATTTAAAATATTTGTAATTACCGCTCCTTTTTTTGTGGGAGCACGCATGATTGATGATAAACTGCACAATTGCTTTTTTGATCACAACAGCAAAAAAAATAGAAATGAACCAGCACAATGGATAAAAGAAATTGCTCGTTTAAGCATTGGTGTTCCTATTGCTCTTTTAAGCGTTCAAGCTTTTTTTAGTCGCAATAGAGATTTGCAAGTAACAGGACAAGTGTTTTTAACCGGCATGCCATTTGTTTTATTAGCAAAAGATCTTATTAAAAAACTTGATTTTGATTTATGCAAAAGACCATTTCATGAAAAATTTGCCAAAGAACAACGAAAATTTGGCGGATTTCCTTCAGGGCATCTTGCAGAAGCTACCTATACCGCCGTTCTTTATGGCATGCGCTATGGCCCCAATGCAGCAGTACCATTAGGCGCCGTAGCTGCCTTTGTAACCATAATTTTTTTATCAAGCAATCGCCATTATCTTTCACAAATGATTGCTGGAGCAGGATTTGGTGCAATGTACGCACTTTCCGCCAATAAAATTATTGATTCTAAACTGGCACAAGAAAAAGAATTTGAACTTGGATTTGAAAGAAATGATTATGGTGATCCTGCTATTAAACTCTCTATGAAATTTTAAACAACCAGAAAGCTACGCCATTTGCACCCATTAATATTACCAAAACTGAAAAACCTAAAAAAGAATTGAGAAAACATAAAAACAAAGCAACTGGTACTCCCCAAAATATACTACCTATCATAAAATAAATTATCTCTATTCTACTGCTATATCTATCATAAAAAGAAAAAGATCTCCATAAATTATAAACTTGCTGATTATCACAATACTTATACCGCATAATATCTAATGCATTTCTCTTATTTTCTATTTCAAGTTTTCCATTATTTAATAGCAAATTCAAAACAGGTTCAGGATTATCATTCTGTAATGCCCAGTGAAAATATATGTTATCCTTAAGCCCCTCATTAACACATTCTGCTTTAAGCAAATCTTTTACTATATTAACATATTGATATTTACATGCTAGTGACATGCAACTAGACAAATGGGATGTTTTTTTGTTAATTATTTCTTTAATCAATCTTTGAGCAAAATCTATTTTACCATTTTTACATAAACATTCAAAAATTTCATAAGAACAATGACCATAGTCATAGAAACTATTATCCATCAAAAACAACATTAATTCCTCATTGCTTTCATCAAATGCTTTAGACCAAACATTCCAAAACCAGGCATATTTTTCATTATACTCCGCATTCCATTTTTTATAAAAATTATTTATTATCCACATAATTTTTTTATTAGTAAAATCAACATTTTTTTGTACATAAAAATCACTCAATGCAATTTGACGATCTTTAGTTAAAAGATATTCATTTTTATTCTCATACCAATAATTAATCAGATCATCAAATTCTTCTTCTTTGCATACAGAAAAAAAACCATTTTTTTGAAGAAAAAAATGATATGAGAAACCTTCATCAGTATATTTTTTAAACTTCTTCGACATCAAAAAATCAATCATATCCTTCAAATAGTCGCTTCTATTATGATACAAATTTAAAACTAAATTCTCCCATATATCATATCCGTTACACAAATCCTTACACTTATCATCTGTTAATATAAATTCAATCATTTCCTGTTGCGTTTCTTGCAGTTTCTTATCATTAAAATTTTTGTCCTGCTTAATTAATGACCGCCTTATACATTCATCAATGGTAAATTTTTGACTTGCTTTATTAAAATAATGACAAAAAGGAACCTTTTCCAAACTACCATGCCAATTAAAATACTGTAAAATATGCTTCACTCTATTTATTTGATTTTTCTGAATAGCCGATATAAACATAAAAAGAAAATAATCTTTAGCATTTTTCCTATAATCACCTATCAGTAAATCCTTACATTCAATATAATTTTTTTGAATAAAACTATCAGTCAAATTATGATGGCTATTCAAAATTCTTTTTATTTCTTGCGCATGAAATGAACAAATTGTATCAAATATAGATTGATCTAATTCACTAAGACTTTTAAACTCATCTTCACCATTCGCTTTAATGCTTAAAAAACTAAGTATATATGAACATTTAAAAAAACCATTTTCTAATTCAAATGCTTTAAAAAGATTATTTAAATTCTGCTCTTGTAACTCTTTATTTATTTGTGATTTTTTTCCCCACCATAACTCTTTATAATGTATTGGGCTTGATAGTTTAATAATACCATATGAATTTATTTTGCTACATGTACGATTAAGCCTTCCAATAGATTCAAGATCACATACACTCATTATTTTTTGCAATATTTCTATTGGAAGTTCGATAATATTATCATAAATGATAAACTTACCATCAAAATTTTTGGTACAGATTTTATTATCGACTAAAAAATTAGTATTATCATACGTTGGTATCTTGTAATACGCACAGATATTATTTTTTTTGACATCTTTTTTTTTGACAACAATATCACCACCAAAAACTAACGCACAAAAAATTAAAACATTAAATAAAAAAAATATTTTCTTATCTACCAAACAACCATCCTTTATTAACTAAATTATTAATAACAAATAAGCTTACATTTATCTTAATAATATGTCACCCTTGTTTTGTTTTATTAAAAATAATAATCTACAAAAAAAAGGAATCCCGATGCATAATAAAAACATCTTTTTATCTCTCTACTTTCTCACCACATCAACCATTATCTTTTGTAATTCTAAAGGAACAATAACTCATAATTTTCGTGATTATGAAAATAATGCATCTGCAACAGTAAAAGAATTTTATCTCCTTAATCACACCAACCAAACATTAGAGTTTGTACTCAACAAAAAAAAGGAGTATAGCACTCTGGATAGATTATCCATGGGAATATGGCAAGCAATGCAAACATTGGACACTATCATCGATGAAAGCGATCCCGATTTAGAACAGGCTCAAACTGTCCATGCATTTCAAACAGCAGAAAAATTACGTTTAGATGGGCAACCGCGTTGGCTGATTTTGGTAGGATTAATTCATGATCTTGGAAAAGTTTTAATACTTTTTGGCGAACCACAATGGGCCGTAGTGGGCGACACATTCCCCGTTGGTTGTGCATACTCAAATAAAATTATTTTTAATCCTTATTTTAAATATAATCCCGATATTAATAATGCAGCACTACAAACACACTATGGCATTTATCATCCCCATTGCGGACTTAATTCAGTACATATGTCATGGGGCCATGACGAATATCTCTATTTAGTAATAAAAAACTATTTGCCCCAAGAAGCTCTCTATATTATTCGATACCACTCATTTTATGCTGCTCATAAAGAAGACGATTATTATTATTTAATGAATGATTATGATACATCAATGATGAAATGGTTAAAATTATTTAGCACCTATGATCTTTATTCAAAAAGTACACATCCTGTTAATATAAAAGAACTTATGCCATACTATAAAGAGTTAGTCTCGGAATATTTCCCAGAAAATCTTAACTGGTAAATATAATCTTATAGTATATTTTTAGGAAAACTATTATGCGTACGTTTACAATTGCTGGCCCGGTAAATCCAAAAGATCACTATTATGTTCCGCATAGATTAGATGAAGCTTTGTTTCTACAACTTATCGAAGAAAAAAAATATTTTATTTTACATGCGCCGCGACAAAGCGGTAAAACAACCGCAATTCGTATGTTTGCACAGAAGCTCAACGCTACCAACAATTATAAAGCATTATATGTCAATATTGAGCCTGCACAGGCTGCACGCAATGATGTTAAACATGCTATGGAAATTATTTTAAATAGATTACGTGGAGCTGCAAAATTATTATTAAAAAATGATGATTCATTTTTTACTCATATTGAAAATGCATTAGAAAGAGTTTCGGGTGGAAGTTTACAAGAAGTTTTGGAAGAATGGAGTCGGTCATCTGATAAACCAATTGTTCTTTTTATTGATGAAATTGATTCTCTTGTTGGTGATACACTTATTTCTGTTTTACGGCAATTACGAGCAGGTTATAATGAACGACCTGATAATTTTCCTCAATCGGTATGTTTAGTTGGCGTGCGTGATGTGCGTGATTATCGTATTTGGTCTGAATCAGAGCATAATATGGTGCTTGGTGGTAGCGCTTTTAATGTAAAGGCAGAAAGTTTAACTTTATCTAATTTTTCATTAGAGCAAATTCAAATTTTGTATGCGCAGCATACTCAAGAAACTGGTCAACAATTTACTGATGAGGCGGTAGAATATGCATTTTATTTAACGCAAGGTCAGCCATGGCTCGTAAATGCTTTGGCATATCAAGCATGTTTTAGGGATGTTACTGATCGCACTCAGCTAATTACCAAAGATGTTATTGAGCGAGCAAAAGATGTGCTTATTTTACGCAGAGATACACATATTGATCAACTGGTTCATAAATTAGAAGAGCCACGTGTTCGTCGTATTATTGACGCAATTATTAGTGGCACAGGCCAAGAAGAATCATTTAAAATAGATGATTTACAATATGTTCGCGATTTAGGACTTATCACGCAAAAAGGAATAAAAATAGCAAATCCAATATATCAAGAAGTTATTCCTCGTGAATTGGTATATACCGATCAAGAAAGTATGCAAGAAACTACACCAGGAAATAGTTGGTATAAAAATAATGATGGTTCATTAAATATGCATAAAATGCTTGAAGCATTTACGCAATTTTATCGTGAAAATTCTGACATTTGGTTAGAAAAGTTTGATTATAAAGAGTCAGGACCACATTTATTATTGATGGCTTTTTTGCAAAGGATTATAAATGGTGGGGGAAAGATTCATCGAGAATATGCGTTAGGCAGAAAGCGTGTTGATTTATTAATTTTTTGGAATAATCAGCGCATTGTAATTGAACTTAAAATTGATCGTGGCCCACAAACCATTCCCGATGGCCTACAACAAACTTCCAATTACATGAATACTAATAATGCAACAGAAGGTCATTTAATTGTATTTAATCGCAAATCAAATAAATCATGGGATGAAAAAATTTTTGTTCAACAGCATGAAATAGGTAAAGATATTATTACTGTGTGGGGTATGTAATTTAACGCGAATTCAATCTCGATATATTCATAATCATAATGATTAGATCGCTATATCATTCCCACCGCTCGCCCTAAGTTTTTTGCCTAAAAAAAAGCACCCGCCGTCGCTAAAGCTATGGCGGATTGCGTCAGCCGAAGTTTTAACGAAGGCTGATCGAAGGGTGCAATATAAAAATCTTTTTTTAAAATATAATGTTGTAATTCATAGATATGATAAAAGAATTTCAAGCTGAGGCATTTTGTTGAGGTGCAATAAAATAATAGCAAAAATGGCAAGAACAGCTAACCCACAGATACCACGAATGAAGAGTGTAAGGTTGTTTTTGGAATGATCTTTCAAGGCTGTAACTATCAAACGTCTTGGTATGCCATTCTTTGCGTATTGCGCATTAGGAATAGTAAGAGCAAAAGGGCCCCGCGCTTGACATTCTTTCAGTATTTCAAATGTTCTATCAAAACAATCTGTTAAGAGTATTTCGCATGCTTCTTGTGGTTTGCTTAAAATTGCATTATTATTTATCAAATTTCTAAAAGGATGACAATATTTTTCTTTTAAATCATTTACTTTTAAATAATAATCATTAGTCTTATTTTTAACTAAAGTAGCTTGAGGTCCAGTATGTTCATCTAACAGATAAGGAGATGCGACTCGCGTATAAATTTCCCCTGTACCATCAGGATGATTTTCTAAGTAATGTGCGTCCTCGATTCCTTCTTTTATAGTGTGATGTAAACGAAAACGGAAATTTCCCATCTCTATTGAAGGTTTTATCATTCCAATAATTACGTGTGGTAAATTTATTAATATAGACAAAATTCCATATTTGATGAATAATTTAATCATATTCTTATTCCTAAAAGCTTAATATACTAACAAAATAAATTATTCTATCTTATATTTAAAATTATAACAAAAAAACAAAATTTAGCAAATTAAGATAATGAGAAAATTTTATATTTAAAAATATGATAAAAGCGTTTCAAGTCTAAGAATGCCAAAACCAAAGATATGCCATAAAATAATTTGTTATTACGGCCTTTTGTTGACGTAATTATCAGGCTTTTTTAATGGCCTATGCTATATAAATCAAAACTTGCAAAAGAATACATCACGAATCGTAACAGATAGATCAAGTCAAAGCATCACCAAACAAAGTTCAACAATTTTAAAATCTTGTTTCTATTATTTTTTTTACTCTTAATATTTCTTATAACTTTCCCACCAACTGCGCAAAATATTGTGCCTCCGCCGCACTATCTTGAGAATCGGTAATACTCACCCCAACAATAATAGCATCAGGGCCAAGAGCAACAATTTTATCAACATTATCTCTATTAATTTTTGCTGAAACAAAAATAGGCAAACTGCTATTGCCTTTTATCATGTCCCATTTATCAAGAAATACAAGCGACTCTGCCTCACTGTATGGTTGATGAAAAAGAAGTGCATCAACACCAAGATTTTTTGCCTCTAACGCTGATTGCCCTATTGAATTTGAATCTATTAAATCAAGCATTACTTTAACATTTGCATTGTGAGCTGCTGTCGTAGTAGCATGAATAATATGTGGCGATGTCCCGGCCATAACCGTAATCCAATCTGCTCTACTACCAGCGAAAAGCTCCGCTGCTTCTTTTCCTCGATCAACAATTTTGGTATCAACAAGAATTACTTTATCAGGAAATGCTTCTTTAAATCGTCTCAATGCCTCAATGCCATGACGATAAATAAGAATAGTTCCAATCTCAATGATATCTGCATACTGAACAACATCTAATCCAATGGCAATAGCCTTATCTAAATCAATAAGATCGAATGATATTTGTAATTTCATATCACATCCTCAAAGAAGGCGATCACTATTATGGTAATTATTATGAATAATTCTCATTAAGTATAGCAGTATTTCTTATTTTAAAAAAATGGATGCTCTCCTCCTTAATCCATAACATGAGTAAGAATTTGAATTGGCTCACGTTTATTTTTTAAATCAATAGGCTTGAATAAATGCCGAAGAGTAAGCATATAGATATTATTTGTTACAATGTTTATTCCTTTAGTTACATATATAGGTGGCAATACAAGATTCGCTGTCTCATGCGTTGGTGTTATACCTGAAGGTATAACAATATTTTTTGGTTTTGCAACAATAATAATAGAGGAAAGCGGAATTTTATAATCTGCCGGTATTGATATTTTTTTTAATTCCCAATAATAATGTCCAGTTTCATCATTATATTTTTGTTCACCTGAATACATCACTGCGGGAACTCCTGGTATAAACTGCCAATGGTCAACGGTATTTTCAAACAACATAACCGGTAAAAGTTCTGAGGTAACTACAATGTTCACTGATGGACTAGCATGCTTTCGAGGCATAATAACCTCTCCACCAAAATCAGATACTGCTATAAAGCCAGCATAAAGAACAACAATGCCCATAACTGATGAATGATTCATTATTCCATGAACTTGAGCTGTAGTAATATGTCCTGGTTTTTTCAATTGAGAAATTGTTTTTTCTAAATCACTTAACGGGTGAAAAAAGAATGAGATTGTTGGATTAGCCATCATTTCCATGCATACAAATAAAAACGCTGCCAGAGAAAGATAATAGTATTTTTTCATAATGGCTCACATCGGTAATACAAATTGTATTTTACTCTTAATCATGATACCATAGAAAAGAAGCTCAACGCTATGTTTTAAAGGAACAAAAATGAATAAGTCGCATCTAGAGAGTACTTTAACCAACATTCAATTACAGCACTTAATTAATAAATATGACTTAACAATTGAATTAAGTGCCAAATTTAAGCATTATATGGAATTATTAATCACCTGGAATCAAAAATTTAATCTTACCTCAATTACCGATCCAGACGCTATTTGCACATCTCATTTTGATGATTCTCTCGCATTAATGCACCATATTGATTTTACTAAAATAGACTATATCAGCGATATTGGTACTGGTGCAGGTTTTCCCGGCATTCCATTAAAAATCCTTTTTCCTCATCTAAAAGTTGTCCTTATCGAGGTCAATAATAAAAAAAGAACATTTTTAGACTATATTATTAAGGAACTTGCCTTAAATAATGTAATAATCTACCCCTATGATTGGCGCACCTTTTTACGTACAACAAATTATCCCATTGACTACTTTTTTGCTCGTGCTTCCTTGCAACCGGAAGAACTTGTTCGTATCTTTAAGCAAAATTCCCCGTATCAGCATGCGACAGTAATCTACTGGGCATCAAAACAATGGATCCCCCAACCATCTCTTCATTCCTTTATTACCAAAGAAATAGTTTATACAATCGATACAATACTCAGAAAATTTATCTTCTTTAAACAAAAAATTACCTGCATAAGGAGTTAGTAATGGTGAGAAATTTAATTGCACAATATTTCCGTGATATGTACAACAATGAAAAAGGTGAAAAATATACCACATTATTACACTATTTTTTGACTGAATTTATTACTACCTTTTTATTAGCAATGCCTTTTTGGCTTGATTCAGCATTTATAGGATCGCTTGGCATGATTAATACTTACGCAGCATTAGGCGTAACCAATCTTTTTTTAAATTTTATCATAAAAATAGGTGAAGCTTTTTCAGTAAGCACAACCGTATTAAGCGGGCAATTTAATGGTCAAAATTCTCATGAAAATGCAGGTCGTACTATTCGTGATGCTTTTTGGCTCAGCACCATGTTAGGACTACTTTTTGGCGGAATTCTTTTTTTTGGTGCTCGAACTTTTTACACATGGTACGGTGTTTCACAAGAAATTATTGAACTTGGTGTTCCTTTCCTACAATTACGAGCAATTGGTGTTTTATGCATGTTCATTTATTTTGCACTTGTTGGTTTTTTGCGCGGTATTAAAAATCCCCGAACTCCTATGAAAATTTTTATATTTGGTTCAATCCTTTTTGTTTTCTTTGACTATGTACTCATTTTCGGCAAATGGGGATTTCCAACCATGGGATTACAAGGCTCTGCTCTCGCAACTATCATCCAATACAGTAGCATGATGATTATTGCTCTATTATATGTAATATGGAATAAAAAAAATCTTAAATATGGTATCAATATTTTTTCCGGCCTCAATGACACTTCTTATATAAAACATTTACTCACTATATCATGGCCAGTAATACTTGATAAAGGTATTATGGCAGGAGCATATATTTGGCTTGGCAGTAGAATCGCAACCATTGGAACGACAGGAACTGCCGCATTTTGTGTAGTAAAAGATATGGAACGTTTTGTGTTTTTACCTGCTCTTGCATTTGCACAAATCATAACTTTTTTAGTCAGCAATGACGCAGGTATTAAAAATTGGGATGGCATTAAAATAAATATTAAAAAAACTCTCCTTTTAGCATCCACAGCTATTATCATTATCGGATCTTTGTTTATATACAAATTATCCCACATCATTTATCTCTTTGATAAAAAAGGAGAATTTAATGAATTAGCAGCTCAAGCATTTCCTATTCTGAGTATATTTATTTTATTTGATTTGCTACAATTAATTTTATCAGGGGCGCTTCGCGGTACCGGTAATGTACGAATTGTCATGGGAGTCCGACTTGTTACCTGTTGTTGTTTTTTTGGACCTATTTCGTACGTATTATCCCAATGGCAATTTCAAAATGAAGCAGTAAAACTTATTCTCCTGTACGGTTCATTTTATATTGGCAACGCACTTATGAGTATATGGTATATCAAAAGATTTAACGGCGAACGTTGGAAAAAGGCAACACTCACCTAAGGAAAAATATTATGAGACGCATTACTAAAGAAGAAGTTGAAAAAATTGCACGATTATCACTCATTGACTTAACTGAAGAAGAAATAATATCGGTAACAAAACATCTTGAAGCGGTTCTCAATTATGCTATACGTGTTCAAGATATTGCAAAAGATATAACTGCTCACTCGCCCAAAAATAATAATATTGAACGTGATGATATTGTTATCCCAACAGATCCGCACCCAATTCTTGCACAAGCTCCAGAACGCGAAGGTGATTTTTTCATTGTTCCTGTCATTATCGAACCCGGCCAATAAAATAACAACAAAAGGAAAAAAATGAGCCTCACTCCATTTATCACTATCCGTGAATTAGAACAAAAACTTGCCAAAAAAGAAATTTCAAAAGAAGAAATTCTTAAATTTTATATTAAACGATTCGAAGCTTTTGATGGCGCTATCGGTTCGGCATTAGAAATTTTTGATAAAGATTCAATTTTACGACATACTTCAGTGCAAGGCACACAGCTTTACGGAATTCCCGGTCTTATTAAAGATAATATTTGCCAAGAAGGCCGAATTACTTCATGTGCATCAAAAATTCTTGAAAATTTTGTTGCAACTTACGATGCAACTGCAATTACTCGCCTTAAAAACGCAGGTGCATTACTCATTGGTCGCGCAAACATGGATGAATTTGCCATGGGAAGTTCAACAGAAACTTCAGCTTTTCAAAAAACACATAACCCATGGGATGTATCACGCGTACCCGGCGGATCGAGTGGTGGATCTGCTGCAGCAGTTGCGGCAGGATTAGTGCCCTGGGCACTCGGCTCAGAAACTGGTGGGTCGGTCAATCAACCTTCTGCCTTATGTGGCGTTGTTGGACTAAAACCAACCTATGGCCTCGTTTCTCGCTATGGGCTTGTTGCCTATGGATCATCTCTTGATCAAATCGGCATTATAGCACGCACCGTCTATGATAACGCACGCGTACTTTCCGTTATTGCGGGCAAAGATAATAAAGATGCATCAATGCAACAAGTAGAAAAAAAAGATTATACCCAAAATTTGACGGGTATTTTACCAAAAAACCTGCGTATTGGCGTTGTTGAAAATGCACTTCACGCCGATGGCGTAGAAACAGAAATTGTTAATGCTATAAAAACAGCAATTAAAATATTCGAAAAAAATGGTGCATCCATTAAACATATATCATTACCGACACTTGATTATGCCGCGGCAACCTATTTTATTTTAAGTCGAGCCGAAGCTGCATCAAATTTAGCACGCTTTGATGGCGTACGATACGGACTTCGCAATAAAAAGGCCACAACACTTGCCAAAATGTATGGCAGCACCCGACATGATGGATTTGGAGAGGAAGTACGAGCTCGTATTTTAGTGGGTAACTATGTTCTTTCTGCTGGTCATGCGGGACAATTTTATAATAATGCACAAAAAGTTCAACGATTAATTAGTCATGAATTTGCACAAGCGTTCACCAATATTGATATACTTCTAATGCCAATACATCCTGCTCCTGCATTTAAATTTGGAGAATTTGCGAATAATAAATTACAACTCGATCTCCAAGACTATTTTACCTGTGCAATGAATTTGGCAGGTATTACTTCTCTTGCACTGCCATGTGGTATGAGTAGCAACAACTTACCAATAGGATTACAAATTGTTGGGCCTAAGTTATCAGAGGAATTGTTGTATCAAGTTGGACATGCATATCAACAAGAAACTGATTGGCATACTAAAACACCTGTTGGATATTAAATGATGGAAATTACATACCCCAAACAGTAATTGTATATTTACCAACAACATGCTGTTGAGTAAAAATTTTTTCATCCCATGATTTTGTTGAAATAGGATCAAAAATAACTAAGTGCCCTTCAGTCGCATTGGCAATATCCATATATTCAGCTGTTTGAAGCAGTCCTTCTTCTAATGTTTTATTGCCACGCTTTACTTTTAATTCAATAACAATGCGCTGCGTATGCCAATGCAAAAGCAAATCAACTCGTTTACGATCAAGCGCATATTCACGATGAATCGTTCCACCTTCCTCCTTCGCCAAGGCTTCGGCGGACAGGCCGTTAATCACTCGCTGCAAAAAAGCCATCATTAATAAATGAGGTCCTGATTCTTTATATTGAAAATCTGCAAGCCATGTCGCTGAATTTTCACGATAAAAATGAGTGAATTTTTCAAGCAATTTCTGCATATTAAGTGAGCCATCAGCATTTTGGTAAAATAAGGCTGATTCTCTTATTCGTTCTTGTGTAGTCTGCGCAAGCGCTCGTGGAATAATTTCTTGATAAATAGGATTGGCAATATCAAAACTATTTGGTTTTATCAAACCCAAATCTCTTACATACTGAACATCATCAGAAGGAAATGTTGTTAAATCGCTTTGTCCACCAATAATAGCATCAATAATTGTACGAACACGTGGCTCTTGTAGTTTATGAATAAGTTGATCAATATGAGTATCACATCGCTTAATGAGAGTTTCTTTTGCACGTTCAATAACATCTTTCGTAATCGGCTGACTACGATCAGTCACATCAACAAAGCATGCTTGATATGCAAGTGCATTTGCTAACCAAGGCTGCCCTTGCGTCAAATAAAACGCATACTCAATTGCCTCATCAGTAAATTTTTGATCAGTTTCTTGAGTATGCTGTTCATATAAATCACGCAATTGTTCTAATGAAAAATTTGATATAGTTAAACTTTCTGCCTTTATATTAAATGCACTGCCACCCAATATCATATGATGCTCTGATTCCGACCAAATGCGATAATCACGAACATCGCGAACTCCAAATAAACATACTGATTGTGGAAATGATTTCGGACGATTAGGATATCCTGCACGCAATTGACGTAAAATAGAAATTAATGTATCACCTACCAAGGAATCTATTTCATCAACAAAAAGAAGAATTGGTTTATCCGAAGCAATACACCAAGCCTGCAAGACTTCTTTTAAACTACTCCCTGATAAATGCTCTAATCCTTTTCGCACATATTCAAAGATAGGATCATCTAATGAAAGTAAAATAGTTGCCCATTCGCGTAATTCTCGTAAAAAAATTTCCATGCCTTTTTCTACATTACCTCGTGCTATCTGAGCAGGTTCTACATTAACATATAATGCTTTATATTTATTAGCAGCATTCAATTGCTCAACAAACATATTAATTGCTGTTGTTTTTCCACTCTGACGTGGTGCATGTAAAATAAAATATTTTGCTTGATCTATTAATTGATACATTTCTTGCTCATTCAATCGATGTGGTACATAATAGTGATTTTTTGGATTAATGGGACCCGCTGTATTAAAAAAACGCATAATATTTTCCTTACATCAATAATTACTTACAAAAAATAGATACCTCCCATTTTCCCTTAAGCCTATAAAAAAAACAAGTCGTGCAACATAACTACTTATTTTTTGCTACATTTTGTTAAAATTTCTGTCATTTTTTGATATTTAAGGTATATTAGGAAGGAAAAATAATTATAATGAAAAATAAAACAATTCATCCATTCCTTCTTTCTTATTGTAGGACACAGTTTGTTTATAGACACCATATTAATGAATATTTTTTTTATTACCGGCACAAGCGGAGCTGGAAAAACAACCTTAATGCACCACCTTAGATCATCATTATCATCCGAGTATTATGCAATATATGATTTTGATGAAAATGGAGTTCCGACAGATGCAGACAGAGCATGGAGAATTGCAACAACCTCTTTCTGGCTTAATAAAGCAATTGAAAACAATAAGCAACAAAAAACAACTATTCTCTGTGGCGTATCAGTTCCATCAGAAGTGCTACAAGTAATAGATAATAATAACTTACCTATATCACCATTTTTTGGGTTTATAAAAATAGATGAAGTTACTATAAAAAATCGCCTTCAAGAACGAGGATGGAATGAACAACTTATCGTTGACAATATTAACTGGGCGCATCTTCTTGAAGCGGAGGTCAAACAACAAAAAAATAGCCTTATTGTAGAAGATATTAATATTACCTCTGAAAACATTGCAACCCAATTTATTTCATGGATCACAACTAAAAAAAACGACAAAAAAAATATGTTTATTTCCATTCGCCAGGCTCAACCAAATGATATGCCATCTCTAGCAAGTCTTTTTTTAGAATCTCGTCGCTCTGCATTCACCTGGGAAGATCAAACAAAATTTAAACTTGAAGATTTTTATATACAAACAAAAGGTGAAGTAATTATGTTGGCAGAAGATCAACATAAAACAATTCTGGGGCTTATATCTATTTGGGAGAAGGATTCTTTCATTCATCATCTCTTTATTTCTCCTCATCATCAAAAACAAGGCATCGGAACTCTTTTAATACAAAGCCTAACTGCATGGCTACCACTTCCCTGGAAATTAAAATGTCTTATTAAAAATAAAAAAGCTTTACATTTTTATGATAAAATTGGATTCATTAAAATAGGTGACGGCACAAGTGATGATGGCAAATATGTTTTATATGAATATAGATGAGCTATAAAAATGAAGGAAAAATTATGACAAAGCAAATGATTAATACGTATTGCATGTGGCTGATGCCACTCGCTCTTGGCGCATGTCACGCCTTATTCCCTTATCATTTTTTTTATTACTACTTCCAATCAGAACTTGAAGCATGGCTTATAAAAGGAATCATTTTTTTAGGTTTTCCTTTGTTTATATTTGGAAAATCCTTTTACCAAAAACATACATTTACCTTATGCGGATACCATTGCAATACAATAATAATATACATAGTTCTCTACTTTATCATTGGATCATTTTTACTTGTTTCAGGGAATCCATTCTTGCAATCAATTTCCACGGCAATGATTTTCATTCCTCTTCTTGAAGAATTTAGCGCACGTGGATTTTTAATTAATATTGCCAATACTCACAAAAAAACAATTATTACATTAATCATTCTGAGCTCAATTACTTTTTCTTTAAGTCATTGGTTTACGAGCGAAAGCCTTACCGGCATAGTCTCTTGGCAACAACATGCACGCAAATTCCTTAGTCATTTTAATTTTGGATTAATGCAATCAATTATCACGCTTTATTGCCAAAGAATTGATCTTGCTATTTTACTACATATGATAGGTAATATAGACTGGGTTATTATGATGTTATAAAAAAATTTAATTATTTTTAAAGATTCGCAACATAATCAATTATTATTTTTGCCACTTCATCAGGTGAATTAATACCTGTATTAACCACTAAATCACAATGCCATCGAAGCACAATAACAACCTCTTTTTGTTCTTCCAATTTTTGTAAAAATTTTGCATAAAAATTTTCAAAACTAGCTAACTCTTCTGGGCTATCATATGTTGAAAAATGAAATTTTTTCACCATATCTACACTATCCAATAATAATTGTTTTAACTGATCACTATACACAATTCTATCTACCACAATTTCATCATCAAATTCTTGAATTTTATAAATAACAGTAAATGCTAAAAAGGGACACCATACATCTCGATGTTCATTGCTGTCCTCTAAAAGATTGCGGCTTGCAATACGTTCTCCAATTATTGATAAGGGACAATATAATAATACCTTAACCGGCAAACTATTAGAAACAATAGTAGAAAAATTATGATAAAAATAAGGCTGCACTGTATCAATCACAACCTTTTTACTTGATTCTACTTTATTTCGACAATATTGAACTGCCCCATTTTGCAATGCATCATCAAATTTTTTCCTATCCTCTTCTCTATTTGCTTGATCAAGATAATTTCCTATAAAATCGCCCAGATCAATTCCATCAACTTCATTCCATCCCCATTCTACCGCTAATTGTTTCTTTATATTTTCCCAATCATTACCATCAATAAAATCATCTATATTTATTACTTTGTAGCTGTCGCCACTCTGTTTTTCAATAGATCGCGTCGTAGATGATTTACCTGATGATCCAGTACCTGTTAATAAAATAGCCACTGATTTTTGCGAGTTCCATGCCTCTCTAAGCTCAATAGCAGGATATAAGGTACATATAACCCTACTAATACAATAAAAAAAACCCACCAAGCACTTTGTTTCTTTAATAAATTTTTCATCTTTAATCATTCCTTATTTTTCTATTCGTAAATTATCAATATTATATCATATAAGCTTATAGCAAATAGAAAAAAAGTCAATCGAATATAATTAAAAAAATGCATAATATTTACCTTGCATCAATAATTATTCACAAAAAATAGATATCTCTTATCTTCTCTTATGCCTATAAAAAAAGAAGTCGTGCAACATAACTGCTTATTTTTTGCTTCATTTTATTATAACCTCTGTCTTTTCTTAGCATTTAAGATATTATTATGAAAATAAATAATTACTCCCCAACAATATATTTTATGCAGATTAAAATGAAAATCTCTTTCTTACATAATCGATCATATCTAAGTCTATTTTTAAGTATTATTTGTTTGATTTTTATTGTTGGATGTATTTATGACCAGCCAAATAATATTAAGTCAATTGTGTCATTTAATGAAATTGATTTCAATGCAATAAAACCAGATACCCTTATCACCTTTGACATTGACGACACATTAATTACTGATAAAGATTCTACAATACTTGGCTATGGTATCCCCTTAGCATTTTGGCTACGCTTCTTATTGTATCACCCATCATTATTGATGAGTTATGAATATGTTACAAGCTTGCTATTTACTCATTCACCACGTCGATTAACTGAACAAGCCGTTGTACCATTAATCAATATATTAAAAAAACAATGCTCTGTAATTGGTTTAACGTCAATGGAATCTGGAGCTTGGGGAATAATATCAAGTATGCCTGAATGGCGATATAATATGCTCGCATCAATGGAAATAACATTCTCAGCATTTGATGATCGTGTATTTAATCAACTTCCTATGCGTAGAGGAGTCTATCCAATACTCTATAAAGGAATTCTTTGCGCCAATCAACAACCAAAAGGTTTAGTTTTGGGTGCCTTTATTGATTCTCTTGAATCCAAACTTTTGTTAATCATTTCAATTGATGATACTTATGATGCACTGTGTTCAATTGCACAAGCATGCAAAGAACGCGGCATTCCCTATTTAGGATATCATTATATTGGCGCAAAAAATCAAAAAAAACTACTTGATTACCAACGCGCATTCAAACAATTAGAGATTCTTATATCTAAAAAAATGAGTTTTTTTACTTCAAAAAATAAAAAGAAGCGTTTTACATACCCCAAACAGTAATTGTATATTTACGAACAACATGCTGTTGAGTAAAAATTTTTTCATCCCATGATTTTGTTGAAATAGGATCAAAAATAACTAAGTGCCCTTCAGTTGCGTTGGCAATATCCATATATTCAGCTGTTTGAAGCAATCCTTCTTCTAATGTTTTATTGCCACGCCTTACTTTTAATTCAATAACAATGCGCTGCTTATGCCAATGCAAAAGCAAATCAACTCGTTTACGATCAAGTGCATATTCACGATGAATCGTTCCACCTTCCTCCTTCGCCAAGGCTTCGGCGGACAGGCCGTTAATCACTCGCTGCAAAAAAGCCATCATTAATAAATGCGGCCCTGATTCTTTGTATTGAAAATCTGCAAGCCATGTAGCCGAATTTTCACGATAAAAATGGGTGAATTTTTCCAATAATTTGTGCATATTAAGTGAACCATCAGGATTTTGGTAAAAAACGGCTGATTCTCTGATTCGTTCTTGTGTAATTTGTGCAAGTGCTCGTGGAATAATTTCTTGATAAATAGGATTAGCAATATCAAAATTATTTAGTTTTATTAATCCCAAATCTCTTACGTATTGAACATCATCAGAAGGAAATGTTGTTAAATCACTTTGTCCACCAATAATGGCATCAATAATCATACGGACGCGCGGTTCTTGTAATTTATAAATAAGCTGATCAATGTGCGTATCACACCGCTTAATAAGCGTTTCTTTTGCGCGTTCAATAATATCTTTAGTAATCGGCTGACTACAATCAGGCACATCTACAAAACATGCTTGATATGCAAGTGCGTTAACAAGCCATGGCTGGCCTTGTGTTAAATAAAATGCATATTCTATTGCATCGTTAGTAAATTGTTGACCAGTTTCTTGAGTATGTTGTTCATATAAATCGCGTAATTGATCTAATGAAAAATCAGGCAGCGTTAAACTTTCTGCCTTTATATTAAATGCACTGCCCCCCAATATCATATTATGCTCTGATTCAGACCAAATGCGATAATCACGCACATCACGAACTCCAATAAGACATACTGACTGTGGAAAACTATCCGGTCGTTCGGGATAACCTGCACGCAATTGACGTAAAACAGAAATCAATGTATCACCAACAAGCGAATCAATTTCATCAATAAATAATATTATTGGCTTACTCATATTTATTGACAAATATTCCAAACATTCAAAGAGACTATTTCCCGATATTTCTGCAGCAGTAATTTTATCAAAAAAAATGAACATCTTGTCTGAAAATGCCTTATGTGCTCGTGCTTTAATAATATTAAGAATAGTAAACAAGCCTTTTTCAACATTGCTACGTGCTGTTTGAGCAGGTTCTACATTAATATATAAAGCACTATAATTGTCAGAATCATTCAATTGCTTAATAAAGGCATTAATTGCGGTAGTTTTTCCGCTCTGACGAGGTGCATGTAAAATGAAATATTTTTTCTGATCAATAAGCTGCCTCATTTCAGCTTCATTTAACCGATGAGGTACATAATAATGATCTTTAGGATTAACAGGACCTGCGGTATTAAAAAAACGCATAATATTTACCTTGCATCAATAATTATTCATAAAAAATAGATACCTGTTATCTTTTCTTATGTCTATAAAAAAAACAACCACATTTTATTCATAACTGACGACATCTTTGGAATATTTTGAACATGACATATCGATGAATCTGCTGCAAAATACGTGGCCGTTCTTGTAGCCATATCAACACGATAAAACGCAATTCCAGCCGCAGCAATTTCTGCTAAATATTCCACATACGTTGTCTCTTTTTTTATGCGTCGTTCAAGAGCCTGCAAAAAAAGATTTTTATCACAATGAGGATTGACAATTGAAGAGACAAAATCTTTAGGAACCGGCTTTACCCACGTACCAAAACTACCATAATACTGAGCATGATAATTATCAACCTGAACCTCATATGATGTTACACCCGCATCCATAAGAGCTTGAAATAACTTCGGATACGGCAATTTTTCTTTTTCAGCTCTATCAATAATTTCATTAATCACATTATAATGATCATCCATAATCAATCTTTCTTTTTAAGTATACTGCAATCTCTAATAATTTTTATCAAACTAATATCACTTCATGCGCAATAGAATCAGAAATAACAAAACCAAAGCTATCTAACACTTTTTTGTTTACAAAAATCTCTTTATTACTCGCCTGAACAATTGGCAGATCCTGTGGTTTTTTATTATGCACTATCAATTGTAACAAAATTTCTCCTGCTTGTTTACCACTTTCATAATAATCAACACCTCGTGCCATCAATGCACCATGGTGAACTAACATATTATCACTTACAATTAATGGCTTATTTACTTTATTTACTAAATCAACAATCAACGTAATTGTATTTGCTACCATATTATCAGTTGGTGCTAAAAATGCATCAACTTTGCGCGCAGCGCTTAAAATTGCCGGTTCTATATCCGCTTCAGATGTTACTCCTACTAACACTGGCGTATATCCTACTCGCTCTAATTCTTCAACCATTTTTTGCGACATTATCATCGAATTTACCTCAGCAGTACTATACAAAATTCCTATTGTTTTAATTGTTTCTGGCAATAATGCACGCACAGCCTCAACTTCTCTGCGCACATCAATCATATCACTGGTACCACATATATTAGGCGCAGAAAATATATCTCCCAATTGTGGCGATAAACTTACTGCTGCAATAATAATTGGTTTTTCTTTTTCTACTGCCACTGCTGCTTGTGCCGCCGGAGTAGCTATTGCAAATATCGCATCAATATCCTGTTTTGCATGAAATTGCTGCGCAATGGTATGTATGCTACTAATATTTCCTTGGCCATTACGCACCACATAATCAATTTTATTCCCCGCACCATTTTTTATTGCTGCTATAAAACCTTCTCGTGCTGCATCCAGCGCTGGATGCGATGCTGTTTGCAAAATCCCAATAGTGAATAGTTGGCCTTTTTTGTGTACTACTACCGTTTTATATAATGCAATAACACCAATGCCTAGGCCAAATATCATTACCCACATGATCATATTGTTCCGCTTAAGTCCCATAAAATTTCCTTTATTATATTATGAATGCACGTATGCCAAACCTAAAAAAAATCCCCGGCTGTTTGCGCCGAGGACTGAATTTCATTTTTTTTATTATTTTATTTTATGATAATATTACAATCCTCACGGTTAAGAATAATTACCATAATAATAGGAAAACATAGATAACAGACGCACTACAGAAATTTGAAAATATACCATCAAAGAAGAATTTTCGCAAGTAAACATAGTATTATATTCCATAATCTCTTTTAACTATTAATTTTATATTATCTCTTTCTGTTAATTATTTTATAGATTATACTGAAAAAATACAAATTTTTTAAAAACATTAACCAATAATCATAATTATATTGAGACCTCTATGAATCCTACACAATTTATTTGGATTGATGGCAATTATTTAGCATGGCAAGATGCTCACGTTCATATACAAACATATACTCTTCATTACGGCGCTGGAGTATTTGAAGGTATACGACTATATAACACTATTAATGGGCCTGCCCTATTATGTCTTAATGAACATATCGATCGTCTTTTTGACTCATTTTCAGTTTTTGAAAAACCAATACCTTTTAACAAAAAACAGATAAAAGAAGCAATTATTAATCTTATTAAAAAAAACAATCTCAAAGCTGCCTACATAAGACCAATAATTTATCTTGGTTGCGGTGTCATGAGTCTTGATATAACACATGCTCCCGTACATGTTGCCATTAGCATGTGGCCATGGGAAAAACATTTTGGCACCAATGCAATTTCAATTAAAACCTCACCCTTTATAAGACCCCATCCTCAATCAACATTTGTTGATAAAAAAATAAATGGTCATTATGTAAACTCAATTTTAGCCCATATGGATGCAAAAAAATCAGGTTACGATGAAGCATTACTTCTTGATTATAATAATAATCTTGCCGAAGGCGCCGCTGCTAATATTTTTTTGATAAAAAACAATATTCTCAAAACTCCCCAACTAGGCTCAATATTACCAGGCATTACGCGAGCAAAAATATTAGAAATCGCTCGTTATTTATCAATAACAACAAAAGAATGTACATTAAAACTTGAAGATATTTATCAATCAGATGAAGCCTTTTTTACCGGCACTGCAGTTGAAATCATCCCTATAAAATGTATTGATAATCAAACAATTGGAACAGGAAGCATAGGCCCTATTACTCAAAAAATAAATACCATTTTTTCTTCTATTATCTCTGGAAATAGTAAACAATTTGATCATTGGTTAACATATATTCAATAACTTTTTAACTAAATAAGGTATTTATTCTCGTCGCCTTCAATATTTTTTAACCATACGATGATTATTATTGCAATTTGAATTTTAATAATAGTATCATACAATTATAAAAGCAGTAATTTAATACGCTTAATATAATTGGAATACTATTATGAAAAAATACCTTCTACTACTTATAGCTATACTAAACATAGCAATTATCACCATCGCATCAGCATGTCCTTATGAATTTTCTCCTGATGATGCTCGACCTTTTTTTGAACAATATGAAGAAAAAGAACAATGTAAAGAAGAAAAGGAAAAATCATGCGCAGAATAATATTATTAACAATTGCTTTTTTACATTCTCCTCTTTTTGCAAGTCTTAACTGTCTCAGTGAATATAAAGGCATAGAATACGTAGGATGGCATTCTGTTGAATGCGATTGTTCCTGTACCTACATCAAAGGGAGAAAATGTGTTGAATGTGGTCATCTACAAGACGCACATCCATTGACTGTCGTAACACACAGTATAAAAAAAATAGTACAATGTAACAAAACAAATGAACCACAAACAATGAAAGAGGCTGTCAGCAATCTTGTACAAAAATATATCAAAAATAAAAATTAATAATTAAAACTTACACTTTCAGTAAACATATCAAACAACATAATTTTATCTTTTTAAAAAAGATAATACTGAATCTGCATTTAATGACAATGAATTAATCCCACATGAAATCAAAAAATCTGCAATCTCAGGATAATCAGATGGCGCTTGACCACAAATTCCTATATATCGATTGTTGCGATGCGCTCCCTCTATTGCCATCGCCATCATTTTTTTTACTGCCTCGTCTCGTTCATCAAACAACGATGCAATCAGAGTTGAATCACGATCAACACCAAGAACTAACTGTGTTAAATCATTTGATCCAATTGAAAATCCATCAAATAGCGCACTAAATTCATCAATCAGTAATGCATTTGACGGAATTTCACACATCATAATTAATTCAAGCCCATCATTACCACGCACCAAGCCATAAGTTTCCATTTGGGCAATAACTAATTGAGCTTCAGACACCGTGCGTACAAAAGGAATCATAATTTTTACATTTTTTAAACCCATAAGAGTTCTCACGCGATACAATGCTGCACATTCTAATGCAAATGCTTCTTTATAATGCTCATTATAATAACGCGATGCACCACGAAAACCGATCATTGGATTTTCTTCTATAGGTTCAAAATAAGTACCACCAATTAAATTGCGATATTCATTACTTTTAAAATCGGACAACCGCACCGTCACTGGTCGAGGATAAAAACCTGCTGCAATCATACCAATACCTTGAGACAAAGTCTGAATAAAAAAATCTTGCTTAGTTTTATATGCAGCAGCAATAGAATCTATTTCACCACTTATCTTTTTATCTTCAATTTTTTCCGGATGCACCAGCGCCATAGGATGAATTTTAATAAAATTAGTTATAATAAATTCAAGTCGTGCAAGGCCTACGCCCGCAACAGGAAGTTGTGATATTTGAAATGCCCCATCAGGATCGGCACAATTAACCATCACCTCAACTGAAGGCGTACTCATAACAGTATCAAGCGCAATCTCATCAATGGTACAAGAAATTTTTCCTGCATACACTGACCCTACTGCACCCTCGGAACAATCAAGCGTAACAACAGAACCATCCTTTATTTTTTCTGTTCCATTTTTTGTACCAACAATTGCCGCAATACCTAATTCTCTACTAACAATTGCGGCATGACATGTGCGTCCACCGCGATCAGTTACAATTCCGGCTGCACGTCGCATGACAGGTACCCAATCAGGATCAGTCATTGATGTTACGATGATATCGCCATCATGTATTTGGGCAATATCATGCGCGCCCGTAACAACTCGCGCAATACCAGAGACAATTTTACGACCTACACTTAATCCGGCAACGATGAGTTCTTTTTTTGCATCACCAGATAAATGATACTGTTGCACTGTTAATGTTTTTTTCCCTGCGTAAACAGTTTCGGGACGAGCTTGTACAATGTATAATTTTTTATCAATACCATCCTTTGCCCATTCAATATCCATAGGAGACCAACTGCCATGTAATTGTGAATAATAACTTTCAATGGTCATAACATAGTGCGCCAACTCAATAATTTCTTCATCAGACAATGCAAAAGAATGCTGTTCATCAATAGAAACGTCCACCGTTTCAACGGCCATTTCAGCATGCGCTTTATACACAATTTTTGTTTTTTTATCTCCACAATATTTTTTTATAATTGGCGTGTACCCTTGCAACAATGTTGGCTTATGCACCATATATTCATCAGGCGTAACAAGACCTTGAACAACTGACTCACCAAGACCATATGACGCCTCAATCATCACGACATCTTTAAAGCCACTTTCTGTATCTAATGAAAATGCAACACCCGAGCAAGCACAGTCAGAGCGAATCATTTTTTGCACGCCAATAGAAAGGGCAACTTTCCAATGATCAAATCCTTGATTAATACGATATATAATTGCTCGATCATTAAATAATGAAGCCATACTTTTTTTACATGCTAATAACAATTGCTCATCACCAACAATATTTAAAAAAGTATCTTGTTGTCCCGCAAATGATGCCGTTGGCAAATCCTCTGCCGTAGCAGAAGAACGAACAGCAACATCACAATTAACACAATGATAACGTTGTGAAAGATCATGGTATGCATCAATAATTTCTTGTGCCAAATCATCCGGCATTGTACCATTTAAAATAAGATTACGTATTTTTAAGCCAACAGATTGCAATAACTCAACATCATTTATATCCTTCAATGTATTTATCACCTGCTGCATCGGCTCAAGTAACTTATTTTCTTTTATATAATACCAATATGCATCAGCCGTTACCGCAAACCCGTCAGGCACCCTAATTCCACACGCACCCAACTGCGTTACCATCTCTCCCAGCGAAGCATTTTTGCCTCCAACTACTTTTATATCAGAAAGACGAATATCCTCAAAAAATTTAATATAATGACAAGCATGATTCATACCACAATATCCTTTTCAATGTTATGCTCTGAAAAATCTAGTTATAAAATAAACGCACGTTCAATAAACAATTATATCGAAACATGCGCTTACTGCTATACTATATATGCTTCCAAAAAATTTAACCAATTTGGATTCTTTTCTGTCCAATATAACCCATAATATGATGGATCAATAGTATACCGAGGCAAATAAATAGAAAGACCTCCGGCTAATTTATAATTCTTACTGGTAACATTTGCTTGAACAACCGTTATAAACATTTTAATACCATTGTTCAACAGTTGCTGAAACTGGGCTACTATTGATGCTGATAATTTTAATCCATCAATATTTTTTAAAAGATTTTTATAAAATTGATACATATCAACATAAATACCTTTATCAAAGGAAGGACAATTAACAGCATTAATACATTTTTTTAGCGTAGATTTAACAATCACACTGTTTTTTCCTTTTAACTGAGATGTTAGTATCTGTGCCACTGCATTACAATTCTCAACAAGTAATTTACTTGCATTCAAATCAACAGCTGATAATGTATAATTACTATTACCAAGATATTCTTGATTGTAGGCTCTAACCATCAACTTAGCAAAAGAAAGAGGATCAAGCGATTTGATTACACATTGGTTTAATATATATGCATATTGATACCCATCACTAGGAATTATTTCTTGTGAAGCAACCATATAATCAGCACACCAAGAAAGCGTATATGCCATTTCAATAGAAGCTAATAAACACGCATCAAATGCAATAATATTAAAATTTTTACCACCACGTAAATTATCCTTAATCCAGGTAAATGCCTGCAAACAATCACGATCTGTTAGATAATTACCGGTGTCAAAATCATAACAAACGCCCTTAGAAAACAATGCTTTTTCAGATCTATTTAATGGCCCAGAACCATGATCCCATAAAACAACGGCTATATTATCTGAAGGAAAATCGACATGTGCCCACTGCAATGCTTCTACTAACGTCGTCATATGACCACTATCACGAATCATTGTATCACCAATTTGAGTCATAGAACCTTTATTAATATATAATTTTTTTGTCTGTTTTGATTCACCTTCTTCATGTATTGTTAAATAAACAAGAACATTAATAATAGAGCTCGATCCCACTTGCATCATTTCTTGTAAATCTAATAATGCAAATTTATTTAAATCATTTGCTGCGGCAAGATAAACCAAAAAAGTCCATGGTTTTTTTACAATAGCACCAGCGTTAAAAATAAAAAATAGTGCATTCATTACCAAAAAAGTTTGTAAATAAAATTTTTTCATATTAACTCCTACGATAATGTTATTGAAAAACCAATAGCCTTATCGTAAAAGAATACAATCAACTTTTTCAAGCTTGCAAAAAAACATCCATATACAAAAAAAAAGACAGATTAGCATACAGCTAGTCTGTCTTTTTTTTGTATAATTAAAAAAACTATTGAGAGTCTTTAGCGCCTTTAGCGTCTTTAGTAAGAGCTGCCATTGGATTATTTATCAATGTTATTACACCATTTATTTCTTTTGCAAACTCATTGATTTTTTTGAATTGAATAAGAGCGTACGCATCAATGAAACCCATCAAACCAAACGGCTTTGCTTTAAGTTTTTTATCTTTTAGTATAGTAACTGTTCCATTATCATCTTCACTTTCATAACTCACGTCAATAATAGATAATTGTCTTCCAATAATCCATTTATCAAAAAGCATCAATAAAGTTGCTCGTGATTCAGCATCAAAAATATTAAACGATTTCAAGAACAAGTCAAAATCTGAACGCCAATCTTTTAACTTATAATTAAACGATGATCCTTTTGTGTTTAAACGTATCCACATTGCTATTACTGTTATCGCGGTAACAATTACTGCAGCCCTGCTACCAGGGATACAACGGGCAACAGATGGCAATACTTTTGCAACTTCTTGCTTAGACTTATCTACAACAGTTTGAGTCCCCACCAAAACAAAACAATTAGAAATCGTAATCATCGTAACCAATGCAATTGATTTACAACGTACATTAAAATTCATCATAGGATATATCCTCTTATAAAAAAATTAAAATATAGTACACTACAAAACATTATAAATATTATACAACCTCAAAAAAATATACTACTCAAACTTTTTTATACTTACATCTCTAACGCGTGCTTACGTCGCTCTTCTCTATCAATAGAACGCAAAGCCTCTATGATTTCATCAAGATCACCTTCCATAACATAATCAAGCTTTTTAAGCGTTATATCAGCATTATGATCCGTTACGCGATTTTGAGGAAAATTATAGGTACGCGCTTTTTCTGCTCGCATACCTCTTCCAACCATTTCTTTCCGCTGTTTACCTATTTCTGCTGCATGCCGTTCTTTTTCAAATACCAATAACCGTGATTGCAACACCTTTAATGCCTTAGCTTTATTTTTGTGCTGAGAACGCTCATCTTGACATGAAACCACAACTCCCGAAGGAATATGAGTAATACGAACAGCAGAATCAGTAGTATTAACATGCTGACCACCTGCACCGCTTGCACGAAACACGTCAATACGTAAATCTGCAGGGTTAATACTTACATCAACTTCTTGCGCTTCCGGTAATACTGCAACTGTTGCTGTTGAAGTATGAACACGACCAGCAGTTTCAGTCTTTGGCACTCGTTGCACACGGTGAACCCCTGCCTCAAATTTTAAATACCCATAAACGCCAGCACCCTCAACGTGCAATGTAACATCACGAATACCACCAATATCAGTAAAACTTTCATCAACCACCGTCGCTCGCCATCCTTTTTTTAGCGCATAGTTAGTATACATACGCAAAAGATCTGCGGCAAATAACGCGGCCTCCTGTCCTCCAGCTCCCGCACGTATCTCAATAAACACCGAACGCTCGTCGTGTTCATCCGATGGGATCATAAGATCTTCGAGCATACGCTCTTTTTCTAACTTTTTTAATTCCAAATCATGTAATTCAAGCTTAAACAAATCTGTCATTTCGCTATCTTCAACTGACTGCTTTAACTGATTTTTCGTATCCACAATTGTTGTATCAAGAGCTACCAGCTCTTTTTGCACCTCAATAATACGCAAAAGACGAGCTAGTTCCTTTTGTAATACTATCCTTTTAGGATTATCAACAGTAGAAGCAAGCTCAGCCGTAAGATCGTCATATCTTTTTTGCAGGATCGCCAGATCTGTCATATTCATAGAAAGTTATGCTTTTTTTGAATATTTTTTATTAAATTTATCAATTCGACCCGCAGTATCCACAAACTTTTGCGCACCAGTAAAAAATGGATGACAATTCGAACAAATAGTAACTCTTAGCTCTGTAGCTGTTGAATGAGTATCAAACGCATTGCCACATGCACAACGCGCGGTAACTTCATGAAGCTCTGGATGTATATTTTTTTTCATACTATGCCCTAATAATTTATATTTTTATATGATAAAAGACTATATAACCGTAACAAATATATTCTAAAAGTAATCCAAAAATGATCTTTTGTAAAGGATTACACGCCCATAAATAAAAAAACAGCATCAGAACTTTTTATAATTCTAATGCTGTTTTTTATTCATTAATTCTTAATGCGTCAGATCCTGATAGACTCTTTCAATCATCTTAGTCTGATGCTTAATTGAAGGTGATTTACACTTATATATCCACGCATTAGAAATCGGTTGCTTATATTTATCACTTTTATCTTTACAATTTTCCATACGCGCATCATATTCTTGAGGATTTGGGGTAATTAATGCCATACGATCTTGCCCATCATTAGTAAGAGAGCGCACAAAAACGTTTGTTGGTCCATTATCAGCACCAATACCGATAATATTTTTTTCTTTATTCATAATTGACCCCAACGCAATAATCGTATCAAATGCTTGTTTTTCATCAGCAATCATCAAGCACCGATCTTTATTGGATTCTTTATTAATAGTAATCCTACTTGCCTTTGTTCCACAATCTATCAACATCAGCTTTGAATAATTATCCAATAAAGCCTCAAAACCTTCGGAATTAAGATGTCGCCCATGACTTTTTGCATCGTTAGGAAGTTTTTTACCACCTATCAATTTTGCCTGTCGATTTTCACCCGCAAATACCGCTGCAACAGTATACTTAAGATTCAATGGACCCGCTATTTGCTCCAAAACAGCATTCATCGCTCTTTCTGGTGCAGTGAATACAACTTTTGCCGGATTTAATTGAGAAGGACTAAGCTGAAGATACCCAAGCAACGATATCAAATGTGTTTCATAATCAGTTTTTGGCACATCATCTTTTGTTCCAATAATATTAAAACCATATGCCTCTGCCGCAGGCGTTAAAGTATCTTTAAGAAACTGAGGCACAGAAACTGTTACTTTAGAGTTAGTAAGTTTTATAAAAAAATCAACTGCTGATATAAAATGAAAAATATCACCAATGCCAATTTGATCAGTTCTGACTAATACTAAATTTTTATCTTCCCTTGATACCCATACTAATTCATCTTGCGCTAAATCAAGTTCTTTTAATGCTTCTTTATCATTGCCGAAAATAGATCCAGCTGACATGATAGGCACAAGTCTATCTTCTGCAATATTCAATAATCTATCAAAACAAGCCCAATGAGGTGTCGCTTGACCCTGTGCAAGCAAACATGACGCCAAGTTTAACCCAACCTTATGTTTATTATACTCACTATGTTGTTTGTCTACTAAAAAATTTTTATAAGCATCTGAAGCTTTATCCCATTCTTGTTTTTGATAAAACTGATTGCCCGTTAAAGCTATACAATGAGGATCATAAAACCATGTAGAATCCATCGGCCCTTGAGGATCTCTCTCCTCCATTCCATTTATTGGCATGTTAGATAACAATAACATGAGTAAAACCATTATATTGTTGTACTTTTTCATCAAACATCTCTCCTTTATAAAAAGCTAATCAGTTAAACAAAATTTTATAACTATGCTATAGTAAAAAAATAAAATCACAATCAAAGGATTATGCACTATGATAACATGGTTAATGATAAGTCTCATAAGCTCAATACTCATTACACTGTTTCTTTTATTTCATGACTGGATTAATATATATCCTCTTAATGACCTTACAACATTCAACAAACATTGTTCATTACGTAACAAAATTTTAATGACAATTATCAATACACCATTTTTTGCTGTGTACACACTTATTTTATTATGGTATTGGTCAACGCCGCTTCCATTCTACGCAAAACTTTATCTATTTTTATGCAATATTCTTTTTGGTATGGGAATTATTTTTTCTTGGTGGATTCCCTACTTTTTTGGCTGGCCTGCTCAACAAGTAAAAGAGTTACAAGAAGTCTATTCTTCAACACATACGTTTTTACCACGCATCGGCACTAATCCTATTCCAAATACATTGCACGTAATTTTTCATATGGTGTTTTTCATCAATTTCACTGCAACGAGTATACTTATATATTTAAAAAATTAATGCAAAAATTTTTTTTAAACTTTCACCCAAAAATATGAAAAAAAACCTTAACTAACGCGAGTTCGATGTAAATATATTTATAATTATAATGATTAGATCGTTATATCCTTCTTCCGTTCGTCCTGAGTGTTTTTGTCTTGCAAAAATGTATCGAAGGATGCGATCTAATCATATTTTAGCATTTAAAACTCTTGATATAGATATACACAAACAAAAAACATAAATATAACATATTCTGTTTTTTGTCTTATATTTCATCCTTCGATACATTTTTGCAAGACAAAAACACTCAGGACGAACGGAAGAAGGATATAACGATCTAATCATTATAATTATAAATATATTTACATCGAACTCGCGTTAGTTAAAATATTAATTATCTACCAAATACTCTCTTATACCAATATGCTTCTTTATTATTATAAAACCACGTCTTATTTTCTTCATTTAAAAAACATTGCAATTGTTGCATATCAAGATCATATCGATAAAATAATGCCAGCAAATCTCGCAAATCATTATCATGTAAATTTTTACATGTAATCCCCAAATGCAATTCTTTACCTACCCCAACCACACTATCAATACAATCAATTTTCTTTATCCATTCAAAAAAAGCATCCTCATCCTTACGAGAGTAATATTTGACCGACCTACAAATGATAATCATTAATTCAACTCAACAGTAATCAATGTTGCTGATCAATTCTATTGCAATTCCAATCAACAACCCATTCTGCAATTTTATTTCCATCTTCATCATATGATTCTCCTTTGCCAGGGATAAAATCATAACAATTATCTACAGTAAAGGGCTTGTCTCCAATATATTCCTCATAAATATCACTCAAAACTATACTATTTCTAATATAAACCTTATCTCCAATTTTATATAATAACCACCACTCTATAAACTTTCTAAGTTTGGGATTATCTACTGTTGCAACCAAACAAGAACGATCATGATCTATTAGTCGCCTTAAACCTTCTTGCCATTGTAATCGATAATCATCTAAACTCCACCAATCCAATGAAGGATACAAAGTTTCCTTAAAATCATTAATATTAATTTCCCCCTTTATCGTAAAAACCCCCCATTTCTTTTTAGGATTTGCATCTATAATTTTTATAGACATATTCATCTATTATTCTCCAATAATTTTTGTTAAATCTATATTACAAGTATACAACCGCTTACCAGCTTTACTAAAAACTTTCCAAAAACCACCGTTATGGCCATCTGCATCAGGACTTATATAATATTTACCGTTGGTAAAAACAGGAACAAATAATACATTACATATTAATAATCTTTCTATACTTCATCCTTCGATACATTTTTGCAAGACAAAAACACTCAGGACGAACAGAGCGAGAATATAACGATCAAATCATTGTAATTATGAATATATTTACATCGAACTCGCATTAATTCAAAAAATAAATGCAAAAATTTTTTCTAAACTTTCATCTAAAGACATGAGAGAAGAATCTATTTTCAGATCATAACATGGATAATTTTCAAAATTATAAAATGTTTTTTGAGTATATTCTCGTGCATATCGCGCATTATCGCCACGTCTTTGCAACACCTTATCACGTTCAGCATTTCTTACCAGTAAAATATTTAATGGACAATAAACCCATACAATCTTTTTATAATCACAATCAATTTTAGAAAAATCATTATGATAAATATTTGTATCAACAAGAACGTTATATTTGTTATCCAAGTGTTCATTAACTTGATACACTACCATTGTAATGAGCTCTTCATTAGTTATTGTGATTTTTTTTGCCTTACATTGATCTTCAATCTCATCAAGTTCAACAAACTTCCATCCATCTCCCAAATTTTGTAGCAACTCTTTACTTAACGTTGATTTACCCGAACAAGAAGCACCCATCACAACAATTAATTTATTTTTTGTACAACAAAAAATTAATGAGATAAAAAAACCAGTAAATAACAACAAAGATATTTGATATTTATGCATGACAATGTAACTACAGACAAAAAAATTGATTTATAAATAAAAAAACCCACCAGGCTCTACTTTATGCGAAGACTGGCGGGGCTGACGGGACTTGAACCCGCGACCTTCCGCGTGACAGGCGGACGCTCTAACCAAGCTGAGCTACAACCCCAAATTATGGCTCCTCGGGCAGGACTCGAACCTGCGACCTAACGATTAACAGTCGTTTGCTCTACCACTGAGCTACCGAGGAATATATTTCAAAAAAAAATTTCACATTCGCTCTCTTGCAACAGATTCAAAATGAGTAAGGCAAATTCACCTTTCCCCATGGGCACCCAACTGTCCTTCGACAAGCTCAGGATGAACGGCTGCGAAAATTGGGTAAAAAGTCTGGTGGGCGATGTAGGTTTCGAACCTACGACCCCCAGTTTGTAAGACTGATGCTCTACCACTGAGCTAATCGCCCTTTCAAATCCCACCTAACTTACTCCAGGAAAGTGTAATTGATATACGCACAAAAGTCAAAAAAAATATCATACATTTCTTTTCCAATCCTCTTTTTTTATATATGATACTAAAAAACATCAAAAAATCTTCTTTTTTTATTTCCACAAGGCTCCGCTATGACACTATTTGACTCCTTCAAAACTATTATGGCATTCACCCTATTAATTTATGTTGGCCCAATGGTCATTGAAAACATAAAAAAACAATATACACCATTTATTGAACTCCGAACGCAAATCGGTGTTATTTACATCAATGGAACTCTTATAAACTCATACCATCACACAGCAGAGTTGCACAATTTCTTTAAAAACTCCCATATAAAAGGAATCCTCATAAAAATAGATTGTTTAAATGCTGCCTCGGGAACAAGTCAAACAATTTTTCATGAAATTAGACATCTTAAAAAAGAATTTCCTAAGCCAATAATTGCTGTAGTAGAAAATAATTGCACTGCTGGCGGATATCTTATTTCAAGCGCATGCGACTATATAATAGCTACAGAATCAGCACTTATTGGCAATATTGGACTTAACTTCTTAACAACACAACACTTAGAGTCTGATGAAACATCATTAAACACACTACGAGATAATGCGTACCAACAATTAATCAAACAGATTGCAAGCGCAAGGAAACTTTCTCTTACAACCATTGCAAACTGGGCCGATGGGCAAATATTTACTGGTCATCAAGCTCTCTCTCTCGGATTAATCAATGAACTAGGCTCAATGTGCACGGCTATAAAAATTCTCAAAGAAAAGGCACTTGTTGAAGGTGAAATTGAATGGATTGAACATAAAAATCAATTTTGCTATGCCGATATTGCTTCAATTTCTTCTCGCGCAATAAGCACACAATAAGATAATAACTGCACATCTAATGCTGGCCTAATTTTAATCGAATAAAATAAATCTTGTTTATCTGCCGTTTCTATAACCCCAACGGCAAATCCACTCGGAAAAATCAAACCTTCTCCGCTTGAAAATATCATACTATCTAATTCAACTTTCTTTAAATGACTTACATATCGCAAAACGGTATGATGCTCATCGTTAATTCCTTCATGAATACCACTCGCTCCTGATCGAGGACAAATAACTGCGATTTTACATTCAGCATCAGTAATTAATACTACTTTACAATACCATGGATAAACTTCACAAACCCTACCTACTATACAATTATTATGCAAAGCTATCATATCTTTTTTTATCCCATGAAACGAACCAGCATTCATAAAAAAAAATTGATTATTTAATGAAAAATGTCGTGCTAATACCTGTACAATTCGACCTTTTTGCAATAAATATCTTTTATTAAAATGACGCAATTCAGCCGTCTCATCACTATAATAATGCATTGCTTGAAGAGTAATATTTTCCCCAAAAAGCTTATCTCTTTCCTTTTGCAAACATTGTATTTTATCAGAAAGATCCCTCATCTGCATACGTCGATCAAGCCACAATTTAATAGGTTCAACAACAATATGTTGCACGCGCAAAAAAGGGTATATCACACACGATGAAAAAGATCCTATTAACGACCCATCAATCAATGCGCAATAACGAAAAATAAAGAACATAACTATGAAACAAAGAATTATTAAAACAAATCTATTTTTTATACGCAATATTAACTCTTGCATTTAATAACAAATCATTTTATGGTAAAAACAAAAAAATTATGTTTTTACTATATTTTTTAATATGATAGTAAAGTAAATAAAAATCAATGCATTGAAAAAATGTAATCAAAAGGAGTAACAATGAACAAATCATACGCAATGTCACTAATCATAACCTGTCTTTCTTTTTCTCTTTATTCAATGGAAATCACTGTTATATCCGCTGACCAATCATCATTTAAAGCCACAAACATACAAACTTTATATAACAAAACATATGACAAAATCACCCAAATTACCCCAACAAGCACTACTGCTGAAACTGTTTTGTGTGAAATTTTAAATAACATAAAAGAATTAAAACAAAGTAATGTTACTGAAAATCAAATCGGCAAATTTGCATTTAATCAACCATCCTCAGTAAAAAACAAACTGTTTAATTTAACCAATGCACCTTATAATGGCCCTGCCTATATTAGTGTTTTTTTTGAAAGGCTTCGTCAATACAATGAACTTCTTACAAAAAACAATTTTACCTCACCAACAAAAGAAGAACTTTCCTTTCATAAAGAAAATACAAAAATTTTAACTGCCCTAAACAATGCCTCCAAATATGGAGTTTTTTTTACTCCAGAATTAACAGAAAACAGAAAAATATTTACTACTATTCCCAATACTATCGCCATAGAAGAATTTAAAACCCTCATTCAAAACATTTATACCATGCGATGCACACCTCCTGATGAAATAATAACAATGGCAAACATATTATATGACACTAATAATTCATCACAATAAATTTCGACCGGCCTAAAGGCCGGTGTTTTTTGTAATTTTTATTTTAGTAATTTACGCTACTGATTTCGACTTATTGTCTTAATCATTAGCTCATATGATGACATTCATCCCCGGCCTTAAAAGGCGCTAGGAAGCAACGGGGTTTTCTGTCATATTAATAAAAAAATCTACTCTTAACGCTTTAACTTTACTACACAATTTGCTGACAACCACGATCTATGGTACAATAAAATGTATTATTTTTTAGATTTTGCACGAAAAAATGGATTATTATGCATTATGATATCTCATCTCATACACGATCTCTCTATATCCATTGGCCATTTTGCCCCTATCGTTGCCACTATTGTCCCTTTGTTGCCTTAGCATCACATGATCCATTTATGGAACGATACCATAACGCTCTCATTCAAGAAATTAAACAATTTGCCTATAATCATACTCATAAACTATCTCTTGATACAATTTATTTTGGCGGAGGGACACCAAGCACGTATCCTGACCATTTGCTCACGCATATGTTTGATACACTCAAAGAATTATTTAATTTTGAAAATAACATAGAAATTACTTTAGAAGTTAACCCAGGCACCGTACGCTTTGAACAACTTGCATTATGGAAAAAATTAGGCATCAATCGTATCAGCATTGGAGTACAAAGTCTTAATGATTCCGTATTACACAAACTCAATCGCTTACAAAAAGCAACCGATGTTTATTCTTTGCTTGATAAAGCACCAGACTTTTTTGATAACATATCTGTTGATATAATTTTAGGACTACCTGGAGTTAGCACACAGGAATGGGAGGAATTACTAACAAAAATCGTTACATGGAAAATTACCCATATATCAATGTATATTTTAGAAATACATGATAGCACGCCATTATTTTTTAACATTAAATCAAAAAAAGTTATTTTACCATGCGACGATGTTGTTGTTAATGCTTATTATTGGTCTCGCAAATTTCTTGCCAAACATGGGTTTAATCAATATGAAATTTCTAGTTTTGCACGCAACAGAAAGGAATCACGACATAATACCACTTATTGGGAACGCAATCCTTATCGAGGATTTGGACTTGGCGCATGTTCGTTTGATGGTATCTCTCGCCTGCAAAATGAAAAAAATCTTATTAAGTATTTAGAAAGCATTGAGCAAAACACCTATAAACCCGTATTTGCCGAAATGATTACCAAAGATCAAATATATGCTGAAAAAATTATGCTTGGATTAAGAAGAATAAAGGGGGTTTGTTGGAAAGAAATAAGTAACAATTTAACGGAACTACAGAAAAATGAACTAATTATAAAAATTGATACACTAAAACAAAAAAATTTAATTGTCGAGGTTGATGGATTTTTACAATTAACTCCAGCAGGATTAATTGTAGAAAATGAAATTATAACAAAACTGTTATTATAATTCTCATTTTTATCTAATAAATTAAAATTGTATATTATTGATAATATTTATGAAATGTTAGGGTATTCATGGCAAAACATGTTGGCGTAAAATTACCAGAAGATTTATTGGCTATTTTGAAAAAAGGACAAACAGTTGGTATTCTTGCAACTTTTTCTGAAAAAGGATTACCTAATACAACTCCCGTGCAATGTGTTGCTGCCAAGGGCCTTGAAAGTATTTTACTCACCATTAATAAAGATCATACCGGCTACCACAATATGGTATGGCAAAAGAAAGTTATGCTGTGCTTCTTAGATGAAGGAAATATCGCCTACAGTATTTTAGGACGCGCAGGAGTTGTACGAGCACCCTCAATAGTTCATCCATTTATGAATGTAGTACGTATTGATATTATTGATATTAAAAGTGATCGTTCAATTCTTGTAAAAGTAGAAAGTGGTGTACGATGGAGCTACACTTCATCCGAAGCTGCAGAACTATCAAAAGCGTTAATGGAAGAAATAGAAGAGCTCTCAGTCTCGCTTTAAATCAAAAAAAAAGGTTAATCTCATGCGTATTTTTAAAATGTTAACACTCATGTTACTTGGATTACATTTTCCTTCTACCACACAAGAAGAAACAATTAATATACCCAATGAACAAAGCGAACAAAAACAAACTAAAGAATCTACTCAAGCATTAGAAACTGAACAAAATCAATCTATTAAACAACCATCAGAGCCAAAAACTAATGATAGTCAACAACCTGCTAAGCCTCACATTGTTGAAATTCCTGCTGTTCCAGAACCAACAGTAGAAGAAGCTTCTACAATAACTGAAACGCCTATTTTACAAAGCCCTATTGGAATCGATACTGTTTCCCTTGAAGAAGCACAGGGAAATTGGCTATTCAAACGTATTTGGTGGGAACGAGCTGAAGAACGATATGAAAAAATAAGAATTCTTGTTGATGCAATATGGAGATCTCGTACTGAATTTTTTATCAAGCGAAATGATTTAGATCGCAATATTTTAGAACCTTTTTATGTCAATATTGGGTTAAGAATTGGAGAATTACAAATCATTCTTGCTGAGCAAATTGATTCTCTCGACAAACAAAGAGAACAAGAAGGATCTCTTAACGAACAAGAACGTGAATCTTTTGAATCACTTATAGAAGAACAAGATTCACTAAAACAACTTAAAATGGATGTTGATTCTATCGCTAATCTCGATCATGCAATTGATGATGCTTTAGATAAATTAATGCAACAAATTAATAATGCAAGAAATCTTGAAACACAAGCATGGAAAAATTTTAAAGAAATTGCACACATATTAAATGATACAAAAGCTCGGGAGTTATATTATATGATAGAAGGGGCTGCTCGTAATATCAAAAATATAAGTACCTATCTTGAACAAAGTTTTTTAAAACATTTTGATACTCTTATCTATGAAACAAGCAATCATATCACCAAAGTTCAACAACGCATAATTGTATTAAAAGAAAAAGGAGTCACCTTTAAAAGTGTTGCTGAACAACTTGCTTTACAAGAAAAGGAAGAACAACAACAAAGAGAAGTTGAAGCTGCTGAACAAGAAAAAGAAGAAGAAAAACCAAAACAAAAAACTGGTTTAATTAATTGGATTATCTCCAAAATTCAAAACTTGTTTAAATCTATAATCACTATTATCAAACTTCCTTATACTATGTTTTTTGGTAAATAAGTGATAAACAAAAGCATCATATTTTTTCGTAATTATAGCTTTAAAGATTGATAATAGATTATTTATCGTTATACTAAAAATACATTATATTTTCTTCATGCCGGGGTGGTGAAATTGGCAGACACGCAGCCTTGAGGTGGCTGTGGGAGAAATCCTGTAGGGGTTCGAGTCCCCTCCCTGGCACCATACTTCGCGTAAAGCTTCGTATGGCAAGCCATCGACAATAAAAGAAAAAAGTTAACGTAAAAAAGTAGAGATGCATTTAGTTTTATATTAGGAGTTATTTAGATGAAATTAACAGCACGACGCATAGCAAGTTCCGAATTAATGATATGGTTATTGTTGTGTATAGTAGGTCTTTATTTTCTCTACCCATTACGCAAAACCTTACGTTTTGGTATAGATCTTGTTGGTGGAACATACTTAACACTTGAAGTTCAAACAGATAAAGCTGTGCAAGCAGAACTTTTAAGTAAACTTCATGCTATTGAAACAAAATTTAAACACGAACGAACCATTAAGCCTATTTCAAAAACAATTCAAAACAATAAAATAATTCTCACCTTTGAAAATAATCAGCAAGCGCAAGATGCTGTTCGTATCCTCAAGACAGATACACGTGAAATCAATCAAACAGTTAACAAAAATACAATTACCTTAAGTTTCTCTGAGGGCGCTGAAAAACGCATCAAAAATAATGCCGTAAAACGTAATATTGAAATACTTCGCACGCGCCTTGATAGATTCAGTGTTGCTGAAATTCCTATAGCACCGCAGGGGGAAAAACAGATTATTATTGAACTTCCTGACGTTGCAGATCCCCAAGAAGCAAAAGAAATGATTGGCCGTGCTGCCATTCTTGAGTTTAAAATTGTGGAAAAAGTCGGTTCAAGTGAAAACGAACTATTATTTGAATATGATGGAGATCTACCTGATGATTTACAAATATTACCAGGGGAACGCCATGATGGACAACCTTCATATTATGTTGTACAAAAATATGCCAAAGTAAATGGTGGAATGCTTGAAAGTGCAAAAGCTTCAATGGGAGGTCAAACAACCGTTGAGCCAATTGTTTTATTCTCATTTAACACAGAAGGTGGTGATAAATTTTATGAACTTACCAGCAAAAATATTGGACGTCAACTTGCAATCGTCCTTGATAATGAAGTAATTTCAGCACCAAATATACACACTGCAATCCGTTCATCTGGATCAATCACCGGTAATTTTTCAAGTGCTGAAGTAAAAAAATTAGCATACCTATTACAATCAGGATCTTTTGTAGCTCCAGTCACCTTTGAAGAAGAACGTCAAATTGGACCGTCGCTGGGTGCGGAATCAATTAAGAGTGGTCTATATTCATGCATTGCCGGCTTTGCTCTTACATTTTTATTTAGTCTCTATTACTATAAACTATGCGGCCTATTAGCATTCTTGGCGCTCGTATATAATCTTATTTTTATTTTACTTGGCCTTGCATGGATGCATGCAACACTTACACTTCCTGGCATTGCAGGAATGGTACTCACTATTGGTATGGCAATTGATGCATCAATTTTAATTTATGAACGAATCAAGGAAGAACTTGCTGCAGGATCAGGCTTAAAAAAAGCTGTTGATACAGGATTTGCTGGTGCAATGGGTGTCATTTTAGATGGTAATATTACTACCTTTTTAAGTGGTATTGTATTATATCATTTAGGCTCAGGACCTATTCAAGGCTTTGCCGTAACGCTTATGTTAGGAATTATCGCAACACTTATAGCAACGTTGTTTTTCTTGCGATCATTTTTTAAATTTATTTTAGATAACTTTAGTATTCAAAAACTCTCTATTTAATGATATATTATAAAATGTATCATTAAATAACCATGAAATATTAGTGGCGGCGTAGCTCAGTTGGTTAGAGCGGCGGAATCATAATCCGTAGGTCCGGGGTTCAAATCCCTGCGTCGCTACCAGAAAAATTTATAGACGATCAACTCTTATGACCAATATTCATTACTCACTTCCAATGATTCTTACGTATATCCGATTAATAGGCTCTCCTCTAATTCTACCCTTTCTTTTAGCTTATCTATTACCTTATAATATCATGTGGCTCAATTGCAGCTTAGCGATACTATTTTTTTTATTTGGATTAACTGATTTTTTTGATGGCTATTTAGCTCGCAAATATCAACAAGAAACACCGCTCGGGGCCATGCTTGACCACGTTGCCGATAAATTTTTATTATATTCAACACTCATCGCACTCATTGCAGCACACAAAATTCATTTTTTTTGGGCCATTATATGGATAGGTAGAGAATTTTTTATTATGGCATTACGCATTATTGCTTTAGAAAATAATTGTTCAATCACCGTATCATCGTGGGGCAAACTTAAAACAGTTGCCCAAATCATATGTCTTACTTTTATTATCACTAATCCTTATCAATCTCTTGGAATGACTTCTTTTTATTGGAATGGAACTGAAATAGTATTGTTATTGATAGCAACATTATTATCATTGATAAGTGCGCGTAATTATTTTTCATTTTTGATCAATAATTACGCACCAAAGAATTCAAATCACCCGTATTAAAATATTACTTTTATTTTTTTTACAAAACATGTTTATATCGATTAATTCACACGCTTTTTCACCAATCTAAACTATGATACAACACAACTAGTAGCATATTCCGCCTGCTCAGTTGACTCTTTTTTTAAAATTTTTTCATCAAAAATTCTTTTATAATTACTAAATTCATTTTCCGACGCATGCACGTGAATTCTTTTATAACTTTTTTCCTTATTGGACGCATTCTTTTCAATATAATCAATAATCGCCTTTACTAAAATAAATGCCTCTTTACCTTCTGGAAACCCCATATGAGCACCAAGCGCAGACAACGCAATGCTCTTCTCGCGCTGTTTAAACTTATCCAAATTTTTTATTCCGTCAGATAAAAGAATAGTATAACATAAACCTAAATCTGTTAATGCTTCTTCAACTGCCAATTCTCCGGTAACCGTTGTTTCAAATCCTATAGATTTCATCTCTTCTTTATCAGTACTGCGTTGAACCGAATAATACCAATCGTATTGTTTAGTTTTATAATCCTTTTTTTTTGTAATATCTGGTTCTACAACTCGCAATATTAAATTATCTATAGGGTGACACTGAGCTTGTTTCCACAGCTCTTGACCTATAATATAAGAATCATATGTTGCCGTGCCAGTAAAACTCAAAAGAGATAATTCATCCTGATTACTTAAACATTCCGTGCTTCCAATATATTTATTATCTCCAAAATTTGGCTTTTGAAGTTTTCGTTGCCAGTTTCTACCAACACCTACAATGCCCACTGTTTTATCAACGGTATATAACGGACTATTTTTCAAAACAATTTGCGTATTATGCACAACTATAGTATATGGTTGTAATTTTTTTTGTTGCGGCTCCATACCACGCATTGGCAAGGCCAATAAACATGCGATTATCACAATATTTTTCTTCATTCTCAACGCTCCTTTATGATAGAGATCTACATAAAAATATTTTTCCCCTCATCTATAACACATATTAGCTAAAACCACTAAACAATTCTTTTCGATTTTAATGAAAAATAATGATATGATTAAATAAAAATAATTAAGTATATAAAATAATTTTGGAAAATATATGAACATTATAACCTTTATAATCACAACACTTTGTGCTTACATCATCGGAGCTATACCAACCGGTTATATTATTGCACGATTAAAAGGAATTACTGATATTCGCTCGCATGGATCAGGCAATATTGGTGCAACAAATGTCTCTCGTTTTTTAGGCCTGCACTACTTTTTTCTTGTTCTTTTACTTGATGCAGGAAAAGCATTCCTCTTTATCCATATAATATTGCCCTATTTTTCTCTTAAATATATCTATATTTTTTCCTGCATAGTACTCTTTGGTAATGGTTATTCCATATTCCTGCGTGGAAGTGGTGGCAAAGGCGGCGCAACACTCTGCGGTCTTTTTGCGGCGCTTAATATATACGTTACTGGATTATTTTTCTCCTTATGGCTTGTACTACTTACCATCACGCCTACCGTTGGTATTGCATCAATAATTACCGTAATTTTTTTACCAGCTCTTGCGTATAAATTCTATGACATTCCATTTTTTTTGTTTTCACTTTTTGCTGCACTATGGATTATAAGCACTCATCGATCTAATATCAATGCATATTGGAAAACATGCTTTCCAAACAATTAAATTGCCTTCTTGTGTGTATCTCGCTATTGTTCATACATATAACTTTATTCATGATAAAAAAAAATTTCTATACCAATAACAGGACTTCTATGAAATTTATTGAAGTAGCACAATGCTTTAATGACATTGAACCAATTACAGCACGCTTAGAAATAACTCGCCTACTTGCTCATTTACTCAAAAAAACATCCGCGCATGAAGCAGAAATCATCACCTACCTTTCTCTTGGCCAACTGCATCCGCAACATATTGGTACAAAATTTAATATTGCTGAAAAAAATTTAATCAAAGCGGTTGCTGATTTTTTAAATCTATCGCAAGAAACTGTTCAAAAAAAAGCAAAACATCTTGGTGATATCGGACTGGTGTTGAGCGAATATGAATGGGAAAATAAAAAAATATTATCCGTTACGGATGTATATACAACGCTCTGTACTCTTGAAAAAACTGGTGGTTCAGGTTCTCAAGAAGAAAAAATCACCATCATCAAAGAATTATTCTACAACCTTGATCCTCTTTCAGCAAAATTCGTTGCACGCATCATCAATGGTAAATTACGGCTTGGTTTTTCTGATATGACTATTATTGATGCGCTATCATGGATGGAGGTCGGCAATAAATCACTTCATACCGATCTTGAAAATGCGTATAATATTTGCGCGGATATCGGACTCATTGCGCACACACTCAAAGAACACGGAATACACGCTATCAAGCATATGCATATTAAACTTGGCACTCCTATTTTACCTGCCGCTGCAGAGCGAATGCCAACAGCAAAAACTATTTATGAAAAACTAGGAACATGCGTTGCTGAACCAAAACTAGATGGCTTTCGACTGCAAATTCATCTTGACATGTCCGCCAAAGTTTTAACGAAGGAGGGTAAAACAAAAACAGATCCAGAAATTCATTTTTTTTCTCGCAATTTACAAGATATGTCAGCGATGTTTCCCGACTTAATAAAAGAACTTTATAAACTTGATGTTAAAAATCTTATTTGCGAAGGTGAAGCGATTGGATATGATCCAAATACTAACGGATTTTTACCATTTCAAGAAACGGTAAAACGTAAACGTAAACATGGCGTAGAAAAAGCAGCAACGGAATTTCCACTTCAGCTATTTTTGTTTGATATACTATATCTTAATAATAAAAGTTATCTCGATGTACCATACATTAAACGCCATGAACAACTTGAAAAAATTATGTACGGCATAAAATCACCACATCTTTTTGTTATCAAACATAAAGAAATACACAATGCACAAGAACTAGAAAATTATTTTCTTGAAACCGTGGCAACAGGACTTGAAGGCATTATGGTAAAACGCCCTGATGCTCTTTATCAACCAGGAAAACGTAACTTTAATTGGATTAAATTAAAACGACAAGAAGAAGGTCATCTTGAAGATACCATCGATTGCGTTATTCTTGGATACTATGCGGGTAAAGGTAAGCGTGCACATTTTGGTATTGGTGCATTTTTAGTGGGCGTATACAATCAAAAGGAAGATATTTTCCAAACTGTTGCAAAAATTGGTACCGGTATGACCGATGACGAATGGCGCACGCTCAAGAAAAAATGTGATACACTTATAGTTGAACATAAACCAAAAAATGTAGACTGTGCTAAAGAATTGTATCCTGATGTATGGATAACTCCTGAGATTGTTTGTCGAGTACGTGCTGATGAAATTACCCTCTCACCACTGCACAGCGCTGGTAAAACTACTAAAAATTTAGGATATGCACTACGCTTTCCACGTTTTATGGATTATCGATTAGATAAAAGTGCGCATGAAGCAACGACTGATCATGAAATTAAACGATTATACAATGATCAATTTGTATAATAATTTGACACATTTATGTAATATATAATAAAATTACTACAAACATTAAATAATCTTTGCACCGTAAACTATTAGGCATTTATATGAAAACAAATTTTTATACTATTAACATTATCATTATAGTTACTTTACTAATAACTCATAATACATATGTATTATGCATGATCATTGACACAACACAAAAATTAAAAATACTTAGATATAACAAAATAAAACCAACCAAACCTGATCTCACAAATATACCACTACTACCACAAAATTGTATCAATCTCATCATTGCCTTCAGCATTATTAATCAAAAAAAATATTTTAAAGATATCGCCATACCAGCTTTCAAAATGCGTAGCTTATGTAAAGCATGTAATAACCAAGACTCATTACTTATCACAATAGGAAAAGTAAGCCAAAATTATTATTGTCACGACGAAAGAGACTTTGTAATAAACCGCTTTCAGCAAGACATAAATTCCGACAATTATCAGAAGTACAGAAAAGTAATATTATTCCTTACATACGCAGATGCTCACCTTAATGAATGGAATACAAACTTACTTCAACTTGCCATAAATCTCTCTGATACTGAGGTGCTTGAAAGATTACTTAGTAACAATACAAGTCTCAATCATGAGCGGCTAAAAAAACACACAATTTTTTCTATTAAAACAATTATTAAATGTCTAATATGTGAATCATGCCATACACTTCCAACAAGTCTTGAGCTTATAGAAAAGAATTCTTATTTTACTACTACGTCACCTCTGTCACGAATATCTGACTCATGTAAAACCAAAAACACATTACTTATCACAATAGGAAAACTATACCAAAAATATCATGATCTTCAAAAAATAAACTTCGAAATGAACAATTTTCTGGAAACAGCAAGTTCCGACAATTATTGGCAGAACAGAAAAGCAGCATTATTCCTTACATACGCAGGCGCTCGTAATGATGCATACCAAAAAACATCCTTACTTCAACATGCTATATGGCGCGGTGATACTGAGATGCTTGAAATATTATTTAATTACAATACAAGCCCCAATCAAAAATGGTTAAATAAGCCCAATTTTTTTTCCATTCAAACAATTCATGTAGCACAAATATTCATGAATCAAAAAACATTTGACCGACAAGCAACAGACCGCTCTAAATACAATGTTTTATGGGAATGTATTCATAGAGAACATTCACCAAAATTAATAGAATTCTACATTAATAATAATGTTAGTCCATATTCTCCAAATTGTGATAGAGAAAGTCTGCTGCATTACCTTTGTAGGTTTAAATCATTTAAATACACCACGGATAATTATTTAAATATTTGTCGGCACTTAATCAAAAAACATCCTGAAATTATCAATAATTTAAATATAAGACAAAAAACTCCTCTTGATCTGGCAGAACAATCCATAAAAATACTTCAGGAAGAAGAACATGATAAATCTGTTGAAAAATATATAATAACAGAAATGAATAAATTAAAGATTAAAGAAGAAGAAGAAAAAGAGCATAAAAACAATCAAAACCATTATGAAAAATATTATGCCATTATCGCATTATTAAAAAATCATGGCGGAAAAACTTCAATGGAACTTAAAACAGAAATAACAATCTGATGAAATTACTCTATCACCACTACACAGCGCTGGCAAAACTACTAAAAATTTAGGATATGCACTACGCTTTCCACGTTTTATGGATTATCGATTAGATAAAAGTGCGCATGAAGCAACAACTGATCATGAAATTAAACGATTATATGAAGATCAATTTGCAAAATAATTTTGAAATAATAAAAAACCGGCTAACATGTTAGCCGGTCGCTATCAATATTTCTTGCAATTAAAATTATTTTTTATCGTTTAAACTCATTATAAAACGCCTTTCCTACTACCATGCCCATCCATCCAAGGCTGGCTCCTCCTACACCACCAACAGCTGCTCCAGAATAGCTCCCAAAGTGCCGCCGATCCATCCACCAATTACTGCCCCTCCTTTTGCAAATCCCATCGTACCCACTACCCCCATTCCTAACAATCCTCCCGCTGATGCTGCTGCCACCTTATCTAAACCCTCTAACATATTTGGAGAAACTCCAGCTACCGCAATATGATTAGTGAATGCTGCGCTCATAATAAACATCGAAAATAGTATATTTTTTATATTCATAAAAAAACCTTTCTAAAAAATAAACAAATTAATTAGTATTTTTTTTATTATTATTTTCTGACGAATCAGTTCTATTAATAAATGCATATAAAGTGGCAATAGTCCCAACACCGCCTACTACTCCTCCTGTTACCATTCCACCAAAACCTGCCAGAAATCCTCCTTTGATCATTCCAGCAACAGTACCACCAAGAAGTCCTCCTCCTACAATCCCTCCACCCACCAATACAAAACCTCCAGCAACTAGATATGGCGCAGCAGCAAGTCCAACAAGAATTGTTGTGCCAAGCTTTAACTCTCCCTTATCACCTGCTTGCACGACAAACGGAGTTAATACCGTACTCATCATCAAAATTGCCATCATTAAATTTTTTATATTCATCAAAAACCTTTCATAGAATATATAGATTTTAAACACTTTAATGCACATATAAGACTGCTTGAAATTTTAAAAAATATCAAATTTTATTTCTTTATTGGAATAGTTCTTTGAATTATCGCAATAGCACGCATATAATCGTTTTCAACCTGTTCTTGCGCAGCTTGAGCATTTGCAAATTTAATGATAACACCGCCTTGCAACAATATTTCAAGCTCTACAAGAATATCCTTATCAGCATTACATTCTTTTAAATAATGTAATACTTCACTATCAGTTTTACCCACAACATCATAGTCAAAACGCTGATATAAATATTTTTTTAATACTGCTGAGACAACAAGATAAAATTCTTTACCATGCTCTGCTGAAATCTTATGATCATTTTTTAGCTGATATAAATCAAATAATGCTTGATCCCACACAGAACGCTTTTTTCTTTTTTGATAATCATAATATTTTTTGATAAGCAATGCTATGACAAACAAGACTAAAACCGCACAACTTACTTTAACCATCAATTGAAATTTTTCTGTTTGCCAAAATGGCACATGCCATAGACCATAATTTTCGTATAAACCAGTTTTTTCATTTATTTTCATAATATCTATTTAATACATCATACGACGCCTAAAAAACTTAATCATATCAGCTAAATAATCATCTCTTTCGGGAGATACATCAACAAGATCAACACCACAACGCCTCAATAACTTATTTTGTTTATTAATACGCTCAGTTAAAAATTTTTTAACATTATTATTGCGCGTATTACGTAGATCTAGTTCAACCACTTCACCCGTTTCTAAATCTTCTACCATAATAAAACCAACCGCAGGCACTGACATTTCATTACTATCCAAGCAGCGCACGGCAATCAAATCATATCTACGTGCTGCTTGCGTAAGATATGTATCTAATGTCTCATCAATAAAATCCGAAATAAGAAATACAATCGCGTCACTTTTTTTAATCGTTAACAAATGCTTTAATGCCTGTGATATATCAGTTTTAGATACAGATGGCTTAAAAGTAAACATGTGTTCAATGACATAATGAATATGACGCAAACTACTTCCTGGCGGTATAAATTCTTCAACCTTATCAGAAAATAGCAAAAGACCAACACGATCTTTACCATGCTGAGCAACCAATGCCAATACACTTGCAAGTTCAATAATACGGCTATATTTATTGTTCAAACCAGAGCCAAAAATAGTTGAATGCGATACATCAACTACTAAAAAAATTGTTCTGCTACGCTCTTCAACATATTGTTTTAAAAGCAGCTTATCATTACGCGCAGATGCCTTCCAATCAATAAAACGAATATCATCACCACAATTATATTCACGAATCTGATCAAATTCAAACCCAGTGCCTTTAATTGCAGAACGACTATCACCAACTAATGATCCATTAAGTAAGCGTCTCGTGAAAATCTCAAGTTGCTTTATTTTATTTACAACTTCAGGTGAAATTACATTCTTTTTTTTTATCATAAAAATCTATAATTTACTATCAGACTGATTTATCAATGAATCAATTAAACTTTTTCTTAAAAGCCTTAACCCCACAAAAGGAACCACTATTGAGACAAGAGTTCCATAATCATTCATAAAAAACGACCAAACTAATGCCACAATTGCTGTCCCCAAAAGTATGAGCGAACTCTTTTTTAACTTCTGTTTATTGATAACTGAAACACCAACAAAACCATATGAAGAAAAAAAAGTAGTAATTATACCAACAAGAACAATCCCTCCAAAAAAAGCCACACCTTTATACATCTCAAAAAAACGTAAAACTGATTCTGACTCAGTTAAAAAAGCACATGATCCAGCAATTAAAAATAAATTAATCCCAAACCGTAAACGATCAATAATAACTTTTTTATACAGTAAAAAAGCAATAACCACAAAAGCACACATGCTACTAACATAAAATGCCTGTCGCCACAAATCATCTGTCATTTCATAAAATCGTGCAAATAATAAGAACACAAATAGAGGAAGCCACTGCGATAAGACTATACAAAAAGATTTAATTTCCATTAAAACAATCCTTCTTTTTTCAACAGCTCAGGAATCGCTATTGTTCCATCAGTCTGTTGATACGTTTCCATCAAAGCTACCATTAATCGCGGCAATGCTAAAGAAGAACCATTTAAGGTATGAACAAGCTCAGTTTTACTTTCAGGTCGATCTTTAAATCTAATATGCCCTCTACGTGCCTGAAAATCAGTGCAATTACTGACTGAAGAAACTTCTTTATACTCATTTTGCCCCGGTAACCATACTTCCAAATCATATGTTTTTGCGGAAGCCCATGACGCATCCTGACCTGCAAGTAACATCACACGATAATGCAATCCCAAAGCCTGCAAAATACCTTCCGCGCATGCTAGCATGCGTTGATGTTCTTGTTCAGAATTTGCTGGAGCACACATTGATACAATTTCTACTTTTTCAAATTGGCGCATCCGAATAAGCCCACGCTCACTTGAACCATATGCGCCACCTTCTCTTCTAAAACAGCTCGTGAATGCTGTCATACGCACTGGCAGATCAATTCCTGCAAAAATATGATCACGATATATATTCGTTAGATTCACCTCTGATGTTGGTGTCAGAAAAAAATTATCACTGGGGACTGCAAAAACTTGATCTTTAAATTTAGGGAAATTACCCGTAGTTTCTAATGACGTTTCATTGACCAACAATGATGGAAGCACAAAATTAAACCCATGTGAACGATTATGCTTTAACATAAACATGGCCAAAGAAAAAAGCAGTGCAACACCTTCTCCTTTATAAAGAGCAAGGTCAGCACCAGCAATTTTTGCGGCTGTTTGAAAATCAAGCCATCCTAATTTTTCACCCAATTCAAGATGATTTTTTGGCGTAAAAGAAAAAGTTGGCCTTTCACCAAAAACAGATACCACCACATTTTCTTCTTTATTTCCTGCAGGAACCTCATCAAGCAAAATATTTGGACATGCAAGATAATGCTCATTAAATTCATGCTCTAACGATTCAAGATCTTTCTCTTTTTCTTTAATTTCATTATTAATAGCAATTGATTTTTCGCGTAATTCTTGTGTTATGCCAGATTTTCCTTGCTTGGCAAGTTCATTTTTACTGCATCGCAGCGCTTCTACTTCATTTTTGACAACTCGCAGTTTCTTATCTAAAGTTATCAATCGCGCTATATCATAATGAGGATCTTTTTTGCTGAGCGCATCTATAATACGTTCAGGGTTCTCTCTAAGCAACATAAGATCAATCATGAACACCCTTTGTAAGCTAAAAAATGTGCACTGAAACATAAAAAAAATTGTCATAAACAAGTATAACAAAAATTAAAATGTTTAACTATTTTGACTATGACTAAAATATTCCGTACATTATTATCAAAAAAAGAAGAATTTTTAAGAGATAATGCAATCTCATGCGATTAATACAAACAAAAAATCGTACCATTATAACTATAATCCGCCTCGCAGTTTTTTTTAACTTCTCTCTAACAATATGCGCAATGGATCAACATTCACTTGCATCAAAACATCCAATTATTCTTCCACTACCACAAAACTTTCCTCGCTCATTTGGCATAAAAATAAATACTAATAATGAAAAATATCAACAATCTATTCATTCAATGCTTGCCGATACATTGTATGAAGAATGGATCTGCCCCTGCACCATCCATAAAACTACTATCATTCAATCACTACCGCCTATATTTCACATTCCAACAATAATAGCTCATAAAATTATTGATTTTGATTTACATAATAATAGCGATCAGTTAGCTAAAACCATTACCAATTATATGCCATTATTTGCTCCACAAACAAGCTCTCCAAAAGACGATAGAAAGAAACACAATGCTAAAGAATCAATGATAAATATATTGTATAAACACAGTTTTAAAAAAAATATAAGCACGCAACTGATTCTATCTAACAGGCTTTTAGATAGATGCAATATTAGCCTGGAAAAACAAAAAAATGCAAACAAACAAATAATTTCATGCGCATTTGAATATTTAACTTTTCTTTTAACACTTCACGCCAAAAATATACCTATCGCTACCTCAAAAGAACTGACTAACAAACTTTTAAAAATACGTAATCAAAGCAGTCCTTCTCTCCAATACATTTTACAAGTATGTCGATATTTACAAGCGCACACCGATGATGAAAAAAAAAGATTTTTCGATCTTTTAGAAACATATAACACAGAACAAACAGAACAAGACATTAGAGAGTTGTGTTTATTTCTTATTAACTATGGAGATCCTACGCTATTACCTAATGATGTAATAAAAAAATTTATACATACTATCAAGAACCAAGACAATCCATCACAATTTTTGCGTAGAATAACACAAGAACCATTAACCGATGTAATTCTGCATAAATTGCACAGCGCAACTTTATCGAACAATGAAAAAGAGTTGTCAAATTTATATATAATAATTGCCGAGCTTTATTATTATGACAAAAATTTTATGAAAGCGCATGAATTCTTTTCAAAAAATAATGTCAATACTATCTTAGACAATACAATCAATCAAAAAATTTATAAACATGCTTTTAATGCATGCGTTGCACATTCAGAAAGTTTTACTGATAAAAATATTGACTATCTTTTTTCTCTCATTAATAAAAACTATAAATCAAAAAACAATCCTAATAGTATGTATAATTTTTTATTAGAAACAAAAGAAAAAAATAAGAATCTATCCTATAAAATGGCATTGCTCATTCATGCTTTAAACAAAAAATCATATATGAAAATAACCACTGAGCAACAACTATCACTTATTAATAGCGCATTAAATCATCTTAAATATTCAGGCTATGAAGGAAACTTATCTGCAAAATTAAATATGGCTTGCGCTACCATATATAAAAACAATAACGATATTTATAGTTCATTTGAATATATTATTCGTGTCATGAAACATAACGCATTAATCAATAAACAAAACGATGTTATTATAAACATCATACAAAATGCACAAAGATGTATGCCAAAATTTTATATAACAAAAAATTCTCTTATTTTTCATATAATACAGTGCATAAATAATCTCCTAACAAAAAATGAATTAATCAATACCTTCGACTTAAAAATATTACGTAAATATGCTCTCCGTCACTTTTTTTCGCTCTTACTTCCGTACTGCGAACAAGCTTATAAAACAAATAAAAACAATAAAAGCGAAACTATATCATATCTACTTGCTTTCTATTACTTCAAAAATGAAAAATACGGCATTGCACATTATTTTATCGATCAATTGCAATCAGTACCTGAAAATATGCTGCTTCTTAAAACCAAAATTTATACCGCTCATAATAAAGCCTTATCACCTGCAGAACTGTGTATTCTCATGGAAAAAATGATAGTTGACAAAAGCCTAATAAACAATAACACATTTATGAAACATATTAAAAACACTATTGCCCATGCAGCATTACTTGCAAAAGATTTTTTTATTATTTCACCACAACATTATGAATTTGCACGTAAACTAATCATACACTATGGTGAACTTGAATCAGTGCCCACTGATATCGTTTTATTAACACTTTTTATCAACGACCATTTGACTGCCAATAATAATTCTTACCTCGATATCTGGAATAAAACGCTTAATGAATCCCAATTCTATAATAAACTAATGGATGCAACATATTATAATCCATCCATTAATTATAAAATTGCGCAATTATTATTCGCGCAAAAAGATATCTATCATCACTATGAAAAAACAATTTCTCACTTTAATGCAGCCATTAACAATCCCCATTTATCTCCTGCTGATAAATCTAACATAGAAAAATGTTGTAGTGAACTCTATTATAACTGGGCTCTTTCTAAAATTGATGATGAAAATGAACATTTTCGCCTTCTTGATATTGCAATAACTCAGTATAATAACAAATTTGCTCGTAATGAAAAAGCAAAATATATCATACTTTGCAAAAGAGATATTACACTTTTACAAGAAGCACAAGAACTTCTTTTAAAAAACATTCAAGAACATGGCACAATAACGGGAGATGCTGCTATTCTCATGGCACATTGTCATCTACATGGAGCACTGATGGAAATACCACCACAAGAAGGAATCACCGAAATATTTTCATTCGATATAGATAAAGCAATAGAATATTTAATCAAAAGCCAAGAGCCAATGGCACAAGAAATACTTGCAATAATATATTCTGGAATTGCTCCAGGACTATCTTCCTCTCACAAAGAAAAATATATAAATTATGAACAAACTATGCACTATACCAATATTTTACTCAATATTAATTATAGATTGCCGGAAATATTAATGATGCGTAATTATATATATTGTAAATTCAATCAACCAGACCATGCGCTTAATGAAATAAATAAATATCTACTCATTGAAAATTCGCCTATTGATAATGATGGCATCAATGCACTATTAATGAATACATTTAATTTTATTTTTGATTTCACTTTTAAAGATAATGATTACCATCATGCTATAACCTGCTTTGAAATGCGATACAAATTATATGAAAAAAACAATTTACATTTGCGTTTTAATACAATCGAAAAAACACAAGAACATACAGCAAAAATTCTTAATGATAATATCACTACCGATAGTGCTATAAAATGGTGCTGCCTTGCTGCTTTTGACGAATGCTTTCAGCATAATAATCAAAACCCCACAATCACTTACGATAAATCACTTCTTTTGAACTATCTTTATACCGCAGCTAAAGGTGAAAACATTGATGCTCAACGTGCTTTACTACCCTATTTAATAAAACATTCTAATTCAATTATAACTATAAACACAACACTCTTATATGATGCTCTTTATTATGTTCATAAAGAACTTATCCATCATAATTCTATAAAAAAAACAAAAGAAATTGACATTCTCATACAACAATTACAAACACTCATCAAAGCAGGCTATGCGACAGCATGTTATATCTATCTCAATTATTGTAAGCATGATACTAAAGAATTTGAAGACACTCTTATCATGTTCAGCAAAGTACAAATCCCCATATTTTACATAAATGATAAATATTCTTTAATGCAAGAAATAACCGACTCCTGTAATGATATATTTAATAAATATGCACAAGAATGCATACATAGTAGTATCAAATTACCTCTTAATATTATTGCTACAATTATTTTTGCTTCTATGCTTATGTGCAGCGAAAATGCAGAAAAATTAAAACTTGCCATTAAATATTTTGAAAGTGTCCTTAAAGCTTTAGTCAACAATCTCCATCTGCCTTATTACAAAAATATCATACAACTTTTGTTGAGTGAAACATACTATAAATATGAACGTATAGAAAAATCAATAACCCATATACGAAATATCGATTTATTAAAAAAAAGTGCATGTCTTAATCATTTAAGCGCATGTTATACTCTTGGAGACATCTATATAAGAGAGCTACTTTTATTCAAAGAAAAACCTTTAACAATTAACAAAAACGATTTTTTACCATTCATTAACAAATATATAAAAACAAATAAAGAACCTATTTCAGGATATAGCGATCTTCTTCTTCACTTCTACGAAGCAATTGCAATTATTGAAGAATATGAAACTATATTACGACACGTTATTAATGATGCTTATACAAAAAAAATGATTCAAACTAAATATAATCAAAATAATAAAACAATTGCACAAAGAGCACTAGAATCGTATGAACTCAATAAAAATCAAGCCTTGAACAATTTACCAAAAACTATAGATAGCGCAAAAAATCCATTACTTTCCATTAAACTCGCGTGTATTTTTTTAATGGGAACAAGCTCTTATAAACAAAATTATGAAACCTCAAGAAATCACTTAGTCAACGCTCTTAATCAAGGCTTAGTCGAGACAAAAAATAATCAACAAAAAAAATTTCATGATGGTTACTTTTTAAATACATTATTTATTTACATGAATCGCTTAATTCAAAATAATCATCCAGAAGAAATTACACAAACATTATTATCAGCAATTAAAAATGCAATCCATGCAGCCAAAATTAACCTCGACGATTTTTATACTTTTTTTAAAAAAATTAACAAGATCGACCTCTCTACACATCCATTATGGAAAAATTCTTTGTGAAATAGTTACACTGCGCAAAAAACCATTATAAATCCGAAATTTTTTAATAATTTTTGACATTCTGAAATCATTCAATACAATAATATATAATAAGGCAATTAATACTCTTATTGTAAAATAATATAAAAAACCCCATTATATTAAGCTATTGTATGTTAATAAATATAATCCAACTGCTGCTTTTAACTATTTTTATACCAACCTTTGGGATGATACCCCCAAACCAAATAATTCGACACGCAAAACAATTAAAGAAGATTCCAATAAACAACATTTCAGTAAAACCACTTATATCCTTTCAATGTCCACCAACAAGCGATCTTGTCATAACCATTTTAGAGAATAAGATGATAAAGCTTTATAAAAAAGGTCAAGACGCGGAAATAATCAATCTTTTCAAAAATTATGAAAATAAATTGGCTTCTGGAAAAATTTCTAAAATAGAATCACCAAAAGCCTATGACGCAAAAGAACACATTCTTGATATTTTTTATTGTATGGCACAGAAAGGAAATCTTAACGCCCAAAAAATCATACTTGAAAGATTTATCGACAGATTATTACATATCAAAGAAATAAAACAATACCTTGCCAATAACCTTAAAGAGAATAGCAACTATGATCAAGACTGGAAAAATATTCAAAAAAAGTCCATTTCTTGCAATTTTGGACTCCTTGATTTTTTAGTTGATCTTTCAACACGCAATAAAAGCTTTTTTTCTTCAACCGATATCAACAAAAAAATCATTAACTGCAAAAATTCAACTATAGACCTTCCGTCATATATACTCTGTACATGTCGTTTTCTACAATCAATTACCAATCTTGAAAAAGAACGAACTGCAAATATTATACTCACCGAAAAATGCCCCAATGACGATTTAGCAATACAAGAAATATGCCTCTTTCTTGCAAATTACGCAGATTCCGAATTATCAATTAACGATGCAGTAAAAAAATTTATAAAAAACCTCAATGAGTATACTAACATATCAGAAATATTATTTAACATAACACAAGAACAAATATTTTATTCAATTATAAATAAATTAAAACAGGCAACTCTCAGCACTGACGATCCCGATTTCTCCCACTTAAATATCATATTGGCTGAACTTTATTATCATAACAATGAATTTGATAAGGCAGATAAATACTTTTCAATAATGAACACAAACACTATTATATATAATGCTATTAATCCAGAAGCTTATAAACATGCAGTTATAGCCCATCTTAATAACAAAACCAATACACAATTCACGCAAGAAAATATTAAATATCTCTCAGGACTTATTACTGAAACACATACAACAAATTATCACCTCGCTCTCAATGATTTTTTATTAATTATACAACAAAAAAATCCATACTTATCGTATAAAATTGGCTTATTAATATACAAGTTAACAAAAGAAAACAACTTAAAACAAAAATATCTTTTAAACGGATTACATCATCTTGCATACGCTCAAAAAAAAGGCGATTGGAATGATGCCAATTTAGAAACAATACGCACTCTTACCATAAAACTTCATATGATACTCTCTGATTCTTACGACATGAAAGACAATAAATCAGATGCGCTAAAACATCTGCTATGTGCCATCGATCATAATAAGGCTCATGACACACAAGATAATGCACTCAAAGAGATTCTCAGTGCTGCACAACAAAAACATCCCGATTTTTATAATAAAAATGCCTCCTTAATTTTAACGATTTTAAAACAGATAAAAAATCAACCACAAAAAAAGAATTTAAATGAAGATTTTACTCCGCTAGAACTATTAGAATTCATTCAATCGTATCTCTGTACACAATTAATACCCCATTGTGAAGAGGCCTATAAAACGAATAAAAAAAATAAACATGAAACCATACTGTGCCTCATGGCTCTCTATCATAAAAGTAAAAAAAATTATGTTATTGCACAATATTATATAGATCAGCTACCTCAACCAATTCTGCAAAAAATGTTATTACTTAAAGCAGAAATTTATACACACAGAAAAAAATCATTACCATTTTCAGAATTTAATATTATTCTCAACAAATGCCTTAAAAATAAAAATAAATTTTCCAAAAAATACAATGCAATTTCATCAATGGCACTGCTTACAAAAGATTTTTTTGTCGCATCACCAGAAAATTATAAAAATGCACTTGCATTAATACAGGAATGTTGCTCTCTACCAAAAATACCTCTCTCCATAATTGAGTTAGCACATTACATCAACAACTATTTTATTACGCATAATAATTCTTATTTTTATACATGGATCAAAGAACTCAATACCTTTGTATTTTATGATAAACTCGACGATGCATCATTATATGATGAATCTATCAATTTTATGATTGCTGAGTTACTATTTCATCAAGTTACCACCCCTGATAATTACAAAAAAACAATTTCTCATTTTACTGCTGCACTTAATAAACAAAAAATAACGCCTGAGCAAATTTTTCGCATAAACCAATGTTGTGGTGAATTATATTATAAATGGGCTCTTGCTATAAAAGAAGAAGACGATGAACAATATAAAAAATTCATCGGAATTGCCACATCTGATTATAATAATGCATCGGCCTGGAATGAAAAAGCATATATCCTATTTTTAAATTCTGAAAACCTCGAACAGATACAATACGCACAAAAATTATTAGAAAATAATATTGAAAAAGATAGTTCTACAAAAAATATCGCATCGTTTTATCTTGGTGTAAGGTATTTGTGCTTTTGCCATGATACAAAAATATTTCAAAAACTTTATAAGTTTATTCAGATTGATATAAAAAAAGCAATAGAATATTTAGAACAAAGCACACATGCTGGCGCCATCCAACTTCTCACCTCTCTCTATTCTGGAACATTATCCTTACTAAGTCCTACTCTAACTAATGAGTACATTGATTTTAAAAAAGCTATATCATCTTCTACATACTTAATAAATAACAATCATAATCGCGAATATAATTTGCTCATTCGTAAAATGTTACATTGCAAATGCAATGAACCTGAAAATGTCTTAAAAGATATCGACATCCTCATCAATGAATTTTATACTGAAAAAAATAAAATAAATTTATTATCTGAAAAAATAACTGTCATACAGCGATGTCTTATCAAAGATAATAACTATAGTGAAGTTCTTGCGTGTCTTAAAGAACTTCAATCCATATATATGCAACAGTATAAATATATTCCAGACCCATTATTAATTCCTCATATCAAAGAGACTATACTCACTATTATAAATAACAAAATAAACACCCCAAGCGCTATAGACCTTTGTTGTTACGTAGCGCATCAAGAAGCATTAAGACTACGATATAAAGATGTTCAAATAATAACAGATTATCAAGAAAAACTTTCTGACTATCTTATTGCTGCCGCAACACAATGCAATTTAGTAAATTGCACCCATACGCGATGCTCTGCTTCAGAACATTGCAATATCAATGCCCAACTTGTTTTTCTCCCCTATTTATTCGCACTACAAAAAATAAATGCTGAAGATGACCAAACAACCTTCGAACGCTACCTCTCTTATGCTCATAGCGCTCTTATAAAAACTAAAGAATCACCATTAATTATGAGCGACATAAAGCACCCATATTGTACTACTTTAATAAATGTAATGCATTCATTAACCAAACAAGGCATAGCGAACGGATTTTATATTCTTTGTGACTATTATAAGGAAAATGAAAACAACAAACTTGAAGAAATTTTAAAACTATTTAGCCAAGTAAAACAACAACGCCATGTAGAAAACGATCGATTTAACATGATGAAAAACATAACATCTTCTTGTCTTAAAATATTAGAACCACATGCCACTACCTATATAAATTGTCCAGAAATATCAACTCGCTTTAACCTTCTTGCTACGTTCACTCTTGCATGCATATACAGATTAAGCGATGAAAAATCTCTATTAAATCATGCAATACATTATTTAACTACTATTTTGTCATCTCTGCAAAACAAAAAAAATTCTGATCTCAAACATCTTCATGCTACCATAGCATCATTGCTTGAAAAAACTAAATCTAAACAAATAGACACAGTTCTAAAGCTAAAAAAAAAATTAACACACAATGATACAGACAAAAATAAAATCATTAGCAATATAATAAAAAACAACTATGACAATCTTAAGTACCATAAAGCACTTATTGAAAACATCAATAACAATAAAGAAATCGACCCAGACGACTATATCATTCTTGCTCTTTATTACTTAGCAGATCGCACTACTAAAAAAAACATTACTGAATCATATAAATACTTATTACAAGCTCTTAAAACAGGTATATATAGTTCTAAAACTAATCCCAATATGTATAAAATGCATGATATTAAATTTGTAAATTTTTTATTTTCATACATACATAATGCCATCAATCTTTCTTCAGCTAATAAGCTCTTTCTATACAATAAAAAAATGCTTTTATCCGCCATTCACCACGAACTAAAAGATAAAAAAATATCAATGAGTCTTTTTTATGAATGCTTTAAAGAGGAAACTGCCATAGATTTAACAACTCAGCCAGACTGGCAAAATTTATCAGTTGAATATACAACGACAACAACAGAAAAAAACAAAACTAACACAACAAATCAAATGAACAACAAAAATAGACAAAACAAGAAAAAAAAGTAAAACATAAAAAACCCAAGAAAAAACATCATAGATTCTTCTTGGGTTGTGTAAAAACTTTCTTGCGAAAAGCTTTTGATTAATCTATCTTACAGAACGTACAATTTCACGTAAGTTCTTGCCTGCTTTAAAACGAGGAATACTAATTTCAGGCAGATCAATACGTTCTTTTGTTGCAGGATTGATTCCTTTGCGAGCCGGTCTACATGAAATCCAAAAGCTTCCAAATCCTGTTATAGAAACTTTTTCACCTTTCTTCAACGCACGGCTCACTATACGAGTTAATGAATCAAGCACACGAGTAACATCCATTTTACTAAATGTTGTTTCTTCACTGAGCTCATTGATCAATTCGCTCTTATTCATACGGACTCCTCATAATGGTTAGTAAAAATAATTGAAATAAACACTGTCTCTTTATTAAAACTCTCTTTAAAAAATTCTATCTCCCGTTACACTACAAAAAAGAGATAGTGCTGTAAGATATAATAATTTCAGAAAAGTTTGTCAAATTTATTCACTTAAAAAAAGATATCAATCTTAAAAAAATTACCTAAATAAGGATATTATTATGCTCATTGATACTCATTGCCACATAAACATGATGGTAAAAGATAGTTTTGACACCCCATTACAAAATACCGATTTGCCAAAAGTACAAACTATTATCGAACAAGCCCAAGAAAATGATGTTCAATATATCATTAATGTAGGAACACGCAGCATTGAAAATGCCAATTGCATACTTCTTGCACAAAAATTTCAACCTATTTTTGCCACCGTAGGAATTCATCCCAATGATTCTGACACATGGCAAGAAGATTTAGAATTACTCAAGCATTGGGTACAAAAAAAGAGTCAAACAAAATTGTTGGCATTGGTGAATGCGGTATAGATATGCATTATACTGATTACAATTTTTCTCGCCAACGTGATGCATTCAAGGCACAAATAGAACTTGCTCTTGAACATAATCTTGCACTTGTCATCCATAGCCGTGATGCTTATGATGAAACATTACATATTTTAGAAGAATATCGATATAATTTAACTCATGTAGTCATGCATTGTTTTTCTTATGATCAAGCTTTTGCTCACACCGTAACGCAGTGGAATTTTATGCTTGGCATTGGCGGAACAATAACCTATCCAAAAAACAACGAATTACGTACCGTTGTTCAAAGCATTAATCTTAAACATATTGTCCTTGAAACGGATGCCCCTTTTTTGCCACCACAAACAATGCGCGGCAAACAAAACCACCCACAACATATCAAAGATATAGCCGAAAATATTGCGCATATACGAGGCGAATCTTTTGATATTATTGCACAACAAACAACACGCAATGCCTTATCTTTATTTAAACTTAATATTACATAAATACAACCCTTATCCATTCACGCTATATAAATAAAAAATATTGAGGAGAATATATGCACCATACATACATTTTTATCATTTTATTACTCCTATTTCAAAGGACTATCTGCATGATATTGGCAAAAGAAGCTCTTTCCAATATCGACCCAATAACAAACGAAATAACTAAAATTTTACAACTCCATTCAGTAATAGAAATTGAGGCAATAATAGCGCATGAAAAAGGTGATCAAAAAAAGGCAAAAGAATTTGATCAAGTAGCGGCACAACAAAAACATCTCAAACAAGAAGAACTGAAACATTTTCAACAAGAACGAAAAGAATGCCTCCACCTAGAACGACAAAAACAGTTTCAACAAAAACAACAAATCAAGGAAATACCACAACATACACCTGCTACAAAAAAAAAGAAAAAGAAAAAAAAACCACAGACAAAAGATCTCTTAAACAAAAAAACAGAATATACGGCGCCTAACCTCCCTATTAGCCCTATAGAATCTACAACAAATATCAAACCTGTAAAAACTAAATTTCAACAAATAATGATGGTTAAACGCACTTTAATAAAAGAAAATAATGCAAGTAATGAAGCTAACCTAAAAAATATGTTAGCTGATTTCTGTTATGATACTAAAGTTCCTTGTATGTTTAAAATATTTAACAATACCGTTGGATGGCACTATGACAGAAAAACAAATGACCTTTCTATTGTTTTTAATGACGCCCCCATCCCTTGCGATTACGACCACTCATTAGATGACTTATCATCCGATTAAAACCATAATCAAGGAAAATATGAGAAAGTCCCCCTGCAATGAAAAAAAGTGTATTATAAAAAAACAATACTGAACACAATGGAAGAAATAAACAGGTTAATCCCCATACTACCATTGGCAAAGTAATTATAAACCAGCTTCGATGAAAAATACCCCGATGACGCACAAGCATTGGAGTTATTATTATAAAACTGCAACAAGCAATTGTAGCAAGTTGCTTATTAATAGCCAAAATAAGCAATAAAATAAAAATAACATAATAAAAGTATTTTTGCCCTTTACTTTTAATATCTATATCGGGAAACAATGCTCCTGCAAGAGTAAATAATAACCATTCACATGCCGTGATAAATGATGGATGTAATAGTCCAGCGCACATAAATAAAATAATTCCATATACAATGAGCCCGCCACAGAGATGTACCTTATAATTTGGCATTAACTTTCACTCTCCTTTTTTAAAAATACTGCCTATTTTATAATAATATTACAAAATAGCACCCTCAATAATAAATTGAAATACCATTCATTAGAATTCAAACTTATGTTAATGATCTTGTGACTTACTTGTTAAAAAATATTTTAATTTGTCACATATAAGAAATAACCCTTTATCTATAATCTTTTATAAAAAAAAATTGTTGCAAAAATTCTATTTTGATATACCATTATTCATATAGAAAAAAAATATAATATCAAAACACGAGGAAACACATGAATCACACTAAAATTATTGTCACCTTATTAATATTATTTCAATCTGCTACTTGCATGGAATTAGCTAATCAAAAAACTAGCACTATGTTGTCACAATCCAATAAACTTGATGCAGTAACAAACGAAGTTATTAATATGCTACATAACAGAGAAATAGAAAATAACGAAAAAAAAACAAATGAGATAATTAAAATCTTAAAATCCTTCCCGCTCATAGAGAAAAGAGCAATACTAGCACATGAAAAAGGAGATCTAGCAAATGCAATAAGACTGGATAACAAAGTGGCAGAAAAAGAACGCCTCAAGCAAGAAGATCTGAAATATTTTCAACAACAACGAAAAGAATGTCTCCAGCAAGAACTACAAAAACAATTTCAGAAAAAACAACAAAAACTTGAAAAAATGGCAGCACAAAAAAAACGCCTCGAACAAGAAGAATTGGACAAACTCCTTCAACAAGAAGTACAAAAACTCAAAAACATAGAATCACATGAAAATATGCTTAAAAGAATGGCAGCTCATGAAAAAAAGATGCTTGAAAAAGCGATAGCGCAACAACAATCACAAGAAACCCAACAAACCAACAAAAAAAATAAAAAAAATGGAGATGCAAAACGAATCCAAAGAATGGCGAAAGCTATAGAACAAAAAGCTAAAAACGAAAAGCAAATAGAAAACAACAAAAAAGCGCAAATAGCAAAAAATTCCTCAAATAAACCAAAGACTAATAATATTAAATTAGATGATAATTATAATATAGCTAGTCAGATTGTTCTTGGAGCTGTATTAAAAAGCTTAATGGATGGAGCTACTGTTTCTTTTAATCCAAAAGCTCACGCTCTTTTTATTGATTATAGTAATGTATCTAATCCAAATAATTCATCTCAATAACTTATTTTTTTAACTAAATTTTAGAGTTTAGAGATAGGCTCTTATAATAAAAAACCCCAATGATACATAAACATTGGGGTTTTTTATTATAAAATTTATTGATACTATCAATCCTTATTGATAAATTTGGTATCACTATTCTGAAAATATCTGATAGAATCATAAATATTGATACACATAATTAAGGATAACCAATGCTTTTTGAATGGCTTATTATACAAGGTATTATTGAACGAGGACTCATTTTTTCTGTTACGGTAATGGCTATTTATCTTACTTCTCGTATCATTAAATTTGATGATCTTTCTGTTGAAGGGAGCTTTGGTCTTGGTGGTGCATTAGCAGCACTCCTATTGACACACAATGTGCCATCTTTCATTGCATTGCCACTTGTTATTGTTGCAGGAGCATGCGCAGGCCTTACTACTGCTTTACTACATACTCAATTAAAACTTAACAACCTCATCAGCGGTATCGTAGTAACAACGGCACTTTTTTCTATCAACCTAAAAATTGCTGGCTCCAACATGGTACTCAATAATAAAACAACAATCTTTGACTTCATACCGTTTATCAATAACAATACTATAAAAATTATTATGCTATTGCCATTAATATGCGCACTTTTATTATTTATTAAATGGTTATTAAATACCGAATGCGGATTTTTATTTACTGCCGTTGGCGATAACCCACAAATGCTCACCAATTTAGGCAAAAACCCCCAACATTATATTATGGGCGCTCTGATGATAAGCAACGCACTCACCGCGCTTGCGGGGGCTATTTTTGTTCATTATGTAGGATATTTTTCAATCTGGGCAAGTGTTGGTATTTTAATTATTGCTCTTGCAGGACTTATTATTGCTGAAACACTCGGCTCCGGATTTGGCTTTACACTTATCCTTGGTGCAATTATATATCAGGCAATTATTGCAACTACATTTGAATTTAACGTTGATCCAGAATGGAATAAATTCATTACCGCCCTTTTAATTATCCTAATGATCGCAAACAAAAGATATTTCGCCCTCTTTACTCAAAGGCAAGCATGATAAAATTTGACAATGTTTCTATAACTATTGATGGCAAACAGATACTTAAAAATATTTCATGTACTATTAATAATGGTGATTTTATTGTCATTGTTGGCCCAAACGGTGCGGGAAAAACAACATTTTTTGATATGATTAGCGGCAAGCGATTACCAACAAACGGTAAAATTTTCCTTGATACTAAGGATATTACCAATCTTAATGAACAACATCGCGCCCCATTTATTAGTCGACTTTTTCAAAATCCACAATTAAATGGCGTTGCTTCAATGACCGTTGCGCAAAATCTGGCACTGAGTAATTATAAAGGCACTATCGTGAGCCTGCTTAATGGCATGGAAAAATTTCCAAAACAAATCACGGCACAACTCAATGAACTCAATTTAAATTCAGCAAAGATACTCAACACTCCCATGAAAGATCTTTCCGGAGGACAACGACAGTTACTTGCATTTATCATGGCAACAATTACACCACCACGATTATTCATGCTTGATGAACCAACCGCAGCTCTTGATCCACAATCAGCAACTAAACTCTTGCAATTTGCTATTAAATTTATTAATCAGCATACATTAACAACACTCTTGATTACCCATGACCCTGAGCTTGCCCTTGCAATTGGAAAAAAAATATGGATTTTAGAAAATGGTCACATTACCAAACAGTTTGATTCACGTGAACACACCAATCTTTCTGCGGCAGATTTAATTGGTCATATTGATTATCAAACCTTAAAAGAATAGGAGCCTGAAAGCTCCCATTCCCTTAAATAAAAATTTAAAATTTATATATTTAATAACCAGAAACTGTTAAAACAATCATATCTCTTTCAAAATCTGTTAGCGATGAGGGGCGTTCTGCTACTTCTTGAAGGTACTTGTATATCCATTGAATAATCGGAGGAACTTCTTTTACCATCCAATCAACTATCTTTTTTCCCATAACAACGGATGTCTTTAGTACAATTTCAATATCTTCAATCATTTTTTGACGTCTCGCTTCTTGTTTCTCTTTTTCCCTAAGATATGCTTCATATTCAATTCTGCTCGTTATTGCTTGAATGCGTTCTTTTTCTTTATAATTATGCAATTCAACATTTGACTTAATTTGCTTTAACGTTTTACATGCTTGTTTTAATTGTTTATTTAACTCCTCAACCTCAGCTTTACCATCATCGCTATCTACATTGCATTCATCTATTTTCTTCTTAATATTATTAACTTTTTTTTCAGCTCCAATTACTTGCTCATTCATTCTTTCTCGTTTTTCTTCAGCTTCCCTTAAAGCTTCTTTCCTATTCAGTTCTTCCTGAAGTTGTTTTTTCTTTTCTTTAGCTAGCAATTCTGATTTTTCTTGCTCTAATTTTTTTACTTTGTTTTTATCTAATTCTTGCTGTACTTTTAATTCAGCCAACTTTTCTTCTTGTTCTTTAATCAGGACTTTTCCCGAAGTTGAAAAAGTTTAGAATTTAATTGACTAAAAACGCTATCTGAGGTCTACTTTTTTTATATATTTCAAAACCAAAAAAAGGAGCTCTCATGATAGCGGTAGTTCAAAGTGTAATAAAAAAAATTTCAAAAGTCACGTTGAAAAAATCATCAAAAAAATTAACGCTCTATGTGTTAATGTTGATAGTAAGTAAAGAACGCAAAAATTATGCTTCGATGGCTAGAGAAAATAATCTTTCCTATAAGAAAATTTACATATCAAATAAAGATATTAATGTTTATAGCGAAGAATGTGTACTATTTCTGCATGAAATAATAAAAAATAATTCAACAAAGGAAAATCCAGGGTATATAATCGTTGACTTTACTTTATTAGAAAAACATTTTTCAGAACATATTTCTGGTGTTACATATGATTATGATGGCTCTAGAAAGCGCGTTGAAAAAGGCTTTTCTACTGGATTTATAGTTTGGTCAAATGGTAAAATTGTTATTCCTTTTGACTACACTTTATGGCTTCGTAAAAAAGATGCTGGAGAACTTTATAAAAAAAAGACTGAACTTGTTATAGAATTAATATTAGCTGCAAAAAAACATGGTATACCATTTAAAGAAGTACGATTAGATGGGGCCTTTGCTTCAGTTGAAATGCTTAATTTTATAGAACAACAAGGAATGCTGATTACTGCACGGATACCATCAAATAGAGTTATTGAAGCTGATGGTGAAAAAAATCAGCTATCAAAACACTCGCTTTTACAAATGAAGGGTAATGAAAAATACAAGACAATACAGGGATCATATAAAGGCCATAATCTGTTTTTTACTGCACACAAACGTAATGCTACAGGAGATAAAAAGGAAGTTGTTTTCATTGTTAGCAATGTCATTAGAACTGCAAAAGAGCATGTTCAAGCATATAGCAAACGTTGGCCTCCAGAAAAATATTTTCGTAGTGGAAAACAATATATTGGCCTCACTCACTGTCAATCCATCAATGCTGATAAACAAAGATTCCATCTATTTTCCGTCATGGTTGCATATGCCATATTGCAATGTATAAAATATGACAAAAAGAAACAATCAGTTGAGGAGGTAATTCATGACATTAGACGTCGAAAAGACATGTCTGAAATCTCAAAATATATCGATCTGGAGCAAACTATTATGAGTTAGGAAAAAGTCCTGTTAATAGCCAATATTTTTTTTGACTCATCAGAACTACTGCTACCTTTCTTAACAAATGCCAAAATTGACGGCCCAAAAAACTTATATGTCATTAAAGCTGCCCCAATGAGAGCAACACCGGCCCACGCATATTTTCTATTTTCACTCCACACGTCACCGGTAATAAGTCGTAATTCTTGGATGTCAATACCAAGCTTATTTACACTTGATGCAATAGAATTCCAATATTCATTTTTTTCCTGTTGACTTACATTCTTATCACCTAAAACTTTATAATAGGGAACAAGAATATCATTTCTTTGTTGCTCTAAAGCATTAATTTCTTCCAGAGCATTGTCTTTTTCTTCCTGAGTATATCCATAACCAGCCCGTAAAGGACTTATAATCGCCTGATATGCTACTATTGCCTTATTAAAAACGGCACTTTTATTAAAAACAGTATTTTTGGATACATTTGAGATTGCATCAAGCCTTTGCGATATAATTACCGTTGATAATGCAAAAACTGTAACACTTGTCATAATTTTCTTCATGATAAGCCTTATTAGCCATTATAATAAAATCATTGTTAATTCTATTATAAACTTAACATGGCTTTTGCTATTTGTAAATAGCTAAAAAAGTTTATTTACGCGATCAAACAGCAATTCTATGAAATTATGACAACATGAAAACCTGCTTTAATTCCTCTCTCCCATTTGAACTCGCCACAACCTGGCATAAATACCATTACGACAAATAAGATCATCATGCGTACCGTTTTCAACAACTGCACCCTTATCAAGCACAAATATATTATCGGCATGACGTACGGTAGAAAGACGATGTGCTATAACAAATATTGTATGATCCTTTGATATTGTATCTAACGATCGTTGAATAGCTGCTTCTGTTTCATTATCAACTGAAGAGGTTGCCTCATCAAAAATAAATATAGGAGGCCTATTTACCACCGCTCGCGCAATAGATATGCGCTGACGCTGCCCTCCTGATAATCTTTGCCCATGTTCACCAATAATCGTATCATACCCATGAGGCAAACTAATGATAAATTCATGAATTTCTGCCAAACGCGCTGCATATTCAATTTCTTCATTAGTCAAATAAGGCATTCCATACGCAATATTCTCTCTAATCGTTCCCTTAAATAAAAAAACATCTTGACTGACTAAACCAAACGCCTGACGAAGCAATCGCAATTTAAAATCTTTTGCATAAAAATCATCCAATAAAATTGATCCATTTACCGGATCATAAAAACGCAATAATAATTTTATCAAAGTTGTTTTTCCACTTCCTGTCGAACCAACAACTCCCACCGTCTGACCCTGCTCAATCAAAATAGATAAATTATCAAAAATTTTAATCCCACTTGGGTACGTAAAAGAAATATTTTTAAATTCTATCTTGCCCTTTATGGGCAAAAAACTCCCAACAGATAAACCATCCTGAATCTCAATAGGCGTATTAATCACGGCAAAAACCCTTTGCGCACATGCCATTGTACGCTTATACACATCAGCAGCTTTGGCAAGATAAATAAATGGCCATAATAATCGCTGCGTCATAGAAACTAATATCGCATAGCCTCCAATTGCCAACGTTCCTTGCAACGTATACCAACCACCAAGAATTATAGTTATTACAAAGCCAAATGCAATTGCAATGCGTACAATAGGAATAAAAGCAGCGCCTATCGCAATGGAAAGCTCATTACTATTTTTATATGCCGCACTTTCATCCGCTAAACGCTTTAATTCATATTGTTCTGTTGCATAACTTTTAATCATAGAAATACCAATAATATTATTAGCAATGCGTGAACCTAATAAACCGGCGTGTTCACGCACCTTCACGTACAGCGCACCAAGTCGCCTCTGAAATTTATGTGCAATAAAAAAAATTATAGGAATAGGAAACAAAGCAAATATAGCTATAATTGGTGATAAATAAAAAAATATCACCCCCACCACAATCACACTCACTACAAAATAAATAAAATCACTAATCCCTTTATCAAAAAAATTTTCTAACTGATTTATGTCATCATTTAAAACAGTCAACAACTCACCGGTGCTTTTATCTTCAAAATATCGCATTTCTAATTCTTGCATGTGACCGTATGCATCAATACGTAATTCATGCTGTACTGTTTGTGCAAGCCTACGCCAGGTAACATCACTTAAATATTCAAATAACGCTTCAAAAATCCATATAACAAAAGCCAATAGCGCTAAAACATATAACTGAGATAGAACATGAGAAATTCCCAAAGAAATAAGAAATGAATTTTGCTTATTCACCAAAACATCTATAATAATACCAATAAGCACTTCGGGAAAAATATCAAAAAGATTATGCAATATTGTACACAACGTGGCACATATTAAGGTAATTTTATGTGATCGCATATAGGAAAACAGAGATTTAAAAGATGAAAAACTTGTACTCATAATTTTTCCATTTTTATACGCCTCTCACACAAGCAGAGGGCGGACAACACTTGTATCTATCACTGATGTCATCTTTACCTAAGCAATTTAATATATAACAAGAAAAGCAACAGAATAAGAAAAAAAGCATTGATTGCAGAACAATTTTTCAACAACAATCAATTTAATTGCATAAAATGAACCCCTGGGTAATAAAATCGTAAAATAGATTTATAGCCCCATCCATCACGCACCATTTGTCGCGCACCCCATTGACAAAGTCCAAGATGATGACCGAACCCACGACCAGTAAAAATTATTTTACCTGATTTTTTTTCTATATCAAAAAAAAAACTTTTAACATCTTTCAACAATGAATACAACCTTTTACCAGAAATTATCACCTGTTTTTTTGAGCTTCTTAATCGTACAGATGTTACTAATCCCGCTTTATCTTTTTCTATTATATGAATATCAAGCAACCATGAAATTTTCTGTTCATGTCTTTTTATCACTTCTTCAAATAACGCATGCTCATATGAAACTTGCCATGAATACAGGGATGATTTTTCGCAATGCGTACAGGCATATGTACGAGCCAAATAAGGAGCTTTATTAAAATCAAAACCAGCGATATATGCCGGAATAATCCCTCCACAACAACAATCAAACATTGCCAAAATTGGTTTATCCTTAAAACCAAGAATAATACCTTGTGTTTGCTTGACCGCATCTTTTAACACTGAAACATCATGCTTTCCCTTATACGTCTGATGCACATTGCTATTTTTTACGTGATAGGGACGTTTACTCCGCCGTGATTCTATTTTTTTGTACATTACATAGGTACGACATGCTATTGCAAAAACTTTGTTCACTTCCAATGGCCATCCCGGCCAACTTTCTGTTTTGAGCACTGAAGTTACATAATCTTCCAATTCAACTCGGTTAATACATACCACCGTATCTTTATACGGCATAATTAAAAAATCGCCGTCATAGGCGACACCATTAAATTTTATACATCCACCACGCGCGGATAATCGTAATGGTCCTATCACTTTTTTACCATTACAAAAAATCAAACTTTTGCGTACAACAATTTTTACATGACTATTATGTATCTTTTTTTTTACTTTTTTTTGAATATCTTGCGTGATCACAAAACCTTTTTCAGCAACAAAATTCCATTCAGTTGACACTCTCTTATTACACTGATCAAGAAGAACATTGATACGTATCAAATTTTGCCGATGATTATTCATTACGGCAGTGGCATGCCATAAAATCAATAAAATATAACAAATAACCAATCTAAAGATTAATATCATGCTGCTTCAATAATGTACTATATTTTTTGGGAGGTAATTGTTTACTATCTACACCATAATTGGCCATTAAATCGGCTTGAGTATTTTCATGACGCAACACATGCGCTATTGTTGCTTTTATCTGATACATCTTTTGTTGACATAATGCATGCAAAGGAATTAAATGCGGCTGTTTAACTTTATATACACCTGTTAATTGACGCACCAAAAGTAATGAATCAGAAATAATATGAACAGCATCACCATCAGATACATGTTCCGAAACAATAAGCAATCCTAATAATAATGCCAAATATTCCGCTTGATTATTTGTTTTTATACCTAAATAATAACCTTCTTTAATCACCAATACATCATTTTTTTCTATATAAATACCGGCGCCAGACGGTCCTGGATTATTACGAGATGCTCCATCTACAAATAAGGTCCATTCATCTGATTTTTGTGTCATGGCTTGCGATGATACATCACCTAATAGATTGCGCTGTTTCATTGTTTTAAAAAAACCTTACGTATCAATTTATTTTTTCATAATTTCTGGATCATACAAGAGACGATAGCATTTTTGACACTGAATCAATGCTCCACGTTTTGCGCGAACATAATCCTGAGCGGTAACCATCTGAGAACATACGCCACAACTTTGATGAACAATTTCAACAACAGGATCAGTGACTCGAGCACGCATCATGCTATATTTTTCTAACCATTCCGCAGGAACTGACTGTTCCTTTTCTAACCGCTGCGTTATAAATGTATCGTGTTGCTCACGTAAAGATTTAATTTTTTCTGCCAATTGCTCTAACTGTTCATGGAGTTGCTTTATCCGTTCAGCATTCAAATTCTTTTTTTTCTTTTCTGTATTCTGTGCATTTTCCAACCGACTCCATGCATCCAGTACTAATTGCTCATGCTCAACCTGTATACGCTGAATTGCTTCAACTTCTGCCTTAATAGCCTGATATTCTTTATAATCTGAAAGACGATCCAACAACTGTTTTTTTTCTTTTTCTTTTTGATCAAAACTTTTCATTTCCAATTCATATTCATCAACTTTTTTCTTAAGTTGATTAACAGTTCTATGCATTTCATCAGTATCACGAATAACATCTTCTTCTTGTTTTTTCAAAAAAGCTATTTCAGCTTCAACAGCAACAATATCATTATCAGTAGATTGGATTTTTTGATCAAACGTGACGAGGTCGAGAAATCGTAAAAACGGACTATCACTCATGCATTTCCTCACTGCTGCTCTAAAGTATGGTGGGCCCACCAGGACTTGAACCTGGGACCTTTCGGTTATGAGCCGACTGCTCTGACCAACTGAGCTATGGGCCCCACATTTTTTCTATTAAAAAAGCAAGCACGTAGTAAAATACGTAGCTGCATTATCAGAATAAAACAAATAACAACAGTTGTGAAGCACCAATTGCATAAAAATTATAATTTTACCGCTATTCTACAAAATAAATAAAAAATATGATAAAATTTTTAGTAGATTTAGAAAAAAAAAACCTTAATCAAAAGCGCTATGAAATATTTGTATTATTTTTTTATAATTGCCATCAACCACTATTCTGCTATGCATGGAATGGAACCTAATTTATCATTGCAAAAAAATACCTATACCTTTATAACAAATGAAAACAAACCGCAAAATATCACAATTCCTCTTGCTCTTGCACAACAATGCGCCACCATTAACGAGGAAATTGATGGTTCAGAATGTACAACAATAGCTCGCCGCACAGAAAACTCGAAACAAGACATACTAGAATTCATTTCATATCTCAAAAAAATAAATAACATAAACAAACTAGCAACATATCAATCATCACAATTAATATTGCACAACAACATACTCACACAACACATAAAAACTTTTAATGACGCCGAATTAATTAACCTTACTCTCTTGGTAGATTTTTTTAATGTTATTGATAATGCAAATAATAATGTCTTAATAAACGAAGTCAATAAAAGAATAAGTACTGCAGTGCATGATAAAGAACAAATTAAACCTTTTTTCATACTCAGCGGCAAAGCGATATGTAAATCTATTATGGAACAGCTTACCAAAGTAGAAAAAATTGATAGTACATTTATCAAACTCTATTCAGATTTACTCACGCAACAACTCCCTTTCCCGCGTACAGAGCTCCGCCTTACATCGATCCTGACAAAAATATACAACTGTTGGTCATGGAGTACTATACGATATAAACCTCGCTATATAAACACAATAACAGGCACCATAATAAAAATTGAAGAAATTGTCGATTCCAAATGTAACACAATAAAAACAACCGGTTTAAAAATTTTTAAAAAAAATAGCGCTCCAGTCACGATACAATTAATAGAACCAATTAAAATCACGCATATTAGTGCTAACGCAGATGAATCACTATTTATTTGCCACATTGCAGATATAAGCTTTCCTCTGGGATCACTAAATTATACAAACAAAAATACACGTATTCTCATCAATCCAAATAACATCGATCATCCAGCAAAAGAATACAACGTCTGCGCATTTACACAAAACAATGATGAAGTATATATAACAAATACATCATCTTTTGGTATTCTTAATATAAAAAAGGATACATTTATCCCAATTGTTTTATCAAATGAAATACCACAGGATATTATCCAAATAACCACTAACAAAAAAGGAACTATTGTTTTTTTAACTTATGAAGAGAATGAACTATTTATACACAAAAATGAAAACAGCACTTCTATTAAATTTAATAAATTGCCTATTAAAACTAAACCAAAAATAAAATTAATTCAAAATATTTTTCTTTGTCCAAGTAATGATGTACTCTATATAGCAGCCTATACATCTACATCTACATCTAAAAAATGGAAACCAGCTTTTTTTATTACCGATTTAGATAAGACAACCCATTATCCGCTGCCATATGATCAATTCCCTGATCATGTTGCATTTCCTTCAAATGACATTTTACTGCTTGGCTATAACACAAAAGATGACCATTTTTTCAATCTTAAAACAGGAAACTCCTGGCTCAAAGAAAAATCTTATCTTTCTATTGGCCGACTTGCTCTTACCACTGATCTCATGAGTATCGAAGAAATCGCATCAGATCCAGAAAACAAACATCACAACAGAAGAATAACTACAAAAATAATTCCTATTGTAGATTCTACCATTATGGATACCATCAAATGCCTTAACAGCAGTTATATTCCCCTGCTCATTTATATTATTGCAAAGAATCAATCTAACATTTGTAATCTTTCTACCAATGAGGTTGAATCCCTCAACAATCAAAATGAAGCAATAAAAAAACTCATAACTCACACAAAAACAATAACCAATTCTGATTCATCAAAATTTACTAATATTTTTTCTCATCTCTATCATTATGTAAAATATGCATATTCAACAGTGGTCCATTATACAAAAGCAACGATAATATGCTGCCTCTATATAATAGGATTTATATTATTATCGTGGAATCAAAAAAGCACCTCAAATAATGACACACTTAAACAGATACATAATTTACATTCATTTATAGACCAACTATTATGGCTTGCAGAATAAACAAGGCAATAAAATGTTTTCCATTTCATTGCCTTGTCATGTATGTTTTATTATTTTCTTGCTACTAAAAACAATCCAGAAATATTCAATTTTATAGCTCCATTATCAAGTAAAGAACCTGGCTCCTTAATAATATATTTATCAACAATATCATTGAGAAATTGTTCTTGTAATTTTTCTGGAATTTTATTTATTTGAGCAGGAAGAGCTTTCATAAAATCAATAAATTGTTGCCTTGTTGGAAATATATAAGAATTATCTCCCTTTTCAGCCCGTACAACAGTCAGTCCTGCTGTTGCACATAACAATTTAATATCATCTTCATTAAGGGGATAATACGGAATCTCATACCCAACAAAATAGTCCTTCCATCGCGCATCATCATTCATCGCGGATCGAACCTGTAAATAAGAGCTATCTTTATGTCCAATACCTGCGATAAACTGTCCTCCGGATTTCAATAACTTAGCGATATTGACCAAAGCTTTATTTTGTTGTTTAACCCAAGCAAATGAAGCAAATGCAAACACATAATCATATTGTTGTTTATCACAATAATTAGTTATATCTCCACATTCAAAAACAAGATTTGGTATAGTACCATATTTTTTCTTTGCCTCATTAACCATATTAAGTGAGGAATCAATACCTTTAACATTTCCTTGCGTTTTCTCTGCTATCTTGTTTGTTATTAAACCATCACCACAACCAACATCGAGCACGCTATCACTTGGCTTAAATGGTATCATATCCAATACCTTCGTAGCTGCATCATATTGCGGCTTAGAATTAACTGCATATTGTTTTACCGGCCACTCAATAGACTTTTTTACTTTTTCTTCCATAGCGTTAATAACAGAACTCACTACCAACGAGCACATCAAATACCTTATTTTCATTACAAGCTCCTTCTTTTTATATTATTTACAGCACACTAACTGCGGCCTACCCGCCTTTATCGCTTTATTCACCGGAATCAATTTTCCCGTTATGACATCAAAAATAAATCCATAAATAGGAATCTCTGGCGAAATTAATGGATGATTACGAATTTTTTTTACATCTTCTAAAACAGATTTAAACAGTCCATGCTGAATCGTCAACCAGTCAATACGCGTATAACTCACGCCTACATTTTTGCGAAATTCATTAGCTTTCTTTTCGCAAATGTTATTTTTGTCTTGATCTGTTTTTTCAAGAATTGCATTACAATAACCAATGTTTATACTGCTTTGTAAACTATTATCCAAAAGCTGCCCAATAGATTTATCAGTAAATCGCTGCATCCCACATTCGGTGTGATGAATAATAAAAAATTGATTCGCTTTCAATAAAACGGAAGCAATAATTAATGACCGTATTGCATCATCACTCGCGCGGCCCCCCGCATTACGCACCACGTATATGTCTCCTGCTTCAACTCCCATAATATTATGGGCTAAAATTCGAGCATCCATACACGTAAGAAGTACTGCTCCTCTGCGTGAAAAAGGATTGGGTTGCGCTACATATGTTTGAGCATAAAGCTCATTAGCAGCAACAACTTCTTCATATAGCTTAGTTTTGTTATCTATCTTCTTTTTGTTTAATGGAGCCACATGCAATCCTTGTTACTCATAATGAAATTTCTTAATTCATCTACTTGACTACACTATTAGTATACCGGATTTGGCACAGCTTTTAACAAAAATTATTTTTCAGGAATATTAAGCAAAAAATCTTTCATACGCATGCTGTAACCCCACTCATTATCATACCATCCAAAAACCTGTCCCATCCTACCATTGATATGAGTTAAAAGACCATCGATAATAACTGAATTATCATTACCGCTAAAATCAGACGAAACGAGTGGTTCAAGCGTAAAAGCAAGAATATTTTTCATAGAAGTTTGTGATGCATTAATAAATGCCTCATGTAATTCCTTAATCGATAAATCTTTTTTTGCTTCAAAAACAAGATTTATCAAAGATACCTTGCCAACCGGAACACGAATTGCTATAGCTGATACTTTATCTGCAAGCTCTGGAATTATCTTAGCAAGCATAGATGATGCTCCCGTAGTTGCAGGGATAATATTGAGTGCTGCGGCACGCGAAAAACGTAAATCTTTAGCCTCTACATCCAATAAAACCTGCGAATTAGTATATGCATGCGTAGTTGTCATACACCCACGCTCAATACCAAAATTATCATGCAACACTTTAAGCATTGTCATAAATGCATTGGTGGTACAACTACCCAACGAAACAATTTTATGCCGCGCTGCATCAAATAATTTTTCATTAACTCCCGGAATTATCGCAACATCTTCATCATGCGCAGGAGCAGAAATTAAAACAGACTGAGCTCCTGTCGCAATATGTTTTTGCGCATCAATGCGATGCGTAAACCGACCAGAACAATCCACAACCCAATCAATGGCAAGATCTTTCCATGGTAATTTTTCCACCTCAAGTTCTGCAATAATACGTATGCGATAATCATCAATCACAAGCCCATCATCTTCCATAGTTACCAATGATAAAAATGTGCCCATCAATGTATCATATTTAAACATATGAGCAGTATTTTCAATGTGAGCATTGCCGATATTAATTGCAACAATTTGTATCTTTTCTAAGGTACTTTTATCACGTAATAAACAACGTAAAAAAGTACGTCCAATTCTGCCAAATCCATTAATCGCTATACGTATCATTTTCTCTCCTTTTTTTATATTACCACCCTCTTACCATTTCCAGAACTGCCAATTCATCTTGTGCAGATAATTCAGGTAATTCCATAACAAGTGGTACATTTTTTAATTGTGGATGCATAACAAATGATTTAAGCGCTATTTGCCCAATATTACCTTGACCAACAATTACGTGTCGATCAATATATGATCCCAAATTTTCTGCCGTATCATTTAAATGTATAAGTTTAATACGCTCAAGACCGATGGTTGTGTCAAGCAACTTAATAAAATCATACTGCCCATCAACGCTTGCAATATCATACCCATAAGAATATGCATGCGCAGTGTCAATGCAAAAACCAATTCGCTCTGGCCTATTAATTCTTTCAAGTAATAATTTAAAATCATTAATATCACTACCAATTGCCAAATTAGTGTGACACGTATTTTCAAGCAAAATAGTAATATCACGCTCTCTTTTAAAAAGATTATTCAAAGCGAAGGCCAATTCAGCAATTCCCTCATCTTTTTGCAATGCACCTTTTGCCATGCCTGCGTGTAATACAAAATAATCAAACTCAAGACGTTTTGCTAAAATAATTTCATGTCTTAGTTGAGAATAACCATTATTACCAAAACTTGCCAAATTAACCCAATAAGAAATATGACAAAACAAAGTACCAAACCGATCTCTACGCGCAATAAGAAATTGTTGTATATCATTCTCAGTAATAGCAACAAGACGACTCGTTTCTTGAAGAACCAAAAAACATTGAAAAAAAGGCAGCTTTAAAAAATCTGCCCTTTTTATTACATCATTAAGTGATACCTGCATGCGAAGATGTACACCAAGTCTCTCTTTTATTTCCATTAATTAATCTTTAACTGTTCTTGTAAATATTCTTCATCAAAATAATGTGATAAAACCGCAATAAAATCTTCTTTTATATGCTGTAAATCTTTTTCAGTATTTGCTTCAAACCGTATTGATAAAACCGGTTGTGTATTAGATGCACGGATAATTCCCCATCCATAATCTTTCATTACGCGTACTCCATCAATGGCAAGAATCTGAGCATTTTTTTGCTGATAAAATAGGCCTTTCATTTCATTCACCATAACATACTTATTTTCCTCATCACACGCAATACGAAATTCAGGAGAGGTAACTTTATGAGGAAAAATCTGCAATAATTCTGTTAAACTTTTTTTTGATTGCATCAATAATTCAATTAATCGAAACATTGCATAAATACCATCATCATAACCAAAATGTCGATCTTTAAAGAAAAAGTGACAACTTGTTTCGCCACCCAATAATGCATGATGCGTATGCATATTTTCTTCTATAATTGAATGCCCAACTGGCGTCATCACTGTTTTTGCACCCCATTGTTCTAAAAGTTCCGTTAACCCTGCAGAACAGACAACATTATATACAACCGTCATTCCTGGATGCTGTTTAATCATTGGCTGTGCAAACAATGCAATCATTTTGTCTCCCGGCACCAACTCACCTTCTTTTGTCATAGCTCCCATGCGATCAGCATCACCATCAAAACCAATACCCACAACAGCATCCGTTGTTTGCAGTGCATTTTTTACATCCTGCATATTTTTAAGTGATGTTGGGTCTGCTTCATGATGAGGAAATGTTCCATCAACAATTTCATACAACAGTTGAGCATTTTTCCATCCCATTGCTACTACCATCTCTGGTATCACAACGCCGGCTGTACCATTACCACAATCGATAACCATTGCCATGTCGCTATCACGCAAATGATCAAATTTACCAATATGCCACGCAATATAATCATCTTTTATTAACTGTTCTGTGTACGTTCCAACAGCTTCTGAAACCAAATATTTTTTTTCTTGATATAATTTTCCAATATCTCTGATCTGAGCTCCCCACAAAGATTGTGTTCCAAGACATATTTTAAAACCGTTATATTCTTTTGGATTATGTGAAGCGGTAACCATAATTGCCGCATCGATTGGTATAGTATACGTTGCAAAATAAACCATAGGAGATGTACAAACTCCTAAAAAAACAATATCTAATCCACTATCAATCAATGCACGACACAACTCTTTTTTTATTGCTAATGAATGCATTCTTCCATCCATTGCTACCGCAACTGTTTTTACTGCTTTATTTAGTTGTACCACATAAAAGGCTATTGCACGCCCAAGATCATACACATCTTCAATTATCAGTTCAATTCCAACAATTCCACGAATATCATATTCACGAAATATAGTTTCTTTCATTCTGTTACGGCCCCTATCGAAACATTATTTATCAAATTTTTTTCATATAATTACTGTTTCTACACTGCGATAGCGCTCGGTCATACATTAAATTTCTTAGTAATAACCATTCATTTTTAATTGCTTTAGATCGTGCTTGATATTGTTTATCAATAGCTTCTCTCAAGAAAAAAGGTAAATCATTATATGCTGAACAATTAATAAAACCAAAAATTAAATGTTTAACAAAAGTTTTATAATTATCAGGAAAAGTTACCCCATTTATATTATAGAGCTCCACCGTATCTCCAGGATATGTAAGTCTACGTTGAGAAACTTGCGTAGACTGTAAAATCGCCTGTAACAACTGAGGTAAATTAAGTATTGTATTAAATTCAAAAAATTTATCACCATTTCCCACTTCAATCAAACATCTTCTGGTACTTGAATTACCTTTAGCATCAATAGAATATTTAAGAAAACCATTATATGTCTCAAGCAAATTATCATTCATTTCAAACTCAGCATATATAACAATACTTGCCTCTCCATTGTCATTAAAAATGGGCCGTGTCTTATCACCTGTAGCCAAAAACATATAATAAGGCCATTTATTTCTTTTTATCTGTAGCTGCTTATCCACAAGACCTATTACGGTAAATTCTAAATTTTTTATACCATTGTTACTATTTTGTTGAACAGTTACCCACGCACATTTACTAAAATTTTTACTCCATGATATCTTTTCATGCACAAGAGGAGTATCATTTTTTTGCATCAATTGTTCAATACATTTTTTTTCTGGCCTATAATTTTTTTCTATTATCGCATTATACTCAGAATTCAGCACTGCCAATGTACGATGAATAGTATAAATATCATAAGAAATAGTATTAGGTATAATTACTTGTTTAAATGCAAAATCATATATATTATCCATCCCGTATAAAAATGAAGATAAAAATAATATATACGATATGGATACAAAAATTAAATTACGCAAAATTAATATATACATCAGCTAAACCTCTCTTTTACACAATCGAATGTACGTACGTAAATTTATAACATAAACCCATTATAATACTAGCTCATGTTACCATTAAACCATGGTAAATAAATATTTTATTCATTACGATAACAACCATCTATAACTTTTTACTTCTATCAAATACACATTACTCCTGATACACTAAAGCCACATAATCAGAATAAAGGAAAAAACATGATTCCTCAAAAAATTCAAATTAAAAACTTTTTAAGCTATGGACCGATTGTACAAACAATTAACTTTGTGCCCTACAATCTTATTTGTCTTTCGGGCAAAAACGGTCATGGCAAATCAGCTTTATTAGATGCAATGACATGGGCTTTGTGGGGTCAAGCACGTAAAGTATCAGGAACAACAAAAGCTGATCAAGGTTTATTACGTCTTGGTCAAACACAAATGCTCGTCGTTTTTGATTTTGAATTTAATGGAAAATCATATAGAATTCGTCGTGAATATATGGAAACATACGGCAAACCGATCGCCGTTCTTGAATTTGGCATGATTGATACCGAAACTGATACCTTTATTCCTCTTACTGATAAAACAATTCGTACTACACAAGAAAAAATTGAACAAACATTACGTCTTGATTTTGACTCATTTTCTAATTCAGCATTTTTACGTCAAGGAAGCTCCAATGAATTTTCAAAAAAATCACCTAAAGATCGCAAACAAATCTTAGCAACAATTTTAGGTCTTGATCAATATGAAGTTATTCGCAAATGCGCGCTCGAAAAAATAAAAACAGCTCACACCAAAAAAACTATGCTCACAACACTCCAAGACAAACGTCAGCAAGAACTTACCCAGCAAGAAGCGCTTGATACCCAACTCGCTACGCTTAATCAAAACCTCACGCAAATTACCCAACAAGAACAACAATTAATCAATGAAAACACAACACATCTGCATAATCGCGCTCTATACAATGACCAGCAAAAAAAGTATCATAATCTTTCCTTTCACCTCGAACAACTAACCCTCAATAAAAAAACGCAACAAAGACAGTTACGAGAAATTTTAATGCAATGGCGTGCAACTAACAAAAAAAAGCAATCATTGCATAGCATCTACCAACTTGAGCAAGAAAAAAATCAAATAATTAGCGCCATTGCTCACCATCAAAAACTATTTCAACAAAACCTTGAGCACAAAGAAACAGTTCTTAATATTGCCCAACAAATCAATGCTATTGAGCAGCAGCACAAAGATGAACAAACAAAAAAAAATCATGTATTGCTTCTTGAGTTGGAACGATTACTCGTAGAGCAAAAAAATCGAGAAAAATTAATTACAACGCATGAAGAACAGATCAAACAACACACTACTGAAAAAAATGATATGGTTCTACTTATGACAACACATCACACTGAACTCGCACGCATATCAATTAATACTAATGAAGTTACTTATATAGAAACTCATCTTGAAAAACGAAAAGCTGCATATCACGGCTTTGTTTCTCTTGGCAATTGGATCAATAATGAATTAAACAGTTTATGCAATAAAAAAAAATTAGTACATGAGAATGATTCTAGTTGCCCTTTGTGCGAACAAAATTTATCTGCTGCCCGCCGACGATTTTTAAAACAAAATTTTGACAAGCAGGAATCATTTTTAACACATCGTCTACGTCGTCTTAAACGCATTATTCCCGCATTAAAAGAGATATTAATTAAACAACACGAACAATTAACACACAAAAAAGAACTTATACAACGCAGCACAACATACATCACAAAAATCGAAGAACTCACTGCTACACACACAAAACTAGAACAACAGATTACTCAAATCACCAACATTACTACACAATTGCACACTGAAATTGCTACACATAATCATATAATTACCACCAAACAACAACAAATAACACTGCTGCAAAACAACAATGAATTAATACATAACACACAACACACCGCATTATTACAACACAAAATTTTTTTGCAAGATACGCTCAAAAAACATCCCTATAATGAACACTCGTATAAAGAAGCACAACAAAAGCTCAAATTAATAGAACAGCAACTTTCTGAATATGAAATAGTGCAAAAAGATGTTGCTCAACAAGAAAATCGTAAAAATGATATCAAAAAACTCTGTATAAGCTGCAAAAATATTAATGTTGAAGTAGTCACCATACAGCGGCAACAAACAGAACTGGGCGATTTAACAACACAATTACAAAAACTTCAAGAAAATGAAAAATATCTTGAATATCAACAAACACAAGTCCAAACGAATAAAGAAATTTTATTGCATACCAAGGGAAGCATAGAAAATCAACATAAACACCTCGCGCAAATAAAAAAAGAATTTGAACAAGAACGTGTGCACATTATCGCACTGGATACTCTTATGGATGATTATTCTGCAATTGCCACAGCAACCGGAAAAGATGGCATTCAAGCACTTCTTATTGAAGATGCAATTCCAGAAATTGAACAAGAAGCAAATTATATATTATCTCGCTTAACTAACAATCAAGCACAAATATTTATTGAATCATTACGTGATTTAAAAAAGGGAGGCACCAAAGAAACATTGGATATTAAAATTTCTGATCAAGTTGGTATAAGGCCGTACGAAATGTTTTCTGGAGGAGAGGCTTTCCGCATTGATTTTGCACTGCGCATAGCAATTTCAAAACTACTTGCACGCCGTGCCGGCACTGCATTACAAACACTTATCATCGATGAAGGATTTGGCTCACAAGACGAAGAAGGACTTGGCCATATTATGGATGCTTTACATAAAATTCAAGATGACTTTTCAAAAATTATCATCGTATCACATTTACCTGCCATGAAAGATCAGTTTCCCGTACAATTTGTTATTGAAAAAGGTGTACAAGGAAGCGAAGTAAACGTTATTGAACAAGGATAACTATCATATAATACTTATACAATCTTCTTTTCTAGCATACTAATTGCCTCATCTAAGCTTTTATCTTTTGCCCATTGAGAATTAAACTTTTTAAATTTTTGCAATGAAGCCCAAGCATCCCAAACATCTATCGAATTTTTAGTTGCTTGTTCATACTCAATATTATTTAAACCAACTATTTCAAACCAAGAAACATCATTATCTCTAAGCTTTTTTAGTCTATTATTAAAAACTATATACTCATCTTTTACAAGAATTTTTTCTTGATCAGATGCTTTTAAATAATTTTCTACAAATTTTTGGATAAATACACAGATTTCTCTACGATTTTTATCTTCTTTAAAGTACTCCATTCTATCAAGGAGTTCACTATAGTTTTTTGAACCAATAATTTTCCCTTTATCTTCTACTAAAAATTCTGCTTCAAGCTTCGCTTTTCTATCCAACAAGAAGGCCAAAAATCTACTTTTATAATCCGCTAATGTATTAAAAAAATTAGTAGGCCATGCTGACACATTTGGCACATAATCTCTCCAATTAAATGCATGTACTTCAAATGTTGCTCCCGCAAATACTATAATACTCAGCGCAACAAGTATAAAAATCTTATTAATTTTATTTGTCTTCATAACAACTACTCCAATTAAATATCCCTATCAAATATTGTTTTCTATTTGAATATACTAAAAATAAAAACAAAAACACAAGATCTCATATAATTAAAAAATTTTTCAATATTAACACTAATTATAAATCTTATATTAATAAATAAAACTCTTGTAAAAAAACTAAATAATTTTTTATATTTAAAATAGAAATATTTTATATCATATAATAAAGTTATAGAGAAACTATGAATATATATAATTATTTTTTTGATTTTATAAAAATACCGTTTTTTATATTCATTGCAATGATTATTTTCAATATAAATGGTTCAACTAAAGAAGAAACAATTTCTTCAACTCAAGAAAAAAAAGCAGAAATTATTCGTAAAATTAATGAAGAAAGTGAAAAATTTGTTCAAGCATACACTCCTGAAATTGGATATAAGCTTTATAATCCGCGAAATGATAAAACTTTAATATTTCCTGTTTTAATTGGATGGCTTTCTTTGGGATCCTTTACCGCAAAAGGAATGCTCGGTGACTACAACCCCAAAGCATCTTATGCATTAAGTACTATAGGAAAAGCAACCGCTTTTTCTGTAGTGATTCCACTTATTGCTAAGCTTGTTTCCAATAAAATACATTCAATTTCCAGAACATTGTATGAACATCCCTTATTAAGCACATTCTTTAGCAGAACGGCTGATGTAATAGATATCGTAACTATAAATGGATTTTCCATATTTCTACTGCCCCTTTTATACTAGCGGACAAATATATGTTGGAAAAAAATAGTAATTCTTTTAATGATTAACATTTATTAACGCTTTACCTACTATCTTCTAAGATCTAACTTACATTTACTCATCATCAACAGAAACAACAGATTTAACGCCAGGAACACGTTCTTTAAGCTGTGCTTCAAGACCCATTTTAAGCGTAATAAACGAGATAGGACAACTCACGCAAGCGCCGTGTAATTTAACGAAAACAGTACCGTTTTCAAAACGTACAAAATGAATATCCCCACCATCTTGTAGGATGGCGGGGCGTAATTCTTCAAGAACAGCTTTTATGTGCTCAATTGTTGCATCTAAAGAAATAGATACTTTTTTTGGCATATAATTTACTTAACCCATTCAAGACGGGCAACAGTTGCGGTATCACTCATACGTTTACCAAGAGGAATTATACGAGTATATCCCCCAGGACGCGTAACATATTGAGGCGCAATGTCTTTAAAAAGCTTAATAACAGCGTCAACGTCATAGGGTAATAATGCCTGTACGCGACGACGAGCATTAAATGTATTACCAGTACGTGCAATAGTCACCACACGTTCAACAAGACGTCTTGTTTCTTTCACTCGCGCTTTAGTAGAAACCAAATGCCCATAATTAATCAAATGAATTGCTTGATTACGAAGCATCGCTCTTCTATGAGGCGCCTTCAGATTTAATTTTTTTCGACCATTTTGATGTACCATTTTCTTGAACCTTACTTAAAACAGTGGATATTATTTATCCCTGACCTAAGATTTTCTTAACATTTTCTTCATTGATATTCATACCAAAAGAAAGCCCAAATGCTTTCATACTTTCTTTAACTTCATTCAATGATTTACGACCAAAATTTTTAATTTTAAGCGCATCATCTTCAGTGAAATTAATAAGATCAATGACACGATTAATACCAGCATTAATCAAACAATTATGCGCACGTACTGAAAGTTCAAGTTCTTCAATAGGTTTTAATAATAAATCTACCGGAACACCTTTAAGCATTGAATCATTTGTTTTTAATGGCGTTCTTTCTACTTTTTCTTCAGGAACTTGAGAAATTTCATTAAATGGAATTTCAGCACTTTCCAAAAAATGTTCTAACTGTGTACGAATGACTGAAACAGCATAATGTAACACATCAACAGGATTCTCAGATCCATTAGTTTGTATGCGCAAAATAAGCTTATCATAATCAATATCTTCACCAACACGTGTTTTTTCAACATCAAACGTTACTTTACGTATTGGCGAAAACATTGCATCTAAATAAATGCGACCATCTTCTTGATATGGTTTATCTACTGGCCATTGTGCCTGCTGATATCCACGTCCAGATTCAACAAAGAATTCAATATCAAGCTCACCGTCAAATGCAACATGCGCTATTACATAATCTTTATTAATCAATTCAAGATGTTCATCTGCAACAATATCTGCAACGGTCACTTCAGATTCACCTTTTTTCGTCAAACGCATTTTTCCAGATTTACCTTCTTTATTGCGAATGACAATATTTTTTATATTTAAAATAACCTGCATAGCATCTTCAACAACACCAGAAATTGCTGAAAATTCATTATTAACACCCTTTATGATGACGGATGTTACTGCAGATCCTTCTATACCACTAAGCAAAATTCTTCGTAACGAATTTCCAATCGTTATTCCAAAACCTGGTTCAAGTGGTTGAGCTACTAATTCGCCCTAAGTTTCACTTAGCGTCTCTTTTTCCCATTTCAACTGTGGAATGATAAGTGGTTTATATTCCCTATTCTTAGCCATTTAACCTCCTGCCTGCCTGGACTATCAATTATCTATTACTTCGAATACAATTCTACAATCAAATGTTCTTCAATTGGTGTTTGGATATCAGCACGAACAGGAACACGAAGAACTCGCCCAACTCTTTCCCTTTTATCAAGTTCCAACCATTCAGGAACTTTAATTCCCATTTTCATTCTTTTATCAATAACCTCTTTTAAAAATGTTTCCATTTTTTCTACACGTTGAGAAAGTGAAACAACATCCTTAGGCGATACTAAAAAGGAAGGAGAATAAACCTTCTTTCCATTTACCAAAACATGCCCATGAGTAATAACTTGACGTGCTTGTGTGCGCGTTGTTGCCATTTTTAATCTATACACAACATTATCTAATCTTCGCTCAAGTAAGTAAAGCAAGTTTTCACCAGGACCACCCTCACGCTGTTTACTTGCTATCGAAAAGAAACGTTTGAATTGGCGTTCGCGCAATCCATACATTTCTTTAACTTTTTGTTTCTCCTGCAACTGCTTTCCATATTCAGAAAGCTTTCTCCGTGGAGCTTTTTGTTGCTGTTTTTCGGTTGATTCTTCTCTTACAACTGCCATGGCATCCTTATCTCACTAATAAAATTTTTCATTTTTTATACACGTCGTTTTTTAGGAGCTCGGCAGCCATTATGTGGTAATGGGGTAACATCACGCAACACAGAAACAGTCAAGCCTGCAGATTGAAATGCCCGAACCACAGAATCCCTTCCAGAACCTGGGCCTTGCATATTCACTTCAACATTATTAACACCAACAGTCTGCATTTCTTTTGCTAACGTAGATGCTATTTGTGATGCAGCAAAAGGAGTACCTTTACGAGCACCCTTAAATCCTAAGCGACCTGCGCTTGAACAAAAAAGCACATCACCATCCATTGTTGTAATGGAAACAATGGTATTATTAAATGTTGATTTAACGTGTGCAATAGCAGATGCTATTCTTTGCTTTGCTTTTTTTGGTTTTTTCTTGTAAGCCATGTAATCAAAACCCTTATTACGTTATTATTTCTTAGTTACTTTACGTTTAAGTGCTATTGGGTTTTTCTTTGGACCTTTACGCGTGCGCGCATTTGTTTTTGTACGTTGACCACGAACTGGTAATCCACGTTTATGACGCAATCCTCTATATGAACCAATTTCCTGTAAACGCTTAATATTCAATGTAATCTCTTTGCGCAACTCACCTTCTACTACGTAATGATCGGTAATTTCTTTCTGAATTGCCGCAATTTCAGCATCGGTTAAATCTTTCACCCGTTTGTCAAAATTAATACCGATCTTACGCAAAATATCTTGCGAATTTGCAAGCCCAATTCCATAAATATACGGTAGACCATATTCTATTCGTTTATTCGCTGGTAAATTTACACCTTCAATTCTGGCCATAATTTCTTATCCCTTATTAACCTTGTCGTTGCTTATGCTTAGGGCTTTTATTGCAAATCACGCGAACAACACCCTTACGCTTAATAATACGACATTCGTTACAAATTTTTTTACTGATGTTCGAACTTTCATGATAACTCCTGCCTAATCCTTGTATCGCAATACAATTCTTCCCCGTGTCAAATCGTACGGAGACAATTCTAACGCAACCCTATCACCTGGCAAAATACGAATATAATGCATTCGCATTTTACCTGACACATGTCCCAAAACAATATGTCCACCTTCAATTTCTACACGAAACATTGCGTTAGGCAATGTTTCCTTTACGACTCCATCAACCCTATTACTTCTTCTTTTTGCTTCATGAAATACTCGCATTGCTTTGCTGTTCAAAATTTTTGACTGTCAAAATTATTGGGCCTGTACTCGTAACGGCAATAGTATCTTCTACATGCGCAGCAAAACTATGATCAACCGTTTTAACTGTCCACCCATCGTCAGCAACATACACCTGATACTTTCCCGCTGTAATCATTGGCTCAATGGCAAATGTCATACCCTCACGTAAAAGAGGCCCTTGCCAGGCTTTCCGTAATTAAGTATTTCAGGATCTTCATGCATATTCTTGCCAATACCATGTCCCGCAAAGTCACGTACAACACCAAATCCATATTTCTCAACTTCTTCTTGTATCGCCGCAGAAATATCAGAAAGTCTATTGCCCACACGCGCTTTTGCAATACCGGCCTTTAATGCTTGCTGAGCAACATCAACTAATTTTTTTGATTGTTCAGACGGCTGACCAACAAAAAAACTTCGTGCCATATCTGCACAATAACCTTTCCACGAAGCACATACATCAATTTTAACTAAATCACCCAGCTGCACAAATCGATTAGATTGAGGTACACCATGAACAACTTCATCATTAAGAGAAATACAGCTCACGTGCCGATATCCCATATATCCCTTAACACTTGAAACTAAACCTTGCTTATATAATTGGCGCTCAATTGATGCATCAATTTCTGCCGTAGAAATCCCTGGTCGAATTTCTTGTTCTATTACAGAAAAAATCTCAGACAGCAATGACCCTGCATGGGCCATTTTTTTAATCGAAAGTTTATTTTTTATATGAATCATATTCTTTTACGTTCATTCACCTATAATGTGTACAAAATCATCAAAAACTTCACGCAACTGCTTTGATGCATCTAGCTCAATTATTCTACTACCATTGGTACGGTAAAAATTTATCAGCTGATCCTCATGACGATGATAAATATCAAGACGCCTACGCACAGCCTCTTCATTATCATCTTCTCTGCGCCCAAGAGGCCCTGAACAAAGATCACAAAGAACCGTTTCAATTGATGCAAGGCCTAAATGAGGTGAAAGCGAATAAATAGCCTGGCATTCTTTATTTTGACATATATAGCGAGAACATAATCGATTAACAACTATATCGTCAGACAATCTAAATAGAACAACTTTTACTTGTACTGTAGGAAACATTGTTTGTAACATACGATCAAATGCTTCCGCCTGAGCAACAGTTCTTGGGTAACCATCAAAAATAATGCCTGATGCTTTATTCACATTTTCAGCAAACCATTCAAAAACCATACAAGAAATAAGATCATCATTAATTAATTTACCAGATTTGATAATTAAATCTATTTCTTTGCCTATTTTTGTTTGTTCAGCAATGTGTTTTCTACACAAATTACCGGTAGAAATCTGTATCCATCCAAAATGCTTCACGCATAAATTAGAAAGAGACCCCTTACCGGCACCAGGAGGTCCAATAAATATTAATACATCTTTGGATAAATTCAACGTCCGCCCCTACCCTTTAACCGTCCTGAAAGTAAAAATCCCTCATAACGATGTTCAATTAAATACGATTCAATCTGAGCTGCCGTTTCATTTGCTACACCAACAACAATCAACAATGCAGTACCACTTAAAATACCTGATAAATAAAATGGCATAGCAAGAGCCCAATGAATAATAGTTGGTATTAATGCCAAAGCAGCAAGATATAGTGCGCCAACTAAGCCAATACGGGTTAACACATAACTAAAAAAATCAGCGGTCTGTTTTCCTGGACGAACACCAGGAATAAATCCTCCGCCTTTTTTAATATTATCTGCCAATTCATCTGGATTAAAAACTAATGCTGTATAAAAAAATGAAAAACAAATAATAAGAACAAAATCTAAAAGTCCATGAAGAACGCCACCTGCTGCTAAACTTTCCGATGCTGTTTTAAAAAATGCCCAACGTCCAGCAAGCAACGTCAATGAAAACATTGGAATATTTAACATAGCGTTTGCAAGAATCACTGGCATTACACCTGCAGGATTAATTTTAAAAGGAATATAAGTGCTTTGACCACCATACACTTTACCACTCACAATTCTTCGTGAATATTGTACTGAAATTTTACGATCCCCTTTTTCAAGAAAAACGATAGCTGCCGCGATAGCTATAGCAATAACAAATAAAAAACTACCAACAATAGGGTCTAAATAACCTTCCTGAATAGCACCCAAAACCTTAATAATATCTTCAGGGAAACGAGCAACAATACCCGCAAAGATAATCATTGACGTTCCATTTCCGATACCAAAAAGCGATATTTGCTCTCCAAGCCACATCACAAACATGGTACCAACAGTAAGCGAAAAAACAAAAAGTACGCGTGAGCCAAACCATGGATCAATAACTAAACCATATCGCTCAAGCAAGAAAACAAATCCTGTACTTTGGACTATACCAACGATAACTGCCAAATATCGCGTGTATTGATTAATAATTTTCCGACCATATTCTCCCTCTTTTGCTAATTGCTCCAAAGTAGGAATTGAAAGGCTTAAGAATTGCATCATAATAGAAGCGGTAATATACGGGCTAATACCAAGAGCAAATAAAGTACATTGCCGTAAGCTTCCCCCAGAAAAAAGATCTAAATAGGAAAAAATTCCACTTAATCCCGTACCTTGATTCATCATTTCTTGAAGCTTATCGATATCTACACCAATAACTGGGATATGATTACCCAATCGATAAATTACCAAAACTCCTAATGTAAAAAGAATTTTTTTACGTAACTCAGGAATATTAAACATATTAAGAAAATTTCTGAGGAGCACCACTGCTTACAACTCCTTTATTATAAGTGCCTTACCACCAACTTTTTCTATTGCTTTTATTGCATTAGCACTAAATGAATAGGCTGAAACAATAAGCTTTTTCGTTAATTCACCATCGCCCAAAATCTTAACAATAGTTCCTTTTTTTACGTCACACTGTTCACTTTTTTTAGGCTTAATAAGACCTTTTAAAGCAAGCACCTGAGCATTGACTTCTTCACCATCAACAAACACACGCTCAAGACTACTTAAATTTACCAAAGAAACCTCTTTAGAAAAACGCGCATTAGTAAATCCACGTTTTGGCAAACGGCGCTGTAAAGGAGTTTGTCCACCTTCAAAACCACGCCCTTTTGGACCACCTGAACGAGCATTTTGTCCTTTATGGCCACGACCAGATGTTCCACCACGTGCTCCACCGCGTCCCACTCTTTTTCTTTTTTTTCCTGATGACTGTAAATTATCTAAGCTAAACATTACGATCCTTTGACCATTTCTTGAACTGTTTTTCCACGTAACATCCCTAAGCGTTCTACGGTACGCAACTTCGATAAAGCATTCATTGTTGCTTTCGCTACGTTAATACCATTACTAGAACCCAAAGACTTAGTGAGAACATCTTCAACTCCAGCCGCATCCATTATAGCACGTACCGCACCACCAGCAATATTTCCCGTTCCTTTAGATGCAGGACGAACCAATACGCTGCTTGCGCCATGCTTACCAAGGGCTTCATACGGAACCGTTGAACCTCGTCGAGCAACTTCAATCATTCTTTTACGAGCTCTATTTGTCGCCTTAGCAATTGCCATAGAAACTTCACGGCTTTTGCCCAACCCAAGACCAACTTTTCCTTGCTTATCGCCAGAAATAACAAAAGCAGCAAAAGAAAAACGTTTTCCACCTTTGGTCACCTTGGTAACACGACGTAAACTTACCACATGATCAACAAAGGCCAACTCTTTTTTATCTTTGCTGTCTTCTCTATATAATTCTTTTTCTCTATTCATTGCCATACTTTAATTTCCTGCTTACTATATCTAAAACTTCAACGTACCTTCACGCAATCCGTCAGCGAGAGCTTTCACTCTACCATGAAATTTAAAGCGACCTCTGTCAAAAACAATTGCATCAACACCTTTTTCTTTTGCCCGTTTTGCAAGCTCAACACCTACCGCATGAGCAATAGCACTTTTATCTCCCTTTAAATCAGGCAGTTCAAGCGAAGAGCACGAAGCGACAGTATGATGGTGCATATCATCAATAATCTGTGCATATATATGATTTAAACTTCTAAACACAGAGACACGCGGTGGCATCCCATACCGTTTCACTTTTGCCCGCACACGCAATATTCTACGCGCCGCTGTAATTCGATCTTTTTTACTTGTAGCCATTTAATTTCCTATGATCCAATCCTAACACTCTTTACTTCTTGCCTTTACCAGCAGATTTACGAAAAAGAACTTCTGTTTGAAGTTTTATACCTTTACCTTTATATGGCTCTGGCTCACGTAGTGCTTTTATGACTCTACAGAAATCACCTGCAAGAAATTTATCAAAAGATTTTACTTTTATTTTTTGACCTGACCTATCAATCTCAATTGCTACTCCAACAGGAATCTCTTTTTCAATCTTATGGCTATAACCAAGCGTAAAAATAATTTTTTTATCTGCAAGCACCGCCTTGTATCCCAAGCCATTTATTTCAAGCATTTTCTCAAATTCGTGTGCTGCCCCACTCAATTCATTTGCTAACAATGCACGATTAAGACCCCAAACACGATGCACATTGCGTACCTGTTTTTGTCCCAATTTGTTTATATCTTGTGCAGCAGTTACATATAAATTGCCATCTTTAATATGCACATTCAACTCTGGAGACACCAAATGAATTCCCGACGCTTTTGGTCCTTTATAATGAACCTCCTGCCCCTTGATATCTACGTGAACTCCATCAATTTTTATCGGCTTTCTACCAATTTTTGACATTTGCGCGTCCTTTACCAAACCGTACAAATTACTTCACCACCCACAGAAAGCTGTTTGGCTTTTTGGTTAGCAATAACTCCACGACTTGTTGTTAATATTGATACACCAAGTTGTCCAATAACCGGCTTAATCTGTTTGCTGCCCGCGTAAACACGACGACCCGGCTTACTTATTCGTTGAATTTCATGAATGACAGCTTCGCCATCAACATACTTCAACACAATCTTAAGCATTTTTTTTACATCTGAATCTGTATTCACAATAACAAAATCATGAATAAATCCTTCATTCTTCAAAATTTGCGCAATAGAATAGCACATTTTTGAATATCGAGCGATAACAAAAGGCTTAGAAACCATTACACCATTTCGGATAATTGTTATAAAATCAGCAATCGAATCAACTGACATTCTGTATCCCTTTACCAACTTGTTTTTTTGACGCCTGGAAGCAATCCTTCAAGCGCATTTTTTCTAAAACACATACGACACATTCTAAATAACCTAAAATATGCACGCGCACGACCACATAATTCACAACGATTATATGCTCTTACTGCAAATTTTGGTGTTTTATTTGTTTTTTCAATCAATGCCTTTCTGGCCATCTCAATCTCCAGTCAATGCAGTTAATTTTTTAATTTTTTAAATGGAATACTAAACGCCTGTAATAATGCCAACCCATGCTCATCTTTACGCGCAGACGTTTGAATGGTAATATTCATACCATGCACTTTTTTACTAAAGTCAAAATCAATTTCAGGAAAAACAGTCCAGTCTTTTATACCAATATTATAATTACCTCGACCATCTAATGTAGTTGCAAGACCTTGAAAATCTCGAACTTTTGGCAACGCTAAAGAAATAAAGCGATCTAAAAACTCATACATCATTGTCCCTCGCAATGTTACCATCGCGCCAATCGGCATACCTTCACGAAGTTTAAATCCTGCTATAGATTTACGAGCCAAACGCTTAACACATTGCTGTCCTGATATCTTTGCTAAAACTTCCATTGCTGCCTGAAGCGCCTTTGAATCAGAAACTGCATCCTTAACCCCAACATTTAAAACAATTTTTAAAAGTTTTGGAACCATCATAATATTTTTCACCCCAAGTTGCTCCTGCAACATAGGACGAATTTCATTATTATATTTTACCGATAATCGTGATCTGTTCATAATTCACATTCCACTAGTTTTTCTAAAAAATTTCCTTACACCGATTGCATACTCGTGCACTTTTTCCCGTGTCCAATTGCTTTGCATTAACACGCGATGGCTTTTTACATGAAGAACAAACCGGCATAACATGCGAAATGTCAATAAAACTTTCTTCTTTACGAATGCCACCTGGCTCACCTGCTCGACGAGGCTTTACATGATGCGTAGCAATAGCAACATCTTTAATTCTAACTTTACCTTTTTTAGGCAAAATTGCAATTACAGCTCCTTGCTTTCCTTTATTTTTTCCCGATAAGACATATACAATGTCATTTTTTCTAATGCGTGCTATCATGGATGATACCTTTATTACAAAACTTCTGGAGCTAATGATGAAATTTTAGTATATCCACGTGTTCTTAATTCACGAGCAATTGGCCCAAAAATTCGTGTTCCAATTATTTCACCCTGCTTTAAAATAACAGCAGCATTTTCACTAAAACGAATATAGCTGCCATCCGCACGACGAAACTCTTTTTTGTTCGTACAATTACCGCTTCAACAACATCACCTTTTTTTACCATACCACCTGGAATAGCTTTTTTTACTGCACATTTAATTCTATCACCCAAATAAGCATAACGCTTACGAGTGCTACCAATTATATGAATACACTGTAACGCCTTTGCGCCCGAATTATCAGCTACCTCAAGATACGATTCTTTTTGAACCATATCAAAATACCTCTTACGTTTAAGATTTACTATTTGTTACAATACTCGCAAGATACATATATTTTGTTTTTGCTAATGGACGACATTGATAAAATCGTACAATATCGCCTATTTTAGCTGCATTTTCCTCATCATGCACTTTATAAGACTTTGTTTTTCTCAAAATCTTACGAAATTTAGGATGAATATATGTCTGCTCTGTTTCAACAACAATAGTTTTATCCATTTTATCAGAAACAACCTTACCTTCGAAAAGCTGTTTTATTGTTTCAATCTTTACTGTTGCCATATACGCCCCATTTATTATTTTCCAACCACCACAGATTGCGATTCCATTTCTTTTAACCGCATAACGTTAAAATACGTGCAATTTGTTTTCTAAGCTTCTTGTATTGAGAATAATCTTTAACCTGAGTCGTTTTAGAGTTAACACGTAAACCAAAAAATCTCGCCTCGTACCATCTAATTTTTTTTGTAAATCTTCAGCGGATAACTGCTGAATTCTTTGAATAAATCTCATTTGTTCCATAAAATCAATCTTCATAATTATTAATGAGCAACTAAAGGATGGCCATTCTTTAATTCGTGACCTTTTTTAACTACACGTCGTCTTCATTGGAAGTTTGTATGCGGCCAATTTTAAAACTTTTCTTGCTAAAGCTTCATCTACACCAGAAACCTCACAAACAATACGACCTCGTTTCACCACAGCAACCCAAATTTCTGGATTACCTTTACCTTTACCCATTCGAGTTTCAGCTGGCTTTTTGGTAACTGGCTTATCAGGAAACACACGAAGAAACGAACTTACCAACTTTTTTCAAATAACGTGATAATGTTACACGCATTGCTTCAATTTGCTGCGCCGTAAACCCTGCTTGGCTCAACGGCTTCTAAACCATATTCACCAAAAAAAACGGTTCGTGCACCTTTTGACAAACCTCTCAATTTTCCCTTTTTGAACTTTTCTAAATTTTATTTTTTTTGGCATTAACATGGTTATTCTCGTATTTTAAAAACATTATCAGATCGAATATGTTGATATTCACCCTTACAAACCCAGACCTTAACACCAATCATACCATATGTTGTTTTTGCTTCTGCAAAACCATAATCTATATCAGCTCGCAACGTATGAAGAGGCACAGAACCAACACGTGTCCATTCTCTACGAGCAATTTCTGCCCCTTGCAATCGGCCAGAACAACAAATTTTAATACCTTTTGCGTCCACCACGCATTACCGTTTGTGCAGCACGCTTCATAGCCCTTATAGCTCACTCTTTGCTCAAGCTGTGTAGCAATATTTTGCGCTATTAAAACAGCATCTAATTCTGGTTTATCAACTTCTTGTACTGAAATTTCAATATTTTGTTTTTTTAACAATGTAGAAAGCTGATTGCGAAGAACTTCAATTTCTTGACCCTTCTTGCCAATCACATGTCCAGGACGACCAGAATAAATAATAATGCGGATACTATCTGCTGCTTTTTCAATTTCAACACGAGATATCTCCGCTTTCTCAAGAACACCTTTAAGATATTTTCTTATTTTCATATCTTCTATAAGAAATTTACCATATTTTTTGCCTTGAGCAAACCAACGAGCATCCCAACCGCGATATATTCCTAAGCGAAATCCTATAGGATGTACCTTTTGTCCCACGCTTAATTCCCTTTCTTTGCAAGAGGTTCCAAAATTACACTTGCTGACTATAACGCCGTCGATAGGGATTTGAACGCCCCATAGCCCCAGGCTTATAGTACTTTATGCATCGGACCACGATCAATACGTATATCAACAATTTTCAAATCTGACATAGCAATATTGTGAAGATCTTTAGCATTGGCAGCAGCAGATTCAATCAGCTTTCTGATCGGTACTGATCGCTTAATTGTTACATGTGGAAAGCCATTTAATTGCATACTCCACATTCTTACCTCGAACCACATCAGCAAATGGACGTAGTTTAAAAGGAGAAATACATAAAAATCTATTTTTTGCGCTAAATTGCATCAGCAAACCTCAACTAATTACTTAAGATTCATATATTTTTACCGTTTGAATCTTATTTTTATTCTATCGTAAAGATTAACAAGTGACAACTTTTAACTTACGCGGTCATACCTGCTTTACGTTGCCCACTATGCAACCTAAATGTTCTTGTAGGAGAAAATTCACCCAAACAGTGTCCAACCATATTTTCAGTTACAAAAACAGAAATAAATTTTTTCCATTATGCACCGCAAAAGTTAATACCAACAAATTCAGGAATAATCATACTTCTGCGGGACCACGTTTTAATAGTTTCCCGTTTGCCACTTTCTTTGATTTTCGTAATCTTTTCAGCCAGACAATCCTGTACGTATGGGCCTTTCTTTGCAGACCTTGCCATATCTTACCTCGTTAACCTTATGGTTTTCTTCTTTTTATAATCAACTGGATTCACTTACGCACTCTACGTGTACGCGTACCCTTACATCCTTTACCCCACGGAGTTCTTGGATGAGAACCAGATTTTGAACGACCTTCACCACCACCATGAGGATGATCAACAGGGTTCATAGCCATACCACGAACAGAAGGTCTAAATCCTAAGTGTCTTGTACGACCCGCTTTACCCCATGAAATATTTTTAAAATCAGCATTGCCAATTGTCCAATTGTTGCCCAACATCCATCGAGCACCATACGAATTTCACCTGAAGGCATTTTTAAGGTTACATAACCATCCGTTTTACCAACTATCTGCGCTGAAGCACCAGCACTACGAGCAAATTTTCCACCAGAACCTGGACGTAATTTCAACATTATGAACCATAAATCCATCAGGTATATTTTTAAGAGGCATACGCATTGCCAACTTTTGCTTCTGCCGTTTCACTCGCAATTACAGTATCGCCCACTGTCAAATTTCAGGCTTTAATAAATATTTTTTTGCACCATTAGCATATGAAACCAACATCATACGCACATTGCGATTTGGATCGTATTCAATGGTACATACTTTACCTACAACATTACGATCAGTACGCTTAAAATCAATAATTCGATATTTTTTTTCAGCACCGCCACCACGATGGCGAGTTGTTATTCTTCCATACGTATTGCGACCACCAGACCTTTTTTGTAAACCAGCAACTAATTCTTTCATGTGGCTTGGTTGTTGTAATGTCACTTAGAACTTAAAAATGACTGAAATCGTAATGAAGAATTTCGTGGCTTTCTTTTTATAATGGCCATTGGAGCCTCGTATCTTTCTCATTAAAAAAACTTAAAAAATAGACATTAATACTATTATTCTTCATGAGAAGAAACGCCTTTTACTGGCTGATCAAAAAGATCAATAGTATAGCCTTCTTTTAACGTTACTATAACACGTTTTGTTGTTGTACCCTGAAAAACCGTACGTCGCACTCTAAAGTTTGCCTGCACGATTCAAAGTATTTACTTTTTCCACTTTAACATTAAACAACGTTGCAGAGCTTCTTTAATTTGCAGCTTTATTCGCTTGTGGATGTACTGTTAGAACCAACTTTTTCAATTTCTGATTAAGCAACGTTGCTTTCTCTGAAACAACTGGTCCTTTAATAATATCATAAATACTAAGATTTAAATCCATTGCGAAACCATCCCTTTGAAATGATCAAAATCTTTTCTCAAAAATAACCAGCAATCACTATTTGCTAAATCATAGGCATTTGGTTGATCAAATGACAAAAGACGTACATTTGGAATATTTGCAAATGATAATGCTATATCAAAATCATACGGAGCTACAAATAAAACAATTTTTTTATTTAATAACCCTACATTATTAACAAGCATTGAGCATATGCTGTCTTTGGTTGCTCTGTAGATAAAGACCAATCTGCACAAATTACGCGTTTTTGATCAAGATAATTAGCAAGCATACTTAACATAACTTTTGTTCGCACGTTCTTTGATATTTTTAACGTACGAATACGAGCTTGCGGACCAAAAATAACACCTCCACCTCTCCACAATGGAGAACGCGCTGAACCTGCACGAGCACGACCAGTTCCTTTTTGCTTCCATGGCTTTCGATTAGTGAAAGCAACATCTGAACGACCTTTACACGCAACAGTACCTTGTCGCCAATTTTGTAGCTAAAACACGAACCATGTTGAAAAAGCAATTGGAGTTGCTTTTGTAAATGTAGCGGTATCAAAATCTAATTCTTGTGCAGCAACTGCATGCAATCTATTCATTTCATGAATTATTATCAATCTGATTGTTTTTAGCCATTATTCACCTACGCTTTCGTATAAAGACCAATGAACCTGATTTACCAGGAATTGAACCTTTTACCAATAACATTTTAGTGTCTGCTGCAACCATAACCACTTCTAAATTTCTCATCATTTGATTATCGCAACCCATATGACCAGGTAATCTTTTACCTTTAATAACATGACCACTTTTTACTAAAGAACCGATAGAGCCAGGACGATTTCCCATTGTAGAACCATGACTTCCGGGAGCACCGCAAATCTATGGCGCTTTACCACACCCAGCAAACGATTTACCTATTGTCATGCTACGCACATCAACTTTTTCACCTAATGCTATTAATTGTGAAAAATCAACTGGCTTACCAATAACAAATTCAGTTAACGCTTCTTGTAATGGAATTTCTCGAATAAAATTATAATAACAATTTGGTTTCTTAATCCATTCTTTATTATATTTTTCAACCTTAAAACGATTTTTTACGCTACCTACTTGTAAAGCATTGTAACCATCTCGCTCTTCTGTTTTAATATTAGTGACATACCAATTTGCAATGTCAATTGCGGTGACAGGAACCACTTTATCATTAGCAAATACTTGGGTCATCCCAATTTTTTTACCCCATATTCCTGTTACCATTTCATGCCTCTTACTTAATTTCAACATCAACACCAGAGGAAATATTGAGCTTCATAAGATCATCCATTGTTTGCTCTGATGGAGCAACAATATCTAGAATACGTCTATGGGTTGTTAACTCAAATTGTTCTCGTGATTTCTTATCAATATGCGGCGATCGCAATACTGTAAAACAACGTCTTTTATTAGGAAGAGGAACAGGTCCCATTAATTGAGAACCTGTTCTTTTTACTGTCAAAACAATTTGCTTTACCGCTTTATCTAATAACTGATGATCGTATGATTTTAACGTTAAATCGAATTTTTTGTTTTTTCATCAATCACCTAAACTTATTCTAATATTTCAGTTACAACACCAGATCCAACTGTTCTTCCACCTTCACGAATTGCAAAACGTAGATCCTTTTCCATCGCTATTGGCGAAATCAAGTTCAACAGTAAGCTCAACGTTATCACCTGGCATTACCATTTCACGGCCTGCTGGCAATGTAACAATACCAGTTACGTCAGTTGTTCTGAAATAAAATTGAGGACGATATCCAGTTAAAGAATGGACTATGACGTCCGCCTTCATCTTTAGCTAGAATATATACTTTGCATTTAAATTTTTTATGAGGAGTTAATGCTACCTGGTTTAGCAAGCACCATACCACGTTCAATATCTTCTTTTTTAGTACCACGAAGAAGTAAGACCAACGTTATCACCAGCTTGACCTTCGTTCAATAGTTTTCTGAACATTTCAACGCCGGTTACGGTTGTCTTTAGTTGTAGCACCAAAACCAACAATTTCAACTTCTTCACCAACTTTAACTTTTCCTCGTTCAATTCGACCAGTTGCAACAGTACCACGACCAGAAATTGAAAATACACCTTCAACTGGCATTAAGAATGGCTTATCAATTTCACGATCTGGTTCTGGAATATAAGTATCAAGTGCATCCATCAAGTTTTTGAATTGATTGTTCACCAAGTTCACCTGTATCGCCATTCAAGGCTTTAAGGCTGAACCACGAATTACCGGAATTTTATCTCCAGGGAAATCATATTTTTTAAGTAAGTCGCGAATTTCTTCTTCAACCATGTCGACCATTTCTGGGTCATCTACCATGTCAACTTTATTCAAGAAAACAACAAGGCAGGAACACCAACGTTTTTTGCTAAAACGATATGTTCACGAGTTTGAGGCATCGCACCATCTGCTGCTGAAACAACTAAAATAGCACCATCCATTTGCGCTGCACCAGTGATCATGTTTTTTACATAGTCAGCGTGACCAGGACAGTCAACGTGCGCATAGTGACGCTTATCTGTTTCATATTCAACGTGTGAAGTAGCAATGGTAATACCACGCGCTTTTTCTTCTGGAGCATTATCAATTTGATCAAATGCTACGCGCTTCAGCATAACCTTTTTTTGCTAAATAACTGTGTAATTGCAGCGGTTAACGTTGTTTTACCATGGTCAACGTGACCAATGGTACCAATATTTACATGAGGCTTTTTACGCTCAAATATACCTTTTGCCATCGTTTATACTCCTACGATTAACACAAAAATTATTCTTTCTTATTCTTTGCAACTATTGCATCTTGTACGTTTTTTGGAACTTCTCGATAACATTCAAATTCCATCGTATAACTTGCACGACCCTTGGTCATAGAACGCAACATTGTTGCATAACCAAACATCTCTCCAAGCGGCAACTTCTGCCGTAATAATTTGCTGATCCAACTCTGCATCCATACCCAAAATTCTTCCACGTCGAGAATTAAGATCACCCATAACATCACCCATATATTCTTCTGGTGTTTCAACCTCTACCTTCATGATTGGTTCAAGTAATACTGGGATCGCTTTTGTCATAGCAGCTTTAAACGCCATTGAAGCAGCAATTTTAAATGCTATTTCAGAAGAATCAACATCATGATATGAACCATCATATAACGTTACCTTAATATCAACAACAGGATAACCACCCAGTACACCAGTATTCAGCGCCTCTTCAAGCCTTTTTCAACCGCAGGAATAAATTCTCTTGGAATCGTTCCACCAACAACTTCATTTACAAATTCATAACCTTTACCTCGCTCAAGTGGTTCCATTTTAATCCATACGTGACCATATTGACCACGACCACCAGACTGCTGAATATATTTACCTTCAGCTTCAACCGATTTTTGAATGTTTCTTTATAAGCAACTTGAAGTTTACCTTGTACAACTTCAACTTTATGCTCTCGTCGTAAACGATCAACAATAATTTCTAAATGCAACTCACCCATTCCTGAAATTACTGTCTGGCCAGTTTCTTCATTATAAGAAAATCTAAAAGATGGATCTTCTTGCATCATTTTTCGCAACGCAAGAGTCATTTTTTCATAATCAGCTTTACTCTTTGGCTCAACAGAAGTAGAAATAACTGGTGCTGGAATATCAATTTATTCAAGCATAATATTGGATGCTTTTCTATCACACAACGTATCACCTGTTATTGCATCTTTAACGCCAACAACTGCAGCAATATCACCAGCTCTTACACTGTCAATTTCTTCTCGCTTATTTGCATGCATTTTCACTAATCGACTTACGCGCTCTTTTGTACCAGTTCGCACATTATATACATACGAACCAGACTTTAAGCTCACCAGAATAAACACGAACAAAATTTAAAACCCCAACAAATGGATCTGTCATAATTTTAAAAACAAGTGCATAAAATGGTTCTTTGGGATCAGATGTAATAGCAATTCTTTTCATCAGTATCAGTATTCGTCCCTTCTACTGGAGGAATATCAAGAGGAGAAGGCAAATAATCAACAACGGCATCAAGCAATAAGCTGCACGCCTTTATTTTTAAAAGCAGTACCACAAAAAGCAGGAACAACTTTACGCTCAATAACGCCTTTACGAATAGCAGCTTTAATTTCTTCAATAGTAATTTCTTCTCCATTTAAGAATTTTTCAGCCAAAGCATCATCAAAATCACACGCTGCTTCAACAATTTTAGCATGTAAGCTCTTCTAATTTGTTCTTTATATTCATGCAGGAACATCTACCCATGTTAACAACGCTCTCCATTTTCACCTTTAAATGTTGCCATTTTACGAGTTAAAACATCAATAATTGCCATAAAATCTTCTGACATCGCCAACTGGCATTTGCATCGCAACAGCATTTGCACCAAGCTTTGTCATTAATATCATTAACAACTTTGAAATAATCAGCACCAATACGATCAATCTTATTAACAAAAATAATACGCGGAACTTTATAACGATTTGCTTGCGCCACACAGTTTCTGATTGCGGCTGCACACCTTCTACACCACAAAAAACTGCAACTACACCATCAAGAACACGCAATGAACGCCCAACTTCTATGGTAAAATCAACGTGACCTGGAGTATCAATAATATTTATTTGATGATCTTTCCAAAAGCATGTTGTTGCAGCTGAAGTAATGGTAATACCACGCTCACGCTCCTGCTCCATCCAATCCATAGTTGCTTCACCTTCATGCACTTCACCAATTTTATGAGAAATACCGGTATAAAACAAAATACGTTCAGTAACAGTTGTTTTACCTGCATCAATATGAGCTGCAATACCTATATTTCTATATTTATCTAATGGATATTGTCTCACTGACATAATGATCCTTTACTTACCATGCATAATGAGAGAATGCACGATTTGCTTCTGCCATCTTGAACATCTATTTTTTTCTTTACTGCTCCACCTTTAAGCTCAGCTTGCATCCAGCAACTCATCGCCCAAGACGCAACCCCATTGTTTTATCAGAACGAGCTGCTGCAGCTGAAACAACCAACGCAAAGCAAGAGCTTGTCTACGCTTTTCACTAACTTCACTAGGAATTTGATACACACTACCACCAACACGTCGTGGACGAACCTCAATAAACGGCGCTACCTGATCAAAAGCTCTGATTGAATAGATCTACCGCTTTTCTTTCATCACCGTTAGTTTTTTTTATCAACAAATCCATTGCTTCATAAACAATAGTTCGCGCGCAATTTTTTTTACCACGCTCCATAACAACATTAATAAGCTTTTGTATCAATGTGAGATCCAAATCGAGGATCAACACCGATATCTCTTATAAATTCAACTTGTCTACGCCTTGGCATATTCTAATTCCTTATTTGGTCTTTGGACGCTTTGCACCATAACTGGAACGACTTTGTTTTCTTTTTTCTACACCAGCAGAATCAAGCGCACCACGAACAATATGATATTTCACACCAGGCAAATCTTTAACCCTTCCACCACGAACAAGAACAACAGAGTGCTCTTGCAAGTTATGCCCTTCACCAGGAATGTACGCTGTTACTTCAATACCTGTAGAAAGCTTAACACGAGCAACTTTTCGAAGCGCAGAGTTTGGTTTTTTAGGCGTTGTAGTAAAGACTCGAGTACAAACCCCTTTAGCAAAAGGACCTTTAAGCCACAATCCTCTTCGCAGAGCAGGACTCTTCGGTTTCGCTTTTATTTTATTCCTACCAAATCGACATAATTGATTAATCGTTGGCATGTATACAAACCCTTATATTATCACGTTATAAAAAATAATTTTATTATATAATCGCAACTTTTAATCCGACGCGCTCCCTCAAGCACTCAAGTTGACTAATTGCTATTTTACCCTCTTTGTGAATTTTTTCAAGAAAATAATTATTTCACGCATCAGAAAAGCATAATTTATTTCAATTAAAATCCTAAATCTAGACAATAGGCGATAGACTTATATTATTAATAATGATACCTTATTTTTGCACAATAGGCAAAAACAGATTTTTCATTTTTTAATTACACACACAGGAATAATATATGATTAGTACACTTTTCACTCAGTTGACAACATATGTAGAACAACTTTTTTTTATTCTGCTTGGATTTTTTGGCATGGGATTTTTAATCGGCTTTCATGAGCTCGGCCATTTCCTATTTGCTAAGCTATTTAAAATTCGTGTTCCCTCTTTTTCACTTGGTTTTGGGCCACGTCTTTTAACAAAGAAAATCGGTGAAACTGAATTTTGCTTATCAGCCATTCCTTTCGGTGGCTACGTTGAGATAGCTGGTGCAGCAGAAGTAGGTCAAGGCGATCAAAAAGATGCATTTGCTACCGATGAAGACTCTTTTGCTCATAAACCATTTTATCAAAAATTATGTGTCATGCTTGGTGGCATCATTTTCAATCTATTCTTTGCCTATTGCACAATGATTTTTTTATTTACCGTCGGAATCCCTAAAACACCACTCATCCCTATCGCCATTATTTCTACCATTCAACCAGAATCCGCGGCAGAAAAATATGATTTTTTACCTGGCGATCGTGTTATTTCCATTAAAGAAGAACACGTAGAAAATAATATCCAAAAACTTCAAAGCATTATCCAACAACATCCTTTAAAAGAAGCCGTCATTGTTATTGATCGTAATGGCGAAAAAATTACCAAAACAGTTATCATCGACGCAAAAACCATAGAAACACAAACCATTGGAACTTTAGGCGTAGAATTTGATTTTCTCCCAACCCCTTCTCACCCATTTAAAGACGCAATGGTAAAAGGTATAGCGATGTGCAACACCTGGATCAAAAATACTTTTTCAGGATTTTCTCAACTATTTACTAAAAAAGGCATTAATAACATTGGTGGACCCATTATGATTATTTCTATGTCAATTAAAGGTGCTGCCGCTGGCTATCAAATCTTTTTATTACTTTTAACAATTATCAGCATAAATTTAGCCGTACTCAATCTTATTCCATTACCAATACTTGATGGCGGTCAAATACTTTTTTATTCAATAGAAGCATTAATTCGTCGCCCTATTCCTCACAGGATACGCGAGTATATCCACATAGCTACCTGGATCATGTTTATGATTCTATTTGCTTATTTAAGCATGAACGATCTTTATCGAATAATAAGTCCGTATACCGACTCAATCCTTAAATTATTGCACATACGTTAAAATATAATTTTACCTATTAAAAAGAGCACCTCGAGGTGCTCTTTTTAATTCATAGTCATTCAAAATATATTTTTATTATTGCTTAACCACGAGGTTTTTGTATTTCTAACTCAACTTTTTTTGGACTTTGTGCGACATGCGGATGCTCTGATCCCGCATATACTTTCAACTTTTTGATAATTTGTCTGCTCAGCTTATTTTTAGGAAGCATACGCTTAACCGCCAACTCAATCAAATGAGTTGGATGCTTTTTATGTAAATCTTTAGCAGAAGTTTCTTTTTTGTTACCTATATAGCCACTTACGGTGATATATTCTTTATCTTCCCACTTATCACCAGAAAGAAAAATTTTTTCTGCATTAGTAATAACTACATAATCACCACAATCGGTATGAGGGGTATAATGTGGCTTATCTTTACCACGCAGTCTATCAGCAACAAATGTAGCTAAACGACCTAAAACTTTACCTTCAGCATCAATGTGACACCAATCTGCCACCACATCTTCTTTACGCGGATAAAACGTCTTATTCATACTCATATCAATTACCTTTATTGAACAAATCTTTTGTATTTTATTTTTTTAAAGAGGGGGGGCTCTTTCTTCTAAATTAACTAATATTTAATAACCGGTCAATAAAAACACATTATTTAACCTCATAAAACCCTAAAAAAATAGCTAATTTCACCGCAACAATCGATTGCCAACCATTAATAAAAATATAGTTAAGCCGCATCCCACACTGCATGACACTATAAAACTCAACCATAATGAATTAACCAGACAAACATATCCTGCAATAATGAATGCAACAATGGTGCCAATTATGACCGGCAACACATAACCAAATTGGGTCTTTGCGTGATCCAATGGCGTTATTCCCATACTCGTCGCAGTCATTACATTTGTTTCAGCAAATGGAGAAATATGATTACCACATACCGCACCAGAAAGGACTGCTCCCAAACTAGGAAATAAAATTGGTATTTGATCAAGCATCACGGGAGTCTTGAGTTGTAAAAATGTAATCAGCATTTGAGTCATAATGGGAATTAAAATTGAAAAGGTTCCCCACGCAGAACCAGTCATTAAGGTAATTGCCAATGAAACAATAAACAAAAGTACTGGAATCAACGATAAGGGCGCAGTCCCACAAAGTAAATAAGCAACATAATCACCGGTATATAAATCAAGTCTTAAAAAACTACCTAAAATAGAAGCACACGCAACCATCATGATAGAAGAAACCATTAATTGAGCCCCCGTCATTATTATTGCAGGAACCTGCGTAACTGAAACCATTTTTTTATATGAAAACAGTAGCAACCCTGCGCTCAAAGAGCCGAGTCCTGATAAAAATAAAATTAAAAAAGTTTTATCATTTTCTCTCAATGCCTCTATAAACGAGTTGCTGCCACCAAAAACTTTATGCTGACCTGCATATAACATACCGATAAATGCACCACCAAGTAAAATGATAATAGGCATCAATAACTCTATCAAAGAATGATCATTCTCTTTGGTTGATTCATCAAAGAATAAATCATTATCACCAATCATCTTCTTTTCATCTCGCGCAATCAAACCATATCCAATACGTGTTATCACCACAAGGCATACCGATATCACCACAAATACTGAATAAAACGTAAATGGAATAACTTTAATATACACATAAAAAGAATCTGCCATTATTTTACTCGATGCATTAAGCGCAACTCCTGCATTATCAAGTTGCACCAATATCGCTGCCGCCCATGTTGATATTGGCATGATAATAACCAAAGGCCCTGCCAATGCACGAACAATATATGCAAGCTTTGTTCGCGCTACTGCAAGCCTATCTGCAATAGGTCGCATTACAAATCCCACCGTCAAAATACTTAAATAATCATCTATACTTAATAAAAATGAAAGAAAAATTGTTCCAAGCTCAACACTGCGCTGCGTACGCATTTTTCTCCCAATAATACGAGCACAACCTGCAGCACTACCGGTAATGGTAAACAAGGTGATAAGAGAGCTAATTATAATAAGAAATAAATATAAATATATATTATTTACGTCAGAAAAATGTTCAATAATACGATCCTTAAGCAATATCACTACCATTGATAAAGAACCATGCGTAACAAGTAATGCTGCTGTTACAATGCCCAACATTAAAGAAACATTCAATCGATGCATAAACAACATCGCTATTATTACCACCACCGGCGGCAATAAAGAAACCCACGTAGCATCCATAAGACATCCTATTTTAATTATTAAAAAAATAGATTCCATTAATAATAAGTCATTAAAAACATAAAAAAATAAAGAGTAATAATTACATCAAGATAATAAGCCCTTAGGGCTTAAATAAAGATAAAAGATAAGAGAATTGTTGAAAAGAAAAAATTCTTTGTATATTCATAGTTAATTTATCGTAAAAAATCTTGTTATAATTGTCAAGCAAAATATAAATAAATTTGTTACTGATAAATGATAATGTCCTATATATTCTACCTTCTTGTTGCAAGAATGCCCTTAATAAATTAAAATATAATCCAAAAAGTTACATGCCAAAATCCATCATTGAGAAAGCTTGTATATGAAGCAATTAGTTAAATTCAATTGTTTTTTGGTTTCCATTCTTTTTTATTCATGTAATATTACCCAACCTACTGAAAAGATAATTACTGAAGCACAACCTGTATTATTATTGTCTTCTTTTAAATCTGCTATTAAGCAGCATGGTTTTTGTGCTAACACACTTGTACAAACACCTTTTGGATATAAAGCAATTAAAGAGCTTATGCAAAATGATATTGTTATGGATCGCAATGAAAAAGAAAAAAAAATCATTGCCATTACGAAGCATTGTGTAAATCAATATATAAAACTTATTGTAAACGATACTATTATTTATACAGGATATGATCAACTTTATTACAAATTTCCAGATATTTTAGTTACAGCGCAAGAGATCAAAGCAAACGATATGTTGCTTAATTATACCAATGAAATTTATTCAATTGCCCACGCAGAATTGGTTCATGAAAATGAATTACTTTATTATCTCACCGTAGAAGGTCATACTTTTTGTATAACACCACATGGTTTATGTGTGCACAACTCTGAAGCACTTATTGTGGGTACTTCTAGTTTGTTTTTAAGTAATATCGCAATAATTAACCCTGTTATAGCAACTATTGGCGCTACCATTGCACTTTCTACTATTACACATAAAGCTTATCAAGCATACACAGAACGATATTCAAATAACGATCAAGAAATTATATTGCCTATAGATATAATATGTGCAGAACGTTTTTATTATATGCAAAGACTAACTGCTTTAGAGGAAATGAAACAAGAATTTCTGTGTATTAAAAATGGCTTAAAAAATATTAAATTTTTGTGTGGCACTACTTCAACAAATTTTACTTATCAATTTTTACAAGAAAATAGTTCTCAAAATATTTATAATCAAAACCAGCTATTAAAAATTTCAGCTAAAGATGAATCACTATTATCTGATAAGCAAAAAGACAATCTTAGGATATTACGAGAATTTGAACTGGAACATCTTGAACAGGAAATTATACATCTTCAATGTGCTCTTGCATTACACGTTGATGAACTTATACAACAAATAGATGATGCTTGTGATGAATATAACAAAGCGCAAGAACAAATAAGTAATGCCGCTACTTTGTGGAATAATAACCATAATAATATGACTTATACTATAGCATTACAGCTATATAAAGCAAATCTTTTGCAAAAACACTTACTTGCTAATTTTAATCAAAAATTTAATGAGCTAAAAATGGTAGCTCAATATTATGCTAACAGTGCGAACATTGCATGTATAAAACAGAGCACAAATATCATTGAAATTTTAGAAAAATTACCTCCTATTATTATTGAATATGATCAGCGGATCGCAACGGAAAAAACTTGTATTATCAACAATATTGGTATAATAGAAGAACATTTTGCTTATCAAAAAATCTTAATCTCTCATATTAAAGATGGAATAATCAATGAACTTGCAAAAAGTCGAAATGGACGTAATGTTCAAGCTATTGCTGAGACCAAAAATAAATTAGTAAAACTTGTTGCTGCTAGTAACCCTAATAAAAATAATAAAAAAAACAACGATGATGAAGATGATAATGACAATAATGAACAGCCATTTGGCAAATATGAAGACGCTTCATATCATCATAAAAATAGTACTGGAATAAAAAGCATAAGTCCTACTAATGGACAAAATGCTCTCAATCATTCAATAGCCTCTCCTAATCAAAATTCTAAAAGAAGGTATGGCGTTAGCCAATCAGGACAATATGTCGTTTTTGATGAAACAAGCCCACGTTTATATCATGGTCATGTTATTGAATGGAATGAATTAAACAAAGTCAAAGGATTACAAAAAGAATTAATTCAGCAAGGCATGGCATCGAAACTTGGTAAAGCAATTTATAAAATAGCTAAAAAAATAACAAAAAAGGTAATACCTTGAATGAAATAGTATTCGAAATCAATTCAATAGCAAAAATTATTATAACTTTGCAAGAAACATTAGAATATGCACATTGTTGTACCGAATGCTCTGTCACGCTTCTTTATAATGATGTATCATTCGATTTATCAACTCATTCTCTTCGTGAATGCATGCAAGATTTTAAATATACAGCAAAAAAGTTAATAAAAAATAAATTACAATTACATCAATCAATTACGGAAGATATAGGCTTTTTACTTAATGAAGAGCTGCAATTTAAGCCTGGATTATTTCAGATTAAAAGAAAAGGCGTTTCTTTATGGATTGGTTATGATTATTTATTGATTATGGGTTACACCGCTGCTGTCTGGCTTTATAATAAAAGCGATGGAACTATTATTTGTGAAGTATCTTCAAAATTTCCATTTTCATATAGGAATTTAGCAAAAAATGAAAATTATGTACCCTATAAAAAATGGATAAAAAAATATGAACCATATTTCATTATAAAAGCATCTTTTGAATCAATAAATAAATGGATTCCTTTGGCAGAGCATATTTTAAAACAAATACAAAAAAATATTGATATAATGCAAAAAAAATGACTATAGCAAGCACCTACCGATAAGCGCAGAGAACACATATTATATTAGCTTTCAAATGCTTGCCATAATTATTTACATCGAATTCACGCTATAATCAATTAATGATACATATCATTGTCTTCGTCTTCATCCTCTTCATCATCATACTCATCATTTTCATCATCTTCTTGATTAATACCACTCAATGATTGCTGCACTGCCATTTCTATGTCTATAATTTCTTTTGGCAAATGCTCACTTAAACAAACAGCACCATCTTTAGTAATCCAATAATTATCTTCAATCCGAATGCCAATGCTCTCTTGAGGAATATAAATTCCTGGCTCAATGGTGATGACATCTCCTTCGCGTAATGGCTCAGAATAGTTACCAACATCATGAACATCAAGCCCCAAAAAATGACCAATACCATGAGGAAAATATTTACCATAACCACGTGAAGATATAAATTTTACTGCCAAATGATGAAGTGATTCATCAGGTTTATCAGCATTTTTAAGCCACATTCCCGGCTTTGCAAGCGATGCAATATACGTTTGCGTTGCAAGAACAATAGTATATAATTCTTTTTGCCTTTCGGTAAACGAACCAGACACTGGATAGGTCCTTGTTAAATCGGCACAATAATTATTCAATTCCGCACCAATATCAATCACAACCAGATCTCCATCCTTAAGTGTTCCATTATTTTGATTATAATGTAATATTGTTCCATTTTTTCCACTTGCAACAATACTTGGAAACGACGGTCGCGCGTATGATGCAGTCATCATATATTCAAGAGAAGCTTGAACTTCGGCTTCAAGAGCCCCGTGTTTTATTGCTTGCACTGCTGATTCATGTGCAAGTTCAGTAATTTCTACCGCCCGGTACAAATGTTCAATTTCTCCCATGTCTTTACAACGCCTACTGCGTGCAATAATTGCAGAAATATCAATTATTGCCGAACTTATTTCAGGAATAAATTTTTGTAAATGATCAATAATAAATCGTGTATTGATATATTCATGACCATTATCAGGCGCTGTCGTGAACAATGATCCACCCCGCTTAATAACATCTTCAAAAAGCGTTATCATATGAACATATTCACTTTTTGAAAAGTAGGAATTTAATTCATATCCCGCACACTCATCACCTAACAATTCAATCGCATCCATATGCAATGCCTTCGCATCACGCTTAATCAATGCTTCTGGCAATACCATCCATTGTGCACGTTTTTCAAAACAGTTTGGAATAAATAACGTTGATTTTTCATGCAAATCAACAACAAGCACTGCTCCCGGCTCAACAATACCAGTGTAATAAAAAAAAGTTTTATCTTGCCTAAAACGTTCAGCTCCGTATTCAAAAGCAGCCCATAATACCACAATGCCAGTAGAATTTTCAGGAAATTGTGCTTTTATATATTCAACAAGCTCCTTTCTTCGCAATTTATACACCGAGCCTTGTTCAACATGCGGCGCTAGGCCACCAAAAAAATCTGATTTCATAATGCATTACCCTAAAATTTTTATCAAAACGGACGCCGCTCTGATAATGCTTTAAATACTGTCAAACGATCCATGCCTTCAAGCGATGACCCAACAGGCAAACCACGAGCCAGACACGAAATTATCACATTTTTATCTTTCAATTTACGCGCAATATAAGTAGCAGTTGCTTCCCCTTCAGGAGTTTGATTAGTAGCCAAAATAAGCTCTTTGATAGTTCCTTTTTCCACTCGCATAATTAATGAATTAATTGTCAAATCATCCACACCAATACCATCAAGCGGAGAAATTGAGCCACCTAAAACATGATAGCAACCGTTATACCCTTTTGTTTTTTCTATTGCTAAAATTTCTTGCCATGTCTCAACAACACACACAAGCGTTTGATCTCGTTGCACTGATGAACAAAACGTACAACCCTGAGAAACTTCTTGCCAGTAAAAACAAATATCACACTTTTTTAATTTTTTCTTTGCCGCCTCCAATGCTGCACAAAACTGTGTCATCTGTTGCTGCTCCATTTCTAAAAAATGTGCCGCAACACGATAAAGATTTTTTGATGCAAGATAAGGAACTTGCTGTAAAATTTTTAATAAATGAACGAGCGTTGGCAACTCTTGCATAATAATTATACCGCCTTATAATATTTAACTATGCGCGCTTTAATAGATCCAAATACTTGTCCACAACAAATATAGAGCGTAAGCCCTGCCGAAAGACTTGACGTAACCGCACCCAATATAAACGCCATTATTATTTTCATCATACGTTGCTGTGGATCTCCTCCTTTTTCGTCCTGCAAAAGCATAGTAAAGGTAATGAGCAACGGAAGAATAAAATATGGATCATGCAGAGAAAGATCAGGAATCCATGCCATTGGCGCTTGATATAGTTCAAATGAACTTGAAAGCACATTTCTTAATGCGATAAAAAGAGGGAACTGTAATAATAAAGGCAACAAACATCCAAAACCAGGAAATGGCAATCCATTTTTACGAATCAATTCAGCTCGTTCTGTCGTTAGCTGGTCAGGATTTCCTTTAAAACGCTGTTCAATATACGCCAACTCCCGTTGATATTCTGCCTGTTTTTTTTTGAATTTTTCTTCATCATTGCGAAAAGAAAGAGGCAATAATAAAATCTGAATAAATAATGTCAATGCTATAATTGCAAGGCCATAATTATGCACATATTTGTAAAACCATCGCAACAAATACAACATCAATTTTGAAAGCGATGAAAGAAGGCCAGAATAATCTAATGTTTTTTCTAAACGTTGATCAACAGCAATAATATCATCCAAATCTTTCGGCCCACAATAAAACGATAAAGACCACGATGTTTTTTTATCTACCTCTGGACCTTCAAGAATTGAAAAAAGACGCGTACGGTCTTGCAATTTATAATAGGCACGCTGCGTAAAATGATCCTCATCATTAATTAACGCATGAATAAAATAACGACTATCAGATCCAAAAAGAAGCGGATTAAACCATCCCCGTAAGATTGATAATTGATTAACCTGTTTTTTCTCAAAATAATTCGCTTGATCAATAACAATTGATGAAATTACATCAGTATCTTTAATGTCTGGCATATCGGGAGCAGGGAAAAAAATACGTGGCTCAAGAACGCACTGACGACCATGCTTAGGGGCAACTTCAACTAACAAGTCAATTTTTGGCCTCTTTTTATTAACAATAAAAACTTTTTGCACGACGCAATCATCATTATCGCCTGCATAAATCAACTCATATGTATATTCGCTTTCTTGCATAGACAATAATTCATAATAAAAAGGAGTTTTTTCTTGTAATGCCACCAAAAAACATCGATTTTCACGCTCCATATCTGTTACCGGAAAAACAGTTCTTATTGTTTTTGCAGAACCGCCAGATTCTCGTTTAAAATCCATGCTTTCAATTGATGCTCCGTCAGTTGAAAATTGCATCGATCCCCATGCTGTTTCTATATCAGTAATTTTTGGCTGTCCTCCATGTTTTTGATCATAAAAATCAACTTCAAGATTCAATAGTTTATACTCTCTTTTTTCCCTCGGCGCCATAAAACTTGATTCTACTTCTTCATGCTTTGTAGTACTGGGAAAAAAATAATTCAATGCAATTATACTTAAAAATGCAAACCCAATAGGAAGAACTAAACCTTTAATATTCATAGACCCCTCATAAAAAATATTAGAAAAAACTGATGATGATTAATTATTATCATTGTTGCACATTACTCTCACGTAACTTGCAATTGACTAATCAAGTATATTAATGATACCATAAAAATGATTTTTCACCTAGCAGAGCTCTCATAGCCATGATATATAGAAAAAAATAAAAAAGGACAAGTAATTATGAAAATGCAAAAAAGAAAATTTCGCATAGGAGAACTCGCACAAAAACTTAAACTTGAACGATTTGTTGTCCGTTTTTGGGAAAAAGAGTTCAGTATCAAAACAAAACGATCTCAAGGAAGTCAACGTTTTTATGATGAAAATGATTTACGAAAATTTGAACTCATCAAGCAGCTTCTTTATGAAGAAGGATTCACTATTATTGGCGCAAAAAAGAAACTTAAAGAAAAAATATCAATAAAAGGCGAATCAATTATCGCTTCACAAAAAACGACCATGGAAGAGCCTGCAAAAACAACTTACCATCCATCTCATGAAAGCGAAAAAATCGAGCACCTCTCCCAACAGATTATCGATTTAAAGGACAAACTACGTAAACTGCGAGAAATGTTATAAATTTTTTTATTATATATTTACTAAAAAAATGAAATTATAAATAATATCATTATGGGTATAGAAAAAAATATAGCACACACAAATTCTTTATTTCTTAACAATATTGACCTCATATCTTTTGGATAAATTTGCGCTCTCAGCTAATCTATTGTTGGTTGAGTGTTCGATAAAATTTTTTGTATACCTTCATCTTCTTTATTGAACCATGTTAACAACTTTAAAAACATTTGATTTATAAACATTAAAACTCAAATAATATAAGCAGGACTTTTCCCGAAGTTGAAAAAGTTTAGAATTTAATTGACTAAAAACGCTATCTGAGGTCTACTTTTTTTATATATTTCAAAACCAAAAAAAGGAGCTCTCATGATAGCGGTAGTTCAAAGTGTAATAAAAAAAATTTCAAAAGTCACGTTGAAAAAATCATCAAAAAAATTAACGCTCTATGTGTTAATGTTGATAGTAAGTAAAGAACGCAAAAATTATGCTTCGATGGCTAGAGAAAATAATCTTTCCTATAAGAAAATTTACATATCAAATAAAGATATTAATGTTTATAGCGAAGAATGTGTACTATTTCTGCATGAAATAATAAAAAATAATTCAACAAAGGAAAATCCAGGGTATATAATCGTTGACTTTACTTTATTAGAAAAACATTTTTCAGAACATATTTCTGGTGTTACATATGATTATGATGGCTCTAGAAAGCGCGTTGAAAAAGGCTTTTCTACTGGATTTATAGTTTGGTCAAATGGTAAAATTGTTATTCCTTTTGACTACACTTTATGGCTTCGTAAAAAAGATGCCGGAGAACTTTATAAAAAAAAGACTGAACTTGTTATAGAATTAATATTAGCTGCAAAAAAACATGGTATACCATTTAAAGAAGTACGATTAGATGGGGCCTTTGCTTCAGTTGAAATGCTTTCTTTTATAGAACAACAAGGAATGCTGATTACTGCACGGATACCATCAAATAGAGTTATTGAAGCCGATGGTGAGAAAAATCAGCTATCAAAACACTCGCTTTTACAAATGAAGGGTAATGAAAAATACAAGACAATACAGGGATCATATAAAGGCCATAATCTGTTTTTTACTGCACACAAACGTAATGCTACAGGAGATAAAAAGGAAGTTGTTTTCATTGTTAGCAATGTCATTAGAACTGCAAAAGAACATGTTCAAGCATATAGCAAACGTTGGCCTCCAGAAAAATATTTTCGTAGTGGAAAACAATATATTGGCCTCACTCACTGTCAATCCATCAATGCTGATAAACAAAGATTCCATCTATTTTCCGTCATGGTTGCATATGCCATATTGCAATGTATAAAATATGACAAAAAGAAACAATCAGTTGAGGAGGTAATTCATGACATTAGACGTCGAAAAGACATGTCTGAAATCTCAAAATATATCGATCTGGAGCAAACTATTATGAGTTAGGAAAAAGTCCTGATAAGAACACTCATGATATTACACTGCTTGATTTTTACATGATGGTTTTTTCAAATGTTTTATCATATATGGTCCTACATAATCATATATTGCATTGTAATAACCACGATGCATTGGATCATCACAATGAATATAATTGAGATAACATGATATAAAATAATAAACAGAAATTCTTATGCAATGCGTAAGCAGACCTAAAACTTTAGTATATGCAAATAACTTATTACCAACAAAAGACAATATCCAATTTAAAGCGCTACTTAATCTAAATACATTTGACTGTCTAATTCTTTTTCTCAATCCATCTTCTCCAAAAAACTTTTTTAATAGCTTCACATGAGAATTAAATGTTCCATCCAACCAAGGAAAAATATAATGCCCTATCCCATAACTAAGACATGGATATGTTGGAATATATTCCATATCAGATTTCATGCCTATGAGACACAAGCCGTACATAATTGGAGCCATAATATGCACAGAACCCAAAAATTCTGACAATGCAAAACAATTAACAGCCATTGATCCAGCATGACTACAATAATACAACAATAAATCGGGAAGCAAACAATTAATTAATAAAGAAAGATAAATAATACATTTATCACTAAATGTTGCTGGATTACTTTCAACATCTAATTTTAACTCCGTTATTTTTAAATAGTTTCTGATATTTTTAGAATACTTAAACCAATCCTCTACCATTAAATCATTAAACTTTATCAATTTATTATTGCTACTCCTATCTCCAAAAAGGTGACTATCAAACCAACTAGAAAAATCATACGAGGGCTCTACGTAATTGTTATTACTTTTTATAAGCTTTTTAATATATACTAATCCTTTTTTACTTAAATAATTAAGCACATGCAAAGGAATACTACATGAATGTTTAGATGAATCTCCCTTTAGGCCACCATCATACACTACATCGTAATTATTATTCCTCCAATTGTGCAACAAATCAGAAATTACAAAAAAATAATCTAATGATTTTTTTGTATTATTTAAATGCTCTTTTACAAATTCCTTAAAGCTTTCTATTTCTTTTTGCATACTCTGTAATGCTTTTTCTACGTTTGATTGACAATTCTCCCAACCTTGCGGTGATGAAATCTCGAAACCACCTTGCAACACAAATGCACCTGAAAAATATTTTTCATATTTAGATAAAAAATATTTTTGATAACGTTTATCATTAACCACCCGCTCATTTTCATCTTTTAAAATACCATTAATAAATAATATAAGATCTTGTTCAAACTGATCTTTCATCCCAAATTCAATATTCGAAGGTCTAAAACCATCTTTAATATGAAAAAATCTATCTGATTGCATTTTTGCAAATTGATATTTTAAATAGCTCGCCATATCTAATTCAAGAATACAATTTTTTTGAATTTTTAATAACTTGACTGCCTTTATAATACTATCTTCAAAATTTTTATTTAATGTATTGAGATACTTCTCTTGTTTAGCAAGAAAAGCTTGCATTTCTTCACTGGGACGGATCACTTCCTCGCTCACAGGCTCTAATCCATGAAGCAAATATTTTTTACAATCAAATTGATCAACCTTTTGATCAACCTTTTGATCAACCTCATTATCTATCATCGAATTTTGCATATATAATTCAATGCTTTTATTAAGCATTTTTTGTTGCTCACCATAAATCCCAAAACTAAAGCCAGCTTTTAAAAAAAACTCATGCATTCTCCTTTGAATCAATCTGTTACATTCAACTTCTTCATAACCGATAAAAATCAGAAAAATTTTCCCCGTAATATCTTTATTCTTTTCTGGAAAAACGTTAAAAAGAGCTGCGACTTTTAATTTTTCTAAATGTTCTTCAATATTTAATTGTGAATAAGGCTCTTTAATTTGAAAGTCGCTTCCTTCATATTTCCCAATTTTAAAATCACTAATTTTCTTTGGATTTTTAAACAAATACCACGCAACCGCCAATTCTTTATCATCGCCCCACCTAACCATTGTCTTATTGTCAGATCCTTGCAAAAATTGCATTACCAATAGAATTATTAAACAAGTTGCATATTTTTTCATAATCATTCAATAATCCTGCATATATTTTAAACGTCATTCATAAACAGACAATAAACCTAAATTATGCACATTGCGAATAAAAATTACTAACTAACCTTTGATGGCCTAACTAAATCACCTAAAGTATAAGGATTTTGCTGCGCAAAAAATTGTTCAGTACGTGGCGCACCACGATCTATTGGATTTTTAAATCGAACATGATCAAACATAAAATAATAAATAGAAATTCTTATGCAATAAATAAAAACCCCTAAATCTTGATTAAACCTAGACAATATATTTCCAACAAAAGATAATATCCAATGAGCAGCACTATGCATCATAAATGACAAATCTCGTCGAATATTTGTTCTTACTTTATCTGCTCCAAAAAAAGTTTTCAATAAAGGAATATGAGAACTAAATGTCCTATCTAACCATGGAAAAACATAGGCTCCTAAAGAATAACTGGAGCTTGGATAGTTTTTTGGAATATATTGTCTTACTTTGTGTATCCTACTCACGGGTAAAAGTATATTAATTAACGATAAAATAGGAAATGATCCTAAAAATTCTGACAATGCAATACCAGAAATAAGCCCTAAACCTGTGTGCCTGCTAAGATAAAAAAGAAAATCAGGCATGAAAGTATTTACTAACAATGGCAAATGAATGATCATATTATCAATGAAAGTCCGAGTAATGGACATTTTAAAATTGGATGGCTTACTTTCATCAATATCTATATTCAAACCTTGTAAATTCTTATTTTGCGTAATCAATTCAGGATATTTAAACCATTCTTGCGCTAATTGAGGTGTAAATTTTATCAATGTAGATTCTTTCTCAGTGCTTTTTTGCAATTTATAAATGAACTCTTTTTGGATATCATTCAATTTATCCAATACATTCAAATCCAGATCTATTCCTATAAATTTATTTTCTCCAAAATATTTTTTTATATTACAATTTTTTATTATTAATGCTAGATGGAATAAGCTCAACATTGAATATATAATTTTATCCTTAGTGTTTTTATCAAGCTCTTGTTGCTTTGCCTTAAAAAATTTTATATCATTTAGCATTCTAAATAATGCGTCTGATTTTTCACATTGTCCATTAAGATTTATTTCTGTAAAATAATCACTATAAAAATGTCGAAAATATTTAACACAATGTGTATCATCAATTTTTATTTCATCACCAATACGAATTTTAGCAAAAAAATCATCATCAAAACCATCATAATTCTCTGTTGTTTTTTCTTTTTTATAAACTAATTGATTATACAAAAATGATATAATATCTTTTTCAAATTTTTCTTTTATATCAAGATTAATTATGTGTGATTTGCCAATATAAGATTTATCATTAAAATCAAAAAACCTATCTGTAAGCATTGTAGCAAAACTATTTATCAAAAAATTATTTATATCCAAATTATTAATACAATCCTCTTGGATTTGTACTATATTTAACGCATTACAAATATTGTCATACAATTCTTTATTTACTTGTACAATTATGTCTTTATGTTTAGCAACAAACTTATCTTTCGACAATTTAATATAATTTGTAAAATCAAAAATATTATTATTTTTATTTACACAAAGCACAGCAATATCTTTTTTAATCAATTCATTTACATTTTCTTTAAAAAGTTGATTAAACTCACCTAAACGATCACAATTCTTTATATAAAATTCAAATTCATTTGTTTTTTTTGTAATAAATTGTGTGCGTATAGCAAATTTTTCATTAGACAGCCATATCTTCAAAAGATAAGAATTAACATCTTTACCTGCCCCTGTCATGAACAATGTTAAAAGTTCTAACTTTTCCAAATATCGTACTACATTATTGTTACTATTTTTTTTGTGCCAATCCTTAATTCCCATGCTCTCTTGATCATTTTTGCCCTTTGGATTTTTAAACAAATACCACGCAACCGCCAATTCTTTATCATCGCCCCACCTAACCATTGTCTTGTTGTCAGATCCTTGCAAAAATTGCATTACCAATAGAATCATTAAACAAGTTGCATATTTTTTCATAATCATTCAATAATCCTACAAATATTTTAAACGTCATTCATAAACAGACAATTAAACTAAATTATCAATATTATAATTTTATCACAAACAAAATCTATATAAAAAAATATAATAAAATTTTTCATATTGTTTCTTATATAAAAATAAGATATCTTATAAAAAATTTAACAAATCAATTATAACGTTTTATGAACACAAAAAAATTACACATACATTTTATCGGCATTGGTGGTATTGGCATGAGCGGCATTGCAACAATTTTACACCACCAAGGACATATTATATCTGGATGTGACCCCAACCTTCAACAAGATACCATTGCGCAACTCAAACGATTAGGATGTAATAAAATATATCATGGCAACAACAATCATGCATGCAACGATCTTTCTATTGATATTCTTATCTACATTCCAATGTATGCAGCTACCATTTCGGCAGTAACCAAAGAAATTGCGCATGCACGCGCACACAACATTACAACAATTTCACGCGCAGAGATGCTTGCAACACTAATGAAAAATAAATATAGCATTGCAATTACCGGATCTCATGGAAAAACAACAACAAGCTCGCTTATTGCGCATATATTAATAGAAGCAGATAAAGATCCCACCATTATTATTGGTGGACAATTAAAAAATATTTCTTCCAATGCTCGACTTGGCAACAGTGACTTTTTAGTTGCCGAAGCTGATGAAAGTGATCGCTCATTTTTACAACTCTTTCCCACCATTGGCATAATCACTACCATTGATTTAGAACACTTGGAAACATATAAAGATCTTAACGATATTAAACAAACTTTTACACAATTTATCGGAAACATTGCAGATAATGGCGCGGCAATTATCTGCATTGATGACGAAAATATCTGTTCATTATTGCCCATTGCTAACGTTAAAACAATTTCATACGCAATTAATAAACCGGCAGATTTTTATGCTCAAGATATTATTCTTAACTCAGACCATTCAATTTTTACCGTATATACAAACAGCAATCCTTATTCTCTTGGCACTATTATATTACCAATGCCTGGTAAGCATAATATCTATAATGTCCTTGCAGCCATAGCCCTTGCCAGTACAATTGACATCAATTTTACTACTATTGCAAAAAGCCTTACATCATTTGCCGGCATCGAGCGAAGATTTTCATTCTGCGGCACGTACAAAGAAGCGGATATATTTGACGACTATGGTCATCATCCCAAAGAAATTGAAAATACACTCATCGTTGCACGCAAGCGAACACACAACAAATTGATTGTTGTCTTTCAACCGCATCGATATACACGAACAGAAAAATTATGGTCAGACTTTCTCAAAGCTTTCGCTCATAGTACTATAGATACCTTTATTATCACTGACATTTATTCTGCAGGAGAGGCACCAATTAATAATGTTACCAGCCTCCGTTTTTCCCAAGAATTATGTGCTCTTAATCCTCCCTTTGCAATACATTATGTTCCATTTACTGATGATTTTCATCACATTAAAGAAAAAATTACCCAATCTGTTAATAAAAATGACCTTGTTTTGCTACTTGGAGCGGGAAAAATGCATCTTATTTCTTACGTATTACGTCAGCAATAAGATCGTTTGCATCGTTATAATTATTATTTTCTTCACCTTTACCTCATTCAACCATTGATTTTTAGCTGTTTCTATTTGTAATATTATAAAGAGTTCTACACTGTTTTTATTATAAAAAAAGGAGTTTTCTCATGATGAATAGAAAAATAACCGCTATTGTTGTAACTATATTAGCTGTAGCTGCTTCAAATTTATGTGCTCATCGTTGCTATAATGACAATGGAAAGCGAGTTAGATGCCATCGCGTAGGACATGTAGCTCGTCGTACTGGTGAATTTGTTGGAGACACCACAAAAGGAGCCGGCGAAACTGCTGCAAACATCCTCACGCTTGGTGGATATAGCAGGGCAAAAGAAAAAAGACAAGAAAGAGAAAATGAAGAAGATGAAGAGATAGAAGATGAAAATGAAATGGAAGATGAAGAAGAAACAAGGGATTAACATATGAAAAATATAAAAAAAATAATGTTATTTCTTTTCAGCTGCATCTTCTTTCTCAACACGCCGCTCTATGCGAGAAATGGTGGAGCGATAGCGGGAGGTGTTCTTGGCGGAATGGTTCTAGGATCGGCAATCACCGCTGCAAGTCAACCTCGTTATTATTATGACGATCGCCCTCGATATTCCGATCGATATGATGAAGGTTATAGCCGAGGAAAGCATCGCGCGACTAAAGAAGAAAATGAAAAACTTCGTCGAGAAAATGAACAACTCAGAAGACAACGACGAAACAATGCACAGCAAACACAACAAAATAAGGAAGAAGAAACTGAAGAGGAAGAAGAAGAAAACAAACAACAATAAAAAGCTTCTTTTTACACCCAAACCCTCTATTTAAGAACGAGCATTCGTGCTCGTTCTTTTTATATATATAAAAATAGCAGAACAGGGTAATTGATCATTTAAATCCTTGATAATAACGGTACAATAACGATCAGGACTTTTAAATTGTACAATCGATTGTAAAAAACTATCAAAAGATATAAGATGTTGCCAACCATACCGTTCCATCTGATTCATGAAAAATTCAATAGCTTGACTAAAAGAAAGAGGACTTTTATATCCAAAAACTAACGTATCATGTTCAATTTCATCGCATGATACAGGCAAAATACGCTCATCATAGAGAGGAATGGGAACATCAACAAGCATCGCTTCTTGTTGAATAATAAAATTCAACAATTCATTTTCTTGCTGAATAATAGGCTCTTTTTCTACCTGACTACTGCTGGTTATACGAGGCTGCTTTGTACAAGAAGACAAAATCAAACAAAACAACACTATCAGATAATGATATACCGTTCGCATTTTTAATAAATAATAAAAAATTCTAATCCCGTTCGTGGTGAGCTTGTCGAATCCATACGAACACCCTAAAATCTTTATTTTTTTTATCATGAAATTATTTTTTATATTTTTTTAAGGAGTTCGTATGGATTCGACAAGCTCACCACGAACGGGATTAAATAAATTAAATTAAGTTTAATGGTGAGCGAGCGTTTACTAGTGAGTTTATCGAACTATCACCACGAACGGGATTAAATAAATTAAATTAAGTTTAATGGTGAGCGAGCGTTTACTAGTGAGTTTATCGAACTATCACCACGAACGGGATTAAATAAATTCAATTAAGTTTAATGGTGAGCGCAGCGTTTACTAGTGAGTTTATCGAACTATCACCACGAACGGGATTAAATAAATTCAATTAAGTTTAATGGTGAGCGCAGCGTTTACTAGTGAGTTTATCGAACTATCACCACGAACGGGATTATAAGAATCTCGTAAAGCAATTTATATCCAACTACATCGATATTATTCAGTACCAACACTCTTTGCCTGAGCTTCTTGACGTTTTGCAATAGATGCTTTTGTCTCAACAAGTTTTTTAACCTGTGCGGCTTTACCAACTCTTTTACGAAGATAGTATAATTTAGCACGACGAACATCGCCCTTACCAAGCACTTTTATCCCTTTGATAAGCGGAGAAAAAAATGGAAAAATACGTTCTACACCAATTGAATGTGCACCTATTTTACGAACAATAAAAGTACTTGAAGCACCTTTTTTATGAATAGCAATAACATCGCCTTCAAAATCCTGTAAACGCTCTTTTCCCGCTTCTTTAATACTTTGCGTTACAATAACAGTGTCGCCTATGCCAAATTGAACTCGCTCACTACCTTGTTCTCCAATTGATCGAATTGTTTCTTTAGTATAAAATGCTGCTTTCATGCGCAATTCCTCTTATCCAACTTTTACTATACAAATATTTTTTACTATAGCTTAAAAATACCTTTTCAGCAACCTTCTTATACTCTTATCTGATTTATACCAAGCCATCTATCAAGAACAATCGCGGCGGCAGAACGTACTGATAAATGATTAAATTCAGAAAAACCGTTAATAGGCAATAAAAGGTAATCACACCGCTCAATTACCGATTGAGAAAGACCCTGTCCCGTACCAAAAAGAATCAATATCGGCCTATCCTCAGCCCATACTTTTTTTTGATCATAAAATGAAATAACCTGTTGACCATCAATCTCTTGAGCAGACGTTGCTATAACAAGTGGCTTTTTACCTTCTTTTGTTTCAATTTTTTTAATAACATCATCTAATGAAGCAATCAGTTGCACAAGTTGGAGGGCATCATATCGACACCTATTATACTCAAACCCGATTCCTTCTTTCCAAAAATCAAGTAATGTTTGTACAATTTTTTGTTGATCAAGCAATGGCGTTACAATAAAAAATTCTTCAACACCATATGTTTTTGATGATCGTGCAATATCATGAATATCAATAGAAGTAACGGATGTTACACCCTGCTTTCTCTCTTGACCGATAAGAACATCACTATGCATTAACGCTACATAGTGTGATGGTATATATCGCTGAGCTAATTTTTTATTATGTTCATTCAGTCGCTGACCACGTACCCATGAAAAATGTTCACGAACTGTTTTTGCAACCGCCTGTTCATTACGCCATTTTTCAATAGCACCATGATTACCTGAACGAACAATTTCAGGAACACGCATTCCCTTCCATTCAAGTGGCTCAGTGTATGAAGGAAAATCTAAAAAAGGACCATTAAATGAATCTCTGCTTACTGATTCTGCTTTTCCAACAACCTGAGGAATTAAACGTAAAACACCTTCAATCAGCATCATTGCAGGAATATCGCCACCCATAATCACGCAATCACCAATGGATAAAGTCATATCCGCGTATTCAGCTTCAACACGAGCATCCATACCCTCGTAGCGTGCCGGAATAATCATAAGATGATTATATTCCAAAGCTCGTGCTGCAACAGCTTCTAATATTCGTTGATCAATTTTTTCACCTTGCGGAGAAAAGAAAATTTTAAAAGCTTTTCCGTATAAAGCTTCTTTATCTTCAACTGCCCTCTGTACAACGTCAGGACGAATCAACATTCCCGCTCCGGGACCAAATATTGGAGCATCAATACGCTCTTTTGGTTGAACATAGGCAAAAAAAGATTGTACATTAATATGGACAATCCCTTTTTCTTGCGCACGACCAATCAAACTTGTATGCACAAATGGTTCATATAATTGATCAAAAACAGTAAGAATTGATATATTCATCGCATTAGAAGTATTTTATCGAGATAATTCAAGTGAAGCCCGTTTTCCTTGTGATGTTACCATAGCATCGGTAAGCGCCCGTAATGATTTAATTGTATGACCTTCTTTACCAATAACACGACCGCGATCATCAGGGGCAACTTTAATTTCAACCAAATTTACATCTTCTTTTTCAGTAACAGTTACTACAACATCCTGTGGATGCGAAACCAACTGTTGTACCACAAAAGTTACCAATTCTTTTATCATACCTTCGCCTTACGCTGATTCTTCTGAAACGACAACGTTTTCTGCTGCAGGAGATATAACCGATGTATCCTGAAACGAACCTGCCGCTAATCCAGACTTTTTATAAAGCTTATAAACTTTTTTTGCTGAATCTGTCACAATTGCACCTTTAGCCAACCATGATGTATAAACATCTTCATGAAATTGTATTACCAAACAATTAACGGGATCATAGGTCCCAACATTTGCAAGCATAGCACCATCTCGCTTATTACGAGCATCAACTGCTACAAGTCGATAAAATGGTCTATTAATTGTTCCAATACGGGATAAACGAATTTTAACTGCCATAGAAAATTCCTTGTTAAAACTGAAAAAATATGTCTATAATTGTCTCAAATAAGGACGTAAACTTATCCAAACTTATTTAATAGCTTAACATATTGTTTTGCTTCTTCAAAGCGTTTCAATAGTTTACTAATGTCTGCAATCGTCGCTCCAGCACCTCGAGCAATTCGTTGCAATCGTGATTGATTCAAGATAGATGGATTCAATCGCTCTTTTAACGTCATTGAAAAAAGAATTGCACGAAATTTAACCAATTCAATCTCTCCTTGCGCAATCATATCAGAAGAAACTTTTGATCCCATGCTCGGCATATATTTTAATACCTGAGACAAAGACCCTATTTTATTAACAATCGACATTTGATCAGCAAAATCCTGCAACGAAAATGAATCTGAACTAAAAGCTTTCTCTGCTTTTTCCTTTTCACCTTCTGCAAGTTTTTCTTCTGCCCGTTCCATTAATGTACGAAAATCTCCCATGCCCAGCATTCTTTCTGCTGCACGATCAGGATAAAATAAAGCTAAATCAGAAACTTTTTCACCTTCACCAATAAAAACAATCGGTTTTTTTAACATAAAACGAAATGCAAATGCAGCGCCACCACGAGTATCACTATCCATTTTAGTCAAAATAGCGGACTGAAAACCTATTATATCATCAAAAGCTTTTGCTACCGCAAGAGACTCTTGCCCCGTCATTGCATCAAGCACCAATATCTTCTGTGTCGGCCTGAGCAACGCATCAACGTCTTGCAACTCTAAAAGCATGCTATTATCAATATGAAGTCTTCCTGCCGTATCAAGCAATACCACATCATAGTGCTGTTGTTGCGAATGAAGAACTATCTCTTGTGCGGCGCGCACGGGATCCTTACTCTGAGCTCGATAAAAACCAACATCAACCTGGCTTGCCAGTACTTGTAATTGATCTATTGCAGCAGGTCGATAAAAATCTATCGAACCAAGTAAAATTTTTTTTGATTTTCCACTCTGCTGAGCATCTTTTTTTATTTTATATGCCAACTTACCAATAGTTGTTGTTTTTCCCGACCCCTGCAGTCCCATTACCATTATTATTGAGGGAAAAGAGAGAGAAAACGAAGCATTGTCTCCTCCTAAAAATTCAACAATTTTAGCCTGAACTATACTTAAAAGCTGTTCTGCCGGTTTAAGCGAGGCTATTACTTCTCGCCCAATAACATCGTTTTTTACTGCAGCAATGAATGTTTGTACAACGTTATAGGGAACATCCGCTTCAAGTAACGCTTCCTGAACTTGATTAAGGCTCTCTTGAATATTTCCTTCTGTTAATCGTTTAGCGCCTTCTAAACCAGAAAAAATAGATGAAAATTTTTGTGAAAGAAAATCAAACATTGCTTAATATCCTTTTATAAACAGAAAAAAAAGAATAAATTTTATCATATTGAATTATGATATCACAAAAAATACAATTTTTCTAAAAAAAGTAGCGGCGTTATATTTTTATAATATTTATGCTATATTAACTAATAAAATCATCCAAAGGTAACATCATTTTTTTTATAAATATTATTTTTTCCGCTCGCCCTGAGTGTTTTTGCTTGCAAAAATGTATCGAAGGGTGCAACAAAAAAGAAGAAATTGTTATAGTTTTTCTTAAGTTACATCCTTCGATACATTCTCCTACGCTTAACGCGTACGAGAACACTCAGGACGAACGGAGGAAAGCAATAAATTTAAAAAATTTGTTAAATCTCACCGCTTTTCAAAAAGGCAAAAAATTATGAAAAAACAAGCAATCGCTACAGCCATATATCCAAAAACTCTGTTACTTGGCATACAAAGCCCACAAAATCATGTAGCCAATCCTGAATCATATTTTGAAGAATTTCGCAATTTAGCTCGATCTAATGGTGTTAAAAACTATGAACAAATGAATATAAAAATTCGCTCAATCGATCCTGGTTATTTTTTAACAAAGGGAAAGCGTGATGAAATAAAAACTTTTTGCGATGAAAACAACATTGAACAAGTTATTATCTCAGAACCACTTTCTTCACGTCAAGCAGGTAATTTAGGCGAACTATTTGATTGCAATATTTTTGACAGAACAGAACTTATTTTAGAAATATTTGAAAAATCTGCGCATACTGCTGAAGGAAAATTACAAGTTTCTATTGCACAACTACAACATAAAAAATCACGCTTGGCCGGAAAAGGTATTCATTTCGGTCAACAATCTGGCGCAATTGGCGTCAGAGGTGGCTTTGGTGAAACAGCAAAAGAAAAAGAGACCCGTCACATTGAAGACAGTATTCTACAAATTAAAAGACATTTAGCAAAAATGCACAGTTCTCGTGAAACACAACGCAAACAACGCTTAAACACACATGAACCAAACTTATGTTTAATTGGATATACTAATGCGGGAAAATCAACCATTCTTAACATTTTAACCAATAGTAATGTTTTAGCTGAAGACAAACTATTTGCAACTCTTGACACAACTACGCGATCTCTTTTTATTCATGGTGTAAAAAAAGGAACGCTATCTGATACTGTTGGCTTTATTCAACAACTACCACCACGACTTATTGATGCATTTAAATCAACATTATCAGAATTGCATTATGCTGATTTATTATTACATGTTATTGATATATCTGATCCAGGTTGGCAAAATCATATTAATGTTGTACATCAAATTTTAAACGATTTAAAAGTTGATAGCCCAATGCTGTATGTTTTTAATAAGGCAGATAAAATTGATACAGCTCTACTCGCTGGTGCTTTAGAAAAATATGAGCCGCATGTTGTAATTTCGTCTCTTACAAAAAAAGGAATAGAGCCTCTCATTACCTCTATTAATAAATGGAATCCTACGGAACCATAAACTATATAAAAAAACTAGTTTTTTTAAAAAATGTGTTGTATAGTGCCTGCAGTACTATACAACACATTTTTTTTTTATAAAAAAGGGATAAAGCTCATGAAAAAATATACAACACTATTATTATTCAGCATTACATGTCTATCAAACATACCACTCAAAGGAATGGAAATTAACGACTGTAAAATGGATATTGACGTCCGTCAAAGCCCTATGGATTATAAATGGTTTTATAGCAAGAAGAATATATTCATAAATGCAAATAAATTTCATGAATACCAATGCTGGAAAAATGCAATAGATAGCTATGAAGCAATCATATGCAATTTATACAATCTGCAAGCAGTAAATAAAACAATATTATATCATCTCAACATGGCTTTATTAAATACAGCGGCATGTTTAATGGCCCAACGGCAAGCCACAAAATATTGGTCTGCCTTTGATGACTTACTAAACATTCAAGAATCTCGACAAATTTCAAACGAAATAATTAAAAACGCCAAGAAAAATGCAGAAAAAAGAGTACTCGTTAGAACCGACCTTATTAGTATCGGTGATATTTTTTGTTTTCTACCAGCTATTAACACATTAGAAAAACGTACCAAATGGAATATAATTTTAGAAGTACCTAAATTTCTTATAATAACCTTAGAAACAGCCGCTAAAACATATAATTTTAATATTTATAGCCCACAAATAATTCATCCAACCCCCGATTATGAAACTCATCTTGTATCACTCCTAGGACATCTAAAGCTAACTCCTGCCCACATGATTCCTGAAAAAGTCATATTTACTGCATCTGAAAAGGCAATCAATACTATTGAAAATCTCATTAAAGAAACTTTAGCTCAGAACAACTATATTGCCGTGATTGATAGAGGCGAAGTGGGCCAGCAAACAACCGTTATAGGCGGCAGACAATTGAGCAATCGCCATCTTGATGCAGAACCATTTAAACAGTTACTCAACAAACATTCAAATCTTACATTATTTGATTGTAGTAAAACAATTGATCGAGTTGTTGTTGATGAAAAACAAAACAACCGATATTTAAGAATTCCTAAAGGAACAACTTCATTGGATACGATCATTGCATTGGGGCATATTATGAACAAAACATCAACAATGATCGCTTTTATACCAGAAATGGAACAAACCAATGTATTTATTCGTTCACTTAATCATGAAGCACAAAACCGCGTGACACTTATTATCCCCTGCGCAAAAGAACATGATGTGCGCATGTCAGGCCCGGATCAAAGATTTGTATATAAACATATGTTTTCTAATTGCTGGATATATAAATGTAATACTCGGGATGAGCAAACTCAAGCAATAGAAGAAGCGTATCAAAATATAATTGGAAATAAATAACAAAAAAGGAATTGTAAAATGAAAAAATATGCACCATTGCTATCACTCTCTCTGTTGGGATTATTACCTATAACACTCTACGGAATGAATAAAAATAGTCCGCAACAATATCATAATGGAGAAAGACCTATTAACACCTCTACAGAATTATTCTTGAAACAAAAAGCATTAATAAGAAAACAATTACAAAAAAAAGAAAAATCTGATAACAGTGACGGTAGTCATTCTCATGAAAATTATGGCCATGGCTATGTCGACAGTAGCCATAGTAGCGATGGCCATAGCAGCGATAGTCATAGTGATAGTGATACGTGGTTTGATAGGAGTTACTAATGAAACAGTTACATCAAATTTTTCATTCATCCTTCGATACATTTTTGAAGACAAAAACACTCAGGACGAGCGGAGGGAGCACAATTAAAACAAATAAAGAAAAAGAACACCTCCAAACTTGCCTCTCTCCGCTCGCTCTGAATGTTTTTGCCTCAAAAACATATCAAATGATAAATAGAAAAATAAATTATAAAATCAGCAAAGATAAAAAAGAAAACAAATATTATCAACAGTTTCCCCATCCGCTCGCCCTGAGTGTTTTTGTCTCAAAAACATATCAAATGATAAATAGAAAAATAAATTATAAAATCAGCAAAGATAAAAAAGAAAACAAATATTACCAACAGTTTCCCCATCCGCTCGCTCTGAATGTTTTTGTCTCAAAAACATATCAAATGATAAACAAAAAAATAAATTATAAAATCAGCAAAGATAAAAAAGAAAACAAATATTACCAACAGTTTCCCCATCCGCTCGCTCTGAATGTTTTTGTCTCAAAAACATATCAAATGATAAATAGAAAAATAAATTATAAAATCAGCAAAGATAAAAAAGAAAACAAATATTATCAACAGTTTCCCCATCCGCTCGCCCTGAGTGTTTTTGCCTCAAAAACATATCAAATGATAAATAGAAAAATAAATTATAAAATCAGCAAAGATAAAAAAGAAAACAAATATTACCAACAGTTTCCCCATCCGCTCGCCCTGAGTGTTTTTGCCTCAAAAACATATCAAATGATAAATAGAAAAATAAATTATAAAATCAGCAAAGATAAAAAAGAAAACAAATATTACCAACAGTTTCCCCATCCGCTCGCCCTGAGTGTTTTTGCCTCAAAAACGTATCGAAGGGTAATCTCTTTTTGCTTACTCACCATATCTCTCTACACATTACCATATAGCGCCATCATCTTTGAACCAATAGAATCTTATAATAATCAAAATCAACAAAAACCATCTATTGATTATCAGTCATTTGAAGCACTCAGCAAGCATGCCAATAATTTTTTTGTAGCAAAACAATATGATGAAGCAATTGCATTTTACAAACAAGCTATTGCTCTCAATCCAACATCCGCGCAACTATTTTTTAATATTGGTCAAGCACTTTATTACGCACAACATTATCCAGAAGCACTTGAAGCTTATAAAAAAACAGTGCGCTACAAAAATAATCATCATCGAGCCTATGTACAAATGGCTCAGGTACTACTCGATGTAAAACAACCAAATGATGCTATTAAACCATTACAACAAGCGCTCATATTAGAGCCAAACAATCCTGAAGCGCGTCTCATGCTTGCACGCATTTATAACGAAAAGCGGCATTTTGGTAAAGCAATAGAAACAATTACTGAAGGACTTGCTTTAGAACCAACCCATATTAACTTAACATTTGAACTTGCAAACACATACAATTTAATTAATCGACTTGATGAAGCTCTTACCTTATACCAAAATCTTGATCAACGACTGCCCAACAATCAATCAATTTTGTATAACATTGCTTTTACCTATAAAAAACTAGGCCATCTTGATAAAGCTCTCCCCTTTTATAATAAAACACTTGAGCTTAACCCCAATCACGCGGAAGCTCTTTTCAGTCGTGGGCTTGCTTATTTAGTTATTGGTGATTTTGAAAAAGGATGGCATGGGTACGAATGGCGCTATAATCGTCCTTCACAAGGATCGCTGCGTAATTACGATCAACCACGATGGGATGGCTCAAATTTACACGGCAAAACAATTTTAATTCATGCGGAACAAGGTCTTGGCGATACATTTCAATTTATTCGTTATGCAAAACTTGTTAAGGAAAAAAATGGTACTGTTATTGTCGCGGTACAACAACCCTTAGTAACTATCATCAAACGATGCAAATATATTGATCATGTTATTTCGCTCAATGATACACCACCACATTTTGATGTCCATGCTCCAATTATGTCATTACCCTATATTCTCAAAACAACTCTTGAAACAATTCCCAATGAACATCCTTATCTTTACGCTGATGAAACATTAACTACACACTGGAAAAATCAATTAACGGAAGACAAAAACTTTAAAATTGGCATCTGTTGGCAAGGAAATGATAAATATGCAACACCATTATTGCGCGCAACCGTTGCACAAAAATCTGTTCATCCTCAAGAATTTGCACCACTGAGCAAAATCCCTGGCATTAGCCTTTATAGTCTCCAAAAAACTACCGGTACCGATCAATTAAATACCATTGAGGATACCATTAAAATTATCACTTTTGACGGTGATTTTGATCAAAGCAATGGTCGCTTTATGGACACGGCAAGTGTTATGAAAAATCTTGATCTTATCATTACGGTCGATACATCAATATGCCACCTCGCTGCAGGACTTGGCGTGGCAACATGGGTATTACTTCCTAACCCCGCTGATTGGCGATGGATGATGGACCGTACTGATACGCCATGGTATCCTACCATGCGCCTATTCAAGCAACATACACCAGGGGATTGGGAAACAATGATACAAGAAGTAGCACAAGAACTCACGCGCTATATAAACAATAAATAAGAGGAAATAGTATGAAAAAAAATATTAATTATCCTTCTTCCGTCTCATCCTTCGATACGTTTTTGAAGACAAAAACACTCAGGACGAGCGGAGAGAGTAAAATCAAAATAAACAAAAAAAGTAAAATTAAAACCCTCTTCTCTCCGCTCGCCCTAAGTGTTTTTGCCTCAAAAACATATCAAAGAATAAACAAAAAAAGTAAAATTAAAACCCTCTTCTCTCCGTTCGCCCTAAGTGTTTTTGCTTCAAAAACATATCAAAGAATAAACAAAAAAAGTAAAATTAAAATCCTCTTCTCTCCGCTCGCCCTAAGTGTTTTTGCTTCAAAAACATATCAAAGAATAAACAAAAAAAGTAAAATTAAAACCCTCTTCTCTCCGCTCGCCCTGAGTGTTTTTGCTTCAAAAACATATCAAAGAATAAACAAAAAAAGTAAAATTAAAACCCTCTTCTCTCCGCTCGCCCTGAGTGTTTTTGCTTCAAAAATGTATCGAAGGGTCAAAATAAAATACACCCTACTTTTTTTAACAACTTTTATTCCATTTTTCTCGCACACCATTCCATCAGTTGAAACAGCCATTACCTATCAAAAAAATGAAAACTTTATTGATGCAATTGATTGCTATGAAGAAATCTTATTACATGAACCACACAATGCTGACGTATGGTTCAATATCGGACTTTGTTATCTTGCTCTTGGCCACGGAGAAAAAGCACTCAATGCATTTAACACAATATCACACGTTTTACCCGCACAATACAACGCCGCATACACACACAAAACAATTGGCAACCTTGATACGGCAATAGAGCTTTATCAAAAAATAATTCAAAATAACCCCGATTATGAACCGGCACATCTTGCTCTTGGTATTGCCTATCTAGCAAACGGTGACTTTGAAAATGGATGGAAACATCATGAACGCTATCTTAAACGGAGCGGAAAAAATGGTGACGCATTACGATCTTTATTAAAAAATAACACCGTCGCGTACAAAAATATTTTATTACGACCAGAAGGCGGCCTTGGTGATACTCTATTATTTATTCGCTATGCACAGCGCCTGAAAAATATGGGAGCTCATATTACCGTCGCATGCCAAAAAGCACTCATTCCATTACTTTCTCGTTGTTCCTATATTGACCAACTCATGCCCCATAACAACTCATTGCCAACGCATGATGCTGACGCACCACTCATGAGTCTGCCAGCAATTTTTAACGATACAGCAGAAACCGCACCACATACAATTCCCTATCTTTATGCAGATCCAGCACTTATCACCCATTGGCAACAAAAACTTGCGCATGATACTAATTTTAAAATAGGTATTTGTTGGCAAGTAGATGTGCACAATGATACATCACGCATTCCCATTGCACGCCGAGGATGTCCTCTTAATCAATTTGCTCTGCTCAGCACAATTCCGAATATCACCGTCTATAGTTTACAAAAATATGATGGCACTGAAGAACTTGCTACTATGCCCAAAAATTTTGATTTACAAATCTTTAATGATCTTGATGAAAACGTAGGTCCATTTATGGATACCGCTGCATTAATGAAAAATCTTAATCTTATCATCACCGTTGATACGGCAATTGCTCACCTTGCAGGAGGCCTGGGTTGTGAAGTATGGCTTTTACACCCGTATGCGACTGCTGACTGGCGTTGGATTTGTCACCGCAATGATTCATACTGGTATCCATCATTGCGTATATTCAAACAACAAAAACCGTTTGATTGGGATAGTGTTATGGAAAAAGTAAAAATTGCACTTGTAGAAAAATTACGTGAGTAATTTTTCTAATAATTAGAGGGGCATACATGCCCCTCTCTCAATTATTATAAATTTAGTTATTTATTTCTTCATATAAGAACTTGCAACCGATCCGAAAGCAAAAAGAATTGCTTGTGGATCGGTTATCACCCTCAACCCAAACCCTACCACTGGAGCAACATAAGAACTAACTTTTTCATTTATTGTCTGTTCTACATTTTCAATTTTCTTTTCCCTATCAAAGTAATCTTCGCCTGCAACAAGAGCATAATCACCACCTCCATACACTACCGCCAACCCACCGTTAATAGCAATATCCCACAATGTCACTGGTTGCTTGCTATACAAAAGCGGCGATAGGTTATCATATAGTTTTCCAGACATATGGATAATCACACGTTTTTTGTGATCATTTTTACCACATGCATAAGTTGTTAAAGCCTTAGCCACGAAAATGCCTTTATTGTCGTAAAAAACTTTATTAAACTCTACGCCTGTTTCTTGACCAAATTGCCGCCATGGTTTTGTCGTTCCATCCAGCTTCTCCATTGCACTCACGCCACTCACAAAAACAACTGCCGTTGCTACCAAGACACGAGAAATCATACGAAATGTATTCATAAAAAATCCTTCATTATGAAAAAAATTATTAACACTATGTAAAAGCATACTATTTTTCTTATAGAAATCAATTAACAAAAGAAAAATTCTTTAATCAACAATACATACTTTATAGCATAGCCCATTAAGCAACTCAATAATTTTCTTGTTTTTTGCGCTCGCCCTGATACTTCGACAAACTCAGCAGTAAACACTGCGTTCAGCCTTCCCTGCGCTCGCCCTGAACTTGTTGAAGGGTTTTCTTCGAGCGCTCGAGGAAAACCCTTCAACAAGTTCAGGGCGAGCGCAAAAAATAATAAAAATCAACTATAACCATCTTCTCTAATCCTTTACTTTCTCTTTAATTTTTTGTACGAATAAATTCAATCGAAACAGAATCCATGATTAATTAAGGAGAGTCATGAAGAACATAAAAAAATTATTATGTATATCTATTACAACGGCTACACTGACTTTATCATCACTCACATTCTGCGTGATAGCTGAAGTTTCTTACGGCGAACTTGTTGATAAAATCACTATTTTAATACTTAAAATAAATCATATCACCGATCCTGAAAAATTAAAAAATATTCTTACAGAACTTCAATCTTTACTTGATACATACACTAAAACTATTGGTAAAAATAATGATATAGCGCAACTACAAAAGGAACTTCAATCTATCAATAAAAAACTTTGGGATATCGAAGATATGATTCGCATCAAAGAACGCAAACAAGAATTTGATGATGAATTTATTATGCTTGCACGAAGTGTATATAAAACTAATGATCAACGACATTCACTTAAGAAAAATATTGACAAAATACTTAAATCTCACATTACTGAAGAAAAATCATACGAAGAACATACATCTAATACTTGAACTAATTGTCACGCATTATACACTGATATCTAATGCAAATGAATGAGTTCGTATGGATTCGACCAGCTCACCACGAACGGGATTAAATAAGTTAAATTAAGTTTAATGGTGAGCCCTTCGATAAACTCAGGATAAACTCTGCGTTTACTAGTAAGTTTATCGAACTATCACCACGAACGGAATTAAACAAAATGAAAAAAAACAAGGCACATAATAATGCGCGATTCTTTTAATAATTTTTTAAAAAATAATCTTAATGATGCACAACAAAAAGCAGTAAATCATCAAGTAGGTTCCGTACTTGTTGTTGCGGGGGCAGGATCGGGCAAAACTCGGGTGATTACCGCACGCATTACTCATCTTATTTTAAATAAAAATGTTCACACCTCATCTATTGTTGCTCTTACATTCACCAATAAAGCTGCCGCAGAAATGAAAGAACGTATTGCTTCTTTCTTAGGCACATCTACAGAGCTACCATTTGTTGGAACATTTCATTCGTATTGCGTACAACTATTAAAAAAACATCAGGAATATCTTCCTACTCCTTTTTTTTCTATTCTTGATAGCGATGATCAACAAAAAATGCTTCATGCTATTATACAGCGCAACGGTTTACAAAAACAGTTTTCTGCAAAAAATGTTGCGCACCAAATTTCACACATGAAAAATCACACGGTTGATCCATCAAATCCTGCAACTGAATATTTAAATAATCAGTTATTAACTGAAATTTTAAATGCATATGAAACAGAAAAGCGCGCATCAAAATGTCTTGATTTTGATGATCTACTTGTCGAAACGGTACGTTTATTTAAAAAGAATAGCGTTATAAGAAACAGGTTTCAGGAAAAAATTCGGCATATACTTGTTGATGAATATCAAGATACTAATCTTGTCCAACATGAACTTCTTAAAACAATGACGTTATGCGATGAGGCACTCGCGATAGATTCAGTGTGCGCCGTTGGAGATGAAGATCAATCTATTTATTCATGGCGTGGTGCAACGGTGACCAACATGGCAAATTTCAAAACAGTATTTCCTGGCACTTCTATTATTACCATTGAACAAAATTATCGCTCAACTCAACAAATATTAACCATTGCAAATCACACGATACAACATAATAAAAATAGAACGCCTAAATCATTATGGTCAGAAAAAAAAGGTAGCAATAGAACACAAAAACTTATATGTCTAACAGAATATCAAGAGGCACGAGCAATTGCGCAACTTTTATTAGTAGCACAAAAACGGTATGCACTCAATAATATTGGAATATTATATCGTACCCATACCCAATCACGCGCACTTGAAGAAGCACTGCTTAAAGAATCAATTCCTTATCGTATTATTGGTGGCATTCAATTTTATGAACGTAAAGAAATTAAAGATTTGCTTGCCTACCTAAAAATTATCGCTAATCCTTTTGATAAAACATCTTTTTTCCGTATTATCAACGTGCCTGCGCGTGGATTAGGTGATAAATTTGAAAGTACTTTTTACACGCAATGGAGCAATGAACCGTTTGCAACATGGCATGATATTATTGCACATTATATTCGTGATAATAGTCTTGGAAAAACAAAAACAGAGACGCTAAAAAATTTTAACATAATAATGGATGGCATCAATCCTACCACCTCAACAAGTAATGCTTTAGAAAACATCATTACCCGCACCGCATACTTAAGCTATATAAAAAACAGCGATGAACCGCAGGAAGCACAAGCACGTATCGATAACATTAAAGAGCTATTAGAAGCAGTGAAACATTTTGAAAGTAATGGAATTATCACTATCGCTGCATTTCTAGAAGAAGTTGCATTAATGCAAGATAAAATGAGTAAACAAAATAGAGATACGCACGCAGTATCACTCATGACGCTCCATGCAGCAAAAGGATTAGAATTTGATTTAGTAATCTTACCAGGGCTAGAAGAAGGAATATTGCCGACAACTCGTTCGCTCATGCTTAATGATTCACTTGAAGAAGAGCGACGTTTATTATATGTAGGCATTACGCGAGCAAAAGAACATTTACTCATTACTCATACAAAACATCGTTATTCGTATGGCCAAATGATTGATCAAATCTCTTCACGCTTTTTACATGAAATTCCACAAGAACTTTTGCCTCATGATGACTGTTCCTATTGGAGCCTTGCACAAGTAAATCAATTTTTTTCTGATTGGCTTCTTTCATCTTCATCAACTAAAGCAGCTTCACCTAAACAATCTGATGTGTATATCCCCTCCTACGTTAAAACTACGGAGGACAGGCCCGCCTTCGCCCCTCCTTCGCTTAAAAGCTACGAAGGGCACGGTAAAACTTCCTCCTTCGCTGAAGCTTCCTCCTTCGCTAAAGCTTCCTCCTTCGCTAAAGCTTCCTCCTTCGCTAAAGCTACGGCGGATAAAACGGCGGATAAAACGGCGGACAAACCAACCACATCAGTTCCTGTATGGAAAAAAAATCAACCAGTCAAACATCAAAAATACGGTATTGGTACCATTGAAAATATTGACATAAAAACAACCGGTGAAATTCATCTTATGGTGAAATTTAAACATAGCACAAAAAAAATCGTTGCAGAATTTTTGCAACGATTATAAAAAAATCAAACATTCAATGCATCTCTATCAATTAATCAACTAAAAAAAAGGCAAACCAACACAATAAAGAATTAAACATGTCAACAATTGAGGCTGCATCGTTACCTCTAAAGTTCTACTTACCAAAGGATTAACACAAGGGCCGTTGTTCTTAATATATCTACGACCTTTACGTACCCCATAATTAATAACACCAGAACACACAAAAATGAACCCAATTGCTCCTGATTGGGGATTGTCGGAATTGTTTTCGCAATAATTAAAATATTTATCTCCCGCTATTCCTGCAGCATCAATTGCAGCATTTAACGCATCATTTTCTTGATTCAATTGAGATGATAAAATAGCGGTAACGAAAACACCCTTATTTTTCCACATAAAAGTACCACCAGGAAATTGTTTTACAAAATTTGAAATAAATTGTTGTTGCTTAATCGGATTTCCATCTCTAGTATAATCTCCATAAGGATTCCATGGCGTTCCTTTACCTCCTATACCGCCATCACAATCCTTATACATTCCCATTATATCATTCACACAAATAGCAGAAATCATCGCAAACCCACACAAAATCATTCGAATATTATTCATAAAAATCCTTAAATAAGTAATAAAAAATTCCTAATCCCGTTCGTGGTGATGCTTCGACGTTGCTCAGCAGTAAACGCTGCGCTCACACTTCACGAGATTATTCTAATCCCGTTCGTGGTGATGCTTCGACGTTGCTCAGCAGTAAACGCTGCGCTCACACTTCACGAGATTATTCTAATCCCGTTCGTGGTGATGCTTCGACGTTGCTCAGCAGTAAACGCTGCGCTCACACTTCACGAGATTATTCTAATCCCGTTCGTGGTGAGCTTGTCGAATCCATACGAACACCTTTAAAAATTTATCCTTTTGATAATTTCTTTATAGTTTCCCAATCTTCTCTAATAAGAGCCTCTTTCTTTTTTCTTGTCCATCCTTTGATTTGTTGTTCAGCATTAATAGCTTCATCTCGTGTGACAAAAGATTGAACATATACTATTTTTATTGGAAGTCTTGTTTTTGTATATCCACTTACTTCTCCTTGCATATGTTCTGAAATTCTTTTATCAATATCATCGGTATGTCCAATATAATATGATCCATCACTACATTCTAACATGTACATAAAAAATGGTTTCATATATTTACTTTTTATTCTTTTAAAGGTGTTCGTATGGATTCGACGAGCTCACCACGAACGGGATTAAATGAATTAGATTAAGTTTAATGATGCATCCTTAAAAAGACAATTTAATTTATTCCTTCAATATCCCATACATTGACAACAAACTCTTGCCTGCCCATACAAGCAATACCGTCATTGCTTGAGGCTGAGTCACAATATTAGCACTGCATTTTACTACAGGATTAACAATATCTCTGACAATTCCCTCAGGTAATACATCACATTTATTTGCCAAAGCTTCAACAGTTATTCCCTTACCATTAAGATATTTACTACCTTTACGAATGGAATAATTAACTGGTAAATCAAACAAAAATGTTGGTGTCATATGAAGAACTTGATTTCCTATTGATTTTTCATATATCTCAGGATATTGATTATAATAATAAGCACCAGCAGAGCCACTTACATCTATTAATGCATTAACAAAATCTCGTTTTTGATCCATTTGTGATGAAATAATAGAAGGTAAAATAATACATAGAGCCTCTTGCCAACCATAGCCTTTACTATTTTTATTTATACCATCAACATAGCTAGCATTTATAATTCCAACAGATGCAATAACAATTACAACCAATCCACACAAAATCATTCGAATATTATTCATAAAAAAATCCTTGAAAAAACATTAGCATTTTATAAACTTTTCAATCCTGACATTTTCATATAATGCAACTGATTGATTAAGTAGCACCATCTCTTTTTCTTTTAAATAAAAATCAAAAAAATCAATAATATATGAACTAATAATTGATTGTGCCATATAAGGATCTATTAATACACTATCAAGCGGTGTCTGTTGCATAAATATCTCATCAGAGAAAGTAGTATGCCGAATACCTTCTATAATAATTTTATATCTATCGTGGGTCATTCCCGCAATCAATGCATTAATTGCAAAAATTTCTTGAGAATACAGAGCATGTGACCATGCAATATCATTAGTTAATACAGAATGAGTTAATAATGAAATAGAATAAGGCAGCCGTGATCCTAGAATAAAAAGCAATGGCTTATCAAACGGAATATGTACATCTTTTCCTCGCAATGGGCCATCAAGATTGATAGCTGCTTTAATACGATTATCATTACGGCACATACATACCGCTGCTGCTCCACCAAAAGAATGACCAATTATACCAATTTTATTTATATCAATTCTATTATATAGAATTGATTGCGAATCATTTTTCCACACACAACATTGATCAAGAACATACGCAATATCAGCACACCACTCTTGTATCTCATCCCCGGAGGCATAGCGCTTGGCAACCTCAGCTAATTTATACGATGTCATTCTTCCATCAGATAATTGTACTGGTTTACTTGCGTATGAATGAGATAAAGAAACAACAATATATCCAGCATTCACGCACGCTTGACAAAGCGTTGCATAAGAATCTCCATTAAATGTTCCGCCCAATCCATGAGAAAAAATAAGTAATGGATAATGTTGTTGCTCATCAGAAATCATGTTTACATTATCACTATCAGCAGGATACCACACCCGTATCATTAACTCTCGCCATGGATGATTTTGATCGTTGGTATAAAACTCTGTACGATTTTCATCAATTAAATGAAAAAGAATAGAATTACCTATCATGATACATTGTAATGAAAAGATGCATACTATACTTAGTATGCTAAAAATTATAGGGAACTTTCTTTTATTTCGCGCCACGCATCTTCCCTGCCAAGAAAATTCTTTACCTTAGTCCATTTGCCCGGCTCAATATCCTTATATTTTTCAAAAAAATGCTTAATCAAATTTTTAGTTGCTTCATTCAAATCAGCAAGATCCTGAATACTTGCATAAAATGGATCAACTTTTTTTGTCGGAACCGCAATAATCTTATTATCAATCCCTTCCTCATCTTCCATTTCTAGCATACCAATCACCCGAGATGGCAAAATTGAACCCGCTTGAACAGGGTACGTTGAAACAACCATCACATCAACTGCATCACCATCTTTAGCTTTAGTATGTGGTAAATATCCATAATTAAAAGGATATCCCATTGCGGTATAAATAAAACGATCAACAAAAAGAACCCCTGTCTCTTTATCAATTTCATATTTCACTAAGGAACTTTTTGGAATTTCTACTAAAACATTAATCTCTTCCATTAATGTACCCCCATCAACAAGCATATTTTGTTTTTATAATATGACACATTCAGTACTAAAGTTTATCATAGCTCTATAAAAAGACCAATAACTAAGGAAAATGTAATTAAATAACTACTTTCTTGACTTCATTATACAGTATAATTCACCTTTAAAATATACACCCTGAAATAACCATAACAAAGGAACCATCATGAACCATAATTCCATAATTGCTTTAATGATCATGCTATTTAACATAATTATTATTGGAATGGAAGATCAATTGGAGAAAAAGACATACATCAACCAGCCTATTCTTAAATTTATTACCCTTAAATATAACAAGGATATCAAACAAATTATTAGTGAGTTTATTTTAGGCGGAAAGCAATGGTGGTACCTCAACACAACGTTTCCTCATTCAAAGGCCGTAACCGCCGTGTGCTTTGACAATACCAATACATTATTGGCAACAGGATCAAAAGACAACAAAGCATATATATTTGATATAACAATAAAAAAACAAACTCACTCTTTTATCCACCAAGCTTGCGTAAACGCTGTCAATTTTAATAGTAGAGGAACAAAATTAGCAACAGGATCAAATGATTACACAACTCGTATATTTACTATAGACAATCAGTCAGATGAACCATTTTCAATACACCATAAATGCAAAATAAAATCAGTTTACTTTAATCACACAGGAAAACTATTAGCGATAGGAGAAAAGAGCTTTAACGCACACATTTTTAATATAGAAACACAACAAATACGACCGTATGGCTTAAAATACAATGTCCAATCAATTACATTTGACCCGACCGGAACACTTTTTGCAATAACAACACGTGGTAATATGCGCATTATTGATATAACAACCAATAAAAATATAATTTTAAATAATTTTAATAAAAAGGCTAACTTTTGTTGCTTTGACACGACGGGAAAACGCTTAGCAATCGCTTCTCCTTTATTTCAAGCGAAAATATTTGATATAATTACAAAAAACGAAATTACCTGTATTGATCATAAATGCTCAATAAGCGAGGTGTTCTTTGATGGTACAGGAAACTATTTAATTACCCATGCAACTGATAATGTTATACGTATATTTAACATACGAACTCATCAAAAAGTCGCCTCATTTTCTCCTGCTAACACTATTCTTGCAATGTGCGTCGGCTTATCAAAAAATCTTATTGCAATAGGAACAAATGTAGATAACAATGCATATATATTTGCATTGCATACCAATCCAACCTTAGAACAAATATTATTAAAAAAAACATTTAATACATGGTTACTCATTGAAAAACCACCTAAAAATATTACTTCAATGGAAAAACTTTTAGCTGATATATCATTAAAATTTCAACTATCTGAAAATGAACTTAACAATATATTGCTATCCTTTCCTATCAGAATGCAAAATGCTTTATGGAGATCAATGAATCATAAAATTCAACAGTATGGAAAAAAAATAAAACGCTCTGATAAAAAAGTAGAAAACTGTACTATTTCGTAACAACACAGTTTTCTATACAAATTTCTATACAAAATCTAACAAATGCTTCATTTTATAATATGCATAAAACCAACCTACAACAATAAACCCACATAAAACCGCACAACACAATTCCCATGGTAAACAGTCCTGAGATCCAAGCAGCGCTGCACGCGTTCCTTCCATTATAAACATAATAGGATTACACAAAAGGACATATGCCAATGAGGGAGAAAGTTTATATATTGAAGCCCACGAGAACTGAAAACCTCCTAAAAACCACATTGGAAAAATAAATCTCGACCATACATTTTCCATTTTTGACATCTGTCCAACGTGTGCGGTTATTGCAATGGTAAATACACCATAAAAAATATTTGCCAATACAAGTATAATCGCGAACTTAATCCACGAAATAGTCGCAAAACTAAAACTATTAAATAACAATAATTTACCAAACGGTAACATTAATACACTTAAAAGAATACCAATTAAACTATATGAGCATATCATACTACAAAAAACAATTGATGGACATACTGGTAATGTTAGGGAATAACCAATATGACGATCTCCTTCAAAATCAACAATACATCGAAATGAATTTCCATACACTTGAAATAATCCAATAGTTCCAATTACCGTAGTCAATTGAAAACAGCCATAATCTGCTGCCAAGCCAAACTGTTGCATTACATAGCCCATAACAACCAAACTACAAAATGCCCAAATATAAAGATTAATAATATGACCTACTAGCTCCTGCCGTGCAATATAAAAATTAGTTTCAACGAGCTTGCAAAAAATATCAGCAAAACGAAATATACCTGCCTTCATACTGTTTTCCTTAATTTTTATCAACTTCATCCGCTGACATCAATGCAATAAAAACATCTTCAAGATTATTCATTTTAAAATCAGATTTTAATTTATCAGGTGTATCAATCAACTTAATTAATCCACCATCTAATACACACACACGATCAGATAACTGTTCTGCTTCATCAAGATAATGCGTTGTTAAAATTACCGTGACCCCGACATTTTTAAGCTCTTTAATTTGGTTCCATAATTGTCGTCTAATATGAGGATCAAGACCGACCGTTGGTTCATCCAAAATGACCAATTGTGGATTATGCATTAAAGCACGTGCAATCATAAACCGTTGTTTATACCCACCAGAAAGAACTTGTGCTTTTTGATGAAGATACTCGCTTAGTCCAAATTGATTTACCAGCTGCTCAAGACGTCTATCAATCTGCTCATCAGTCATCTGATAATAACTACCAGATAATCGTAAATTTTGTTCTAACGTAAGCATCGAATTTAAATTTGGTTTTTGTGGGCAAAAACCAATAACAAAACGATACGTTGCAACATCATCATAAATTGATCTACCTTCAAATTCAATATCGCCTTCTGTTGGTGGATGTAATGTTGCAATAATTGATGACAACGTAGTTTTTCCTGCTCCATTAACACCCAACAGGGCTAATATTTCACCCTTATAAATATCTAAAGAAACTCCCTTGAGAGCCTCTTTGCTACTATATTTTTTTTTAATATTTTTTATCTTTAATAAAACATTATTCATAAGCATATTCCTTATATTTTATACAAAATCAAGTAACCGTTGCATTTTATAATGCGCATACTTCCAACAGATCACTATAAAAAAACAAAGCGCCGCACAACATATTCCCCATGGCAAAGCATCAGGCAATCCTAACAACGCTCCCCGCATTCCTTCCATAACAAACATGACAGGATTACAAAAAAACATATAGCCAAAAAAAGGAGCTTGTGCTGATATTGCCGCCCATGAAAATTGATAACATCCTAAAAACCAAAGCGGCCAAATAAATCGTGACCAAATATTTCTCATTCGAGAAATCGTACCTACGTGTGCTGTAATTGCTATAACAAATATACCAAAAAAAATATTGGCTAAACTTGCTATAACAACAAATTTAAACCATGATATCTGAGCACAATTAAGCTGATTATAAAAAATGATCTTACCAAGCGGCAATACACAAAAAGTGAGCAACATTCCAATTAACGCGTACGAACATGCCATACTCAATAATACAACTGATGAATTTCCTGGCAATGTAAGATAATATGAAATGGTGCGATCACCGTCAATGTCCATAATGTTACGTGCGGCAAGATTATATACTTCAAAAAGACCAACAACGCCAACAATAGATGCAAACTGAAAACAACCATAATTATGCGCAAGACCAAAACTTTGCATAATATAACCCATGATTACCAATGTACAACAGGTCCATATATATAAATTAACAATTTGATCAATAATATGTTGCCGTGCAATAATCAAGTGTGTTTTAACTAATTTACAAAAAAGAAATCTATACACAAAAACGTCCATACCCATATTTTCCCCATACATATAAACAGTTCATACCGTACATTTTATGCAATACATTAATAAACAAATAAAATTTATAGACAATATGCAGATGTTTTTTAACATCTGCAAAAAAAAGGCTTTGTATACTCTCTATGAGCAACAAATAAGCTAAATTACTGTTATTTCCATGATTAGCGACTCCTTTAACAGGAATAAATAGATATATTATTACTAATAATAATACCAAATCAAAAGAGCTGGTCAAGCAACTTATTACAAACGCTTTTATTGCAAAGCTCCAACGCTATGTCTACATGCTCCACACAGAGATAATATCTTTACCTACTTCATGTTGCCGAGTAAAAATTTTCTCATCCCATGATTTATTTTGTTTACGATCAAAAATAACTAAATGACCTTCTGTTGCATTGTTAATATCCATGTAATTGGAAGTTTGTTGCAAGCCATCTGAAATAGTTTGTGGACCACGATCAATTTTAACTTCAATTACAATGCGCTGATTATTCCAAAAAATTAATAAATCAACACGCTTTCTGCCCAACGCATATTCTCGATGAATCTTACCTCCGCCATTTATTATGCGTTGCAAGAAAGCCATCAACAGCAAATGTGGCCCTGACTCTTTATAATCAAACTTTTCTAACCAAATATCAGAATTTTCACGATAAAACTGCGTAAATGCTTTAAGCATTTTATGCATATTTAATGAACCATCATCGTTTTGATACCAACCATTTCCCGGTGTAGTTTCTTGCATGCTTTCTTGCTCAGTATATACCAATTCACGAGGAATAACTTCTTGATATATTGGATTTGCTATTTTTATTCCTTTTTGCGTGATAAGTCCTAAATCGCGAACATATTGCAAATCATCTATTTTAAATGATTCTTCTTGGCCTGTGCCACTAATAATTGCATCAAGAATACGACGAACACGTGGTTCTTCTAACTTATGCACCAGTTGATCAATATGTGTATCTCTGCGTAAAATAAGCACATCTTTTGCTCGTTCAATAATATCCTTGGTAATTGGTTGAGTGCGATCAGTAACATCCCTAAAACATGCTTGATATGCAAGTGCGTTAACAAGCCATGGTTGACCTTGCGTTACATAAAATGCATATTCTATCGCCTCATCAGTAAATTGTTGACCAGTATCTTGCGAATGCTGATTATACAGCATTCGAACTTGGTCAAGAGAGAAATTTAACAAAACTAAGCTTTCAGCTTTTATATTAAACGCACTACCGCCAAGCACCATATCATGTTCTGATTCAGACCAAACACGATAATCTCGTACATCACGGACTCCAATTAAACATGCTGATTGAGGAAAATTATCAGGACGATTAGTATATCCTGCGCGTAATTGACGTAAAACAGAAATTAATGTGTCACCAACAAGAGAATCAATTTCATCAATAAAAAGCACAATAGGCTTTTCACAAGATCGACTCCAATCCTGTAACACTTCTTTTAAACTACTTCCAGATAATTTTTCTAAGACTTTTTCTATAGACATAAATAATGGATCATCATCACTCAATAACAATTGTGCTGACCCACGTAATTCACGTAAAATAATTTCCATACCTTCTTTAACATTGCCTCGAGCAATTTGTGCTGGCTCAACATTAACATATAATGCTTTATATTTACCTGCAGCATTCAACTGCTTAACAAACAAACGAATCGCGGTTGTTTTACCACTTTGACGTGGCGCATGCAAAATAAAATATTTCTGTTCTTCTATAAGTTGTAAAAATAATACTTCATCTAATCGGTGAGGAACATAATAATGATTTTTTGGATTTACCGGACCGGCAATCGCAAAAGTACGCATAGCAATTTTCCTTTTAGTCTATTAATTAAAAAAAATATTTTTAACTACCCAAGCAAAAAATCAAAATCATTTTGTGAAATTGGACTGCCAGTTTTTTCACCTGCACCTTCAACAATTGCCTTAAATAATTCTTCTTTGCTTTTTTTTAATACAAGCATTTTTTCTTCAATTGAATGATACATTAATAAACGAATGATCATGACCGTATTTTTTTGCCCTATACGATACGCTCTGTCTGACGCCTGATTTTCCACTGCAGCGTTCCACCATGGATCCACGTGAAAAATATATGACGCTCGTGTTAAATTAAGACCAACTCCACCTGTTTTTAAACTCATCAATAATACATCAACTACCTTATCCTTTTGAAATGATTCTATAATCGCTTTGCGCTTTCCTACCGCAACACTACCGTCAATTCGTGCATACTTAATACCTGCATCATTAAGCTCACTTTCAATAATATCCAAACATTTAGTGAATTGAGAAAAAATTAAGACTGCATGTCCACGCTCAATTAATGCAGAAAGCTGTTCATTAATATATTCAATTTTTGGCGATGGAACTATTTTTTTTGCAGGAATTACAAGTTCTGGTGAAATACAAATTTGACGTAAACGCAATAATGCTGTCAATGCAATAATTGAAGCCTGACCCTTTGTCTTATTTTTATATGCATTCGTAACTTCATCACGTACTTCTTGCGTAATACGCGTATATAAAGAACGTTGTTTTTCAGTCATATAAAAATAGACATCAGATTCAATTTTTTCAGGTAATTCTTGAGCAATAACTTCTTTCGTTCTTCTTAATATAAATGGTCGTGTTTGATTTACAATAGCATTAACGAAACCGTTTTCTTTATTTTTAAATGTTGAATAATCAGGCAGTAATCCTGGTATAGCTAAATCCATAATAGAATAATATTCACCAATATGATTTTCTAGAGGAGTACCAGTAATGCACAACTTAAATACTCCTTGTAGCAACCGAGCCGCAGAAGTTTTTTGTGCTACTATATTTTTAATAGCCTGAGCTTCATCAAAAATAATAATATTAAATTCAATCAATCGTAATTTTTCAATATCGAGTCTCACAATATCATAGGTTGTTATAAAAACATCTGCACCGTCAAAATCAATCTTATTTTTTGTTGTCGTATATTCTTGTACCGTTAAATGAGGATAAAACATCTTAATCTCATTAATCCAATTAAATATAAGACTTGTTGGCACTACAATAAGATGGGGCTTATGCTCTTTTTGAGTACGTGTAACTTTTTTCACCGCATCATTAACAACTATTTTTTCATAAACTGCACCCAATAATGCTATAGCTTGCACTGTTTTACCAAGCCCCATATCATCAGCTAAACAAGCCCCAAATCGATGTTGATACAAAAACGCAAGCCAATAATAGCCCTCTTTTTGATATTCACGCAATGTACAATTCAATTTTTTTGGAATAGCAATTTTAGCAATCGTTGTAAAATTGGCTAAACTATGCAATAATTGTTCATCATTATCAGAAACAGTAAGCTTTACTCCATTTTTACGAAGTTCAATAAGATCAAAAATCCTTAAACGTGGCACAATTGCTATAGATTTAGCTGTTGTTAATTGGCCAGAATCATTATTCATCCATCGCGACAATAAACCTAATGCGGTACATGCCTTACGATCAATGACCAGTATTTCATTATTACGATTCCATAATCCATTTCCCGCTACGATAGTTTTCCATTCTTGAGATGAAATTTTCTGACCCTCGTAATAAACTTCTGGGTGCAACTCAAACCAATCTGTTTGCTTATTTGTTGTATCTATTTCAATATCAACACGAGCTACCTTAACCTGTTTAGAATCAATATAGAGATCAATACCATAGTTATGTAAAATCTCTCTAAATTCTGCCAATGATGCATACAAATGTTTAGTCTCTACCAATGACATCGTTGATGCATATACCTTTCTACATTTATCAAAAGCTATCTGCGGAATTACAACCAACAACCAATATAGCTTATGATTTATACGCACAATATACGGCTTATTATCCTTAATAAAAAACACTGTGGTCATGTCCATTTTTTGTATTTTTTTATAAATAGCAGTAAAAGGATTTATAATACATTTTTTTACATCAACTCCATCAGCTATAAAATTAGCAGAAGCCTGTTCTATGATAGCATTAAGTTCCTCTTTATTTTGCGCACATGAAGCAGCATAATAACCCTTTGCCCATACCGCTGCACGCTTTGTTGATGAAAATTGTTTATATGCTGCTAATCGACGAACATTCATCATTGTTTCAACAGCGTAATTTTCTACTGACTGAAAATTACGATCATCAAAATAAACTAATCCTCTTAAATAACATGATATATTCTCTTCATTTTCTTCAACAACTATTTTTGCCTGAGGAACAGCATCTTCCGGCGTAATATATTGGCCATTTTTTTTAAAAAGAAACGTTTTTGATAAGTAATCATTAGAATCATATAATTTATAACTAAGCGTATTAAATTGCACTATTTTTATTTCAAAAGGCTCAGATAATACAGGAAAATTTTCATACAAAACATTTTTCCTTGGCAACTCACCCTGCCATCTTCTTACGCTTTCCCAAGAAGATCTAAAATAATCATCAACCCTCAATAATATTCCTGCATCTCTATATAACACTAATCGCGATCCGATGTATAAAAGATTATCTAACAGCACAGTTTTATTCTGCACCAGCCGACAAATATGCACACTATCATCGCGTATATCAATCCCTATAATAGGCAAAACCAAAGATTCATCCCATTTAATCGGGTGAAATTCATTATGATTATAAAAAAACAATGGATAGTGTTGTACAACTATCTTGATATTTTGTATAAAAATTTCTTCGTCATAATCCTCATATACAACTGAAACAAAATCAACCAACTCAGGAATTGCTTTGATCTCTTGCGGTAACATTATCTTACCATCGCGTATCAGACAACAAACCGCCTTTACGTTATCAATATTACGAACAAAGCCTTTAAGAAAAATAGACGCACTAATTCCTGCTGGTAATGATGCAAAAGAAAAAGGATTATCATAACAATTGCCATATAACAAGCTATGAGATAATTTTTCATACTCCTCATCGTCATATGGCGCATATACTCTATATCCAACATAAAGAAAATATTGAGCAGCAATAATCGCTGCAACAACATGCACACACAATAAAGCCTTTATGCCTTTACTACAATCACAGGTATAAGAAACAGTCCTTTGAGCAAGTATTAATGTCGTGCTATGTTGATCTTTTTTATCTCTAACAAAAACGGATAATAAGCTAAAATTTTTAGACCAAAAAAACTCTCTCACAAGCCCTTTATCAAAATGAGCCTCAGCCTCACTCTTTATATTCGAGCCATAACATAAATCATACAATGACACATATTTAATTGCATTAAAAAATTCAAAACGATTTTGCATTATTATTCCACCTGTACTATTTAATAAGATATCCTATCTAAAAGCATATCACAAACAAAAAAAATTTCATTATGAAAATAAATAATTTAAAACTTCCAACAAATTCCTGCTGCTATAATATATGATTCTTTTGGCTGTACGCCAAATAAATGTTGAAAAACAGCAACCGATATACCCATTTGCAAAATAAGACGCCGAGTGGAAAACCATAAGGATGGCCCTACAAATAAAGTATTTCCACCGCTATTGCATGAAATCAATCCTGAAAATTTATTACGCTGAGCATACATTCCATTTAATTCTATAAGCCCATTAAAAATCCACTTATCAGGAGAATATGTTATATTTCTTCCCAATCCACCCTGATAAAGAAATTGATTACCGTATTTATTATTTTTATGAGAAGTAGGTAATAGTACCCCTGAAGATACAAAATACCACCAATAAGGTCGTGCCTGACTTGCGGTAAACCCAAGAAAAAAGCTCGGTGCACCAAGACCAAGTGGCGGATTTGTAGTAACTGATCCCGTTGGAACTGCCATATTAGCAACGAGAGTAATCTCATTTATAATTGTTGAATTTTCAGCAATATAGGCAGCACCCTCAAACTGAAGACGAAAATCTTGTGGTCCGCGTGAAGAACAATTTTCAACTTTAAATGACGTAGCAAATGGCACTTCTACAAAAACAGAAAGTCTATTGGTGATACCATAAAGCACGGCAGGCAATAGACTATTAAAAGAAAAATGCGAACCTTTAAATCGATCAACATACGTAAAAAGCTCTGTTACCCCTTTATCCACAATATTTTGACCAAAACTAAATAATGGTCCTGGCTGCTGTGAACCCGATAACGCAAAATTTCCAACAACAATCTGTTTAATTTTCTCTGCTTTTCGACTTTCTTTCCCCGTAACTGAAAAGGCAATCATACTGATGATTGCCCCTCTATAAAAAATTGCTACTCTCTTCATTATAATGCTTTCATCGTTTAATTCTTGTTTTTTTCATTCTCTCAAACGTATCATACTAACTATTATATATTGTTTATAAAAAAAGGATCATAATGAATAAAAAAATTATAACATGGACACTGTATGAATCTATTACTTTGCAGCAGATAGGATTTGCAATTATACGCATAAGCTTTGGAATAGCTTTGTGCATCTTTGGATATAAAAAATTATTATCTGGATCAAACAATATCATTAAAATCGGTAGCTCAATGAGTCTTTTTGGCATCACTCGTGGTTATATTCTATGGGGATATCTTGCCGCATTAACAGAATTATTCAGCGGATTAGCATTTACCATTGGTCTTTTTACGCGTATTGCCTCACTTCCTCTTATATGGCTTTTAATTGTCGCATTACGTTTTCATATTAACAATAATGATCCTCTTTATGTATGGATGTTTCCATGCATCTGTCTCTGCGCTGTTATAGCATTTTTAATTGCAGGAAGTAATATTTATTCTGTTGATCACGTTATTAACAAAAATATTCAAAAACCTATGGATTTATCATAAGACATTGAATGTAACAAATAAAAAAACTGTTCACATAAAAATCTGCAACAGATCGTATTAATGAAAATATTACTTGCTTTTGTACCACAATATTTTTATACTAAATTATGCAAAATAGGGGAAAAATATTTATAAAACAAACTATATAAAGCACAAGGATATTCATGCTAAAACAAACATTATTAACAGCACTTTTATCATTATCTACATTAGCGGCAGCAAGTATCAATCTTGATCTCAATGTTATCGTTAAAAATCAATTTTTTGAGCACAGTGCATCAGGGAATATCGTTCTTGATGAAAACATTCCTGCATCAATCGTATTTAATGAATTTGAAACATTAACATTTAATTTTATTGTAAATCAAGAAGATGAATCAGCCTCTATAGAAGTACAAATTTTTCAAACAACAGAAAATGATCAATTAACTGCAATTACTAATCCAATAATAATAAATGTACCATTTGAAGAGCCTGCTATTATTACTATCAATGAAGAATCAAACGAGAATGAAGACCAGCCTACCTCATTAATTCTCACCATTACGCCTTCATTAACAGAATAAAAACAATCAATCCCTATTTTGCTTGTAATTGCTATGGTCTTTTTGGATAATACCAATAAAAGACCATAGCCTTTTTAAGGACTAAATATGAATAAAATTATTCTTATTTATGCATTTACTATCTCTCTCACGACATTAACGAGAGCAATGGAATTTGAAATAGAAAAAGAGGTTAATAAACAACAAATTACTAAAAAACGCCTCTACAAATTACTCTGTTCAACCTACTATCTCGATGAAAAAAAGGTAGAAAAATTAATCAAAAAAGATCCCTCTTTAATGATTAAAAAACTTTGTTTTTTACAAGCATCTCCTCTTAAATTAACCAATCTATCAAGAAATAGTAGCGATGATGATGATGATAAAAAAAACGATAGCATCAGAGCACTATTTTATCACTACTTAGTTACGTGTGACAAAGCAATACAAAAAACAGCTCTGAATGATAGAACTAACGTACCTCCTCTTTGCGCCATTGCAGCTTTTTGCGGAGATATAAAAACTTTTCAAGAAGAACTTAAAAAAAATTTTCCCTGTGGTTTTGCGCAGCAATATCACCTTAATCCTTTATTTCATGGCGCAATAGAAAATAATAATGTTGAAATTATTAAATGTCTTGTTCAAGATCCTCGACTGAATCCATTTATGCATTGCAACCTATATCCAACAGATCATTTATCATATGGAGCTTCCTATAACACACCCCCTCTTAATTATGCTCGTAAACTCGAAAACAGAGAGCAAATAATAATATTATTAGAACAACATCCTTCTATTCAAAAAAAAATAATGTACCTTGAAAAAAAAAATATTTCTGCTGCCGTTACTCATAACAAACTATCCATCTCTATCTAACTCATAATCATACCCTATCTAAAATAATACCTATCACTCTTTATTTTTAATCAAGATCATTGATTTTTCACTCTGTAATATGTAGTGTATAGATATCAAAATAGAATTGAGCATCATAATTTCTTTAATTAAACAAATATTTTTTATGAAAACAAATAAAATCTCTCTTATATTGATGCTCTCTTTAAGTTTTTCATCGCCACTATACCCTAATGCAAATTCTTATTTGAACAACAGCATAAACATACTCTATAGTTCATTCAAAAATCTCTCACAATACATGCCTGACATATTCCTTAAACTGACACTTGAAAACGTATCACTATTCACTGCAACAATAGGAACATTAGGCATATTTGCTTATCAATCATATCAGTCATACATGCGCTCAAAATTTTTAAACACTATTCGAGAACAAGATATGCGTCAATATCAAGACTTAACATCTAAGCAAATATTAAAACGTATCGACCAAATTAAGAACGACAAAACAATAAATCTTACAACAAAAGCTGAAAAACTTGGATTATTATACCAAACTGCAAAAGAACGGCGTACAAATCCACTCAATGACAGGTTTTTTATTGATTCCCCACAATAACAACATTAATTTAACAACCAACATAAGTTATTACTACACTATAATTCATTACTTTGATCAAATTTATTGCTTTTACTTTCCACAATGCATTATATTCAAATTGAAATAAATACAATAACTATTTTAATCAAATAAAGACTGTTTATGAGAAATAATAGCATTTTTTTTACACTAGCACTCTACATAGGACTTCAGTCATCCCTATGCCTTGGCGCCAATTATTTTTCTCAAAATAACAACTCAAGCTCAAGCTGGCTGACAAAAACCTACGAAACCTTAAAAAGATATATGCCAAGCATGATACAAGAACTAGAGCCTATAAATGTATTAGCAATAACGGGAGCGGGAATATTCTTCACTCTTATGTATTACGTGCATAAAGACGAACAAAAACAACACGAAAAACTTCAACAAGAAGCTGCTGGAAAAGAAAATGTGTCAACAGCAGATCGAAAAATAATATTTGGACACTATAAGCAACAAAAACAATCTTATGATCAAAAATTACAAAAACTACGACAAAAACAAAAATTACAAAAACTACAACAAAAAGAAAAAGGACAAAACTTAGTTCCTATCCCTTTTCAAGATCCAACAAGAGAATAATTTAATGGTCACTCCACACTGCATACGCAGTTGCACACATGATTATCGCAATATAAATTGCTGGAGCATAAATAAGACCACTCATATACCATAACGATAAACAGATAGGTGTTGTCATATGACCCAATAGCGCTACACCAAAGGCATTTCCCATGCCAACTAGAAAATACTTATCATGACCTACAAATAAACTATTAAACCAAAAATTAAGCGGACATAAAAATACCAGTCCCCACACGACAATCCACATGCGCACAGCGGTGACATAGATCAATGATGATTGCGGCAACCACATAAATAATGGTATGATCGTAATACTCAACATAAGCGCTGCACAAATCATTACATTCTGTTGATTATAATGCTTAGTCAACTGTCCCACAATAGGAATAAACATCATATCAAAAACTAATAATATCGTATTAAGCAGCATCATCATCTGCACCGTAATTATCGTTGAAATCTGTGGCACAAAAATATTCATAAATACAAAGGGCACCGCATAGGTAATATGTGAACAACAGGTAGCCAGCGCAACACGTACAAGATTGCCACGATTATGCCACAATAGACGTAAATTTGAAATTTTATAGGCATCAAACAGATCAGATTTTTTTTTCTCCTCTATTGAAATATCATAATATCGTATTGCATACCCAATAACACCAGTTAACCCTCCAAGCCAAAAACATACTCGCCACCATGTATATCCATAATTCATCACTGCTGTTGAAGCTAATGAAGCCATAACAATGCCCAACATAGAAGAACTTTGATATATATGCGATGCACGTAATGCATGATTTTTTGTTTTATTTTCCATAATATATAACTTTGCAATGGCACTTTCTCCCGCCGCGCATATACCTCGCATCATTCTAATCATGATTAAGATCAATGGTGCATAGCTTCCAATAACTTCATAACTTGGAATACAACCAATGCATACCGTTGTTATGGCAACGCCAATTAATGAATACGAAAGGCCATATAATGGTCCTTTATAGCGCGCAATTATACCAAACAAAAATGTGCCAACCGGACGTGAAAAAAGTGACGTTACTGATGTTGCATACGTTAAAATCAATTGAACTACCGGATCATAATCAGGAAAAAATAATGGCCCCATTATCGGAGCCAAAAAACCATATAATGATGTATCAAAACGATCTAATGCATTACCAATCAAAATTGAAATGTCTTTTTTTATAATTCTAATATACTATACCTTTTCAACATCTTCATTAACAAAAAACTGAATATTAGTCGGCGCACCTAATTCAAGACGTGCTGCAAGAGGTTTATTTTTATACATCAACATCTGCGGATCTATCATCATTTCATCAATTTTAGCTTTTTGATCCAGAAGAATATCTTTCCCTACTACTTTTTTATTTGGCAATGTCACTCCATCGCCGGGAGTTATAAAATAGCCTCTTTTAGTGGAAACCACTTGATATGCATGATGATACACTGTTGGATTTTCTTTAAGATATGGCCCTTTCCACTTTTCAGGGTACACCAAATTCATTGGACCAACTTCAGACCCCGCAAATTTTGCTACATTCAAAAAATTAATCGAATTTTTTTGATTATCAAAATCAATAATAGTACATGTCGTATGAATACGATGAAAAATATCGCGTAACTGTTCTATATCCTTGACCATCATCATTCCCGCATCATCTTTTGCTCGATACAAAGTATCGACAAACGTAATTACTATAAAAAAAAGCACTCCTGCCGTAACAATGAGTGGTAAAAAATAATAATATAAACCCTTCACGCATTTTCCTCTTATTATAAAAAACCTATTTTTTTATTTTATAATCAAGATGCATTGCCCTTCGCACTTCATCCATAGTATTGGCAGCAATTGCACATACTTTTGTTGATCCTGTCATAAGAATACGCATTACCTCTTGTGGGTCTTGTGCATATATTTCCCGTCGCTGACGAATGGGTGATAATAAAGCATTAAGTACATCAATTAATCGTCGTTTTAATTGTACATCTCCCAATCCTCCACGACGATAATGAGCTTTTAATTCTTCAACAACTTCAATATCCGGATCAAAAATATCAAGATAAGTAAATACCACATTTCCTTCAACGTTACCTGGATCATTTACATGAATATGATCAGGATCAGTGTACATTTTCATTACTTTCTCAGTAACTATATCAGCCGAATCAGACAAATAAATAGCATTATTCAATGACTTACTCATTTTTGCTTTACCATCAACACCTGGTAAACGACCAACTTTAGAAACATGCCCAGTAACATGACCAAAAATATCAACGTTATATATACGATTAAATGTATTAATAATTTCGTTAGATTGCTCAATATGAGGAAGCTGATCTGCACCAACGGGAACTATCGTACCTTTAACGATAGCAATATCAGCTGCTTGTGAAACGGGATATGTCAAAAAACCTGCTGAAAGATGTTCGCTCAATCCTTTTTGTTCTATTTCTGCCTTTACCGTTGGATTACGCTTAAGCCTATTAACAGAAACTAAATTAAGAAATAAAATCGTCAATTCAGCAATTTCTGGAATAAGTGATTGAATAAAAATTGTTGATTTATTCGGATCAATACCAACAGCTAAATAATCAAGACATACTTGCAAAACATTATTATGCACCAATTCCGGCCGATCAAAATAATCTGTTAATGCTTGAAGATCTGCAATCATTACAAACTGTTTATATCTATCCTGTAATACTACCCGAGTTTTGAGTGATCCCAAATAATGCCCAAGGTGTAATGGCCCTGTGGGACGATCACCGGTTAATATAATAGATTCATGTGTCATCTTTTTTACTTCTTGTTAAAAACTTATATCATATATTTATTTAATCATATAGATTAGACAAAAAAAAACAAAATAGAAATAATCAATGACTATTTTTAAAATTTTGACAATATGAAGCATACTACTATAGTTGTCATAAAAAACTAACTTATAATACAATGTTCTGGTCTATTCAATTTTTCTAATTTCTTTTTATTTATTTTTAACATTTTTATTATCTCATCATTATGAGCCATAGACCAAGCATCATCTCCATCTAAATTCTTTATATTTGGATCAGCGCCATGTGACAATAATAATTCTATCATTGCAATATTACCATTACGCACAGCACACATAAGTGGCGTATCTTGATTATAGCCAATAATATTAGGATCAGCTCCCCGATCAAGAAGCAATTTAACCATTTCAAAAGTATTAAACAAAAATCCAAAACTACTAAATACATTGTAATTTTTTTTTATTAAATCAAATGAATGATTATTTTTATAAACTAAAATCATTAAAGGACTATTTCCATCACTATCTTTCATATTAAAATCAACACCATACCTATGCAATAAATTTAAAATTTTTATATTGCCTTTTTCTACCGCGATATGTAATAGTGATTTTCCATTATTATTTTTTATATTAATATCTGCATTATATTTCAATAATAACTGTAAAGCATCATAATAATCATTATTAACTGCAATCATTGCTGCAGTCTCACCATCTCTATTTTGCATATTGACAAGCACTCCCTGCTGTAAAAGAAATTCAATAATATTTTTATTTAATGATGCAGATATAGCAGACATAAGAACAGTTAATCGCGACTTTCTTGTTTGAATATTGGGATTAGCCCCCGCCTGAAGCAATATTTGTATTATTTTCAACTTATCATTATAATCTCTTGTATTGGATAAAATTACCGCAATATGCAATGGTGTACGTCCTGAAAACGATTGGGCATTAATATTAAAACGATAATCCTTGCACAGTAATCTCACCATAGCCACATAACATTTACTTACTGCAATATGCAAAAGCGTATTACTGGGCATATAATTAGCTATCATTAAATTTATAATACCCTGTTTTCCCTGTGATAAAAATAAACGCGCAACAGAAATATCATTGCAATACACTGCCGCCTGCAAAGGTGACAATTTTTCTCGTAAATTCTTTGGTAAATATTTATTTTTATATTTAATAGATGCCTTATCAGAACCATACACAAACTTAATAATTGGCCATAATTGTTTCAAATATTCATCACAAGGATTATCTATATACAGCGATAATACCTTATCAATATTACTACTCCGGTCATGAATAAAATAAGAAATTATACTTACTGCATTTTTACGCTTACACAATGATGCATTTTTGATAGCTAAAAACATTTTTTCTTTATCATCATTTTTAGCACAAAACACCATAAAATCAACATGCTGATTCTTATTTAATATACATGGCCAATGCAATAAATCCTTAATATTTTCTTTACCTGCAAGAGCGTAACATTTTTTATTAATCAAACAAAAAGATTGTTTATCGCATGGCTTTAATAGCGCTACAATATGCATAATTATCGTATCAGGACATTGATGCCATAATTCTTGTGATCGCTCTTCCATACTCATAACATAACAATTATAAAAAACTGCCAATAAAAAAAATAAAGAAGATATTTTCATACATTTCCTTTATTTTTGTATTTTTTTACATTCTTAATATAAAAAAGAGCTGCATTCATTATGCAACTCTTTTTTATATTAATTATTTATAGCGTATTGTTTTTCAAGCAAAAATTTATTTATCAAGATTTTTCAAAATCTCTTCATAATAAAAAGAATTTTTATTATCATCTGGACGTTCAGCAACTAGATCAATAAATCTTTTAAAATATTTATAATACAACTCAAAATCATTTGGCCCTACAATAAATTGTATTACATTATACAGATCTTTATTCTGCTCTTGCGCTAAAAATCCGACAACTTTAAGACATGCTATAGAAACCGCATCCTGATAAGGCATACCAATTAATACACCTCCCGTTGATTTATTTAATGTCTGAGTACTTATTGATGGCAATGCTAAATTTCTTTCTTGATGGGTAATATTCTTAGAAAAAAAAACATGTGATTTTTCCAGAATGTTTTTATAACAATGTGCTAAATCAAATCGTGCTTCTATCAAAGCTTGATCTCCCGTATAATCAGGATCTTCTATCTCATTCTCATTTATACGTCTTACTGTACGATAAAACCATGTATTACTAAATTTTATTTTATAAAGTACTGGTTCTACCACATGCAATAGTGTATTTTTCAACTCTATAAGATCTACTCCCGCATTAGGACGCGGAGGTCCATCATTACTTATTTTCTTCAACTCTTTTTGCACATATGCACAATTACCATACGGTGATTTATATATATCTCCACATGCAATAGGAAAGCACAAACGAGGCTCATGAAGCCTTTCCTGCTGCCAAGTTCCGGCAATCATTATCGCATTTTCCTGCTCTGGTTTATATGGATTTCCCTGAATCAAACTAACAGTCGTACCATTAATAATAATATTTAAATCATTGGCTTCCATCCCACACAAAAAACTATTGCAACAGATTGCCAAACTTATTATCAATCTCTTCACTCTCTACTCCTTTTGTTATTCTATTAATCATCATAATAATCACGCGCTCAACATACCAATTATACATTCTTTGTAAAGAACAAATAATTAGTTTCTACGACCATACTCTTGCTAACATTCAATGTTTTACGGTACATACAATATAAGGAGAATTATATGTATTATTTTTTAATGTTACATGATATTGCTGAAATAATAATTTATTCATCTATCTTATACTGTTGTTGTCTATGGTTTAAAACAGATACAACAAAAAACATTCTTATCTATTTTCTTGCGTATTGTGCATTCATTATAAGTGCATGGGCAATGGAATTATCTACATTAACTCCATTTTTATTATCATATTCACCTATTGCATTGCTATTATTCATCATATTTCATCAAAAAACATTACAACGCAATTTTATAACTCTCTGCACCCTCACCTCAACTGACATGCTCCACAAAGATTGGATTACCGTTTTATTAAGTAATTGTCTCTCCTCTATCAATAATAAAAAAGATCTCTTTATCATCATTGAACACAAAAACTCACTTGAACAATTTCTTAATGTACCTTTTTTTATTAATGCACCTATGAGCAAAGAACTTATAAGTATTCTTTTTTCAAGTAACTCATGCGATGAAAAAAAAATGATATGGCTTGATACCAATGGACGTATTCGTAGTATTAATACTTTATGGCATTCAACCACGGAAACAAAACATTTATCGTTAACAAAAAATGCGCTGTTTTATACACTTCATACTGATGCCATTATGATATACACAAATCATATAAACAGAACTTTTTCTACTATTATTAATGGAAAAGAAATAACAACTCTTTCCGCGCAACAAATTCATACATTAATAAAAAAACAACTATCTCTTAAAACAACACATCAAAATAAAGGATCTCATCATGAAAGTATTACCGCTGAAAAATCTCTTTTTTAATAATACAATGCTTAAAATTATCTGTCTTTTATGTGGGTATAGCTTTTGGTACATTGCAAGCTTTGATACCGTTATTACTACACACATTACCATTCCTTTATCTTTTATAAGTACAACAAATAACTATACTATCAATGCTCCTGAAACAATTACCATTACCCTCAAAGGAAAACGTTCAGATTTGTATACATTAGATACGCAAACTCTTGCCGCACATATTAACATAGATAATTATCCCTCTGGGAAACATGATATAATAATTACTGAATATCATCTTTTTTTACCAAATACTATTACTTTGGTACGCTATACACCATCTAACCTCTGTATTAACATTAATTCTCAACAAACATTATAGGATATATACATATGTCACAAGAAAAATCAACCTTACAACATATATTAAATATACTCAAAAATATCATTGATACATTAACTTCTCTTTTTTTAACAGGATTATTTGGAATTCTGCCTGTTACTCTCACCATAGCAGTATTTACTCTTACCTTACGAGTACTCCAAAACTGGCTTGAACCATTAAAACGATTTGGCCTTCCATTTATTGGCACCGTTCCTTATTCTGAAGTTATTCTTGCCATAGCTATTATTTTTATCGCCGGAATGCTCTATAATATGTTTATTTTACGACCTCTTATTCATGCAATAGAAAATCTATTTTTTAAAATTCCATTGATACGCCCGGTATATTCCGGCATAAAAAAGTTAGTTGATGCATTCAGTTTTCAAGATAAAGTATCATTTTCCAAAGTGGTGATGATAGAATTTCCACGCACAGGAGTCTATAGTATTGGATTTCTTGCAAATGAAATTGATGAAAAAATATCCCCTGATAAAAGTAAAAAATATTATAGTATTTTCATTCCAACAACACCCAATCCCACTAGCGGTTTCTTAATAGTATTACCGGAAGATCAAATAACTATTATTAATATCACTCGACAAGAAGCAATGGCCATGATAATTTCAGGAGGGATTATTCAGCCAGACACAGATAAGTAAAAATAACATATAAAAAAGGAGAGCCATGAGAAAATATATTATTTTTATATTAAGCATATATTCTTCATTATATTGTATGGAAAAATCCAATGTTAATGACATAATACTTATACCACCAATATGGAATGCTGAAGAATATGATAAAGGCAATACGCTGCAAACTAATGCTTTTTTACATTTTATAAACAAAAATAAAATAATTGTACAAAATTGCAATATCCTTGATGCTGGATGTGGAACAGGCAAAATTGCTGCAAAACTTGCAGAAACAGCCAAATTTATTCATGGTTTTGATGCATGTAATGATATGATTACGCGTGCCCGACAAAATTACAAACATATATCAAATGTCTCTTTTGAACAATGCTTTGCAGAAAAATTTAAATCTGATAAAAAATACCAATTAGCAATCATGTCTTCTTGTTTTCATTGGTTTCAAAATAAAGAAATGGCATTACAACGTGTGCATGAAAGTTTAGATAAAAACGGAGAGCTATTTGCTGATATTCTTACCAATGATTGTCCAACACCTCTTAATCTTATTGTTTTTCTTTTGATGAGCAATGATAACGTCACCATGCAAGAACACTTTCTAAAATATCCTGTTAATACTTTTGGTAGCTCATATCCAAGTCTTGATGAATTAAAAGCAACACTCAATAAAACAGGCTTTGATATTCTTAAAACTGAACTACAATCATTTGATAGTATAATGACAGAGAGTGAATTTAGACAGTTGCAATTTCCTATTGTCAAAAGCAGACCTGGATTCAATGATTTATCCAATGAAAAATTTAATGCAATGTTTGAAGACTTTATTAATCGATGCTTAACAAAACTAAAAAAAACGGATGATGGAAAATATAACTATCCATTTACCACACGAATCATTCATGCTCGTAAAAAAACAAATAACCACTAAAAAAGAGAAACTATAATGAAAAAATATATCATTTTATCCTTCAGCCTTTGTTCTCTATTACTGTGCATGGAAACACCAACACAATACGAAATCCAAGAATGGGATGCTCAAGCTTATCATAAAGGTTGCCAATTCCAAACGGATGCTTTTTTTAAATTTTTTAACCTACCAACTAATAAAAAAAACATTCTTGACATGGGATGCGGTATAGCTAATATTTCCAAAAAAATTGCAGAAAACGCGCAATCTATTCATTGCGTTGATGCAAGTAAAAATATGATAGAATTTGCGCAAAATAATACGCCCAATCATATTACTAATATGTCCTTTCAACAATCATTAGCGGAAACATTTACCTCTGATAAAAAATATCAATTAGGAATTATGTCCTTTTGTTTTCATTGGTTTCATAATCAAGAAGAAGCATTAAAACGAATGTATGACGCGCTCGAAGAAAATGGTGAACTATTTATGACTGCACATACGCAAGAAACTCCCGAACCAACTTCCATTCCCGCAGCTCGTCAAACAATAAACTTGGCCGATAGTATGTATAAATTTTTTACCAATAAAAGCTTTATTGAACTCTCTGGTAGTCAATTTCCTTCTAATGATACACTAAAAACAATGCTATTAAATATTGGTTTTACCATTATTAAACAAGAACAACAATCTTTCGAATGCATCATGACAGAACAAGAAATACGAAATACTGAATGGCCTATAGTTTCTAGTAGACCAATGATAAAATGGATACCAAAATCAATTGTTTCTTCTTTTTTTGAGGCATATATTCACAATTATTTAGCATTAACACCCAAAACAAATGATGGAAAATTTATAGAAAAACTTACTTCAACAATCATCCACGCTCGTAAAATCACCAATAAATAAATATCATATATACTTATGAAGAATGATTTACTTATTAAAAACAACATCATTATTCCTGACGCTGAACTAGAAATAACCACCAGCAGAGCTGGTGGTCCTGGTGGTCAACATGTTAATAAAACTGATACACGCATAACCATACGCTGGAACATAAAAAGATCGACCGCCTTAACTGATGAACAAAAACAATATATTTTAGATAAATTAGGATCACGAATCACCGATAATGGAGATTTAATTGTTCATAACAGCGAATCACGCAGCCAGCATCAGAATAAAAAAAATGCCCTTATCGCCCTTGCAACCATAGTACGCAACGCCCTACAGATCGCAAAAAAACGTATTGCTACTAAAATACCAAAAGCTATCACGGAAAATAGACTCCAAAGCAAAGCGCGCCGTAGTCTTACTAAAAAAATACGACACAAACTAATTCGACACGACGATTAATCTATTTTCGGCACTTTTTTACCAAGATAAAATAAAACTCCTCTCATAATCATACAAATACTATCAAATAATTAGAAACAAACCAATTAAAATAAATTGTTGACATAATTTCTATTTGTGATAGATTAATAATAATCATTAGTGTAACTATTAAAGGATTTTCTATGAATATTAAAATAACAGTTATTTCTTTACTCATAATCATTGTTAGCTGCATCAATGCAGGCGACAATACACCGGTAGCACCAACATCAAAAATATCACAAGAAGAATTAATCAAGGACATACAAGAATTTTGCAGATTAAATGAAATAATTACGAACTCAGAGAAGCAAAAAATTTTTGATAACGCACAGATACAAAGAAATGAACAAGCTACAAAATTGAACAACGAATTCAACAACTGTGCACATTCAAAAAATTGCCTATCATCAAAAGAATTAAAGGAAACTTTTACCAACTTTAGCAAAGCAGAAATCGCTATGACTGAAGCATGGAACAATCTTCAAGATGATGGTGTACAACAACAAATAATTAACATACACAAAAAATATTAATAAGGATTACGTAAAAATTAAATTAATATATTAACTGATTATTAAGGAATTTTCTATGAATATTAAAATTCTATCATTGCATTCGCTGCTAATCATTGCCAGCTGTATAACTGGAACAGCTCAATCTTTTTATAAAGTATTATCAAAGCAACAAATAAAAAATATTTATACAGAAGAAATGCGTCAAGCAAAAGAAAATCACCTAGACGCTAAATTAACTGAATTAAAAATATCTGAAGAACTATTAAATAAAACAGAACAAGGTAAAATATGGCTACAAAAAGACAATAAATGCATAAAATGTAATAATTCAGGTATTGTTTGTGATACATGTCAAGACAAACACGTACTAGCTGTCAGATTTTATGAAAAATCATCAGAATATAACAGTAAATTTGTCCCTGCATATGAAAAAAAACGTTTTAATTATCTTAAAATAATATTTCTCGATTATCTTTTAGCAGATGATTGCAATGGTATAGAAACGATACTAAAAAATTTAGATGGAAGAATTTATTATGATCCACATTATGAAGTCGATTTTAAGAAAATAGAACTCCAAGTAGCACTATATTTTCAGACCTTAGATGATAAAATAAATGCAGCAAAATTAGCTGTAATTGAAAATACAATGTCAGAATATCAATAAAATAACCTTTTATTAAAAAAAAGAACCAAGCTCTACAATTACATATAAATCTTGGCTCTTTTTTTTATTTAATTGCAAACTTATTATCAAAAAACTGACTATAAAAATATTCAAGACCAATTTCAGAAGCACCATTTTTTAAGCGATAATCCAACTCAAACAAAAATTGATGCGCATTGCGCAATTCAGTTGCACTATATAGAGACCAATCACGATTGATAAATGAAAAAGGCAATTTATATTGTGCTTTTTTGCTTTCATCATATTTTTTTTGTTTCATAAGATTACAAAATATATACGCTCGCCATATTTGATCAGCCCAATACGTTGCCCAAAATGGAGGTGCATACAACTCAGTCATCGCAGCCCATTGCTTAAAAAATAGAGAACGCTTTTTACCAAAAAAATATTGACTCAATGTAAATAATGAATTTGTAGGTTCAATAATATTTCTTACCCATTCAGAAAAAAAATCAGCAACATTTTTACCAACAATAACCTCATAATGAACGCATAAACACGCATTGTCTAAAGAAAGATTATCAGTATGTAATGCAAGATGTGCGGTAAAATCTGATGATTGATGTGTATCAGAATTATCAATTAAAAATCGTATCATGGGAAGTTCATACGTCTTGATTGTATCAGGAAGATTAATAGTTTCTATTGTATCATTATTTATTTCAGATAAACCAACTGATGATACATCATGAGTAAATAATAACACCACATGAGGCCCATTATACGTTTTTAGATACGCCAATAAATCCTGCTGTTTTTTAACAGAAAGAGCATGAAAACCTTCAAGCCAATAATATTGTTTTGTTCCGCAAAAACTCATTGTTGAAAGGAGTGCTTTAACTGAAGCACTATCAGTAGAATCGCAGTTAATATATATCAGTTGAGTATTATAATTTTTTAAAAAACTAAAAAGATGATAAAAAAAAAGAATAGGATATGCTTTACCAGAAAAACAGATCACCGTTTTTTTTTCAGGAAAATTTTTTTTTCGTTCAATATGCGTCAAAAATGCTGATAAGGTCATAATATTTACTATAACAACTGCTGCTGACGATTTTTTAAACTAAATAATGGTGCACGAGATGATTTTTTTTCATGTACCGTACGCGATGATGTATCATACAGTGCAAAAAGTTGCACGGCACCCTGACGAGCCATGTTACGTACATCTTCAAACTTTTCCCATGAAAGAGGACAACTTTCTGCGCCGCCTTGCATTTCAATAATCTTATCTGATTTTGTTATAACAAAATTAAAATCAGCTGTTGCAGCACTATCTTCTTCATAATTCAAATCAAGTAAAACGTTATCTTCCACCATCCCCACAGACACGGCAGTAATAGTTTCTTTTAAAAGATTTTTGTTAATAAGTTTCGACTGTAACCATTTTTCCTGTGCCATTTGAAGTGCCAAAAAAGACCCGGTAATCGCGGCTGTACGAGTTCCTCCATCTGCTTGTAAAACATCACAATCAATAGTAATAGTACGCTCACCAAAACCTGATAAATCAACAACTGAACGGAAACATCTACCAATAAACCGTGCTATTTCAACAGATCTACCATCTTTACGAACAAGCGCACTTTCACGCTGAGTTCGTGTTATGGTAGAAGTTGGTAATAATGCATATTCTGCAGTCAACCAACCAGTACCTTTTCCTCGTAAAAAAGGAGGCACACCATTTTGCATTGATACGGCACATAATACTTTTGTTTTTCCCATCTCAAATAAAAGTGATCCTGCCGCAAATTCATAAATATCATGAGAAAAAGACACCGGCCGCAATTGATCCGGTGTCCGTCCATCATTTCTAATAATTGTATGATGATTCATAACGGTATTCATCCTACGATAGCATCTTCAAACTAGTACGACCAGTTACTTCGTCATGATCTAAAACTTCAACTTTAACATCATCATTTAATTTAAACGTTTGCATAAACGTTCTTTGTAGATCGCGAGGAATATTAGAAACATGCACCAACCCATCAAGGCCAGGAACAAGTTCAACAAATATACCAAAATCAACAATACGTCTTACTTTACCATTAAAAATAGCACCTTTTTCTATTTGACCTGCTAATGTTTTTACCCACTTTACCGCAAGATCAATTTGTGCATCAGGACCACCAAATATCTTTACTAATCCATCTGGCTCAATATCAATTGAAGTACCAGTGGTTTCAGTAATTTCACGAATCGTTTTTCCACCAGAACCAATTATCGCCCCAATTTTGTCAGTATGAATAGAAATAGTAATTACCTTTGGAACAAGCGGAGAAAGTTCTGTCCTCGGCATAGTCATAACTTTACGCATTTCACCAAGGATATAAAGCCGTCCTATACGTGCTTGATCAAGTGCATGTTCAAATACTCTGCGCGGTAATCCACCTTTATATTTTACATCCATTTGAATCGCGGTGATACCGATATCTGTTCCAACAACTTTAAAATCCATCAAACCAAATGCGTCTTCAAACGCATTAATATCCGTTAATGACTGAAAAACGCCCGCAGACTTTTCTAACAATCCCATAGCAACACCTGCAACCATTTTTTTAATTGGTACACCAGCTTGCATCAATGCCATTGTTGTTACGCATGCAGTAGCCATTGAAGAAGAACCATCTGATTCTAAAATATCAACAACAACACGTGTTGTATAAGGAAATTCTTGTGCAGTTGGACGTAAAAAATCAAATGCTGAGCGCGCAAGATATCCATGACCAGTTTCGCGCCTACTAGTGCCACGCATCGGCTTAACTTCACCACTTGCAAAAGGAGGAAAGTTATAATGTAACATAAATGATCCGGCACTAGGATCATCGTCCATAAGAGTTTCAAATTTTTGTTCATCTTGACCACTACCAAGCGTTACACTTGCAAGTGCTTGCGTGTTACCACGCGTAAACAGCGCTGACCCATGAGTAAATGGCAAAAGACCCACTTCAACAGAAATAGGACGAACGGTAGTAAAATCACGACCATCAACTCGCTTATTTTGAATAAAAATTAAATTACTCAGTTTTTCTTGTAACTCATCACCAAAAATATAATCAATCACCGATTGCGGTGCGCCTGCTTTGTCAATTTTTTCTTGATATTCAGCGGCAAAATCTTTTTTCATTTCATCAAGATATGCATAACGTTCATGCTTATTTTCAATATACATTCGTTCAACGCGGCCATGTGTAAGAAACTTACTTACTGCATCTTTCCACACTTCAAAACCATACACATCTTCAACCGGCATTGGTTGATAATGCAATGCTTCCTGAATCTCTTTTTGCCATACAATTAATTTTTTAATTTTTTCATGCGCTTGAAATAGAACATCAACAAAATCTTTTTCACTCAACTCATTTGTTGAACCTTCTACCATCACAATACCTTCTTCTGTACCAGCAACCACAATACGCATATCTGACACACGTTGTTCCTGATGCGTAGGATTAAATATCCATTTTTCATCAACACGTCCAACTTCAATTACACCAATTGGACCTAAAAAAGGAATTTTTGAAATAGAAAGCGCCAAAGATGCTGCTAAAAGAGCAACCGTATTTGGCGTATGTTCTTTATCAACTGAATAAACAGTTGTTAAAATCTGTAATTGATCAAAATAATTATAAGGAAATAATGGACGAATCGCACGGTCAATGAGACGGCTTGTCAAAATTTCACGATCAGAAAGTTTGCCTTCTCTTTTAAAATATCCACCAGGTATTTTTCCAGCCGCTGAATATTGTTCACGATACTCAATCGTTAATGGTAAAAATCCAGGAAATTCTTTAGATGGTGCCGATGTTGCTGTTGCTAAAATAACAGTTCCACCTTGTTTTAAGCATTACCGCACCATCTGCCTGACGTGCAACCTTGCCAATTTCTACCTCAAAACCAAATTCTTCATTTTTAAACGTTCGTACCATTCTTTGAAAACCTATTCATATAATTTATTGCGTAAATCTCTGTACACACAAACTATATACCATTTTTATTCTGATATATATTTACGCAAACCAAGTTTTGTAACTATTTCTTTATATTTGCTCACATCGGTCCGTTGTAAGATATTGCAAATGTTTGTGTCGATCACTCACTTTTTGCAATAAACCTCTGCGAGTGCTAAAATCTTTTGGATTTTTTTGACAATGATCAGTTAAACTAACAATTTCTTTTGTCAAAATAACCACCTGAACTTGGCTTGACCCAGTATCATTATGATTTTTACCAAATTCGAGGCAAATATTGTGCTTTTCTTCTTTTGATATCGCCATGCAACAAATCCTCTATTTATTCTCTTTATCATTATTCTTATTGTTAGTATAACACATTTAAATGGTAGGCGCGAGCGGAATTGAACCGCTGACCCTTGCTACGTCAAAGCAATGCTCTACCCCTGAGCTACGCGCCTACAATAAATTATACATTATTATGCTGCGGGAGCTGATAAACCTTCATTCGTTTCACGACGCTCATCTTCTTGTGCTTGTCGCTCTAAATCAGAAAGATCATCACCTAAATATCTTTTTCTAAATGATTTAATACCAGTACCTGCAGGAATTAATTTACCAACAATAACATTTTCTTTCAAGCCATATAAGATGATCAATCTGGCCAGAATTGCTGCTTCAGCTAAAATTCGCGTTGTTTCTTGGAATGATGCTGCAGAAATAAAGCTTTCTGTTCCCAATGAAGCCTGAGTAATACCCATTAAGATAGGTTTTGCTACTGCAGACTCGTTTACCTTCAGCTTGCAATGCTGCATTAACCGTCTTAAAATGAATACGATCAACACGATCACCAATTAAGAAATCAGTATCTCCCGCTCAACAACACGAACCTTACGTACATTTGACGAACAATTAACTCAATATGTCGATCGTTAATATCAATACCTTGTAAACGATAAATTTCCTGAATTTGATCAACTAAGATAACGTTGAACTTTTTCAGGTCCCAAAATACGCAAAATATCATGCAAGACTGGAGCACCTGAAGTTAATGGATCTCCTGCACTTACATGTTCACCATTAACAACGTTAAACTGTTTGCCACGTGGAACTAAATAATCATAACGATTCAGCACCAGTAACAACACTTATTTTTCGTAAACCACGATGTAATCCACCAATGACAACTTCACCATCAATATCAGCAATAATTGCTGGATCTTTTGGTATACGTGCTTCAAATAGTTCTGCAATACGCGGTAAACCACCGTGTAATATCTTTTGTTTTTGATACTTCACGAGGCATTTTAACAAGTATATCACCAACTGTCAACACTGTTGATTTTCAGCAACATTCAAGATAGGAACCTGCTGGCAAGAAATATTGAGCTAATTCTTCATCCATCTATCATCAACAATACTAATTGCTGGCTGATATTTTTCACCTCGTGTTCTCAAGACAATACTTGCTTGATTTACTTGTTGTTTCATCAAAACGTTCTTGAATCGTCACATTTTCAATAAGATCAATATAAATGAACCGTACCTGCTTTTTCAGTTAACAATACTTTATTGTTTGCATCCCATTCAGCAAGCTTAGTGCCAACTTTAACTTCTTGTTTATCTTTTACATAAATAATAGAACCATATTCAAGATCATGCTGTTGTAATTCACGACCATCTGGAGCAACAATGAATATTCGAGCTTTTCGACTCATAACAACCATTTGTCCTTGCGGATTAGTGACCGTACGTATACCACGCCATTCAACAATACCATCATATTTTGCATTAATAAATGATTGCTCAGCAAGACCACTTGCATACCACCAATGTGGAATGTTCTCATGGTAAGCTGTGTTCCCGGTTCACCAATCGATTGTGCTGCAATAATACCAACCGTTGTTCCTACATCAACAATTCTTCCTTTAGATAAGATCATATCCATAACATAGCGCACAAACGCCTCGTTTTGCTTGACACGTAAGAACTGAACGAACAAAAATTTTTGAAACAGCAGAATCATGCAAGTTTTGAGCAATATCATCGCGTCTAACTACATCGCCCTGCTTAAAAATAATTCACCAGTAACTGGATCTTTTACATCAGCTGCAAGCACTCGACCAAAAACACGATTGACCAAGTGGATAAATAATATCTCCAGATTCTTTTAAGATCTTCAATTTCAACATATCCAAGTGTTTTACAATCATTCATTGTAACAACAACATCTTGTGCAACATCAACTAAGACGTCGCGTTAAATAACCAGAGTTTGCTGTTTTAAGCGCTGTATCAGCTTGACCTTTACGAGCACCGTGAGTAGAAATGAAGTATTCAAAAACACTTAATCCTTCTTTAAAGTTAGTTTTAACCGGCGTTTCCATAATTTCACCAGTCGGTTTTGACATCAGACCACGCATACCAACAAGCTGTTTAATCTGATCTTTTGAACCACGAGCACCAGATTCAACATCATAAATACTGGATTAAATGGTTTAAATTCTGATTATCTTCATTAGCAAAAATGCTTCTTTATCTTGCTCTTCAAGTTCTTTATACATTGTCTGTAGCAACATCAGCTGTTGCATTGACCCCAAATACTGATAACTTTATTGTAACGTTCACCATTGGTGATAACACCATCCATATAAAGATGTTCAATTTTTTCAACTTCTTTTTCAGCTTTATGAACAATATCATCTTTTTCTGCTGGAACAATTAAGATCATTCAATAGAAAATGAAATACCACCAATTGTTGAATGATAAAAACCAAGTTTTTTAATTCTATCAAGACATATCAACCGTTGCATCTTTACCAAATTGATAATAAACCTGTTCTACTAATTTAGCTAAGATCACTTTTTTTCATAATTTATTAACCCATTGAAAATCAGATCCTTCTGGTAATGCTTCATATAATAATAACACGCCCAACAGTTGTTTCAACAATTTCATTCGATCGATAAACGCACTTTAATTTGTGCATGAAGATCAACATGTTCACATTGGATATGCAGTAACTACTTCATCAATACTTGAAAATATAATTCCTTCACCTTGTGATCCTTATACGAATTTTGGTCATATAATGAAGCCCAAGAACCATATCCTGTGAAGGCACCGTAACTGGACGACCATTTGCTGGAGAAAGAATATTATTTGTTGAAAAAATTAAATCGTTCACATTCTTCTTGAGCATTTTCACTTAACGGAAAATGAACTGCCATTTGGTCACCATCAAAGTCAGCGTTAAATGCAGCACACACTAGTGGATGAATTTTAATAGCTTTACCATCAACTAAAATAGGATAAAAAGCTTGAATACCAAGACGATGCAATGTTGGTGCACGGTTAAGTAATACTGGACTGATTTTTTACCACTTCTTCTAGCACATCCCATACTTCTGGACTAATTCTTCAACCATACGTTGTGCAACACGCATATTCGGCGCAATTTCACGCTCAATAAGACCTGCATAAACATATGGCTTAAATAGTTCTAAGTGCCATAACTTTTGGAATACCACATTGATCCATTCGCAATTCTGGATCAACAACAATAACTGAACGACCAGAATAATCAACACGACTACCCAAGAAGTTCTGTCTGAATCGACCTTGCTTACCACGCAACATTTCACTTAATGATTTTAATGGACGACTATTTGAACCGCGAACCGGTTGACCACGTCGTCCATTATCAATAAGCGCATCAACCGATTCTTGCAGCATCCGTTTTTCATTTTTAATAATAACTGATGGAGCTTCAATTTCAATAAATCGTTGCAAACGAATATTTCTATTAAGAACACGACGATATAATTCATTTAAATCAGAACTTGCAAAACGTCCACCTTCAAGTGGCACCAATGGACGTAAATCAGGTGGTAAGACCGGCAAAACAGTAAAATCATCCATTCAGGACGTAATTCTGCCATGAATAAGACCAGTAAAAACTTTTATACGACGCATTAATTTTATGACGAACTGCAACAGAAGCTGTTTGTGCATAATCTTCATTCAAGTTTGTCAAGCTCAAGATTCAAATCCATCAAACTTAAAACATGTCGAATTGCTTCTGCACCTTTCTGCAGCTAAAATTCAATATCTTCAGGATGTTGCATCGATATAATTTTCATATTCAGTATGTACTTAACAATGTTTTACGTGGATACGGAGATTTTCCTTGATTAACAACCATATACGCATCAAAATAAATAACACGCTCTAAGATCCTTAACCGGCATATCAAGAATAAGACCTAAGATAACTTGGAATTCCTTTTAGATACCAAATATGACATACTGGAGCAACAAGTTCAATATGTCCCATTCGTTCACGACGAACACGAGATTGAATTACTTCAACACCACATTTTTCACAGGTAATACCACGATGTTTCATGCGTTTATATTTTCCGCAATTACATTCCCAGTCTTTTACCGGACCAAAAATACGCGCACAAAAAAGACCATCTCGTTCTGGTTTTAATGTTCGATAGTTAATCGTTTCAATTTTTTTCACTTCACCATATGATAAGTGAGCGAATTTTTTCTGGAGAAGCAAGTCCAATTTTAATTGCATTAAACCGAGTAATATTTATATATTCTTTAAAACGTTCTAACATTTGATTACTCACTGACTTTCTCCTTGCCACCTTAAGTAAGATCCACTTGTAAGCCTAAACTTTGAAGTTCTTTAATAAATACATTAAATGATTCTGGAACTCCTGGTTCTGGCACATCTTCACCACGAACAATGCCTCATATACTTTATGTCGACCAGCTAACATCATCAGATTTATACGTCAACATTTCTTGTAAAGTATATGCTGCACCATATGCTTCTAGTGCCCATACTTCCATTTCTCCAAGTCGCTGACCACCCTGTTGAGCTTTACCACCTAATGGTTGCTGCGTTACCAGTGAGTATGGACCAACAGAACGAGCATGCAATTTATCATCAACCATATGGTTCAATTTCATCATATAAATATTACCAACAGTAACCGGTTGATCAAAATATTCTCCCGTTCGACCATCACGCACTTAAATGCACCAGATGCTGGTAGATTTAAATCTCTTAATAATGGCTTAATATCTGTTTCATAAATTTGCACCATCAAATACCGGCGTTTTAAAGTGAACACCATCTTCTGCAGTTTTACGTGCAAGCTCCATGACACCTTCTTCACCATAATTACTTTCATAATCAGCAATAAGTTCTTTACCATAACAGTATATCAAGATGTTTTTTTACCGCTTCATAGCCATCAGTTTCTAAAAGCTTCTTGCAATTTGTTCGCCAAGCTCTTTACCAGCAAACCCTAAAATTGTTTCTAAGATTTGTCCAACGTTCATACGAGATGGAACACCCAATGGATTTAAGACAATATCAACAGGTGTTCCATCATCCAGATACGGCATATCTTCGCGCGGAACAATAGTAGAAACAACACCTTTATTACCATGACGACCTGCAACTTTATCACCAACTGAAACATGGTCGTTTCATTGCAATGTACACTTTAACCATCTTGATAACACCAGATGGCAACGGATCACCTTTTTTAAATTGATTAATACGTTCTTCTTTCAAACCTTCTAAAATACGCATTTGATTTTCATAAGAATCTTTTAAGCGTTTCAATTCTTCATTGTATTGCTTTATCTTTTAGTTTTAACTTAAAGAGATCTTCAAGCGTAATCCTGGCAAGTTCTTCTTTATCAAACTTTCCTGCTACGTATACCTTTTTGTACTTTCTGACGATGCTGCTGCATGACCATGAATCAAGCGAACATGCTTTATCAACAATCATATTTTCTAAGAAAGTAATATGATGAATATAATCAACTTCTAATTTTTCAATTTGTTGAGCTACTTCATGCTTTATAACGCTTATCTTTTCGCACACCACTTCGTGAAAATATTTTCACATCAATAACGGTACCTTCTATTCCTGGTGGAACTCGCAATGAAGTATCACGCACTTCACGTGATTTTTCACCAAAAATAGCACGTAATAATTTTTCTTCAGGAGAATATTGAATATCACCTTTAAGTGTTACTTTACCAACTAAGAATATCTCCAGGTTTTACACGCGTACCAATGCGAACAATACCATCTTCATCAAGACCTTCTAATGCAGATTCACTCACGTTTGGAATATCACGAGTAATCTCTTCAGGACCCAAGTTTGGTATCACGAGCATCAACAATATATTCATCAATATGAACTGATGTAAGCTCATCATCAGCTACAAGTCGCTTGTTTAACACAATAGCATCTTCAAAGTTATAACCATGCCATGGCATAAATGCAACAGAAAAATTCGTACCTAATGCAAGTCACCATTAGATAATTGAAGCACCATTGGTAAGAACATCTCCAGCTTTAACAAGATCACCACGTTTAACAATTGGCGTATGATGAATCCAGGTACTATAACTTGAACGTTGAAATTTTCTTAAGATAATAAGTATCAATACCTTGAGTAATCCAATCTTCAGTATTATTAAATTCTTCTTCATCAACACGAATAACAATTTTTTCTGAAGAAACATATTCAACAATACCAGCTACGCTTTGCTAATAATCAATGCACCAGAAGCATTTAACAATTTCTTGCTCCATGCCAGTACCAACAATTGGCGCTTTGGTATGAAATAAGAGGAACTGCTTGACGTTGCATGTTTGCACCCATAAGCGCACGACTGCATCATCATGCTCAAGAAATGGAATTAACGCCGTAGAAACTGATACCAACTGCTTTGGTGATAGATCAATATAATTAATCTTTTCAGCATCAACATATAATAAAGTTGCCATCATGACGAGCAAAAACTTTTTCGCCCTTTAATTGATTCGTTATCTGGATCAATAGCATCTGCTTGTGCAATATATTTATCCAGACTCTTCAAATGCATCTAAAAAGACAACTTCATCTCATAATCTTACCATCAACTACCGGACGATATGCTGTCTCAATAAATCCTAAGATCATTAACCATTGCATAGGTTGCAAGTGAAGAAATCAAACCAACAGTTTGACCTTCAGGAGTTTCGATAGGACAAATTCGACCATAGTGAGAAGTATGAACGTCACGAATTTCATACGTTGCACGATCTTTCAAAACACCGCCAGGCCCGAGAGCTGATAAACGTCGTTTATGCGCAATTTCTGCCAGAGGATTTGTTTGATCCATAAACTGAGACAATTGACCAAGTCCAAAAAATTCTCGTAATAACTGCACTCAACGGTTTTACATTAAGAAAATCTTGTGGCATCAATGCACCATGAGCTTCTTGCATTCTAAATCGTTCACGCACAATACGCTCGATACGCAGTAAACCCAAGATACATTTGATTATTTAATAATTCACCAACCAATCGTACACGTCGATTTCCTAAATGATCAATATCATCAAGTTCACCTTCACCACGCTCACGTAAATTAACTAAGATAACGAATTGTTGCAATAATATCTTCTTTTGTCAGTGCTAATTGATCTTCTGGTGTAGATAAGACCTAATTTTCGATTCATACGAATACGACCAACTCTGAGTCAGATCATAAAATCGATTATTAAAAAACAAATTATTTAAACGTTCTTTAACTTCTTTTAATGATGAAGCTATCACCAGGCCATATTTTTGAATGTAAATCTTTTAATGCATCATCTTCTGAATGACATTTATCTTGTGTCAAGGTCATAGCAATAGTTGGCTGGAAAACATACCCAGATGATCGTAATAAGTTCAAATTGCAACGTGTCAAATTTTTTGAAAATTTTAAAATGATCTTCTGTAAAAATTTCACCTTGTTCAATCAAAATTTCACCAGTCTGTGGATCAATAACATCTTTCGCAAAAACACGATTCAATTAAACTTTCTGGCTTCAATGTTAAGCTTTTAATACCAGCTTTTTTAAATTTAGCTAATAATATCTTTCGTAACTCGCTTTCCTAAAAATGTCTCTTCTTCATCAGCAGGAACCATACCTTTTTCAATACGTTGACCAATAAGATTCTCATCAACTTGAACGGAAAAATTACCTTTTTTAAGAGTAAACAATGTCAAAGTCATAGAAAAGTGGAATAATTTCATCTCGAGGAAACCCTAATGCTTGTAAAAATGTTGTTACGTAGTAATTTTTTCTTTTTATCAATACGAACATATAAAATATCATTGCTATCAAACTCAAAATCAATCCACGATCCTCGCATTGGAATAATACGAGCAAGATAATATGGCCGTCCACGAAAATCTTTTACTTTTTTACTTTGTGAAAAAACTACTCCTGGAGATCGATGCAACTGACTCACAATAACACGATCAACGCCATTAATTAAAAAAGTACCTAAATTACCAAGCTTAAATCGTCCCTGCTCTTCATAAAGATCTGCCATTACCGGAATATCTGCAAAGAAAATATCTTGCTCTTTAATATCACGAACAATTTTATTGCCTTCAGTCATCTATGTCCAACTAATCAGCTGAATTTTAACTTTTAATGGCATAGAAAATGTTTGACCACTTGAACGACATTCATCAAGAGTCATTGGTGTAACTGAACAGTCGTACGCGAGCTAAACAGTTAGAACATGTTTTATAACGAGCTGTTTTTTTCTTACAAAAGGTACACGCAAGATCTATCGACTTAAACGCGAACAATCTGATTTTTTACATGAAGAACAACTGCCACTGATATCGATTTTCAATTCCTGTTAACTTTCCACACGTACATGCCCAATGTCCTAATTCATAGCTTACATACTCAAGCGACATCTTATCATCATATTCAATAGGAAAAATATCCCGTAATACCTTTTCAAGCCCAATAAACTTTCGTTCTTGTGGTAAATAATCTAACTGAACAAAATCATTAAATGATGTTGATTGTATCTCGATCAAATTTGGAACAGGAACAATGTCCTTAATTTTACCAAATGTTTACGAAGATTACTCTTGCTTATAAGTACATTAGACATTAAGACCACTCCTTACTAAGCCAAACATGTGGCCAATCAATTTTCTCATCCCCCACTACACAAAAACTCTTCGCCCTGCTTGCCATATCATTTATTATACTAAAAACCTTCATAGCCTAAACAGGACGAACAACAAAAAGCCCACACAACATATATGTTATGCAAGCTCTACTTTTGCGCCAGCTTCTTCAAGTTTCTTTTTCATTTTGTCTGCATCAGCTTTAGAAACTGATTCAGCAATAACGGCTGGCGTCTTCTTCTGTTAATTTTTTAGCATCAGAAAGCGCAAGATTTGGAATAACTTTACGCAATGCTTTAATCACTTTAATTTTTTCAGTGCCAGCATCTTTAAGCGTTACTTTGTATTCACTTTTTTCTGCTACAGCAGGAGCCGCTTCTGTTGCCACTGGAGCCGCTGCTGCCATTGGCATAGCTGCTGAAACACCAAATTTTGATTCGAGTGCCTTAACAAGATCTGCAAGCTCAAGAACCGTCATGCTGCCAATTTCTTCGATAAATTTCTCGTAAGATTTTGCTGCCATAGCAATCCCTAAACATTAAAAATGAAATATTAAAATAACTATCTTTCATCACCATACAACAATACTTTTCTCTACACCGCTTTTTGCTTTTCAATCTCTTTTAAAGCAACCACAAGACGAACCGTCATGGCATTAAGCACCTGCACAAACGAAGTCAATGGCGCATTAAGCGTACCACACACCTGCGCAAGCAGCACTTCTCTTGATGGAAGGGATGCAATACGAGTGATTGCAGTCTGATCCAAAAGCTGCGCATCTACACAACCAACAACAAGATCAAATGCCTCATTCTTTTTTGAAAAATCATTTAAAGTTTTTGCTATTCCTGACACTTCAGATGCATCATGAACAAAAACAACTCCAAGCTGATTTTTACAATGAGGAAGAAGCACATTAAAACCCTCAACTGTTGCAAGCGCTTTTTTCATCAAACGCATTTTTGCAACTTTAAGAGACCCACCCTTTGCATGCAATTGCCTTCTTAACTGTTGCATTTGAGCAACACTTAATCCAGAATAATCAACAAAAAAGGAGCCTTTATTTGTCGAAAAATTTTTATGAAACAACTCAACAACTAATTCTTTTTGTTGCCTATTCATATTGCAACCTCTTTATCTATAAGGAACGCACAAATTCGTCCGAATTAATCGCAATACCAATCCCCATCGTTGAGGATACGGTAATTTTTTTCAGATACTTTCCCTTAGCCGTCGCAGGCTTTGCTGCCACAACAGCCTTGACTAACGCATCTAAATTTTCATGCAATTTTGAAACATCAAATGAAACTTTACCAATCGAAAAATGGACAATGCCCTGTTTATCATTTCTGAAAAAAGCACGACCTCTTTTTAAATCAGTAACGATTGATTGCAACATCAAAGGTAACAGTGCCAACTTTTTTGTTTGGTAACAATCCACGAGGCCCTAAAATTTGCGCAAGCACACCAACCGCACCCATTACATCTGGCGTTGCCACTGCATAATCAAAATCAAGCCAACCACCTTGTATTTTTTCAATAAGGTCCTCCATGCCTACAAAATCAGCTCCCGCTTTTTTTGCCGCTCAGCATAATTCACCTTTTGCAAATACAATAATGGTTTTCTCTTTTCCCTTACCATATGGCAAAACAACAGAACCTCGTACCGTTTGTTCACCTTTAGCAGGATCAATACCTAAATTGATAGCCACATCAACTGATTCATCAAATTTAGCATAGGAAAGATCTTTAATCTCTTGTAATGCCGCATCTAACCCAAGATCACCTTTAGGTTTTTTTAATACTGCAGCCTGATATTTTTTTCCATGCTTAGCCATTATATTATTCCTATGCCTGATCAATCAACAACGTCAATTCCCATACTTCGCGCACTGCCAGCAATAATTTTTTTTGCTTGATCTATATCTATTGCATTTAAATCTGGCATTTTAATCTTTGCAATTTCTTCAATATCCCTCCATGAAATTTTTCCAACTTTATCTTCATTCGGACGAGAAGAACCTTTTTTAAGATTGATTTTTTTTTTAATGAGATCAGTAGTTGGCGGAGTTTTTATAATAAAATCAAATGTGCGATCTGTGTATACAGTAATTTCTACCGGCACAGTCTCACCTTTACTGACCAACTGTTTGAGCATTGAACTGCTTTACAGAACTCCATTATATTGACTTGGTGTTGACCAAGTGATGATCCAACTGGCGGAGCTGGAGTTGCGCTGCCACCCTGAATCTGAAGCTTAATTCTTGCTTTAACTATTTTTGCCATGTAGACAATTACCTCACTGATTATCGTTTAATTTGATGAAAGCCAAGTTCAACCGGGGTCATTCTGCCAAAAATACTAACCATAACAGTTAATTTCTCGTTATTATAATCTACGCTATCAATAATGCCGACAAATCCAGCAAATGGCCCTTCAACTATATCTACTTCACTACCAAGTGCAAACTCTTCCCGTTTCAGCTTCGACAACTATTTCACCCTTAACCTGAGAAATAATACGATCAATCTCTTTTTGTGATATCGGCTCAGGATTTTTACCCCCTAAAAATCTCAAAACACGAATACTTGCTGTTACTAACCGTAATGACTCTGGAGTCATTTCCATTTCAGCTAAGATATAACCAGGAAAAAGTTGTTGATCAGCACTGTCATCTGTTGTAAACATTGGCTTCGACTTCGCGGACGGAACAAGGATTTCACCAAAATAATCCTGCATTCCTTCTGCTTGAATTCGCTTTTCAATATCCACTTTAGCTGCCTGCTCATATCCTGCATATACCTGTACAACATACCAGCGCTTCATAGATCTTTTTCCTGTCAAAACTAGTAACCACTATAAAATTTAACTATAACCTTAAAAAGCTCCGTGAGCCCTTTATCAACTACCCCTAAATAAATCGAAAAAAAAGACATGAGCAGCAGAACAACAATTGTTGAACCTACAAACTCATTAAACTTAGGCCACGTAACTTTTGAAAGCTCAAGATGCACTTCTTTAACAAACTGCGCTACATTTTTCATAATCTATTTTTCATTCTTTCTATTGGCAGGCCAGGAGGGACTTCGAACCCCCAACCGGCAGATTTGGAGTCTGCTGCTCTACCAATTGAGCTACTGACCTATCTTTAGCCTACTTTGTTTCTTTATGATCATTATGCTTGCGACATCGTGAACAATACTTACTCAACTTTAAAGAACCAATAGTTCGTTTTTTTGAAACAACCTGAGTATAATTACGCTCTTTACAAACTTCACATACTAAATGAGTAGTTACTCTATTTTTTGCCATAATTATAAAGACACTTAAAGACCTTGAACCCTATGATTCTATCTGGAGCCCGCGACCGGAATTGAACCGGTGACCTCTCCCTTACCAAGGAAGTGCTCTGCCACTGAGCTACGTGGGCATGAACCGTAATCCTTACAGTTTATTATAGATTAATTAAAAAAACAGAAAAAGACAAACTTTTTAATGCCTATTGTGTATTAGAAATCAGAAAGATGATGCTTATCTAAAAATGGAGCTGGCGACTGGATTTGAACCAGTGACCTGCTGATTACAAATCAGCTGCTCTACCAACTGAGCTACGCCAGCATTATCTTTTCTATTATATCTAGCAATGAGCAACAATCTGGAGCGGGAAACGAGGGTCGAACCCGCAACCTACAGCTTGGAAGGCTGTCGCTCTACCAATTGAGCTATTCCCGCGCATTTCAAATTATTCTTCTTTTGCTGCTGCACGCCTTGCAGAAAACTTTAAATTCATCCACCAAAAACTTTAGTATAGCCGTCCAGCTTATTTTATTTTTTTAATATTAAAAAAACTTTTAAAAGAACTGGCCGCGCCAGACGTCCTTCGACACGCTCAGGATGAACGGCTGCATGTCTGGTGGCGAGGGCTGGATTCGAACCAGCGAAGGCATAGCCGATGGATTTACAGTCCACCCCCTTTGGCCGCTCGGGAACCTCGCCGCACCCAAGCATTTCCACAAGCTTGTTCAACTATAATATTGTTTTTCTTCAATGATTTCAACTTAAATTTAACAAAAAGCTCATTTTTTTATCAAATTCTTTCATATTTTATCTTTTTTTTGATAAACGGCCTCTTTTCAATCGCAAAGTGCAAAAAAACAAATTTTAACAAAAACAGCTTTATTTTAAACAAAGTGTTTACACTCATATTACAATGTATATACTTTGTAGTATGAAAATATATATAACACTATTACTTTAGGGGTCACTAATGGCTGATATGCAAAATAAATACGATGAACCTAATTTGACTAAAAAACAAATGACTGATATGCAAGCTGATTTTGCAGAACACTTTAAAAAACATGCGTCTACTCAAAATAAACTCATGCATATCCTCAATGATCCCGAATATATGCATGAATTACAACTCCTTTCAGAGCACTATGCAAGTGATCCTAAAAATTCAGCTGAATATCTTAAAGCAACACGAGAGGTCCTCTATAAATATATACCAGAAATGCGCCAAGCTGATAAAGAAATGGCAGCAATCTCCCAAAAATATGAATCCAATAGCATAAAATGACAATGTCCGGTTCTTTATCAAACTAAAATTCCCGCTTGTATTGAGCACTAACTATATATTTACTAATGAAGCAACACAACTAACCTTATTGACAGACTACATAGCATATCAATATGTTACAGCCATAGGCGCCGTAACAGGATTAGAAGTATCTCAAATATATCCGTTTTTTTATCAAATTCTTTAAAAACACCTCTCTTTTCTGTTAACACTTTTTTCATAAAATATCTATTAGAAAAGCACGCCTTATTTGACCAAAGTTAAAACATCAACTATAATTAAACTTAAAGTATTGATTTAAACCGTGATTCCATAAACATCAAGAAATTGCTCATGAAAAAATTTATTTTTATAACTATAACAATATCAGCAATCCTTTTCTCATCACAAACCTACACAATGCAATCGGTTCAATTGGTACAACAAACCATAACCGAATTAATAAATACAGCGCATTGGGTTATTTCAATACGTCAATCAATACAATCAGGAATAAACAGAGTAATTGTTATTTCAAATGAAAACACTGCTATTGCAAATGACCGCTGTATAGAAGTCAACACACAAGTAAATGATTTCATAACATCAGAGCTACAGCAAATTATTCCTAAAAAAAATATCACTGTAAAGATCCACCCCGCGTACTCCGTTAATTATCCTACCTCCATTGATTACACTGTTTCAGCGCTTAATAATCATATCTTAATCGCACAATACATAGCAGACGAAATAACACAGGCTCTAGAAAACAATGATCAATCGACGCTCAACAGGTGGCGCGCAGTCATACAACATGAAGCAACCCACATAAAAAACAATGATCTTTTCTGGCGATCAACGGTCGATTTTACCACACCCATTATAACCCATGTATTATTTCACCTGATCTGGCATTGCATTTCTAACAATACAAAAAAATATCTTTCACTATATCCCGCATCATGGCCAGAAGAACAGTATGTTAAAATATTAACCGCTCGCTATAAAGCTATCACCGCATATTGTATAAGGATGGCTATCTATCGCCATCAAGAAAAAAGAGCTGATAATGGCATTGCCAATGATATAAACCTACTCAATGGAATGAAATCTTTTTTAAATAGCATTGAACAAGTAATCATCAAAAACCATGCCAATATATCTCCCATCAAATATAAATTGAGTCGATGGATAAATAACTTTGCTGAAGAACACCCACTCAACAGCGATCGCATTAAAAAAATAGACCAACGAATTGCATTAATTGCAAAACAACCAGCATAAACCGATCCAATTAGCGTAAAAAGAATGCCATTTGCCAAAAATACGTTACTTTGCTATCTTTATAATGAGATCTAATAATATATCTAAACTTGAGAGTAATCATGAAAAAATTAATACTCACCTTAACAGCGATTCTTTCAATTACCCTACCACAACAAGTATTAAGCTTTGAAAAAATACTTCCTATTATATTGATAAGTGACGCAGCAATCGATACTCTTACATTATTCTCAAAAAGTGCACGTCACCTGATATATGGCAATAATACTGTCGACGAACAAACAAAAAATGCCCTCACTAACATTCTTACCCCCTTTAAAATTCCTGTGCCAACGGATATCAATGAATCTCGTTCATTGTGGCCTAAAATAGCGGGAACTGTATTCGCTAATTATGACTCATTATTTATGAGCAAAGAATCTTTGGAACAAATACAATCAGGAAATTCACTGAGTAGTCAAGATAAACTAGAACTAGTTACCGCTGCATTAATGATTCAAAATAATTTTGACAAAAAAGTACTTTCCGCATTCCTTGCAACTCCAATTGCAGTATGGACAATCATTCATTTGTTGAATACATTATTACAAGAACTTAAAGCATCCAATCCCACTCATCCATTGATAGAAAAAATGACATCAATAACAAAGTTCTGCAAAGAATCATTTAAAACTAAAACATTAATGTCACTATTAATTATTGGAACATTTATATTTTATCAACGATATTCAACAACAGCTCAAGCACTAAAGTTATTAACATAAAATTTCTACATTTTTTTATTATTGCCTACACTCTATTTTAACAATTCGCTTGTCATGATCTTCATGATAATCAAAAGAAACAAAGCATACATCATGCGTCAAAAGTGGCTTTATAACCTCTGGCCACTCTATAAACGACCAACTATTACTGCGATATAAATATTCATCAAAACCCTGTTGCTGAAATTCCTGCACTGTTGCTATACGATATAAATCAAAATGATAAAAACATTCACCTTGATTATTTATATACTCATTAACATACGTAAATGTAGGACTTGTAACAGGCACCGTAATACCACAACTATGCAATAATGCCTTAATTGTCGTTGTTTTACCTGCCCCTAACGGGCCAGTAATTGCAAACACTTGATAGGTCGCCATCAATTTTTTAAGCCCTTGAACAACTATATCAATTTCTTGCAATGTATATACCATTTCTTTTTTACATTCATCCATACAGACCCTCTATAACTTATTTAATTTTTTTAATAATGCACGTTCATTTTTGCTATGCTGAGATTTTTTCGCCTCACGATTTTTGTTATCAACAGGCGCCAAATCCTCACTTTTTATTGAAACTGACTTACTCGCCTGCATCATCAATTCATCAATATCACTACTATTATCGTTATCATGCGCAAGCTTAACAACTATATCACCATTTTTATGACCAGCAACTTCTTGAACACGTAATCCCTCGCGCACTAATTGACTAAAACTTAAAGAATCAATTGAAGAAATCTGTAGCTGCTGTGCACATCGATTCAATTCAGCATCAGAAGTTACTAATAAAAGGTCTTTTGCCCGATGTACGTGCATGTACTCTTTTATAAAATCATCCGCGGTTTCATGTATCCCCGAATAGACAATTGTCACTATTTTCATATTTTCTCTGAATGGCCATTCATGAGGCCCTCCATCAAAAACAATTACCATCTTGTGCTCTTTACGCCGTCCGTAGGCACTCAGATTTTTAATGAATTGCGACCGCTCTTTATCCGTAATTGTTTTTTTATAGGGCGGAACAGAACGTAAAAGGTTGTAAGCATCAATAATAATTATCATACATAAAAGTATACCACAGCACCCATATATTGTTACAATCAACTTAACAAAAAAAATCAAAATAATCTTTGTTGAAATATTTTATAAAAACACTAAAATTATAATTGAGAATCTACTATGACATAAAGAAAGATCAAAATGAAAAAACAATTACTCTTGTTTCTCAGCATAAGCAGCCCTTTTATCAATGGAATGGAACAAATTCCTAATAATTTTTCTCAAAAAAAACATATTGTCTATAGCCCTTATTATGATATAACATTTTTTTACATTGAAAAAGTTCATCCATTTGATTCTACAAAATATAGTAAAATTGCTCATAATCTTGTTACTAAAAAACTACTTACCTATGACGATTTTCATACACCACAAGAAATAACTGATACAGATCTTAAACGCGTTCATACAGAAGAATATCTGAATAACTTATATCATTGCGCAAGCGCTATGTTTGCTAAAGCTTCCTGTGTACTGCCCATAGCTCTCATGCCAAATTGGGTCATACGATGGAGAGCTCTTTATCCTATGCGCCTTGCAACTGGTGGCACTGTTGAAGCAACAGAACTAGCTATCAAGAATGGTTGGGCAATTAATTTATCTGGCGGATATCATCATGCAAAAACAGATGATTGTGATGGCTTTTGCGTATACAATGATGCTGCAATCGCAGCTCATATCGCCATTACAAAACATAATATCAAAAAAATCTTAGTTGTTGATCTTGATGCCCATCAAGGCAATGGCAATGAAGCAATTTTTGGGAAACAAGATACTTTCAAAGATAAAGTTGATGTGTTTGATATTTATGGAAATACATACAAAGATTCAACTACTGGCAGAAGCTATTGGCAATATCCAAACCCCGCTGATCGCAACCTAATATCAAGAAATAAATCTTGGTACGACCATCCTGTTATTGCGAGTGATATGAATGACATTGAATATCAGGGACATTTAAATGATTTAAACAATGCAATTAAAAATACAAAGCCAGAACTTATCATCTATAATGCTGGTACAGATATTTACGAAGAAGATCCACTTGGCAAAATGAAAATAACAAACCAAGGCATTATTAATCGTGATGAGTATGTTTTCAATTTAGCAAAAGAAAATAATATACCTATAATTATGATGCTTTCTGGTGGATATACAACAAAAAGCGCTGAAATAATCAGCAATTCAATTGAAAATATTATAAAAAAAGTTATGAACGAAAAAAAGTAAATATGATATATGCCAAACAATCGCTTCTTCTATTTTGCATAATCTCCTATTGGTATACTTACCCAACACCAATATGTACGTCCTTAAACGATAATTATATCAAACAACATTTCATACAGCCAGCACAAAAACATCCAAAAAAAACTATTACTGGAGTTCCTCTACTCGGATATGGTTTAAAATTAATATATGAGGGTAGCAAAACTCGCAACAGACCACAGGACTACAGTGGCACTTATAATTTAATAGGTATTGGCACAGAACTTGCTGGTGGAATATTAATGGCAATAGGCGCAACATTCCTATACCCAGTTGTACGGGATATGATCTTTCCAGACAACTCTGATGCCAAAAAAACTGATCCACTTAACAATCCTGATAAAAATAGTTAATCTCTTTATTTATAAAAACTGTTACCGAAAAACAAAAAATCTTTTATACTACTAACAATAATGAAAGATTTTATCTCTTTGCCTAAAGAACTCAGGAACATACCATGAAAAAGCTTTTTTCCTTTTTGATAATTTTTGCCACAATGCCTATTCATGTCTTCCCATTAGAGTTATATCAACTTGCCTCCATTCTGACTATAACAGGTTCTGCTAGCAGTGGTGCTTATCTCTTTGTGAAGCAATTTTTTACTTCTTCTCAAGATAACAACATTCAGTCAATAAAAGAACTCATACAAGAAAAAGTAGAACATCAAGAAAAAATACAACACGAAAAAAATATTCTTGTTGATATCAACGGCAAATCCACACCTTCCCAAGAAAATGAAAAACCAAACCATTTCACTATACCTTTCGACGAACCTCTCTTTTTTGAAAATATTAAACCAAACTTTACTCCAGAACCTCAATTTTCTCCACCACAAGAAACAATACCTCAAATTCTTGAAGAAGATATTGAAAAAAAAATAAAAGAACAACAGCCAGTCATAAAAGAACAGGAACCAAAAAAACCAAAAAATAATAAACACGATAAAAAAACAAAAAACACCTCTAAAATATCTCCAAGTGAACATTATCTCAACAAATATGTTATAGAAGATTATTAATAGTTTTTACCCATGATACGTAATGGTGAAATATAATGTCAAAACTGATTCAAATGCGCAATCGCATTCAAACAATTGAAACAATAAAAAAAGTCACTGATGTAATGCGCATTATTTCAATGTCAGCACATTCACGCCTTAAGACAAAACAAGAGCCTTTAAGCAAATATCTTAATGAACTTAAAATGTTATTTGCAAAAGTTCAACAAGCAACTCCTTCATGGTCAGATGAACGATTAATGCCAACAGGCAACAATAACAATGCTCTTATTGTTGTAATTGGTTCTCAAAAAGGTTTATGTGGTGGATTTAACACACAACTCTCTAAATTTTTACATGAATATTTAAAACAACAAACAACAACTCGCTACACTTTTACTGCGGTTGGTAAAAAATCTATTGATTATTTAATCAATAACTATCCTGAAAAATTAATCCGATCATTTCCCTCAATCACTGCACGAAATTTTTTACTTATAGCTCAAGAATTAACTGATCTTGTCATAACAGCAGCACCATCATATACATCAGTTACCATTATCAGTAATGTTTTTAAAAACTTTTTTGTCCAAAAAGCAACAATCACTCGCCTCATCCCATTCGACCCTACAGCTATCAGTCCCATAACGCCACCAACTGAAGAATACATCTGGGATGAAGAACCTCATGATATTTTAGATAAATTAGCAATACAATATATCGAGGCACAATTTCAGCATCTGATTTTTCAATCATTACTCTCTGAGCATGCTGCTCGTTTTATCTCTATGGATAATTCAACACGCAATGCAAACAGCCTGCTTTCTGCAACTAAATTAGAATATAATAAAATTCGCCAAGCAAAAATTACCACTGAAATTACTGAGTTAACAGGAAATTTTTAAACTTTATATATATTTTTATATTCTCATCAAGATTGGTCATAAACCATGTTTTTCCAATAACTTTTTTTCTTGCATTATAACTTTTTGATCATATGCTTCATGTAATGAAATTACCGCACCTAACCGTTGTAGTTTTTTTTCTCCCTGCTCATACCCTCGCTTCCAATGATGAATACCTGACACAGCTGTTGTTCCCTGTGCAACTAACCCCGCAATAACCAATGCCATCGAAGCGCGAATATCTGATGCTACAACTTGCGTTCCAAACAAATTTTTAACTCCGGTAACGGTTGCTTTATTATGTTCAATACTAATTGACGCACCCATTTTTACCAATTCATGAACATGATGAAACCGATTTTCAAAAACCGTTTCTTCAATAACACTTGTTCCTTGTGCTATGCATTGCAATGCCATCATAGGCGCTTGCAAATCAGTGGGAAATCCTGGAAATGGCCCTGTTTTAAAAGACACCGCCTGCGGCGATTGTGTTGCTTTTAAATAAATACCTACACCATCAGAACCAGTAGTAATAGAATGCCCCATCTCCTGCAGTTTTAATAAAACACTATCAAGATGATCTCGTGATGCTTGAGGCAGATAAATTTCTCCTCCTGTCATAGCTGCCGCCATGAGTAAAGACCCCGCTTCAAGGCGATCAAACATAATAGTGTGTTCAATTGGATTCAACTGATCGATGCCTTCAATAATAATTGTTGCTGGCGCCTGAACATCAATACGTGCACCCATTTTTTTTAATGCGGCAATTAAGTCAAACACCTCTGGTTCACAAGCAGCATTAATAATATACGTTGTACCACGCGCTCTTGTTGCCGCCATAATAATATTTTCTGTTGCTCCCACGCTTGGATACTCAAGAATTATCCGTGTTCCTACTAATATGGCAACTTCAGCATGCAAAAAATCATTTTCATCATGTATTACTGCGCCCATCTTTTTAAAATTCTTAAGATGATAATCGACTGGCCGTTTACCGATTGCATCCCCACCAGGAAAACTAATGCGCGCTTTACCAAATCGTGCTAATAATGGACCCATAATTAAAAATGATGCGCGTGTTTTTTGCATCATACTATTACTCACCGTCCATGAATGTACCAATGTTGTATCAACGGTTAATTGATGCTTTTCTATATCAAAAAAAATAACTGCACCCAAATGGCGCAGTAACTCTATCATCTCATATACATCAGCTAATACAGGTACATTATGTAATATTGATCGTCCTGATGTTAGTAACAATGATGCAATTGTTACTAATACCGCATTTTTTGCTCCAACAAGCTCAATTTCACCTTTTAGACTCTGAGAACCATTTGTAGAATCAATCTTTAGACAACCATCATTCATGTAAACACTCCGTTAGTTAATATCATAAAAGTTATTGATCAATTCTAACAAAAAATTCGGCAAAACAATATTTAAACAGTTGACAAAAAACCTATCAAAACGTACGATTAATATTAATATAACTTATCAACCCATCAAGAATATTAATGAAAAACATAAAAGAATATTTTAACATACCTATAACTTTTATCTTTCTTATTGCCATGTCATTTATTATACAAGGGTTACAAAGCCCACAAGACAGAGATGCTCTATTTCAACAAGCATTCAATGATGAAAAAAACCGTATAATGTCATTACCTGCATACGAAGAAGGACATAACCGTTTTATGCAATTTTTAAATGAAATAGAACAATATAAAGCAGAAAAAATTAAAGAAATGCATCAAGATCAAAAATACCAAAAAAATTTCGCTACAATAAAAGAAGAAATAAAAAAATCCGGCACATTACAAAGTCATAATTTATCAAATGCCGAATGTAACCATTTAATGCATCTTCTTAACAATCAATTTTTTCCAGAATAAAATTCAACGAACCCAAATAATTTTTAAAAAAACCAACCATTCATTGTGGTTCATAATAATTCTGCTGTAATATCATAATCTTAAACTTACAAACACAATACGCATAGCAATGATTCTTTAAACTCAGCAACTCACTATTTCACTATAACTAATCAAAGACCTCGTTTCTTCCACCATTCATCTGTTAAAAATTCAGCAGGAACTTTTTTTTCTTGCTCAGGCCATGATGGATCATCTAATCCATATTCTTTTTCTAAAATATCAAACCATAAATCACTAAGCCCATCTGGTAATTTTGTTCCACAATAAGGACAAAAGTTTATTTTTTCACTACCATACCCATTTATTGTATCTAAATAATATTCCCTGAATTTTACATTATAGGAACAAGGAGATACATTTTCATTACTTGATTTATCAAGATTATAATCCATAATGAGACAACAATGAGGCCCTTTATAATTTTTTTTATCTTCCTCAAATTGTTTATTTCTTCTTTCCCAATATTGTTCTAAGGTTTCTTTTATAATTATTGTCATTAATATACCTTTTATAATATTTTTTTAATATTCCGTTTACCTGGATTTTTTTCAGCATTAGATTTTTGATGATTTTTTGATCCATCTAAATTGGCAACACCAATCCAATTTCCATTTTTATCCCATACTTCCACATGATCTCCTTCATGAAACTTATCAAGAGCAACAAAATAACCTTTTTTAAACATCTCAGCATTAGAAATATCTTCCGAAATTTTTCGTAAAGGACATCCATCCTTTGGATTTTGTTTACCCGTATGAGCAAATTTTTTGCCATACTTCTGCCCAATAGGACAATCCCTTTCAAACTCTTTCCAATTACGCGCTTTTGGTCCATCATAACGACCTTCTTCTTTGTTTTTTACTGGTACCGTATCTTGACCATAACATGTTACGATATCAACTGGCGTCTCTTGTTCAAAACATTTAGTAACGTGTGCTTCTTTTGATTCATCAGGAGTAATACAACTTTGTAAAACTATTGTTGGGTCTACCGCAACATCCATTTGCATACAACCAGGCAACTGTTGTGATAATGGATTTTCTATTGGTGAAACATAAATATATGCTTCCTTATCTCTCACTTCAGGATTGAAGCATCCTGCTGATTTTCTATCTTCTTGACGGGGAATTACCCATTGATTTTCTTGTATTATAACATTCTCATCTGCTCGTACTTCATTGCGTGATGACCGACAATTTTTAATCGCTTTGATAGCAAAATGCAATACTCCAATAGAAATTCCACCTACAAAAGCAACTGGACCAAAAAAACTACCAACAACAGCACCACCACCAAAAAAAGCAGAAAAACCAACATATGCACCTACTGGCAATGCTATATTATGAGTTAAAGCAGAATACTTACCAACAAAAAAAGTATGTAATTTTTCTATTTCAAGCATATAAAGCTGTAGTGGATCAAAAACAAACTTGACATATGTAACCGGCCTTACTGTCATAGCACTAGTTAAAAGCTCATCTCCAACAATAAGTTTACATGCAGGTATCCATTGATCAGATTTAGGAAGATAAAATTCTTGCGTGACAGCGCAGATAATATCATTTTCTCTATTACAATCAAAACCAATCTGCAGGCAGCACTGCGATTCAATCTGTTGTGTTGCTTTTACATGACTAGCATCAATTGATAACGTATGTGTATTATAACTTGCAACCACAACAGGCTTATGCAATCTTTTTGAACAAATAGTGTGTATAGTTTGTAATGATCCATCAACTAATTGAATTAATGTATTCGATGAAAAACCGTGACTATTAAGTTGGATATCAGTGAAGATATATAAGAATAAAAATACCAAACAAATAATTTTACATATTTTGTTAGGCATTTTATAAACGGTCATAGACATTCTCTTTTTATAACAAAAATTTTAATTCATCTCTTATATACTACATTATTGAATAAAAATATTTTTTTCATCAATAATGAATTGATAATTGTTTTACTTGCATATTTATTTTTTATTAGTATACTATTTTTAATCTTACTATTTTTTCATTTATCCAAGGAGTCTCTCATGCCTATACAATACATGAGACAAAATACATATCAAATCGACAAATCATTTTCTTCTACTTCTTTTATTACATCAGTCACTCTTATTATCATTTCATTTTTTGTGCTCCTGGCACTACTATCATTTATCGTACGCATTATCGCGTAACACCCAATTTTATAATCATACTTTTTTATTAATTACATACTACAAATATATTTCATACACAACTAACAATGTTCATGCATTGTTTATTATATTTTTCTAACAAAGGAATTATATGTATTACACATGTATTGCTATTTTTTTATCAGGATGCATAATGGGCACAAAAAATCTTCAAGCTATGAAGATTGATACTTCTAAAAAACAAAAAACTTATACTTTTATAAATGATATTCTTAATGGTGCCATTGCAGGAAGCGTTGAAGTTTTAGTAAATAATCCATTAATTGTAATAAAGAACAATCTTATTTTAAGCAAAAAAGAAAATAAACCTAATCCAACTATTTTTTATTCCCCAAAAACCAACCCTCAAAATATAATCAAAAAATATTATAAAGGTTGCGGTATAGGCATTGCATCTATGGGGCCAATAACTGCGTTGCAAAATAGCATGACATTTCTTCTTGCTATACCATTCGGCAATAACCCCACTCTTGCCAAAAAAACAATAGCCGCATGCGCTGCAGGATATCTTTCAACTCTATTAGCAAGCCCTATCGACTTAATAGTATTACAGCGCCAAAACCCAATTTACGTTAAAGAATCTCTCTACGAAACCTTACAACGTATTTATAAAGTTAACGGTTTTAAAACCGTATACCGTGGATGGAATGGCACAGGAATTCGTGATGGAATTTTCACCGCTGCATATAAAACAGGTGGAACTACTATTCATAATATAATTCCTACTATTATCGGCAATGCAGGGGCCGATAAAATCATTTGTGCTTCACTTGCTGGATTGCTCGCAGCAATACTTTCTCATCCGGCAGATGTTATTACTGCTCGTATGAAAAATGATCTTTCCGCATCCTATTACAAAACAACACTACAAACAGCTTGCACTATTATTAAGAATGAAGGTTTTACAGCATTATTTAAAGGACTTACCCCTCGAGCATTCAGAATTATGCTTGCAATCCCTTTATTAAGTTTCATACTTGACCATGAAATTGGTACCACAATAATTAAAAATATAAATGAATAAACCATCTATTTAAAAAATCAATAATTAGGAATATATCATATGCCAAAATTAACCTTAGAACACATTAAAGGAAATAGTTATTTTTGTAGTGGAGTACTTTCAATCGGCGTCTATGTACATGAAAATAAAGCAATACTCATTGATAGCGGTGGTGATGAAAATTGTGCAAAAGATGTTAATAAAACACTAAATGCTGAAGGATATCAAGTCGATGCGATTATTAATACCCATTGCCATCCTGATCACTGTGGCGGCAATGCTTATTTCCAAAAAAATTTTCCTAATATATCAATTTATGCCACCCATGATGAACAACCATTTATTGAAAATCCTCTTCTAGCTCCTCGCTGTTTTTGTGGCTTAGCAGCACCCTTTGAAGGATTGCAAAATAAATACATTGCACCACAAAAAAATTCCACCATAACCAATCCAATTCATCATTATCAGGATCAAATTATTACTATTAATGGTGTAAATTTTAACATCATAACCTTACCAGGACATACTCCGGGAATGATTGGTGTTATAACACCAGATAATATTTTATATTGTGGTGATGCACTATTTGGTAAAAATACAATAGAAAAACATCCTCTTTTGTTTTACACTGATATCAAAAAAACATTGGAAACTTGCAAAAAGATAAATACTCTACCTATAGACGGATGTTCTCTTGGACATGGCGGCATAGTATATGATATTACAGTAATTATAAACGACCATATATCAAAAATAATAGAAACTAAAAATATCATACTTAATTTTTTAAAGGCGCAACCATTATCCATTGATGAGCTTACGCAAAAAATAATGCTTAAATATGCTATTTATAATAACATGATTGCGTTTACTCTTACACAAACAACCATACGTGCATACCTAAGCTATTTAGAGCAAGAAAAACTTATTGCCCTTACGGTTGCAGAAGGATTATTACGAGCATCGATAATATAAAAAAACCAGCTTTTTAAAAGCCGATCAATTTTTATTGCACAGAAATTATAATACCATCAGTAAGACGAACAAGATCTGATGAATTTAAACAAAACACAGCATGCGGAGTTCCTGCTGCAGCCCATACTTGTTGATATTGTAATAAATCTTTGTCAATAAATGTGGTAATTTTTTGTGCATGTGCAACCGGCGGCACGCCACCAATTACAAACCCTGTTACTGTTCGTGTAAAATCAGCATCTGCCTTTTTTATTTTTTCACCAATTAACTCTTCAATAACTTTTTCATTAACACGATTGATACCACTTGTTAATACAAGAATTGGTTTATGTGTTTGTTGAGTGCAAAAAATAAGAGATTTAACAATTTGAGCAATAGAACAACCAATAGCATCGGCAGCATCTTGCGCCGTACGCGTACTTGCAGAAAATTGTATAATTTTTGCGGTAAGTCCAAAATTTGTTAGTTCTTTTTGAACCTTTTCTATGCTTTTGTTGATGACTTCATCCATCATATAATTTCCAAATTTTAGTCTAGGTTATTAAATATTTTTAAGACAAGCAATTTCAGCATTTATAAGATAGCGCCATTGACCAACTTCAAGACGGGCTTTGGTAAGGCCGGCATAGCCAGCACGATCAAGCTTTTCAACACCATACCCAAGATGTTCAAACAATCGACGAACAATGCGATATTTACCGCTGTGCAATGAAACAATAAGATTATTTTTTGGTCTATCTTGAAAGTAGCACGCTTCATCCACCTGAATAAAGCCATCTTCAAGCTCAACGCCTGTTAAAATAGTCTTCATGTCATTTCTGGTAAATGCTTTATCAAGCAATAAGTGGTAAATTTTTTGAACCTCAAAACGAGGATGAGATAATTTAAGGGCCATGTCACCATCATTAGTAAGTACTAATAACCCCGTAGTATTGCGATCCAAACGCCCAACAGGATAAATACGCTGCTGCACTTCTTGTGAAATAATATCAATCACTCCATGGCGACCGCGCTCATCAGAAACGGTAGTAATACAATTTTTTGGCTTATTAAGCAAAATGTACACCTTGGATTCAGACCGAACGATATTATCATTAATTCGTACACAATCATGCTTATTTATCTTAAACCCCGGTTCATTAACAACAATCCCATTCACCGTAACAATCTTGGATTTGATGATATCAACCACCTTACGACGGGAAGCAACACCCGCTTGTGCAAGGTATTTACTTAAAGAATCAGACTTAATTGATGATGTGGCCTTATTTGTATTCATACTATAAGTATAACTGATTTCTTAATTTTTAACAGCACAATAAATCTAAAAGTTACGCTTTTTACCCTTTTTCTATTATTTTTTCAAGAATCTGAACCAGCTGCTTAACATCTTGATACCCTTGAACAATAACATTTTTATTATTTCTAATTTCTTGCGCAAAAACTGGCAAAAAAAATGGAGCTTCTTCAACCAAACCAGCTTTTATCGCAAAACGATCATATAATCTTAAAATATCTGCTGAATTAAACGTATTAATTAGATGTTCTAAATACTCTTTAAATTTGATCAAAGCTTTTATTTCCTTAACTTTAAAAGAATGTTTACGTGAATCAAACATCTTTCTAAAATTTTTACACGCAAGAGCACACAAATTATGCTTAAAAGATGAATCCATATCAATTGCACAAAATGAGTCATTCATTGCATTATAAAAAAGATTACCACGATGACGATCATGATTACAAAAAAATGTATCATATGCAACAATACGCATTATCATATCATCCTTTAACATCCATGATAACATATCTCCTCTAAACCCCTTATCTGCCTGCTTAATATCCATTTTGGTATATTTACTTTTTTGCGCTTTAATCATTTTACCAGGAGCTATTGTATGAAGAGTAGCAGGCCAATCAATACGCGGTTTACCAGGAAACATTTTGCCAGCAGGAATTACCGCAACTCGATGAGCAGTAATAAAATTCTCTGCACAATGAGCCATCACGGCATCACGCACAACTCCCATCAACTTACGCTGACAGTCTGATTTTTTTTGTTTCACAATATATTTTTTTCCATCAATAGAAACAAAAGAAATATAACAAAATCGCATTTCTTGCGTACCCAATAAAATCACGTCGCTACTATTAAGATTTACCTCAAGCTCTGAATAACTATACGTACCAATGAATAAGAACACCACACCAATAATTCTTACCCAATAATTATATATTTTCATATCACTCCCACATCATATTGGTAACAACTCAATCATTATCAGTAGTATCAAACAGACAATCTTGATTAATCAATATTTTGCAAAAATGAAAAGGGTACTTTATGCTTAAAATATGAATAAAACAAAAACATCATTTAAATGCTCACATTGTAATTATATAACAATAAAATGGCTTGGCTGTTGCCCAGAATGCAAAGAATGGGATTCATTAATAGAAAATATAGTTCCTGCCGGTAATACTATCAATGCTTTATATAACAATACACATACAGCCCGACTTGTATCATTAAATTCAATAGACACTGACGAACAGCCACGCGTGCTTTCTGGCATTGGAGAATGGGATCGTGTTGTTGGTGGAGGACTTGTCCCCGGATCACTTATTGTTATCACTGGTGATCCTGGCATAGGAAAATCTACCCTACTCTTGCAAATTGCGTACACCATTGCAAAAATCAAAAAAGTTTTTTACTTTTCTACCGAAGAATCATTGCAACAACTTAAAGGACGTGCTCAACGATTAAAAACAGATATTAATTCATCATTACTATTTTCTGATGCTGCAGAATTAACCAGTATTATCACCAGCGCTCGAGATGCAAAACCAGATATTATCATCATTGATTCAATACAAAACTGTTACATCAATAATGCACATACACTGCCCGGAAGCGTTGGCCAACTACGTGATGCTGCGTTTCAACTTATGCGCTTAAGCAAAGAAAATAATATTACGGTCATTATCACGGGACATATCACCAAAGAAGGAATTATTGCAGGTCCAAAAACATTAGAACATATGGTTGATGCAGTGTTTTATTTGCAAGGAGAAGATCGCTGGCAAACACGCATGCTCAGAGCAGTAAAAAACCGTTTTGGCGCTATTAATGAACTTGGTTTTTTTTGCATGGAACACAATGGTCTTCAAGAGGTACCAAATATCAATGCTCATCTTATTAGTGAAATATCTCATGCTCCTGGAGCAGCGCTTGTTAGTATTATGGAAGGATCTCGACCACTACTTCTTGAACTGCAAGCTCTCACTAACGCTTCAAAACTCGCCATGCCTCAGCGCGTAGTTGCCGGTCTTGACCACAAACAGGTGATACTCATTGCTGCAATTTTAGAAAAATATGTAAAAATAAAATTAAGCATGCATGATATATTTTTTAAAGTCAGCGGTGGCTTTAAAATTAAGGGAAATGAAAGTGATCTTGGCATCGCATTTGCATTATTATCTAGTTATTTTCAAGAGCCATTACCGGAAAAATCAATCGCTTTAGGTGAAATCAGTTTAACCGGACAAATAAAACCGATTAATAATAGTAGTCAACTGATTAAAGAAGCGGAAAAATTTGGTATTACTACTGTATTAATCGCCAAAAATCAAACCATTGAAAAAACTTCATGTACCATCAAACGATTTCATAATGTATATGAACTATTATCATTATTTGGCCAATAAATTTTAAGCTTATCCTCAACTGCAAAATCTCACTATACAAAATTCTCTTATTACACTCATTAAATTGACAAGTAAAACAAAAATTAACTTAAAAACAGATTATAAAAAGAATGTTCATAAAAAAATAGATTTTTTATTAGAAACAAACTATAATCAATTTTGACAAATAAAATAATTTCTTTTTAACAATTCTTAAAGGATGCACTTATGAATAAGCAGATATTTTTTTTATTAAGTAATGTTTTTATTATTAATCTTTTTTGTATGGAAAAACAAATATTAATAAAACCCAGAAAAGAAAAAAACTATAGAGAACATTCTTCCAATCTATCAAACATTAATTCATATGAAACAACTAGCAAGAAAAAACATTTTAGCCACACAATGAACAATATTTACAAAGTTATAGAAAGAATTAATACATTAGGCGAAAATATTAATAAACAAAACAATAAAAGTGAAACTATCCTTCACTGCATATGCTTATTAGAAAATCCTCAACCAAAAATAGTTGAAGCTCTATTGAGAAATAACGCCGATATTACTCTAAAAAATATATTCGGAGACACTGCACTAGATTATGCAATAGAAAATTATTGGTCTATAAAATTTAAATTTTTAAATGATAATACAAAAATAAAAAATGCAGAAGAAATAATTACTCTTATCAAAAATAGAGAAAATCAACTAAATAATAATAAGAAAATAAGAAAATTAGACGCACAAAAAGTGACTAATCTTATTGAATATAACCCAGAAGAAGAGGAAGAATTATATCGTTTTGGTGGAGCAGATTCTATATCAGAAGAAGATGAATTTTTTGTACCACGCAAAAGTGAAAGCCAAACGACTACTCCTATTAAAAGTCAAATCTTTCATATTGTTGAGCCAAATACTAATAATTATGTAAGTAGAATAACTTATCTTCTTGAGTATCAAGCCGTTAATCCTACTGAAAATACAATAAACAATGATTTATCAAAAGTAGAATCATCTTTTGATAAATTATCTTCTGATGATTTATCAAAAGATGATTCATCAGAAGATGATTCTACTTTATACAGTGTAATGGCAACTATAGCATCTCTTTTTGACGTTATAATGTAACAAAAAAAAATATAAAAATAATTTATAAAAATATCTTATAACAATAAAACTCTCCTTGATTGATTTACACTCAAGGAGAGTATCATTTTTAACACTATTGAGCTGACGATCGTGCAGGAGAGAATGTTTTATATAACCAATATCCTGCACCAAGCATTCCAAGTGGTTCTTTATTTTGTATACCAAAATTTGCAACATCTCTGACAAAATTAAAAATACCACTACCCACTTTTTCTACAATACTGACTACATTTTTAACATTTTGTATTTTCTGACCAAGGATCTGTGACTCAAGTCCTTGCTGCTGTAAAGCAGCATTTTTCTGGGTTTGTATCCCTGCCAACATATGTCCACAGCCACTACTATTATTTTTTAAATTATTAAGATACGTATTAACATCTGTTTGCATAATCTTTACATAATTATCATTAACTCCAACCTGATTAAGCAATGTGTTTGCATAATATGCTTGTTGCTTTAAATTATCAAGAGCCAAACATATTTTTAATGACTCCTCACTTACCCATTCACCCCATGTCGAACTTTCTTGACCAACGTTTTGCGTTGCAAACGTTAAACGTCTACATACATCAATAAAATTTTGAACTTTATTTAAAACGCCTTGACGGATTCTTGGGTAAAACAATTTATAACTTAAAAATCCTGCTCCAATCGCTGCAGCAGCCATCCATGGCGTTCGCGTTTTTAATAAATCAGATATCATTTTAATCGATGATTGATCAACTTTTGGCTCTGCTCCAAACCGACCCAACTTTTCTTTAACCAAATCAAATCCCGTAACATAATCAAACGCCATACCGCCTACCTTTTGACCTCCATACAAAGAACCCCCTCCCATAGCAAGCACAGGAACAGCGCCAAACCAGCCCAACCACAATAATTTATATTTATTAACATCAGCCTCAGTTATATTAGAATATTGTTTTATAGCTTCAACAAGCGAATTATCTCCCGTAGTTGTTGAAACAATAGGGTTTTGTGCTGCAGAGCTAGCATCAGAATAAGAATGTGATCCAACAATAAAATTTATCACCACCACTATCTTTATATAATTTTTCATTCATTTTCCTCTGATCTATTAAATGAATCAGAAAAAATTGTTTTATTAACCAGATATAATGTCATCAATAATAATGGATTGCCTATGTGTGTCTTTATGTCAAATAATTCATTTATAACTTTAACTACGCCAAATCTATCAGACCATGACTTTGCTCTTTTTTCATTAATAGTCACTTTATCAAGCGCTAATTTTACCATCTCAACCTGTTTTTCTTCTCTTTTTTTTATCAATGCATCGCAACTCTCTTTAAGTAAATTTTTATTATGATCAATAATGGTTATATATGAGGCAATGGTATCATTCAAAATTTTATACGAATAATTTTTATACATACCACTACCATCATCAATTTGCGCAACCAATGCTAACGCATACATTCCCTGATCTTTTAAATTTTTAAGTGCGGCACACAACGCTCCAATAGTCCAATTAATAGGAATTGACTGCATTAAAGATTTTTCATCTTCAAACTCAATACGCGCAAGATCAAAACTTTTACATACACTGATATAGTCATTAATAACATTTATAACTCCGGAACGCAGCGATGGCCCAACAATCCATACATCAAAAGGTTTCCATCGATTAACATACGCTTGCGTTATATTGGAATATTTTTTAATGGCATTAACAATTGAATTATCACCAACAGTGGTAGGAACAATCTTTAATTCCGCTCCAACTATACCAAAACTAGTCCATAAAACAATGTTAACCACTATCAAACTGGTATAATGCTTCATTATTTCTCCATGTAACTTGCTCATAATTATCATTTACAAATATGACATATTTATTTATTAAATATCAATAATAATTATTAACATCACATTTTATCCCATTTTATTTTGCCTTAATTTTCATAGACTGATATAATTATCTATAATATTTTATTAATCTTTCTAAAATAGCGGGTCATTTTTATGAATACTCATATTAGTCATGTTTCTCTCATTGTCCATAATCAGGATGAAGCATTAGCTTTTTACACTGAAAAATTAGGATTTGTTGTAACAGAAAGCCATAAAGCTCCTGATGGAACCTATTTTTGGCTCACCGTAGCCCCAACTAAAGAATCAACGGTTGCTCTTTCATTATTACTTCCCAAAGAACCAGGCGATAAAGATATTATTGGTAAACAAAGTGGTAGCATTCCTCTCTTTATTTTATTAACAGACGATTGTCATGCGCTAGCACAAAAATTAAATAACAATGGCGTTACCTTTATCAAACAACCAACAGCAGAATTCTGGGGCATAGATGCGCTCATAAAAGATCTGTATGGTAACATCATTGATATTTGCCAGCCAGCAGAAGAAAAACAACAATAAAACTTTACGCACATGCATCAGGAGAATATTAATGAAACATCTTTCTCGCTCCCCTTTATTATGGATCGGCGCTACAATACTTTCAGGATTATTATATTTTTTTGCATTCCATTTTTTTCCAAAAACCTTCCCTCTTATCCATCTTGATATAACAATGGACCTTAAACAGGCATTAAATGATGCTGAGCTGATTGCTCAAAAATATAATTTTGGCCCTGCACAACCTCATAATGCAGCAATGTTCCATACTGATACCTTGGTAAAAACATTTGTAGAGCTTGAAGGGGGCGGGAAAGATGCTTTTGTTGCAATGATGGAAGAACAGCTATATATGCCCTACACCTGGCGTGTCCGACATTTTAAAGAATTTGAAAAAAATGAAACAACAATAATATTTACTCCCAATGGTATGCCCTATGGCTTTGTTGAGACCATTTCAGAAAATATGCCCGGTGCACAATTATCTGAAAATGATGCACGCACTATAGCTGAAAGCAATACCCCAGAAGAAGAATGGAATATTGATTTAAACACCTACACCCTTGTTGAATCCTCACAAAAAAAACAACCAAGCTTACGTATTGATCATACATTTGTTTATGAACGCACCAATAAAAAAATTGGTGAAGGTCTCTATCGATTAAAAATAGTAATCAGTGGAGATAAAATTACTGAGATCACTCATTTTGTAAAAGTGCCTGAAGCATTTAATCGTCGTTATGCTGAAATGTACTCTGCAAATAATACTATCGCCTGGGCAGCAATGCTTCTTATGATGATTTTTTATCTCATTGGCGGTTGTTGTTTTGGTCTTTATTGGATTAACCGTAAACGATGGGCATTATTCAAACAACCTCTTAAATGGGCATTATTACTGGCAACATCAAGCGTGCTTGTATCTATCAATCAATTACCATTCTTATGGATGCACTATAATAGCGCTCATTCATCAAATGGTTTTTTTACGCAACTATTATTACAATTTTTAATACAACTTATCTCTCAAACAGTTTTTTTAACTATCGTTATCACCGCAGCAGAAAGTTTAACGCGTAAAGCATTTGGCCATCATCCACAGCTATGGTCATTGTGGTCACCTCATAATAGCGCAACATACGCAGTTTTTGGCAGAACTTTAGCAGGATATCTTATGGTCGGCTTTAACTGCGCATTTGTTATTGCTTTTTACTTACTTTCTGCTCGTTATTTACAATGGTGGACTCCTTCAGAAATGCTCTTTGATCCCAATGTATTGGCAACGTATATACCATGGCTCTCTCCCCTTGCACAATCACTCAATGCAGGTTTTATGGAAGAGTGTCTATTTCGTGCAATTCCTTTGGCAGGAGCTGCATTATTAGGAACATATTATGGTAAAAGAAATTGGTGGATAGGTGCTGCATTTATTCTCCAAGCTATTGTTTTTGGCGCAGCTCATGCTAATTATCCTACACAACCATCATATACCCGTCTTATTGAATTACTTGTTCCATCATTTATATGGGGATTCACGTATTTGCGATGGGGACTTCTGCCAAATATTATCGCTCATTGCGTGTATGATGTTATCTGGCTTTCACTACCAATTTTTGTATCCCATGCGCCACAAACACTATTGTATAAAATCATAATTATACTCATTACGTTATTACCTCTTTTATATGTCTTATACGCGCGCATAGTACAAAAAAAATGGAATTCATTGACAATAGAAAATACCAATGCATCGTGGCAACCATCAACGCTCCACACAGAAATACCTCAACCTCTTATTATTGAACCAGAAGATAGTTCTATTTCATCACGCGCACAAATAATAATGATAACATTGAGTCTACTTGGACTTATTGCATGGATAGGAAAAACTCCTTTTATTCATGACGGTATCACTATCACCATAGATCGGGCACAGGCAATAGAGCAATCAAATGCATTTTTATTGAATCATAAAAATGTTACACTTCAAGAACCATGGAAAACATTACCTTTGCTCTTTAATAATTATAAAGCTATTCCCGCAATTGCTGCACAACACATATTTATCTGGAGAGAGGGAGGCAAAGAATTATACCATTCATTACTTCCCACCTACCTAGAACCAGCTCATTGGACAATCCGATATGCACAATTTGATACCGATATTATACAACGATCACAAGAGTATAAAATAATGCTCTACGACAATACAATTTTACGATATTATCATCAACTAGCTGAAAGTGCTACTGGAGAGCAACTCACGCAAGAAGAAGCACGAATCATTGCGCATGATACAATTATTCAACAATTTAATCTTGATCCGACACAATTGACTGAAATATCGGCTGAACAAGCACAGCTGCCCAATAGACGCAACTGGCTATTTACCTTTTCTAATGGGGCAGTATATCCACTTCAAACAGGCCAAGCTCTTATCAAAATACTCATTGCCGGAAATGAAGTTGTTGATGCAACACGTATTATTCATGTTCCGGAAGAATGGGAACGTTCTGAGCAGAACAAACAAAATACGCTCACTATTATTAAAATAATTTTTTCATTTATACTGTTATTTTTTATACTACTCGTATCATTTATTACACTACGCCAAAAAAGAGAGTTCCTTTTTTCAAAGCGTCTCTTTTTTACCATATATTGTTGTATAACAGCACTCTCTTTACTTGAATGTCTTAATATATGGCCATCATTGGTTGGTTCTTTTAATACAAGCGCACCTTTCATAAATCAACTATTTCATTATATATCATCCCTATGCATAGGCTATCTGATTAAAGGCGCAACTCTTGCCCTTGCAATCACCTATGCAATCCTGTACCACAACAAACAAAAACGAGCTATTAATCCATTAACCATCAGCATGGGAATTGGCATCGGCATATTTTTTGCAGGGATTATCAACAGCACGCAAACTTTCATTCCTGTTAATCTACCATTATGGCCTAACTATGATGCTCTTAATGGATATATTTCATGGATTGGTTCTTTATTAAGCACTCTTACTCATTATCTTTATGCAACAGTTATGTTTTCATTTTTATATATAATAATCGATACAGCGACCAATCATTGGCGCAAAAATCGCCTTTTATGTGGCATTTTATCAGCATTGTGTGGCATATCAGCACTTACGTTATCAACCATTGATACGCTTGCCTTATGGATCATTTTTGGAACCATTATTGGATTAATTGCACTCGCTCTTTACCGCTATATTATACGCAACAATTATTCACTCATCCCTCTTGCAACTGGTAGCTTTACTATCACGGGTATTGTTCAACAAGGAATGTTTAACGCTTATCCTGGCGCATTATTTGAAACAGGGATAAATATAAGTGTAACTATAATTATTGCCTCATTATGGTATTGTTATATGAATAAAAATAATCAGTAAAATTTTTTAAATAATAATAAAAAGTCCCCGCCATGCATATGTAATAATGAGCGGGGACTTTTTTATTATTGTTTTTATTTGTTATATTAATTTTTTTTCTATTAGTCATCGTGATTGACAAATGCTTATAATACATGCATTATATAATATATAAATTATATACAATAGTACCACAAAGCAACAAAAGCCAAATAATGATAACAAAAAACATTACTCTTAACGTCATTTGTATAACAGCTCTTTTAATGAGTCATAATTATGTATGGAATATGGAAGAAAATCCATGTCGTGCAATTATTCCATACTTTGATTTAAAAAAAGTTATTAAAAAATATAATGAAGAATACAATATTAACAACAGTCCTTTAGTAGGATTAGATTTAGAAACACTTGAAGCTGTTCTTGCAAAAATACCTTCCCTAGACGATGCAATAAAAACAGCTTTAGCGTTACGCGTAACATGTAAAACCTTTTATGAATTACCACTTGAACATTTTAGTAAAGCGTATAAACATCATGATCTTACAGAAAAGAACAGACTATTAACATCAATAAACTATTATAAACAATATTATAACAAGATCTGTAAATCATTAATATTAACCCTTGCAGGAACTCAAGACGATTCTTTAATAGTAGAAGCAATACGTCACGATGATATAGAAACAATTAACATTCTGTTTGAAAAAAATGCTGTTTTTAATCAAACATCATATTATTCCACACCAATTTTCTGTTTTGCTACCAAACCTGAAACGCTAAAAACATTAATAGAAAATGGAGTTAATTTAAACCAAGAAGTATCGTTTCAAGAAAATGTTCTATGGTACTATATCCGGTATAATCCTTCATCAAAACTTTTTAAGTTTTGTCTTGATAATCATGTTAACGCAACAGCAATAGACCCTTCCAATGGAGATTGCTTATTACATTTTCTCGTTAACCATCCTCTTTGTCCTCCAACAGATATCAATGACTATGTAAAAATTGGTGTATTATTGCTTGAGAAAGTTCCTCATCTAATAAATAAAAAAAATCATAAAGGAAAAACCCCTATAGATGCAGCGCAAGAATACAACAAAAATGATTCTATAATAACCAACAATAAAGGTAGAAAAGCAAATAAACAACTAATCACACTCTTTAAGCAACACGGTGGAAAAACTGCAAAACAACTGAAAAAAGATCAAGAACAATATCAACAACTTGTTTGTCAAATAAAAGAATTTTCTCATCATGATTATTCAAAAGAATGAATTTTAACCGGCCTAAAGGCCGCTGTTTTTTATAAGAAATCATTGATTTTTTACATAATCTAAAATTGTTTTTTCAGAACAATGACCAACAGTTTCTGAGAAAAATCCATCTGCCCAAAAATCATTTCCCCAAAGATATTTTTTGACCTCTGGTAGCTCTGCTCTAATTACTTTACTAGACAAGCTTTTAAGCAATTGTACCGCCTTACTTACGCTTATGCTTGGCGGTAGTTGAATCACTATATGAATATAATCTGGTTGCACATTTAACTCTTGTATTTCCCATCCATTTACTTCTGCGCATTCACGCAACAACGATTCAACTCGCTCTTTAATTACTTCTTTTAATATTTTTGTTCTGTATTTTGGTAACCAAACTATATGATACATGTTTATATGCCTTATATGTGCACCTCTATAATTATTTCTTCATATCTTATAGTATGCCAAACTCCTCTCTTCTCGCAATTTTTGAGCTTTCTGCTCCGTCCTTGAAAGGCGGCTAAGAAGGCAACGATGCCTTCTAGTCATATTAATAAATTAAACAAGTAAGTTTTCAAACAGATATAAGCCGTTTGAAAACTTACCAATTAATAAATAACTTATAAAACCTTTTATTATACAGTACTCTTTTTATTGCGAACGTAATATTGTTCAATTATATATTGATAGATTCCTGAAAGAAAAGATAAATCTATTCTCTCATTATCTCTTCCAATCGTTATATTAGTACCTGAATAATTTAATAATATATCTATACCCTCTACTCCTAATAATAAGCTAGCCAAATATAATGGAGTATCTTCGCAAAAATTGCATGGATCATTTGGCTTAAAATCTTTATGTTGTACAATTGCTTTTAGAATGGCAAGACGATTCTTAATGACAAAAGGGTTCTTATCTTCCCTTTTGCTTGTAGAATACTTTATAAACGCTATGGATATTGGAGTACATCCATATTCACATCGATCATTTAATTTAAGACCTGGGATTTCAAAAGCAATTCTTAAACTTTCTAAATTACCTTGGCACACAGCTTTATGCATAATAGTTTGTTGAATCACCAAAGGAAGTTTTTCAAAAAATTCTGGATCATATCCTTGATAATACAATAAATTAGCAATAGGAAGGTCTTTTCTAACTATTTTCGCAAGATTGTTAAACTCTTTTTCATTAGAAATACCATAAGGCTGCAATGGAAAAAGAGAACTATTTTTCGTTTGATCTATGCCATAAATATCTATAAGAGTTAATTTCTTTGTCTCTTCTATTTTTTTAAAGAAAATTTTTACCGATTCTATTTCTTCTGTAATATATAGAGGTCTCCCTTGTCTTATAAGAAAATCAAATTCTCGAACTTTTTTCGCTTGAGCAACTTTAACTAAAGTTTTTAAATAATCTTTAGCCGTTATATGATAACCGAATGCTGTATACCATGATTTACATGTTAAAGCAGCACTTAAATGATCTTTCCCTGACAAATATTGTTCAACTTCCATGACCATTTCTTTGGGTAAAAGAATACTCTTATTTTCCATACATAAATTTTGTAACGAGAAAAAAGAAAAAAAAGCAAGAACTGAGATATGTAACTTTATAGACAACACAGCGAGCCTTTCTGTTAGAAATTTTAAACTTATTGCGTCTTATGATAACAATATTTATTTTTTTTATCAAATTGCTCTAGTCAAGTTTTTTTGCTGTAACATAAATTTGCTCTTGCACTTTCACAACCAAAAAAGATCCTCACCAATATTTACCAACAACGGTATAAATGCACCAAAAATGTGCTACACTATAACTAAAATAGACAAAGTATTAAACGTTATTTACAAAAAATTGCCAAAAAATATAACTGTATATTATAAGAAGGTACTTCTGGCGAAATGCTCCAAGCTCTTGTTGAAATGCTCGCTATGCAAAATTCTGTTGTACTATTAATAGACGAATATGACTATCCAATTTTACAACATATTCATGATAACCATACCGCAACAAAAATGCGTGATATCTTAAAAAATTTTTATGGTATCATTAAAGATCTCGATAAACATTTAAGATTTGTATTTTTTACCGGCGTAAGTAAATTTGCAAATACTTCACTTTTCTCAGGACTAAATAACTTACAAGACATAAGCTTAAAACCTGAATACAACAACTTACTTAGGTATACTTCAACTGAAATCACTCATTATTTTACGCCACACTTAACTCAAACTGCCCATAAAATGGAATGCTCCGTTGAACAATTATTATTTACATCTATGACTCATCAATCTACGAGCTCATCTTAATAATGTTGTTGCTGATCTAAGACATGCTTTTGAACACCATGATTATGCACACTTACAAAAAACGCTTACACAGCTCTATGCAAGCGTTCCCTATACTATTCATATTGGTGAAGAAAAAAATTAAAAATATTTTACTAATTTAAAAAATACTGTACTCATTACCAATAATGTTGCAATTGTTGATATTAATGTTGGCATTGTAAAACGACCTTCTCCTCGCGTTATTTTCATGATTTCTTTTTCAGATTTAGTATAAAAATATTGCCCGAGGAATAACTCCCAAGTTAATAACCACAATGCAATTGCTATCATAATTTGAATGATCTCATAATTAGTCATCATGCTTATATCCTAAAATATAAAATTTTATAAAATACATGATAATCATGCTGACCGCGATAGATAGATACGCTTGCAACAAATACCACATACAATATCCTAATTAATATTAAACTGGTCCTGTTACAACACCACCAATAATGCCACCAGCAATTGCAGTTATATGAGAACCGCCTTCAATCCAAGGAGTAGCAGCTCCAGTAGTTGCCGCCCATACCCCTGCAAAAGCAACTGGTCCTGCTAATAATGCTGGCGAGGATATAATTGCGGTAATGGTAACTCCAATACCCCATCCTAAAAATCGTCCAATCACCGCTCCAGTTGAAGCTCCTCCAATACCATTATGAATTAAAATACCATTTTTTGTTGCCAAAAAATTGTGATATTCTTTTATATCGATAAAGACAAAAACTTCTTTCTCTTGCAAATGACGAATCGATTTAATTCTGATCCATGATTTGTCTTTGGTAAATAAAACATCATTTAAGGAAAGATCTTCTGCATTTATCCACTTGCAAAAACTAAAAAACTTTTGCTCTGGAGCAACACGTATAACTACATCATCAACAGTTATTATCTCAATAACATTATTCAATGTTTTATATTCTATATTATCAATTAATCCCAAGCAATCTCTTAGTTGATCATCAAAACATATAACTTTATCATTTTGCCCAAGAGAACTTATCTCTTTAAATCCATCGACTGTTTGAATAACTGTATCAACTGAAACCCCTGTATTAATAAACTGAAAACCGATAAAACAACTTAGAAAAAGCATGATTTTTTTCATACTACCCTCTCAAATTTTTTGATTAAACAAACTGTTATTACAAACCTCAAAAATCCTCTTATTTTTGAATCAATTGTATGCTACAAAAAATAAAAATCAATACTTTTTTTAAGACAAAAAAATAAGAAATTATTTCTACCTTTTAACAATAACTTAAAAGTCAGGCAAACTTTCAAAAATGTACGAATTGTTCAATATTATTAAATGATTATGTTTATACACCAGACAACCAATCATATCTTTCTGATACGATGAAACCTATCTTACGTAACATAGAATGTAAAAAATTACCTGCGGCACATGCAGAATTAGTTCATTTTGAAGGGCAACTAATAGAAGGTTTTAAAGATCAAAATATCACCAGTCCTACTGCGCAAAAAGAATATATGATGAAATTTTTTGGAACAAATGTTCTTGAAACTGCACTTAAAAAATATAAAGAACGATCCGATCACAAAAAGCTTGCTGAATCTTTCATCCCACTTGATGTGGAAAAGGCTACGATAATAATTCTTGAGAACAATAATACATATGAATCGGTAGCCAATGAAATGAATGATCTTGCAAAATGTGTATTTGTTAATGCAAGATTATGTAAGCTCGATTTTGTTGAAAATATAGAAAATCATATCATCGATTCTCTACACGTCATAAAAGAGCCTCAAAACGATGCCCAATTTGTCTTTAACGTCACCGTAGTTGATTGCCTATTGACTGATATCCAACAGGTGTCACAAGGTATTGTTACCGGAAAGCCAACGCTATGGAAGAGATCACCGGAACTATTTATGAGGGGCCTAGAAAAGTTTTTTAAAGGACTTAATCCGATTACACAGGTTACAAGCTTATGCCAGCTTCTTAAAGATACAACTATTGCTGGCTATTACATACTCGATGATACACTCGATGTAACATTACATCCTAATCCCATGGAACAAAAAAATTTCTTCCTAAAAGGGCAAGTATGTGAATCATTAGTTAATGCTGCGCGATTCACAACGGATCTGATTTTTGGATCCTCTTATTTATCAACAGAAGAATACCTACAACGCCATGCGATATTCTGGGAGGATTATGGTTCTACAATAACAGCAGATAACGTTGTTGATTTAACAGCTCAAATATTAGCTGACTTTGTATACTGCAAAGGGATTCCAAGTCTATTTACTTTTCTTAAAAAAATAGATGCCGCAACCAAGATGGAAAAACAGATTGCAAAAGTAGCAGAAACCTTCAAAAAAGCTGTTGATACTCGTCTCGCTAAAAATCCTAGTTTTATTACTGCTGAAGGTATTGTTCTCCAAATGTCTAATGATCTAAAAAATGTCGGGGGAGCGACTAAAGAAATAATTAACAGCTCTCGCGCGCTTATTGAAAGCACTTATGCACCAATAGCAGAAATCTTAATAGCAGAAATAGAAGCTATAGTTGATGCATTACCAAAACTTCCTAATGGTTTTGGTAAATTTGCAAATGAGCAGATTCAAATTTCCTATATGCATATTTTGGGATTAGAAATAAATTGGATTGATAAAATTAATGAATTATCTAAATTAAGTGGATTTCACCATGATTTAAAAGGCCTCATAGAAAAAAATGGAATAATTAAATTCACCAGAAAAATCATAGATAAAAATGGATGTTATTCTGCAATTTTGCAAATGGAAGGTGTTCGCCCCGTTCTAAAAACATTTTTTCCCGCAGATTGGTCTCGTAAGCAAGTCATTGATAAGATCTTAGAAGCTTATGAAAGTTTTAAAAGAAGTGGCATAAACGCTCGTTTAGCTCCTGATGGCAAATATGAAATTATAGGATTAACCCAAGAAGGAATTCAAATAAAAATGCATATAACTCAGAATGGTATAATAAAAAGTGCTTATCCCATAGTTAATGGATTTGGAGTTTAAATGGACTTTGTTAAGTATATTCGCGTTTCTTATCTTAATCATGAATATTATAACTATGAAGATGCATCTTCAGTTGTTATGTGTATTCTTGGACGCTTTTTATTCAGTGATGTTGGTAACGATATTTCATTCTATAAAGAATGGTTATTAGACAATAAGTATAATAGTGCTGGTGGGAATATAACTGAATTAGGTAGAATTGGTAACTATATACTATTGAGTGATGCGTATTCAGAAGAAAATGTTCCAACAAAAGTAAAAATAACTGGTACTCAATTTTTGTACTTACTTGATGACTGGGAAGAAAAAGTATGTAAACTAAAACCTAAAGAAGTTATTATCAAGTATGAAAATGGTGAATTTATTATAGAAACAAAAAACTAAATAAGGTAATTGCTCAATTTCCCATCTTCAATTTCTTTCGATGGAGTTCCTTAACGAAATGAAATTGAATTGAGGTAAAAAGATAGTGCAAAGAAAATAAGCAACAGATAAAAATTAAGTATATTTATATTTTTTTTTAAATCAAACTTACGTTAAACCATTAACTTTTTTTCTCTAACGCAAGCGTGATAAGTAGTTTTGATATATCAGGCATAAAATTTTCTTCTTTACTTGCGTATATTTCAATATTTGTTTTTGTGCGCCTTAATATAATATTGTTGTAGCTTTTTTTTGTGTTTAAAGGAATGGAAAATCCTTCAAAATCATTTACATTGTTTCCAATGTTAACCTTATTAATAGGCTGCTCTCTTACAATATGCCGAGCATCGCCAGGCTGCAATTTATTAACCTCGAGAATTGCTTTATAAGATATGTTCACTTCTAATGATTGCATGGCACATATAATGTTTGTTAATAGTATCATAAATATAAAAAGCATAGTATTAATTTTTAAAACCATTATTTTTCCCTTTTAAAAAAAGTATGTAAAACTACTCACTCTCGTTATAATAAAAAAAATAAATTATCAAAGCAATTCATAAAATATTTTTTCTAATTTTTCTACAGATTTTGTAGTTTCAAATTCTTCTTCAATCTTTTTACGAGCAGCTAATTGCATAAGTTTCCACATTTGTGGATATTTTATAATATATTCAATTTTAGATGCCAATTGCCTGCTATCTTTTTCTGGTACTAAAAAGCCAGAATAGCCATCATCAATAAGTTCTGGCGTTCCTGCATGCCATGTCCCTATAGAAAGTAATCCCATTGCCATTGCTTCTTTAAGTGCATTTGCTATCCCTTCTTCCATGCCTGCAGGAGATACCACTGAAGGAAGTAAAAAAATATGAGACTTATCTAAAAGAGAAACAACTTCATCTTGCTGTGCCCAGCCATACAAAGTAACTTTATCATCTAATTTAAGCTGTTTGATTAATCTTTCCAACATACCGCGTTGCCCACCTTCTCCAACAATGGTGTAATGAATATTAGGATGCATTGCAGCAACTAATGCAATTGCTTTTATTGCATCATCGATACCTTTTTTTTTGACAAGCCTACACACCGATATAAGATTAATAGGCCCATTCTTTGGTTTTTTTTTATGTTTAAAAAAAAACTGTAAACAATTAATTGCGGAATGATGAACAACTATTTTATGTGGATCACATCCTAATGCAACAAGTTTACGTTTAAAATAGTCACACACCGGCAAAAAAAGATCTGCATACTCAAATAATGTATTATACAAATCAGGATCTTCTATCACGTCAGAAGTAATATCTGACCCTCGCAAACAAACAACCAATTTTCTCGCACTCAGCCATTCTGATAACCGTTGATTTTCAGCAATCTTTTTACCTAATGATCCATTTTGACAAAAGACAATATCACATTCAGGTAATAGGGAAGGAAATTCTTGATATATAACAGAATTCATTAGCGAATATTTTATTATGTCCGGGTGAGGTTCAACATTATTTTCCCGAAATGCAAAAATTGATACCGTATGTCCCCTATCGATAAGCCCCGTCATCATATTCAAAATATATGTCTGAGACGGTGCAGGAAAATAGGAAACAACAAACATAATATTTAATGGTCGTGGATAAATAATGTTTATATGTGTACACAAAAAAATTAATATAATCATTATTTTTTTATGCAACAACATTATCATTCCTTTCTAATAGATTATGCGCATCATCACTTTCTACTACATCTTCTACTTTTGATTTATCATCCATTAATCCATAAAATAATTTTTCTAACTGTTCCATTGATTTATTTATTTCAAATTCACTTTCCACCTTTTTACGTGCAGCTGATCCAACGGGACCCCAAATTTCTGGATGATTTATAATATATCGAACCTTTTTAGCTATCTGCTCACTATTTTTTTCAGGAACCAAAAATCCCGAAACACCATGTTCAATCAGTTCTGGTGTTCCTGCATGCCATGTTCCCACCGCAAGAAGTCCCATGGCCATAGCTTCCTTGAGTGCATTTGCTATACCTTCTTCTTCGCCCCGTGTTGACTGTATTGAAGGAGATAAAAAAATATGAGATCGATCTAATATTTTTACAATTTGATCCTGTGTTGCCCAACCAAAAAAAGTAACATTACGTTGCAATCCTAATTCTTTAACTAACTGGTTTAATTGTTTAAAATAATGCCCAGAGCCGACAATCGTAAAATGAATATTTTTATATTTTGTAATAACGTCATAAATTGCTTCTATTGCAAAACGAAGACCTTTTTTTTGAACAAGCCTACAAACGGAAACAATATTAATCATAGATCGTTTTTTATTTTCTTTTTTTCTCTCTTTAAAATAGAATTGAGAGCAGTTAATTGCAGAATGATGTACAACAATCTTTTGTGGATTACACCCTAACGCAATAAGCTTTTTTTTGAAATATTCACATACAGGCAAAAAGAGCGCGCCTTGCTCAAATAATTGATCATATGTTCTTGGATTATTAAGAACACCATACGATGTAACATCTCCTCCCCGCAAACAAACAACTAATTTTCTCTCCTTTAACCATTCTTGTAACCGATCTATTTCCACAATTTTCTTACCCAAAGCACCCGATTGACAAAAAACAATATCACATTCAGGCAATTGTTCAGGAAATTCATCATAAATAATAGAGTCCATCAATGAATATTTTGCTACATTAGGATGAGCTGGCGCTTCATTTTTACGAAATGCAAAAATAGATACGTTATGACCTTTATCAATTAATCCTGTCATAATATTTAAAATATATGTTTGTGATGGTGCAGGAAAATAAGCAACAACAAAAAGAATATTTAATGGGCGTGATTCGAGTCTGATTATTGATTGTAGAGAGATAATAACCAATAAACCTAGTATTTTTTTACCAAGTACCATTAATATTCTCCTTATTAATTAACCCTCATCATACCTATAATGTCCTATAATGAGTAAAATATTTTTTCCAATTGCTCAATTGATTGTTTTATTTCAAATTTTTCCTCAATTTTTTTACGTGCAGCTTTTTGTATACGCCTCCATATTTCTGGATGATCTATGCTATATTCAATTTTTTTTGCTAACTGCATGCTATCACCTTCAGGTACTAAAAATCCAGAAATACCATCTTCTATTAGTTCAGGGGTTCCCGCATGCCAAGTACTGATAGAAAGCAATCCCATTGCCATCGCTTCTTTAAGAGCATTTGCTATACCTTCTTCATCACCATTTGATGATGTCAATGAAGGAAGTAAAAAGATATGAGAGTTATTTAAAATAGTAACAACTTGCTCACGTGTTGCCCAACCATACATAGTAACATTCCCGGAAATTTTCAATTTTTGTATCAATTTTTCCAAATATAATCGTTCAGGACCATCTCCAATAATAGTAAAATGAATATTGCTATATTTTCTCAGAACTTTGGCAACAGCAGATAATGCAATATCTATACCTTTTTTTTCAACAAGACGGCAAACAGAAACAAGATTAATAAGACCTGCTTCTGGCTTTTTTCGTTTTTTAAAAGCAAATTGTACACAATTAATTGCAGAAAAATGAACAACTATTTTATGAGAATGGCATCCTAATTCAACAAGTCGTTTTTTAAAATAGTCACATACCGGTAAAAAAAGAGTCCCTTTTTTAAATAACTCTTTATACATTTTTGGATCATCTTTTATATGCGCTGTTAAATCGGAGCCCCTAAAACAGACCACTACTTTCTTATTTTTTAACCACTTCTTTAATTTTTTCATTTCAAAAATATATTTACCTACATAACCAAACTGACAAAAAATAATATCATATTCTGGCAAGATTATCGGTAATTGTTCATATATAACACGATCCAATAACGAATATTTTTCCACCAATAAATTTATTCCGGCACAATCTCCTTTATGAAAAGAAAAAATAGAGACATCGTGACCCCTATCAATTAAACCAGTAATAATATTTAAAATAAAAGTTTGTGATGGTGCAGGAAAATAATTTACCACAAAAAGAATTTTTAAAGGATAAGGTTTATTTATAGCAACACTATCTCTATAAAAAAAAATTAATATTCCACAACTTAATTTGATAAATAATCGCATCTCATAATTTCTCCGCTTTATTAATCTAACTACTACGCATAAACAATTTTGCTCAGCAACGTTATTAATTTATGCGCACTTTTATTGCTTTGTATAATCATTGTCTCATAATATGATATTTTTTTTTTCACGCTATCATCATACAGCTTACTTCCTTTAATAAATCCTGCCTTTTTTACAAAAAAATGAAGCTTATTTATCAAATCCTGTGGTTTATACTTATTTACTAAAAATTTTAATGTTTTTTTCATCTGAGATAACGCTCGTAATTCCTCTTGAGTAAACTTATTTTTTTTATCATTTGCCATCTCTTCAAGTTTTTTATAAGCAATACTAGATAAATCTTTATTAAATGTATCATCCATATCAATAGCACAAAATGTATCTGTTTGTGGATCATAACAAAGATTTCCACAATGACGATCAGAATTACCAATAATTAAATCGAGAGCTACTATTATCGGTAATTGCCAATGCCATGTCATATAATTAATAATCATCCTGGTTAATCCTTTTTCATCAAAAGATTTTGCTTGAGCCCACACCTGCTTAATACGTAAAGCATTGTATTTGCTATTCCGCTGCTTTCGCACCGTTTCTCCCGGAGCAATAGTATGCAATGTTGCTGGCCATGCAGGATTCACTTTTCCTGGAAAATTTTTTTTTGATGGAATAATATACACGCGATGTGCAATTGCAAGATCTTTAGCGATATACGCTGCAAGAGCATCGCGTACTACTGCAAGCTGTTTTTTATAAACTTTTTTTTGTTTAACAAGATATTTATCGCCACGAATCATAACATAACTAGCAAAACAATTCTTTGTTTCAAATGAACCAACTAATACACTATTATCAATATCATCATAAAAATTATCTGCTCTCACATTAATGGTAAAAAAAAAAGACATAATAAAAAAACATACACAATCAAGAATAAGTTTACGCGCTACCATAATATTCTCCTTTTATGTTTTTTTATTAATACTATAATAGAATCAAATAAACATAGTTGCTAAGTCAACACTCATAAAAATAGTCCTGTATAGAGAGTGTATGTATTAAGAACTCGTAATAATTTTATTTAAAATTTTTATTAATTTATATAAGCTCGTACGACTCTCAACAATCATAGTTTCATGTCGTATTATTTTTTTTATCATTTTCTCGCCATGCACTATTTCCTGAGGATAATCTGCTTGTCTAATAAAAGAATGCAATTGAACGATAATATTTTTAGATGAAAAACGATTCAACAAAAATTGAATCGTATCTCTCACGCTGATCAAAGCTACAATTTCTTCACGCGTGAACTTCTTTTTATTATAAATCATCATCTTCAATTTTTTATATGCAAGTGCTGGTAAATTACGCCTAAAAATATTATCCATATCAATAGCGCAAAAACTATCCGTTTGTGGATCATAAAATAAATTACCGCCATGACGGTCAGTATTACAAAGAAACAAATCAAGCCCAATAATAATTGGTAATTGCCAATGCCACGTTATCTGATGAATAATAGTTTCTGTTAACCATCGGTTACACAATAAACCACCATCAAATTTACGTTGCTTTAAACAAAGATTAAAATATTTACTTGTTGGCTGCGCAGATACCATATCACCAACAGCCATGCTAAAAATTATCCCCGGAGAAGTATTATGTTGTTTTCCAGGAAAATTTTCTTTTGAAGAAATAATTTTAGCCGAATGAGCAATACAAAGATCCTGAGCTATATATGCTGCCAGCGCATCACGTATAATCGCCAACTGTTTTGTCTCATCTTTTTTTTGTTTCACAACGTATCTAGTGCCATTAATCATTACGTAACTAATAAATGAATTTCTAGACTCAAGGACATTAAGTAAAGTAACATTATTTTTTTTTCCATGAGCAGGTTGAGAAAATAAAAAACAATTATTCTGTAACAAAATAATAAAAAAAATAAAGGCATACATAGTACCCACATCTTTCATTATTAATCTCATTAATCTAAAAGATTATATAAAAGATTTTCCAATACATCATTTTGTTTTTCTTTATCAAAGCATGTACGAACTTTTTTTGCTGCAGCTAATTGTATCGGTAACCATTTTTTTGGATTACTTAAAAGATAATTAAGGACATTATAAATTGCGTTGCCATCTCTCTCTGGCACAATAAAACCAGATACACCATCATCTATCAATTCAATATTACCAGAATGATCTGTTGCAATAACAATAACCCCCATGGCCATTGCTTCCTTTAAAACATTAGCGATACCTTCTTGATTATTATTACGCGCGGTAACACTTGGCATAATACATATATGAGATTCATTTAAAATATCAATATACTCTTCATGAGTAAACCAATCATAAATTTTTACACTATTATCAATACCGAGCAATCTGACAATCTGCTTATGCCCTTCTTTAAGAACACCGTCGCCAATAATTACGTATTTTACACGTGAATACTTCTTTAATAACTGTTCAATTGCTATCAATGAATAAATAAAACCTTTTTTTTCAACAAATCTTCCTGCACTTATTACGGTAATATTTTTTTTCTGAGGTAATATTTTTTCTTGAAACTTAAACTTTGAGCAATCAATAGAAGAATAATGAACAACAATTTTATTCGGATCACAACCAGCCTTTTCAAGCAATTTTTTAAAAGCATGACATACTGGCAAAAAAAGGTCACAGGTCTGAAAAAAATAATCATATGCATGGGGATTTTCCTTTAAAAATCCGGTAATATCATAGCCTCGCATACAGACAACTATTTTCCCTTTATAATTATGTGTTTTACGTATATCTAATAATTGATGACCCATTTGAAACATTACAATATCATATTCATCCAAAGAATCTGGCAAGGTATCAAATGTAGTTTTATTAATAAGATCATATTTAATAATATCACCTTGTACTTTTGTACAGTCACCTTTTTCAAATGCAAAAATATGAAGATCATGCCCTCTATCAATAAGACCTGTCATTTGATTCATTGCACAAATACTACTTAACTTAGGAAATGATGAAACAACCATAAGAATTTTCATGGTTTTTTTTTCACGTACCGTAAAAATAGTACCATATGACAATACACAGAGTATATAAAAAGATACGACTTTCAATATAATATTATTCATACATATCCTCATATATATACACTCGTGATTTAAAAGATCGTGTAGATTTTACGAGTGAACAATATTCATTTTTATACCACTCATACATTTTTTTTAAACCATCTAATACCGATGCTTGTGGTGCATAGCCAAGTAATTTTTTTGCTTTTGTAATATCAGCATGAGTCATTGGAGCATCACCAAAAGATTTTCCTGTGTATTCTATTTGTGCCTTCTTTCCAATAACATTTTCCATTGCAACAATAAAATCAATCAATGTGATAGGTTCACCGCGACCAAAATTCACAATTTCATACCCCAAAGAATTATCAAGAGCTTTAAGAATCCCATTAACTATATCATCAATATACGTAAAATCACGAATCACCATACCATCACCAAATACGGTAATTGGTATATCATTATCAATAGCATTCATAAAAATAAATGGCGCCATATCAATACGCCCACGAGGACCATATACACTAAAAAATCGTAAATTTGTTACCGAGATACCAAAAAGATGATAATAAACATATGCCAACAGCTCGCCCGCGCGTTTTGTCATGCCATACGGACTTGATTGCTCATCAGCACGATCTGTTTCATAAAATGGTCCATTTGCACGCACACCATATACGGTACTACTTGATGCTGATACAATATGCTTAACATTATGTATGCGTGCCATTTCAAATATTACCAATGAACCTTCATTATTTGATCTAAAATATTCATAGGGATCATTAATACTTTGGCGCACACCAGCACGTGCAGCAAGATGACAAATTATATCTGGTTTTTCCTGTGCAAATATTATATTCATTGCATCTGAATCACAAATATCAACTGTATATATGCTAAGGTTATTTTCCGTATCTGCTTTTAAAACAAGAGAAAGATTATACTCTTTAATATACCTATCATACCCATCATTCATATTATCAACAATAACAACAGAATCACCTCGTTCTAATAATTTTTGCGCAACATGACTTGCTATAAAACCCGCGCCTCCCGTTAAAAAAATTTTTTTAGCTATTATTAAAGAGGAATATAACAGGCTAAAAACTATCAAATAAGGAATGACATGCATAATTTTCATTCCCACCCCTTTATTTTTTTTTATAAACAATATTGATAGAAAATTAACTCTATAAAAGAAAATAGTGTAATTTAATCAACAGAGTCAAGATCAATAAAAAAAGGCCCGAAAAAAATATACAATGTCAGTAAACTAATGATTATTTCAACAAACAAAATTCAAGCATAAAAAAACCTCACCATTTCTGATGAGGTTTTTTTAATTTTAATCTGGCACTACCTAACTTTCCAGGTCGTTTCCAACCAAGTATTCTCAGCGCTGTAGACTTTACTACCGTATTCGGAATGGGAACGGGTGTTTCCCCACAGCTATACGCACCAGAAATTTTTTATTTTCATTAATTAATCTTTATGAATAATTAATTTTAAAAAATTTTTTGTCAAAGCATAATTCAATCGTAATCATTGAAATATATGTATTAATGAATGCCCAATGAGGTAACTTAAATTTTTTATTGTCATGGTTAAAACATTCGGTCTATTAGTACTGGTTAGCTTAACACATTACTATGCTTACACACCCAGCCTATCTACCTCGTAGTCTTCAAGGGACCTTAAATAATTTGTTAAAACTTATCAAACATTTAAACCGAAGTCTAACTGTTTAAGATTTTAACAAGGGGTATCTAATCTTGGAGCGAGCTTCCCACTTAGATGCTTTCAGCGGTTATCTCTTATAAGCTTGGCTACCCAGCTTGCTCTTGGAGAACAACTGGAACACTAGAGGCTTACCCATCCCGGTCCTTGCGTACTAGGGACAGCCCTCCTCAAATACCCTACGCCCACAGAGGATAAGGACCGAACTGTCTTACGACGTTCTGAACCCAGCTCGCGTACCACTTTAATAGGCGAACAGCCTAACCCTTGGGACCTTCTTCAGCCCCAGGATGTGATGAGCCGACATCGAGGTGCCAAACCTCCTCGTCGATGTGGACTCTTAGAGGAGATCAGCCTGTTATCCCCGGCGTACCTTTTATCCGTTTAGCAATGGCCCTTCCATACAGAACCACTGGATCACTAAATCCTGCTTTCGCACCTGCTCGACCTGTATGTCTCGCAGTCAAGCTCCCTTATGCTTTTGCGCTCTTAAGATGATTTCTATACATCTTGAGGGAACCTTTGAACGCCTCCGTTACATTTTAGGAGGCGACCACCCCAGTCAAACTGCCCATCAGACACTGTCCTTCGTCCGGATTACGGATCAAAGTTAGATCTTTAAATTTATAAGGGCGGTATTTCAAGGTTGACTCCACTACAACTAGCGTCGTAGCTTCAAAGTCTCCCGCCTATCCTACACAAACAAACTCAAAAATCAATGTCAAATTGCAGTAAAGGTGCACGGGGTCTTTCCGTCCTTCTGCGGGTAGCCGGCATTTTCACCGGCACTACAAATTCACTGAGTATATCATTAAGACAGCGCCCAACTCGTTACGCCATTCATGCGGGTCGGAATTTACCCGACAAGGTACTTCGCTACCTTAGGACCGTCATAGTTACGGCCGCCGTTTACCGGGGCTTCGGTTCAATGCTTTGTTCCGAAGAACGAACATCTCTCGTTAACCTTCCGGCACTGGGCAGGCGTCAGACTCTATACTTCCTCTTACGAGTTTGCAGAGCCCTGTGTTTTTGTTAAACAGTCGATTGGGCCAATTTATTGAAACCTGTTAATGCTTTTAAAAGACTAGCTTTTATAACAAAATCAGGCACCCCTTCTCCCGAAGTTACGGGGCCAATTTGCCGAGTTCCTTAATGATACTTATCTCAACGCCTGAGCATTCTCAGCTCGTCTACCTGTGTCGGTTTGCGGTACGATCACCCAATAACATCGCTAGAAGCTTTTCTAGTCAGTGTAGGTTCAGTCAAATATACCTCTTCTTTCAAATTAGCATACCCATCACACTTTAGAGATAACAGCTCCATGGATTTTCCTATAAAGCTCTCCTTTGTGTTTAGTTTGGCATCCATACACCAAATCAACCTACCTTCCTGCGTCACTCCCTCACTCAAGCGCTATAAGGTGGTACAGGAATATTTAACCTGTTGCCCATCGCCTACTCCAACTGGCCTCGGCTTAGGAATCGACTAACCCTGAGCGGATGAACCTTTCTCAAGGAAACCTTAGACTTACGGCGAACAGGAATTTCACCTGTTTTTTCGTTACTTATACCAACATGCTCACTTCCTTGATCCGACACCTGTCCTTACGGTCAAGCTTGTTTCTATCAAGGAACGCTCCCCTACCTCTACGTTAAAATTTTACTTTTAACATAAACCATAGCTTCGGTGATCTGCTTGAGCCCCGTTTATTCTTAAGCGCAATAACACTTGACCAGTGAGCTGTTACGCTTTCTTTAAAGGATGGCTGCTTCTAAGCCAACCTCCTGGCTGTCTGTGCGTTTTCACTTCTTTTCCCACTTAGCAGATACTTAGGGACCTTAACTGATGGTCTGGGTTGTTTCCCTTTTGACTATGAAGGTTATCCCCCACAGTCTGACTCCTGTCTTCAGCGAAATTATGGCATTCAGAGTTAGTAAGAGACCTGTAAGCTTGCGCCCCAAAAACTCAAACTGTGCTTTACCACCACAATTCATTCGACAAGGCTATACCTAAATATATTTCGGGGAGAACCAGCTATTTCCCAGTTTGATTGGCCTTTCACCCCTATCCACACCTCATCCGAGCAGTTTTCAACCTACACCGGTTCGGACCTTCATCTCGTTTAACCGAGACTTCATCCTGGACATGGATAGCTCACTGGGTTTCGGGTCTATCTCATACTACTAAACGCCCTATTCAGACTCGCTTTCGCTACGGCTCCACTCTTTCTAAGCTTAACCTTGCAATATAAGATAACTCGTTGGCTCATTATACAAAAGGTACGTGGTTGCGCATACTTATATCGCGCTACCACCGATTATAGACACTTGGTTTCAGATTCTATTTCACTCCCCTCCCGGGGTTCTTTTCACCTTTCCCTCACGGTACTAGTTCACTATCGGTCATCAAGTAGTATTTAGCCTTACCCGATGGTCCGGGCCGATTCACACGGGATTACACGTGCCCCATGCTACTCGAGACTATATAAATTGCATTGTTTATTTTTTCGTATACGAGGCTGTCACTCTCTTTGGCTGCTCTTTCCAAAGCTATTCAACTAAAATAAACAATAACAACTCTAAAAACTGCATTCTTTAGATATTTATAATCTCACAACCCCTATATCACAACACATACAGATTATCACGTAATATAGGTTTAGGCTATTCCCCATTCGCTCACCACTACAAAGGGAATCACTTCGTTTTCTTTTCCTTGCGTTACTTAGATGTTTCAGTTCACGCAGTTCGCTTCACTATATTATAGATTCATATAATGATACCTCAGGTTTACCCAAGGTGAGTTTCCTCATTCGGAAATCTTCGGATCAAAGCTTGATTGACAGCTCCCCGAAGCTTATGGCAGCCTTCCACCTCCTTCATCGCCTCTTGATGCCACAGGCATCCACCAAGTGCCCTTTTCAATTAACCATAAACTTTACTGGTTACCCAAACATTGAGCACTCATTAATACATATATTTCAAAGATCACAAATTTTTATTATTACTACAAACGCTTTTTAACGCTTTATATCAATATCACATACACAAGAAAAAAAGTTTACGGATTTTTTTGGTGGAGATGAGCGGATTCGAACCGCTGACCTACCGCGTGCAAAACGGTCGCTCTGCCAACTGAGCTACACCCCCGATTTTTCCACGCCGACCACACCATCTACTGCATAAAACAAATGCAATCACTTTTAAATGACTCAATTATCAATACCTTACATGCAATATTGCCTATAGCCCACGCATGGTAGAATTTTTTAACCACCAAGCATTTCTACTTGGAAAATTTTTTAAAATTAAAACCTTATGGTGGGCCTAAGTCGACTCGAACGACTGACCTCTCCGTTATCAGCGGAGTGCTCTAACCAGCTGAGCTATAGGCCCATTAAGTCGTATCTATCAATTTTTTCAGCAGAACCCAGTACTTATTAACACCTATATAGAACAATATAAAAATATTGTTCGTGAATCTCCCTCGAAAGGAGGTGATCCAGCCGCAGGTTCTCCTACGGCTACCTTGTTACGACTTCACCCCAATCACCATACATACCTTAGGCATCCGCCTCCTTTTCAGGTTGGCTAAAATGACTTTGGGTACAAACAGCTCTCATGGTGTGACGGGCGGTGTGTACAAGGTCCGAGAACGTATTCACCGCGCCGTTATGATGCGCGATTACTAGCGATTTCAACTTCATGAGGTCGAATTGCAGACCTCAATCCGAACTTAGACTAACTTTCTGGGGTTTGCTTGACCTTACGATTTCGCTTCCCTCTGTATTAGCCATTGTAACACGTGTGTAGCCCTGGACATAAGGACCATGATGACTTGACGTCATCCCCACCTTCCTCCCGGTTTCCCGGGCAGTCCCATCAAAGTGCTTAATCCTAAGATTAGTAGCAACTGATAGCAGGGGTTGCGCTCGTTAGAGGACTTAACCAAACATCTCACGACACGAGCTGACGACAGCCATGCAGCACCTGTGTACCCGTTTGAATCGAAACCCAAAAGACCATATTTCTACAGCTGTCGAGTACATGTCAAGCCCAGGTAAGGTTCCTCGCGTAGTGTCGAATTAAACCACATGTTCCACCGCTTGTGCGGACCCCCGTCAATTCTTTTAAGTTTTAGCCTTGCGACCATACTCCCCAGGCGAACCACTTAACGCGTTAGCTACGACACTGATCCAGCTGAGCCGAACCAACATCTAGTGGTTATCGTTTACGGCGTGGACTACCAGGGTATCTAATCCTGTTTGCTCCCCACGCTTTCGTGCCTCAACGTCAGAAATGAGCCAAGAAGCTGCCTTCGCCATTGGTGTTCCTCCCGAGATCCACGCATTTTACCGCTACTCCGGGAATTCCACTTCTCTCTCTCACTCTCTAGCTCACCAGTTTTCATCGCAATACTCCGGTTAGGCCAGAGCCTTTAACAACGAACTTAATGAACCGTCTACACACCCTTTACGCCCAGTGATTCCGAATAACGCTTGCACCCTTCGTATTACCGCGGCTGCTGGCACGAAGTTAGCCGGTGCTTCCTCTGATGGTACCGTCATATTTTGTATCTATTAAATACAAACTTTTCTTTCCATCTGACAGGAGTTTACAATCCTAAGACCTTCATCCTCCACGCGGCGTCGCTGCGTCAGGCTTTCGCCCATTGCGCAATATTCCCCACTGCTGCCTCCCGTAGGAGTCAGGCCCGTGTCTCAGTGCCTATGTGACCGTACACCCTCTCAGGCCGGTTAACCGTCATAGCCTTGGTGAGCCTTTACCTCACCAACAAGCTGATAGTCCGCAAGCTCATCCTATAGCGGCGACATAAAAGACGCCTTTCTCCCCGCAGGGACTTATGCAGTATTAACCTCAATTTCTCGAGGGTATTCCTCACTACAGGGCAGATTCTTACGTGTTACTCACCCGTCCGCCGCTGTACTCATTCCCGAAGGAACTTTCTCGCTCGACTTGCATGTGTTAGGCACGCCGCCAGCGTTCATTCTGAGCCAAGATCAAACTCTACATCACTGAATTAAACTGGGTCCACCGAAAAAATCGATAGATACGAAACTTTCTTGTGTATTTCAAAGAGCTTTTTATTTTTTATAATTTTCTAAATTTACGACTGATTTGCGGTTGCTGAAAACGTTTTAATCAATTGTTAATGAAAATTATAAACCTTATTCAGACTAAGTCAACACTTTTTTTAAACTTTTTTAAAAAAAAATGTATAGGCCCCATTAGCAGTACCACTATTTAATGAATAATACGAAACTTTTAACATGGCACATATCAACGAATATATCGATCCAATCGACATTTATGCAACAATACAAGCCCTTTATAAAGGCACACAATAGCTATACCAAAGATATACCAAAGAAACTCTTTTTTTTGATATTTTTTTATCATATATACTGCAATGTCTATAAAAGCATAAAAAATAAAGACCCGTAATTCCCTTTTTTTAAAATTTTCTCACACAAGATGTTGCCTTTTTTAATAATTTTTTATTACATCTTATTGATAACTATATATTTCAAAAAAAGAAGGATTCATTTAATGATCAAAAAAATACGTATAATAACCATACTGTTATGCATTCCTTTATTTCATACCTACACCAATACTCATAACAAACCTTTATATGCATTACCCCTACCAGTTGCCTATCTGCCAGAAAAATTAAAAGCTATAGTAGATTTAGTTTATGACATTACTGATCCACAAGAATTACCCATTTCACTAAAGAACTTCATCTTTGCTATAGAAACAAATGAAAAAAAAATATCTCGAACAATAGCGATCAATGTAACACATGATACGCTTATCATTTTAGAAAAAGCTCACGATAAATTTGCCAATCCACTCCATTTTTCATTAATTACTAATTATCTGGAAGAATATCTCAAAAAGCTCGCAACCAGCGATCTATCTGCTACAACAACAGATACATCACCAACAACTAAAAAAGAAGAATCAACCGCCTCAAATGAAGAATTCTTAAATGTCATTGATTTCTGTACAGAATCTATGACGCGTGAACATCATGAAGATCGAGGCCCTCGAGGTCATCGTGGACACCGCGGCCATCGTGGTCATCGTGGAGAAAGAGGACATCATGGACGTCGTGGAGAAACAGGGGAAACGGGAACAACTGGTGCTACTGGGCCTACCGGTACAACTGGTACAACTGGACCAACTGGTGCAACCGGCACAACTGGCGCTACTGGTACAACTGGATCTACTGGCGCTACTGGACCTACCGGTACAACTGGCGCAACCGGACCAACAGGAACTACTGGCGCAACCGGACCAACTGGTGTAACCGGCACAACGGGCGCTACTGGCCCAACGGGAACAACTGGCACAACAGGTGCTACTGGTCCAACTGGCTCTACTGGAGCAACTGGCGCTACTGGTACTACCGGTATCACTGGCATAACCGGCCCAATCTTCATTACAACATATGGAACATGGTATGTCCCAGGAGATAATGGAGAATCTCCTTTTGTACAACCTGGAGTTCAAATAGACTTCACCGTTCCAGAAATATTTAATGGCATTATAAATGCCGGCGGTATTTTTACACTCTCTAATACTGGTGATTATCAAGTAACTTTTGGAATTTTTACCAATGAAAATGATCAGTTTAACCTTAAATTGAATGGCACATCAATAGCAGGTGGACAATTAAATGTTACTGGTGGCATTGTCCTAAACACACTTACCGTTATGTTTGCAGCATCCGCGGGAGATACTATTGCAATTGTAAATACTGGTGGGTCTTCTGCATTTCTTGGACAAGGAATTGCAGGAGCAGTCACTGCCTATATTTCAATTTTACAGATTCAATAACTCAACATAAAATGTGTGATGATTTTTCAATGATAAAGAAATCATCACACATTTTAATGAAGCACCAACAGACACAGTTTCCGTTAATCTGATTGCTTTACAAGACCTTCCTTAAATCACATACATTTAATTATAAGATAAGGCACCATAACAAAGTGCCTTATCTTGTAATTCATATTCTCTCATAAAATAATTTATTTTTTTACTCAAAATATGCATATGTTATTGAGATACAATATACTTATCAATAGTAAACTATTGAAATATGATATACTTATCAATAATAAACTAACGCAATTAAGGATTTATATATGCTCTTAGATGACCTTCGTGAACAGATTAAAAACATAACCCCACATATTCAAACAATCATCACTTTTTGGCACAATACACAATTAAATGAACGCCTCAATGAACTTGAAACGTTATCTCACCAAGAAGAATTTTGGAAAAATCTCCAACAAACTACCATTTTAAAAGAGTTACAACATATTAAAACATTGCACGAACAATACACTGAAATAATAACCACTTACCAGGATTTTAATGAACTTATTAGTTTATTTGCAGAAAATGAAACTGAACTTATAAAAATATCACGTGACATAACTACACTTTACAAAAAAGTAATCGCTTTCAAAGTTCATCTATTATTAAATGAACCGAGCGATAGTGCGCATTGTTTTGTACATATTCATGCGGGAGCCGGAGGAACAGAATCACAAGACTGGGCAAATATGTTGCTGCGCATGTATTACCGCTTTTGCGAACGTAACAATTTTAATGCGGATACTATTGATTATCAACCAGGTGAAGAAGCGGGAATTAAATCAGCAACACTTTTTATTCGTGGAAAAAATGCCCACGGATATTTTAAAAGTGAACATGGCATTCATCGACTTGTTCGCATCTCACCATTTGATTCAAATAAACGACGACATACCTCATTTACCAGTATTCTTGTAATACCAGAAGTGCCCGATCTTGAAGTAAATATTGACCCAAAAGATTTACGCATAGATACATATCGCGCAAGTGGTGCCGGCGGTCAACATGTTAACAAAACCGATTCTGCCGTTCGTATTACTCATATTCCGACTAATATTGTTGTACAATGTCAAAATGAACGTTCACAACAACAAAATAAGACATTTGCTATGAAAATGCTTTTTGCCAAACTTTCTCAAAAAATGAAAGAAGACCAAGAAGCAGAACAAAACGCTCGTATTGAAAAAAGAAAAATTGAATGGGGGTCACAAATCAGATCATACGTATTACATCCCTATAAAATGGTCAAGGACCATCGCACGAATTATGAATCACCCCAACCAGATAAAGTGCTCGATGGAGAATTAATGGATTTTATTGAAAGCTTTCTTGTATGGCACAGCAAATCATAAGAACAATTATAACTAAATTATTTTTATATAACGATTGTTTTTGATAAAAAAAGAATGATAACGTTCTATAATAATAATTTAATCAAAGGAGAATTGTTCTTATGAAACATCTAGCCCAATTTTTATTTATTCTATCATGTACATCATATGCATATGATCAATCAATAGTAACAAAATCTGCAATTAAAAAAGAGTTAACGACTCGATGTGGTACCGCTAACTGTCGTGGACCTCGCGGACCTCGAGGGCATCATGGAGATAGAGGACCTCGTGGACATAGAGGACCTCGTGGAACGTCTGGCAGCTGCGGATTAAATGAACTTTTTTTAAATGCAAACATGCTGACTGGCATAGACGCCGAAGCAGGATTACAATCTCCTCTATTGTTTTCCCCCTATGGACCAAACAATCTAACCGCGTTTGTTGCCGCATGGGCAATGTTCCCTTCTACTTTTGTTGATAGCTATACTGTTGGAGCAAACTTTGATATACCTCAAGATCTTGATATCACCAAACCGGTAACTGTTGTACTTCACTTTTTAGTAGCACTACAAGAGAGTCCTGGCAATCAAGCAAAAATTCAACTACAAGCAGATTATAAAAATTCTGGTGATGAATTAGGGGCTCCTGTTCCAGGATTTGCTGATACGCAAGTTTCAGTTGATTTTACTATTACTGAACCAACTATTTCCACAAATTTACGACAAATAAGCATACCTATATCATTAGATATAACTAAAATAACAGGGCCATGGGCTATTATCCAAGTGAGACGCATTGCCCCTGCCTCAAATGAATATAGTAATGCAATTTATTTATCAACAATATCAGTTCAATACTCACGAATCTGCTAATAAAAAATAATAAAAAACACCATCACACAAAAAGCCTTGGAAAAACCAAGGCTTTTTGTGTGGTAATAATATACCAAAATTATACTTCTACTCTTGACATCATTACTTTTTCATATGCATCCATATTCGCTTGTGCTATATAATAATCAGGATATGCATCATATGCCATACGCGCAGCATATGCACCAATAGTAAATTCATTAATATACCACGCACAACGTGCAAGTAATTCATAACGATAGTAGTTATAAATGTACTTTTCAACAAATAAAACATCTTTCGTCGGATACGCTATTTCAACCGCACGCTTTGCAAACAAAAAAGCTAATTGCATATGACCAATAGCCACATAATAATCAGCAATCGCTACAAGAGGCTCTACGCGATGTGAGCGCATTTGATAGGCTTTAATATAATACGCAAGTGCTTCATCCCATTGATAGCGTTTATGTCTATTTTTTAATACTAACTTTTTGATAGTTTCAGCAAGACGATAATGTACTATAAAATCTTCTTCATCCCATCCAATCATTTCAACGCGTTTTTTATAAAAATCATATGCTTCTTCTAATTCACCAAGATCTTCACAGGTGCGAGCTAAATAAAATAATGTACGCGTATCATAAGGATGTTTTTGATACTCTTTTAATAATAGTTCCCGGTCCCGCACAAATCGTGTCATTGTTTTTTCAACACCATCACGCTCCGGTAAATATTCAAAAAAAATAGTATCGGGCACTTTAACTCGTGTTGATTGAATAACTGCTTCATGAACAACTCCCGCAAAATGAATACCAACATTACACCGAAGCAATCTACAAATATAATTATCAAGTCTTTCATTAATAATATGCATTAAATATGATGGATAAATATCACCACGCTCAATTGTTAACTGACAAAAATCCGCTAATGCATGCGCATCATTGATATACCATTCAGCATCAATCATTACCATAAACGCCGCGTTGGGAAATTTTTCCTGCGCAAGCTCAAGAGCTCTATTACGTGATGTAGCAAAATCAATAAAAGACTCCTGCATTATATATGCATTTTCAAGATTATTTTCAGCAAAAAATTGTTCAGTAACTTCTATTGTTCTATCTGTTGATCCTGTATCAAAAACAAAAAAAGAATGCACCCCGCCATCAACAAATGGTTGCAATGTTGCGCGCATAACAGTTTCTTCATTTTTAACCATTATAACCACCACAAGAAGTGGATCATATGTATGATCTATTGCTACACAAAAACTATAAGAATATAATAAAACTGTCAGTAAAATACGAACTGCTGTCTTCATTTTTCCCTCATATGTTATGAACACACTTTTTTATAAGAGAATAACAACGAGATAGAACAAGGTCAATTCGCATTATCCAAGAATAGCACGCAATACCATAATGATAGAATTGGTTGCAAAAACTCCCGACCAGAACGGATACCATTCTTCTTTATCTTTTACAACAGCAGCAAGAAAGCCACCAACAACAAGGCCAAATGTCATATCAAGCGGCATTAATAACCCTCCTAGTACCAACATTGGATTAAGATTAATTTTTTGTAGTATCAATCCAAATAACGCACCAACAAGTAATACATAGTAATCAAATTGTTGCGCCTGAATTAATAATTGCCTCGATTGTGCACGATACGCAAATAACTGAGCAGAACCAAGACCAAACTGATTAATTAACAACCAAAAAATAACACCAATACTCAATGAACTAATTACCAATCCTAGCAATTGATATCGCCTCATTGTTGCTGATGAAATACCCGATAGTTGAGCAAGTTTACGACCAAATAAAATATCTGCCGCTACTCCTCCACTTATCTCAACAAATGTTGCAATAAGAATCATATGCACATAATTAATATTAAACATAAGCATCGCGGGAACCATCACAAATGTTGCGAAGCGACCAAGCAAGGCAAGACCAATGCGCCCTGCAATTGCAGCAATTTGATATGTAGTTATAATACTACAAATCATTAAATAAATTTGCACGTACAAAGGCAACTTAAAATAAGAAAAGAATATTATAAGTAATCCCACCAGCAAACATATCACCGTACTATTGGATAGAGAAAAAGAAGATAATGGGATAAAATTTGCATACCCTCCATGAGTACTATATTTTTTTACTCCATTAACAAGCTGTTTTGGCATTGCAAAAATACTCATTGCAGTGATATACAACACTACACCACTACAAAAAGCGAGCGTAAACTCCACCATCGTCAAATGAGTAAAAAAATATTTTTGTAACGGATTTAAAAAAAATAGATTAGCACAGGCTCCTGCAGCAAGTGGAATAGCAATAACGTGTCCCGTAACAAAACCGATCGCCCAAATCATTGGAACTGTATCCAAATTAATAACAATGCGAGGCAGTGAAAAAATAAAATACTGCAAAGGCTGCACTAACGTTATCATTTTTGGAATTATTGCGCGCGATAGCAATACACCACCCTGAAGCAATGAAAAAATTGCAGTTAACAAAGATCCTAACATCAATTCATACGCTTTTTTAATCTGATCTTGTGCTGCTATCATTTTATAAACCAGCTGTCCAATGGGAAATGACAAATTTTGTGTATCAATTAATGTTTTTTCTGCATAATCTGCAATAATCAGCCCAAAAAACCCAGCTAAAAATGATAAACCACCAAGTACCATAACAAAAATGAATGGCGACTGCATCCATGTATTGAAAGTAACGGAATCTAAAAAATAGATCGTTGGGAAAGAAAATGCACAAGCTGTAGCTATAATACCACCAATTGAACCTGCTGATACTGCATATGCAATGCTCATACTACTCATTGAGACAAAAACTTTAGAAAACAGTAACGCTATAAACACAAGCGTAGGCGCAATCCATGGCCCAATGGGAGTTGCTAACGCAACATAACTCATTACCGTTGTTGAAAATAATGATAAAATAACAGTTAAAATAATAATTATTATATTCATACGCCCACTTAATTTGATTATAGAAATAAATATATCATATAGTTTCTCTTCAATTTTTCCCAACTTTTTTTTATTTATGCGATATACTAAATTTAATGATTATAAACATTCTCAATATAAAAAAATTATATAATATTTTAAATTGGTATATAAATTATGACTTTTATTATTCTTTTACAAGCTCTTTTTGCAACCTCATTTCCTATGGGAAAATATCTTCTTGGGTTCGTTTCTCCTCTTTTTTTATCAGGCACTCGTATGCTTATAGCAGGCTGTATCCTTCTTATATATCAATATCTATTACCATCAACAGAATTTACCTTCAAAAAAAAGCATTTTTGGATATTTGCTCAAATAATTATTTTAGGTATGTATGCAACGTATGGATTACGACTCTATGCATTGGAAGTACTCCCCGTATGGAAAACAGCATTTTTTTATAATTTATCTCCTTTTTTATCAGCTATTTATGCGTATCTCCTTTTCGGTGAAAAACTATCACATAAGCAATGGATTGGTCTTATCATAGGATTAACTGGCATGATGCCAATACTTATTTCAAAAAGTCCTGCAGAAGCTTCTTTAACTGAAATTTTCTATGTTTCACAATATGAACTCTTTTTAATTCTTTCAGTCACTCTTCATTGCTATAGCTGGGTACTTATACAAAAATTGGTACGTAATAAAAATTATCAGCCTTCAATGGTTAATGGAATTGCCATGAGTTGCGGTGGATTGCTCTCATTACTTACCTCATTCATTCATGAAGGGGCTGTAAAAATCACTAATCCATCAACTTTTTTTATAGGATTATTAATTATGGTATTTGTTAGCAATATTGTATGCCACAATCTTTATGCAGGGCTTCTTAAAAAATATTCCGCTACATTTATGTCATTTACCAGTTTTTTAAGTCCTCTTTTTGCCGCTCTTTATGGATGGGCATTTTTTCAAGAAAAAATTTCATGGCATTTTTATACCTCAGCAATTATTGTTTTTATTGGTCTTTATATTTTTTATCAAGATGAACTGAGAAAACAAGCACATTATGCAGATAAAGAAATACAAATATAATACGGACTTACATTGAAACTACATAAATTACCTCTATTAATTCTACTTTGTATTGCACAATCAAACATGGGAATGGAAAACAATCGATGGCACACATTACCACCAGAAATCATTTTGTATATTGCAAGCTTCGTCGACAATAAAGCCTCATTTGCCATGATCAATAAGCAATGTACTGATTTCATACAACAGCATACTTTATTAAAAGAATATCCTCGATGCTTACATTTAAAAGATCACATGAACTTTATGGTTAAATATGCAAAAAAAGAAAATATAAAAATGATTAACTTAGGATTAAAAACTGGATTATTGTGTAATTATGACTATCTTAATATGTTATCTTCTGTTATACCAACCAAAGATCCATTAACTATGATTATCACCGAATATAAAGTAAAATGTAACTATGATTCTTATCCACAATTACCTGAAAAACTGATTGAGCCACTCATATCATTTTTAAAAGGTGATATAGATTACATAAATGCCTATAAAAAACGTCTACATCTAGCTAACGAGCAAGATAGAGGTAAACTTACACCTCTCCATGTAGCGGTTAATCTCTGTGATATTAATTTTGCCTCTTTATTTCTAGCACAAGACCCAACCTTATTAAACAAACTTCCTTTATCTGAAAACACAGATTTACAAATAATCACACCACTCGCAATAGCCATATACAAAAAAGATCTTGAAATGTGTAAATTTTTACTCTCATTTAAAAATATAGAACTTGATTCGTTAGTATATAACCAAAATCTGCTCGAATATAGCCCTATTAATAATTCTTTTGACATTCTTAAACTTATAGCTCATATATTAAAACAAAAATATAATCAAAAAAAATATATATCTTTTTTTACCAAAAATGCATTAGTAGCTACAATAAATCATGAACAAGAGCTATTATTTTTACTTAATGAAATAAATTACATATTACCAAATGCAACACAACCTCTCCATATCATAATTACACACATGCCGAGTACATACTCAGACTCTGTAATGAAAATCATAAAAAATATAATAAATCATCAAAATACTAATATCAATGCACAAGATGAAAATGGCAACACTCCACTATTATTGGCCATACATCGCAACTATGATATAACCTACATCAATTATTTATTAGAAAAAGGAGCTGATCCAACTATAAAAAATAATGATCTTCAAACAGTATTGCATCTATCTCGTGATAATGATTTGATGAATAGATTACTCAAAACAGATGCCTTAAATTATATAAATTGTCAGAATAAAAATGGACGCACCCCATTATTATTTTGTATCACAAATGGATCCCATTCTAATTTGAAAATTCTTTTGCAAGCTGGAGCTAATCCTAACATAGCAGACAAATTTGGAGAAACTCCTCTCATAAGAGCAGCTTATTATAATTGTTATCAAAAAATAGAATTACTTTTAAACTATGGCGCGGATCCTTCTATACAAGATAACTACAACAAAACCGCGTATGACTATGCTTTTGAAAAGACAAGAATACAAGATCTTTTTGATAATCACAAAAAAAATATATATAAATAACTAATTTTTATAGCTTATCTACTATATTTCCTGCTTCCTGCCAACCAACAACAGTCCCTGCAGATCTTTTTTGCGACTCTTGCCCGCCATACACAATGTATCCATCTTCTGGATTTGCTTGCGCAAGATCATTCCATTTTTTCAATGACGCAAAAAAATCAGCAACGATTGTTTGTCCTGATTTAATTTCAATAGGTATAAGCTTATTGGCATTTTCAATAAGACAATCAATTTCAATTAAGCCATTTCTATCTCGCCAAAAATACAATGGTGCATTAGTCCCCTTATTAAAATATTGTTTAAAAAAATCTGCAATAATAAAACATTCAAAAAGATGACCACGAAATGGACTTGGTTCTAAATCTATTACATTTTTTATGCCCAATAAAGAACATGCAATACCAGTATCATAAAAATATAATTTTGCTGATTTTGTAATTCGTTTATTGAAATTACCATGATACGGTTGCAGTAAAACAATAATATAACTCGCTTGTAAAATTGATAGCCAATTATCAGCAGTTTTTTGTGTAATACCACAATTGGTTGCTATATCTGAAACATTAAGCAACTGACCAATTCTGCCTGCGCACAATTTCATAAATTTTTTAAATGTGCTTAAATTTTCTACATTAGTCAAAAGACGAACATCTCGCTCAATATATGTTTGTATATATGAAGGATACAATTCATCTGGTATAAAATTTTCATTATATATGCGTGGATAAAAACCTTTAACAATCATTTCATTAACATTATTACTTACAATGCTATTATTAACACACTCATTAATTGATAATGGCAATAATGTTAAAATACCAATTCTACCAGCAAGAGATTGCGAAACAGCTACATTCATAAGAAAATTTTGCGATCCCGTTAAAATAAAATATCCAGGCCTATTTTTTTCATCAACTTCAAGTTGAATATAAGAAAGCAGTTGTGGAAAATGCTGAAATTCATCTACAATTATGCCATATTCATTTTCATATTTTTTCAAAAAACCTTTGGGATCATTGGTAGCAAATTCCAATGTTTCTGGATTTTCAAAATTAAGATACACATAATTCTTAAAAATATTTTTGCATAATGTTGTCTTTCCCGATTGACGAGGACCGAAAATGCCGACCACTGGAAACTTTAAAAAACGAATAATTGCATCATAAATATCACGATTCAGAAACATTTTTAACTCCTTTTGTGCTAATTTGGTCATTAATAACCAAGTTAGCACAATCTCTGACAAATAAATAGAAAAGTATCTTTTTATAAATATTTAGCTATACTCAATCAACAAAAAAACAGTCATTAACTACGAGGAATACAAAAATGAATAATAATAATCAACAAACTATAAATGATAATCTGATACTCGTAAGCTATGATATAACTTTTGATGCAATCGAAATATTCGATCGTCCAAAAGAACAACAAGCTGTCAGTATAATGATATACAAAATGTTAAAATCAAATCCAGCCGAAGCGATTAAACAACTACCTCCTTTCATAAAAAAATATCCTAATGATCCTGTTCTCGCAGGATATCTTACCGCTGCCTATCAATACACCAAGAATGAAATTATGGAAAAGCAAACAATAATCAAAAATTATCAACAATTTCCTGACTACCTTTTTGCGCGTTGTTCGTACGCAGAACTTTGTCTCAAAGAAAACCGACTATCAGATACTGCTCATGCTATCAACAACAAATTTAATTTAAAACATCTTTATCCCGAACGATCAACTTTTCACGTTACAGAAGTAATTTTTCATAGTTCAATTTGTGCAAAATATTTTTGTAAAATGGGAAACTTTGATCAAGCTGATATCTTTATTGATATGATTGAACAACTTGATGATGAACATCCTGCAATAGAAAATTTAACCAACTATTATATGGCATGTTTTTTTCAGAAAAAAGCTAAAGAAATGAATACAAAAGTCTCTCGACTAAAAGAAAAAAGAGAAAAAACAATAAAAAAAGTAACAATTAAAAACAAAAAAACTCCTTATAAAAATTAATTCGTAAGCATTCTTTAGAGATCAAAGCGTATAATTCATTGAGACTTTTCAATAAAATACTTTGCTAATCATAGCATCTGCTATATTACGGCAAAGGGTGTTTTGTTCTTTTACAGTGTTTGTTATAATTCTTTATGCGTAATTCCACTTATATTTCTCAGTACTGTATCAAAAGTAATACCAACAAGAATTACTTTTTTACCCAATAACTCAAATGAATGAGCAGTTTCACGATTGGGATATGATAACGTATACATATCAGTTTTTTTATCAGGGGCGCAAATAGTGAGATAGCCCGTTTGAAATAACAATGTTGTCAAAGGCATTATGTCAACATCGAACGAACCCAAATCTTCTTGAGTTACTCGAATTTTATCAAATTTTTGTATGGGATAATTATACATTTTCAGTAAATTAATCAAAAAAGTAGGAGTTCCTGTTTGAAACCAATAGTTTGCAAATTCTTTTTTAGATAAAAACAAAAGAACCGAAAATGGATTATATATTTTTGTTGCACCTACTGCATTAGTAAAAAGATATCCATCATACCATTCAGTAATTTTTTCAAGCAATTCTTCAACAGAACAATCATTATATTGAGCAGCTTCATGCAAATAAGAATCAAAAAAAGTCACAATTTCTCTCTTTGTATACCCCAATAATGTATTGAATTGAGCATCTAAACCTATATCATTAAGATTATTCAATCCTGAAAAAATGGATGTTTGCGAAAACTTACTAACTCCTGTGAGAAAAACAAATTTAAGATATTGATCAAGCCCTTTTATAACGGCGTAAAAATTTTTTACCGCCTCACGCATCACATTTACCATCTCCGGATTATGAATATGTTTTAAAATTGCATAATCATATTCATCGATTAAAAGTACGACTTTAGCTTGATTTGCAAGTATCTTAACAAGATCTTGCAACATTACTGCCGGCATATTTTTTGTTTCTAAATTTATCTGATACTGTTGAGCTATCTGCTGCAAGCAATATTTAAGACTTTCATTTAAATTTTCTGGCGTTGTACAATCAAGATCAGAAAAAGAAATAGAAATTACTGGATATTTTTTCCAATCATAAGGAAGTGATTCAATATCTAACCCAACAAACAATTCTTTGTTTCCTAAAAAAATTTCAGCAAGAATAGAAACAAGAAGCGATTTGCCAAATCGTCGTGGACGAGATAAAAAATAGCGACTACCAATGGTAATAATTTTGTAAATTAATGCGGTTTTATCTACGTAAACGCAATTATCCTCGCGTAATTTAGAAAAAGTTTGAATACCAATAGGTAACTTTTTTATCATTTTTTTTCTTCTTTTCTTAAAGCTATAAGATCCTTAAGTTGATCATCATTCAATCAATCCTTCCCCTTCTCTCCAATATACCTATCTTCTATGAAACTATGAAATTTTATATTTCTTTAGATTTCAAATTTTCTACACTCAAAGGCCTTATGCCCCGAACTTGACTGCCAACCAGGAGGCTTGTTAACCTGGAATAATGAATAAAAAACAAAAGCTTAAATCATTATTTTTTTTTCTTTCATTACTATTATATACAACCATTATTAGTAATGAATATCCTACCATTATTACTCAACCTTCTTACATCAACCACACACAATCATCAACTCCGCCAACACATATTAAAGCTCAAGAACGTGCACATACTACATTACACAATAGCCACAATGCTCACCAATCGCGTCCTGCTACTCATTATCCAACACAAAATCAACTCAATACGGTACTTTCATGGATGAGCCAACTATACTCAAACACTACTACTTGCACACCAACATCACAATCTCCAAATCTTTCTAAAACAAAGAGAAATTTACTACAAAGCTATGATCGCAACACTATTATTAACACACGCAATAATGCCATTGAACAACTAAATAATGGCAATCTCTCAATAAGCACCCAAACCTACGCTCTATCGCCTACCATAAATGATTATTATAACGCGTACGAAATCAATACTGAAGCATTACAATTATGCACAGGAAATATCGCGAAGCAGGTACTTCATAGGGAATTTATAGAAATTACCAAACACAGCGCAGCTATCTGGAATAATAAAGAATACAAACAAATTACCGATCAATTTTCATCAACACTTGCTGATTTTACTGATGCGGGAGTTGCATTTAATCATGCAAATAATATACAACAGGCAATCAACCTCGCCGATGCCTGTTGGGCAATTTTTGATTGTATTAAAGCAGTTGGCGAGGGAGTAGTTCAAGGAATATGCGCAACGATTGATGATATTATTCATCCCATTCGCACCGCACAAAACATACTAGATAGTGCCGCAACCTGCGGATATTGCATTGGTATACTGGCGATAGAAATTGGTGAACTCGGGTATATCATGCTTGTTGAAGATCCCGATAATGCCTACAAAAAATTACATGTATGGGCTGATAATTTTGAAATCATTAATAAAGCCCTTCAAGAAAAATATGCCACGCTCAAAACGCGTGACATTATCAAAGAAACGGTTGCATTTGGCACACAATGTTATGCAACAACCAAAGCACTACGCGGCATGAGTATATTATTTAAGAATGCACACAAACACACGCTAAAAATTATACAACAAATATCACATCCCACTCAATCTACCGCGCTTACCACACCAGAAGGTATAATTATTTGCATTGCTGACAATACTGTTGAAAATATAAACGTACATAAATTATCAATGAGTCAAACTTCATCTTTTTTTACAACAAAAAACAATGCTCCATTGGTGGAAATCAGCAACCCGGTGCTCAATAACTTACGCACAGGTAGTGCGCTAAAAAAAGACGCTTTACATGCATTTAACGATATCATTGATAACTACGCAAGCTATGCAAAAAAATTTAATTTAACAGGAGGAGATGGCATTATACGTCAACTATATCAAATCGAAGGATCTTTAAATGGAAAATCAGGAATTTTTGAATGGATAATTGATCCCAATCCTCTAAAAGGCGTAACACATCGAAGATTCATAGAAGGAGTTAAAATAACTGGCAAACCAAATACTATAAGGAAACATAACATATGAAATGTAATTTAAACCTTTTAGAACAAAACACCATTCCATATTCCTGGAATACTCTTTTTGTTGGAGTTAATCTTAATATACTAAGTGATACTCAAATAAATAATTATGCCATACAATATCTTACTAATCACCCTCAAGAAACTAATCATTTTATTGTTGAATTAACCTTCTCCAGTAATACAACTTCCGTAACAAATAAATTACTTGAAGCACTAACAACAAACCTGAAACCTGAAACAAAGGAATGGCAAATAGAAGAACGAAAACTACGATTTTGTCTTCTTACTGATTTAAAAACAAACATAGTGGATACAGAATTATTACTAGAAAAAATTGCTGAAGTTTATGCTCATTTTAATTATCCACCAGACATGAACGAATTTATTTACTACATGCCAGCCAAAAACTATGATCCATCACAATATTCAATTATAGAGAATAGACAACGGTTATTAAAAATATTTAGTGATTTTTTAAATAAAGAAAAAAAAACACTTCAATAGTTATAATTCTTTATGCGTAATCCCATTTATATTTCCAATGACCAAACAATTAAAAATCTCATAAAAGATAAACAATGATATTAACAAAACAACATGAATTATATTTTGAAACCAATGATATATACAAACTAGAATCATTTTCAGAAAAAATTATAGTCAATGATGATTATCAGGGCATAATGATCCATGATTTTGACAAAAATTTAATAATTTTTGTAGACCTAAAAACATTCAACCATCACATTGTAGAACTTTCAAAAGAGCTAGAAAGCTATTATTTTGATTATAAGTATTACTGGCACAATGACATACTTATAGCAATCATAGAAAATCATGATATTTTTTATCAATTTAATTTTCAATCTTTCTCACTAGAAAAAATATCTCAAAAAACAGTTAAAACAATCGCTCCAACTTTTTTTTATTTTTGGCAAACATGCAAAAAATATAATACAGTAAAAATTTATCCTGCACGCTTCTCCTTTATATTCCATAAAAACCGCAAGCTTACTGGGTTTTATAATTATAACACTAAAAATTTAATCCTAATCAAGCACTCTCCTAAATTTTGCGAAGATATTTATTACTACAATGATAGTTTTATTTTTTTTGATCTGTGGAATAAAATAGTAACAATTAAAAAAAATAAACTTTCTTTTGAAATAATAGAAAATTATTATTGTTTAAAAATTTCCTTTTTAGACAATAATAGTATAACTATACTACAAACCAATCAAAATGATCATAAAAAATGTATTCTACAAATCTATAATTGGGAAAATTAATCCAAAATACGCAAGATAAAACAAAATATTTAATTCTATAAAATAAACTATTGTGATAAAGATGTTTGTAAAAAAAATAAATGAACTACAATATAATAATAACGATATATATATTGTAGAAACCTATAAAAATAATATTATTATCAATGAAAACTATAATAATTTATTATTACTTGATTCTTCATTAAATACTACACAAACAATTTCACTACTCAATAATACAATTATATATTCTATCTATAAAAAATATGATGAAAGTGAAATTATACTCTACTCTCCGGACGATGATCAAATGACCTTTATTAATATACGCACAATGAATAACTTTGTTATATCACTATCTAATCAACTAAAAAATTGCATATTTTCATCAAATTATTATTGGCAAGATGATATATTAATCTTTATAACGTATGACAACATCTTCTATCAATTTTCATTTGAGTTTTCACAGTTCATAATAATTACGCCAGAAACAGTTAAAACAAACTGTCCCATTTTTTTTAATTTTTGGAACACATGTAAAAAATATAATTTTCTCACAATTTATCCCAACCAGCAATCATTCATTTTTCAAAAAAACACTGAAACAATAGCTTTTTTTGATTACAAACAAAACATAACAGTCACTACTAAAAACTTTGCCAATGGCTGGCATGATATCGAATATACACATAATATGTTCATATTTGTGCACGAAAAAAAAGGAGAACTATTAATTAATAATCAAAAATTGATTCTGCAACCTCAAGTCGACTATATATTTTTGAAGGCAAAATTTTTAAATAAAAATAATTTCGTCTTATTAAGCAGCAACCCTTGTAACCCTCAAGAAAGTTTACTAGAAATATATGAATGGATTAAAAATATTTAACATTTTTTAGACAAAGAAAAAAGACACGTCAATAGCTATAATGAACAGGCTTTTATATATTGTCTTAAATCATTCTCATCACAGCAACCTTGAGTTGCTACAAAATATCCATCAGTCCACAATGTTTTTCCCCAAAGAAATTCATCAAAATCTGGATATAATGAGTAAATTTTTTTATCACTATAACACTTAAACTTTTTTAGCATTGCATCAGGACTTACATCACAATCAAGCTTAACAACCATATAGACATGGTCTAATTCTATTATTAACTTTTCTATATGCCATCCATTTTTTCTGGCACATTCATAAAAAAAACATTTTAAATTTTCAGCCAATGCACCCTTTAACTCTCTCGTTTTAGATAGTGGAACCCAAGCAAAATGAAGCATTTTATTTATTTCCTCATATTAATTTTACAATATAATCATGTGCTTTTTTAAACAATTCTCTTGTATCATCATAACTTATTTGCTGTAACGTCTCATCAAAAGTAAGCCATGCATAGTCAGTATGTTCAAAAGAAAGAACTATATTTGAACTTAATGTCTTACCTATCAACAAAAAATCAGTTTTGTGTATTTGTTCATTATTATCACTAATATAAACATATGATAATGACTCTTCAAAAATATCATCTAACTGAGCAACAAGCCCTGTTTCTTCTTTTAATTCTCGCAAAGCAGTTTCTTTTTTTGTTTCATCTACTTCAATATGTCCTTTTGGAAAATCCCAACATCCACTCGCAGAGAGAAGAAGCAAATAATACAATATATCGCCCTCTTCAATGTAAGTGATAATCCCAACTGATTGTACATATTTCATGAATAGTCCTTACTACATTAACGCGAGTTCAATCTAAATAACTAAAAAAAAAGAAGCACTGTACTAAGCCTTTTTTGAAATACTAAAACAATTAACAAAAAGTACCATGCTTATAATAGTATTTTATCATGCTTTAAAATAAAGCTAAAGGCGATAAGCTCCAAACTTTCTACTCTTGAAGCGTTATGCCGCGAACTTGACTGCCAACCAGGAGACTTATTAACCTGGAATAATGAATAAAAAACAAAAGCTTAAATCATTATTTTTTTTTCTTTCATTACTATTATATACAACCATTGTTAGTAATGAATATCCTACCATTATTACTCAACCTTCTTACGTCAACCATACACAATCATCAACCCCACCAACACGCATTAAAAATCTCATAAAAAGTAAAATTTCCCCCACCAGAGGAGGGGGCTTTAAATTTTACCCTATAAGGGTATTTTTCTCTTCAAAAACATTAATTGCTTCCCTAGCTTATTTAATGTTTAAATTCTAATTTTTTTTCCTGTTTTTTTTCCTGATTTTCCTGATATTTTACATATTTACGAATTTTTTCTAAATCTAATCCAATTGTATCTATGCAATACCCTCTTGCCCAAAAATGATTTCCCCAATATGGCTTTTGTCTTAAATATGAAAATTTATTAAAAATTCGTATAGCAGCTCTACCTTTCAATGTTCCTATATAATTAGACAATGATATTTTTGGTGGTACCATTACTAATAGATGTACATGATCTTCCTGTACATTTAATTCTACTATTTTTGCCTGCATTTGATCCGAAAACAATTTAATTGATTGCTCAATCTCATGCTTTATCTCTCCTTTTAAAATTCTATATCTATACTTAGGGCCCGTTAACAAATAACCTTTGTTTTTTATTACAGTGCTTATTTTTCAATTAATGATATTATTATTCATAATTTTAAAAAAGATAACTAAAAAAATTATGAGAACTAGTAATGAGCCAATTAGAAGCAATTGAAAAAAAATATGATTTGATTAAGCCTCATTTAAATGAAAAAAGTCGTCGTTTATGGGCAGCAACTGAAACGATTATTTTAAAACATGGTGGCCTTAAAATTGTATCTCAAGCAACAGGAATCTCAGAGCCTACAATTCGCAATGGAATTGCCGAATTAAAGTGCGATAATGCAGATAAATTAAATCATAAAAAATCTCGCAAATCAGGTGGTGGTCGTAAGTTATTATTTAAAGTTTATCCAGATTTAAAAAAAGACCTTCTTGAGTTACTTGAGTCAGCAACGCGTGGTGATCCAATGTCTCCATTGCTTTGGTCAGCAAAAAGTACACGTAATCTTGCTACAGAATTGCAAAAAAAAGGTTATACTATAAGTCATGTTACTGTAGCAAAACTATTATCTAAATTGGAATATTCATTGCAAGGAAATAAAAAAACACGAGAAGGCAGCAGCAATCCTGATCGTAATGCTCAGTTTGAAAATATTAATAATACAGCAAAAGAATTTTTAAAAAGCGAAAATCCTGTTATTTCTATAGATACAAAAAAGAAAGAATTGGTTGGAAATTTTAAAAATGCTGGTCAAGAATATTCTCCTCAAGGTAAACCAACAGAGGTCAATATGCATGATTTTCAAACTGCTTTGTTTAAGGCTATACCATATGGAATTTATGACATTATCAAAAATGAAGGATGGGTAAATGTAGGCATAAATAATGATACTTCTGAATTTGCAGTTGAAAGTATAAGAAGATGGTGGAATGGTCTAGGAAAATCTCGTTATCCTGATGCAAAAAAACTTATGATAACAGCAGATGGTGGTGGAAGTAATGGATCACGAACACGTTTATTTAAAACAGAATTACAAAAATTCGCTAATGAAACTGGGCTTGAAATAACAATATGTCACTTTCCTCCAGGAACAAGTAAATGGAATAAAATTGAACATAGATTATTTTCTTTTATAACTCAAAATTGGCGAGCAAAGCCATTAACAGACTTAGTTACTATAGTTAATTTAATTGCTGCAACAACTACAAAAACTGGATTAAAAGTTTCTTGCGAACTCGATGAAAATGAATATAAAAAAGGAATTGTTGTATCAGATGAAGAAATGAACAATTTGAATATTAAAAAAAATGATTTTCGTGGTGAATGGAATTATATAATTTCACCACAAAACTAAAGGTTATTTCTTAACGGGCCCTTAGGTGTCCATACTATATGATAGTGGCAATGCCACAATGCATGTGATAGGCTACTAAAACGACTCATTGTTTATCCTATAAGTTTATTGCAGGGAAGCAATTTAACTTATAGTTTGAACAATGAGTTAAAAACTGCAAAGCATTTTTTTATGGCCACGCCCATAGGACGTGGTTTTTTAAGTTATAATAAACAATGATATTATAGTAAAGGCCTGAAAACTTATCCAATCTAATGTTCCCCGCGCTCGTTTTAACTCAATCTTCACTTCGTTTCTATTGGGATACCCATTTTCAGTTCCTTTTTATTATATTGCACACATGTATCTTTTTTGATACAATAAACATAGCCGCTTAAAATTAAAAAAGGGAAAATTAATAATGGTAATCACTAAGTCCTCTTTTAAACTTAGTCTTTATAAAGAAATATCAGGTAAAGTACCTGTTCTTGAATGGCTAAAAGATTTTAATAAAGAAGAGAGACAGATAATAGATGGTTATATAAAATATCCACAGTATAATTGGCCCTGGGAAATGCCACGTATTAAACCACTTGGCGATGGCTTAATGGAAATTAGAATAAAGCTAAAAAACAGACAAGCAAGGATTTTCTTTATACTTCATGATGGCATAATAATACTGCTTCATGGATTTATAAAAAAAACACAAAAAACCCCAAACAATGAATTAGAAATCGCGCTCAAACGCGCAAAACAATATAAACAAAAATAAAGGAAATGTTATGACAAAAAACAAACATCTTGGCCCTGATTTTGATGATATCCTTAGAGAAGAAGGCACCTTAGAAACAGCTGAACTTGCTGCTATAAAAATGGCGATTGCTGATCAAGTTGCCAAAGAAATGAAAAAGAAAAAATTGTCTCAAACAGAAATGGCAAAACGTTTAGGCACAAGCAGAGCAGCTTTTATGCGATTACTTAACCCTGGAAATCACTCAGTTACCTTATTAACTCTTTACCGCGCAGCAGCTGCCCTTGGCAAGGACCTTGAAATAAAATTCCACTAAAAAGCATTATCCATAACATATGCTATCATTGTCCATAATAGCCCTGATGATAGCATCATTTTTTAAATAATTAAGCAAATCTTGAATGCAAATATTAAAAAAACAGAAAAAACACCCTCAAAAAAAATTGATTTAGCATTAAAACACATGAAAAAAAGGTAAAGACAAATGATTAAAAGACCAGATTTTCAAACATTTAAAGAAGAAGTTTTAAAAAATGCAAAGATCAGAGCAGAATATGAAGCATTGCATCCTGAATTTGAACTCATGATAAAATTTATTAAAGCTCGTAAATCATCAAATATTTCACAAGAAGATTTAGCAAAAAAATTAAAAGTTCAACAGCCTGCCATTGCTCGAATGGAAAATGGTGGATATGCCAAAACATCTATTGCTAAACTTGCCAAAGTTGCCCATGCATTAGGGTATTCACTTAAAATTTCTCTACAATACAAAAAATCACCTAAAAACATTAATTAAACATATCTATTCTATTCAACATGTCCTTTAATAATCGAATAACAATTTTCCTGCAAGAAAATGAATGTGTAAATGAAAGACACTCTGACCAACATCAGAGCCATTATTAACTATTAAACGAAATGCTTGTGATCCAGAAAGTTGAGATGATAATTGTTTCGCCATTAGAAGCATTTCGCCTGCCAAGAGCTGATCTTCCTTTTCTAACGCCACAATATCAGAAATATGTTTTTTGGAAATGATAAGATAATGAATTGGAGCTTTTGGTGCAATATTATCAATCACCATCATTGAGTCAGTCTCTACAATGATTTTTGCTGGCGCTTGACGTGTAATTATTTTACAAAAAATACAGTTATGTAATTCCATGCACCACTTTCTTTTTCTTAAAAAGGGGTCCCCATTTCTAACGTACACAAAATTGAATAGAACATATTTGATTTTTAATAATTTGGCCCTCCGTCGCTTCCACCTTCGCATAAAGCTACGGCGGATAAGAAAGCTATGGCGGGCAGCTTTCGCCATTTTTATTATCAATATCAAACCTTTAAAAAAACTGGCCTGCCAGACGTCCTTCGACAAGCTCAGGATGAACGGCTGCGAAAGCTGGTGCCGAGGGTCGGACTTGAACCGACATGAGTTTACACTCGCGAGATTTTGAGTCTCGTGCGTCTGCCATTTCGCCACCCCGGCATTATTACCATTTCAAATATATTAATAGGATATCGCAAAGAACCTTTACCGTCAACGAGAAACAACAGGTTTTATCTCAATCCAATCAATAAAACGACTTCGTTTATCAGCATCTTCAAACCACCACATCGCGGGACCTTTTTCAATTTTAAACAAACGCTTAAATATGCCAGGCGAAAGTTCATCTATCTTTACTTGATAATTACCAAAAATACCATGAGTATCTACTTCAAGCGCTATTGGCTTTTTCACATGCGTTGCAATAGCAACAAGTACGTATGAAAACCCTGCTATATCCTTACCAAATTGATATATTCGTTTTGCTGATTCAGCATCCACCGTGCCTTTATATGGTTCATCAATTAAAACAAGCGTTTTAAATCGTTTTGCGTCATTTTTTTGCATCGATTCAAACAGTTCACCCATACGTTTTTTTTCAGCCATAAATGTTGATAATCCCTTTTCTAAATCCTCATGAGGCGCAAGACCTGTTTTTATCTCACTAAATAATGTCTGACTGCCATGTGTTGCCGGAATAATCAACCATGATTGCGCTAAAATAGCCGCAACACCATATGTTTTTAACAAAGTTGATTTACCACCTCCATTGGGGCCAGTAATGATAATTTTACCAGGACAACTATTATCACGTCCTAGACATAAATCATTAGTGACAGCTTCATTATATGGCAACAATGGCAACCATGCATCGGTATAAGAAAAAAATGGTTTCTGAGACGGTACAAACTCAGGGAAACTAAATTTAACAGGTTTATCCTGACTTTCTTTATACAACTGCGCAATAGAACAAAATGCATCTAAGAATGCTATTGATTGCAATAAAGGAATTATTAATCTTTTTATATCCTTAATTTCTTTATGCATACTCAGCACGTGACCACGCGAATACACATATGATCTTTTTTGTATAAATCGCGATGACATTAATTTTTCTAAAAATTTATTTATTTGATCAGTATATTCAATAACAATATAACTGTTTTCTGTCATAATAGGATACTGTTTTATTGTACGATCAATGCTTTTTATTGCATTAAAACATGTTGCCACATCCATAACACGATCATGTAACTGATTCAATGTTTGATTCATTGAAACAAGATAATTACCAATCGACATAATAGACATTATCTTGTAGTAATCATATATAAGAGCTGGCAACGTAGCTGCTAAAGCCGCATTAAACTTACTAAGTATTCCTGGAGTTTTGGGTGTTACACTAATTAATTTTGTAATTAATGCAATCAACCACACGGGAACCCACGCAGGAGACTTGATATCTACTGTATACCCAGCAGAAAATATTTTATATCTATCTCCCCACGAACCATAAAAAATCGCCCTCATATAATCTTTTGATGTATATTGATACGATTTATCATAATCCTTAAATAAATCGAGCATAGGATTATTCATAGTAAACGGTTCACGAAAACCAGTTTTTATTGCCTCCCACCAATCAAAATTTTTTTCTGGACTTATCATCCATTTTGAAGCTTCAGCCTGAAGACCACCAAGACATATTGAAGCAAGAAAACCTGTTCCTGCATTAAACATTTGCATTAAAACACTTCCATTAAGCGCAAGACTGCTATCATTTAACCCTTCTTTAATGCCAGGAAATGAATAATAAAATTGTTGAGAGTTTTTATCAACTGCATCATTTTTGTCCCAATACGCCAATAACGATTTTTCAACAACATGAATTCTTTTCAACTGTTCTTGAAAAAGAGTAAGCTCTTTTTCATTTTCAATTAAAAAAGTGATAATTTCTTTCCGTTGTGCTAGATCATCACTATTGGCAATGGGATGTAACAATTGCTCCAATCCCCATGAACCGAATGCTGTTGTTGTTTTGCGGTCAACAATTTTAATCAAACGATCTAATTGAAATTCCTTCCATTCATGCTCAGTAATGATAGATGGCGATACTGGTTGGTAATACATACTATCAAGAACTTTTGTTGCATTATCGCTATATATTACATTTTTTTGAGCAAAATCATTTGATATATTTGCATGGACTTGCATCGTAGAAAAAAAAATTAATAACAAAAATATTAACATATGCATAATCCCTTGAAAACTAAATTTTAAAAATCTATTAGTTATTATACTATAATTAAATGCAAAAACAGAACAGTAAAATTTCCCCCACCAGAGGAGGGGGCTTTAAATTTTACCCTATAAGGGTATTTTTTTCTTCAAAAACATTAATTGCTTCCCTAGCTTATTTAATGTTTAAATTCTAATTTTTTTTCCTGTTTTTTTTCCTGATTTTCCTGATATTTTACATATTTACGAATTTTTTCTAAATCTAATCCAATTGTATCTATACAATACCCTCTTGCCCAAAAATGATTTCCCCAATATGGCTTTTGTCTTAAATATGAAAATTTATTAAAAATTCGTATAGCAGCTCTACCTTTCAATGTTCCTATATAATTAGACAATGATATTTTTGGTGGTACCATTACTAATAGATGTACATGATCTTCCTGTACATTTAATTCTACTATTTTTGCCTGCATTTGATCCGAAAACAATTTAATTGATTGCTCAATCTCATGCTTTATCTCTCCTTTTAAAATTCTATATCTATACTTAGGTGTCCATACTATATGATAGTGGCAATGCCACAATGCATGTGATAGGCTACTAAAACGACTCATTGTTTATCCTATAAGTTTATTGCAGGGAAGCAATTTAACTTATAGTTTGAACAATGAGTTAAAAACTGCAAAGCATTTTTTTATGGCCACGTCCATAGGACGTGGTTTTTTAAGTTATAATAAAACAGTATGTTATTTCATTTAAATTGCATGAGAAAACTGCAATATAGGCAAATAAACAGAAAAAATAAGCGTTGTTACTAAAAAACCAAGCAGTATAATAACAACTGGTTGTAGAAAAAAAACAAATCGACGCATTGATTGTTCAAGAACTGCTTGATATGCCAATGCAGCATTTTCTAATGCTTGAGCAACTGTTCCTGATTCTTCACCAACATGAATAAACGCCAACACTTCTGGTAAAAATAATGATGTCGCGGCCATTGCATTACTCAATAATTGACCTGATGCAACATCATCATGCAACATTATAAGTTGATCTTTAATAATAATATTATCAACAGAATTACTTACTATCTGCAAAGCTGCTACTAATGTAACACCACTATTAATTAATAATGATAATGCATGAAATATCTGACTCACCTGATGCTGCCACACAAATGACCCAACAAACGGCATGTTTATAATAATCTTATTCCACACATGCTTACCACGAGAAATACAATAATAATAAGCAATAATCACAACAATCACTAAAAGCACCATCACGTATACCATTGATCTACTTTGAACAAAATCACTCATGTTCATCATTAATTTTGTAAATGCGGGCAATTCTTGATTAAAAGAGTTAAACATATCAGCAAAACGGGGAATAATACATACAAAAATAAACCCACTAATGCCAATAAAAAACAACAACGTTAGGAATGGCATAGCCAATAGAGAACGAATATTTTTATTAAATTGATAGTGTTGATGATAATAATGCGCAACATTTTCAACTGCATTAATCATATTACCCGATTCATGTCCTGCTGTTAACATAATCATAACAATCGGATCAGATAATAACGGCTGTTTTTGCAATGCACTCACAAACGATACTCCATGCTGTATATCTTTACTTATATTAAAAAACATATCATATAAAAAAGGATTATGAGACTGTTCTGCTGCAATAATAAGACTATGCGGTAATAATATCCCTGCTGTCAATAATTGCGCCTTATGTCGAAATAAATTCCCTTTTGTTTGTGCATTAATATGCCACAAAAAAGATGGTGTATACATCACGCTACATTTTAATAAAGCAATGCCTCTTTTAAATAATTGCTCTGACAATTCCTGTGATGAATATGCAGCACATTTTCCTTTTTTTGTTATTCCCGCAATAGTAATCCCGGTCCACTTAAAATAAGGCATGCATTCCTCTTTAACCGAACATATCCATTTGCCAGTCAACGCCAAGAAGCTCTAAAAACTTATTATACGTTATTTCAGCCTCTATTTTTATACGCTTTTTTTTTGACTGCATTCCCAAAACGATAGAAATCATATTCCGCGTAATACCAAGTTTTTTTGCAAGGTTTTTAATAAGCTCATCATTCGCTTTTCCTTGCTCAGCTGGATTTTTGAGATAACATTTAAGATTACCTGATTTATCAAGCTCCCAACCTTTTTTGCCAGAATTAGGAATAACTTTTACATCAAAAATAAACGCCATACCAAGCTCCCCCATTGATGAATTTTAGCACTGTTTTTTAGCTTACTCTCCTTAAAATTAATATACAATAGTTTAAAACATGGTATATTTAAACAAAAGATTCTAGTAAATTACTTGAAAAAATGGTAAATGACAGTATTCTTTTGTATATATTGACATTATATTGATAGGGAGAGATGGCTGAGCGGTCTAAAGCGCTTGCCTGCTAAGCAAGAGTCTGGGAAACCGGGCGCGAGGGTTCGAATCCCTCTCTCTCCACCAGACTACGCGTAAAGCTTCGTCTGGCACAGCCAGCTTTTTAAAGGTTTAATATTAATAATCAAAAAAGCCTGATTGCAAAAGCGTAGTCTGTCCGCCGAAGCCTTGGCGAAGGCTGGACAATTAAGCGTAAGGCTTCAGCTGGCAGGCCAGTTTTTTAAAAGCATGCGCCCCCTTCGACTAAGCTCCCTCCTACGCATAAAGCTACGGAGGACACAACAGGAATAAACTCCGCTCATGAGCTAGGGCGTACAGCTGATTGAAATTTGAAATGTTTATGTGCGCCCGTAGCTCAATTGGACAGAGCGTCAGACTACGGATCTGAAGGTTGCAGGTTCGACTCCTTCCGGGCGCGCCAGACTACGCGTAAAGCTACGTCTGACAGGCCAGACTACGCGTAAAGCTACGTCTGACAGGCCAGACTACGTAGCCGTTCATCCTGAGCGTGTCGAAGGACGTCTGACAGGCCAGGTTACGTATATTAAAAAGTTCTTAGAAATATCACCAATGGAGAGATGGCAGAGCGGCCGAATGCGGCGGTCTTGAAAACCGTTATTCCGAGAGATCGGGATCGTGGGTTCGAATCCCACTCTCTCCTCCAGTTTTTATCCTCAATTTTTCATATTCTTTTCACAAAAATTTTATAAAAAGATTTATGTTGCTATCAACGAAAAAAATAAATATAAAAGTATGTATATCATACTTTTTTTATGTCACTATATTACTCAAAGAAATATAACACAAAAAAATACGATGGTTTTTTAAAACTACTATTGAAGTAAATATTTCAATATGTTATATTTTAATTCATATTTATTAAATCAAAAAAGAAAGTCATCACAATGTTACATCTTTTATTTATTACACTTTTATCAACAACAATAATTTCATCATTGCAATGCGCAGAATCTAAATTGCAATGCGCAGAATCTAAATTGCAATGCGCAGAATCTAAATTGCAATGCGCAGAATCTAAAAAAAATGGAGATGGTAATCACAAAAAAATAAAAATATTTAACAGAAAATCCCAACGCTCTTTATCTACCACCAATGCTTCTTCATCAATAAAAAGTTCTGATCTTATTGCTCAACAACCTATATGCTCGAGTGTATCTGCTCCACATTTAACACCAAAAATTCACGAACATCTATTCTTAACAGATATTCGTAATAATAATATTGAAAGAATAACACAATTTCATTTCAATAATCACTATTTAGATTTTAATATGTGCTGCAATGAAAAAAAAAATACTGCACTACATATTGCAGTGATCAACTGGCATACAATGATAATTGAAGAACTTTTAAAAAAACCACAAGTTGATCCAACAAAAAAAAATATAGATAATAAAATGCCTCACTATTTTATACCTAAACAAAATAGCCAAACAAAAGAAGATCAACTAACAATAGAAAAAATAAAATGTATCCTATTTAAATCATCTCAAATCCATTTAACCACCCTAGAACACTGCCAATACATAATCTCTCAAAAACCACACGGTGACATAACCCCTAATGAAATGAAACAAACTATATTGGACATAAAAACAAAAATAAAAAGCACCGAAGAAATTCAAAATAAAACTTCAGCAGTATTACCTACAGAAAATTGCTTTAAAATAGTTGATTTTAACGAAAAATTTACCGATCAATTCTTTACATATAAAGTTTTTCAGCTTCTAGAACAAGAAAAAGAACGAATAAAACAAGAACAAGAAAAAGAACGAATACAATTAGAACACGAAATTTATCTTTTAGAACAAGAAAAAAAACGAATAAAACAAGAACAGGAAAAAAAACAAATTCAACTAAAGCAAGCAAAAAAAGAACTACAATACAATAAATAATACATACCATTTTACCTTATAAAAAAAGAGTAGTACCCGTTAGTCAAAAAAAATTTTGCTTAAAAATTTTGAACCGAGCTCATTTAATAACAGGACTCCTTATGATTAAAAACTTTCATATTCTATTACTCAGCTGCACACTTATAGCGTCTACTTTTTGTATGGAAAAAAGTAAAGAAGAAAAAAAAGATGAAAAAAAACGGAATAGTAGCACACAAATAAACCTTCGAACTCCTAAAACAAGCTCAACAAGCAGCCTCCAACAAAATACTACTCCATTTATAATGCTACAAACATCTGAAATCATCAACGAAAATCTTCAAAGTCAAGACGTTAAAAACAAACAAGAAAACACAATCAAAATAGAATTACAAAATCCAACTATAAAAAAATCACCCAGTAAAACATTACAAACACGACCATCATCATATTACAGCTCTAGCACATCTACTTTACCTCGTTCTCCAAATAACGCTATAGAAAAACTTGTTTTAGATGCTTTGAAAAACAAAGATTATGCCACATTAAATTATCTTCTATTTCTCAATGTCAATGAAACTGATAATAAAAACACTCCTTTAATAATTGCTACAAAAAATGGAAACGAAGAAATTGTTACTCTACTTCTTGCACAAGAAAAAATAGATCCAAATTATAAAGATATTAATGGAAAAACAGCCCTCTTTTTTGCTGCAGTAAACGGACATGATACTTTATTCAAAAGAATACTACACCACCCATTATGTGATCCTTCTATCCTTATAGATAACCAAATAGATGTTGTCATAGATGCCAAAATAATAGATGGCAAAATAGAAAGCCAAATGGCTAAAAAAAATGTACAAACAAATATACAAAATTTTATACCTCAACATAAAAAGGAACTACGTTTTGAATGTTTTTGTCAAGTAAGTCTCATCGACGAAATAAAAAAACAAGTTACTCTCCAATGCACACAAGCTATTCCCCTTGATAGTGCAATAAATGAAATTAAAACGAGAATTAATAGAATCTATCAAGAACAACAAAACAAAGAAGTATCTAGTGATTCTGATGATTCTAGTGATAAAGATGATCGTCAACTACCAGGCAGTCTACTACCCGATCACGTAACTGATAAATACATCAAACAAATATTTGAACCTTTACTAAAAAAAGAACAATCTCTTATAAAGAATAAAAAATCTCTCGATCACGATAATATATCCTTGCATAAAGATAATGCAGAGTTCACCACAAGCACACCTAAAATAAAGAAGTCAAAAGCAAAATTAAAATCTTATGATACTTCCGACGTATTAAAGAAACATCAATTAATAATAAATGCTACCAATACAAATAATCTTATCAAATTAAAAGAAATTCTGAATTTTAATTGTCACTGGACCGATCAAGAAAAAAACAGTCTCTTAATGTATGCAGTGAGCTATAATGATCAAAAAATTATAAATCTTCTTTTAACAAAAACAAAAATAAATCCCAACGAAGTAAATAAACGTGGCAGAACTGCCTTTCTTATCGCAGCCTCAAAAAATTTAAAGGACATATTACGACTATTAATGTCATATCCTGCAGTAGATACGTCAATAAAAACAAAATATAACAAACAGGCAGATGAATTTATCGATCCTCTTCAAAAGAACCTATACAAGGCAATACAAACTAGAATAAAATTAGACGAAGCAGTTAACATGTGCGTATTAGATATAATCAACTCAAATATATTAAAAGAAATCGACCTTGGACTTATGACCATTGATTCTATTAAAAATAAAGTAAAAACAATTAAACAATCGTTATTAAAACGACCTGACAATGCTAACAAAAATTTCATTTTTAACATGATTATGTCCCGAATCAAATTCTCAAAAACTATAAACGCATCCCAGCCTAACAAAAACCTTCCCAATGACTACATAAAATTTAGTATTACAATATAAATGATAATTAATATATCATTAATAATTTTGTGTCAAATAAAAAAACAACCTCTACTTTTTTACTTGACACAAAATTATTACATAGGTTAAATTATCCTTTAATGTCATCAACAATAATCTATAAAAAAAGGATAAGAAAATGACATTCTTTAACATTTCACCCTTTCTCATCTTTATATCGATCGTGACGCTATTAATTCCAGGTTCAACACATAGTAAAGCTCTTGATGAAAAAAATTTCGTCATTGTTATCCCCTCATATAATAATGCCCGATGGTATCAACGTAATCTACAGTCAGCACTATCACAAAATTATACTAACTTTCGTATTATCTATGCCGATGATTGTTCTCCCGACGGTACAGGAGAACTGGTACAAGAGTATCTTAAACATCATGATCTTGATAAAAAAGTATGTCTCATAAAAAATAAAATGCGCCGTGGGGCATTGCATAATCTTTATACCATGATTTATATGAGTAACGATGATGATATCATTGTTACTCTTGATGGCGATGATTGGCTTGCAGATAATAATGTATTAACACGATTAAATAATGTCTATTCATCGGGTGAGGTATGGTTAACCTATGGGCAATTTCAATTACATCCATCGGGAATAAAAGGTTGGGCATCTGCAATGCCTGATTATATTGTAGAAAATAATGCGTACAGAGATTTTCAACATCTGCCAACTCATTTGCGCACATTCTATTCATGGCTTTTTAAAAATATAAAACTTGATGATCTATTATATTATGGCACCTTTTATCCCATGTCATGGGATATGACTATGATGATTCCAATGATAGAAATGGCTGGCGAACGACATCAATTCATACCTGAAGTTATGTATATCTATAATGATGAAAATAACATTAGCGATCATCATGTTAGTAGACAACTACAAGCGCATCTGGCACAAGTTATAAAAAAGAAAAAACACTACAAACGCCTTTCTGCAAAACCATATCCCATAACAAAAAATAATAATTTTCATGCTGATGCCATTATTTTTGCACAAAACCCAACAATGTTAACCCAATTATTACAATCAATCAAAACATATGTTAGTGAAATTGATCACCTTTTTATCATGTATAAACCAACATCGGATAGGGAAATGAATGCATATACTGCCATACAAATGTCATATCCAGAAATAAAATTTTATCTTATCAATGAACATAGAAGTAATTTCAAAGAAACACTTTTTAATATTTATCAAAAAACAAAAAATGACTACGTTCTTTTTGCAAAAGGAGATGCACAATTTACACAACCAGTTTCACTTGCAACGTGTATCAATGTTCTACAAGAAACAGATGCTTATGCATTTTATTTTAAACTCAACACTCAAGATGGCATTAATAATTATCCAAAATTATCAATGGTAGAATGTAGAGAAAATATTTTTGCATGGAACTTTGCTCTTGCACAAGACAAATGGTCATCGGCAAACTCGCTTGACCTTGTTCTTCATAAAAAAACAATATTTCTCGCACAGACACTACAAAATCATTATGATCTTACACCAAATGGACTTGAGGCAGTATGGGCAAATGAAGGAAATCTCGATCGACTTGGATTATGCTTTAATAAAAGTTATATAGAAAAAATACACTAAAATAAGGTAACCTTTCATGAGAAAAATTCTTGTATGCTTACTTTTTATACAGACAACCGTCTATCTCCACGCACAACAAGAACCTCGCAAAGCAGATCTGATAATTTTTTCTTATGATCGTCCTTTACAACTTTATGCATTACTCGAATCACTCTCCTATATTACTCATATTAATTCAATCAACATTATTTACCGTACCAGCAATGAACGCTATCAAGCTGCATTTGATGCAGTAGCATCATATTTTCCATCCACACAATTTTTACACCAACAAAGCATTGATGATTTTAAATTATTAACGCTCCACGCAATTGAAACTTCATCATCGGATTATGTTATATTCGCGGTCGATGATAACATTGTCAAAGATACTGTTGATCTCAATGAATGTATTACGTGGCTCGAGCAAGCACATGCGTATGGTTTTTACTTAAAACTTGGTACACACCTTGATTATTGTTACACAGAAAACAGCTCTCAAGCAGTTCCGCCATACAATCACCTCAATGAATCTATTCTTTCATGGGAATTTGAATTAGGAGAAAAAGATTGGCATTATCCTAATACCGTTGATATGACTCTCTACCGCAAAAAAGATCTCATTAACATTTTTAAAAGTTTAGAATATACAAACCCTAATCTTTTAGAAGGAAAATGGGCTGCATGGTGGGTACTCCACAAAGCTCCAAGTCCTCGAGGACTTTTTTATGAAAATTCAAAAATACTTAATATACCGCTCAACAAAGTTCAAACAATAAATCCATTTAATCGCGATATGAATCTTTATACACCGCAAGAATTATTAGAAAAATTTCAAGCAGGTTACAAAATAGATATTACACCACTCTATCACCTGAAAAATAAAGCCGTACACACCGAATACGAACCAACATTTGTTATACGATCATAAAAAAGGATGCAAATGATTCAATTTAATAATAAAATATATTATTTATTATTTTTAATATTCAGTAACATATCTTTACTACCTAAAGAACAATTACACATCGGTTTATGTATTGTAGCAACAGGTAAATATATTCAATTTATTAAACCATTACTCGATTCCGCTGAACAATATTTTTGTCCCGATCATAAAAAAACATATTTTATATTTACCGATGCTACAGAACCGGCTCTTGAGAGTTTGTTAAAAAGTACGTATAACAATAGAATTATTATTACCTATCAAAAACGTCTTGGATGGCCGTATGATACGCTTATGAGATTTGCAACATACAACGAACATAAGCAGCTTTTTGCATCAACCGATTATATGTTTGCAACTGACGCTGATATGCTTTTTGTTAATACTGAAAGGGACGAAATTTTAGGCGATCGTGTCGCAACAAACCATCCTGGTTTTGAAAAAAATATACCTTTATGGGGAAGCGAACCTCCTTATGACCGAAATCCAAAATCAACCGCCTATATCCCCTACGATGCAGGCACGTATTATTATGCTGGAGGTTTCTATGGAGGGACAACAAAAGAATTTATCTCAATGGCACATGCTCTTGCCAATAATATTCTTATCGATCTGAATACCTTTAATTATATTGCTGTGTGGCATGATGAAAGTCATCTCAATCGTTATTTTATTGATCATGAACCAACTATAATTCTTGATCGTTCATATTGTTATCCAGAAAATGGAGAAAAAAAAGGATATCCACACTGCATTCCAAAATTATTGGCTTTAGATAAAAACCATACTGAAATAAGAGAATAACATGATTACTATTATAAGATATCTTTTATGCTTTACAATCTTATTCCAAGGAATAATAAATACATCAGACTTCTCGTCACTTAATATATTACATATAAGTTTTCACAAAGGATGTTTACACGATATAGAAATAATAGCCCAAGAATTAGGATTTAAAGTAACATCTCTTTTTATTCCTGAGCTACCTGGCAAATATTTTGATGGATATTCTGCAGGAAACAGTTTATATAATATTGGACATGAACGAGCAAAAAGAATATGGCATAAACATGAAAATTATTTTAATACATTCGATGCAGTCATCACTTCCGATACAGCTCCACTTGCACGCATTTTTTTACAAAATAATTACACCAAACCTCTTATTATTTGGATTTGTAATCGATTTGATTATGTAGACACCAGTAGTTTAGATTGTGATTTTCCTGATGCAGAATATTACAAACTGTTTCAAAAAGCTGCACACAAAAAAAATGTTTATACTATTCCTTATACTGCTTTTGAAAGTTTTTATGCAGAGCAAAAAAATGTAATTTTTAATCATGAAGTAATTAAACCAATAGGAATTACTCACGAATACAACATCTCCTCCATTATTCCAATTCACGTAAACAAATCAGAAACATTATATATACCTCCTTATCTCAATGATGCTTCAATGAATCTTGCTCAAGAATGCAGCAACGTGGGACTTACTATCTATAATGGAAGGTACAATGGACCTCAAGATTTAAAAGAATTTAAAGGTATTATTCATATCCCCTATGCATGGTCAAATGTTGCATTTTTTGAAAATATACACAATGGATTAGCATATTTTATCCCCTCAAGTAATTTTATGATCAACAATTTTAATATAGGAAAAATTTGGTGGCCAACGGGAAACTATTTTAAAGAAAATTATCATCTATCAGAATGGTACAATTCTGAAAATGCCAATATTATAACGTATTTTGACTCATGGCAAGATCTAAAGAATAAAATAGAATCAACTGATTTTGATATGCTCCATGCAAAAATAAAAAATTATGCACAAGAACATCATTTTAAAACTATTAATCAATGGAAAAAAATATTTACTCAAATACTTTCCACTATTAATTAAAAAGGGATAAACATGAAAAGAAATTATTTTTTTATATTTATCTTTTTTACATTTTTTAATTATAACAATTTAATTTTTTCTACAACTGTTTTAATTATAACTCATAGTTTTAACAGACCAGATTTCATAGAAATTCAAGACAAAACCTTTAAAAAATTTCTTAAAGATGACTATACCTTTGTTGTTTTTAATGATGCACCACAAGAGGAAATTTCTGACAAAATTATAAAAACCTGTAATAGACTAAACGTACCTTGTATAAGAATTCCTCAATCAATTCATGACGCACCTTATTTAGAAAGATGGCCTGGTGAAGACTATCATCATCCCGTAGTTCGTTGCGCCAACGTTGTTCAATTTTCTTTAGATACCTTAGGATTTGACTATGATGGCATTGTAATGATCATTGATTCAGATATGTTTCTCATCAAAGAATTTTGTGTGCAAGAATTTTTAAACGGTTTTGATATTGCAGGTGTTCTTCAATCACGTCAACATATCAAATATATTTGGAATGGTCTTGTCTTTTTTAATATGCAAACACTACCGGATAAAAAAACCATCGATTTCAACTGTGGGAAAATTGATGGAATAGGAGTGGATGTTGGAGGACATACGTATTATAGTGCACCCATTTGTCAAGACCAATTTTAAAATAATTTAAAGACCTAAAAATTAATTTCTACCCATACTGCTACTATTTCAATTAGTCTATAATAAAAGGAGACAGTAATAAGCCCGCCGGAGGCAATTTAATAATCCTATCTAACCTTAATTTTAGCATTTCTTGCCCAATTCGAGACTGGGCGCTTGATAAATACCTCCATAAATTTCAGCCGGTGTTTTATACCCTAAATTTTGATGAAGTCGTTTATTGTTGTAAATATAAATGAAGCTTGCAATCGATTTTTTCAAATCTTGAACCGTATCAAATACGTATAATAGTATATGTTCATGTTTCAAAGTTCTCCAAAAGCGTTCAATTATAATATTATCAGCCCAGCGACCTTTACCATCCATGCTTACCCTAATACCATTATCTTGCACCATTTTAATCCATTGTTCACAAGTATATTGCGATCCTTGATCAGTATTTAAGATTTCTGGTTTGCCATGCCTCAAGGCCTCCTCAAGCATTTCCAAACAGAATGCTACCTCTAGAGTATTTGATAAACGCCATGAAATAATTTTTCTGCTGCAGAGGTCTATAATTGCAACCAAATACATCCATCCAGTCGTTGTTTTGATATATGTTATATCCGTCGCCCAAACTTGATCCGGACGATTTATGACAAGCTCATATAATAAGTATGGATAAATCTTGTGTTGCTTATTTTGTACGCTTGTGTTTGGCCGAGGGTACATGGCCTGTATATTCGCTTCTTGCATAAGTCGCAAAACTCGTTTGTGATTTATATCGTAATTGCGTCTCTGCAACTCATGCGTTATCTTTCGATATCCGTATGTAGGAAATTCAAGCCATACTTCACTAATCAAATTAGCAAACAACGCATCACCTTCATCGATACGTGCCTCATAATAAACAGTTGACCTTGCAATATCCAATAGGAGGCATTGTGCTCTAATGCTTAATTGGCTATTAAATCGATCAATTGCGTTTAATCGATCTTTCCGTGGAATTTCAAAGAGCTTTTTTTTAAAAAATCATTTTCAATAATTAATTGCCCTATCTTGCGTTCTAGGATAGCAATTTGCTCGCTATTATCCTGAATGCCTTCCCTACCATTTTTTAGGAAAATATTTGCTGCATTGTCTAAAAGCTCTGATTTCCATTCCTTTATTTGCGTTGGCCCAATTGAGTGTTTATTTGATAACTCTGCAATTGTCATTTCATTTTTGATTGCATCAAAAGCGACTTTTGCCTTAAAATGCGCATCATGTTTTCTTCGTTTCATATATGCCATATTTGATACCCCTATGTTATTATTATGAGGGTAGAATTGGCCTTTAGCAATCCCTAAAAAATGGTCCTAATATTGGGGTTCAGTATATATCATTATTTTAAAAATCATCCTCAAGTGATGAAAAAACTGATTGATAATCAGCACTATCCATCCGATTTTTTTTTATCAGAAACTACTGATGAAAATATAAAATTTCTTTTTGCTCATGGTTTTAACAATTTTGAATATTTATTAAAAAATTCTTTTTTTCATTATCGAGGTGGTGGCAATTGGAATAATGAGTCAAAGGAATATCATGAAAAGAAAACTATTATTTTAAATATCTTTATAAATAAATGCTTAGAACAAAAAATATTATAGCATAGGCCATTTGATGAATGGTCTATGCTATATAGCATAAATCATTAGGTCGACCCGACCTGATATTCTCTTGTATAAAATAAAAAAAAATGCTCTAATTTTTACAAAAGTATTAATTAAAAAAAAAGGATTGAGCATGTCTACGGGAAAAACCTACAGTATTGACCTAAGAGAAAAAGTAATAGAAGTAGTAAACAAAGGTATTTGGCAATTAAAAGAGATTGCAAAATTTTTTAATATAAACGTAAAAACAATTTATAAATGGCGTAAGAAGCTTGAAAAAACAGGTACAGTGGCCCCTAAAACTGGATTTCAAAAGGGACATAGTCATAAAATTACTGATCTTGATGCATTTAAAAACTTCATTAAAGAAAATCCAGATTTAACACTAAAAGAAATGGCTCAAAAATTTGGAAATGTTAGTCCTGCATCAATTAGGCGTGCTCTAAAAAAAATTAATTTCACTCGAAAAAAAAACAATTCGGCTATAAAGAACGTGATGAAGAAAAAAGAAAAGAATTTCTAAATGAAATAGCTCAAATTGATCCAGCAATGATTGTTTATCTTGATGAAGCAGGTATGGATAATAATGATGTACTTATATATGGGTGGGCTGAAAAAGGAATGCGTCTTTGTCAGTTAAAACCTGGTAATGCAACACAAAGAATAAGTATTATTGGATCTTTCAACAATGGTGATTTTATAGCACCATTACTATTTGAAGGATATACTAATGGTGTTGTTTTTATGACATATTTAGAAAAAGTTCTCATTCCCGTGCTTAAAAAAGGACAAGTAGTTGTGATGGATAATGCTGCATTTCATAAAGGATCTGCCATCAGAGATTTAATAGAAAGTGCAGGCTGTTCTTTAAAATATTTACCAACATATTCTCCTGATTTTAACCCAATAGAGCATTGCTGGAATTCGCTTAAAAACTCTTTTAGAAAAAAATTGGCAGAATGCGATTATGATTTATTTCAAGCAGCTCAATTTACTTTTTAATCTAATCGGGTCGATTTAATGATTTATGCTATATATAGCAAGCGCCTAACATTCTACCCGATCTGTGTATCTCCCGCCGCTCGCCCTGAGTTTTTTTGCTTCAAAAAAGTATCGAAGGGTGCGTTTTTATAACATTTTAATATTCAGTTTTTTGATATTAATATGAGTTTAAATATGAATAAATTATAACATCATATTTTAAAAAAAATATTTTTATATTGCACCCTTCGATACTTTTTTGAAGCAAAAAAACTCAGGGCGAGCGGCGGGAGATACACAGATCGGGTAGAATGTTAGGCGCTTGCTATAACAAAAATTTCTAAAGGATTATTTATACAAGAAAAAAATAATATATTATTTTTTTCTTAAAATTACTTGATATTCATCTGCAATAATCTCAAAGCCATGTTCAAGAAAATAAGGAATTGAGTATTTTGCCTTACCAAGTTCACACATTTCTCCATATAATTTTGGTGTTTGATTACGTACATCATCAATTAAGATAATACCATTGCCAGATAATAAATCACGTTCAACAATCACCATTGCTTCTTCCAGTTGTAATAATGCGGTCAGTTCTAGAGGGGTCATATCTCCTGTATCAACATAAAGCAAATCAATACTTTGTGGTGCACATGTTTTAAGAAAATCAACAGAAGATGTAACATGATATATCAAATAATCACTAAAATCAGCAGTAATTAGTTTACATCGCTCAATATGAGACGCTATAATATCAACAGTATGAATTACCGGATTGAGATGAGACAAACATTCAGCAGCCATACGCGTAAAAAATCCCGCACCCCAATCCCAATTTTGTGGATCGTGAGGAGTCCAGTATATTATATCATCTCTATTGCATCCAGGATGACCTCCATGCACAAAACTTCTGGATGTTCCTAATTCAACTACAACATGTCCCTGATGTGCTTTAAAAAGCTCAAATGCCATTTTAAACGTATAATAACGAGATTGCGGTTTTATCGTAAAATATGACCAATCATACCCTTCATACGTTCCTTGTTCCAAATAATTTTTATATTGATTAAGTATTCCATCAATGGTCTCATCAGCCTGAATAATACAATAACCAAATAAACAATAAACGATAAAAATTTTATAATAATTCATTATCTTCCTTTATCATAAGAGCATGCTTCATAAACTTTAACAATACATCAATTCTATTTATATAGGTATGATTATTTTTCACAAAATCCATTAATTCATATAACTCATCAGGCGAAGTATTTTCTATATATTTTTTCGCATCATAAAATAATTGGTATGTATCAGCATTATAAATAACTCTTCCTTTAAATAAGTCATATACCGTTTTATTATTCGTAATGCCCCATTGACCATAACTAATATTTTTAAAAATTCTACAAGGAATATAACCTTTTTCACATTGCCATATTCCTTGTAGCGCGGGAGCCATTAACGATTCTCCGATTAACTTGATAGTTTCATCCATAGAACTATTAATCGTATGTTTAAACAAAATACCATTTTCATAACAAGCTTTTTTAAAATCTGCTATTTCAGGCTCATTACCAAAAATTCCTCCACCTATTGTTCCAACCCAATTTATTATAGATTTTTCTTTATGCATAATTTTTTGCTGTTTAATTTCATCAATCTCATAAGGCAAAAGATCCGTTGCCCATGGCATAAAAATTATTTTTTCAGCAGCATTACTATAAATATAATCTGCTATTTTTTCCGTAGTATAAGATAAACAATCATGCGTATATACCTGTAGAGCAATACATCGATTATTACGAAACAATTCTAAGTAATCATCGGGATTCCAATTATGTAGTATATAATAACAATCATGACGCTTGGGTATATCTTTATCTACTAAACCCTCTGTTATGAATAAAGTACCAACTAAATCAATATTTTGAATTTCATCAACAGAACTTACCCAATATACTTCATAACCGAGATGATAAAATGAACGATAAAAGGCCTGATGAATATAAGAATGAGTATGAGAATGCAATGGATGACCCCATATAATTACCTTTGAAAAAAAAGTCTCTTGTCCCTGGCAATAAATCACTATACAAACCATCCACCATAACATTCTTATCAACTGCATCTCTCTCCTTTTTTATTCTTTAATCAACTATCAATATCTCTATACTTTACCTATGCTTTCTCGGTAAATATTAATAATATCTTATATTTATCAAAAAAAGGACGTGATATGAAATATATTTTTAAATCAAATCATTTAATATGTATCGTTATAATAGCACTATGTATTAATGCAACTTTATATAATAATAATTCACCATATAAGCTTATTAATCTCTACAAAGGAACACCTGTTCTGGTTACCGGTGGCTGCGGATTTATTGGTTCGCATCTTGTTGAAAAATTAGTTTCACTCGGAGCTGATGTAACAATACTCGATGATTTAAGTACTGGAAATAAACAAAACATATCTCAAGTCATTAATAATATAACAGTTATACAAGGAACTATTATTGATTTTGAAACATGTCTCAAGGCAACACATAATAAAAAAATTATTTTTCATACTGCAGCATTTATTTCAGTGCCCTCGTCAACGGAAAACCCCTATCTTTGTAATACCATTAATGTTACTGGAACACATAATCTACTAGAAGCCGCTCGTATTAATAACGTTAAACGATTTGTCTTTTCATCTACTTGTGCAATATATGGCGAATCTCTATTACCATGCACTGAAAATATGCAACCAAATCCAACATCTCCCTATGGCTTTTCAAAACTATTAGGAGAAATATATTGCGCACAATATTCTCGCATATTCAATGTAGAAACAGTCTCATTACGTTATTTTAATGTCTACGGCCCACGTCAAAATCCACATGGACAATATGCTGGTGTTGTTGCAAAATTTATGCATAACATGGAACAAAATTTACCTATCACTATCTTTGGTGATGGAACCCAAACACGCGACTATATACCAGTAGAGAGAGTGGTTGAAGCAAATATATTATGTGGCATATCTCAAAAAGAATATATCCAAGGAAAAGTATTTAATGTTGCAACCGGAAAAACTACTACTCTCCTCGAATTAGCTAACAATCTTAAAAAAAATTATACTGATTATACTAATGAAATTATATTCATGCCGCCACGCCCAGGGGATGTTAAGCACATTTCTGCTGACTGCTCAAGCTATAATATTTTATATGCACATATCATGGAATCACTCAATTCTTAATAAAATTTTTCAACCAACAATAAAAAAACACAATACTTAAAAAAATCTCCCTCTAAAAAAGAAGGAGATTTTTCAATTTTATCTCATTATAAAATTAGTTATTTTTATACCTAAATGCAGCGGCTGCTAAGAAAATATCTTGTGCATATTCAACACCTGATGTTGGTGCAATACGTATCACTGATATATGGACAAAATCATATGCTTGAACTCCTGAATCGGTCAAGGGAATCTTTACATAAATACTTGTAAAACCATCAGGTGATGTTGGTTGAGTTATAAAAAAGTTTTTAGAATTATTAACATAAACAAAGTTTGAAGAACTATCTTTACGCATATATTCAGCTGTTACTGCAATACGAGCATTGCCATTTTGAACAAATTGTTGAGTAACCAAAAAATTCAATTGTAATGCTACCGGACTTCCTTTTTTAAAATGAGCAGGAATCATAAACTGCATAGCAATTGGTGATTGCATAGTATTACTTGGAGACATTACCCATGCATTCATAGAAGGAAAAGCAGCACCTGTCCCAAAAATCATAGTAGGAGTGAGTGACATTGAATTTGTCATCATATTTGGATTAAAATTGATACTTGCATCTGATTTATTGGTCCCTCTTTCATTTCTTTTCATCGCATCTATAGCAAACATATCAATATCATAGAATGAATCATCATTACCACAAAATACTACATTATTTATGCAAGCTAATTCACTCGTCAAATACATCATATCCACACCGCTTGAATGATTACGTAAATTATGTGCAACAAAAGACGCTGGCCATGACATATAAGAACCTTCACCATCCATAGAAAGCAAAATCGATATTTCATCCAAACTTTCCAAATATTGTTGTAAATACTTTTTAGCAATTTTATATTGCTTGTCATCGCGCCATTCATTCTTATGTTTTTTTATAATCACCAGCGCTTCTTCTACTGCCTCACGAGCCATATCATCTGACGCGAGAATTCTATTTTCATCAAGCATTGTACACAATTCTTGTAAATTTTCTTTATCACGTGCTGATTCAGCAAGACCATTTATCGCCTTTACACATTCCCGTAAAGGCTGAGGAATATAGGCCATTTTAGCCTGAAAATACGATGAATATGACAGTAACATAAAAGAAAGAATCATCTGAGGTAATACCTTAATAAGAATTTTTTTTTGCATCACAAGCACTCCTTAAAAAAAATTTAAACTATTAAGAAACGACGTTATCACATAAAAATTAATTGATCAACCTCCGATCAAACCATAAATTGCTCACTTATTAAGGAGAACTATGCAAAGCTGACTGAGAAGAATTAATAGACTGCTCAATAGGCTTGTCTTTTTTGGGAGCATTATACCACTGATACAATTTGTATCCTGCACCAGTTATAGCAGCCATGATAAGTGCAGCAAATATATTTTCTCCTGATGTAGCAACAACAGCTGGTTGTTCTTGTTGAGTTACATTTTCATTTACTAGCGGATTATTTTCTTGTGACGATAATAAATCAAGAGAACCAGAAGATCTTTTGCCAAAAATACCTCGCATTGATTCTGGACGATTATATACCATCCCTGCTCCACCAGCAATACTCATTCCTATAAATTGACCTATAACAAATGGTGGATACGCCAATAATCCACCTGGTGTTAACGACAAAAACGCGGCGGTAATGCCTGGCATCACCACCGCTCCAAAACTTTGTTCACGCCAAAATTCACGATTACTTTTTCCTTGCAGATAATTCATCAATGCATCTTGCAATGAAACCGCATTAAGGGATATAATTGCCGTCAGAACAAACAAAAATAAACCAATAAATTTACTACTCTTCATAGTTCCCCTATGTAAGCATTTCTAAAGATATCGTTTCTTTACACTACATACTTCACATGCTACCATTTCTTTAACTATTTCAGTAAAAGTAGTTTTTGGCTTCCAATTAAAAATTTTATGAGCTTTTGCAGCATCTCCCCTTAAAAGATCAACTTCTGCAGGACGATAATATCGAGAATCAACAAATATCAATTCTCTACCGGTACGGGCGTCATACCCAATTTCATCAACTCCTTTTCCTTTCCATGCAATAACTATATCAACTTCAGCAAAAGCAAGTTCCACAAACTCTCTCACTGAATGGCTTTCACCCGTTGCAATAACATAATCATCGGCTGTCTCTTGTTGCAGCATTAACCACATTGCCTCAACATAATCACGAGCATGACCCCAATCGCGTAATGCATCCAAATTTCCTAACTTTAAACATTGCTGTTGTCCACAGGATATCCGCGCAACCGCCCGTGCAATTTTACGCGTAACAAATGTTTCTCCACGAATCGGCGATTCATGATTAAATAAAATCCCCGAACACGCAAATATTCCATATGATTCTCTATAATTTTTAGTAATCCAATGCCCAAACAATTTTGCTACACCATACGGAGACCGTGGATAAAATGGTGTTAACTCAGTTTGTGGTATTTCTTGCACCATACCAAACATTTCACTTGATGATGCTTGATAAAACTTTATTTTTTTTTCACCACCGACAATACGAATAGCCTCAAGAATTCGCAATGGCCCCAAAGCATTTACGTCTGCCGTATGCAATGGCAATTCAAATGATACTAATACATGACTTTGCGCCGCTAAATTATAAATTTCATCCGGTTGAATTGTTTGAATAAGATGAACAATATTAGCACTATCGGTCATATCACCATAATGCAAAATAAATCGATCCCGATAACGAGAATCATTATATAAATGATCAATTCGCTCTGTATTAATAACAGATGTCCGCCTTTTAAGACCATGAACAATGTATCCTTTATTGAGCAAACATTCTGCAAGATATGCTCCATCTTGACCGGATATACCAGTAATGAGTGCAATTTTTCCGTGCATATAAAAACAAGAAACATACATCATTAATATTAATGAATGAAAAAAAAATTTATTCATTACATCACTGCCTTTTTTTTATTAACATCACATCTTTAATTAAAAATATTATGCGCATAACACCATTGCAAAGTCTTTTGTAATCCATTTTCCACGCATGTCTGAGCCTGCCAACCAAGATTAGTTAACATGTCAACATTAAGCACTTTACGCAGAGTGCCATCAGGCTTTGATGAATCCCACACAATATCACCATCATAACCAACAACTTTTTTAATTAACATCACCAAATCTTTAATGCTTATATCAGATCCAGTACCAATATTAACAATCTTATTATCATTATACGTATTCATTAAAAAAATAACTGCATCTGCCAAATCATCAACATACAAAAATTCACGCAACGCACTTCCTGTTCCCCACACCTCAAATGTCCCCGCACCTTCCTGTTTTGCTTTACAAATTTTATACAACAACGCAGGAAGCACGTGCGATGTTGTTAAATCAAAATTGTCATTTGGACCATACAAATTAGTCGGCATCACTGCAATAAAATTAGTACCATACTGTTTATTATAATATTCACACAACTTTAGCCCTGCAATTTTAGCAATCGCGTATGCTTCATTAGTTTTTTCCAAAGGAGATGTTAGTAAATATTCTTCTTTAATTGGCTGAGGACAATTGCGAGGATAAATACATGAAGAACCTAAAAATAATAACTTCTTAACTCCATTCCGCCACGATTCATGGATAACATTAGTTTGAATTGCTAAATTATCATAAATAAATTCAGCAGGATACGTATTATTAGCATAAATTCCACCAACTTTTGCCGCAGCCAAAAAAACATATTCTGGACGCTCTTGTGCAAAAAAATCAGCCACCGCTTGTTGATTGCGTAAATCTAATTCAGCAGAACTGCGCACTACAATATTTGTGTATCCCGCATCTATAAGATTACGTACAATTGCCGATCCAACCAATCCGTTGTGTCCTGCAACATAAATTTTAGAATTTTTTTGCATACAAAAAAAAATCTGTGTCGTCAAACACAGCACTATCATTACATACACTATTTTTTTCACTATTCATTCCTTTTTAAAAATTTAATATTATAATGATGTAAAACAAAAATAGTATATTTTTGTCAAGATAATTGTACTAAAAAAAGAATTAGCTTTATGACCTTGTTTATAACCCTTGTTGCTTTTTTTTAAGAAGCGCTTGCAATACGCGTAATACGCTATTTTTATGCCATTTCTTGCCCAACAATCAATTTTTATGTTACTATTATAATATAATTCACAACAAAACAAGGAGCAGACATGAAAAAAATAGTAATAATGATATTTATAATTGGAATAATGATTAGTTTAATTCATAGAGCAAAAAGCAGTTCTACAACACATTTTGAAAACAAAAGTAGTACAAAAAAACCTCTAAAACATTGGGCATACCCTCTTATCTATGCCAAACGAATTATTTCAAAAGGCCAACCTATTCCCAAGGGATATATCAAAAGCCAAGTATTTAATGAAGGAACTCCTCAAGAAAAGGTAGAGTATGAAAAAAAGATAATATCTGGTAAAAACGAATATTATAACCAATTTATTTCAGGATATGAACCAGAAGAAAAATTCACCTTTAAAATGAAAGCAATGAAACCATTCAATCCTCTAAAAGAAACACAAGCAGAATACGTTACATTAAGGACTAGTCCACAATATCAAACATTTATCAAAGAAAGATTAAAACAATTAGACAAAATAGAGAAGGAAAGAGCAGAAATGCCTCATTTATCAAAAAAATATCTACCACAAGAAAAAACTTCTACCCCATTATTTAGTCCTGCAGAACCAACTGTTTTTACTGCCATTTCCAACTGGCTGAAATCATGGTGGCCAAGCTACTCTATTACAACAAATTCAATCTCTATAACACCCAATTCATCACGAGAATAAAATTATTTCAGTTCTTGTGCGCCCGTTTTACCTAATACAGTAGTATCACAAACCTAAAAATTCATTTTGTGAGAACTGAGTACGACATAAAGGGCATATTTGAGAATATTGTAAAAGGGAGGCAAAACAATCTCCACTCACAAAAAACACAGTACTTATATCAATATTTTATCATATTGATAAATTTTGTAAATCATTGGAAAAAACATCTTGCTACTGATACACTAATTACGATAAAAACCAAAATTCAATATATTACAATTCTTAGGCATGAATTATAAAAAAATTTTCTTTTTACTTATTGATATTTTTAACTACTCATCAAATATTGCCAATATCATGGTTAGCTTAATAGGAATAATCGGCATAGGTTTCGCTACAATAAAAATAATATCATTTGCATTATCATCAATAAAAAATTTTATTTTAAAGCGAATAGTTAAATTTACTTTAGCAAAAAAATACATCACACTCGGACACTTTCTTATCAGTATCCAACAAACACCTACTTTGCTCCATATAGCTAGTGAAACAATTTATGATTATACATATTACGACAAACAATCTTGTTTCTGTAGAATGAAAGAAGAACATAAGACTGAAATATATGACCTATTGGATTTTTTAATTAATATTAAAATAGATCTGAACATCCCATATTCATCCAAATATCATTCTATTTTAAACACGACGTGCATTTTTAACAATATAACATTAACTGAAAGAGCACTGAAATCGGGCGGCAATCCAAATATTCAAGTATTAGAATATACAACAGATTATTTCGAAGGCGGTAGCCAAGCTCTAATTCCTTTAAGCTCAACACTCATGTCCAATGGAAATCCATTAACTATCGCATTTTTACATAATAATCATGAATTAATAAAATTATTAATACGCTACAAAGCTGAACCATTTACCTATGAAGAATACTACTATAGAACAGGTCCTTCTGCTCTTTTGCCTTACTCTTTACTAAAATGTGAAATGTTCACGGAATTTAATCATCTTCTTGATTGGCATATAATGTACACAAATGAATATAATAACATATATGATCAAAATTTATTTTTTGATAAAATACTTCTCCTTCAAAAAACAAACTATCTCCCTAAAGACATCAGCAATCATATAGCTCTTTTACTATTTAATAGCTTTAAACATCATTTTAAATTTGAGGATGAAATAGAAAAGTTTACTGAGGCATATCCAATTTATATGAAAAAAATCAATCAAAATATAAATCAAGAAAAAGCAACAAACGAAATAAAAACAGCAATAATCAAACATAAAAAAAATATACTAGATGATAGAATACAAAACAAACATCTTTTATCATTAACGTAACATTACAATAAATACACGCATGACTTACCACAAGACACATCACTAATAATTTTTTAATCATAGAAAAATTCTTTTTCCTATAAAACAGCCCCACTAACAAAAAACACAATATTTATATCAATATTTTATCATATTGATAAATTTTGCAAATCATTTGGAAAAACATCTTACTACTGATACACTAATTACGATAAAAATCAAAATTCAATATATTACCAATTCTAGGCATGAGTTACAAAAAAATTTCTTTTTACTTATTTATATTTTTAACTACTCATCAAATATTGCCAATGTCATGCCTATCTCATGAATCAATTTTTAATAATATCACTATGGAAAAAGCAATATTGCTAAATTTCGTGACTATACCAATAACAATTTATACATTATTAGCAATAGCTGTAACAATGACTGTAACAATGACTGTAATAATAGCTGTAATAATAGCTGTAATAATAGCTGTAATAAAAGTATTTATTTTAAACCGCATAGCTACATTCAGTATAGATAATCATTCCGCTATACTCGGACGCTTTCTTATAGCTATTCAACAAACATCTGCTTTATTAGAGCAAGTTAACAAAATAAAAAAAGAAAAAAATAAAATAAAACTACACGACTTACTTAATTTTTTAATTGATATTAATATTGACCCAAACCTTGTATATTCCCAACTTCATAATTCTATTTTAAAACAGGCATGCTATCTTGATAACTTAACTTTGGCTGAAAAAGCTATTAAAGCCGGCGCTGATCCTAATCATCAAAAATTGAAATATATATGCAATGAGTCAGTATTTTTCATAGGACATGGTTATAAACCCGTAGATTATTACATTCATGAAGGAGGAGCTCCTTTAACTGTCGCATTTATAAAAAATAATTGTGAATTAATACAATTGTTAATACGACATGGCGCTCAACCATTATGGCGTCAAATGCATGAAGAAAAATTTAATCCTCTTTATCCTACATCATTAATGGAAAAAGGGATGTTTACAGAATTTAATCATCTGCTTGATTGGCATATAATTCACACAAATGGATATGATAATATATATAATAAAAATCTATTGCTTCATAAATGGCTTATATTTCGAGAAATACAATTTTCACCTACAACACAATCGCTGCCCAAAGATATAACAAATTATATAACTTTTTTACTATTCAATAGTTTAAAAAAATTTAAATTTGATGATGAAATAAAAAAATTTGCTGATGCATACCCAAAATATATGAAAGAAATTGATAACAATATAGATGAAACGCAACAAACAAAACAAATAGAACAAACAATAACCCGCTATAAAAACAATATACTATCAAACAGAAAAACAAAAAAACATCTTCTATTACTATCGTAACATCAAAATCAATGCAACAAAGAATTTTAACACTTATACATCACGGCAAGAACCCACCAATTTGAGCTTCCCATAACTTTTTATACAAACCATTTTGTGCAAGTAACTCTTCATGCGAACCATCTTCAACAATAGAACCATTATCAAAAACTAAAATACGATCCATGTGCAACAAGGTTGACAAACGATGGGCAATCACCAACGTCGTTTTATCCTGCATTAAATTCCACAAGCTTTCTTGAATCTCTCCTTCTGTGACCGAATCAAGCTGACTTGTCGCTTCATCAAGAATTAAAATAGGTGCATTTTTTAAAATTGCACGCGCAATTGCAATACGTTGACGTTGCCCACCAGAAAGCCGTATCCCTCGCTCACCAACTTGCGTATTATACCCTGACGACAATCCAACAATGAAGTCATGCGCGTATGCACGCCTTGCTGCTGCCACCACCTCTTGCATTGTCGCATCTTTACGTCCATACATAATATTTTCCATCAATGACCGATGAAATAATGATGGATCTTGTGGAATCATCGCGATTGCTTCATGCAAACTATCTTGCGTAACCTGTCTGATATCTTGACCATCAATGGTTATTTTTCCTGCGGTAACATCAAACAACCGTAAAATTAAATTAACAAACGTAGATTTACCACTTCCGGAATATCCCACAAGCCCAACTTTTTCTCCTGAATGAATTACGACAGATTTATGTTCAAATAATGATTCTGCATCATGATACTGAAATTGGACATTATCAAATATAATTTCACCCTTAGTAACAATTAATGGTTTCGCATCAGGACTATCATGTATATCAACAGAACCTTGAATAATAGCAAGACCTTGTACAATGCTGCCCATTTTTTCCCAAAAATCACGCATATCTTTTGCAATGTTCCAAAAGTTTTCAATAATATGTAAATTTAATGTCAACACCAAAACAAAATCACCCGGCGAAATAGTTTTACTCACCAACCCGTTAAGCAACCACCAAAAACAGACCGTCTGAAAAATTAAAAATGATCCACCCTGAAATGCATGCAATTTCAAAAAAAACCAATCTCTTACCTGATCTTTTTCAACGGAAAAATCAACCGCGCGATTTAAATAAGAATACTCGAACTGTTTACGCGCAAACAATCTCACGCTTGCCATATTAGTTAAAATATCAACAATAACACCTGTTGCTGCCGCACGTGCACCTGCCACATCATATGCCAAATGCTGATTACGAAAAACTAACACAACAGAAATTCCTAAAAAGAAAAAAATCCACAGCCCTAAAGCGATGGCAAACTTATCATGAATACGCGAAATATTATACAAGACAAAAAGTAACATAAGCGCACATCCCATTAATCGATCAATAACTATGCGGATAATATCGGGAATTCCTACCGCAATATCACTAATACGCGTTGTTAAACTACCCGCAAATTGTCGTTGATAAAAACTGTGCGAATGATCCATCATTCTTTGCATTAATACCAGACATATATGTTTTTTCAACACCGGTCGAAATTGAATAATTATCCAATCATACAAACGAAAAATAAATACATAGATCAACTCAGATACTAAATAAAGACCCATTAACAATGAAAGCCGATTAAATAAATTACTATAATCATTACCCATTGCCGCATTCAAAATTAACTTAACAATATATGGTTGCACATTAAGAAGCAACGCCCACATTAATGCAATCCATATCATTCCTATAATAGAAAGCTTGAATGGTTTTATAATCGTAAAAATAAATGCTAACGCACCATGAGATTGCATAATTTTCTCCTTATTTTTGTCGTTGTGGTGCAACTAAAATTTCATATCGTGGCGATAAAGAATAACTACGTTTTTTATTTGACGCATTAATAACCGTTAAAAAATCTTCTGAAACCCAATCTTTACATAACTGCGCACTTGTTCGTGGTCTAAATCCAAATAATTGACCAATTTGTGCAGCCGTCACAATGGACATCGTCTGGAACAACTCAAGTACTTTACGTTTTTTAGGGTCAAGCGTGCGTAATATCTGTTCATGATCCTGTTCACCACGAAAAGCCGAACGCTGCATATGTTTTACTACATTTTCACATGCTATTGTCATCCCTTCAATAAAATATTCGATCCATGAAGTAATATCCGCTTGAGCTCTACCCTCATAATAATTATGAGAAGCTCCAACGCTAATAGCTTCATAATATGCACTTAAATTCCGCGCATAATATTCTTCCAATGAATATAATCCTTTAAGATCATACCCTCCTCCATATAAAATGAGTGTTGTCAGCAATCGAGCTGTTCGACCATTGCCATCAAAATAAGGATGAATTGTGGCAAATTGATAATGCACAATACCAGCAACAATAGGAGTTGGAATAATTTTATTATCGTTAATCCAATGCACCATCTCACTCATGAGCGCTGAAACATCATCTGCTTGTGGAGGCAAATATACAATAGCTCCCGTGCGACCATCTCGAATAACATTTTGCCCATCTCGATAAACGGATAGACCACTTTTTTTACTTGATTTTTGCATAACAAGAGCATGAATTTTTTGAATGATTAATTCAGTAACAGGAATACCCTTAGCCGCAGCTTGTTCAACACATTGCAATGCGGCATAGTAACCCTTTACTTCATTTTCGTCCCGTTCTCTTCCCGGAAAATGCCCTTTGTGTTTGATAACTTCTTCAATTTGAGCAGTATCCAAACTATTTCCTTCAATCATCGTTGAATAATGCGTCGTATATAAACGTGCAGTTTCTCTCAATGAAGCTAAAATTGTAGGATTAATGAGGAGATGAGTAATATTTTCTTTTACCGCTTCTATGCGCATCAAATAATGTGCTATTACTGAGGTAATAACATAGTGAGGTTTAAATTTTATCGGCATAATATCGGCACCTTATCTGCATTAATGTTTATTTTAGTATGCAGATATCATGCAGATAAATCAATATTTTTTGTTAGGTTAAATGACAGTAAGGCATTTGCATGATAATTAACAAACTGTTATGTTAAATACAGTTAGACATATTTTTAAAATCTTAAACAGAGGTTTACTATGAAAAAGTTACAAAAAATAGTTCTTATTGCTAGTTTATTCTGCAGCACAGTAGTACCACAAGGCATATTTTTAAGGCCTGAAGAAACAGCAGTGGCATTGGTAGATAGAAATGACGTACTAATCTATTTACCCAAATCTCAATGGCCTGTAATTGCATATGAAAGCATCAAATTGATAGAAAACAAACAAGATATGGTAGATCTTCCTAAAACTCTCTACTACATGTATGGCATCAAAAAAATTCGCGATGCTCACGGCAACAAGGTCAATGGACTCACCGCTCAAATGCTTACTCTTGGCCAACAACATCCAGAATCAGCTCGTTTTATAGCTCCATTGCTTGATATCATTGAAGAATCACGTAAACTTGATAAAAAGGTATTAAAAATCATTAAAAGCATTACACTTCCAATAGTATTGACAACTAACGCAGAGTCTACTATATATCAAAAAACAGCACCATTGCACGGCCTTGATACTATTGCACGAGCAGCCATAGTAACCAAGCATCCGTTAAGTCCCGAAGTTCTTGAATTTGCGCAACTTCCTGGTACGCCTACCAGCTATTGCAAGCTCGTTGAACTTTATCACAATGATAAAGAAACTGATACCATTTTTCATGCACCAACAGAAAAAAATGATCCTGAATATTTTAAATTTATAGAAAAAGTAATTGGTTCTAAAACAAGCAGCTATTTTATTGATAATAAATCAAAAAATATTAAAAACTATCTTAATACGTTACCAAGCTCTGATACCGTGAAGCACGTTGGTATACAGTTTAAAAATGCAGAACAATTAATTAATGACCTTGTTGCACTCGGCATTTGTCATTAAAATAATTTTATAACAAATATTTTTATGGGGATGCTTTTTGCATCCCCCTTTTTTTTCATCAAACTTTTTTATTTATAAAACCCTGAACCGACAATATATTTTTTACCATTCTTTTCAACCTGCTCAACATAATCAACGCGAGTTCTTTTGTTGAATTTATACACATAATGATTAGGACCATGTAAAGACGCTTCAATCATTTGTTTAACAAATGGCTTACTATTATCATCTTTCCAATTAATCAAATTCTTCCAAATCAACTCATAATCATCACCCCAGGCATAACAATAACCATCAAGGTCACACACAAAAATGAATAAGTCACCACGAATAAATTCACCTTTACGATCAACTATACTTTTAAACACAACGTCTTCTGGCGATGCATGTAACAAACCAATAGCACTTTTAACCAATAATGTCATCGTTTCATGTTTTGAAACAGGAAAAAGCCCAGAACCAATGATATACGTATCAACACCCATATCGATTTTTTCTACGTACGTTGCTTGGAAAGAATTTTTAAGTTTAAAATCAAGCCATCCACCACCAGCCTGCGCTTGAGCAATCATTTCACGAACAACATATCGCCCATCTTCATCTTTTAAATCAAACTGATTAGTTCCAACCAAGGCAGGATTACCACCATGAGCAATACATTTACCTTTCAGGTCATACACAAACATATAAAGATCACCCAAATTATAGGTTAAAATAGCTTTATCAGTAAATTCTTTTGATGCAACGGAAGTGCCACTACCTTTCATAAATTGATATGCACGCCGCACCAAATCTACCGTTAAATCACGATTGATCTCAGGATAATATCCACATGCTATGAAATATTCTGTACCTTTTGCATCTTTTACTTTTTCCGCATAGGCAACCTTTAAAGCATTTTTTGAAGCATACTCAATCCATATTCCTTCGCCTTCTTTTTTTGTCTTAAGTTTTTCAATAATTTCTTTGTTAATCTCTTTACCTTTTGCATCTTTACGATTTAAGGCATTACGACCAATTAAATTTGGATCATCTCCTTGTGCACGTATAAGTCCATTAAAATCAAGTGCATACAAATACAAATCTCCATAAATAAATCGATCACTTAACGGATAACCCATCGCACTAAATGCAGATTCAACAGAACGCCCCTGAGCTACATCTTGATTAAAAAGTGTAACAGCACCTTTTACCAAGCCAATCGTTGCATATTTTTTAGAATGAGGATAATAACCACATCCAATAATAAAATCTTTATCATCAATAGTGACTTTTTGAACAAAGGAGACTTTAACCGCATCTAACCACTCGTACGTCAACCAATTAGGCCCTGTTTGAGCCATTTTAATAATTGATTGTACCGCAAACGCGCCAAAATTATCACGATAATCCCACATATTTTTCCACAAAAGATCTGATTGCTCACCATGTGCGTACACAACCCCGTGGACATCTAATAAGAAAAGATATAATTCACCTTCTATAAATTCTTTGGTATGAGTAAATGCATGACAAATTGTTACCAAATTATTCTGTGCACAAAACTCAACACCTCGATCAATCAGACTGCGCACCTCTTTTTGTTTATGTTCAAGATCAAAATCTTCAGAAACATCTTCTTGCGCTTGTCCTTCTTGTTCCTCTTGACCTTGCACACTCGATGTATCATTTTCTACCCCTGCCGCAAGGGGCGATTTTACATGCTTTTTACTACGCTTAGTTGTTTTATTAAACGTTGTTTGTCCCGCAAAAATATATTTATTACCCCATGCACAACCAAGAGCCACCAACACTACAAAAAAAACTACTCCGCCAATACGTCGGTTCATACCATCACTCCTTTACTCTTTCCTTTTTTTACTTTTAATTTTCGCGACGATTACCCATAAAGCGTAAAAGAAATAAAAAAAGATTAATAAAATCAAGATAGAGCATTAATGCTCCCAACAACGTAACTTTTCCTATCATTTCTTGTTCGACTAATAAAGGTCGTGCAAACTGTTTTATTTTTTGAGTGTCATATGCCGTCAACAAAACAAAAATCACCACACCAACACCAGAAAGAATATAATCAAATTGAGCACTTTTTAAAAACATATTAACAAACATAGCAATAATGAGTCCAAATAGAATCATCATACTCATATTACCCATTGAAGTCAGATCTGCTTTAGTATAATATCCATACGCGGACATCGCTCCAAACATTAGTGCTGTTGTTAGAAATGTGGATAATATTGAACCTTCGGTATACACAAAAAATATTGAAGATAACGTTAACCCCAATGTTCCTGAATAGAGTAAAAAAAGTACCAATGCTGTCATAAAACTCATTCGATTCATAAACATTGATATAGCAAAAACAAGCCCTATTTGTACCATAAAAAGAGCTACAATTACAAACGTATGAGTGTATATATAATTAAAAACAGCCGAAGTACTCGCAACATAATATGCGGTTCCGGCAGTTATAGCAAGCGCGCATCCCATCCAGCCATAAACTCCCGCCATAAAAGATGAAATTCGTTGGTCAAATTCATATCCATTCGCAAACATATCATTCCCTTCGTGATTTTTATTTACAGATTTGCTCTTACTCTATGCAATCAATCATTAATTATGCAATAATTTTATTATACCACAAGGCAAGATAAAATCACAGCCACTGCCTTATAATGAAAAGAATATAACACTATAAAAGAAAAGGAATGAAAATGATATGTTTACTTGTAATTATTGGCACACTATTACCAATCAGCACCATTCACGCCTGGGGGTCATCGGGAGCAAATGTTGCTGGCAGCCTCAAACAGGACGTCAATTTTTATGGAAAACTCATTACACAACAAGGTCAAGAATATATCGTTAATAATATTTCTATTCAAGGAAAATATAAGCAAATTATAATGTATGACAAACCAATTAAGCATATAGAGCCGGTACTTAATACTGAAACAAAACAACTGGAAATTAAACTTGATGTCAATCCATCCACCGATCTTTCTAATGCCGGCGTTGACTTGAGTGAAGTGAGTGAAGTTGTTGTCCCCTCACCTAATACCATATGGTTTTACCAAAAAAAAGAACAGCAACAAAAATTAGAATTTATCGAAGTAGATGTTATCTCTAAAAGCAATACCAAACGATCATATCTTTTAGAACGTAAAACACGGATAAATTGTGATGAAATTGATGCCGCAGGACCACAAGAAAAGAATGTACCGCTTGCTGCATTAGACAAACTCATCATTGAAGGATACTCCGCCAAAATTAGCGCTTCGAGTGATAATAAAAAATGTGTTGAAACTATCTGTCCTTCTACACAATGCGTAACTGCACCAACTATTTCTCAAGAATAATGTTTTTAACAAAAAAAAAGGTCCTCTAAATTTTCTAGAGGACCTTTTTTTAATTATAAAAAATTAATATTTAATTTTGATTTTTCTTTAATTGTTCTTCTGCTTCTTTGATTCTTCTTCTGCTCTTTGCTGCCGTCCTTGTTCTTCTTTTTCTCTTATTTCTTTTTTCTTTTCTTCTATTTCTTGTTGATTATCCGGATTAATCAAATAATCAATACGTTCATTTTTTCCTGCTATTTCTTTAATACATGGCTTAAGCTTTGAACTTTTTTCCCAAATCCCCCGTAATTCTTCTTCAGTTGCAGCATCTTTATCGCCACACTCTTTAATAGCTTTATTAATAATTGTCGTAGAAAGAGTATTACGATATTCTTGAGTTAAATGAAAATCAGCATATCCATTATTTAGATTGCACTGCTTATCAAGACCACACTTATCAAGGGAATTAATAATTTTGGATAAAAGCTTCGCCTTTTTTTTATACTCAATTGCAGCTTTATCTACTTCTTCTTTTATCGTTTTATGTCTTTTAATCAGCTTATCTGCCGCAAGTATATATTGATTATTTTTATAATGATTATTATTCTCTAAAACTGTATCAAACTGTTTAACTTGCGTATCTGTATTATCATTATAAAGGATACCTTGACCTCTGTTACACGTACACACCTTTTGCTTTTCTTTACCGCAGCTACAATTATTTTCCTCATATTTTTTGATAAGCTTTTGATCAATTGAACCTGGAGCTTCTAACTCCTCACCTAATACATCTTTATAATGTTCTTCTATATCTTGACATAATTTAGCATTTTCTTTTTCAATAAATTTTTTCTGTGCATTTGCTCTCATTTCCAATGGAATTCCATTTACTAAATCCTCAGGAAGTTCATCAAATGATCTATATTTCATTTGCACATTAGGAACAATCTGTGGTCTTTTACTACCTGCTACAACAACACAATTAAATGCTAAAATAAAAAATAAACATTTTTTATGCATATTATTCCTATAAAAAATTATGAATTAAAAAAGACCATTAAACTTATTTTTTTCTCATTGAAAGCATAACAAAATTCTTATCTTTTGCAATTATTTATCTCTTGTTATCATAATCATTACACGTTATTATATTTTATCATCATATTATCATTATAAAGAATAAGGAAAATTAATGGCAGTATCAATTACTCCAGAAAATCATGAAACAGAAATACAACAATCAAATAAACCAATAATTTTAGATATATATGCCACATGGTGCGGCCCTTGCCAACAAATGACGCCAATACTTGAAGAGCTCGAAAAAGAGTTTGGTGATCTCTATAAATTTGCAAAATTAAATGTTGATGAGGCACGAGAAATATCAATTAAAAAATATGGCGTCACCTCAGTTCCAACATTTGTATTTATCAAAGATGGTACAATAAAAGGTAAAGAAACAGGATATATTAGCAAAGATGTTTTTAAAGAAAAAATTATTGCTGCGTTTAAAGAATAAAAAAAAATTGCAGGGAGTATTTACAAGAATATTCCCTGCATTAAAAATTATTTATTATATCTTATCATCATGCATATCAAAACCTAATTGATGCAATTGATCTCGTAACTTATCAGCACGCACCCAATCTTTTTCTTGACGAGCTTTATTACGTTCATCAATTAAATGTTGAATTTCTGGTGTCACGATTAATTCTTTTTCTATCAACGGCTGTAACGTCAATCCTAAAACATTTACTAAAATATTTTTTACCGCCGCTAATTCTTGTTGATCTTGTGCAATGGCACTTATATGTTCAAAAATAACACCCAATAATCCAGGGATATTTAAATCATCACGCAAAAAATTTGTCATCTGAGAAATGATATCAGATGTATATACTGATACATTTATGTCAGAGCAATCAGCTTCACATAAATGGATTAACCGTTCATAACTTTTTTGTGCACTTTTCAAACCTTCAAAAGAAAATTCAATAGGCATACGATAATGATGAGTTAAAAAATAATAGCGGATAACCATAGGATCAAAACGATCAAAAAGGTCATGGAGCATTAAAAAATTACCCAATGATTTTGACATTTTTTCTTTGTTACTATTAACCATTCCATTGTGCATCCATATGCGTGAAAAAGGTGCACCAAAAAGACTTTCTGATTGCGCTATCTCATTTTCATGATGCGGAAAAATTAAATCAAGCCCACCACCATGAATATCAATATGTTCACCTAAAAACTTACGCGCAAGAACAGAACATTCGATATGCCATCCCGGACGACCATATCCCCATGGGCTGATCCAAAATTCCCCTTCAGGCTCACCTTTCCACAATGCAAAATCTAATGGATTACGTTTTTGCTCACGCACATCAACGCGTGCACCTGCATGCAAGTCTTCTATTTTTTGTTTTGAGAGTTTGCCATAATCAGGGCATGAGGCGATGTTAAAATACACATCATTGCCTGATTGATATGCATGCCCTGCGCAAATCAACTCTTCTATAAATTGTATAATAGACTCAATATTATCCGTTACGCGCGGCTCAACAGAAGGAACCATGCAATTAAGCCGTGCTACCGTTTTTTGAAAACTATCAATATAACGATCAGCGATTTCTTTATATCGTAATCTATCACCCAGCTCTTTTTGAGCACGATTCATTATTTTATCGTCAATATCAGTATAATTTCTACAATAGAACACCTCTACACCAAAAAAACGTAAAGCTCGCTGTAATACGTCAAAAGAAACATAACAGCGGCCATGGCCAACATGGGCATCATCATAGGGAGTAACGCCACACACATACATTTTTATCTGTTTACCAACAACAAGCTCTTCTTTTTTTCCCGTGAGAGTATTCGTGCACAATATCATATCAATCTCTTAGTTGAAATTATCTTTAAAACAGTACTATCTTATAATTAAATATAGCACAATTCCTATTTTTTGCTATCATTGCAATCGTATAAAACTATCATATATTTATTGCCAACAAAACGGGACTTAATATGCTTATAATACTGCTTATTTCTCTATCCCTATCCCTACTTTCCATATCCACGCATTGCATGAAACAACAACAGTGCACACAAAAAAAATTATCTCTTATGTCACAAAAATCAGGCAATATCCCTTACAATTTTCACTTTGATGCAACTAATATTGAAAAATTTGGCGATATAATCAATCAAGCCGTATATACACATAAAGGATACCTCACCGTCACCTTAATAAAAATGTGCCTTCCTCCAGAAGTAATTGAAAATTATATTAATCCTCGTTTAGCGCAATTTATTATACAACAGTATCAACATGACGTTATTACTACTAAAAACTCTTTTAATCAAGATCGATATTTATACGACAAACCTGATAGAAATATTATCTCAAGCCATGATGGCACTTATTCTACAGCACCTGAAACGGGATATAATTATAGCTCATGGACATCTCATGAAAAAAACCAACAAACATGGCTCTCTCAATCCAATGAACATTGCCAACCAGAACTCATTTCTTATGAACGTTCTTGCACCAAAGGTATCTCCTACTACGCCCTAAGTAAAAAATTACACAAAGATGACAAAGAATTCTTTGTCAATATTGAAAATAAACCTCCAACAACACTTACCTTCGACAATCCACCTTCTCATTATCTTTTCAGCAATAATGCCAGTTTCCTTGTAGTCGGTTTTCCAAAAATACAGGACAAAAAGAACGTAGAAATATACCAAACCTCAACACTAAAAAAAGTATCCTTTTCCATAAATGGTGATATTAGCGCCTTATGTTCCGCGCACCATTCACCCACTTTTGTCATAGGAAGTGACAATAATTTTTCATCAGAAGAGGATCGTAATCTCCTTTATATATCATGCAAAAAAACATATTGGCTCATCGGAATCAGTGATCCAATTTCCCATGTTATGTTTAATGATAACGATACCAAACTACTGACCTGTTCGTATAATGAAACAAATGATAGTTCTCGCGTGATAATTTGGAACACAACCAATGGAAATAGAATAATCCCTATCTATGATACCGATTGTGCAGGACAGATACAAAAAATCTTTTTTACCAACAATGATCGCATTGTAGTAGTAAAAACAGATGGGTCTATTATTATCATTAAAATTATATCTCCTCACTGGCATTTTACGCATCCTCATGACTTAAATAATCCGTTAATAGTGGCAAGTAATAAAAATAATTTATTAATAGCAGCGTTCGACAACAATACTATAGAGATAAGAGAGTCTTATTGTGGTAATCTTCTCAATACAATTTATTGCCACGATACATATGCAATCTCACTTGGCCTTACTGCCGATGAAAATAAAATTATTTTTGAAGATGAAGAAGGTTACGTCACTATCATAACTCTTTATGATAAAGAAAATATTAAAAATATAGCCTTCATTGAAAAAGCAAATATCATACAACTGTATACCCTATTACTTATCGGCAAACATTATAAACATGCAAATGAAAAAACAAAATTGATTAAGAAAACAAAAGAATATATTAAAAACAACAATAAATTAATAACATAGATAAATTTTGATCGATGTAATCAGAACACTCTAGCAAAAAATTAAAAAATCAGTAGTATATTTGATTAATTCATCATAACTATTGTATCAATTCAACGCAACGTCGAGTGGCAGGATTATCATATGATTGAAAATGTAAAAAAAGGAATTCGAAATTACTGTTGTACCGTACTTGTTATATGTTTGACAGTCGGTATCATTCAACCACAGCAAAGAACACACACCAGCACTTCTGGTCATACTCAGAGCGCAGCAGCTCTCGATGATGAACAAGAAGATGAAACTGAAACTGCAAAGGAAAAAGAATTACCACAAAAAGAATCACGACGAATTAATGAAATTGTCATTCATGGCAATAAAATTACTTCAGATGCTGCAATTTTAAACCATATCCCCTATAAAAGAGGTGAAATTTTTGACTCACGTAAAACACGATTATTAATTCACAATCTTTATTATAATCTTAAAAAATTTCGCACCATTAAAGTCATGGGACAAGCTCTTGATAACAATGGCATGAAGCTTCATGTTTTTGTTGAAGAAAAATCTCCTCTTAAAGAAATTATAACAGTTGGTAATAAAAAAGCTTCTGATAAAGAAATTGCAAAAAAAATAAATCTTGATTCTATTACCGCTATTGATGCAGAAGAGTTAAAAATAATTGCCAATAAAATCAAAGATATCTACCTTGAAAAAGGCTACAATCAAACAAACATCGATACAGAATTAATTATTGATGAAGATAATCATGCCACGGCAATATTTACCATTCATGAAGGAATTGCTTCAACGGTTAAGCAAATTAGATTTGTCGGCAATAAATCAATCAGCAGTAAAGAGTTACGCGCTGTTGCATTAACTAAAGAAGATTGGATTTTAGGATTTTTGGATAAATCAGGAAATTATCATCCTGATCGCCTTGAAGGAGATAAGCATTTTATTGAACAATATTATCAAAATCATGGTTTTTTACATGCTAAAGTGATTGATATTATCATTGACATTGATCCTGTCACGCAAAATATTATTCTTACCTTTGAAATAGAAGAAGGAAGCCGCTATATAATTGATAAAATAAGCGCTCCCGGTACCGATCTTGTCCCTGAAGAATATCTTCTAGCAATGCTGCCAATTCGTCCAGGAATGTACTATTCACGTGATGGCGTTACCAATTCAATGAAACGACTTGAGCTTATTTGGGGTGATTACGGCTATATTTTTGCGCATATAGAACCATCAATTGAACCAAATGAAGAAGAAAAAACAGTATCACTTTCATTTTTTTCTGAACTTGGTGATAAAGTATATCTTAATCAAATTAATATTCGCGGAAATACTAAAACACGTGACAAAATTATCAGGCGCAAAATTATTCTTGATGAAGGTGATTTATTAACGCACAACAAAATGAATAGCTCCAAACGTAATGTTGCATCTCTTGGATACTTTGATCCTCGTGAAGGCGTCAATTGGAAAATTCGTCGTCTAAATAAAGAAGAAGCGGATCTTGATTTAATTGTTAAAGAAACAAAAACAGGACATTGTGGAGCACAAATCGGTTTTGGTGGCGCGGGCGCGGATCTCTCTTCGCCGACCTCAGGAATGTCTGTTAAAGCTGAATTTGCAGATACTAATCTTTTTGGTAGTGGTGTTAATATTAATATCAGTACTACCTATTCAAAAGATGAACAAACTGCATTGCTCCATGTTGCTCAACCATGGCTTTTTGACAAACCAATTTTAGGTGCATTTGATATCTATCACCGCCGTCCAATTTATGATGAACTACGGCATGTCAGAACAGTGCACCAAAAATTAACAGGCGGTTCAGTAACTCTTGGCTGTATTACTCAATCAAAAAATTTACTCTTTCACGATGTTAATATTCTTTTCAGTTCTGGTGTAGAAGATCTTAAATATGGATCTCATCCTATTGCATTACTTGAAAATCCTCTTGAAAGAGCGCAATATCAACAAATTTTAGATAAAGAATTTAAACCAGGAACATTTGCATTTGTATCAAGCAAAATGGAACAAGATACGCGTAATCATCCTATTCATACCATGTGGGGTCATCGCTGGAAATTCTCAACCAAATTTGCAATTCCTACGTTTGGCAATGATATTGGTTACTATAAACTAGAGCTTGATGCCAGCTGGTATACACCACTTATTGCTGAATATGATCTTATTTTACGACTTCATGGTTATTTTGGCATCTCTATGCCATTTAAAAATAGAATTGTTCCTTTTGGCGAGCTCTTTCATATTGGTGGGCAAAATAGCGTTCGCGGTTTTCTTTTTGGTCAAATTGGACCACAATTTCTTGGCGACACAATTGGTGGCGGAAAAGCATTCTTCTGGAATGCTGAACTTGTCGCGCCAATTACTGCGGATATGAATATGAAGGCTGTTGTCTTTTATGATGGTGGTACAGGATTTAACAATCCTTATGTAACTACTACTGATAAAAGATTTATTTCTGGGAATGGTTTTGATTATCGTCATTCAATTGGCCTTGGTATTAGAATATTGCAGCCCATGCCTATTAATATAGATTGGGGCTTTAAAATTGATCCTCGTAAAAATAAACGATTTCCCGATCGAAGCGAGTCAGCATCTGAAATTCATTTTGGTATGTCATATGATTGGTAAAATAAAACATAAAAAGAATAATTCATGAAAATACAACACATAAACTTTTTTTTACTATTTTTTTTTATAAACTCTATAAAAATTAATGCAATGAACGAACAATCACATAATTTAGAATCACATCAAACAATGCTTCACTGCATGATGACATCTTTAACATCAAAAGAAGAAAAAATATATAGATCAATCATATCAGAACAAAAATATGTCAACAATCAATTTCATTATTCTTTTTTATTACAGCAAGGGATACCATCTCCCCAGTTCTTCATTTCCACCAAGCAGCAAATATGCTCACCTTACCGTGATAGACGTTCCGTATGCAGTGAAAAGTCTCTGCCGACCAAACATTCTCTCCTCCCTTCTGACTATTGACAAATAGTATATAGATGATAAACTTATAATAGTAATATTAATAATTAATTTTTTTGCAAGGAAACGACTATGACTAAAAAAAGTATATTACTTATAATCACTCTATCTACATGCTTTATAATTAATCAAACTCATGCTTTCAACAATAACAATCCAGTTAATAAACTCCATGGCAATCCACGTGATTTTATCGAAAATCTTGGCAATACTCCTCTTACACAAGCACAAGAAGAAATAGAAAAGCAATTTTCCATTGCAAATGAGAAAGTAATAAAACTTAAAAATAAATATAACCTAGCAATTAATCAAAAAAACAAAAATAGCGATGCCCTCAGAGATTGTCGCATTAAACAACAAAAAAAACAAAAAATAATTAGCAAATTATGCGTATTTCAACAAATTTTACAATTCTGTAACAATTGCTCTACTCAAGAAATAAATCTTTATGGACATGTCAAAAAAAAGAATGATTCTGATGCCCATGAGCCCGGAGGCAGTTTTGGTCAATATATTGAAGCACAAAGAAAATATCATACGGCTGCTCATGAAAAAGAAGACTTTGAGAATCAACTTTTAAAATGCTGTACTGTTCATTGCCACAATGATCTTTTAGCAAAATTAGAAGAATGGAATAAAAAAAACTAAGTTTAATTTTTTTATAAAAAGAGACATCTGTTATTAACAAAATAACAGATGTCTCTTTTTTATTTTGTTTAAAAATTGATTCTTATTCTACTATCCAGTTAAGCTTGCTCTATAAATATCATTCTAAAGGATAGTATGAAAAAAAATTATTTTATTACTTTTTTTATCACCGCACATATTATACTCATTTTTCTCCAAGTTCATAAACATACATTATTTGTTAAAAATAGTTACACTCAACAAGAATATGAAAAAACGTTAGCCATCCTACAAGAAAAAAAACAAACTCTCATGCAAGAACTTTATGTATTAAAAGATCGTGAAACTATCAAAAAATTTGCACAAGAAAAATTAAATATGCGTCCCTATGCACTCAACCAAATAAAAAAAATACGACTGTCATGATACACAGTTTTAAATCACGCACAACAATAATTTTTTTTATACTCACCTCACTCTATACCTTCATTGGTATTAATTTATATATCATTCAAATTAAACATCATGATTTTTATAAAAAACTCGCGGAGCAACAATATCACGTTACCATTACTCATATTCCCTCACGAGGGCCGATTATTGATAGAACTGGCAAAAACTATCTTGCTATGAATAAAGATTATATTTCAGCATTTATTTTACCAACACAATTGACAAATATTGTTCACACAAAAAAATTTCTTAAAGAATATTTCCCCACCGCTCTTGCGCGTTTTGAGCAAAATAAAAATAAACATTTTATGTTTATAAAACGCAGGCTTTCTCCAGATGAACAAGATAGTATTGCAACGCATAAAACTGCTGATATTTTTTTACTTACTGAACCTGGTCGCTATTATCCTTTTGCATCAGCAAGTCCAATCATTGGATTAACAAATATCGATAATAAGGGATTGATCGGTATTGAATTAATATATAATCATCTCCTTGCAGGGAATCCAACAACCTGCTACTTAGAAAAAGATGCACGTTCTGGTTATTATTATTTTAAAAAAGAAACAACAGTACAAGGAGATCAAGGACAAACGCTTCAACTCAGCATTGATGCCGATTTACAATTTTTAATTGCTCAAGCAGTTGAACATACCGCAGAAAAATTTAATGCTCAAGAAGCTGCAGCAATTATTATGGATCCCAAAAATGGTGAAATTTTTGCAATGGTATCATATCCTTATTTTGATCCACATAATCCTCATGCAGCTACCTGCAGTATATTTAAAAATAAAATCATCACCGATTCTCATGAGCTTGGATCAGTAATGAAAGTATGCGCTGCTTTAGCAGCTCTTGAAGAAGGCGTTGTTACTCCTGCCGAACTAATTGATTGTAAAAATAGTCTCACAACTCAAATAGATGGTCGCACAATTAATACCGTACAGGCGCATGGAATAATTCCATTTACCGATGTTATCGCATTATCAAATAATATTGGTATTGCTATCGTTGCAAAACGATTAGGCACACGATTATACGACCATTATAAACGCTTAGGATTTGGCATCAAAACCGGTATTAAATTTCCTGGTGAACATAACGGATTTGTGAACCCTCCTGATAGATGGTCCAAACAATCAATCATTTCATTATCATATGGCTATGAAATATCGGCAACTATTTTACAACTCGCATGTGCTTTTTGCACCATTGCAACGGGATATAAAGTTAAACCGACATTAATTAAAAGTTTGTACCCTTCGATACACCCCTTACCGGGGCACTCAGGGCGAACGGACAAAAATAACCCTCTCACTCTGAGTACCTCCGCAGGAGATGGAGGGGATGTATCGAAGACTACAAACGATGACCTTAACCCGTTCGCCCTGAGTGTCCCCGCAGGGGATGTATCGAAGGGTACGAATACAGAAAAGCTTTACTCAGATGAAAGCCGCAATATCATCAAAGAAATACTTGAAAAAACAACTTTATATGGCACGGCACGCAAAGCCCGTATGAAAGGATATCGCGTCATGAGTAAAACAGGCACCGCAAATATGTTAATTAATGGCGCATATGATCCTGAAAAAAATCTCTATTCGTGCGCAGGTATTATCGAAAAAGATAATTATCAACGAGTTATCGTAACATTTGTAAAACAGGCAAATAAAAAAAACATCTATGCATCAACGGTAGCAGTGCCTCTCTTTGAGGCAATAGCAGAACGCATGCTCATTCATGATACAATAATTTCCTAAAGGAGAAACTAATGAACACAGAACAATCTATTTTTATTCCCGCTGATGTACCAGAAAAAAAACATAATATTTTTACAAAAAATTATGCCCGTATCACGCGAAGTGTAAACCGTCTTTTTTTATTTTCATGTGATCACAAAATAGAACATCTTAATAATGATTTTTATGGGCCCGATATCAATTCTCAAGCACTTCATCCTGAACATCTCTTTCGTATTGCCTCAGGAGGAAATATTGGCGCAATGGCAACTCATCTGGGACTCATTGCACGATATGCAAAGCAGTACCCTGATATTAACTACATCGCAAAACTAAATGCGACAACCAACATCATACAATCACCACAACAAGATCCACTCAGCAAATTACTCTGGTCTGTAGATGATGTTATTACTCTCAGAGATAATAATAAATTAAATATCCCCGGCGTTGGCATTACCATTTATTTAGGCAGTGAATACGAATCAGAACATCTTGCACAAGCATCTCATATAATTACCCAAGCTCATGCACAAGGTCTTGTTACTATTGTCTGGATATATCCGCGCGGCAAAGCAGTATCTCATGAAAATAGACCAACCCTTATCGCTGGAGCAGCAGGAATTGCAGTATCACTTGGTGCTGATTTTGCAAAAATAAAACCTCCTATACACACAGAAACATTAACTAGTTCACAATCACTAAAAATTGCATGTATGACAGCAGGCAATAGTCGAATTATCTGTTCTGGTGAAAAGAAAGTTGAAGTATCAGACTACCTTGAAACCATATATAATCAAATACATGAAGGAGATACTGCAGGAACAGCAACAGGACGCAATATTTTTCAACGACCGCTTAATGAAGCAATTGCACTTACTCATGCAATTTCAGCAATTGTCTATGACAATGTTGATCTTAAAACAAGCATTGCTCTTTATAATGAAAAAATTGCACAAAAAACATAATTTTCATAATTAACGCGAGTTCGATATAAACTGTTTTTGATAATATTGATTTAGTCGTTATATTCTTTGAATCTTAATATAATTTATTTAATCCCGTTCGTGGTGATACTTCGACGTTGCTCAGCAGTAAACGCCGCCTGCCCGCTGAAGCCTTGGCGAAGGCGGGTCGAATCCATACGAAACCTTCATGACCTAATAAATTAGATCACAAAAATGAATGGAAAGGCTATATTTAATACATAAAAAGGGAACCTTTTCAAGGTAACACCTAAAAATATTTATTTTTTATGAAATTACCTTCTATTTTTTTTTAAATGTGTTCGTATGGATTCGACCCGCCTTCGCCAAGGCTTCAGCGGGCAGGCGGCGTTTACTGCTGAGCAACGTCGAAGTATCACCACGAACGGGATTAAATATAGCGATATAATCATTATAATTGTTAAAATATTTACATCGAACTCGCGCTATAATTAGCAAATTTTTCATCATCTGTTACAATAACATAAAAAAAGTATTAGAATATGCGATGGAAAACAATGAAAAAGAAAATACTTTTTTTACTCAATATTCTATTTTTTCATATAAACATTATTGGTGGTGAAACAAAAACAATAAGCCTTTTAAATTTTATTAAAGATATAAATATTAAAAATTATATATACTACTATTTTTCCACTACCACTGATAATCTTCAAGACATTAATAATTTTACACAAACATGCAAAAAGTTGAACAAGTATAGTCTTGATAGATTACTATGCCCAACCCATAATCATGAAAATCCTAAAAATCATCAATGCTCTTCTGTTGTTCTTTCAAAGCTACAAAAGGATTCTAATCGATGTACGTATATCCTTCACTGCTTGGCCAATCGAAAAAATACAATAAAACCTTATGAATTTAACAATCCGTCAGAAAAAAATTTATTTTTTATGATCTACAATCTAGATTCACACAAGAGAGGAATATTAATACAAGAAATACATTCTGCTTTAGACATAGAAGAAATTTCTTATCAAACAAAACGGAAATATTATCAATACACAAAAGAAAATACTATAAACCTCTTACTTAAAACCATTGAACAAAAAAAAATAACAAGATTTAAGCAAATTTTACAAAGCCCTAATCAATATGTTAAACAAATATTTACAACAATTAATGAAGACTTAAGCAATATAATAAACAATATCATATCAACTTTTAAGGATATAACTGAATTCCGAGAGATAATTAAATTCTTACTAAAAAATATAAACAACACAAATACAACAGACCAACATCACATTTGGCAAGAAATAGTACTGGGAATATATAAAAATGCCATAAAGACGAACACCAAAAATGAACTAAAAAATTTTTTATTATCAGAAGAATTTAATTATTTAAATCCTCGTTTTTCAGCCGATTTTTATATAAAAGAAAATGGTTTTCTATCTTTTTGTAATGAAGCAGATTTTAATTTAATATCTCAATACTGCCAAGACAATGCTCTCTTTGAATCTAAACAAATTAAATGTTTAAACAGTATATGTACAAAAAAAGATTTTGAACTGTCTATTAATATAATTACATGGTTAATAAGTAAAAATATTAATTTCCGTCACATTGACAGTAAAGAATTACTCAATGCCTATAAATCAAACAATATTAATTTAGTAAAATTATTACTCAATCAAGGGGTTTATTATGGATCTCTTCTTTTTAAAATATGCAAAAAAAATAATATTGAACTTGCTCAATGGATACTTGATAACTGTAATAACAACAATAAATTTATATACAATGATAATTTTATATATGCAGCATGTTACTCATTAAACATTAACATAGTTCAACTTTTATTTGATAAAAAAATATCCATTGATTTTTATAAAGAATATGGCATACGAACCACTCTTTTTCAAATTTTATTAACTCATGGATTTGATCATCACAATAAAAAATATAACGACGCATGTTGCCACATTATACAATTATTCTTAGATAATGGATTTGATGTAACCAAAATATGGCAATCTCGCGGAGCTATGAATGAGTCATACGTCTATCATATACAAAAAAATCAATGTCTGGCCCAATTTCTTGAACATCCCAATGTAAAAAAACACATAGGAAATACAAAAAAACTAGAACAATCAGTGAAAAATATTTTTTCTAAAATATTATCTTATATTACCACTGATAATATTAAATTCTATATCGTTGACCGTATATTTTTCCTTATTGGAGTTAGTATTCCGTTTCTACTAGTGTATTGTTTTTATCCACAATACTTCGACTATTTTAAATTGTAACCACCAACGCAGTTAAAAAATATTTTTCTTCCAAAAAAATCATTTTTTTTAATATTCAAATTGTTCATTTCTTCATCTGATACAATAATTCCACTTGAATTTATACCAATCCTGTCCTAAACTAGAATCAAATTAATAACTTCTTAACACTTTCATAGCATTTTTAACACGTAGCTCTCTAACTATCTTTAATATTCATCAATAAACTCTATTTTTGTTATAATTAACATAAAAAGACATGTTAATATAAAATAAAAAACAATGAAAAAGAAAATACTTTTTTTACTCAATATTCTATTTTTTCATATAAATATTATTGGTGGTGAAACAAAAGCAAATGGCCTTTTAAATTTGACCACAGACATTATAGATAATATACGCTACAATCACATGGCTACCATGAATAATCTTCAAGAGATTAATAATTTTAGACTAACATGCAAAACATTTAATAATTATGATCTTGATGCATTACTATGCCCAACCCACAACCAAACAAATCATCAATGCCCTTCTTTTGCTCTTGCAAACTTAAAAAATGATTATGATCGATGTACATATATACTTCACTGCTTGGCCAATCGAGAGAATAAAATAAAACCTTATGAATTTAATAATCCGTCGGAAAAAAATTTATTTTCTATGATCTACAATCTGCATTCACGCGAAAGAGGAATATTAATACAAAAAAAACATCGTACTTTAGACATAGAACTATTTACTCCTGAGATAAAGCGAAATTATTACCAGTACACAAAAGAAAATACTGAAAACCTCTTACTCACCGCCATTAAACAAAAAAAAATAATAAGAATTAAACAAATCTTACAAAGCTCTACCCAATATATTAAACAAATATTTACAACAATTTATGTATCCCTAGAGGATATAATAGACGCTATCATGTTGACTTTTCAGGATATCACTGAATTTCAAGATATAATTGAATTCTTGTTAAAAAATATAAATGATACAAATACAACCGACCAACATCATATGTGGGAAGAAATAGTACTGCAAATACATCAACATAGAATAGAGACAGACACCAAAAATAAATTAATAAATTTTTTATTATCAGATACATTTAACTATTTAAATCCTTATTTTTCAGCCGATTTTTATATAAAAAAGAATGGATATTTATGTTATTGTTATGATCTACATGAAAATTTTGATTTATTATCAGATCGATGTCAAAAAGATGCCCTTTTCAATTCTAATAACATTGAATACTTATTGTTGTATATATGCAAAAAAAAAGATTTTGCACTATCTATTAAAATAATTAAATGGTTAATAAGTAAAAATGTTGATTTCCGTTCGATTGGTAGTAAGGAATTACTCAATGCCTATGAATTACAAAACATTGATTTAGTAAAATTATTTCTCAATCAAGGAGTAAATTACAAATCTCTTCTTTTGAAAATATGTCAAGAAAACGACATTAAACTTGCTACCTGGATACTCGATAACTGTAACAAAAACGATAAATTTAAATACGATGATAATTTTATATATGAAGCATGTTTATCTTTAAACATTGACATAGTTCAACTTTTATTTGACAAAAAAATGCCCGTTGATTTTTATAAATATTATCAAGATCCTAACTATAAAAGCCGTCAAACAGAAAAACTTTTTAGCTCCATATGTCGCCGTTTTCATTGGAAAGATAACTATAACGACGTATGTTGCAACATTATAAAATTATTCTTAGATAATGGATTTGATGTAACAGAAAAAATAATCCATAACAAATCATATATCGACTACATACAAAACGATGAAATCAATAAAAAATACCTTGTACAATTTCTTGAACATCCCAACGTAAAAAAATATATAAAAAATACAAAAGAACTAGAACAATCAGACAAAAAGCTTTTTTCTAAAATATTATTTTATATTAATAATATTTATTCTAAAATATTACCTTATATTGATAATATTTTTTTCAATACCGCTTTTCCTCTATTTGCTCTAGCATTCCTTTATCTTAAATGCTCATAATATCTCCGCTTGAATTTATACCAATCCTGTCCTAAGCTAGAATCAAATAAAAAGGATTAGTTGCATGAAAAAATATCTCATATTATTATATATCGCATATATCTTCAATATAACGCATGCCAAGCGTGAAGTTTTTTCCCACTCATTTATGTACACCAAACCAGGATTTTATGATGTTGTCATGGAGCAAGCTCTGTGGCATGCTATTGTTTATAATAAAAAAGGAAAACTTGAAAGCGGCGTTCAAATTATTCCATTTTTTCAACATTCTATACCGCTTGCAAAAAATGCACGCTATTTTTTAATGAAAGGAAAAAATGAACTTCTTGTTGCAGGAGATGCTACCGAATTTAAATTAACCAGAGATATTCGAGCTGAATGGGTTAATCTACCAAGCAATTTTAGTGGAATTTTGACAATGAAACCAAAACAACAACAACAGGGCTTTACCGTTGAATACCACCAAGACTTAAAACGATGGCTTGACGTCATGATTTTACGCGATATGTATATCACCGCCATCATTCCTTTTGCCGTAGTTAAAAATAACATACAATTCAAGCAATGCAATGTTGTTAACCCAAGCCCTACGTTTCCTCATGATATCCTCCAAGCTTTTAATCAACCAAGTTGGTGTTATAGCCGTATAGTCAATGGACAAAGAAAAACAGGCATCGGGGAAATAAAGCTAAAAATAGGTACCTCGTATATCTCTGAAGATTATCTACAGCTAAACTATTACACCATATTAACCATACCAACCGGTAACAAGCAAAATGGAAAAACAATGTTTGAACCGGTGAATGGAAATAATCATCATTTAGGCATTGGTGCAGGAATAAATATACAATTTCCCCTTAATCGCGATACAACCTCATATGCATGGAGTACATTTATGGATCTTGAATCATCGATTCTCATCAGAAATAAACAGTTTCGTACCTATGATTTATATAATCCAGGATTCAACCTCAACCCATGGACCCGCTTTTTACAAATAATCACTCAAGAAGAACCAACTACACCACAACCAGGAGTAAACTTTTTAACGCAACGGATTACCGCAAAGCCATTTAATCTTGTCGATTTTGCATTGGGATGGCGCTTAAGTGCTGAATATATTGAAGGAGAGCTTGGATATGGCATTTGGGGACATGGTAACGAACGAACCAATTTAAATAAACCATTTAAACAAATTTTTGGTATAGCAGGAGCAACGCCAGGAAAAACAGCAAGCAAAAGTACCATAGCTCAACAAGCTCCCGACGATGATCAATTTGTACCAATCCTTAAGGCTGATCTTAATCCACAATCAGGAGAAAGTTTTGGAGGATTTAATCAACGGGCCTTTATGAGCCTGGGCTGGCTTAACAAAGGAGTAACCACCGATACCATTCTTGGCGCTGGTTGGTCCGTTGACGTACCATTTCATAATTCGTTTCTTCAACTATGGAAAGTCTGGATAAAACTATCAGCAACATTCTAATGAATCATTTTATAAAGATTCCTGCGCCGAGATTACCTCAATAGCTGTCTCACGATAAGTTTTTTTATATTCCTGATACAGATACCATACTAAAAAAAGACCTACTATTATTAAAACAATTGAAGAAAAATATTTTTTTATCATCACGTATCATCCTATTTTTATACCTATGAATAATCAAAGTATTGTCGTTAGACAAGCTCTTTGTCAACATTAATAACAAGACAAATGATAACTTCTTGCGAATCTATTTTTGTTCTGTTAGACTGTAGTTGTTTAATTGTTTATTAGGCCAATAAACTGTATTAGTTATTTGTTTTATTTTTTATTAAAGTGATATTTATGAACATATATGTTGGAAATCTTTCCTATTCAGCAACAGAAAATTCAATGCGAGACCTTTTTGAAGGTTACGGGCAAGTTGCATCTGCCAAAATTGTTACTGACAAGTTTACTGGTTCTTCTCGTGGTTTTGGTTTTATCGAAATGCCAAATTCTGATGAGGCTCAAAGAGCTATTGATGAACTTAATGGTAAAGAGTTTGATGGCCGTAAAATAGTTGTCAATGAATCTCGTCCACGTGAAACAACCGGTCGCGATAATCGTCCTCCTCGTCGTGATGGCGGTTATAATAATGGTCGCGATGGTGGAAGAAATTCTCGCTACTAAGTTTTATAAAAAAGTAAAAAAATGGCTCATATTATTGTATGAGCCATTTTTTTTATGATTTGTATCAAAATAATCACTTGCTAACCGAAAATTCTTCTGTTACACTATAAGAGTAATAATTATTTATTGGCCAATAAATAGTATCAGTAATTGTTTTATTTTTTTTATTAGAGTGATTTTTTATATGAATATTTATCTTGGAAATCTTTCCTACTCAGCTACAGAAAACTCAATTAGAGATCTTTTTGAAGGATATGGACACGTAACAACAGTTAAAATTGTTACTGACAAATTCACCGGTTCATCTCGTGGTTTTGGTTTTGTTGAAATGCCAAATGATGATGAAGCTCAAAAAGCTATTGCTGAACTCAACGGCAAAGAATTTGAAGGACGTAAAATAGTTGTTAATGAATCTCGTCCTCGTGAAACTACAGGACGTGACAATCGCCCACCTCGTCGTGAAGGCGGTTATAATAATAGTCGTGATGGTGGCGGTCGTGATAATGGAAGAAACTTTCGTTATTAATCCATCCTAGCTACTATAAATGATATTTAATAAAAAACCCGTACGTAATAGTACGGGTTTTTTATTGCACTCTTGACTTTACATACACATCATTCATATTCTTTTTTTTATACTTATTTTTTAAAAAATAATATGAAAAAATCAAAAAAAAGTTGGTATTTTAGTCTAATTTTATTGATAACATGTGGCATCTGCCTAATTCTATGGCATCTTATTATCCATTTAAGGCCACACCATAATACAATAAAAATTGGAATAATTCATTCTCTCACGGGTAGCTTAGCAATCAGTGAACGTCCCGTAGTAGATGCAGCCATGCTCGCAATTAAAGAAATAAATACTGCTGGTGGTATTCTTGGTAAACAAATTGAACCTATTGTCGTCGATGGCAAATCCGATGAAAAAATTTTTGCACAAGAAGCAGAGCGATTAATAAAAGAAGAACATGTCGCCGCTTTATTTGGATGTTGGACTTCTCCAAGTAGAATTTATGTAAAAAATATCGTTGAAAAAGAAAATAATCTTCTTTTTTATCCTGTTCAATTTGAAGGGCTTGAAGACTCACCACATATTGTTTACACAAGCACAACCCCCAATCAACAAATTATTCCCGGTATTGTATGGAGCTTAAAACATCTTGGTAAAAAGTTTTTTCTTGTTGGCTCTGATCTTATAATTCATCAAATTATCCATGATGTTATTTATGCCTATAACGGAACAATTGTTGGGGAAGAATATCTTGCTCTTACCAACAAAAATGTTGCTCCGATTGTTGCTAAAATTGTTCAAACAAAACCAGATGTTATTATTAATAATATTGAAGGTGAAACAAACGCACTTTTTTTTGACGAACTCAGAAAACAAGGAATTACTCCTGAAAAAATACCTACCATGTCATTTAGCATTTCTGAACCAGAACTAAAATTATTTGGCACAAAAGCAATGACGGGTGATTATGCAACCTGGAGCTACTTTGAAAGCATTGAAAGCAAAGAGAACGAGCAATTTGTAAAAAAAATAAAAAAAACTTACGGCAATGATCACGTCACTGGCGATGCTATGGAAGCGGCATATTTTGGTGTACATGTATGGAGTCAAGCAGTCAATAAGGCACAGTCCATTGCTATCGATAAAATTATTCCCGCACTTCATAACCAACCATTTAATGCCCCACAAGGAATTATCTATATTAATGATACATCTTTACAAGCATGGCAACTAGCGCGAATTGGAAAAATACGATCAGATATGCAATTTACTATCCTCTGGAGCTCGCAAAAGGCAATACGCCCTATGCCCTATCCACCATTTAGAACTATCGCAGAATGGCAAGATTTACGTAAAAAAATAGAATCAATTGAGAAAAAAACATGAAAATAAAATATCTTCAATTCTCTCTTACCTCTCTCATTATTCTTCTTTTTGCAATCACCTGCTCTCTTTTTATATGGTATCATTATTTTAAAAACTCTCTTATCCCAAAATATCAAAAAACACTGCTGACCATGGCAACTAAACGCATCGATGAGATTGATTCATTCCTCAATGAACAAGAAAAAAATGCAGTTAAATTATCACAAAAATCGATAATTATAACAACACTTGATAATGCATATAAAAAAATAACCCCCATTTCTTCATATAAAGAAGAGCTTTCTCATTTTTTATCCCCTTATGCAGAGCTCATGTTTTTTAAAAATATCCTTCTTATTGATATCGAAGGAAATATCATATTTTCTACAACAAAAAATGATCTAGGGACTATAAATATCAATAAAAATAATCAAGCTAATTCTGCTCTCAGTATTTCATGCGAACGCGCAAACATGACATTTACCAATGATTTTTCACATTTTGCCTTTGATGAATTACTTCAAGAGCCAGCACTCTTTATAACAATTCCCATTCTTAAAGAGAATAAATTGATCGGAACTCTCGCGTATCAAATGAATCAAGAAAAAATTTTTCTCATTACCAATCAATACATTGGTATGGGTAAAACTGGTGAAATTTCTTTAAATCAACGTGAAGGATCACATGTTATTTTTGTTTCACCAACACGACATGATCCAGATTTAGCATTTAAAAAAATAAATTTACTTACCACTCCTCTCTCTGTCCAAACCGGATTACTCGTCAAACAAGGCATTATGACAGGAATCGATTACCGTGGCAAACAGGTGGTTGGCGCATCCGCATTTATTCCTAAGATTGATTGGAGTATGATTGTTAAAATTGACCTTGATGAAATATTACAACCAATAAATAGTGTATATAATTTATTATGCTTATTGTTCATTCTATTAATAATATCTCTAATTATATACATCTATTATACACGAACATATATTATCAATCTCATACGAAAAAGTAATATTAATCACTATTTAATCCACATTCCTTCTATTTTAAAAAATCCACTTTTTATTATATTACTTATTTTTATTAGCCTTACTATTAAAAATGCATTTAACAAAAAAATAGCAACATTATCTATGATTAAAAATGCGCAAAATATAGCAATAAACACCATATCAAACAATGCAGAAGAGATAGAAACAATGCTGTCCAAAATAGCATTTGTTGGACAATCAATTGCTAATGACCTTCAATCACATTATTTAGCACAAGAAGACATGCTCATTCGACTTAAACGGGATTTAAAAGAAAACAATATCATAACTAACATTACTATTCTCTTTAGTCCTTACCATTATGATAAAACAATACAACTATACGCCCCATCAATGACAAAAAATGATGATGATTATCACGATACATCACTCACACAATCTTCTCTTGATGAAGATAAAGAAACAAGCATATTTACCTCACCATGGTATACTCACGCTATTGCAAAAAATTCAGCATGGCTTCTTAACCCTTTTACCACAAATAAGCCCGCAACAGCATCCTATTCATGTATTTTTTTAGATCAATATAAACAACCACAAGGCGTGGTATGCATAACCTTCTCTCTTGCTGATATAATCCGTGTGTCAGAATATAATAGATTTGGACAAACAGGATATTCAATTATACTTTCTGACAATGGTACCTTTATTTTTCATCCCGTGACTAAAATGATACATCAACACATAACCTTACTACAATTTGCACAATCACAAGGCAATGAAGAGCTTGCTTCTATTGCACAAAAAGCTTTAAATAAAAAACCGATACTCTCTTCGTATTCAACCTCAAATCACAATTCATTTACTCTCTATACTCATCCAATAACTATTAATAATTGGGTTGTTGGTGCAATTTTTCCAGAAAATGAAGTAAGTCTTCCTTCAAATAAAGCCCGTCATTATTATTTTTGGACTATTATATGGCTTATTATGTCATTATTAACATTGCTCGCTCTTTTATCATGGTATAATATAATTACCGTTACCCATTGCATTATTATGACCAACGTAATCTTTATTCTTGCTCTCCTATGTTCATGGTATATAATTAAAATAACCACGACCATCAATAGGGAATCTAAAACCATTATCGCTGATCAAACAAGTCTTAATAAATTTTTAAACGATCTTAATGAAGAGGCAAACCGCAAACATGAATCTCCACCAATTACGGTACCATTTGGACTGTTTTTATTCTCTCTAAATATTCATAGCTCTGATCAAATAGCTATTTCAGGATATATTTGGAGTAAATATAATACACTATTACAGCAACATATCAGCCGCTCAATAGATATGCCGCAAGCAACCAAAATTCAGTTCGCTCCTCCACTTATTTCAATAACCGATAATATAGAGACAGTGACTTCAAATGTTCAAGGAACACTATTTCAAGAACAAAATTATACACAATATCCTTTTGATCAACAACAGATACGAATCATCTTTGAACACCGAGATATTGAAAAGAATATTATATTAACACCAGATCTTGCTGGATACAAAAAAATAAGCCCCGAAGCAACTCCTGGACTTGATAAAGAATTTTCTCTCTCTGGATTTAATATTGAACAATCATTTTTTGAATATCATACCATTGATCCAACCACAAATTTTGGATTTAAAGATTATGGTAAAATAACCGATAATTTTCAATTAATTTATAACGTAATAATGAATCGCAATCTACTCAACCCACTAGTACTCTATCTCTTACCACTACTTGTTATCCTATTCTCTCTCTTTTGCACCCTCATTATGACAGGGAAAAAAACCGATCCATTTTCAGTACTTGGTCCTTACACTGGACTCTTTTTTGCACTGGTCATTTTACACCGATCATTACGCGAGCAGCTTCCTACAGGAAATACGTTATACATTGAGTATGCATTTTTTTATACCTATATCACCATTATATTACTCATTATTCACACCATTTTCACGCACTATTACACAAACTGGCGCTCTTATCAAGAAAGTGCGCTGCATATCATTAAATTACTTTTTTGGCCATTCCAATTTGTTACCTGGCTTATCACCACATTAATAATTTTTTATTAGCAAACCATAAGAACATACCATTTATCATTGGTACAATAAATTTAATAGGATGGCGTAATACATAGTAAAAAAATGCAACAACTGTTAACCCCACAGGAATAACCGGAATTTCGTCAATTTTATAATCAAAAAATTTTAGTTGCCTCGTCTTTTTCTTTTCTTCTTTATTATTCCTAATTCTTAAATAGGAATAATGATACTTCGCAGCTTGCCGTGAGATATAGCTAAAAATTTTCATTTTTTGTACATTTTTAGTATTTTTTAAAATCTCTAATGCATTGCTCAATCCACTATTTACTCGTTTAATATTAGTTATTATAGTATTTCTTTTTTGATTAAGTCTATTTATACAACAATTATTTGTATTTGAACAAAATTCATCAATAAATTTACCAAATAAAACCCTATCTGCCTCACGAACAAGAAAAACAAAATCTAGCGCACACATATTGACTAATGTACTAAACTTATCAGTAAAATGTTTTTCATGTGGATTATTTTTGCAAAATTCCTGCATATTCAAAAATTCTTTTGAATTAAATAAATTTTTTAGTAACGTCAAACGTAACAAAAAATCTTCCTCAGGTCTCATCATCTTTAGCCGGTCCTTAGAAGGAGAAGCAATATCGCCATAAACATATCTATAAGAACTTACCATTTCTGGCTTAAAAAAACGCTGACTGTTTTTTATATTTATTAATACATGCTTGCAATAAACAGCTATATTATTAAAAAGTGTCTCTTCATCTAAAGAACAATCAATAAACCATAATTTTTTAAATATTTGTCTTAATACACTAGATGCAATATTAATACCTAGTTGTATACGGATACTTGCTTGTATTGTTACATCATAATTATCACGCCATCGTTGTTTTATATATGCAAGTGCAAAGTCTAATTCAATAGCAAAATGAGTTAAATAATAACGAATTCTTTCTTTTTTATTTATTGATTTAAATATTTTTAATGTATCATGCTCACAAAAAACTTGATATGTTAAATAATTGTTAAAATAATCAACATTAGTAATCCTATTAAATTCTAATGAAAATTTATTCAAAGAGGACAAATCCTGATAAGGTTGCATGATTTTTGCTAACCTACTATCATTAAACAATTGATCTTTGTTGCAAATTACAATAATCAATTTTTCAATGATCCTTAAGTCTGCATCACATACCGCATCTGCAAAAAGCCCATAATCAAATAAACAACGATATCTTTGATAAAATATATTACAAAACAACTTATTTATATAGCGACTTTGTTTTATCACTGCAATTTGAGAGGATTCCTCTGTAATATTATTATATTTTTTTATTTCACCGATCGCCGTTACAAAATTTTTCACACAACAACGCAATAAACGAGAAATCGTTATATCAAAAGCAGAATAGTGAACGCCATGACGCATCATCATAACAAAATTATCTGATTGTAACAATTGTTCTATATTATTGAGTCGATTATAAAAAATTTTCAAATCCTCTTGTTTTACTTCCTGATCAATTAGTGCCTTGTCTTGCTCTTTCATAGAATTTGATATTGCATCTATACGATCAAATATCTTATGCAAAGAACACAAAGACTTTATCACTTTTTCATCAATTTTAAATTTTTGATTATTTTCTTTCTTCAATCCTTTTATAAAATTAAAAATTTTTATTAATTTTTTATCTACCGCTTTAATCTCATTCCATATGTTATTATCATTCGAGCTATTTAAATTTTGTAATTTTAAACTCACATTTGCCACATTTAATCCCATTGCATAGGGACTTAAATCATTAATGTATTTTTTGTTTACTTTCATACAACGAACAAAACGTTCTCTATCTATCGGAATGCCTGTAATCATCCAATTAGCATTATATTCATTACTTGATAAATATTCTTGATACGGTTGTACTATTTTCTGTAAAATCTCATTATTTTTTATCTGACTACACGCAACTTTTTTTATATCTCCCCACATAATCATCACAAAAAATATTAAAAACAACTTTTTTAAATTCAACAGGTTCCTCTAGCAAAAAAAACTAAATCCATACATATTATACAGATAATAAATCAAAACAATCCCTATAGGGATACTAACAACTTTCAAACAGGTAATAATACGCGCCCACAATAATTTTTTACTATCAATATTTTCTTTATTTTCTTTTATATTAGTTTTTTGCCCCGGCATCGTCTTTTCATTATAATTTTTTATATTCTTTTGTTTTTTTATTTTCTTTGCTTCATCTTTTTGCTTTTCTTTTTGTTGCTTATTATATTTTTCTTCACATTCAATAAATTTTTTATCATCCATAATTTTTTTTTTAATACAAGGATTAATGTCTGTCATGTGCATCTGCAAAAGAGTTGAGTGAGACGCTGCTTCTGCTGCAGATGATTTAAAACAACAATCAGTCGCCCAATAATCATTCCCCGGCTTAGCACGACTACTCAATGGATACGATATTACAAAAATACAATCTTTTTGGTAATCAGAAAGGAAAATCTTTTCATATAATGAACCACAACTAAATTTAATATCTTTATTGCCCGTACATGGATTTTGCAAATCAATTGGTTTAATCTCATCAAAATACTGATCACAATATTTTTCTTGTCCTGCAATAACATACCTTTCAGCTTGCGGCAAACCACTAAAATTAACCACGGCTATCTGTGATAAAGACCTATCACTAAAAATATCTTCACAGGCTTTAATAAATGACTGCGCTAACTCATTTACTGTGCTTGCGCCAAACCAAGGAATATTAACATATACCTTTTTCTGAGCTTGTATTCCATGCTTATTAGCTTCAATTAAAAATGGTTCTATAATTAATTTCATATAATTTTTATACATCTCTGTGCCCAATAGTTCCTGCCACATTCCCCGTACAACTTCATCCTGAATAACAGCTGCATTACCTTGCATCAACTGCCCTATCATCCAATCATATTCAAACAATGTCATGTTTAATCCAACATAGACAGCTCTCTTTATATGACAATTAACCACATTTTCTATGCAATTTTTATGTATACAATTAACATACGAAGATATCCCCAGCAAAGTTGCTAAATTAATTTCATCGGGTAAAAGATAATACCCATTCCAATTTTCAATATTTTTTTTATCAAAATCTTGACTTCCAGATATATTACAACCACTAATACCTTTTTTATCAAGACGATAATTACCGTTTTTCCCATAAAATGACAATGGCCGATTGTGTAATAAACGATAAACAAAATCGGACAAACTCATATTTTTATACAATTTTTTTTCTAAATCAGTTCCATTCTTTTTTTTATGACCTAAATATTTCATCAAAAATTCAGGGACTTTCTCATGCATCAATACACTAACTCCTTGTGCATCAAGCTCAATCTGCTCACACTTGTCACCATCAAAATCATACCCAGAAATATGTGAAATAAGATTGTCAGTTGTAGAAAAACTACATACATTTTCTTGAAAACTCTTAGTATTTTTTTCCAAAACTTTATATAACTCACCAGGCTTATACTTCAAATACCGTTGCTTGCCATATTTGCCATATCTACTTTTAATATTTTCTTCAATATATCGATTAATCAATATATTCTGAATCTGTGGTATCGTTGAACAACACGCAGCTGCAGGGTCACCCGAAGCGGATAATGTATTCTGTAATTGTTTGTCATATTTTTTTAAATTATGTCCCCAATATTCATTACCTGGATACGCATTAGAATCCCATGAATATTGCATCACTAAAAGCTTACCCTCATCATCTCCTCTCAACTTATCTGCAGGATCTCTTTTGGAAAAAATAATAGTAATTTTCCTATTATTTTTAAAAGTTACCTCTCCTGATATGGGATTCTTAAAATCCCAATTAAATTCAACACCATTTACTACATATTTACCTTCACAAAACCAACTAAAGTTAATATCTGAAATCTGTGCAAAATCATTCTCTTTAATAATTTTTATATACGTATCAATAACACACTGACCTTGTACATATTGATCAACTGCCCATGGCCCAAGACCAATACCAACGGCATGCACATATACATTTTTTTTATTATTCAATACACGTTCATGAGCATCAGCTAAAAATGGTTGTATCACCAACTCTATATGCTTTTTATATACAGCCTTATCAAAAATTTGCTCCTCACTTCTCTGCCACTGATTTATAGGAAGAATAGCATATCTATCTTCATTTTGATCTTGACCAACATTATAAAGTTGCGACCACAAATCAAATAATCCTTGATCGCATTGTACATTACTCTTTATTTTAGAATTTTCTTTTTTTGATTGTATCATGTGAGGCCATGCCATCAATCCCTCTTCCTCTTTTTCAAAACGCGCCCCCACTGACCCAACATAAATACCTTCCGGTTCATACGTACCTTCTTTCCCCAATTGTGCACCGTTATCCCGTTTACCATTATTTATAAAAAAAGTTGGAGAAGAAATACTCATCAATGATCCACATGCCATTTCATCATAAGAAAGATAATCATCAAGAATAAACGGCGCTTCCTCATTTACTTTTCCTATCCACTGAAACTCTTTATTATCTTTATTAAAACCCGCATCCTGTGTCTTGCCATCTCTCAAAATATAGGCATCATAGGGACCCATAAAAGAAAGTGGTCGCTTTGTTAATAAACGAATCATAAAAGCAGGTACATCCATATCTTTATACAATTTTTTTTCAAGGTCGATTCCCTTTTTTCTTTTGTATGCTAAAAATTTACCATAAAAATCAACCACACTTGAATGTATTAATGGATAAGTACTTTTTGCATGCTCTATAATCTTATCTTGTTTATTTTTGTTATCTCCTGCAATAACTTGAATTTTATTATTTGCTGTGGGAATTTTGCATATATTTTTTTCAAATTCATCAGACCGCTTTACAAGCTCTTCAAATTCAAACATACTTTTACTATTTTTTGTCACACCAAAAAATATTAACACAGTAAAAAACAAAAATACTTTTTTAAAAACAATCACATTCATATGCCCATTATCCGTGCAATAGGTTTCATATAATAAAATAACGCAGCAAAAAACGCCATTAGTCCTACAGGATAAAGAATAGAAATTCCGCCAATTTTATAACCAAAAGATATATTAAACTCACTCTTTTTGCCATGATCTGTTTCATTTTTAATAAAAAAATTTTTCTCGTTAACTTCAACAATTTTTATAATATTTTGCTCTTTATTTTTACTTTTTATCTCAGAAAAAAATAACTGTTTATTATCTTTCAGCATATCTTCTATTTGATTAAGAGTGTCATCAGATAATGAAATAAAAGTCAGATCACTCATACCTTTTTTTGAAATTTCTAATACATAATTCAACCCTCTATTTACTTCTTCAATATCAGTTAATATTTTAATTCTGCTTTTATTAAATAAAGCCTGATTAGATAAATATGGACATAATAAATTTATTTCTGAATAAAATTCATCCATACCATCGCCAAATAAAACCTTATCAACCTTATCAATAAGAACAAAAAAATCTAATGCACATATATATACCAATCTATGAAATCCACCAATAAAACATTGTTCATTGGGAAATTTTTCACAAAGCTCATTCATAATTGTAAATTCATCAGAAGAAAATAAATTTTTTAATCGAGCCAAACGTAATTGACATTCTTCCTCAAATGTTAGCGCCTGTACATTATCAGAATTATCGCAAATACTTTCATAAACTTCCATTTTCGCTGGATTCAAAGCAATCTGCAAATTTTTTATATATTTTAATAAAATTTTAAAATGATCAGCAATGCCATCAAAAACTTCTTTACCTTCTCGAAATTCGTCAATCAACTTTATTTTTATTTTGCTAAATATTTTATTTAATTCAGAAGATGCGTAATTGATATCTTTTAATATTTCCATATTAGAATTATCACGCAATTGTTGTTTTATATATGCAAGCGCAAAATCCAATTCGATAGCAAAATGAGTTAAGTAGTAACTAATGCTTTCCCCTTTTTTAAATTTAGGTTCTGTTTGTAATGTATCATATAATTTATTGTGATCACAAAAAGCTTGGTAGGTTAAATGATTTTCAAAATAATCATCATTACAAATTTCACTCAATACTGATGAAAATTTATCAGAAGATAACCAATTTTGATATGGTTGCATTATTGTTTGTAAAAATTTATTACTCAATGATTGTATTTTTTTATCCGAATCAGTATTTATAATTCTTTCTCTAATCATTGTTTCTATAGCATCAAAATCACTTCGACAATATTTTGGATAGCTAGAAAAACAATACCCTATTTTCCAAAATACATTATAAAACAAATAGTTTATGTAATGACTTTTTTTTATCACTTCGATTTGAGAAGATTTTTCTATTATATTATTATATTCTTTATCTATTTCACTGATAACCGTTACAAAATTTTGCTCACAAAAACATAATAATAGAAAAATTTTATTTATAAAATAAGTATCATCAACAGCAACACTCATCAAAGTGACAAAATTATCTGATTTTAACAATTCTATTAAATTATCCAATTGATTTTCAAAAATTTTAACATTGCCTTGATTTATTTTTTGATCAATTAATGCGTCTTCTTGTTTTTTCGAACGTTTTGACTCTACTATAGTTGCTATAGCACCCGTTAACTTATCTTTGAATTCTTGCAAATTACTTTTTTTATCATCGTTTTTTATACAATCAAAAATCTCTGCTAATTTTGCATCTATCCCTTTAATCTGCTCCCAAACATCATTATCACTTGACTTATCTAAATTCTGTAATTTTAAATTTATATTGCTTATATTTAATCCCATTGCCTGGTAACTTATATAATGAATATATTCTTTTTGTGTCTTAATACCAAAAGCATTATTTTTTACTACTATCTTTTTCGCAATATTCTCAAGATCATCAATAGTAACCAATTTCTTATTATCCAAATATTCTTGATATGGTTTTGCTATTTTTTGTAAAATTTCATTATTCAATGATTGTATCTTTTTTTTAGATATCTCACTACACGCAATATTTTTTGCATCTCCCCCTACAACTATCATAAAAAAGACCAAAAATAAATTTTTTAAATTTAACATTTTCACAAAAAATCCTTATATAATATGAAATATTTTTATAAAAACATTATACCACAATAACAAAAAAAAGGCTGTAAAAAGCCTTTTTTTTGTTATTGTGGTATAATGTTTTTATAAAAATATTTCATTCTTATTAATCTAATTCACGCACTTCTTCATACTCAACTTTGATATCACCAATCATACCTTTTTCCGTATACAAATCATCGCCAAGATTCTTCTTTTGAGCTGATTCAACAATTTGCGATAATGTTACTTTTTTTGTCGTGCCTGATGGACGAGGATATGAATAGGATAATTCATATGACCCATTTCTTTTTTTGGTATAAATTCTGATAAATCCTTTACCGCCAGTTACTTCATCCCCTGGTTTCAATTCATTATCAACCTCTTTTCCATCTTCTTTATACGCGCTGCTAATATTATCAGAAGAATCGTTAACTACAATAAGATCTATGCCTTGAGTTGATCGACTAAACATCCCCATATTAAATCGATTTCTTAAAAACAGTACCGCCGTGATACTAGCCACCACAATAATACCGATTAAAATTATTTTTTTCATACCACTCCTTTTTTATGTAAAAAATACAATAAATTTTTACTAACTCACTGCCTTTACTGTATCATAATTACAATCTGAATCTCAACAAAATCGCGCTACCACAATCAACCTATTTTTAATTCATACAGTGCCGCAACTGAATCTTTATAATGAAAAATCCCTTTACCTATCGCATAATCATCAACACCCATTTTAACAAGTGTAGCAATATTATCTTTATCAATACCTCCATCAATACCAATCCTAAAGGAACAATTATGCCTCTGACGATATGCAAACAGTTCAGAAAGACGATCCAGAGAGTTTATTAAAAATGCCTGCCCAGAAAAGCCAGGATCAACCGACATCAATAAAACTTGATCTACAATATTAAAAAAAGGAACAAGTCGTGAAATTGGCGTTTTTGGACTTATTGCTATGCTCAACCTATGTTTTTTTTCTTTTATTATTTTTATTGTTTCAATAAAATCAATATCTGATTCTATATGAAAAGAGACAAGAGTATCCGCGCGTAAGATCAATTGCTGATAAAAATCAATTGGGTTATCAATCATTAAATGCACCCACACATCAGCTATCAATGCAATTGCATTAATAGTCGCAACCCCCCATGTTATATTAGGGACAAAATGATTATCCATAACATCAAGATGAAAACCTGCGCAATAATTTTTTAAATTTTGTATCTCTTTTTCCAGATTCAATTGATCCGCGGCCATAAGAGATGGATAAATATGTGTCATTAACAATTTTCCTTTTTTATAATAAAAAATATTTTTTATTACTATACTAACAGTCTTGAATAAATTAAAATATAACAATAATCATATACAATAATATGAGTGCACATATATAAAGTTTGATATGAAAAATTTTTATTTTTTTTTATTAAAAAAACCCTTCTAATTAAAGATTTTTCAGCACAATCAGATAATGAATATATAAAGAATATGAGTCCTTAAATGTAAAAATAATTTGAATTTTATCGTTTTTAATCTATACTTACATAGTAATGTACGATTCATTATTTTTAAGGAGAACCTATGTTCCAAAAACTTCGCCCTCTTGGCGATCGAGTTCTGGTAAAACGCCTTGCTAATCAGGAAAAAACAGTTTCAGGAATCTATATTCCTGATGCTGCAAAACCAAAATCCCAAACAGGCATTATCGTCGCCGTCGGAGCCGGCCGTATACACGAAGATAAAATATTACCTCTCTCAGTTAAGGTTGATGATATTATCTATTTTGGGAAGTATGCAGGGACAGAAGCTGGAGAAGATCATATCATTATTCGAGAAGATGATATACTTGGTGTTGTTGAACAATAACAATTTTTTACCATAAGGTAGTAATAAAATCATGTCATCAAAAAGAATCGTTTTTGGCGCAGAAGCGCGTGAAAAAATCCGTAAAGGTGTTGATACCCTTGCCGATGCAGTTAAAGTCACTCTCGGGCCATGAGGACGTAATGTTGTTTTTGAACGCTCATTTGGCGCACCTTCGATCACTAAAGATGGTGTTACCGTAGCAAAAGAAATCGAACTCTCGAAGATAAACTTGAAAATATGGGCGCACAAATGGTGCGTGAAGTTGCAAGCAAAACTGCAGACATTGCTGGCGATGGAACAACAACCGCAACCGTACTTGCGCAAGCAATATTTCAGAGAAGGTAATAAATTTGTCACTGCCGGCGCAAATCCAATGGAATTAAAGCGCGGTATTGATAAAGCTGTTGAAGCTGTTGTTGATACGATCAAAAAAAGCTCATGCGCCAGTATCTGATAAAAAAGAAATTGAACAAATTGCCACTATTTCAGCAAATTCTGATGAAGCTATTGGCAATCTTATTGCACAAGCAATGGAACGTGTTGGGCGAGATGGTGTTATCACCGTTGAAGAAGCAAAAGGTATGAAAGACGAATTGGATGTTGTCGAAGGCATGCAATTTGATCGCGGATATCTTTCTCCGTACTTTGTTACCAATGCAAGAAAAGATGAGAAGCAACGCTTGAAAATCCATTCTTACTGATTGTTGAAAAAAAAATCACCAGCATGAAAAGTTTGCTCCCAATTCTTGAACAAGTTGCAAAAACTGGCCGCTCATTGCTCATCATCGCTGAAGATGTTGAAGGTGAAGCGCTTGCAACACTTGGTAGTGAATAAACTACGTGGCGTACTCAACATGTTGCTGCAGTTAAAGCTCCTGGATTTGGCGATCGCCGTAAAGCAATGCTTGAAGATATTGCAATTCTTACCGGTGGCAAACTTATTTCAGAAGATCTTGGCTTAAAACTTGAAAACATTCAACTTACACGATCTTGGCACTGCAAAACGAGTCGTTGTAACCAAAGATAATTGCACGATCATTGAAGGCCAAGGTTGCCCAGACAGCATCAAAGGACGCGTAGCACAATTACGTCTTCAGATTGAACATTGCACCTCTGATTATGATAAAGAAAAACTGCAAGAACGGCTTGCAAAACTTGCTGGCGGTGTTGCAGTTATCAAAGTTGGTGCAGCAACTGAAACTGAAATGAAAGAAAAGAAAGACCGCATTGAAGACGCGCTCCATGCAACTCGTGCCGCAGTTGAAGAAGGCATTGTTGCTGGTGGTGGCGTTGCATTAATTCGTGCACAAAAAGCAGTTGATGAATTACACCTTGAAGGTGACGAGCGCCTTGGTGCACAAATTGTACGCCGTGCACTTGAAGAACCATTACGTAGTCATTGTATCAAACGCTGGCTATGAAGCATCAGTTATTGTTAATAAAGTAAAAGTTGAAACAGGCAACATTGGTTTTGATGCTAAAAAAGGTGAATATGTTGATATGGTTGAAACAGGTATCATTGATCCTGCAAAAGTAACTCGTTCAGCAATTCAACATGCAGCATCAATCGCAGGACTTCTTCTGACAACAGAAGCAACCATCTGCGATATTCCAGAAGAAAATAAAAAAGAAGCTCCTGCAATGCCAAATATGGGCGGCATGGGTGGAATGGGCGGAATGTACTAATTTTGCATAACGCACTAAAAAAAGAAACAGGACTCTATTTTGTTATAGAGCCCTGTTTCTTTTTTTAGTATCAACTTCTCTCTCATCACATCCAAAATAATACATCATACTACTAATTCTTCCACTATCCTCTCTATCTGTGTAGGAGAATGGTTCTTTTTATGAACTCATTTCTTAAAGTATCGCGCACAAGACCCACCAATAACAAAACATAGCGCAAGCAATGCATACCATGCAATATCTCCAATAGATAAAGCATATGGCTCTCTCCATTTAAAATGGCATGCGATGTTATAGGTAACAATTCCTGAGAAAAGTCCTGCTACGACAATTTTTAATTGCTCTTTAACACAATCTATATAACGCATAGTGCTTTATGCTTTATGGTAAAAAAGGAATAAGACTAAACAATAGACCAACGCTTGCTGATGCTGATTCTACTGCTGTTATAGTTCCGCCAATACCACCAATACTACTAACAACACCTGCAGTTATTACTGCAGCTTCTCCAGCTAATCCTGCTTGTATAACTCCTGCTGCAACCATTCCAGCGCCTACTCCTGCTCCTACAGCTGGGGCAGCAACTCCTACTGCTCCGGCAATCGCCATACTACCAGCAACAGCAGCTCCTCCAGTTCCAACTATAACCGCTCCTGTAGCAGCTATTGCTGTTCCATAACAAAGTGATTTAGTTACCCAATAGGCTATCGCACCAAAAACAGGCCCACCACCAGGCAAACGATCCATAACCTTGATTTCGAATTTACCATCAGCCATTTGGTTGATATGAAGATATCCTTTGTTTACCTTTTGAAAATCTTTTATTTGTAATGGTGTTGCTTTACAAACTATTTTATCAATTAATGCTGGTTGATGAATTTCATTGTTGTGCAGAATATGAAAACCTTTTTCATTGTGAAATAGTTTTATTTCTCCCAATGATTGAGAAGCAAAAATTGAAGATGAATCAATGAGATCTTCTCTATAATCAATTGATTTTTTGTCTGATATTTTAGTTTTATGTTCTTTTGTGTCATTAAATTTTGGCAAATGGTGTTTGACCAATTTGTGATGAATATTTTTTATTTTAAGGCAATTGTGTTTTATTGTATTCAATTGCATAGAAAAAATAGAACATGTAAGTAATAATAGATATAAAACCTTTTTCATAAAAAATCCTCGATAATAATATAAGAAACGTATAACAATAAATATAAATTAATGACTTAAAAATGAACTGTTATGTAAACATGATGAATACTATCTCCTGTTGATTATTTTTGCATAATTACCATGCGAGATAATACCATTTATTAAGGCATATGTAAAATCAAAATTATAATGAAAGACAGCTCCTAACGAGCTAAATATGAGCAGCATAAATGAAATGAACTAAACATAATACTATAGAAATCAAAAGGGCTCCAATTTTCTTGGAGCTCTTTTTTTATTCTTCATCTAATATATCATGTTCATCACAATGATTTTCATCGGTTAAAAAACGTATATACGCTCCACCAAAAATGTATGCAACCGATAATGCAATAACAAATTCTACCGGCAAACTACAAAAAGAACTTCGCCTTCCATTTTTTAACGCTAAACAAATAATCATAAAAAAAATTAATGCAAAACTAAACAACTGCCTTTTAAGATAAAAAAAATAATTCATGATAAATCAGACTCCTTAATTGCCTGTAAATAACTATCCAAAGTATATTCAACGGCTTGTAAAATAACTTCATAAAAATTAGTAAAATCATCAGTTTTACGTGCATGTTCAATTGCATTAATGTATGTATTGCGCTGTTCTTTTTTTATAATTGCCAACGGATAACCCACCTGTAAAAGCAATAAATTCATCAACAAACGTGCAGTACGCCCCTCCTTCGCATAAAGCTTCGGCGGGCAAGCCACTAAATCATATTGAACAACCATCAACTTATAATGCGCTAACGCTGCAATAATAATAGGGTGCTCAGATGCATTCTGTAACCATTCCACAAATTCCATTAGCAAGGGAACCAATGTTCCCTTACAAAACACCCCTGCATTCATATCGTCTATCTTCTGCAGCACTATTTTATGAATAGCCAAAATATCATCAAGAGCCAAATCAGAGCGTTGTTTATAAGTAAGACTTTCAATAAAATCAATTGCCTGAGCATGGTTAATAGCTTCAAGGTGTTCACGTATCATTTTACCTCCAACGGTAATACCTTTTTCCACTACCATCGCTGTTTCGCTAAAAGACAGCGTATTTCCTTCTAGCGCGTTTGATGTATACGTAAACTCAATAGCAAACCACTCTTGTAAATTGCGCACAAGCGCAGCAGGAATGGGCCGTACCGCATCAAGTAGTCTCTTTTTTTCATCTATACGCTTAAGATCATCACTCATATATATCATAGGAGTTACAACTTTCATGTTAATTTTTGTTGGTCGTACATGCTCTTATCATATCAATCAGATAAAAAAAAATACAAGCCGATCAAAAATAGCCTGCCAAAGGCCATTAAGCTTATTGACTAATTGCAACAATAATATATACTTACATTATACATAAAATAGAGTTGCCCTCGGTGTTAAAATTTCAATTTGTTGTAAATTAACAGGGATTTTATATGAAAAAACGTCAATTATACGCCATTATCATAAATAGTGCTTTATTATTCTCTTTAAGTCCTACTTGGGGCATTTTTCCTCAACAAAAATCTCCCGTAAAAATAGAAATAGTCAGCCAACCAGAAACAGCACTATCAAAATCATTAGCCGATCTAGTTAAATTCATTCAAGACGGTATAAGAATCACCTGGTTCAGATGGGCTGAGGCTCCAGATAAAGAAAAACAACTAGCGCAAGGCTCAAAGAAGGACAAAGCGCTTGCCATACTTTCAGCCGTTTATCGCGGAGTTCATTTAACAATACCACCACTTGTGGGCATTATAGCTATGCAAGGAACAAAAATAGGACTCGAAGTAATCAGACGTGATATTCTCATCCCAAAGCCTGCTATTTTAATCAAAAAACAAAAGCCAGTTTATGGCAAAATAGATAGATTGCGCCATTGGTGGTCAGGAACTAAACCTCAAGAAATGATCTTTAATCAAAAAACAAGAGACCGTTTAATAGAAATTGAGAAAAAAACTTCTTCTTTACATGATCTTATAAAAGGCGGTAAAGAACGAACCTATGCAAATTTATTATTGCATGGTGAGCCAGGAACCGGTAAAACATTATTTGCACGTACATTAGCTGAAAAAACAGATATGAATTTTCTCCCTGTTACTGCAGCTTCCTTACTACAAGCAGGTGTTGAAGGAATCAAATATTTTGACGAACTCGTTAATATGGCAAACAATAGTACATATGGAACAATTATTTTCATTGATGAAGCAGATGCGTTATTTACTGACCGTACTACCATTAGCCCAGATTCCGAACACTATAAAGTACTCAGCCATATACTATCAATCATCGATGGCAGAAGTGATACATTTATGATAATTGCTGCTACCAATCACGCATATCTTTTAGATCCTGCTATGGAACGTCGATTCCAAGATCATGTATTAATGCCTCTTCCTGATACATCAACACGTATCGATCTTATTATTTTGTATATTTCACAAATATTATTTAATGAAAAACAGACAAATGCACAATTCGTCGTGGCTGCAAAAGCATTATTTACTCCACCGCTTATTACAGAAATTGCTACTAAAACTGCAGGTCTTTCTCATGCTGAAATTGCAGATATGATTGGAGCAATGCGCGATAAAGCAGAATTGAATAATCGCTCACTCATCATACAAGACGTACAAAGCGCCACTGATGAAGCAATTGAAAAAAAACAAGCATATAAAAAAGACAAAAAAAATATCCAATAAAATAATTAGGCCCCGCAATATCAAAAATCTTGTGGGACGTTTTTTCCTTCAACTTGCAATATTAACGAGTTTTTAATCAGAAAAACATACCAAAAGCCCGTTATAATGCTACAAATTTAAAATAAAAATATTGACAGATCGAAACAATAATATAGAATTAAATATAATAAATAAAATCACTACAGAAATCACCCTTCAATTTGTTTTTTAATTCAATAAAGGACCTCATGAAAAAGAACCATTTTCACCATGCTATAATACTATCGCTTACAATCAGTAGCACTTCTTTTATACAAGCTTCACAAAAAAGAACTGTCCAATTTGACTTCAGCAACTTAGAAGAGCAATTAGGCGGGATAAGCAAAAATACCACTCAAAATATTTTAACAGGAATAGTAGAAGGAATTGCAGGGACAACTAATGATGCCAGCTTTAGCAATGCAATAGGAAACTTCTTTAAAAACTTTTTTCGACAAGGAAGCGGCGAACTCGCTGATGCAATTAAGGATAAAGAATTTCAAAATAATATTAAAGAAACAACAAGCGCAAGCTCAAAACTTATAGGCGATACCACAAAGGATATTCTCCGACAAACATCTGGTGAATTAGTTGACGCAATAACAGATAAAGAATTTCAAGGCAATATTAAAAAAACAACAAGCGCTATAGGAAATACTACAAAAGAAATCATACAACAAATTAATAATGAACTAAGCGACGAGGAATTACGTAAAGAAATGAAAGCAGCTTCCGCTGAAGCAACAAAAACCATGGGTATTGCAACGGAAGAATTCGCCAATGGATTAAATAAATATGTATTGCCCCAGATAGATAGAATGTCTGGAAATGCCATTTCATCAGTTTTCAATTTTAAAAATGCTTTTCGATTTGGCGCTCCTCTTGCAGTAGGAATAGCATTACCTCTAGTTGGCCTCTATGGCAGTCGCGTCTTCTGGAATGTTTTAGAAAAAAAACTACTTACTCCAAAGCCACAAATTTTACTACCTTGCTCAAAATATGGTCGTTGGGATCGAATCAGCCGTTGGCGCTCAGGATACGAATCTCCTACAATGCTTTTTGATCAACAAGTTAAAGATCGCTTAATAGAAATTGAAGAAAAAACAAAAAACATTCGTGACCATATCCGCAAAGGTAAAAAAACTACCTATGACAATCTCCTTCTTTATGGTAAACCTGGTACGGGTAAAACATTATTCGCACAAATATTAGCAGATAAAACAAATATGGATTTTTTACCTGTTACTGCAGCTTCATTATTACAATCAGGCGTTGAGGGAATTAAATATTTTGACGAGCTTCTCATCATGGCTAACAAAAGCAAATATGGAGTAATTATTTTTGTTGATGAAGCTGATGCACTCTTTGTAAACCGTGATACACTAAGCCCTGAATCTGATCATTACAAAGTATTAAATCATATATTAGCACTAACAGGTACTGGCAGCAATAAATTTATGTTGGTAGCTGCAACCAATCACGCATATGTTATGGATCAAGCAATGGGCCGCCGCTTCCAAGATCGTATATTAATGCCACTACCAGATACCGTAACACGCCAAAAACTCCTCGTTCTTTATAGCGAACAACTGTTATTTAATATCAAAGAAAACAACAAAGAATTTGTTGAGACAGCAAAAAAACTATTAACACCTACTATGATTAATAACATCGTAGATCAAACAAATAGCTTATCTCACGCTGAGATAAAAGACATGGTAGTTGCAATGCACAAAAAAGCATGCGCTACAAAAACAGGTATGATTACCATCGTGCATATACAAAGCGCCGTTCAAGAAGCAATAGAAAAAAAACAAGCACTGGAAGAAGATAAAAAACTACTTGAACAAAAAATCAATAAGAATTAATTGATTTATAAATTTTAGACTTTTGACAGATATAAATACCTCTATATAATTATATTTATAGGGGTATTTATATTTTTTTATCTTATTTTCACTTGATAGGGACAAGCATTCTTTTATGACTACATTATTACTATCCATGCTCACTTATATTTTATTTTATACCTTCTTCTGCTCATGCATAGCTAACGCTGCAGATCGCACACCCTCTCTCTTTACTCCTTTTACCATAAAACTTGATACCTCCACCCCTATAAAAATTCAAACTGATTTTAGCTCCATAGGCAAAGACCTGAGAAACATTGGCAATGAACTTGGTCTTGGCATAGGAGATTTATTTTCATCAGGCGCAAACTCTTTTGCCAACACTGTTGGTGGAGATGAATATGGCAATGATATGAAACGTGGAATGAAAGGCCTTGCTAAAAACTTAGGTGAAGCTACTCACAGTTTTAATACACAAGCACATACAACATTTTTTCACGAACTCAGCACAACATTTAGGGGATTTGTTGGCTCAGCTATTAACCCTCGTAATGTATTTCAATTTGGTGGACTTACCGCCTTATCATTGGCAGTAAGCGCAACTGGTTATTATCTGACAAGATTTTTGTGGGATCTCGTTTCATATAAAATACTGCATCCTAAACCAATTATTTTATTACCTAATAGTACCTATGGCCGTTGGGACCGAGTAAAACGGTGGTGGAATGGATATACATCACCTCCAATGATTTTTGACTTAACCGTTAAAGAACGGTTAACAGAAATTGAAGACAAAACAAGAATCATCAAAGCTCACAACAAAAAAAGAAAAAACAAACATAATAAAATGCACTATGACAACTTACTTCTTCATGGAAAACCAGGAACAGGTAAAACATTATTTGCACGCGTACTTGCTGATCACGTTAATATGGATTTTGTTGCAACAACCGCTGCATCATTATTGCAATCTGGCGTTGCGGGAGTTAAATACGTTAACAATATTATGGGTATGGCACGTCGTAGCGCTTATGGTATGATTTTATTTATTGATGAGGCGGATGCTCTTTTTGTTGATCGCGATACGTTAGATCCTGACTCTGATCATTATAAAGTTTTAAGCCACCTACTAGCCCTCACGGGAAATGGCAATAGTACCTTTATGCTTATCGCCGCAACAAATCATGCCTACGTAATAGACAGTGCAATGGGAAGACGCTTTCAGGATCGTATATTAATGCCATTGCCAAGCGCTGAAACACGTAAAGAACTTATTAATTTATATACTGAAAAACTCTTATTTAATAAATCTACCAATAATAGAAAATTTGTTAACGTTGCACACAAACTTCTCGATTGTGCTGCCATTGATGTGATGGTAGAACAAGCAACAGGACTATCACACGCAGAAATAAAAGATATGATTCATGCAATACATAAAAAAGCATATGCAAGCATAGATCAAATGATTACACAGAAACATATCAATGATGCAATTAATCAAGCAGTGGAAAAGCATAATTCACTATGTGATGATCAAGAGGAAAAAGAGGAAAGAAGAGGAAAGAAAAAGAAGAAGAATTAAGAAAAAGAAGAAATTAAGAAGTAAGAAAAAGAGAAGACCCCAATTAAGATTGGGGACCCAACCTTCATAAGAATTACGGTTTTAATGCAGGGGGTAATCTTGTAACAACCCCCTGCACCCCCATACACAAACGTTCCCTTTGATCCCTTATCGAGCTGTAAGCCTTACGCCAATAATTTCGAAAGACTCATTATTGGGAGGCCCATATCGCTAAGAAGCGCTAGAACCTCACTACAGCCCGACATGTACTAATTCAATTAAAATTTTATAGGTAAATACATGTCGAGTTAAACCGAAGTTCTGGCCATTCTTATGGACATGGGCTTCCCGATAATAAGTCTTTCTAAGTTATCGGCGTAAGGGTTTTTAACTCGATAAGGGATCAAAGGGAACGTTTGTGTATGGGAGTGCAGGGGGCAATGCTATCAACTTAAGATAATATATTTGTATTTTCATATTATAAAAATCGTGTCTTCCCGCCGTTCGCCCTGAGTTTTTTTGCCTCAAAAAAGTATCGAAGGGTGCAATATAAAAATATTTTTTTAAAATATGATGTTGTAATTTATTCATATTTAAACTCATATTAATATCAAAAAAACTACAATATTAAAATGTTATAAAATCACACCCTTCGATACTTTTTTGAGGCAAAAAAACTCAGGGCGAACGGCGGGGAATAATGAAATTAATTTAATAAAAAAACATGAAAATATGATTTTATTTTCTTAAGTTGACAGCATTGGGTGCAGGGGGTTGTTACAAGATTACCACCTACATTAAAAACCGTAATTCTTATGAAGGTTGGGTCCCCAACCAAAGTTGGGGTCTTCTCTTAATTCTTAATATTGATCATATTTCAAACTCTTTCCTTTACATTTTTCAATCGGATACTTCTTCGCTTGCTCAATCTGCTTATGATCAATAGCTTTACTTAAATCAATATTATGACGCACACAAAACGCCAATATAAGCGTTGCAACATCAGCAATTTCATCTTCAACTTCTTGTCTACGATTTTGTAACTCTTCATACGATGCATCATTATCACACCACAAAAAAAGATCCATAACTTCTGCCGCTTCTGATGCAAGCGCCATACTCAAATTCTTTGGACTATGAAATTGTTGCCACTCACGATCTTCCACAAATTTTTTAACAGAATTTTTTAATGCTTCTATTGTCGTTGCTGCATCTGACATGAAATACTCCAAACAAAATTTTACACATTTAAATAACTATTAATTCGGGTTCTATGCGTGCTTTAAATTTCTCATCACAATTATTCCAATCAACAATATCTACCGTAAACGGCAAATCTGATTGTTCAAAATCCTCACGAATATGAGAAAGAATATTCCCTGGTATATTATCCATAAAGCATATATCTAAATCAGACAATTGTCTGTGCGTTTTTTTTACGCGCGAACCAAAAGCATAAAAAGTATACGGATATTTTTTTAAAATCGCTTTAACAATCTCTAAATGACGAAGCTCCATATAAACCATATTTATACCTGCAATCGCTGAATTAATTTAGCAAGCTCGACAGAAAATAAATCAAAAATCGCTACAATAGCATCAAGATTTTCTTGTTCATAAGTATGAACAGTAAGATTTCTCTTTTCTTGAAAATCAAACCATATTTCAGGATCATCAATTAACTTTTCAAGAGCAGCTTTACGAATTGTATCTCGCGGAGATTCCACCTCCACCCCTTGAATTGCCAAATAACGTTTCATAATTTTCCATGCTAACTCATAACAAAATTCAAATGCTTGAACAGCTCCCGCTTGATCCCTATCGTCAAGCATATCCTGACGAAATCGCTCAAATGTATTTTGTGCTTTGAGTAATTTACTTAAATCTAATACATCTCTTCCCATAATCTTACTCTTTAACCTTCTCGAACTTTATTTTTTCTGTAAAAAATCAACGACAAACTGACTCCACGATTCCATATTTTCCCGCTGCGCTACACACTCAGCTAATGATACTAAAATACCACTTTTTAACTCTGATTTAACGCTAATTTCAGACCGATCACCTCTTAGTAAAAATACAAAGCCAATGTGCACCTTGCCAACATCATTAGAATCATCATTAAGAATCCCTAATGGCTTAACCGTAAGATTTCCTTCATAATGTACCTCTTCATGAAATTCACGCTCCGCCCATGCAAACAATGAATCTTCTTGCATGTCTTCTTGACGAATATGTCCACCAATACCAAGCGTTAATTTATTAGCAAGTCTATTTTCTGAGGCTGTCGATTTGCGTTGCATCAAAAAATAATGGTTGTTGTGTTCAAAAATAAGATAGGGAATAATTTGTTTGTATACAGGATCTATTTCCATCAATGAACGAGGATGAAACTCTTTTTTATGATTTATAATATGCATATAATGATCAAAATTCACTTCCTTTAATCCGTGCCACGCCGGCGACAATGCTGAAAAAAGATGGGTACGCCGTACAACAAGAATCTGTTCATCATGCGTTTGCTTATTACTCTGTTGCGCTCTATTTATTTGTGCCATTTAATTTATTTTCCTTTTGCCAATGCATACATATAATTAAAATTAAAAAAATATTTTTGCCATGCTTCATCCGTAGATGAATATTCATTATCATAAACAAAATAATCTACGAGAACTTCTTTGGCACGACATAACTCTTTTAATCGCTTTTTATTTTTTGGATCGGCAATAGTAAATTGTAATAATTCAAGAGCTCTATAAAAGGCATTGCGGCTATATTCTAAATCACCTTTATTTCTCCAACTAATTGCTCTTTCAATATCACATCCAACATTTGCCATCTGCTCAATGACTGAAAGCTCATTCCATCGTCCACCCGCAAGAGTTTTATGTATAATCATCTTTCCACCAATGCATTAACTACTTTTTTTATTTTTTCCTGCATATGAACATCATCAACTCCACGAGTTCTATTACCAAAAGAAGGGCGCACATTAATCATCGAATCAAATTCAATCCATTTATCAATCGGTTTATATGGATGAAGATTAATACCCCACAAATTTTCTTGTTTTGATTCTTCTTCCTCCAATAGCAACATTTCCTCATCTGCATGCATACCAGCATCTATTACCATAATGTGTTTTTCAACATCAACAACAGCTTTTACAATATCATCACTCATTTTTTTTGACATCTCTTTTAGCTCATCAAGAGTCACTTTATCTCGTATAATTTTCATAGCATTCCCTTTATCATTATTACCTTTTAGTATAAATCACATAAAAAGATTGGCAATTACTCCGTTGCCTATGGTATAGATAAAAACAGTAAACTAAAAAATATAAAAAGGAAATATCACTATGATGATTATTGATGAAAGAAAATTTAACATCCTTATCGATGCATTAAAATATATCTATGGCCTTGTACCAATAGTCATTGGTCTTGATAAATTCTTCTTTTATATTGTTGATTGGAATATCTATGTTAGTCCAACGATAACATCCCATCTTCCATCAGCAATTGCCACTCACATAATTCCCATTGTTGGCATTATAGAAATAATTGCTGGAATTATCATTTTAAGTAAATACACTCGCTTTGGTGCATATTTAGTTGCTGCATGGATTGGAGTGGTTATTATCAATTTATTAACCATTGGCGGCATGTATGATATCGCACTACGCGATCTTGCAATTTTAGTTGGTTATGTAGCATTTGGAGTATTAACAGAAATCAACGAAACAGCACGACAACAATAAATCCCACATAAAAATAAATATTTAACCTCCTGATTAATTTCAGGAGGTTTTTTTGCATTCCACTTACTTTTTTTATCAATAACACATAAAAATGTCCAATTATTTATCGCTTTATTATAACAAAAAATTTTAATTAGAATAATTTGATAAAAAATTAAATATTGTTATCATAAAAGGTAATAGGTTTAAAGTTTCTAACAGAAAGCTTCATTATGTTGTCTATAAAATTACATATCTCAGTTATTGCTTTTTTTTCTTTTATCTCATTGCAAAATTTATGTATGGAAAATAATAATTATATTATTTTACCCAAAGAAATTTTTATGGAAATTGGACAATTTTTATCAGAGAAAGATTATTTACAGCTTGCCTTAACATGTAAATCGTTTTATAAAGAACTCGGTTATGATGTACTTGTAACCGATTACATCAAAACATTAGTGCAGTATGCGCAAAATGGCAATTCTATAGGATTTTATTGTCTTCTAAAACGAATTAAGCCAAACTATATTGAAAATGAAATAGGTAAAGTAAAAGACTTTTTTCAAAAATTTTTAGAAACAAAAAACTTGCCCCTTATAACTATTTATAGCAAAAAGCAAACAAATAATAACCTTCTTCCTCTTAAAGAATATGGCATCCTTGATGATACAACATATACACTCGAAAAAATGATTGATGCTGAACTTCTCCCCATTGCTAATCTAATTTTTCATCAAGGACACTCTACCATTTATACTTCAAAGAAAGTATCATCATATGATAATTGTACAATCATGCATAAAGCTGCAGAATATCATAATCCAGAAACTCTAAAAATTTCATTAAGCATTCCAGGCCTCACAATATACGATAAAGCAGCAGACGGATATACTCCAATAGCTTATGCAATCACAGTGGAAAAAAAGACAAGAGAAAATGATAATTATGCTGCCACTATAAACGCATTTATAAAACATGAAAGTTTTAATCCAAATAAACCATGCAATCATTATGGCGACACCCTATTACATTTTGCTAGTGACTGTAACGATATAGAAACAATTGAAAAATTATTACGTCATCCAAAGACCGATTCAACAATTAAAAATAAGAGCGGAGAAACTTTCATAGACCTTGCATTAAGCAGAAAACAACTATCCATGCTATCCGCAGAATCATTGTCTAAATTATCTTCAAAATAAAACAGATCATGCTTACTTTTTTAACCAAAAAACACTACATTAATACTATGTAATAATTTTTATCAGCAAATTCCAAAGGTTATCAAAGATGAGCGACGTGAACAAATCAATCAAAAATAACATCTTTAGCATAGGCCATTAAAATAGCCCGATAATTTTTTTCATTTCCCGGGCACTCGTCAGCAATTCCGCATCTTCAGTTTCTTTCAATGGGTACCCAATAAAAACGAAGTGAAGATTGGGTTAAAACAAGCGCAAGAAACAATTAGATCGGGTAAACTTTCAGAACTTTGCTATTTATAAAAATTCATATTCTTCCGCTGCAATTCTCTATTTTCAATTATCTAAAGCAAGTTGTCCGTTTGATGGAGCTTTACTCTTAATAGAATTACCAATTTTTGTATGATATAGAGCATTAGGAATCTAAATTGATCATTTATAAACCTCGTTTTTTCCACCACTCATCAGTTTCAAATTCTTTTGGTATAAATTTTTCTTGTTCTTCTCTACATGGATCGTCAAGATTATATTCTTTTTCAAGAATTTCAAACCATTTATCACGTAATCGCTCAGGTAATTTTTTACTACACCAGGGACAATACATTATGCCCTGCAAAGCTGTAACTTTATTTTTATATAATAGAGGAATATTGTATTCTCGATATTTTGCTAGATATAATATTGGCACTCTTTGATCCTCTAAAAAAAGATCCATTAATTCACAGCAATGAATTGTTTTATTCACCTATTTCCTTAATCTATTTTTACCTAAATGAAAACTCTCTTCCTAAGACTGGACCTTTATATAATCTTAAAGTTTTTGGATCAATTGAACCTATATGACGTCCAGCCTTATTATATGCTTCAATATCACCGTGCACATGATCCCATTGAAGATATTCTGCATTTTCAATCCCTTGAGCATTTTTTTTTCTTCTATAAATACTATCTTTATAATGTTCATACTTATCTTTAACTTTTTTAAAAAATTCAGTTTTGGTAATTTTATTTATTATTCTTTTGTTATTAGAATCATCATCATCTTCTTCTTCAGGATCTTTCTTTGGACTACCAGAAGCCGCAACAATTTTTACTAATTTATTTTTGGCCTCAGCAATGACCTGATCATTACGTCTATTACGATTTTTTGCAAGTTCATTTTTTATTCCATCTTTAAGATGAGAAATTGAGACACCTTGATATGCAAAATGCTCTTCTATCACATTAATGTTTGTAGTAATACGTAATTTTTCCATTGTAACCCACTGATCATATTCAATGATCACAGGAGCTAATTTTTCTAAACTCTCAATGATATTTGTACTCTGTTTTATACACGTGATGTTCGTACAGCTCGCATAATACTGAGCTACCATTTTTAACTCATTAAGTCTTTGATTAAAATTAGCAAGTAAATGCTCTTGTAAAAGATTCGTTTTATACGCCTGTAATGCTATATCATAGGTTATGTTATTACGATTATTATTCCACAAAGTTGCAGCATTATTTATTTGTTCTTTCGCTTTGTTATATTCATCACAAACATCATCTATTTGCTGTATAAGTTCATCAACATGTAATGCAAGAGTACATTGAAGATGTATAATTTCTTGTTCAAAACATTCAAGATCAAATTCTCGCAACGCCCTAAGATTTTCTTTTTGTTTATCAGATAACAATGATTCATCTTTAGCCAAAATTTTTAATTGTTGATTGTGCCTATAAATATTTTGAGAACTATTTTCTTGTAAAAATAGATAAGTAAAACTTGCTGAATCAGCACCACACAAAAATTTAATATTCTTTAAACCATTTTTGATACACAGAAGTTCTTGTTTTATTTCCTCTAAAACCGTTGACCTTTGAATATAATAAAAACGTTCTGCACATATTACATCTGTAGGCAATACAACTTCTTGACCACTATCTGAATATTGTTGTATGTATGCTTGATAAGCTTTATGTGCAATGACAGAAAAAGCAATAGTAGCGCCAATAGTTGTTATAATAGGATTTATTACTGTTATATTTCCCAAACAAATACTAACAAAACCTAAAATAGGCGCCTCAACATTGTGTATGCACAAGCCATGTGGCGCTATACAAAAAATATGACCTTCTACTGTAAGACAATAAAGCAATTCATCTTCATGAATTAATTCTACATGGGCGACTAAACAAGATTCATTAGCATAATTAAATAATACGTCTCCCGTTTTAATTTCTTATGCCGCAATCCAAATACCTGGAAATTTATAATAAAGTTGATCGCATCCTGTACAAATGGTCGTATCGCCTACAATAAATTTGATATACCGATTTACATAATGTTTTGTGATGGCAATGATTTTCTTTTCTTCTCCATTACAATCAATAACAACATCATTTTGCGTAAGCTCTTTAATTTCTTTATATCCAAAAGATGTTTGTACAAGCGTGTTAGCACAAAAACCATGCTGTTTAATAGCAGACTTAAAAGAAGACAATAATACAGGTTGTGCTTCAGTAATTATCTTTTCAGTAGGTTGAATACTATTATATGAATAAAAAAGAATAGAAATTAATAGACAATTGAATTTAATTAATTTCTTCATGCTCTATACTTTCCCTAGTTGAACTTTAACATACATTTTTTACATTGTAGTATAGTTAAGCAATCTCATTTGTCAACGACAAAAACCTACTCATCTTTACCGCAAGTTTTTTACGTTTCACTTACTTTTTTAACCAAAAAAAACTACATTAATAGTAAGTAATAATTTTTATCAGCAAATTCCAAAGGTTATCTCGAATACCTTATATTTAGCCTATTAACAAAAATTAAAGAAACTGTACAACAACAATAAACAAAAAAATATTGATTATATGTTGCTTTTAAACTACACTATATACTATGAGTATATTAAAAATTATCACTTATACAACTAGCACAGGAAAAGAACCCTTTACTTCATGGCTTAATCAACTTGATACAAAAACTAGAGCCATCATTTTTTCACGGCTAGCTCGAGTAAAACTTGGCAATTTTGGCGATTGCAAGCTGATCAAAAACGGAGAAGGCATCCTAGAGCTCAGAGTAGATTATGGTCCAGGATACCGTATTTATTTAGGAAAAAAAGAAATTACTTTAATTGTATTGTTAATTGGTGGAGACAAAGGAAGTCAAGCTAAGGATATCATTAAAGCAAAACTCTACTGGCGCACATTTAAGGAATAAAAAAATATGAAAAAACATAAAGACTTTCAAGAATATTTACTCAATAAATTACAAGACCCAAAAGAAGCACTCGCATACCTCAATGAAGCATTAACAGACGAAGATCAACGTGTATTTTTACTTGCATTAAAAGAAGTTATGGAAGCACAAAATGGTGACATGTCTTCTGTAGCTCGACAAGCACAACTTAATCGAGAAAATATATATCGTATGCTATCGAATAAAGGTAATCCTAAATTGACAAGCCTACGATCAGTTTTACATGTCTTAGGACTTGAACTAGCAATACAACCTTATAGAAAATAACAACCAATTTTACCGGCTTAGCTGAAACCTTTAATACTTACAGTAAAAAAAACCTAAGATCAATTTAAAACCCCTAATTAATTTTGGGGTTTTTTTTGCGTCCCGCTTACTTTTTTAACCAAAAAACACTACATTAATACTATATAATAATTTTTATCAGCAAATTCCAAAGGTTATCAAAGATGAGCAACGCGAACAAATCAATCAAAAACAACAATAACGGAAAAAAATTTTATTGTCTTGATATGTTCCCGTATCCATCAGGTAGTGGTCTGCATGTAGGGCACTGGCGTGGCTATGTTTTATCGGATGTATATACACGTATCAAATGGCTTGAGGGATATAATATTCTGCATCCCATGGGTTGGGATGCATTTGGACTTCCAGCAGAAAATGATGCGATAAAAAAAGGTATTCAACCCAAAGATAAGCACCGCTACCAATATTGCTCATTTTAAAAAACAGTTACAAGAAATTGGCGCACTTTATGATTGGGATAAAGAAATAAATACTACCGATCCTGATTACTATAAATGGACTCAATGGATCTTTTTACAAATGTTCAAAGCAGGGCTTGCCTATGAAGCATAATGCCGCCATTAACTGGTGTCCATCATGTCTAACTGGCCTTGCTAATGAAGAAGTCATTGATGGCAAATGTGAGCGTTGCGGCACATGAAGTGATACAACGAACCATTAGACAATGGATATTCAAAATTACTGCATATGCTGAAAAATTGTTGACGGCCTTGATACACTCGAGTGGCCAGAAAAAGTAAAACTTATGCAACGCAATTGGATTGGTAAAAGCGAAGGATTAATTTTTAGCTCTCCGGTAAAAGATTCTGACATGGTACTTGAAACATTTTCCGCCCATTTTGAATCTTTTGCTGCTGATACTTTTTTGGCAATTGCACCAGATCATCCATTGCTACCAGAACTAATTAAAAATGTACCTAATCACAATGAAATCACCAAATTTTGTAATGAACTTATTCATGACCGCCTTCGCGACAAGGGAGCCGAAGGCAAGGAACCAAAAGGTATTTTCACCGGACGCTATACTCTTGATCCCGTTGGTAATGGAGAATTACCAATTTGGGTCGCAAGTTTTGCTCTTGCGCATTATGGAACTGGTATTGTCAAATGCTCTGCGCATGATGAACGTGATTTTGCTTTTGCAAAAAAATATAATATACCACTAAAAACAGTACTTTTCCCGCAAGATCCAATATTGCGCAAACAGGTAGAAAATTTAGAAATATGTTATACCGATATGATTGATGGAGTACTTTCTGAACCAGCACCATTTGCAGGAAAAAAAGCTGGCTATGTTCGTGAAAAAATTATTGAATATTGCGAACGAAAAAATTTAGCACGTCGCACTACTAACTATAAACTCCGCGATTGGATATTTTCTCGCCAACGCTATTGGGGCGAACCAATTCCTCTTATTCATTGTCCACAATGCGGCGTCGTACCAGTACCAGAAGATCAGTTGCCAGTACTACTACCTGAAATTGAACACTATCAACCAACAGGAACGGGAGAATCTCCTCTTGCTGACATCTCAGAATGGGTTAATGTAGCATGCCCGCAATGTAATGGGCCTGCAAAACGGGAAACAAATACCATGCCACAATGGGCAGGATCATGCTGGTATTTTTTACGTTACCCAAATCCACATCTTAAAGATAAACCATGGGATGCTGCAGATATGAACTATTGGCTTCCGGTTGATTTGTATGTCGGCGGTGTTGAACATGCAATTTTACATCTTTTATATGCACGTTTTTAGGTAAAAGTTTTACATGATCTTGGCCATTTACCATTTGATGAACCATTTAAACATCTTTTTAATCAAGGCATGGTACTCAAATACTCAGAAAAAACTGGTCTTGTTGAAAAAATGTCAAAATCAAAAGGAAATGTTGTCAATCCTGATGATATTGTTGCGCAGTATGGTTCAGATGTTTTGCGCATGTATATTTTATTTATGGGGCCACCTGAACTTGATTGCGAATGGCAAGATAGTGGCATTGAAGGTATCAAACGATTTGCACATCGCCTTCATGATTATTTAATAAAACCAAGCACCATATTACATGAAAATGAACAAGAAGAACTCGTTGTTACGCAACGTGTACATAAATTTTTAGACACATTTCAAGAACGCATCAATTTATTTAAACCTAACACCGCACTTTCTGCATTTATGGAGTGGATTAATGATGCTACGAGTAATAACATGAAATTAAGTCAATCATCTACTGAAATAATTCTCGTTACGCTTTCAACTATGGCTCCGCACATGGCAACTAAACTACTCAAAAAACTATTAAATAAAAAGTTACAAGACTGTGTATGGACATACGCTAATCCAGTATTCATTTATGAAAATGAAATAGAAATGCCTATTCAAGTTAACGGAAAGTTACGCGGCACATTACAGGTTGAACGCAATGCAGAACAGATAGCGATAGAACCTCGTGCACGTACAACGGTAAACAGTTGGCTTGCAAACAAAGAAGTTGTTAAAATTATTTTTGTTAAGGATCGTTTGATTAATTTTGTAATAAAATAACACGAGTTCGATGCAAATTATTAATTTAAATTTAATATAAATTAATAATGATTATAATCATCTGACCGCTATATCAGCACACCGCTCGCCCTGAGTGTTTTTGCCTTGCAAAAACGTATCGAAGGGTGCGATGTTATTGAAATTTAATGTTTTATAATTTTTAATAATAATATGAAACAATGTATGATAAATTATGATGTTATATCTTAAAAATATCTTTATATTGCACCCTTCGATACGTTTTTGTAAGACAAAAACATTCAGGGCGAGCGGTGTGCTGATATAGCGGTCAGAGGATTATAAATATGCATTTTTTAGATCGAACTCGCATTAAAATAATAGATAATATTATTCATTTTCCTTCGAAGTATTTGTTCCTCCAAAAATATATTCATTCAAGATTACCGCTGTTTGAAATCCTATTTTTTCATATATTTTTGTAGCCTGCGCTGCTTGCAAAAGCATATAAGACAAATTTAATTTTTTTGCTTCTTGTAGTAATGCAACAGTTATTGCCGTTGCCATTCCTTTTCCTCGATATTGCTGATGTGTTCCTATATTAAAAAAAAATATATTTAACACAGGTTTGATGTAAAAACAATATAAATTATACTTACAATAATCTATATTGTTTTTACATCAAACCTGTGTTAAATAGTAATGTAAATTATGGCATATTATTATACTACAGCCATTATTATTGAAAGGAGTGCATGAAAAAGTACCTATTTTTATCTTTTATTATAAATATGATAATTCATGGAATGGAAGATCAAAAAAATGCAATAACATTAAAACTTTATGATCCCATAGTTCTCTGTTTAATAACACAACAAGTATGTCATGATCATAATTATATTCCTCAAAAAATAAAAAAAGAAATCTATAACCTTACACTCGTCAATAAATTTTTTCATCACCATTATACACAAGAAAAAATTGGACAAAATATTGTTAGATTGTGCTCAACCAATCTTAATTCCATTCCTAAATACTGCAACGATGAATATATTGCAGACCAACTGGGATTACTAAAAATAAAAAATACAATCAACTACTTTTCTAGCATTGTACGCAAGCGTGAAAAAAAATTTACTGAAAACGATCTTAAAAATAGTTGGTATTTAAGTAGCTCCACAGATTGTGCCTGTCGGTCAATCTTATTTATAGCAATTGATCATCTTAATTTAGAAAAAGCACAACAAATAATCAAACATTCAAATGAATTTCATTTTTATTTTGATATAAATCGAAATATTTTATTAAAAATTGCCAAACTACGCCATAAACGGCGCTGGTATAAGTCAGAAGAAAGTAAAATACTTTTATCCATTGCAGAATCACTGTTAAAAATAGGAATATTTCCAGACGGAGCAGGAAATGGCTGCACTCCACTCATGGATGCTGCTTATTATGAAGACAAATTACTTACTAATTTATTATTAGAATATGGTGCAAATCCCTACATTACACTATACAATATTTTTGCAGAACGATCATTCAATGCTTTTGAATTAGAACAAGGAGAACCAAAAGGATGGCTCAAACAAATGGTTGATACAAATAGCAACAACAAAGAAACACGTATGATTCTTCAACAAGCTGAAGATAAGCTTTGCCAAGAACATAAGGAAGCTCTCTTTCCTGATATGCTCAACTTGATTTGCACTCCTAATCTTTCATCATCAGATGAAAAATATCAGCGCCTAATGAAAAATCTTAATCTCACCTGATACAAAAATAAAAAAATAAGCAATTCTCTGTCAGCATAATATTTTATTAATGCATGTTATATAAGATATAGTTAAAATAACTCCTTAACCAATTGATCAATCTGCTGTGGAGTTATCATATCACCCATAGCGCGATAAAATTTTTCATCATATTCACGCGTTTGAACAACAACCGGCATTGTTATCGCATGACCAAGTAATAACGCTTGTTTTTTTGTATCAAGAGATGCAAGAATTGATCGCAAAGCCGTTGCTCCATTAACCCCGGTGAGCACCGCCTGAATATCTTTTTCATCATTCAATTGCGCAACAATTTTGGTACCAATCTGAGAAATAATTTCTGGATCTATCCCTGACGGCCGTTGATCAACAACAAGTAATGAAACATAATATTTACGCATTTCACGCGCAATAACACCAAAAATAGTTTGTCGTGCGGCTTGCGGATTTAAAAATTTATGTGCTTCTTCAATAGTGATTAATAATTTTTTTGGCTCATCCTCTTTGCGCTGTGATCCTAAAAATTTTTCAGTTTTTGCAACATACTCAGCATGTATACGACGAGAAATAATATTGGCAATCAAAAGATATACAAAAGTCGATGTATAATTGCCAAATTCCACCACAATATTAATACCTTTATCAATAAATTCCATCATTTGATCAATTACCGCCTTATGCGCTCCTTTATGCAAAGGTTTAAAAAATGGCAATCGTTCAATACGTTTTAATTTTCTATATAACGCAGCAATCGATTCTGGATGAGCACCAATAGATTGCGCAAACTCTTTTAAATTTTCACCTTGATTTAACAACACGTACAACCAATCTTGCTTATGTTGCGCTGCAATAAGATACGCAGCTTCAACAGCAGTCGCGTGCAAATTAAGCTCATCTTGTAATGAAAGTAAATCTTCCACTTGAATGCTTGAATATGAAAACACTATATCAACATCAGGAGATCCTCCGCGCCTTCGTGTTGAATCAGGATCTAATGAAAAAATTGCAACACGGCCAGGAAATAATGTTTTAAGCCCTTTAACAAAAGATTGATGCTCAGATTCTTTACGTGCCTGCAATCCATATTCACTATGCATATCAAATATCAAATTAACTGCTTTATCATTTTTAATAAGTCCTGCTAAAACCAAACGGGTCAAAAAAGTTTTTCCTGTTCCTGTTTTACCAAAAATACCATTGCTGCGTTCTGTTAATTTTTCAAGATCAATACAAACAGGAGTATCCATATCCAATGGACATCCAATACTAAAATATTTTTTACTTGCATGCTCTTCATCACCAAAAATAAGCGCAACATCTTTTTTATTCGCTTCATGTACAACAGCAAAGTGAGAGGGAATTGTTTTTACCGGATGTGGTACATTATCTTTGGTCAGCATGAGCATAAGCCGTAATGTCGCTGTTGCATAAATATCACGCTCTTTTAACAATGACATTAATAAATGCTCATCGGGACCAGGAGGAAACAAAAGAATATCAGGCTGTGTTACTTCAAGAGTTAAATCAGTTAATAACGAAAAAAATGTATGATTTTTTCCTGCAATTGAAACAAATTTTCCTGTTTTTATTTCTTCAAGAGGTGCTTGTGGAGCAATACGAATAATAAGACCTTCCGTCAACGATCCGGATATCACGTGACCAAGAATTTTTTTCATTACTATTACTCTCAACTAACGCATAGATATATTTTTCGCACTGCTCGGTGGCAATTTTAAAATAACTGCATGAATTAAATCATAATGTACTGAAATATCTGCGGCAACATCATTCGCTAAACTAATATTATACGTATGAGTTGTTAAATTTCTACTTTCAATCAATTCAGATAATCCTTTTGCCTCTTGTACATCAACTAACCCTAAAGACAGACTTTGTTGAAAAACCTTACGCGAAGAATCAGGAGCAAACCCCTGCATCGCACTTATATATTCATGAAGATATTTCCACAACAAATCATATGTCAATTCAAATCTTTTAATAAGAGAGTCTCGTCGCTCTTCACGTGTTTCATTATCAATATCTCTATCAACCAATGCCTTATGATATCGTTCGATTGACACAGATAATGCGCTATGAATTTTTAATAAATCATCATATTTAATTTCTATTTTTTCCATATGATTCCTTCATTAAAAATAAATGTTTTCATAACTTCAGAAATAGAATACATATCAACTATATCAATTTTTTGGGCAAGATTAAGCCCTTCAAGAACACCTCGTGCTTTAGCAATTTCTTTTATTTGCATTTTTCTGCCTAAATCAATAGCAATATCAATATCAGATCGTTCCGTATGATCTCCACGAGCACGAGAACCAAACAAATAAATTTTTGACTCAGGAAATAAAACAGTAAGCAACTGTATCATTATTTCTTGTTCAGGAACATTAGAGCTCTGCATCATAGCATATTCCCTTCACTATCTTGTGTAATCAAGGCAAGAACACTCATTCTATTAACTTCTAAAAAAGCTGGACGAACTAATTTTATTATTTTTTTTTCACCGGTTGGAGAAAATAAAAAAGATAAGTCAGATCCTGCAATGAGTGTTACAATAATTGGAGCATGTCCCTCTTGAATAACAAGGCTACCAGACGGTGTAAATGCCTCTAGCCATTCAATATCATATTCTTGTTGATGTGCAGGACTTACTAACATTAACTTCACAAAGAACTCTCTTGTTTTTGTAATAATCGCTCGGCCTTTTGACTAACTTCTTGTAATCTACCAACCATATAAAATGCTTCCTCAGGAAGATGATCATAATCACCAGAAAGAATTTTTTCAAAATCTTCAATTGCCTGCTCACGAGGCACATATCTGCCTTGCATACCCGTAGCAAATTCTGCGGTGAATAATGGCTGTGTTAAAAATTTTTGCACTCGTTTTGCACGCTTAACAATTGCCTTATCTTCTTCAGCTAATTCTTCCATGCCTAAAATAGCAATAACATCTTGTAGCTCTTTGTATCGCTGTAAAACATTTTGAATGGTACGTGCAACATAATAGTGACGACTGCCAATAATAGATTCTTGCAACCCTTTTGAATTGGAGACCAATGGATCAACCGCTGGATAAATACCAAGTTCAACAAGCTTACGAGAAAGAACGGTGCTCGCATCCAAATGAATAAATGTTGTCGCAGGTGCTGGATCAGTAATATCATCAGCGGGAACATATACCGCCTGAATTGAAGTAATTGAACCATCAATGGTACTTGTTATGCGCTCTTGAAATGCCCCCATCTCAGAAGCCAACGTTGGTTGATAGCCAACGGCTGAAGGCATTCTACCAAGCAAAGCAGAAACCTCTGAGCCAGCCTGAACAAATCTAAAAATATTATCAATAAACAATAATACATCTTTTTTTTCTTGATCTCTAAAATATTCAGCCATCGTCAAACCAGTAAGCCCAACACGCAATCGCGCCCCCGGCATTTCACCCATTTGCCCAAAAACCAGCGCTGTTTTATCAAGCACACCAGTCCGTTGCATTTCAAGCCATAGCTCATTTCCTTCACGCGTACGCTCACCAATACCGGTAAACACGGAAACACCACCATGTTCAGTTGCAATATTGCGAATAAGCTCTTGCACAAGTACCGTTTTACCAACACCAGCACCACCAAAAAGTCCAATTTTTGACCCCTTAATATAAGGACACATGATATCAATTACCTTAATCCCTGTTTCTTGAATCTCGTTTTGAACCTTAATATTAATAAATGGTGGAGCTGATTTAAATATTGGCCATCTATCAACCGTAACAATTGGATCCTTACCATCAATAGGATTACCAAGTACATTAAAAACACGTCCCAGTACCTCTATGCCGACAGGTACCGTAATAGGCGCTCCGGTATCAATAACCTCCAAACCACGCGTAATATCAAAAATATTTTCTATTGCAATACAACGCACTGCACCATCACCAAGTTGTTGCGCAACCTCAATGCTTGCTTTTTTTTGAACACCATCAACAGTGTGTTCCGGAAAAATAACATGTAATTCATTTAAAATATTAGGCGTTTGTTCATGAGGAAATTGAACATCAACAACGGTACCTGTAACGCCAAGAATATAACCTTTTTTAACAGATGCTGTATTATCAATTTTTAAAGTATTTTCAGATTGGTTCATGTAATGCGCCCTGTACATAAAAATTTATTAATAACCCTATACCATAAAGCTAATCTATGTCTTATTGTTTGTAAAGAACACATCAAAACAGTTATCATCCAACTCCAATGCCAAAATAATTTTTATAAAAAAACCATTTACTTTTAATATTTCTGTTTGATATTATTATATTGCAAATAGTATAATATATAATAACGATAATATCTAAAAAGGACAAAAATGAAAAAAAGTATCTATGCTCTTTTAATAGTCGTAAGCACTCAATATGCAATCGAGATAGTAAAAGATAAAGATTCTATTCTTCAAGCGCTGGTAAGCTCACACAATGGAGCATTTGGTAAAAATAATCTTTACAAAGAACTCACGAATGAAGAATTAAATTTATGGTATAGTGCCATAAAAGAAGCTAAAAACTTTGTCACCGCACGCAGCTCTAATGCTCTTGGCGTCAAAGATAAAGATTTAATGAATGCTCTTTCTACCATAGAAACTGCTAATCTTGATTTAATTAATACCATAAAAATCATACGGGCTGCCGGAAAATCTTCTACCGCTTTAAACCAAAATAAATCCATTTTGGAAAGGATTAAGCAAACAATGATCAGCGTACAAAAAAATCTCAACAATGCAATCTTTGTGCTTAATAAAGAAGAAAAAACAGTGGCAAAAAACATATTGGTAAGCATGGCAATGTTTGTTGAAACAACAGCAAGCAAAGCGATCAGAGATACTGCTAACCTATAAAAAATAATAGAGAACATAAAAAAGACCGGTTGTTAAAATGATATTTACACCCCATTTCTTTAATGATGCGATAATCACATTTTTTATAAATGTATGAAAAGAAAGATTAAAAATACTTTTTTTAAATGCATCAAAAAAAGAAGCGTCATTTGCACACAGTAAATCAATAATCCGCCAGTTTCTATTTTCAATTGCAATATCAAGTGCAGTTTTTTTCTCTTCATTCTGGACATTGATCATTGAAGGAAACTTTTTAATTAACAGATCACCCATAGCAACCAATTTATTTTCGAAATGTTTGGTTTTTCCAACCCATACTGTTTCATATAAATCTTTTCCTACAACTGCATCATGCAAAGGAGTATTGCCTCTATCATTTTGCAAAGTACAATCCATTCGTTTTTCCGAATCAACAATCAATGCTTCAAGTACAGAATAATCTTTATCTTGTACAACAAGGTGTATAACGGCATTTCCATCCTTATCTTTGCAAGTTAGAGCTGGATTACCTTTCGCAAAAGGCATAATCATATGTTTGAGTTTCTTTTCTTTTATTACCGTGTGAAGTGGAGTGTTCATGTCATCAAAACTTTGAATAGCCTGGTCTGCTTTTTTTTCAAGCAGCAAATATGCTACGTGACTTACGTTCTTTACCGCTGCCATATGCAGGGGAGTGTAACCTCGTTTATTTTGAATATTTAATAACTCAAAGTTTACGTACAACATATTCTTTATGAGATCCTTATGATCCTCATCTTTGCGATCCTCATCCTGTAGGTACTTGTAATCAATTATGAGATGTAAAATACAATTACCGTCCCCATCACAAATCTTGAGGTTAGTTTTATGATAATCGAGTAACATTTTCAGGATTTTTGAAACCTGCTCAATGCCATAGTTATTCTCTTGTGCTACAAGCATATGTATAGGAGCTTTTCCTGCATTATTTAAAATATTTGGATTAGCTTCATATTTAATAAGCAATTCTATTAGTTTATTCACACTTAATTTGTGCCCAATTTGCTCTACTGCACAATGAAAAGCAGTATTGCCATCTACGTCTTGCATATCAAGATCAGTAGTTTTATTTTGAATTAATAGTTCAATAATTCTGTATAACTCACTACAATATTGATTATCGAAAATACGATCGCCACATTCTTTTACATATTCTTTAATTACCATCAGAAGTGGAGTTAAGCCTATTTTGTTTTGAATGTTTGGATTAGCATTTTTTTTTTCAATAAGCTCCTTAGAAAAGTCAACATTACCACGTAAACATGCCAAATGCAGAATAGTATTGCCATTCGTATTTTGAACGTTTGGATAAGCCCCCTTTTCAACAAGAAGTTGTGCACGATGTATCGAACTATCATCGTCTTTAATAGCCAATTGTAAAGGCGTTAGCACATTTCTATTGATCATATTTATACAAGTAGAACTTGCAAACATTTCTATCAACTTCACATGAAGATCGTATGTTAAATCTTTATCACATACATAGGACTTACAACGAGACATCGCCAAATGAAGAAGCGAGTTGCCATCATTATCCAAGCCTGAGCTCATTAAGTCCTCTTTTTTATTAACTATATTACTTATAGCATCTACGATATTCTTCCATATTCCTTTACTATCTAGACTTGTTATTTTTAATATTTGTTGGATAATTGTACCTTCTTTATTTGGTTGAAGAAAGTATAATATTTTAATTTTATCTTCTTTTTTTCGTTTACGTTTTTCTTCCGAGCAATTAATAAACAAATAATAATCCTTTACAGCGTCAATAAAAGGAATTTGATAATAATTTTGAAATATATAGTTTCCCCAAGTGTCTTCATCTCCTTTATATACATTCATGACATGTGGCATTAATACTTTGAGATTTTCTTCAGTTTGATTTGTTAGATAATGATCAACTTTCTGTTCTATTTCATTCTCTTCTCTCTGCGTTCTCATTTTTTCACTCTTATCTTTATATTCAGCTGGATAAAATAACGTGATAATCTGCAAAATCCTATTGCCTGGCACATTTTTTATAAGATTCATGACGCAAGCTTCATCTTCTTGTATGGCATAGTCACGTATACCAAAAACTTGATCTTTTAATGACAAAATACAAGGATAAAACAATGAAAGTTTTTTAAGAGAATTTTGTTTTGAAAAATAATTTTTATAATATTTACAAGTCCGCCTAAAAGCATTTTTATCCTTTAAATCAAGCGATGCAAATATTTTAAATTGCATATCATTTCCAGAACATATAAATATATCTAAATCATTAGTATATGATAAAATTTGCTCTTCCATACCAATAATAAAATTGCTGCCTAGTAGAAAAATAATCAAAATAAACAGATGAAACATATTATATCAACTTTATGAACAAAATAGCATTTTTATAATTAGTCTACCTGAATCAATCGATGCTTCAAAGTTAAAAATCACTTTTTTGACAAATATCTTTGCCAAAAAAATTATAATAAATAAAAACCTAACATAACTAACTAATTTTGACGTAGATTAATGTCAAACGTAATATTATTTTCCACAACATTTTTTTCATGCATTGTAATGGTAAATTGCGGAATATAATCTGAGTATTTTACAAAAACAAGAACTTCGTATTGTCCGCCAGAAGAAATTACAACTGGCTCCTGCAATACTTTTTCTTTAATATCATTTTTAATACGACTGTTCATAACAATAGACTTTATTCCTTGGGCCAAACTAAAAAAGCTGACTGCAATGAATCCAACCACGATAGGAAAAAGAACAATAGGCAAAATTCCTTCGCCTTGTGACAAATAAATACTCGATAATTCACCAAAAATAAAACCACTTGCAACGTATCCACCACTGACTCCTGATAAAGCCAATCTGGCAAAGCTACTTGTTTGTTTTATTAATTTAATAACATTATGATAAGAAATTTGCTTTAAACTTACATTATCACAAGAAAAAACATATGATCTATTACTCATATTATGAATAGCAACGTAAATAGCATGCAATTCATTTTCATAGGTCAAATGATTATCAAAAAGATACTCTTTTTCATCCTGACTTAATACCTTTGCTCTAACAATCACATTCTTTTCAACTCCACGATAGGGACAATCATTACTTATACATCGCAATGGTTTACGCTTATATAATGGCACTCTCATGCAGCCCGGCAATAAAACCAACCCTACCAAAAATATTGCAAAAGAGCTCATATTATTTTTCATTCGAATCTCCAAAAAAATTCTTATTGAATTTAAAGTAAAATTTCCCCCACCAGAGGAGGGGGCTTTAAATTTTACCCTATAAGGGTATTTTTTTCTTCAAAAACATTAATTGCTTCCCTAGCTTATTTAATGTTTAAATTCTAATTTTTTTTCCTGTTTTTTTTCCTGATTTTCCTGATATTTTACATATTTACGAATTTTTTCTAAATCTAATCCAATTGTATCTATACAATACCCTCTTGCCCAAAAATGATTTCCCCAATATGGCTTTTGTCTTAAATATCAATACTTCGGACATTTTTTAAAAAAATAGTGTAAAAAAAATTGCATCCCTTAAAATTAGATATGAATAAATATGTCTAAAAAAAAGGAGATGCAAAATGATGACCGAAACCATCAATATAATTCTAAATAAAATGACCAGTATTTGCAAATTATCGCAACGTAAATTTATAGTAGAATTGCTTTGTTCTTTATTGAGCATACAAGGAAAAATAAATTTTAGAAATCTAAGTAGATTCAGTGAATACGAAGAAAAAACTTTTTCTAGAAATTATAATAAGGCCTTTAATTTTGCAGAATTTAACCAGCAGGCATTGACGCTTGTTACTATTAAAGAAACACGACTCATAGCAGCATTTGACCCCAGCTTCATACCAAAGGCTGGTAAAAAAACTTATGGAAAAGACTATTTTTGGAATGGCTCAGCAAGCAGAGCTGAAAAGGGTTTAGAGATAGGACTCCTTGGCGTAATCGATATTAATTATAACACAGCATATCCTATTTCAGGACAACAAACGCCTCCAATTGCAGCATCAAGAAAAGATAAAAATACACCAATTACAGAAAACAGCCGAATTGATGTATATTTAGACCATATTAAAAAGCATAAAATGTATCTTCCTTCTCAAGTAAAAATTCTTGCCGCTGATTCATATTTTAGCAAAGAGAAATTTGTTACAGGCATTGTAAATCTTGAATTGTATTTTGTTGGCAAATTACGAATTGATGCACGTTTACGTTTCTTATATGAAGGGGAACAAAGCGGAATTGGACGTCCAAAAAAATATGATGAATTTGTTGATGTTAATGATTTTGAAAAACTGAAATTTGTCGAGGATATTAAATCTGATAATGGCAAAAAATTGAAACTTTATACTGCTATTGTTAATGCTGTTTCCTTAAAACGAAACATACGAATTGCAGTTATTATTGATGTTAATGAAAAAGATAAAAACAAAAAAGCACAAGCTATTTTTTTTTCAACTGACATTTATCAATCAGCTTCGGATATTGTTGTTTGCTACAAAGCAAGATACCAAATTGAATTTATCATACGTGATGGAAAAGGATTTACTGGACTTAATGACTGCCAAGCTCGATCAAAAGAAAAATTAAATTTACATTTTAATGCTAGTCTTGCCGCTCTCAATTTAACTAAAATTATAGATCGAATAAATCAGGAAAAAAATACAACCAAAAGTTCATTTTCAATGGCTAGCTGGAAGCGAAGATTTTATAATGAAAAGCTCATCAGCAGCATTTTTTCAATGTTAGGAATTGATTTAACATTAATAAAACTATCCCCTGATTTTAAGAACCTTGTAAACTACGGAGTTATTTCTCGTGTAACATGATTTAAAATGTCCGAAGTATTGAAATATGAAAATTTATTAAAAATTCGTATAGCAGCTCTACCTTTCAATGTTCCTATATAATTAGACAATGATATTTTTGGTGGTACCATTACTAATAGATGTACATGATCTTCCTGTACATTTAATTCTACTATTTTTGCCTGCATTTGATCCGAAAACAATTTAATTGATTGCTCAATCTCATGCTTTATCTCTCCTTTTAAAATTCTATATCTATACTTAGGTGTCCATACTATATGATAGTGGCAATGCCACAATGCATGTGATAGGCTACTAAAACGACTCATTGTTTATCCTATAAGTTTATTGCAGGGAAGCAATTTAACTTATAGTTTGAACAATGAGTTAAAAACTGCAAAGCATTTTTTTATGGCCACGTCCATAGGACGTGGTTTTTTAAGTTATAATAAATTAATAATCTTATTTATTATATATTTTTATTTTACAGTATAATAAAAATCTTTGCAAAAGCCCTTCTATTGTAACTACTCAATAAGTTGTGGTTGACAAAAAGACGTGAAAAAACAGCCTTTCATTGAGGATTATTAAAAAATAAAAAGTTAGTTTAAAATTGTGGACTCGATCTTATTTTTAAATTTCGCAGTCGAACAACGTCGCCAATATTGGGGATAACGTTTATTCTTTTGATACGATCATCAAGATACTTCCAGACAGAAATGCCATTTTTGTTACAGGTTTGAAAGAGACTAGCAAAAACATCCCGCGCTAGCCTTCCAAGATCACTACGTGTGCCCCCTGAAATTTTTTTCTTTATGACAAAGGGACGTATGTCACGCTCTGCACCATTAGTGTGCAAGGGGACATTGGGATGATCAAGAACACATAACAGTTCTGCTTTTTTATTACGAAATTTTTTTAATACAGCGGCAAGCTCCAAAGATTCTATGGTTATTGAAAAAATTTCATCAAAACGTTGTGATAAATAATCCTTTTGTTCTGATAGAGGATTAAGGCGATAGTTACTAAGTTCTCTGTAGTAAGCCCATACTAAATCTAGGATGTTCTTAATTTCCAATACTTCCTGTTCATTGCAAGGAATTATTTTTTTAATAGCACGTTCTGCATGAATCCAACAAAGTGCATGAGTTAAAATTTTAGCAAATTGAGGAGCCCCATCACTTAATATTATTAAATCTTCTGGCAATCCATTTGCAATGCATGAAGCATAGAGACATGCTTCATTAATAATGCGTACGCTTTGTATTGAGAGTTCAATTGAATTAAATAATGCTTCAAATTGTTCTTTTGTATAAGTTAATTGTTGTTGTACAATCAACCATTCGCAGGTGGCTGTTGGCAAATTATGTTGTTTAGCATATTTAAAAGCATCATCGTTTATCGTATAATTAGGATTTTTTTGCATTCCTAATATTTTCAGAAAATTAATTCTACTTTTTGAATCGCTACTAAAAAAATGAGTAAATAAATCATTACCAATTACATTAGTAGAGCCATTTTTTCCTTGATGACGATTACTCGTATCATCTGTTCTAAGATGATCGCTCGTTTGAATACCAGCTTTGCCAAGTTCATAATACTCATAAGTAAAATCATTGGTTGCCTTAGCAAGGATGTTATTTATTTGTCCTACTGATATATCAATTCCTTTATCAATGAGTTCTCGTCTAACTTTTTCTTGAGTGACTCCATTTTGATGAACTTGATAAATAATATGCTTACGTAGTTCAGGGCCGAAATGATTATTTTTGTATCCAGCAGGTAATTCTTCTATAAAAGTAGATCCATCTGGCAGTTCCCAACGAGCAACTCTAAATTCTATTAACTTTGTTAGAGTAATCATTTCTTGAACACGGTGCTTTTGAAATCCTTTAAATATTGCGCCTTTTGGTGGATTATTAGTTTTAATTACGATGATATCTGTAGGAACAGCAAATTCTTTAGATTTTTTTGTTCTAATTGTAGATCTTTGCTTCTTTTCTGCCTCTGCTTTTTTGCCAAGCCTACTCGGCTTTACTTCAGGCTTGGCACAGATTTTTTTAATCGTGCAATCTCCGCTTCCAAAAGTGCAATTTTGTTTTGAAGAGATATAAGGAGAGCTATTAGCTCTGCATTAGTCATTTGTGAGAAATCATTTATTTTTTTCATGCGATTAGTTTGCAAATAATTGTTTTATTTGTCAACCACAACTTATTGAGTAGTTACCTTCTATTCTTGTCTTTTTTTCCATATTTAAGGGAATATAAGTAGAAATGCTTACATAATTAAAAATGCTATGAAAAACAAAAAGGAATAATATATGAAAAATATATCTTTTGACTATGAAAACAGCTGTTTAATCAGTACAGAAATATTACAAAAGACCTATACAACTTTATTGCCAGAAATTAATCGTATCAGTAAAACACAATCAGCTCATTATTCAACAGAATATGCGTCAATTAACCTTCCTTTTGATACACAACTGATTGAAACAATTACCACCATAACACAAGAAAAAAAAACATTTTCTCCAACACTATTAATTGTTATTGGAATTGGTGGATCTAATTTAGGTACTATTGCGGTGCTACAAGCAATTCGTGGTAAATTTTATAACAATCATCACGCCATTAAAACATACTTTATCGATACGGTTGATACTGATACCATTGCTGACGTTATAAAAATAGTTGAACATAATCTTATGACAAACAATAATATTATTATTAATGTGATAAGTAAATCAGGAAGCACCATTGAAACCATCGCAAATTTTACAATTTTTTTAGAAATTCTTAAAAAATATCGTTCCTATGATTATCACAATTTTGTAATCGTTACTACTGATCAAAATTCTGCATTATGGCAATTAGCGCAAGAAAAAAAATTTACCACACTTATTATCCCTGAAAAAGTAGGCGGTCGTTATTCTGTACTTTCTGCCGTTGGATTATTTCCTCTTAATTTTTTAGATATTGATATTAAAGAACTTACTCATGGCGCACAAGATGGATATATCAAAAGTATTGCTGTTCCTATGAATGAAAACTATGCAGCATTAAGCGCATCGATAATTTTCAATCACTATCAACAAAAAATTATCATTCATGACTCATTTATTTTTGCGCCAGCACTAGAAAGTTTTGGTGCATGGTACCGACAATTATCGGCTGAAAGTCTTGGCAAGGCATATAACAAAAACAATGAACATGTTGCTATTGGCCTTCTGCCTACAATATCAATTGGCAGTACCGATTTACATTCAGTTGCGCAACTTTATCTTGCAGGACCGCATAATAGATTTACCACATTTATTACCATCGACACTAATAATTCAACAATAAATATCCCCAATAATACTCTCTCTAAAAATTTAGCTCCCTCTATTCAAAACAGATCATTTTCGGAAATCATGCATGCAATTGCACACGGAACACAACAAACATATCGCAATAAAAAATTACCTTTTCTTAATATAATGCTACCGGAAAAATCTACGTACTACATTGGTCAATTGATGCAAATAAAAATGATTGAAATAATCTATCTCGGATTTTTATTAAATGTAAATCCTTTTGACCAGCCAGAAGTGGAACTCTACAAAAAAGAGACAAAAAAATCTTTGCTTGCAATTATAACTTAAAACAATATTTTCTATCCATTTCCTCTCTTAAAAAGTAATACGTATAAAAAATGACGCACACAAAGCTGCCGCAAGATTAGCAACCAATGATAGCACACAAAAATGTGCTACAAAAAAAGGTCGCCAGTAATTAATAATGAGATAAAAAAGCGATTGCAAAACTGATAAAATTCCACCAAGATATAGTGATGCATTAAGAACATTGGCAACATTGGGAACTCCTCCTCCTATAAATTTCCACTGAAAACAATACACAAAAAGAGAGGTAACTAATCCAAAATATACAACAATAGCAAAAGCATAAGAACCGACTGTTAAAATAAATGCAGGCAATAGACGCATACGACCCATAAGAATAAATAAAAACCACGTAAAAATAAGTCCAAAACTGAGCTGATATGAGCCCCACGCTACCATCCACAACAGTTCATCAATTAAAAAAGATACAGATCGTATTACCATATTCGCTCCTAATAAAATTTTCATCTGCTTTATTTTCATTATTATATCTTGTCAACCATATTTAATAATGCTACATTGCCCCAGACACTATCAATTATAAGGAAATACTGTGCACAATAAATCAATAATTAGCCTGCTTTTTTTCATTAATTTTCTTTCTAATTTGCTCAGTGGTATCGACACACGTAACATGCTCCATGATCCTTCCTCAGTTACTATTTCACCAATATTTACCCCTACCTACAACTATAATCCAAACCTAGAGCCACACTACAATATTGAAAACAAACCTCAGTTTATCAACTACGTATATTCACTCAGTTACTCTATTGGTATGAAAATCAGAGATATCTCTCTCACATGTATGGATGGAATATATAAAAATGCAACGCATCAAAACTATCAATTTGTCAAACAACTCATTAAAGAAATGCTGTGGTATTATCGCTATCGTATAGTGGGGAGCACCATGATTGGATCATATAGCATTACCAACGCATTATTAATGTATGATTATCATTACCTACACCACAATACCACCTGGGCTACCTGGAAAAAAGAATACACTTTTGAAAATTTATGTGCAATATCACAAAAAGATCTTGCACATGAATTATTACTTGCCATTGGACAACATTATTACAGTGAAAAAAATCCAATCGATCTCACGCACCCTCTCATACAATTTCTCAACGCTATTGATACTGAAATAAAAAGAATCAAACGCTACCTCAATACAGCAAAAATTATAAAACGATTACGCCTCACTACCCTATTTCCTATTAATGATAATAAAATAAACGGTGCACATAAACTTCTTGAACGAGCTCTTTTTATTAAACATATATTTTTATCATGGCTTTCTGAATATAATTTAACTTATAACAACAAAAAATGATTCGTATTTTAATTTTAATATTTTAATAGTAAAATTATGATTTATTTTTAAAATATATATAATAAAATCATTATGATAAAAAAAATAGCATTATTTTTTACTTTTATTATTGCTCTTAATACCACAAACTCTTTGCATACTAAATCAGAATTTAGTATATATGCTGTTATACTTACTATAGGAATTCTCATTGGGGCAACTTTAATGAAAATTTATTTAAAAACAAATAAATTAAAAAATAAAATTGATAATACATCTCAACCTCAAAACAATAACAATGCTCTTACTCAACCAAAAAAATATGTTCTGAATCACGACATGAGTGATAAGGTTAATATCAGCGTAAATGATGGTATAAAATTAACAATTAATATTACTACTGAAAATAACTGGTTAGAAACATTATCCACAGAACAACCAATAGTAGAAGCAAGTGATTCATCAATTAAAATTTCTGGACCTATCTCTCTTAAAAATACCAGCTACAATTTAATAACAAAAATTATGAATTATCTTTTTAATGAAAATGCAACACATAACCTCTTAGAATGCTCTCTTCATTTAACTGAAAAAAACTTTAAGAACATAACCACAATTAATGTATATAATAAAACTCACATTATTTTTAATGATTCTACAAAAACAATACCTCTTAAAAGATTATACAAACTTATGGCAGACAATAACACAACAATAGAAAATCTTACCATTGATACAGCAGGTTGTAATTTTTTTGTAGAAAACAATAGTAACGTTACCGTAACCGGAAAGATCCCGGTGGAATGCTACATAATAATTAAGAATAATAGCATTTTTGACGGGGGGGAGTTAAAAGACCTCTATCCTTACGTTCACCTTGCAAATAACTCTACCGCTATTTTACACACCAAAAATCTATTGGAATCTTCTATCGACAATTCTTCTTGGCTCACTATAAATAAAAATACGGACTACTCACCTCTCTTTAAAGACCGTTCTCGACTTAAATTCTACGAAAATACCCCACCAAAACAAATTCTTGCATCTATAAACTATCAATAGCCAAAAAATTTGATAATGCAAATGTTAATCGTACGCTCATCGGTAGAAATATTAGACTGCAACTATTTAGTGATAACACCGTTAAGATACCAAAAGACCTGATCTTGCGGTAATATTTTCATACTCATTCATCTTACTTACCTACAAAATAATACACCAAGGCCATATTTGCCAACGAATGCACTCCCAAGCCAACCCATGTACTATCATCTCCCACCGCCATCTGCACCAATGGTTGAATTACCGCCTCATCTACCGCATCACACGTAACTTGCGTTGCACACGCCTTTCCAAAATTTTTAATATCTTTTGAATCTATCTCAAATTTTTTTTCAGCACCGAAGTGAATAAACTTGGTAATGCCCGCAGATGCAGCCAATTGCAGATTATTTAACATAAAATTCATGGCACGCGGTGAAACTTTTTGTGTAGTGCCGCGCACATATACCAAACCTTTTACCGGAATCATTGCATAACCGACAACATAATCAACAGCAGGAAAAACTGCCAAATCAATCAACGTATCTTTATCTAATCTGCTCTCAAATTTTTTTCCCGTATAAAATTGCATATACTTCTTATATCGTACTGCGCCATCATGACCATTAATATAACGAACTGCATACGACAAAACAAAAGCGTGTGATGTTTTCTTTTGTGCTTGAGCTTTCAAAAATTCTTTCGACTGAGTAAACATATCATCATTTTTGCCAACAAGAGGGGTTGTACCAAAAATAGTTGGTAGAGAAATTAAAAAGAACAGACTTAATATACTATATTTTTTCATACTACACTCCTTTTTATTAACAATAATTACGATTTCATTAATCCACTTGCACCAGAAATACTACCAAAAACATATTTTACATCATCATCGCCAAATCGCATACCAATACCAACAAAAACATTCGCGTTTTGCTTACTAATAAAATCATCCGCACCAAACGTGAAATAAATATTGCGCATCAAAAACATTCGATTAAGCCATTTAAGATGAGGTCGTTTATCTTGATGGAATTTATTAGGACCTCTTCGATTAAAGCCGCGGAAATCAAACCCTTCAAATGTTGTCACCCAACGGAATTTATCCGTCTTAAAAGGAAATTCAATATCCGCTCCTGCACCAGCAAAACCATCAAATAAACCAACTCGTAACGCAATATCTCCAAAAATTTTACCAAATTGAACACCAACTTTTATACCATTACGATCAAATCGTAACTTTTCTTTTCTATACGCCGTTTTTAACTTTTCATCAGAGACCAATGTATTTTCATAAAAATTGTTTGATAACAGTTCTGGTGGAGTCGTAGATTGTGGATTAAACTGTTTTTCTACATCAATATAATCAAGATTATCATTCGTATAGGTATACTCTTTTTCATTACGATACGCAAAGCCACGCTCAGAACTTGCTATTTGGACCAGATAAAAATGTTCTTCATTGGGATGAATACGAATATCAAAATATCCTTTTGAATCCTCATAGCGATAATTTTCTGCTGAATGATGCATTGTTTCAAAATGCGTATCAAATAATATCTGTAAACGATCAAGTTTACTTATATAATTTTTAAATCCAGAAACAGCAACTTTAAGATCACGATACGTTTCATCCTCATTAACCAATTTACCAAGAAGACCTTTTCCTTCATCTATTTTTTCAGCAACGGAACTAACATTACGCAGCCCATCACGAGCTTGTGCTGCTGCTTCTTCAAGTGTTTCTGTGGTTACTTCAACACGACGTGCTATGCGACCAAAATCACGATCAAACACATTGGATATCTTTTCTATACTATTTTGAAAGGCAGGGAATACGCTGTTTTCTAATCGATCGGAAAAAGCACGTACGGTTGTGCCAATTTCTAAAAACGCATCCAGATTATTTTCATTGCGCGCGAATGATCGTTCAAGAATAGTAGTTACGGTTGAAAATTTATCGGCAGCATTTTCTAAATTATTTACAAACATTTTAAGTTGATCTTTTCCTTCAGGACCAGAAAGAGCTTCTTTAAATGATTCACTCACGGTCTTCACGTTGCCTGCTATCTCTTTAAACTCACGAAATAAATCATCAAGATCTACTGGTTCAACTCCTGATTTTTGTAATGCTTCGCCTGCTTGTAATTGGCGCAATAAAGGATCACCGGGAACAATCTCGACATATTTTGGCCCTAAAAGACCATCTTGACGAACAATTGCATGAGCATTTTGATAAAGAGCATAATCAACAGAAAGCATTGCAATAGCTTCAGCTTTAGTTTCTGCTCCTGCCAATAATTTTACCTCTTCAATCCATCCAACTTTTACTCCGGCAATTTTAATAGCAGCTTTACGTGATAATCCAGAAATATCATTAAAATATAATATATATTGCACATACTGCGAACGATCAAAACGAAATGCTCCAATTTTAAAGCCCATATAACCAAAAACGGCAAGTGCTATTAAAACAAAGATTCCAACACGTGTCTCTATTTTACCTTGCAAACTTATTCCTTTTTATCCCTGCTCCATTTCATTTCACAGGGAAACCCCGGCTTAGAATATGAAACGAGAAATTTTTTTAAAATCACTGCCAATATAATTTTATTATTTCAATAGTATACTCAACATTATTGCCAGATGAATGATCAATTCTATTCACAATTGCATACAAACGTTGTGTTACTTCATCAACCTTTGCCTCAACAAGAATTGAAAAATATTGCGGAACAAAAGTTGGTTTCAACACTGAGTCTATATTTTTAGGCAAAGTACGCAACTCTTTCCCGTATATTGGCATCAATAATGTTTGCCAATCCTGTTGCCAATTCGATCGCGTTTTAAAATTTTTTATCCATGCGTCTACCTGTTCTGCTCTCTTTTTTACGTCATCAACTTCTACGCGCGGCAAACCAAACAACCCATTAATTGAATCTGAAAAAAGCCATGGTTCTAATTTATCCGAACGGGACCATACCGTAAAAATATCAGTTAAATAAAGCGCTGTTTGTTTTTCTAATGTTGGTGGATGGTAAAATAATGTATCTTGAAAAGATTGAAACGCTTTATGAGTAATTAATTCAGTTGCATCATTAAATTCATGCGTCGATTCTTTAATTATTTTTTCAAAAGCAGCAAACAAACCTTCACTTTTATTTGTTTGCTCAATAATTTTACACAATTCTTGCATAATCGCTTTCCATCCACTTTTCTCATCTCCACGAAAAACACCTTTTTCAAAATCGATAATACGATTTAAATTTATTTTTCCATCTTCACACATAATACAAATACGCAACTGCGCATCAATTCCATCAACAGATTCAACTAAATCAAATATTTGCCACCGATTGAGAACGGGTAATATACGCCTTAAAAAATCTTTTTCTTGAGTATTTGATTCTTGTGCTTCTTTACCACCTTCTTTACCATCTTTATTTTCTTCTTTTTTTACTATTTTAGCCAATTGTGCAATCCCAATCTGAACACCACCAAGCGCGAGGTGCTTAGCTTTTTCACGGGCAAGAATCATCGATGAAAATGGCATATAAAAAGAACCGCGATGGCCTACATACGTCACTACTACCATTGCTGCTGCAACAACAAGGAGAGTGAATATCATTATATATCCATCACGAACATGTTTATTAATTTTTTTTAAATACATCTTCTAACCAAACATTTTTGTTATCCTTCGATACATTTTTGAAGACAAAAACACTCAGGATGACCGGAAGAGATAATATTTGGCAATGATTTCCCTCCCCGCTCGTCCTGAGTGTTTTTGTCTTCAAAAACGTATCGAAGGATGCGATAAACACAAGATAAAGTTTTCTAATTTTTTTTAAATACATCTTCTAACCAAACATTTTTGTTATCCTTCGATACATTTTTGAAGACAAAAACACTCAGGATGACCGGAAGAGATAATATTTGGCAATGATTTCCCCCCCGCTCGTCCTGAGTGTTTTTGTCTTCAAAAACGTATCGAAGGATGCGATAAACACAAGATAAAGTTTTCTAATTTTTTTTAAATACATCTTCTAACCAAACATTTTTGTTAAATTTTTCACTGTTTTAGTTAATGAGTCAACAATTTTCACAAGAGTTTTATCTTCAGTATGTCCACCATAAACATTAGACATTGCTTCGGGAGATTGTTTTTCCGCGCCTGTCTTTGCGCCATCTTTTTTTACCGGTTCAGGCTGCTTTTCAGGTTCAACCTGTTTTTCTGGGGTAAAATGAGTAGGAATTTCACTCACCATAACAAATTCTTTTTCCTGTTTATACTGCCTATCCCACAACACTATAGTACATTCTATGCTATACGGAATTCGCGGAAACTCTTCTTTCTTATCAGCCTCTTTTTTACGTTCACTTACCCAATCTTTAGATGTTTTATATTCATAAGAGATCTTTGGCTTCTCTTTTGATGCGACTTGCGCACCTGACTCTTTTGGCGCTTCCTGTTTTTTTTCAATACGGGCAGTATACACTACTGATAAACTTTTAATACCACTAATTATTTCATATGATTTTGCATTTTTTAGCTGAGCATTCTCCAGCTCAACTGTTTCTTGACGATATAATGCATATGAATTATCATTATCCAACTCAGGTTTAAGTGTATAACAGACACGAACAATTTTTGGCTTTACTATACCAACATCTTTACCAACAAAGACTACTAAAGGATTATTCGTAACAAAAGTCAATTGATCAAGATTGCCCTCTTTATGAGTGCCATAAAATATTTTTTCTAAAGGCTGTGGCTTTTCTTTAGTCTCACCTTTTTTTACAGTCGATTGTGCATCAAGCTTTTTATCATCAGCGTGTGTCTCTTTATTTTTTTCAGCACTCTCTCTGAAAGATTCTTGTTCATTACTTTTTGAAAGTTCTGCCTGAACAGGTATAAATGCACCCATAAAATCTTTTTCTAATTGATTAGAAAGAATACCAATACGCAATGATGTATCAATGATATTATCAACAGCAAGCTGAAACCTACTCCCTTGAGAAAGTGCCGTTAATAAAATACCTCCCACCATTGAAGATATTAATGTTACTACAATAAGCTCAATAAGTATAAAACCGTGCTTCATGTTTTTTTCTGCTCTGGTTTTTTATAGACAAATGTTACTAAACGTTCTTGTTTTTTTTGTCCTTGTTCTATCCAATTAAGCGTGACAGATTCTCTATGCAACCCTGGCAACGATCCAATCGATGATTTCGGATCCACTGCCTTATCAAGATTATAGGTACTTGTTGCATCATATTCATCAATTTTTTTATCAAGCGTAAATTCCTGCGCATCCGGATCTTGTTTCTGACGCGCTTCAATTAATAACGCTTTACCAGACAAAATCATATCAAATGCAATTGATCCACGATTAACATGCTGTAAAATACCGCTATGCATAATAAAAATAGGAGTAAGCACGAGCGCGGCAATTACCATTGCCATTACCGTTTCAATGAGCGTGAATCCAGTTTTATGGTTTTTGAAATGTATCATGTTCTTTAAATTGCGCACTAAATGGGTTAAGCACCAATCCTATATAACGAGGCTTATTATCATAGGTATCTTTGGTATCAATAAAATTTAAAACTACATCTTGCGTTAAGCCTTCAGCAATGATATAAAACCACACCTTCTCAGATTTTTTATTTGAATATTTTGCCATCATATCAAACCCTTCAATAAAAAATTGCTTGATAACAAACTGATCAGGGAGAGGGCAGGTAGTATCATGTGTTGGATTAACAATTGGCTTAAATACCGCTGCTCCTGAACGATCCTTTTCATCAGATTCTATTAAACAAAATATCATTTTTTTTGTCATATCAATAGCAATTTGATGTGTTCTATGAGTCATTAATGCATGTTGCCATGCGTATTGCAATAAAGCGTTAAACCGCGCTATAAACTCTTCCCGTTCATAGCGCGGTGTTGATCTACTCAGATTAGGCATAACAATGGCACCAAGCACGCCAATAATTGCAATTACCACCATCATTTCTACCAGAGAAAAACCTAAATTAGTCTTCGTCCCACACATTAATCCATTCCTCTTTTAGTGAACCTTTACCGTTAGGCCCATACGACCATAACTCATAAGGATGACTTGTGTTTGGTGTTAATTTATATTCAATTTTTCCATCCCATGGATCCAAAGGAACTTCTTTTATACCTTGTTCACCCACATACGGGCCAGACCATTTTTTTGATAAGCGTTCATCTAAATTTTTTGGTTTTTTAACCAAATCTATTAATTTTGCAGGCCATTGATGAATATCCATCTGATAACGAGTAACACCACTTTTAATATTTTTTAAAAGTGTCTTAGCGCTTCCTATTTCAGCCTTTTTTAATGCACTATATATTCCAGGACCAACTAATGCCATAATGATACCAATAATTGCAATTACCACCATCATCTCGGCTAAAGTAAATCCTTTACGAGCATGGCTTTGTTCTGCGATCATCATATAAAAAACTCCTTTAATCAAAAAACTTCACAATTTACCTATATTTTCCATCTGTTTGACCATTGGCAATGCAATGGCAAGAACAATAAAACCAACAATACCTGCCATAGCAAAAAGCATTATTGGTGAAATGAGCCCTGTTAATCTATCAATAAGCTCAACATAATTTTTTTCATAATTATCAGCAACCGTTAACAACATTGTATCCAACTGGCCTGATTGCTCCCCTGTTTTAATAAGATATATGGCAATGGGCGGAAACATTTTTGTCTGTTGTAAATATTCGGCAATTTTTCCTTCCTTAACAATATTATCACGTGCTTTACGCAATGCCTCTGCTAAAATACGATTATCAATAATACTGACCACAATATCAAGTGCTTCAGAAATATGCACACCACCTTCAAGTAATAAACCAAGTGTATAACTAAATTGTACTACCGCATTCGTTTTAGATAAATATTTTATTAACGGAAGTCGTAATTTTATTTCATCCATCTGACGGCCACCTGTCGGCGTTGACAGCCAAAATTTAATTAACCCAATAATGGCAATCACCCCTACAAGTATATATAAATAATAGGCAATCATAAAATCAGAAACTGATAAAATGAATTGAGTTGGCCATGGAAGCTCAGTCCCTTGTGATGCAAAGTTTTGTGCCATTTGCGGCACTACTTTCATCACTAAAACAGAAACAACTCCAATCGCAATAACCAATTGTATTATTGGTTGCTGCAGAGCACTTTTTACTTTTTTATTAATTTCTTCTTTTCTTTCCAAATAAAGCGTTAGCCGCTCAAGAATTTTTTCAAGCTTACCGGTGGCCTCTCCCGCGCGTACCAACTGAAGATAAAGATTTTCAAACACTTTAGGATATTTACTCAATGCATCCGCCAATGAACTGCCTTCTTTAATATCATCTTTTATGCGCACAATCATATTTTTAACGCTCCCTTCAAATTGTTCAATGAGCAGTTCAATTGCTTGCAAAATGGGAATACCTGATCTAAGTAAAATGGCAAGTTGCTTTGAAAAAAGAATTTTATCTTTCGTTGTTACCTTTGCTTTAAATAACCGTTTAAAAAAACCGGCCGTTGAAACACCTCCCGTTGCATCAATCTTGGTCGGAAACAGCCCCTGACGCGCAAGCTGCTCTCGTAAAGCTTCTGCCGATGGAGCATCCACTACTCCCTGCACTCTTTTGCCATCTTTTGAAAACGCCTCGTACGAATATAACGCCATAAAAAGCATCCTTAAAAACTACATGAAATTTTATTGATCAGTTAATTATTTCTGTGATACGATATATAAAGCTGATTAAAGTTGTCATTAACTTCCGGTAATTTATATGGAGTTCACGCTATGATACATCGTTTTATTGTACTTATTTTATGCACTCTTTTCATTCATAGTATAAATGCAAACAGTTTTCAAGTAAAACATATACCATTTGATACCCAAGACAATTTTATCATCGCGCTACGACAAGAATTACGTTCACCCCATTATAAAAAAGAAATCTTACCCAATAATTTTTCATACATGAATCAACTTATCGATATTGGCACCCAAAATAATCAATCATCACTCTATCTACGTTCAATCATTAAAATGTTTTCAACCATGTTAAAAAGCACTCATTACGTCAATGCCTATGCTTTTTCAGACTTATTAGACAGTTTACCAGCTTTATTAAATCCTTACTTCGCTTTCCCCATCTCAACTCGCTATATCACCAATTCAGCTCTTTATGACGCATCCTTTGCTGATAGATTTACTTCCACCATCAACAATGCTCTCTATATAAAATTTAGCACAGAATATGAATCATTCAGACAAAATCCCGAGCTATTTCTCACAAATATCAGCTCACACATTTTCTCAATCGCCCAAGAGGAAATAGAGTTGAAACAAATTCGCCATGACATTATACGATTTTGTGAAATTGCCTTGAGCAAATTAGTTTGGCACCCGGGAGAACAAGAAAAAACCTGGGAACTTACCAAAAAAATTACAACTCAATTAGCAACTCTCTTAGAACAAAATATTCTTGATGATACCAATGACCTTGATGATCTTTATTGGACATTATTAACTCGCTACTGTTATTTCATTGAAATCACTGCTATAGATATGCCTGAATCATTTTATACCTTTTTAAAAAACGATATCAGTTTAAACAAAATTTTATTATTTGAATTACCAGAACAGGATTGTATTATTGAATCAAAGCTCGCGTACATGCAACGCACAATCATGGAAGCCGAAGTCAAAGCGTATGGATATCAACATGGATTATTACTGAGATAAAATAAATAAATTATACCCACTGCCGCAGAACAAAGAGATAATAATCCAAACAACCATCGCGTACGAGATAATTTAAAATCTTCTAATAGTTCCTCTGGATTTGGATGGTTATTAACATCAGACAAGGTCAAAACAACTTTATAGGAATTACCATCTACTTGCACTATTGATGATGAAATTGTATCATCATTATTTTTAAAACATATGCCCAATTTTTCATCACTTTCATCTTTTGTATATGATTCAGTAACAAATTTAAATGGAACTGCATATAATGCCTGACACTTTTCTGCCAATTTACGGCTAAGCTGTACATCTTTCATAGTAGCTATTCCAGGCATTTGTCTTATTATCTGCGCTGGTTGCACATCACAAGTAACTCTACAAAAAGGATCTGTAGGATTACTTTTCATGCCAAATTGTTCACAAACTCTTTGATTAAACATGCCAAGAAGAATAAATGATGGCTCTGTATTATTTAAAGAGACTGGTACTTTAATTTCAGGGATAGACACATTGCAGCTAAAAATCTTACTCACACAACTAAAAAAACAAAAAACAATCATACAATTTAATTTTTTCATCAGACAATCTCTTATTACACTATTATAAACAATTATTAAAAGAATACGCCTAACATTAATTACTGTAAAGCAATTGCATTAGTTTGAAAAATTGCTAATCTATAATTCATAAATTACCAAATGATACACATAGAACTATATAAAAAAATATTCTTCATGAACAAAACAATTTTTTATCTTTTTTTTTTATTACTACCACTCATCATTTTTAGCAGCGATATACAAAACAATACTGTTCAATCTTTAAAGCAAATCTATTTTGATGCATGCAAGAATATTATAGCTGAGGGTAAAGACAGAGAAAATAATGATCTACCATTTAAATATTTTGAAAAAATTTTGATAAGCTACAAGAATCAGAACACAGAGATGAACTTTTTGATTTATTAATTCAAAAACAAAATCAAGAATTAAAAAATTTTATTGGAACATCTAAATGGGATCAAATGAAAATTAAATTCAATGACCTCGATACTGAATTAAAATATTTAACAGGTCAACTATCTATGAAAGAATTTCTCTTATATTTCTTTAAAAATTACATGGCATTTGCTTTTACTCCGATTCTTGCTATCCTTGCAGCCATTTTTTTATATAATTAAGGTGGGGAATTAAGAAGTAGAGAAAGAAGTAGATGAATGAAGATTGAAGCAAAAACCCCAATCAGATTGGGGGCCCAACCTACGTAAGAACTACGGTTTTTAATGCAGGGGGTAATCTTGTAACAACCCCCTGCACCCCATACACAAACGTTCCCTTTGATCCCTTATCGAGCTGTAAGCCTTACGCCAATAATTTAGAAACTAAATTATTGGGAGGCCCATATCGCTAAGAAGCGCTAGAACCTCGCTACAGCCCGACATGTACTCAATTAAACAAAGCATCTTTTTATTTTTATTATTTAATTCCGTTCGTGGTGACCCTTCGACGAGCTCAGGAGTAAACGCCGCCTGCCCGCAGAAGCCTTGGCGAAGGAGGAAGGCCTTACGAGCGACTGTAGTCTGAGTTAGAAATGATCTTAAATCTCAATTCTTAATTCCTAAAAAAATAAGCCCAATAAATTATACCAGCTCCAATGGCACAAAGAAATAATCCTCCAAGCAATATCTTTAACAAAGATGTTTTATATGATCCATCCCCATGTACAAATTTTCCATTAATCTCTTTTATAATACCATCTCCCAACAACTCATCTTTATCGCTTTCGAAAAAAAGAGGATACGTATTAAAATTTAACAACAACAGCTCCGGATCCAATCCATAATTAACATCATCAAACAAAATCAAAACAACTTTATGCGACCGACCTTCTATTGATACTATTGATGATGAAATTACATCTCCACCTTTTTTAAAATTCAAACCACATTCTGCAATATCTTGATCTTTATTAAATCCAGATTTTTCATATGACTCAATAATATATTTAAATGGAACTGCCCATAACACCCGTAACTCTTCTGCCAATTTACAGCTATAATTTACATCTTGATTAGCTGTTCCGGGTATTTGTTGCTTTATCTGCTCTGGTAGTACACTACAAGTAACTCTATAAAAAGGATCTGCAGGATCACTTTTCATGCCAAATTTTTCACAAAATTTTTGGTCAAATGTACCGATAAGAATCAGTGATGGTTCTGTTCTATTTAAAGAAACTGATACTCTAATTTCAGCAATAGGCATATTGCAACTAAAAATTTTACCCATACAACTAAAAAAACAAAAAAGAATCACGCAATTTAATTTTTTCATCAGACAATCTCTTATTAGTTACTAAAAAAATAAAAATATATTTTTAGTATACATGTAGTTATATGTAAATGAATAATATATTATGATAATAATACTTACAAAAACATCATTTACTCTAAACTTAAACTATGTTTATACAAGTCAGACTTCTTAATGGATTACCCGAACCGCTATGGTATTCAGTACCAACACACTTACGTCATAATCATTTATCAGGACTCATTGTACATGTTCCTTTGCGTAATCGCATTATTCCTGCACTGGTGATTGAAGAATATACATATAAACCTTGTAATCTTACTTTTGAATTAAAAGATATTCATGGCATTGAACCATTACCAGCGGATGAAAACTATCTTCCTTTTTTAAAAAAACTGAGCGATTATTACCTCGTTGATACATTGCATTTTATTAAACGAATTCATCACTTTCTCATTAATAAAAAAGAAGAAATAATTTATAGCAAAGAGACTATGGTGCATTCTGCACGCAATTCAATCATATTAACTGATGAACAAAAAAAAGTGTGCGATTTTATTACTCCTGCCATTGATAATCATAGCTATCTTCCTATTGTTTTACATGGAATCACCGGATCAGGAAAAACAGAAGTGTACAAACATTCTTTTTTACATGCATTAAGCAAAAATAAAACAAGCTTGTTGCTATTACCTGAAGTCACTTTAGCCATTGCTTTTGAACAACGCCTCAAACAAGAATTGCCTGATATGCCAATCTATAGTTTTCACTCGGGAAAAACGCCCAAAGAAAAAAATAGTGTATGGAACAATCTCACCAATAACATGGCAATGATTTTAATTGGCGTACATTTGCCGGTACTACTTCCCATTGCCAACCTGGGCCTTATTGTTGTTGATGAAGAACACGATAATGGATATCAAGAAAAAAAACATCCAAAAATTAATAGCAAAGAAGCTGCGCTTATGCGAGCACACATCAATCAAATACCAATTATACTTGGATCCGCAACACCTGCATTAAGCACGTTATATAATGTTAAAACAAAAAAATGGGCATTCTTTCAACTTAAAAAAAGGTTTAATGGCACATTACCAACAATTAATGTTGTATCTCTAACCAAAGATAAAAATCGACAGCAATTTTGGATCAGTAAAGAATTAGAAGCTGCAATCAGAGATCGTTTAGAGAAAAAAGAACAGACTATTATTTTTATTAATCGTCGTGGTGTAAGCTTTTTTGTACAATGTAAAGAGTGCAGTTTTATTTTTTCATGCACTCAGTGCTCAGTGAGCCTAACGCTTCATGAACATGATCGTCTTATATGCCATTATTGCGGAGCAACGCATACTCTTGCCTCTTTCTGCCCGGGATGCAAAAGCGATGCTGATTCTTTTTTAAAAAAAGGAATTGGAACACAAAAAGTTGTTACTATTTTACAAAAAATGTTTCCCGCCGCCACCATTGCACGAGCTGATATGGATATCAGTGCAAAAAAAAAATTATGGCAACAAACAGTTGCTGATATGAGCGATGGGAAAATTGATATTTTAGTCGGCACACAAACCATTACTAAAGGATTTCACTTTCCTTACGTCACGCTTGTTGGAGTGCTTTGGGCAGATTTACAACTTGGGTTTCCTACCTACAACGCTACCGAAACAGCACTACAACAGCTTATTCAAGTTTCAGGACGCGCAGGAAGAAATCATGAAAAGAGCCTTGTTATTATTCAAACAATGGCGGACCATGAACTATTTAAAAATTTAAATGAAATAGATTATCTCAATTTTTATGCACAGGAAATAGTTACACGAAAAGAGCTTTCATATCCACCTGTTGCGCGCTTAGCAGAATTAGAATTAAAACATATCGGTGAAAAAAAAATAGAAACTGATGCTCACAATCTTGTTGACTATTTATATGCGTACATAAAAAAAATGAATTTATCCGTCACTCTACTTGGTCCGGCAAAACCACCTGTTTCAAAAATAAAATCAGTGCATAGTCGTAAGATTTATATTAAAGGGAATGATTTTTCTCATATTGCACAGCTTTTTCAAAGTATTAATCGTAAAGATTATTCCAGTTCGATTTATTTTACACCTAATCCATTGAATTGAGATGGGGAATTAAGTTGAGGTAAGAAGTAAGAGGTAAGAGGTAAGAGGTAAGAGGTAAAAGGTAAGAAGTAAAAGGTAAGAGGTAAGAAGTAAGAATAAGATTTAAGAAAAAGAAAAGACCCCAATTAAGATTGGGGACCCAACCTTTTTACCCAACTTTCGCTGCGCTACAGTCGGGTACCCAACCTACGTAAGAACTACGGTTTTTAATGCAGGGGGTAATCTTGTAACAACCCCCTGCACCAATGCTGTCAACTTAAGAAATTAAATTAATTTCATTATTCCCCGCCGTTCGCCCTGAGTTTTTTTGCCTCAAAAAAGTATCGAAGGGTATGATTTTATAACATTTTAATATTGTAGTTTTTTTGATATTAATATGAGTTTAAATATGAATAAATTACAACATCATATTTTAAAAAAATATTTTTATATTGCACCCTTCGATACTTTTTTGAGGCAAAAAAACTCAGGGCGAACGGCGGGAAGACACGATTTTTATAATATGAAAATACAAATATATTATCTTAAGTTGACAGCATTGGGCGCAGGGGGTATTTATAAGAATACCCTCTGCATTAAAAACCGTAATTCTTATGTAGATTGGGTACCCGACTGTAGCGCAGCGAAAGTTGGGTAAAAAGGTTGGGTCCCCAATTTAATTGGGGTCTTTACAAAATACCAATCCTTTTTTATATATTCATTTTTTTATCATCGATGCTTATCTTTTAAATTTCATAAAAAAAACTAGAAATAAAACACCTACAAAAATACCACCGCATATCCAATATTTATAACTATAGTCTGCATCAGGAATTATTTTTGTGCCATTATCTCTTTTATTACCACTATCAACCTTTCCAACCTTTATTTCGCCCTCCTGTATTTCATTCTTCTTTATTTCATCTTTTTTTTCAGCACCTTTGTCATTGTCTTGAACCACATATATTACGTCAGTCATCCTATACTGATTATTTAGTTCATCAAAAAAATCCATGCGGCTACCTTGACCATACCAACGAACACTTGTCATAACGTCCACCTGCGCAGCAGTCAACTCTGTTTTTACTAAAAATTGATCTTTCTCAGATAAATCTTCATAGAAATCCTCAAAGACAACCTTGCCCTCACTATTATATTTTTTTATCTCATAAGAAAACACTTTAATATAATAATCTGGTAAACCTTTAATTAAAACAACCTCATATTTATTCGATATATCAAATTCTTTAATTATATCCTCGCCTCTCTTAATTTCAGCATAATTATTTTTACGGCTAAGTTTATCCTTAGAAATGGAACCATCCTCATTAACCATAAAAAAAATTCGCATCCCATTATCAGTATAAAAACCATCTTTCTTAATAACTCGATCAGTTTTTACGGGAAATTCTTTCCCTTTTATGTTAACAAATTCAGTTAACTCCATAGCCATTGCGCCTGAAAAAAACAATAACAAACACACAAAAACTTTAGATGATATTAATTTTCTTATTAATATATAATTCATAAAAAACCCTTTTATAACAATAATAAAAATTATAAATTTCATTGCACTATTATAATGTCAAAAATTAAAAACAACAAAAAAAATTCTCTTTAAAACCCTACAAAAAAAAATTCATACGAAAATGTTTTAATTCAGCAATTGATTCATATACATCACTCAATGCGCGATGTCGATCATTTTTTATATATTCATTTTTTTTATCATCAGGATACCAACGCTTTATTAATTCTTTAACACTCGTTACATCAATAATACGATAATGAAGATACGCAATAATTTTTGGCATATAACGATCCAAAAAAATTCGATCTTGCCACACAGAGTTTCCCGCTAAAACAGCGGTATGTATCGCGCAATGTCGTTGTATAAATGTTAAAATGTGTTCCTGTGCATACGCAATGTCAATCGTTGACTGTCGCACCGCTTCAATCAATCCCGTTCTTCCATGATGATCTTGACACCATTTTCCCATAGCAGTAAGTTTTTCTTCAGACTGATGAATAATAAATGATGGCCCTTCTTCTATAACATCCAAATTCCCATTGGTAATCACGCATGCCACTTCTAAAATAACATCCTTAGCAACATTAAGACCGGTCATTTCAAGATCAATCCATACAAGATTGCCACATACTTCATTTTTTCCCACTATCATTCACCTTGCTTAATTACAATATAATAATTCATTATAATAATTCATTTTTGACTGTTTATACTATAGCTGTTTATACTATAGCATTATTAATGATCTTTTAAAAAATTATAGTACAATAAAAATATATAATATTTAATCAAAAATAATATTAAAATAAATAATGAATCATATATGAAAATTAAAAGAATCACCGCGATTTTATTTTCTTGCACTACAATTTTTTCAAGTCAACCAAAACTATCAAGATCTGAACAACTTAAAAAATCAGAAGAAATTCTTAAAATTATTAATGGGCCCTGTGCAATACTACGCGATTATAATGATACAAAAAAAACAGATAATTCAACGTCAACAATAACATACACAAGAATAGACACTGACTCTACCTCTGAAATAAAAAGAGATTTAATAACACTCACTTTTGATAATGATGTTATCGCTCAAAGAGCCTACAATAAAGATACAATTACAAAAAATAATATCGATAGTACAACCTCTCCTTTTTTGAGTAAAATAAACAATGATACACTTTTGATAAGTAGAGAAGATAAATTTTTTGATATTTTCAAAAATAAAGAAATCTACTCTAAAAACAATAAAAAAAACTACTATGAAAAAATTAAAGAAACGATAAGAGCCTTCAAAAAAGAACAGTCTAGAATTACCGCTCTTAGCTGTAATTCTGGGTTAAATAGTAATGTAGTCATAGGCTCACATGATGGTTCAATTACAAAATTTTATATTAATCCTTCTTTAAACAAATTTGAGCAAATAGCATGCTATCAAAACCCACAAGAAACTTCTCCTATTACTTCTATTTATCACTTATCAAATGAAAAAATTATTTATACCCAAGAAAACCGTTTATGCGTCATAACAACAGATCCTCATGATTCAAAAAGTTATGAAATAAAACCTATTACTTATGATGATTCAATCATTACATATAGTTCACTAAACAATAATTCTATAGCATTTTGTGACTTAAAAAATAACATTTATATCATACCTAAAATACACGAAAATCTGGCTAAGTATATTCCTTACAAAACAAACAATTGTATTATTAATTCAATATATTTATATCAATCTCACAACTGCTTATATCTTTATGCTGGAATAACCGATAAAAATAATAACGCAATAAACAACCTCACTATATGGGAAATAAAGGATAACGAAATTATACCTTATGCAACTATTACTCAAAATGCACCCGTAGTTTTTATAAATGCCAGCGAAAATGATAAAAATATTATTATACAAACCACAAAATCTATCGATTCAAATTTAGTTAATACTATTATGTCCTATCCAACCCCAGACATTCTTAGAAGTAATTACGAAGAATCCACAAAAAGAAAACAATGGAATCTTAAAACTATATTTACTTATTTAGAAACTTCAATGAAGATTATTGGTGTTATTATATGTGTTTTTTTCATGTATAACATCATTCAATCAAAAAATTATATAAAAATGACTCTAGCATTATTAATGATTTTTTTAAAAATCATAGTACAATAAAAATATATAATCATTAATCAAAAATAATACAAAAATAGGCCTTCTATGAAAATTAAAATAATTACTGCAATTTTATTCTCTTATGCCACAATTTTTTCCAGCCAACAATCATTATCAATATCTGAAGCATTTAAACAATTAGAATTAACTCTTACAACCTTTAATGGAAACTGTACAATACTAAAAGGTTATGATGATCAAAAAAAAAAAACAACTCAACATCAACAATAACATACACGATAATAAAAACAGGCCCTGAAAATGATGACGCACAACGTAGTAATTCTGCAACAAAAAGATATTTAACAACACTTACTTTTGACAATACTACCATCAACAAAAAAAACTGTGCAAATCAAAACAATACAATACAAGAAGACTATGCAGGTCTTGTCCATGCTGACAATGAAGACTCATGGAATAAAAACCCGACAACTTCTCTCCTTTTTGGTAAAATAAATAGTTCAACACTAATCATAGGCAGACAAGGTGGTTATATCGACATTTTCCCAGATGAAAATGAGTGTTATAAAACAGAACATACAACATTTCATATACCTAATAATGTTACTCTTACAGCTCTCGATTCCAAACCTAATAGAAGCAATTATATGGCTATAGGTTCACAAGATGGCTCAATTGCGCTTGCTTGCATTGATCTTAATAATAATCAAAAAATTGTAAGCATAGTACAAACTTACCCAACAGACATAGCTTCTCCAATTACTTTTATTGATTATACACTACAAACTGGCATCATTTACGCTCAAAAAAATTATCTAAATTTGATAACACATAATAGTAATTCAGTAACTTACTTAACAACACGACTTATTACCGCTAAATCACTCATTAAATACACTTCAATAAACAATCAATCCCTAGCATGCTGTGACAGCAATAATAATATTGCTGTCATGCTTGATATATTTTATCCTAGCCAAAGTCATCATGTTACAACAAAGAATACGGTCAATTCAATATATTTGCATCGATCAAATCCAAACAATGATTTATATCTTTATATTGGAAGTACCGATGAAAATGATTCTTCAAAAGGCATCCTTGAGATATTGAAAATCGATAACAACAATCAAATAACAAATTATGCAACTATTACCCAAGAAGCGCCTGTATTTTTTATAACTGCCAGCGAAAATAGTAAAAATATTATTATACATACCGCAAAGACTATCGGTTCAGATCTAGTAAATAACATTATATCCTATCCAACTCCGGATAATCTCGAAAAAAGTTATTCTAATCACATGGAATATTTAAAAACAATAAAGAACAACTATGAATCACACAACACATTAGATATTTTATATAATTTACTAAACAATAATTCTGTATTCTTATTCAACTATAAAAAGAATCAGCCCTTAGCTAATCATATAGTAGATAAAATTAAAACAAACGTAACAACTCTATCAAAAACTATAAACAAAACTGATCAAGAAATAAGTAATCTTTTTACAACATTTAATAGTATTTTCCCAGGAATTTTAACCGGCAAAAAAGTACATGCGCTTACGATCAATGCTAAACCTTATATTGAAAACTCTCTTAATCTTTTACTAGACACAATTACAGATCATACGAGAAGCACACTTGGAGCTTTATTAACACACACAAGTGCAGAGACAGCTAAAATACTCTTTAAAAATCATGCGTGGTTACCCGTATACGTCAAATACGACGAAAAATATCCTCAGGAAGCATATCAAAAAATAAATGGACAAATGGTTATTAACCCTAACTATAACCCTCAAAAATATACACAAAATTACACTACAAGCAAACAACCTATCAATAATATGCAAACTAACTCGTCAAAACAAAACAATCAAAAACCACCTTTAGGTTCTACAAATACCATTATTGCTTGTTTTGTAGGGGTTCCCTTGATCGCTTCTCTATTGTATTATCTCTGTTCTCTAATATATAAATTAGCTTAACTTGATTAAATATATAAAAAAAATGATACATTCTAAGCAATTGCGCATCGGTGTTCTCATGGGGGGAAAATCACTTGAAAAAGAAGTATCTTTCAACTCTGGCAGAACTGTGTGCGACCACTTAGATACAACTCGATATCACGTGGTTCCAATTTTTCAAAGCAATTCTTACCTCTATCTTTTACCCTGGCATTTTTTGCATCGGGGAAAAACAGCTGATTTTGAACATCGCCTACCAACCGAGGGCACATTAATTGCATGGGATGATCTTAAAAATCATGTTGATTTTATCTACATTGCACAACATGGCCGTTACGCAGAAGATGGTATTTTACAAGGCATGCTTGAAATACTCAATATTCCCTACATTGGCTCTGGTGTTTTTGCGAGCGCACTACGCGCGGATAAAATTATGCATAAAACATTTCTTAAAAATGCCGGCATTGTAGTTCCACGATTTATCATCGTACAACCGGATGAGATTGATGATTTTCAACATCATCATGCAACAATTAAAAAAAAACTAATTACCGCACAAATTTATAATTCTTATGTAGTAAAACCATATAATGAAGGATCAAGCTTTGGCATTTCCATTGTTAATGATTTTGATAAGCTTGAAGCAGCACTTCAACGCGCATGTTATATTGAACACGGTATAAAAAAGTGCGTTATTATTGAAGAAAAAATTATTGGTATGGAATTTACCTGTATCACTTTAATGGATTACATAACAAACGAATATCGCTCCCTTATGCCAACAGAAATTATCCCCGAACAGGGAACAGATTTTTTTGATTATGAGCAAAAATATATGCCTGGTCGAGGCATTAAGCGCACTCCTGCACCATGCAGCCCAGAAATTATTACTCGTATTCAGCAAACATGTATCACTGCTATGCGTGCATTAGATTTGACTACCATAAGTCGCATTGATGGTTTTGTTACCGCTGATGACACCATTGTTATCATTGATCCAAATTCTCTTTCTGGTATGGCCCCATCAAGTTTTATTTTTAATCAAGCTGCGCATGCAAACATGAGTCCATTTCACATAATTAATCATATTATTGAAACAGAATTACATTATTATAATTTACTTGAATTAACCATTAATAAAAAAACTATAGAATTACCAATGACACCTAATAAAAAAATTCGCGTTGCAATATTGCTTGGCGGCGCATCCAATGAAAAAGAAACATCACTTGATTCTGGCCGTAACGTCTTTTATAAACTTTCACCTGATACATACGAAACAATTCCTTTATTTGTCAGTAGCGCATTGGAACTATTTGTTATTACTCAATCGCAACTGGTGTGTAATTCAACACAAGAAATTGTTGAACTTCTTGCTGATGCACAAAAAATTAAATGGAATGATCTACCGAATATCGCTGACTTTGTCTTTAATGCACTGCATGGAGGGGAAGGTGAAAATGGATCGGTACAAGGTGCGTTGGAAATGCTTAAATTACCATATAACGGTTCATCGGTCCTGGCCAGTTCATTATGCATAAATAAATATAAAACTAACCAATTTCTTGCTGCTCATGGCTTTAATGTTCCCCGTAATGCTTATATTACCAAAAAGGAATGGAATAAAAATCAAGAAAAAAACATTCTTCCGCTCGCCCTGAGTATTTTTGCTTGCAAAAATGTATCGAAGGGTGCACATGAAAAAAACAACTATTCCATCTATCCTCTCATTGTCAAACCGCATGATGATGGCTGCAGCGTAATGGTACAAAAAGTTACTCATGATGATGAATTAATAATCGCAATCAATAAAATTTTTGATAAAAAAGATGCGGTGCTTATTGAAGAATATATAGATGGCATGGAACTAACTGTTGGTGTCATTGGCAACGATACTCCACGAGCATTACCACCAAGTCAAACAATCACCATGCAAGGCGTACTTTCTATTGAGGAAAAATTTTTACCCGGTGCTGGCGAAAATCAAACTCCCGCACCACTACCATCCTCTACGCTACAATTTATTCAACGCACAATAGAAAATGTATATAAAACAGTGGGATGCAAAGGGTATGCTCGCATTGACTGCTTTTATCAAAGCGCAGAACTCAGCTCAACTGACCAAGAACAAGTAATTATTATTGAAATAAACACGCTACCGGGACTTACTCCGGCAACATGTTTATTTCATCAGTCTGCTGAAATTGGCCTAAGGCCAATGGAATTCATTGATACCATAATTAAACTTGGATTTGAACAACATCAAAAATATACCTCTGTCACGCAAGCATTTACACACACTTATGCTAAGAAGTCTCTTTAATAGCTTTTACAACTTGTTCGAGCAATAAAATCTTTTCTTCTTTATTTTTAACAAAATCAAACCATGACCAACCTATTGCAAATAATGCCAAAATACCATTAATCGTTGCAAAAGAAAGAAATGCAACTTGCCCAAGAACTGCCCAGCTATGAATACAATCGCTCGCAGCTCGATATGCCCCTTTTGCTAAGGGTGAAATATCGGTATCACGATCAATAAGCTCTAAGGTCTTATTCATAAAATTCCTTACAAAAATGAACGGAATGCTTCCAATAGCAAAAAACCCAGATAAGCCCATATTTTGCCTCGGGTCGAGTTCAATTTCATATATGCCACGACCTAGCAATAATTTTACTATATCGTTCCTTGGGTCGGTTTCAATTGTTAAAGGTGTAAAATTAGGATATTTCCTTGTTTTCAATTCTATTATTGCATCATTCAACATTTTTAAATATATTTCATTATTATATACCGCAGTAAGTTCGTTTTTTTTATATTTATCAATCAAATACCTACAAAGTTCGGGTTTTATTCTTGATAATTCTTTATCTGAATACCCTGCTAATGAACTTATATAAGAACTATCTAAAAAACAATCTAATAATGCCATTATATTTAAACTACTGCAAAATAACACACCAGCCAATAGTATAACTTTTATATTCATTGCAAAATTCCTCCTGTAGAACAATTATAATCAAACAAATATTTTATTATTTAATAGTAATTATATCACAATACACAGAGAATAGCAACCATATAAAAATAGTGAAAAATTGTTTCTACAGAGCAAGCTTTTAAACAATTTTTTCTAATTTTTTAATTAAATCACCCATAGATCGCCAACTTAAAACATCCGCCTGAGTCCATGACTGATTATCTGATCCACCATAAATAATGTATCGCGGCGCTTGTGGGACATCGATAGTCTCTTGCCAATAAATTATTTCTTTAAAAAAATCGGTAACTACCGTTTTTCCCGCCTTAATTTCAATAGCCGTCGGATATCGCGATCCATCAACAATGCAATCAAGTTCACGACCATTATGATCACGCCAAAAATAAAGTGTTTGCTGTTGCTCAAGATTATACTGTTGTTTAAGCAAATCACCAATAACAAGCGATTCAACTAATCCGCCACGCAAATAATGATCTGATAATTCCTGCGCAGACCGTATTTTTAATAATGAACACGCCAAGCCTGTATCTATAAAATAAAGCTTTGGCGCTTTAATAAGTCGTCTTCCAAAATTTTTGTAATAAGGATAAAGTGAAAAAATTACATAACTTGCTTCCAACAATGAAATCCACTCTTTTACGGTACTATGATTAATTCCACAATCATTTCCCAAAGAACTCAAATTAACCACTTGACCTATACGCCCAGCGCATAATCGCATAAATTTTTGAAAAGTACTCAAATCTGCTACATTTTTAATTTGTCGGACATCTCGCTCAACATATAATCGAATATAGTTACTATATAGCCGCTCAACTGAAACATTGTGAGCATGAGCCTTTGGATAGGAACCTTTATGTATAAGCGTTTCTATTCTTTCAGGTAATAATGCTGCACGTTCAAGCTCACTGATTGATAATGGCAATAAAGTAAAAACTGCCATTCTGCCCGCTAATGTTTGCGTAATTGCTTCATCAACTAAAAAATTCTGCGAACCGGTGACAATAAAAAAACCATTCTTCTTTTCCCTATCAACGATCGTTTGCATATAAGAAAGAAGAATTGGTGCATGTTGAATTTCATCTAAAATAAGACCTGACTCAGTCGAATATTCTGCTAAAAATTTTCTTGGATCATCTAATGCCAATGCAAGAACATCATGATCTTCAAGAGATATATATTTATGATCAGGAAAAAGTGTTTGTGCAAAGGTTGTCTTTCCTGATTGACGGGGACCAACAATGGCAATAACCGGAAATTCTGCCGATGCCTCAAGCACCCTATCTGTTAAATCTCGTTTAATCAACATTTTTTTGCTCCTAAATTTCTTTAATATTTTTAGTCAAATTGAGGATCGAATTCGCAATCTGACTAAAAATATACACAAAAATAGCGATCTAATCAATATCTTAAAAAAAATAGATCATAATTACCTATAATCTGGATATTTATTTTATTGTAACAAAATAAAGTTATTTTTGTTACAATAAAATAAATATTATAAACTTAAATAGGAAATAATAGTGTCAAAATTAATTAGAATAAGCGATAAAGCATATTCAAAACTCAATCAGATAGTTCATAATACCGGCTTATCGCGACAAAATATTTTTGATAAAGCCATTGATAAGCTTGAACAAGAAACGATCTTCAAAAAAGCTAATCAAGCATATGTTGCAATAAAAAATAATCCCAAAAAATGGCAAGACGAACAAAAAGAATTGGCATTGTGGGATATAACGCTCAACGATGGGCTGATAAAAGTTTAAATTGCCACATTCTTCTCATTATTCATTCCAATTTTATAATTGCTGTACACGTGTTGGACCAAATGATCGTGGAACAATCATATTTTGATCCCCTATTTCACGACCAATTCCTGCACATTTCATAGCACGCGCCATACGAGTAACCCCAATACCACCGCCAAAACGAGGAATCATTGGCAACGATAAATATTCTTCTAACTCATCCAATACACGATCTTTACCAAAAGAACTAAATAAAAGTTGAGCATACTGACCATCAGAGATATTAAAAAAGTAATCCCGCATTTCCGTGACATTCGTTGATCGCTCTGCTGAACCTATAGTTTCCATGCCATACAAAAGCACATCAATTTTATTAAAAATCCCGGCAGAATTACATTTCATATTCCAAAATGGATGCGTACGCAACGGAAATTTTTCAAGACTGATAACAGGACTAATATCTTGTGCCATTTTTGTTTCATATTCTGCATTAATTTCTTGAATATTATAATGCGCACAAACTTCATTATAGTGCAATGACAAAGGAGCAGTAGTAAACCCTAAAAATTTAAGAAGTTCTGCTTCAATTTTTCTCAAGTCATCTATGGTGCCATGTGATTCAAATTCTACCATTGGAAAAATTTTATCATGTCGACCAGGAATAGGAAAAGGTTCATTACGATAACTTGTTGTTGCACAAAAGACTCCCGGCAGTGTGGGATTTTTAAGAAGTTCAACTTCAAGCCACATCTGACCCGTTTGAGGTAATGGATAATTTACGCCACTGAATACAAACTGTGTAATATTTTTAGGATCTTCACATGCAGCCAAAATAGAAAGACGTGATTGTGCAGGAACTTCAATAAAATTTTTTTGTTCAAGAAAAAAATTTCTCATTTTCCTGAGAATATAATCATACATTAATGAATCTTGCATTATCTCCCTTTCTTTTTTATAGTTCTCATTACGATCTCAATAGAGTTGATTGTACAAATCCAAATAACTTTAGTCTGTCTTACATATTTTTTCAAGTACAAAAATTTATTGGGGAGTTTATTATGATTTATCGTGCACCAAAAAAAGATTGGCATGACTTTCTTGGGTATAAAATTGCTTCACGAGTGGGAATATCAGCATGTGCCATTACAACCAGCAAAGGTATTGAATTAGCAGCACAACGTGGGTGCGATGTCTTAACATATAAAACAATCCGATGTTATGCATGGCCAGCTCATCCACAACCTAATATAACCTATGTTCATCAATCTTTACCTCTTACGCATAACGATATAGGAGCAACTATTATTGCTCATAATAATGAGCCAATTTATTCATCAGATATTGCAATCGCAAACTCATTTGGCAATCAATCAATGGATATAAATTGGACAAAAAATGATATTAAAAAAGCTAAAAAATCTTTACAAGAAGGCCAAGTGCTTATTGTTTCTATTTTTGGCAATACCCCTGATGAATGGATAAAAACCGCTCACATTGCCGTTGATAGTGGAGCAGATATTATCGAAGCAAATTTTTCATGTCCAAACTTAAACACCAATAATGAACCACTCTATCTGAGACCAAGAGATATTTTTTCCATTGTTCAAGTTTTAGTACACACCATTACACCGACACCTCTTATTATGAAATGTGGCGTTTTTACCGATTATCAATTAATGAAACAATCATTAATTGCAGCAGCAGATGCTGGCGCACAAGGTATATGCGGTATCAACTCTGTTCCCATGAAAATTATAAATAGTGATGGTGCTATAACGTTTGGCACAAGAACTTTTGCAGGAGTTTCAGGCAAACCAATCCAAGAATTAGCACTTGATTTTATAAAAAGTGCCTCTATAATCATTCAAAACGAAAATCTTAATCTTGTACTTATTGGAGTAGGAGGAATTACTATGGCTTCTCATTTTTCTAAATTTTTTGCCGCCGGCGCAACTATCGCACTTTCAGCAACTGGCATGATGTGGAACCCTTATCTTGCAGCTCAATATCATGAACAATTACCCAATACACCAAACACATTACTTGAACGGAAAGAAAGACTTGCTCAACAACTTTTTGATATTGGCGTAATTCAATTTGGTGATTTTACCTTCAAAAGCGGCATTCGTTCAAACAATTATATTGATATGCGTCGTGCAATATCTTATCCAGAAATTTTACAAGAACTAGCAATCTGTCTCCAAGACATACAAATGCAATATCACCCAGACATAATTTGTGCAGTTCCTGATGCTGCAATTCCCGTAACAACCACTCTTTCTATAATTTCAAAAACACCGATGATTATGGCACGTAAAGAAGCAAAAAACCATGGAACAAAAAATATAATTGAAGGCGTTTACACTCCAGGTCAAGAATGTTTGATAGTTGAAGATGTGATAACTACCGGTGCAAGTATTTTAGCAACTATCAAAACAGTGGAAGCTGCTGGCTTGATAGTCAAAGATATTGTAGTACTTATTAATCGCGAACAAGGAGGAACAGAAAATATAACAAAAAATGGATATAACATTCATGCAGTGTTTACCTTACAAGAACTATTAAAATTTCTTAAAAAATCTGATCGAATAACTCAAGAAACTGTTGATATGATAAAGACCTGTGCTCAACCATACACACAAACAAAAAATAGTTTAACCTACAAAGAGCGTGCGCTCCATTGCACTAATCCAATCGCTCAATCTTTGTTAACTATCATGGAAACAAAAAAAACCAATCTCATTTTTTCTGCTGATGTTACCAGCACAGCAAAACTTTTACAATTAGCAGATCTTATAGGCTCTGAAATATGCGCTTTAAAAATACATTGTGACATCATTGACGACTATGATCAAAACTTTCCCCTACAATTACGTCTTATTGCTGATAAACATAATTTTTTAATTTGGGAAGATCGTAAATTTGCTGATATCGGATCTGTTGCCGCAATGCAATATACCGGTGGTATTTTTAAAATTGCAGATTGGGCTGATATTGTCACCGTACATGCCATAGCAGGAGATGGAACAGTTGAAGCTCTTAAGTCAAAACTAGAAACAAAAAACTCTGCATTTCTTTTAGTTGCACAAATGAGTAGTAGTAATACACTTGCACAAGATTCCTACAGCAATGCAACGGTACAACTTGCGTTGCAATATCCAGATAATGTTATAGGGGTAATTTGTCGAGAAAAATTATCTGATAACCCTGCACTTCTTCATTTAACGCCAGGTGTTCAATTAGTTGAAGGTACTGATGCATTTGGACAACAATATCTTACACCAGAAAAAGTCATCAACGAACTACAAAGCGATATTATTATTGTTGGGCGAGGTATTTTACAAGCTCAAGATCCTCTTGTCCAAGCGCAACAGTATAAAAAAGCAGGTTGGGACGCATATAAACGGAGAATTGATCCTTTCGGTAAAAAAGCACAGGTAAAATTATTCATTACTGAAAACGATAATACAACAACTTGACTATTTCCGTGGCAATAAAATAAACAATCACTATACAGACTATTATTATCATATGAGTAAACGTAAGAGGTTCAAATGAAAATAGTCGCTGACCAAACGTAGTATATGGTATAACAAAAACAAAAATTGTTGCACTCAGACATAATAACACCAGCGCCAATGATGGATGATGAGCACGCCAAAAAGACAGTTTTGTTCTTAACGAAAAAATAAGAGCAAATTGCATTAATGCGCTTACCATAAACCAACTGGTTTGCAGCGTAGCAGAATTATTACTCAATAAAACAAACACCATGAAATCAAAACATGATGTCACCATACCAAAAAGTAATGTCACAAAACTAATTTCTTTCATAGAAAATTGAAGTGGTTTTTTTAACTCTTGCTGATTAACTCTATCAGTAGAAATTGCAATTAAGGGAAAATCAGAAACTAAATCAAGCAACACAAGCTGTAACGGCAACATGGGAAGATAATTAAGTAATAATGATGATAATGCAAGCGAATAAAAAATGCCTACGTTTGATGAAATAGTTATTTTTATATATTTAAGAATATTGATAATAATTGTTCGACCTTCTTCTACGCCGAGTACAATATTAAATAAACTTTTTTGTAATAAAATAATCTCTGCTGCTTCACGTGCCACGGGGGCTGCTTCTTTAACAGCAATACCAACATTAGCCATTTTCAGCGCAGGAGCATCGTTAATACCATCACCTATATATCCAACAGAATATGTTCGCTGTAAATACGCAATCATTTCATATTTTTGTTCTGGTGTTATACGCGCAAAAATAGTTCGATTATTAACTAAAAATATTTTTTGTTCTTCCGTACTTTTTTCAAAGTCTGCACCAAGAACTACCTTATCAAATTTATTTTCAAGACCTAATTGTTGCGCTATCGTAAAACAGACATAAGGACTGTCACCACTAAAAATTTTAATCTGCACGCCTAATGCTTGTGCTTTTTTTATTGCATGTAGTGCGGTAGATTTAAGAGGATCAGAAAATGAAATAAGTGCAATAGTATCATATCCTTTCTCATATGTTTCAAGCGCATCCTGATTAATATTTGCATTCATACCCTTTTTTATCGCCACCGCCAATACACGATTTCCGCCTAACTCATTTTCTTTAATCCATTCATTTAATGTATTAACCTGATCATGCGAAAGTGATAAACAATGCGGAATAACATACTCAGCTGATCCTTTAGTAATTAATATGTACGTATCATCTTTACGGACAAAAGTAATGCTCCGATGCCGCTCATACGTAAATGGTAACTCATGTACAATCGTATAATATGCAAGCTCTGTCTTCTGTTGCTCAGTTAATTTTTGTACAATTGCCTCATCAAAACTATGTGATGTCACCGTGTATGCAGCTTTATGCGATGCAAGAGCAGCATATATAAGAATATCAGTCTCATCATACAAGGAATAAATAGCATTAACTGTTAATGAATTTTCTGTTAATGTCCCCGTTTTATCAGTACAAAACACATCAATACTGCCAAGATCTTCAATCACTGATAATCGTTTGATAATCATTTTATGTTTATGCAATGCCATCGCACCTTTAGTTAAACAAAACGTAACAACTATTGGTAATGCTGAAGGAACGGCAGTAATAGCAAGTGCTGCTACAAAAAATAGCATATTAAGAAATGATAGAGGTTCTTTTTTCACCAACACATTAATAGCTATAACAATAATCAAACTCAAAAAAACAACAATGACAACACCATGAGCAAGCTGTAATGTTCCTTTTGCTAAACTACTTTTACTTATCGTTTGTGTTGTAAGCACTGCAATACCACCTAATACAGTATAAGACCCCGTTGCAAACACTACCGCCGTTGCTGAACCATCTACAATAACAGTTCCTGCAAAACAACAGGTATACGCATCATGTAATTCTGTTATTTTTTGCTGATGCAACTCATGACTTTTATTAATAGGAGCTGATTCACCAGATAAACTTGCTTGATTCACCATTAAATTTTCACTTTCAATTAATCGACAATCCGCCGGGACAATATCTCCTGCTTTAAGATCAATAATATCACCCAATACGAGTTGATCGATTAGTATATCCATTTCAGTCCCGGCACGGTGCACCGTTACGGTTGATTGTAAATACGATTGCAATAATTCCATTGCCCGATTACTTTGATATTCCTGATAAAAACCGATCCCTGTATTTATGAGAATAATAAAAAATAATATAATACTTTCCGTAAGCTGATGGGTAAAAAAATAGATCAGCGCAACAACAAAAAATATCATAATAAATGGATTACTTACCTGATTTTTTAAAATAGTAATCCAAGTAACTGTTTTTTTTGTTAGCTCATTGGAACCATATAAAGCATAATTTTTTTTTACCTGTTCATTGGTAAGCCCATCGGCAGATGTTTGTAATTCTGTAAAAATTTCTTGTATCGTCATATTTGCGTAAAAGGAAAAATTTTTATTTTGCATGTATACCTTCTAATTTGAGTTCGTATGGATTCGACAAGCTCACCACGAACGGGATTAGAATAATCTCGTGAAGTGTGAGTACAGCGTTTACTGCTGAGCAACGTCGAAGCATTACTACGAACGAAGAAAATATTTTTAAGAATAGAAATAAGAATGTTTTTTTATTTTAAATTTATTTAATCCCGTTCGTGGTGATGCTTCGACGTTGCTCAGCAGTAAACGCTGTACTCACACTTCACGAGATTATTCTAATCCCGTTCGTGGTGAGCTTGTCGAATCCATACGAACCCCTATACTTTTTTTTTATTTTTAAAATAATAATATGTCAACTTAGCACCTTCAGCGAAAACTAAATTAAAAAAAACAACACCAATAAGCCAGGGGACATGTTTCCATTCAGGTGACGTGAAGAAAAAAACATTATGACCAAACGTAGTCAATGGTAAAATAATTGCTGTTAACACTACCAATAATGAAAGACCTATCAGTAACATTGTTGGACGATGTGCAACAAAAAATAGTAATTGCGTGCGAAATAAAAATATAAAGACAACTTCTGAAATAGTGCTTGTTATAAACCAACTTGTTTGCAATGTTGCAGGAAAATGTGATCTAAACACTAAAAATATCGTAATATCTGCAACAAACATGATAAACCCAAATAAAACAATAAGAATAGCTGCATCAGTCATATCATACGTTAACGGTTTTTGTACTTCTTGTGCGCTTACATTATCAGTAGAAATTGCAATCATGGGCAAATCGGTTAATAGATTCAAAAATAATAATTGCATTGGCAACATCGGTGGATAACTCACCAATAATGAAGCTACCGCAAGCGCATAAAAATGACCAAAACTTGGCGCATTGGTCATTTTTGTATATTTAAGCGTATTAACAATTGTTTTTCTTCCTTCTTCTATCCCTAAAATAACGGAACTCAAACTTTTTCGTAACAATATAATTTCTGCTGCTTCACGCGCAACTGGCGCTGCATCATTAACCGCAAAACTTACGTGCGCTATTTTCAATGCTGGCGCATCATTAATCCCATCGCCCATATATCCTACGCAATACTGTTTTTGTAAATAAGTAATAATTTCATATTTTTGTTCTGGACTCACGCGTGCAAAAACGCAACGATTTTTAACCAAAAATAATTTTTCCTCTTCACTACTTTTTTCAAAATCTGATCCTAATACTACATTGTCATTATCTTCTTCCAATCCTAATTTCTTGGCTATCGTATAACACACATTTTTACTATCACCACTGAGTATTTTTATCTGCACCCCAAGAGATTCTGCTTTTTTAATGGTAGTTAATGCGGTACTTTTAAGTGGATCTTGAAATGAAATAAAACCAATAGTTTCATAATCATGGTCATCACTTTCAATATCATAAGAATCTGCATTATAAGAAGAAATATTTTTAGTTGCAATCGCAAGAATACGATTACCTTTTGACTCTTCAGTATCAATCCATGAATTAATTGTTGTACGTTCAGCATCAGTTAAAAAATTACATTTTTCAATTACCACTTCTGGAGAACCCTTCACGATAAGCGTATGAATATCTTCTTTATTCACCAGCGCCATGCATTGTCTTTTTTGTGGCGTAAAAGGAAGCTCTTTCAACACACGATACTTTTCTAGTTCACGCTTATGATCTTGCGTAAGCTTTTTTTGCACCGCTAAATCAAATCCTTTTGTAAAACTTTCTTTTGTTGCTGTTTGCACGGGAGAAGAAAGTACCGCATAAATTAATGTTGCATCAGCACTATTACCGTACATATTTTCAACACTCAGTGCATTCTCGGTGAGTGTACCCGTTTTATCAGTACAAAACACTTCAATCGAACCCAAATCACCAATAGCTGATAATCGTTTTACAATAACATCATTTTTTTTTAATGATGCAGCACCCTGAGACAAACAAAAGGTAATAACCATCGGCAACCCTTCAGGAATTGCGGTAATAGTAAGCGCTGCAGCAAAAAGAAAAAAATCAACATAATTTAAATTTCCCTTATGCATAATTATATGAATAAGCGCAATAACAAGAAGACTAAAAAAAATAACATAGATCGTAAAGCGACCAATAGCAATCGATCCCTTTTCTAAACTACTTTTTGTAATAGTTTTATTAGTTAATTGAGCAATAGTTCCTAATACGGTTGATAACGCGGTAGCAATAACAACTGCAACACCTTTTCCCTGAGTAACAACAGTTCCCGTGAACCCTATATTTTCAGCACGATACATATCAGTGACTTGTTCTGCAAGTGCATCACTTTTTTTAATAACTGCAACAGATTCTCCTGTCAAGCTCGATTCATCAATAGCACAATTATCAACTTCAATAAACCGACAATCTGCCGGGATAACGTCTCCTGCGTATAATACAACAATATCACCCGGCACTAGTTGATTAATTGGTATATTAATTTCTTCATTCTCTCGACGTACCGTAACATGCGACATCAAGGAATTTTTTAATAACTGCATTGATCTATGACTGCGATATTCTTGATAAAAACCAATACCAACATTAACAATAATAATAACAAATATAATAATTGATTCTGCAATTTTACCCGTCACTATATAGGCAAGTCCTATGACAAAAAAAATGCACATAAAAGGGCTCAGGAGTTGTCCTTTTAATATCTGTATCCAGGTAATATCTACTTCTTTAATTTCATTAAGACCATACTCAGCAAGACGCTTTTTTGCGTTCGATTGCGCAAGTCCCGCAGCAGATGTTTGTAATTCAGCCAATGTATCTTGCACTGATAGAGTGGTATAAAAAGAAAATTTTTTATTTTCCATACACGTTCCTTTTTGTTACTCAGTGTAGGGAATTATTTTCTATCAATGCAACTATTATGACGATAAACTATTCCTTAAAGATTTCATTAATCTGATCAGTATCCTGCCATCTTAATACCGAAACCAATGTTCGATTTTGACTTTCAGCCCCTGTATAAATACAATAGCTACGCCCAGATTCTTGACCTGCAAGATTTGACCAATAATTTAACTCTTCAAAATAGTCTTGCGTTATTGTTTTACCTGACTTTATTTCCACCGGAAACAATTTTCCGCCATGGCCAATAACAAGATCAATTTCATGCCCTATTTTATCACGCCAAAAATAATAATGCGGCATACGACCCACATTAAAACGCAATTTCATTAATTCAGCAATCGCATAACACTCAAATAATCCACCTCGTAAATAATGCGTAGCAACTTGTTGTGCATTTTCCAATTCCAATAAATGACACGCTATACCAGTATCATAAAAATAAAGTTTTGGCGTTTTAACCAAACGTTTACTAAAATTTTTAAAATGAGGTTGCAACAAAAAAATTATATAACTTGCTTGTAGTAATGAAAGCCATCCATTTGCAGTACCAACAGTAATTCCACAATCATTGGCTAATGAACTAATATTTAATAATTGCCCAATTCTTCCTGCGCATAATTTCATAAATAACTGAAATGTTGCCAAGTTTGACACAGCCTGCATCTGCCTCACATCACGCTCAATATACGTAGCAATATAATTAGAATACCAGGTCACCGGTGAAATATTATGATCATAAATACGCGGATACGCTCCCTGAAAAATCATTTCTCTACTATCAGAAGGTAACAAATGAGCATTTTTAAGTTCAGACAATGAAAGAGGCAATAAAGTCAAAATTGCCACCCTCCCTGCTAACGTTTGCGTAATCGCTTCGTTTAATAAGAAATTTTGAGAACCTGTTATGACAAAAAAACCATTTCTTCTTGTTCGATCAACCTCTGTTTGTATATATGACAATAATTCAGGAGCATTTTGTATTTCATCAAGAATAATGCCATGCCCATTATCATGAATAGCTAAAAAATCTCGCGGATCAGATTGTGCAAGACGCAATGCATCAAAATCTTCAAGAGAAACGTATTTATATAAAGGGAAGGTTATTTGTGCAAGTGTTGTTTTTCCCGATTGTCGCGGCCCCAATAACGCAATAACAGGAAATTGATTAACTAAATCTAATAATATTGACTCAAGATCTCTTTTAATCATAATTATCCTTTGTTTACTGCTTATTCATTTTTTTTTGGCTATTGCTCTTCTGCGTAGTCATTCTCTCAAATTCAGCCTCAAATTCTTCAACAGTAGGCAAGCTGCCCTTTAATTTTTTTGGTAATGCTGCAATAAGCTCCGTTACATATCCCGCAACCCCCATCGGTTTTTTGATATCTTGTAAAGCATACTCAGCAATCAGATTATCTTTTGTTTTAACCAGCAAAATACCAATGGTAGGGTTATCTTCTTTCTGCTTTAGTATTTTATCAACTGCAGTTAAATAGAAATTAAGTTGTCCTGCATCTTTCGGTTCAAATTCTCCAGCTTTTAATTCCACAACAACAAAACAACGCAAATTAATATGATAAAAAAGAAGATCAATATAAAAATCTTTGTTACTAACTTCTAAATGATATTGTCTTCCTAAAAATGCAAATCCCTTGCCAAGCTCAACAAGAAAATGCTGAATATGGTCCATAAGCCCTTGTTCTATTTCTTGCTCTTTTGCCTTTTCTGAAATCATCAAAAATGAAAAATTATAAGGATCTTTAAGCAACTGTTGTGCCAAGTCAGATGCAGGCTCGGCAAGCGTTGTTTTAAAATTAGAAACAGCCTTTCCTTGTCGACCATAAAGATCGGATTCAATCCACATAGTAAGAACACTTCTGCTCCATCCATTTTCTAAGCATTTTTGTACATACCATTCCCTTTGATCGTTATTTTCTACCTTTTGCAAAACAACCAGATTATGACCCCATGGAATTTGTGCAACAGCTGTTGCACAATTAAGATCTGGGTAACTTTCAGCAAATTTTCTCATATAATTCAAATTTCGAAGAGAAAATCCCGAAAGGTCAGGAAATAACCGTACTAAATCATGCGCAAGGGTAGTAATGATCTTAGATCCCCACCCTTCATGATCAATCTTTCCAATAAGACCTTTACCTATTCGCCAATACAATAAAATCAGCTCTTGATTAACAGCAAGCGCAGCTTTTATTTGCGATTGTTGAATATCTTTTTTTATTCGATCAAGAAATTGACCATAACCTTTTGTTTTTAGTACATCATTCTTGTCACTCATCAGTTCTCTTTTCAAAATTAAAAACACCTAATAAATTAACTATACAATAGTTAATCTTAAGTTGCCATCGTTATCTTTTCTTACATTATATGCTCGACATGCTATTATGCATCAATAGTTTTAATACTTATCAATATATTGTTTCAGATGATTATTTTCAAAAAAACATACCACGACTTACAACAGCGCCGCGGCAGTTTCATTGTATTATAAAAATATCTCTATTATCATAAAAATTATATTAAGTATCCTTGCCCACATTGAGCAACAAGAAGCTTTTTATCAGTAAGTTCTACTGCTCTTTGCTCCCAATATTCATGCAATCTTTTCAAAGGATAAATAAGCGTATCAGCTCCAGAGAAAAATGTACCGTAATGCATTGGCACAAACGTACGTGCTTTAAGATCAATAAATGCATCAACTGCTTCCAACGCATCAACATGTTCATATTTATGCGTATTCTCACCCTCATTTGTTGGCCCAATAGGCATCAGAGCAACATCAATAGAAGAAAATTTAGCACCAATTTCCTTAAAATGCTTGCCATACGCCGTGTCTCCGGCAAAATAAATATTCATATCATTCGCGCTAATCATCCAACTTGACCATAGCGCTTTTCTATAGCTACCAAGAGAAAACCTGATTGACCAATGATACGCAGGTAGACAGGTTATCGTTGCAGAACGCCCATCTTTATTAATAATAAACCCATCCCACCAATTACCTTCAACAACATTAGTAAGCCCCATGCCTTCAACAAGCGCCCTATTGCCTTGTGGTACGAATATCTTAGGTTGATATTTTGCCGCAAGCGCCTTTAACGCGGGAGTATCCATATGATCTGGATGATTATGAGAAATTACAACGATATCAATATGCGGTAAATCCTCAAACTTAATTCCTGCAGGAAGAGCTCTTTTTGACCAAATAAATGGACCCATAAAAACTGAACCAAAAATTGGATCGGTTAAAATATTAATACCATTCACTTGAATTAAAAAGGTTGCATGGCCAATCCACGTAATTTTTAATTCAATACTACGCGCAACAGGCACTGTCTGTATTGCCTGTAATAATGCCACATGATCAAAACTTTCCTTTTTCTCTGATGGATAAAAATAGGCAGCTATTTTTTTTGTTATCAAAGCTACTATCTTTTTTGCATCAATATGCTCACGGTCATCATTTTCATCATAATAATAACGCCCATTTTTAATAATTGGCTGCATATCGGCAATCATTGCTTCTTGAGATATAAACACCCCAATAGTACACATACCTAATAATATCTTTTTATAGTTCATAACAAAAAACCCTCTTTTTAGTCAAAATTAAAACAATTATTATTAATAATAATATCAAATATAAATATTTTGTAAATCCCCAATCAATACCACATTAACCAACCTATTTCCTTGCATCCATCAATCACTCTTACTATAATAATCAATTATCATGAACCAATTAAAATAGCTCATTAAAAAAAGGACCTTCTCTATGCTCTCTATTATCACCACAATCTTTTCCATGCTCTTATTAAACACCGTATGCATAACTACCACCGCATTAGGAATGGAAAACAACGATATAACTTTATACTCGCAAGCCAAACAATTTAACAAGAACTTTTTAATTGAACATGCACCTGAACTAAACAAATATTTTATACACAATCAAAAAGTCATCTGGAATGAAGATAAAACCGCCTATGCTTTCATAGATCAAACGGATCGCTATAACCTAAAACTTACCTTCACATTTTTAAATGATGATAGAAAATCAATAAATGAAACGTATCTTAAATATGAAAAAAATCGAAACGATCAACATAAACAACCAATTTATCTATTTCCCAACGATGATGCTCTTCCTTTTTTTAACGAAAACCATGAGGCTTGTTTCCATGCGGATGCCCATATTTATGTTCCCAAAGTAGACACATTTAGACAAATTATTTTATACTCTCTCAATAAAAATGGTCAATCAAAAGAACTCCGCTGTAGAACTGATCTATTTCCTTATATAAGTGATAAATACTATAGTATAGCAAATGTTGAGCGTACTATTTCTGTTTCTCTTATGCAGATTATACAATTTCCATCTCTCTTAACTGCTTTTTTACAATCATCAAAAAAAAAAGAAGAAAAAACCAATTTCTATCTAACTAACGAGAAAGACAAAAAAAAATATAAAAAAGATGATACTGCAATGGTTTACTCTATTACGGGAGTAACAATACCAGAAGACTATGCTTTATGTAAAAATTGCGATCATTTTCCCAACAATTACAACTGTGGCATAGTGCATTATTTTGAAAACCTACCAAAAGACTATCAACGCGCGATTACACAACGTAAAATAGATCAGCAATCCAATTCCATTACGTGTTATCAGGACCCTGTCTCGAAAGAAAACAGTCATAGTATTAATAATTTACTCGAAAACAATGCATCCTGGCTCCAAAAATTAATTAAAGAAGAAGAAATAAATGGATATTGCTCTCAATTACATCAAGCAGAAATCACCTTACACAACGCTCTCCAATCAAACATTTTTTCACGCTATTCCCAATCAATAAAAAAATATGCTCTAACTATTAGTGATCGTGCAATTGCACGCAACGTCATGATACAATTAATACAAACAAATAATGAAAAAGAATTTTCACTCTGTGCTTGCAATAACCCAACAGCATTGAACGCTCATTCTCCCTTATTAAACAAAGGAACGCCTACCCATCTTATTGCATACAAAGGTCTCAACAACTTTCTTGAAATAGCTATTAAAAACAATGCACATCTTAATAGATGTGATAAATATGATCGATCGCCCTTATTTTATGCTATCATTAATCAACACCTGCAGACTGCACAAAACTTAATAACTCATAAAGCTTCAACACAACTAAAAGATTATATAAACAATACAATCCTGCATTACGCAGTGTGCCAAACTAAAACAAACAATGATGTGTACACCCAAAAAGAAATAATCAAACTGTGCTTGAACGCTGATAAACTTTTGATAAATCAACAAAATAATACAGGCAACACACCACTGCACATTGCCTTGCTAGGCGATATTGATTACGAACTCTTAAACATTTTATTTACCAATGACTTTATCAATTTTGATTTAAAAAATAGAAACGAACTAATAGTTTTATCAATTCTTGACACAAAAGCTGAATGCCAAGAAAAAGCAAATATTAAAAAATTAATTGATAATATCATGAAGCACAAACAAAGTTGCAACTGTAATAAAAAATCTATTCTGTAATTTCACTATTTTTTAGAATTGCTTGCACTATTACTGTGTAATTATTTATGTTTAACGCGAACTCGACATAAATAATTGTATTAACAATGCTCTTTTATTAATTATTTAATCCCGTTCGTGGTGATAGTTCGATAAACTCACTAGTAAACGCTCGCTCACCATTAAACTTAATTTAATTTATTTAATCCCGTTCGTGGTGACCCTTCGACAAGCTCAGGAGTAAACGCCGCCTGCCCGCAGAAGCCTTGGCGAAGGCGGGTCGAATCCATACGAACACCTTTAAAAAAATAAAAAGTAAATATATGAAACCATTTTTTATGTACATGTTGAAATGTAGTGATGGATCATATTATATTGGACATACCGATGATATTGATAAAAGAATTTCAGAACATATGCAAGGAGAAGTAAGTGGATATACAAAAACAAGACTTCCAATAAAAGTAGTATATGTTCAATCTTTTGGCACACGAGATGAAGCTATTAATGCTGAACAACAAATCAAAGGATGGACAAGAAAAAAGAAAGAGGCTCTTATTAGAGAAGATTGGGAAACTATAAAAAAATTATCAAAAGGATAAATTTTTAAAGGTGTTCGTATGGATTCGACCCGCCTTCGCCAAGGCTTCTGCGGGCAGGCGGCGTTTACTCCTGAGCTTGTCGAAGGGTCACCACGAACGGAATTAAATAAAATAGATTAAGTTTAATGGTGAGCGAGCGTTTACTAGTGAGTTTATCGAACTATCACCACGAACGGGATTAAATAAAATAGATTAAGTTTAATGGTAAGCGCAGCGTTTACTGCTGAGCAACGTCGAAGCATCACCACGAACGGGATTAAATAAATTAAATTGTGAAAATCATGATAAAAAAAATAATAGTAATCATAGCTCTCTTTACCGGCCTAGGATTTATACTTATGTCGTATGATGCACTACTCACCTATAAAAAAAAGCGTGACTTTACCATTTCTCCTGAACCACAAGGAAGCTCCATGCTATCTTCTAAACATCCAATCTTTGTCATACAAAAACATAACGCAAGCCATCTTCATTATGATTTTAGACTTGAAATGAATGGCGTACTCAAATCATGGGCTATACCAAAAGGTCCTTCAACGGATCCTGAAGATAAACGATTTGCCATAGAAACAGAAGATCATCCAATGGAATATGCAACATTTGAAGGAACAATTCCTGAAGGTCAATATGGCGCAGGAACAGTTGTCATATGGGACTCAGGTACATTTAAAAACATAAAAGAAGAAAATGGGAAATTTATTCCTCTGACTAATTGCTATAAAAACGGACACATTGAAATTAATCTTAAAGGTAAAAAATTAAAAGGCGCATACGCACTCGTACGAACCAAAAGCGATGATAATAAAAAATGGCTTTTGATAAAAATGAATAAAGACGTAACTCAATTAAAAAAAAAACAACATTCATGAAATATAAGATTGGACGATACAATATAGAGATCAGTAATAGCGACAAAGTTTTATTTGGAAAATCTGGCATAACCAAAGGAGAGTTAATCAATTACTACATTGATATTGCTCCAATTATGATGCGCTATCTTGATAATCGCCCCATTTCTATGCAACGATTTCCCAACGGAATTACTCAAAAAGGTTTTTTTCAAAAAAATGCCGGTGATTATTTTCCTGACTTTGTTACCCGCATAACATTGCCAAAAAAAAATAATGAACTAACCAACTACGTTGTCATTGATAAACCCGCAACACTCATTTACTTAGCAAATCAAGATTGTATTACCCCGCATCCTTGGTTAAGTACCATTGATAAGCTTGAATTACCCGATCGCATGATTTTTGATCTTGATCCCGCTGATAATTGCACCTTTAAAGATGTACAAAAGGTTGCAAAAATACTTAAAGAAAAACTTGATGATCTTGCTATTGCAAGTTTTTGTATGCTCACCGGATCACGCGGAGCACACATTGTTATTCCACTCAAACGTGTACATACATTTGATGAAACGCGTGAATATGCACACACCATCGCAACGCAGCTTGCTGCACAATTTCCAACACTCATCACCACCACTTTGCATAAAAGTGAACGTAAAAATTATATATTTATCGATTGGCTGCGCAACGGTTTCGGCTCTACTGGCGTGGCACCCTACGCAGTACGCGCGCATGAAAACGCTCCCGTTGCCATGCCAGTCACCTGGGATGAACTGTTATCACCAGGAATGGATTCACAACATTACACCATCAAGAATGCTCTGCGTCGCGTTAATACCGTTGGCGATATATGGCATTCCATAAATAAACATGCCATCTCACTCAAAAAGAAATTTAAACTGTTATCACCTTAATCAAGAAGGATTATATCATGATCACTGTTATCATTATTTGCATCATTGGCCTCATTATTTCTATCTATGGCATATTTGTGGAACGCACCATTAAACAAAATAATATGTATAAACCAGCATGTGATATCTCAGACAAAATTTCATGTTCAAAGCCATTTCTCAGTTCTTATAATGAAATGCTTGGTATTTCCAATATTTGGGCATCCGCATTATACTATCTTGCGATACTAACCCTCACAATCCTCGATCTCACTACAATCGCATTTCTTTTAAGTTGCATGGGATTAATCGCATCATCTATTTTTGCTTACATTTTATTCTTTAAAATCAAATCATTATGCTTGATATGCATATCTCTCTATGTAATCAATAGCGCTTTGGCAATTGCGTGTTATTGCATGCAACACAGCAATTAAAATGGCTTGACAAAAAATCAGCATTACCACAATCTATATAAATAATTACCATTGATCTACTAAAATTATTTATAGGATACATACATGAACAATAAATTAATTTCTTATGGTATGCTATTAGGCATATTATGCACAACCTCAGATTATCTATTATCAAGCGAACTAAATACTACTATGAATTATAAAGAACACTTCAGTGCAACATGGTCATTTATAGAAAAAGAAGGTAAATATTTTAGCAATAAAGATATAGATCTGACAGCAGAAATATTAAAGAATCAGGAATTTTTGTCCGACTTCATATCAACGACTATAGAAACAGCGGAAGTTTCTAAATCTTCTAAAGCTTCAATGTATTTATTAACAATAAACCACAATAAAACTAAATATACCATTGATAATTTATCAGAAAGTTTTTATCAAACTATCTCCAAAAAAAATCATATAATCATATTTTTTCAGATAGAGAAAGTAGTAACCAGCAAAAACGCTGTCACAGGAACTAAAAATAAATTCATTATAAGCTCACTCATTGATAAAACATCTACAGCAAAATAATCATCGAAGAACGTCGGTATTGGAATAGTTTTTCTAGGATTTTGTGCAGCTATTTTTATGTTTCTCAATAAATAAAACTTAACATAACCAAATTTTATAGGATATATACATGAACAATAAATTAATTTCTTGCGGTATGATATTAAGCATATTATGCATAACAAATGCAATGTATGGTGGACAAGTCACTGAACAATTAAATATTTTTCATTGGATTACCAAAAAGGACAATGAAGCGCCTCAATGTCGTACCAGAACAGGAAAGAAACAAAACATTAATCAACAGAACATAAACAATGTAAGTCAGGAATCTTACACAGTAATGGTGTACAGCAAAGTTAGTGATGATGATTTTTATATAGATATTATCAATCAAACGACTAATCAAACCATGTATACATGCCCAATGTCAAAAAAAGAAGATCATATGATACAAATGAATATTATGGCTAACTTGCTAAAAAACTCTGATATCAATCAAACAAAATATTATCTAGATCCTAACCAAACTCTTCAGCAAAATTCTCCTTTATTACCAATTTTATCTATAAAGTTTGATAAAATGAAAAAAAATAAGTCTCTTGATCAATTAAACCAACCTAATCAACAAACAACAATCATACCAAACGAAACCCAATCTTCTTCTGATTCCTCGCTTTCCTTGCAACATAAATTCGGTATTGGAATAATCTTTCTAGGATTTTGTGCATTAATTTTTATGTGTTTCAAAAAATAACTGATGTGTGACTAAATTTTTATAGGATATGTATATGAACAATAAATTAATTTCTTGCGGTATATTATTAGGCATAGTATGTGCAGCAAATATGATCCATTCTGGAGACAATTCATCGATAAAAAAAATAAATGAACTAAAATATAAATACATAAATGAACAGAACCCTCTTAAAGCAAATAACGTAAATATTGTTAAGGGCCAGTATAGAATGATTTTCGATTTGCAAACAACAGAAGAATCTTCGCAAAAAGAAACTATAATAGAAATTATTAATAAAGCAAATAACAAAGTTGAATATAGATCGATTATATCAAGTGACAATATCGAAACCAACCTGAATTATCCCATTGAATGGCTAAAACAAAATGGTAACTTTTTATATCTTGTCTCCAAACCAAAAATTAACAAATACGATTCTAATGATCTAATACATGTTACTGAAATAGAAAAAAAAAGCGCTATTAAAAAAATGCCATCACCTATTCAATCAAATACATCTATACAAATTGATCAACCCTCAGTTGATTCTTTGTCTTGGCAACATGCATTTCTTGGTGTTGGATTATTTGCAGGATTTTGTGCACTTATTTTTATGTATTTCAAAAAATAGCTTAACATAGAACTCTTTACTCCTTCACAATCACCGTGATAATATGTATACAGTATAAATTTTTATTAAAGTTGCTCATAAAAAAGGTGATGTAATGAAAAAAATTAAAACTATTATCATTTTTTCAAGTATCATGCTGTGCACATCGTTGCTCCACGGAGCTTTTTTACAAGAGTTAGTTCAGGCTCAAGAATCACGAGGAATTAGAGTTACTAATCCTCAAGAAATAGAATTTGAAAATCATATTACAATATTATCAAAACAATTTGCGCAACTTCCTCCTATAACAAATATTTCTCAACAAAATATCAACCAAGTGAGCATCGCACTCAACACATTTTTTACGCTTTATTTCAATCCTAACTATATTCGCTATAGCACCAAACCAATACTGAATGATTTCTTTGAGCAACTTAAAACCTGGCTTGATGGATTACGACAAAAAAATATCATTATGCCATGGCCTGCTGCAAACGGACAAAACCTTAAAAATTTATTGATACTCGCACTCAAAGAGATCTGTTTATTTGGACGTTATACCAAACACAAAGAAGAACATCTTGTCACCTTTAAATTACGCGTGCAGTATATATTAACTGCTATTATGATGGATTCATATTTTGGATCATGGAAAAATGAACTCATTACCAATAATGAAGAATTTTCTTTAGGCTCATTTTATTCATGGGAAGTTCAGATGCTTAAATCTGAATTTAAAGATTCTGTTGCTTTAACACCACTTTTTAATAAACTTTCTGCCACTATAGACATTCAAGGCGAACAAAAAGAAGCACAACGCTATGAACAAGAGCGTGCACGTGAACAACAACAATTAGCACAACGGAGACAACAAGAAGCGGATACATTGCGCAGCATCATAATGAACATTGAACAACAATTATCTTCAGCTGATACTGCAAACAAAGAAATATTATATCTTAATTATATACGAGCTCTTTTAGATCCCGCGTATCTTGATTTATCAGCTAAGGAGCGCAAAAGTATTGATACTTTTAATGATCAATTCAAAAAATTACATGCCATAATTGGTAATAAATTTGTACCAATTTTATCACAAGATGGTATTAACACCCTCAAATTATTAGTCGCAAAATCTCTTGAAACAATCGCTTCGCCTTTGACAGGTAAAACGGGTGGCGTATCCTTTAAAAATCATGTTGAATCTGTCTTAAAAACACTCATGACCATTAATCCTAATCAAACACTTACTGAAAATCAGATTAGATTTCAATGGATAAAACCTCTTTATACCGATAACCATCTTCTAACAAATACCGCAAAAAAGAAACTTCTTGATATTTTTAACAATCAACATTTTCAACGCTGGCAAGCATCTATTAGAACTCTCTCATTTAAAGTATTAAATTCAGCAGAACCGGTTGCCCAAACCAAAATGCCAATTACCATGCCTACGCCTACTCCCGCAGTTACCACCTCAGCACCAGCACCAGTAGAATTAGAGCGTCCTTTAATTCGCGTACCAGGCCCTCAAGCTCAAGAAGTTTCTGAAGAAATTTTTGAAACATTACCAATGCCAAAACGTACACAACCAAAAAAAGTCGAACCACAAAAACCTGTCTTAGCAAAAAAAGCACCGCGTATTCAAAAAGTCACGCCAGCCCAACCGGTAATTTTTAAAGAAGGAGAAACTCCAACAGCATTTGAAATAATACCAGGAAGGCCGACATCAGCACCATTACTACAACCAGCCAGAGTAACACAATACCAACAACCTACTCGATTATCGCAACCGCAACCACAACAAGTGCGTACCCAATCAGTCAATGTGGAACAGGTAGGAAGAACTCTTATTAATCAAGCGTTGGTAGCACCCCTTGCCACTATCGAAAAAACTGTTGTAGCCATTGATCCAGCACAAAAATTTGATGTAATAAAAACAACTGATGATACTTTGTGGACTGCTGTTCATTCCGCTGCATCACTTGGCAGGGCTGATGTACTTGAATTATTACTCAAAGGTCTTACGCCAGATGAACGCTATGCTGTTGTTACCATGCGTGACAAAGATGGACAAACAGCACTTCACTTAGCAGCAGCAGCAAAAAGTGCTCCTACAAAGGGATTTAAACCAGTTAATGCGGTACAAGAACTACTACGTAATCTCTCTCAACGACAGCAAATTGATTTTGTTACCATGAAAGATAATGATGGAATCACTGCACAGGATATAGCTCAAGGTATTAATAAAGCTATTGCAATTAACCTTAAAGAAATCGTACAACAAAAAATAAAATAGCTTTTTAAATATAAATTTTATACAATAAGCAAAGATATCTTTAAATAAATTATCTTTGCTTATTTTTTCATTTTTAGCGTAAATTTTTACCATGCATAAAAAAATACAATTTTTTATTATTTTTATACAAATTCTTATCAATACAACTAATATTTTTGCATCACAAACAGCTATCCATACAAACATAAATCTAACAAGAATACAAGGACAAGAAAAAAATCAATCAATGAGAATTTCCGATTTCAATCAAAACTCATATATCAAATTAACTAAAGACGATTATTATAACACAATTCACCAATTTGGTTACCCATTTTTAAATCGTATGATAGAAGTTCCTCTCTATAATAAATCAGCTAGAATAGAACCAGCTATAATATATCCAGAGATGATTAAAAAAATAAGAGGCAATTTTTTACCCCCAGTATCATTGGTTGAAAATCAACTTGATGAAAATATAAAAAATTTAGATGAATACACACTTTTTAATGGCAATGCAGGTTTTCAATTATACCCAAAAGTAGATACCACAAAAAATACATCATCCCTGCATCCATATATTGATATTCACATAGATAGCAGCCAACTCCAAAAAATACAACCACTCCTTAACCAAAATAAATTTTGTGCAATTTCTACAAAAGATTGTAATGATACTATTATAAATGTAAAAATCACCGAAATTACTGACGAGCAAATTTCTCCTCAGTTTATGATACAAGAAAGCAATCAATCATGTAATTCTCAATTAGAAGCAACAATTCTTAGATTTCCCACAGGAAAATATAAATTATACATAAATCAAAAAAAGACGGCCGATAAAACATTTTCCTTTAATGAAATAAGTTATTTTATTAATTTATCGGAACAAAATATCAATACTCTACAAGAAAACTATAATCATGAAGGCGAAATAAAACAATCTGATCATCCCTGCATATTAATGCTTAAAAAACCTAATAACGAATGGGCCAGCTTTGATATAAATCGAATATTAAAATTTGAATTCCAAGAATCAAAAACAGAGACAAAAACAGAAATCAATTATTTTGTCATTGGAACAATAGCATTGATATTAGCAATACCTTCTTTTATATATCTAATAAAAATATTTTTGCATAAGACATAATTCTCTAGCAAGCGCCTAAAACTCTACCAGACTTATGTATTTCCCGCCGCTCGCCCTGAGTTTTTTTGCCTCAAAAAAGTATCGAAGGGTGCAATATAAAAATATTTTTTTAAGATATGATGTTGTTGTAATTTATTCATATTTCAATTCATATTAATACCAAAAAAAGAATACTAAAATGTTATAAAATCGCACCCTTCGATACTTTTTTGAGGCAAAAAAACTCAGGGCGAGCGGCGGGAAATACATAAGTCTGGTAAAGTTTTAGGCGCTTGCTAGAACATAATTCTATATCCATAATCTCTTTAACAAATCCCTTGCTATTTTTGTTACGCATTTTAGTAATCTACTAATACTATGAAAATATTTTTAGACACTGCCAATAGAGAGTCTATTCAAAAATGGGCTCACACCGGCCTCATTGACGGGGTAACAACAAACCCAACTCATTTAAGTAAAGAAGGGTCTCATCCAAAAGAGCATATTCTTTCAATCTGTGAGATCCTACCTGCAGGTGTTATCAGCGTTGAAATAGTAGAAACTGAACCAGAAAAAGTCTACATTCAAGCACGTGCAATTGCACAACTTGCGCATAACATTGCCGTAAAAATTCCCTGTCATGCAATCTATTATCCTATAATTAAACGTCTTGTCGATGAGAAAATTATACTCAACATCACTTTGGTTTTTTCTTTGACGCAAGGATTGATGATGGCAAAATTAGGAGTACACTACATTTCTCCTTTTATCGGCAGACTTGATGATAATGGTGGTAACGGCATTGAACTTGTACAAAATCTACGTGCTATGCTCGATCATTATCAATTTAACACCCAACTTCTTGCCGCATCAATTAGAGACACAACACATCTAGAAAAGGTCATTCTTGCGGGAGCAGATATCGCAACTATTCCTGTTGCGGTGTTTGAAAAGTCACTTGAGCATCCATTAACCGATAAAGGCATGGAGCAATTTCTACAGGATTGGAAAAAGCTTAAAATTACCCAATTCCCTTAATATCATTGTATTTTTATTAAAAAGAAGAAAAACAAGACCCCAACTTAGATTGGGTACCCGACTGTAGCGCAGCGAAAGTTGGGTAAAAAGGTTGGGTCCCCAATCTTAATTGGGGATCTTCTCCTGAAGTCTTTTCCAAATTTTCAATTTTGACAATTTGCAATAATATGTTATTTTAAATAAAAGTATAACAATCGGAGCTCTTATGTCTTTATTTAAATTACATACACCGTTCCAGGCGGCCGGTAGCCAACCAGAGGCCATAAAACAACTTTTAGCCGCACGACCAGGCAAAACAACACTTCTTGGCGTTACTGGATCGGGTAAAACATATACCATTGCCAATGTTATTGCACAGCACAACAAACCTGTCCTGATTTTAGCTCCCAATAAAACATTAGCTGCGCAATTGTATGAAGAATTTTCTCAATTTTTTCCTGAAAATAAAATTTGCTATTTTGTCAGCTATTATGATTATTATCAACCAGAATCATACATGCCCGCACAAGATATTTATATTCCCAAAGAAACAAAAGTTAATAGTGAAATTGAACGGTTACGTGTTGAAGCAACTGCATCACTTATTAATCGCAACGATACCATTGTTATCGCATCAGTTTCATGTATCTACTCTTTAGGCAATCCTCATGATTATCGTGACTTAGCGCTCGCGCTCACGATAGATCAAAAAATTTCCCGTACTGACCTTATACAGCAATTAATTGCTATTCAATATGTACGCAATGATATTGAAACTGCACCGGGCAGATTTAGAGTACTTGGTAATACTATTGAAATCTCTTTACCGTATCAAAAAGATATTTTACGTATCGAACTATTTGGCGATACCATTGAAAGCCTCTCGTGGATTGGTAAACAGAATAAAGAAATCATCCATGAACTTGATAACACCGTTATTTTTCCCGCACGCCATTTTGTTACTACTTCTGATATGAAAAAAAAGGCTCTTGTAAGCATTCAAACAGAATTAGATCAATGGCTCCCACAGGTTGAAAATCCACTCTATCGCGAACGCATTCGCCAACGAGTATCACATGACCTTGAAATGATAGATCAAACAGGATATTGCAGTGGCATTGAAAATTATTCCGCACATTTTGATGGTCGCACAAAAAATGGTCATCCTTACTCGTTATTTGATTTTTTTCCTGATGATTTTTTACTTATCATTGATGAATCACATATGACAATTGCACAATTACGTGGTATGTATGCAGGTGATCAAGCACGTAAAAAATCACTTGTTGATTTTGGATTTAGATTACCAAGCGCCAAAGAAAATCGTCCTTTAAAATTTGAAGAAATAGAACAATATTTTAATGATGTTATTTTTGTTTCAGCAACACCGGGTGATTATGAATTACAAAAATCTTCTCACTTTGTTGAACAAGTTATTCGACCAACAGGCTTAGTTGATCCGGAAATAACAATTCATGGACGTACCGGCCAAATTAACCATTTAATAAGCGAAATAACTAAAACAACGCTCAATGGCTATCGCTCTCTTGTCATGGTCATGACAAAAAAATTAGCTGAAGAATTGGCTCGTTATCTTGAAGAGCAACAAATAAAAGTCTGCTATTTGCATAGTGATTTAAAAACACCACAACGCACTGAGCTCTTGCAAAAATTACGTCTTGGTATTTTTGACTGTCTTGTCGGTGTTAATTTACTGCGTGAAGGAATTGATCTTCCTGAAGTAGCATTAGTGGCAATCATGGATGCTGATCTGGAAAGTTTTTTACGCGACAAACGATCTCTTATTCAAATTATTGGCCGTGCTGCGCGTAATGTCACTGCCAAAGTAATACTTTTTGCCGATAAAATCACTGGCTCAATGAACGCTGCAATTACCGAAACTAATCGTCGAAGATTTCTCCAACAACAATACAATAAAGAACATAATATTACACCTCAAACAGTAAAAAGGGACGTACTAAAAAGTATTGTTAATATTCAAGAACTTATTGCGCAAGCATCAAAAACAAAAAAGAAAAAAGAGTCCACCTGCACTATCATTACCAACAAAGATGATGCGCTCAAACGTATCCTACAACTTGAAGACCAAATGCGCCAAGCGGCCGAACAACTTGATTTTGTAAAAGCTATTGCTTTACGTACTGAATGGCAAGAATTAAAAAACTATGTAACTTCCCTTGATGAATAAATTATATTTTTATACAATAAGAACAATCAATTTGAGTTTTATAAACTCATACAAAATATATTTTAGAGGAATTTACTATGCAAAACAAAATATTAATTCTCTTATGTATGTCTTATTTCACCATCAACACATCAGATAATCAAAAACCACCTTTGAGCAACGAAAGTACCGAAAGAATAATTAAAAATTTTACTGAACAACCAAGACCACAAGAACCGTCCTCTCAAAAACGCCCTTTTCCTTATACCATGAATCCTACAATAAATAACGTACAAAAAAATGCACAAACAATTCCACTCAACAACAATACATCTGCAAAACTGTAAAATAATAGAACAGGAAAAAAGGTGAATAAAAGCACAAAAAGCATACTCTTTCTCAGTGCGACAATTATCTTTATAACAACATTTATCTATTGCTCAAAACAAAAAAAATCGGATAACACTATGATTTCAAAAGCATTTCAAACATCAGATATTATATCCCTTTTTAATCTCACCACTGACGATATTAAAACAAACACACCTCTTTATATTGAACACGCAAAAAACACGGTTAACACAATTATTGCAATTCCTGATGATCAACGCACCTACGCCAACACTGCACGACCATTAGACGAACTTCTTTCTCTCTCTAATCTTGCTATTGCGCAACGAGTATACGAAGCGCTTGAACTGTTAAGCCCTCATGACTCAATCCGTGCAGCGGCACATGACGCATTTTTGCAAATTTCTGCGTTTGCAGTTGATAACATAATAAGCAATAAAAATTTATATAACGCATTTATTGCGTATGAACTCAATAGCGCAGCACACTATGAACCTCTTTCGGCACAACAACGTTATTTTGTTAATGATATGATCAATCAATATAAACAAGCAGGAATGACACTATCTGACGAAAAATTAGCCCAGACTATCGTACTGCGTAAAGAACTTGCAACTCTTTGTGCTGATTTCGATCGTAATATTGCACAAGATACAAGCAGCATCACCGTAACATACGATGAACTTGCAGGACTTGGTGATGATTTCATTTCTACGTTACGCCACACTGATAATAATCTTTATATTCTTGGCGTTGATTATCCAACCTATTTTAGAGTAATAGAAAATTGCTCTGTTGCATCAACGCGCAAATCTCTTTCAATCGCGTTTAATAACCGTGCATATCCGGCCAATGATACCTTACTTAAACTCATTATTGAAAAACGCCATCAACTTGCACAACTTCTTGGTTTTACCAGCTTTGCAGAATATGACATCTCTCAACAAATGGCGCATACACCGGAAAGAGCTCAAACATTTATTGATGATCTAAAAAGAAAATCATTAAAAAAAGTAGTAGCAGAAATTGCAACACTGACCCAAGCATTGCCAGAATCTGTTGTACTCACTCCTGATGGAAAAATTCAATCATGGGATCTCGCGTATCTTGAAAATTGGTATAAAAAAAATCATTTCAATCTTGATGAACAAAAAATAAGTGAATATTTTCCCATGAAAAAAACCATTGATGAGCTTCTTGATATTTACCGCCAGTTTTTCAGCATTGATTTTCAAGAAGTACCAAGCTCTGGTTTATGGCATGAAGATGTAACCGTTGTACGTGTTTTAAATAAAACAAAAGATCAACTGCTTGGCACGCTTATGCTTGATCTATTTCCCCGTGCAAATAAATACAGTCATGCTGCGCATACCACCATCATCCCCGCAACCTTTACTCCTGATGGCACACGCATTCCTGATGTTTCAATTGTTATTGCCAATTTTTCAAAACCCACCGCAACCCAACCATCATTATTAAAACGTGAAGAAGTACGAACATTTTTCCATGAATTTGGTCATGCACTCCATGCAGTTCTAGGAGCAACAACTATCGCGTCGCTTTCAGGCACTAATACAAAAACTGATTTTGTAGAACTTCCTTCACAAATGCTCGAAGAATGGTTACATGATAAAGAAATACTTAAAAAAGTAAGTGGTCATTATAAAACCGGACAACCACTGCCAGACGATATTATTGATACAATAATATCGTTACGGCATCTTACGTCTGGCTATTTTGTCACGCGCCAAGCATATCTTTCTTCTCTTGCATTAGCATATTTTGACAACAAATCTCACTCAGATCCTTACACCATTATGCAACAGTTATACACAACTATATTGCCCTATATGGCGTTCAGTGAGCATAACCATTTTTATGCATCATTTGGTCATTTAACCGGTTATGGCGCAAAATATTATGGCTATTTGTGGTCAAAAGTTTTTGCTCTTGATATTTTTGCTGAAATAAAAAAAGAAGGCCTTTTAAACCCTATCATTGGTCAAAAATATGTATATGAAATTCTCAGTAAAGGTGGCGCGCAAGATCCCAATGAATTATTGTATAATTTTCTAGGCCGACAACCAAATGCGGATGCTTTTTTTGAAGATATGGGGTTAATAAAATAACATGAGTAAATATCTTCTGGCCGCAGCTATTTTAATAGCACCTATCATTATACATAGTTCTGATACACCAACTCAATTAACGGTTTACTATGACCCAAGAGAGTCTCTTTGTTTTAAAGACGATCCTGCTGACACTTATTGCCAACAAGACGTTTATATACGCAAATCAGTTACTATTTACTATGCTCAACAATTAGATTTAAAAAAAACCAAATACTCTTCCATGAACATGACCCCTGTGGTTCTCATGATAGACCATAATAATTTTAATACCCTTTTATTTAAATATGAAACAGAAAAAACTTTAAAACCTTTTACCGCAATGAATTCTCAAATGATTAAACCCTTGCTCAAACTAGTAGAAAAAAAGAAAATTCCTGTTTTTAATATTACCTATCAGGAGAATCAACAAAACACCACTTATTATATTGCAGAAATAATACAGTACAATTGGTTTAAAAATGCTAATTTTAACTGTAGACACCAATATTCACTTGATTTATCATCTTTAACTTTAACATTACCTAAGTCTATTAAAAATATGATGAATAAAATCTATCCCTCCAACAATATAGAACATTCATCAGAAGATAATTCTTCTTCATATGAATCAAAAAACGAATTATCTTCTTCAACTGAAAGAGAAAAAAAAAGAAAAAGCGAATCATCTTCTTCGAGTGACTCAGAAAAAGATAAAAAAAAAGAAACAAAGGCAAAAACAGAAATAGAACAAAAAAATCATGATATACCAAGCTCTGATACACCAACTCAATTAACGGTTTACTATGACGAAGGTAGCCCTCTTCGTTTTCACTACTGGAGTACAGGGGGCACCGACACCGCCAGGCCAAAAAAAATGACTATTGATTATGCTCAAAAATTAGATTTATATACCGGCTACAATCTCAATATGACCCCTGTTGTTCTTATGATTCTCAAAAATAAAAATGCACTGTTATTTGAATATAAAGTGGGAAAAGGCTTATTACCTTTCGCTGCCATTAATATTAACATGGTTAATCAACTGGAAAACGTACCATCATATGAAACTCCTGCTTTTAATATTACCGATCAAAAAAATCCAGATAAAATCACCTATTATATTACAAGAAAAATTATTACGAATTATGAAAATTATTTTGATGGCTTATATTACATATGGTGGACCCCATTATCACTTTCTTTTCTTAAAACAAGAGTAGTAATAAGATATCTTACAATTGCCGTGATTATACTTTCATCAGTCTTTTTGAAAGTATGGGGTTAATAAAATAACATGAATAAATATCTTCTTGCCGCAGCTATTTTAATAGCACCTATCACTCTGTATAGTTCTGATATTAAGACAACTAATAAATTTAAACAGTTAGAACTTAAGTATAATAAGCATCAGTGTTTTCTTTTTCAATGCCATTGGAATCCAATTGTTCAGCACGATCTTGGCGACGAATCTTCAATGACTATTAATTATGTTCAAAGTTTAAACCCATATACCGGCTACAATCTCAACATAACCCCTGTTGTTCTTATGATTCTCAAAAATAAAGAAGCATTATTATTTAAATACAAGGAGCAAAAAAGCTTATTGCCCTTCGCTGCCATTGATGCTCATATGGTGGAACAGCTTGAAAATATATCATTATATGAAACTCCTGTTTTTAATATCACGTATCAAGAAAATCCAGATAAAACTATCTATTATGTTACAAGAAAAATTTCAACACAATATAAAAATACTTTTAGAGGCCATTATCCTATACATTTTTTCAAACTTTCTTTTCTTAAAACAAGAGTAGTAATAAGATATCTTACAATTGCCGTGATTATACTTTCATCAGTCTTTTTGAAAATATGGGGTTAATAAAATAACATGAGTAAATATCTTCTGACCGTAACTATTTTGATCGCACCTCTCACTCTGTATAGCTCTGATAAAGAAAAAAAAGAATTTTCAAACAATAATTTTGAAACCATTGAATTGAAATATAACAATGGGCACGATTTTTTTTTTAGTAATAGTAGTTGGTGGACTACCGAAGAATGTTGGAGCGAAACAAAGGCTACCATTAATTATGCCAAACAATTAACTATAAAAGATACCGGTTATACTCTCAAAAATATAATCCCTGTTGTTCTCGTAGTAAGCGATAATTCTCATGCCCTTGTATTTGAATATAAGGAAGACAAAAAATTAGAAGCCTTTACTGTCATTACCCCTGAAAAAACTAAAATACTTCTAGATCTATTAGCAAATGAAACTCCTGTTTTTAATATCACCTATAAACAAGAAACAGATAACACAATTTATTATCTTACAAAAATATTCAAAAACAATTGGACTAAGCATAATTGTTTTCGAAGTAAATATGAGCCATCATATTCGTTACTACCACATTTAATCAAAACAAGAGTGGCGCAAAAATATATTAAAATTTCTGGATTTCTATTATTTTTAGCATTATTAACTTTTCTTTTTTATGTTACTTCTTAAGTCAAACTTATGTTAATGCTTTTACTTTTTCTACTCTTACATAAAACTGATATTTTCTTATATCTTCTGTTTTTAATGCTTCGATAAATGTCATAAATTTCTCACCACATAAAAGATATGAAATCTGTTGTATTTTTTCACTTTTAATAGCATTATCTAAACCAAGCTCAATTGCATTCTTATCTTTTTCATCCAAAGGAACTACATCAGTAATTCTTTTATGTATAAAATTTTTTGGATCAATAAAATATTCCATATTATATTTAGCATATCCCGTTATCTGTTTATCATTATTCAATATAAACGTTAACAAACTAATCTCTCCTGTTTCCATACCAACCAAAAATCCTGTTGCTCCAAACACCATACTACATACCACAAGCATCACGTGCAATTTCATCAATTAACTCCTGCTTTTAAATTAAATCTATTAATTAAATCTATTAAATAATTATTCCTTTAACAACAACTTTAAAACGATTAGACTTCTCGTCACGATGCAATGAAATAAGTTTTATTCCTGCAAAAAAATCAGATAATGATAATCGTTTCATGAACACTGTCGCATGTTCTGGCGATATACATATAATAGCACATTCTATATTTTTTTTATCAAATTTCAATAATTCAAGTATTATGCCATCTCCTGCAGCTTGACGTATCGCTGTTATATATTGATGAGGATTTTTTACTTTATTTTTATATCCATTTATTTTAGCCATTTGCGCGGATAATAATGCATTATCATTATGCAATGAATCCCTTTTTTTAAGATATTCCTGATAATCATTTGTTATAGCGCGTAGCGCACTAACATCTTTTTTCAACAAATAATAATTCCATATCTGCGGCATAATATAATACACACCAATGAATAAACTTATCATCCACAACACAACCGTATACCAAAACCACCGATGAATCTCATATTGCTTCTGCGGCGACAAGGAAGAGATTAAATTAACCTTTTTCATTCAATAATCCTTTCATCACAAAAAAGACCGCATACTTGAGCAATATATGATCGCTCTTGTGCTATATCTACCTGATGAGCCTGTATTATTCGCTTGAGAACATCAACTGCAATAAGATTATCAAGTTTATTGTCATGACGAATCATATCAATAGCAAATTGACTTGTCCTAAACGCTTCTCCAAATACATATTTATATGTATGAAATAATGCGATAGTTTTTGTCGTAATCGTAATAAGATTACAGGGCACAGCACTTGCAATTAATTGACATTGCATAATTAATGAACGAGGGACGCTATACACATAAAAAATAAATTGCCCATGATCATTAGGATACAAATAACGGTAACCCCACACATTATTACTGCTCTGAGCAAAAGAAAAATCTGCAGCATGCGCCGTAGATGAAGAAAGCGCAACAAAACGCTCAATAACTGTCACGCCATCCAAACTCATGGCAACAAATGCATTCTTTTTATTATATTCATTCAAAAAAGAAACAATTTGACGTTTAATTATTGTTGGATTAAAAAGTACATTGCGCTCAAATTCTGCTGCGTCAAAATTATGCCGCTGATATGCATGCACAATCAATGGAGCACGTCCTTTATTTATTTTCTGTACCCAACTACACGCAATACTATCAGCAGACAAAGAAATGGTACATAACTCTCGCTCAAGGGTTGGAATTGGCCACATTATCTATTCTCCCTGTTACAAAGCGATCCTTGCCTTCCAAATCTTTATGCACAAGAATATCATTATAGCACGCCGCATGCATCAATGCTCTAACAGCTTCTCCCTGAGCATAACCAATTTCAATAACCAATTGAGGAATATTTTTTTGCTTCATCTCATTATTAGTTTGTATAAATAGTGGCGCTTGCACAATAATTTGTTTAATAATCGCAAGACCATTATCTTGCGCAACAAGAGCTCCTTTATCTTCCCACTGAGTTACTGTTTTTTCAAGATTTTGATATTCAGACAATGTTATATAAGGAGGATTAGAAACAATCATATCAAAACGTTCTCCACACGGAATTGATTCAAATAGATCTGACGCGAGAATAGTAACATTTCTAATTTTATTATGCTCACAATTTTTTTCTATCAACTCAAGAGCCGCAGGAGCAATGTCAGTTGCAACTATTTGTGCCTGTGGCACGTGATGAGCAAAGGCAAGAGCGATACACCCTGATCCTGTTGCTATATCTAAAATTTTTATTTTTTTATTATCTAATAACAACAAATGTTCAATAATATACCAACACCATTCCTCTGTTTCTGGACGAGGAATTAATGTCGGCGGCTCTACCAAAATTTCAATATCAGCAAATGGCACTAATCCTAACAAATACTGCAGCGGCATATGCTCATCAACAAGCTCATTAATCCATAGATCAAGCTGCGCTTTTTGTTCAGTAGTGAGCGTAACTATTTCTTGAATAATAAGCTCCGTTCGTGTTTTTTCACATAATGCCTGCAATAACCACCATGCATACTGTTGGCAGAGCGTGGGATCATCATAAGCACACGCAAGCTTTTCACGTATATAATTAATGTAATAAATGACATCATAATAAGTATTCATGTCAGCAAGTCTATCATATTTCTTGCGCACGTGAAGCAAAAAAGAATACCAATATTATATTACTCTTTTCTTTTTTCTACTGGATAACCAAAAAAAGTCCATAATTTATCCCAAAAATTCATCCGTTTTGGATAGAGTGTCTCAATTTTTTTTGCATATGTCGCTTGTTGCTCTGGATTCATATTCTGAGGAAGCTCCTTTTCTTCAAATGATGGTATCGCATGAACATTAACTTTCCCTTTTAATAGTTTTTGCTGAGCAATTTTTTTATGAGCCAATTGAGCTTTTGCTATTCCTGCACTCATAGATAAAAAGTTTGTAATGCGATGCTCAGTTGCAATTTTTCCTTTTGATTGCTCCGACACTTGCGGAGAACCGAATTGCATATTCTTTTTCTGTTCATCAGACAAGGCCTTAAGCTCCTGTTGCTTTGCTTCTTTCTCCTGAACTTGTTCCACCATCTGAGTGCTTTTTTCTTCATATTCCTGTCCTGACAGCATCGATAATTTATCACCAGCTAAATATACCAAATAAGCTAAAATAGAAATATGAGCTTGATAAATAGGATCACTTATACTAAAAACTTTTTCTTGTTGAGCAGATTCATCAATTAAATTTTTTAATCCATTTTCTACTAACCATCGTTTATGTCCTATCCAACCAGCATTCTTACTGTTTATTTTTATTTTTTCATTCGTTATACCATACTCTTGCATATATTTATTACGAACTTTATCAATTAACTGACTATTTTGATTCTTATCAATAAAACTAACATTACCTTCTTCATCAACTTTTCGCTCCAATTTATTCTCTAAATCTCTTATCTGTTTAATACATTCTTCATAGACAAAAGTAAGCAAAAGCTTTTCTTTAGGGAGAGATAAAAAATCTTCTATATTTTGCAACACAAAAATTTTTGATTTTATAGTAGGAAATATAAATACTTTCGTGTTATCAACATTTAATGTTTGCTCAAGCAAATCTGCAATTCTTTTTTGCATAAGATCTTTTTCTTCAGAATTAATTGTTTTCAATTTAGTCACCGCAATCAAACCTACTGCACCTTTCTCAAAACGCTCACTATATTCTTTCTCTTGTTTTTCCAATTCTTCCATTTGCATCTCATACTTTCTCTGCGCTTGGTCCCTATTTTTCTTAATCTCACCAAATAACGTCCCAAAAAACATACCACATTCAACAGTATGAAATGAAAATAAACCAAAAAATAATACAAATAACACAGAAATAGTTTGTATTTTCTTCATATATCACTCCTTAAATAACATTTCAATAAAAGCACATTTATGAACTTCTATTTGTAGTATATTTTATTTTCAATTAAAAAATAAAGAAAAATTAGAAATAAACTCTATTATTTGTATCATTTTTTATATAAACTAATAATAAAATACAATCTTTTAAATGGAGACTATTTATGAAATTTTATTCATCCATAACATTTTATGCCATTTTTTTACTCACTGCATGCTACTTTTTTACCTCATCATGCATAGAAATCATGACCTATAATATTCGCCGCATGGGCGATGATCCTATTGAACATCAATGGGAAAAAAGACGACAACTTGTTGCTGATCAAATTATGGATATCAAGCCGACCATTATTGGCTTTCAGGAAGTCGTAGATGGCCAGCAACTTAAAGATCTTAGAGAAATGCTACCTGGCTACATTTGCATTGGAGATATTGGCAGAAATTTATTTGCAACAGGATGGTTTCAAAAACGAGTTACTAGCTTAGAAAAAGCAAAAAATGAATGTAATCCACTATTTTATAATCCAGAAGAAGTTACTCTCGTTGGCTGGGTGGTTACAACATTTGGCATCAATCCAACAGGACAATTTTTTTATGCATCATTGCCTCGTATTTGCACACGAGCAACCTTTAAAACTAAAGACAATAAACAATTTAGCGTTTATAATACGCATTTAAGTAGCAGTGGCGCATGGGGACTCAAAGATGGAAACGAATTAATTCGCTTCAAACAAATTAAACTTATTCTAAAAAACATAAAAAAACATGCTTCTGGTATGCCGACCATTCTTATGGGTGACTTTAATACACGATTTGAAGGAAATATACAAAAAAGACTTACCAAAGCCGGTTTTAGTCATGCAAAAAATAAAGCAATAATCTGCGTAGGACCAGAAGAAACGCGTACTGGTTGGAACAATGAACAACTTAAAACAATTGATCATATCCTTGTAAAAGGTCCAGTAGAAGTGCAAAAATATGAAGTTTTTGAATCACCTCAAGGAAAATACCCAAGCGATCATCGCCCGGTATGCGCTACACTAACTTTAACCCAATAGATCAGTCACGTACTGATGCGGATCAAAATTTTTCAATTGGTCATACTGCTCACCAAAGGTTAAACATGCAATTGGAATAGCAAGCTCTTGAGCAATGGCAAATACAATACCACCTTTGCCAGTACCATCCATTTTAGTCAAAAAAATGCCATTAACATTGGTACTTTCTTTAAACAATTTTGCCTGTTCAAATGAATTTTGCCCTAACATTGCATCAATCGTTAGTATTGTTGCGATCGAAGCATTAGACAACTGTTTTTCTACGACACGTTTAATTTTTGCCAATTCATGCATTAAATTAACTTTTGTTTGTAATCGACCTGCTGTATCAATAATAAGAATGTCATACTGCTCCTTTTTAAATTTTTCACTTGCTTGAAATACTAATGATGCAGGGTCTTGACCTTCTTTACCACACATAATATCAGTATTTGTACGCAAAGCCCACTGAACAAGCTGCTCAGGAGCTGCAGCGCGGAAAGTATCAGCAGCAACAAGTAAAACCTTTTTACCTTGCTTGACATAACGATGCGCAAGTTTTCCTATACTCGTTGTTTTACCACTACCATTAATACCAACAAAAAGAAATATTGTTTGTTTATCAAAATCAACAACACGATGTTGCATCAAAATATCTAATAAAATACCATTAAGACAGGTTTTTAGCCGAGCACCATCAATTGATCCTGTTCCGATAGTAGCTCGCAACTGCGTAATAATAGAACGTGTTGTTGCAACACCCACATCGCTCGATATTAATAAAATCTCTAATTCTTTAAGAGCTGCCTCATCGATGACAGTTCTATTAAAAAACGAACCTAATTTTGAAGTTACCGTGCTAAATATTTTTTGTAATTTATTCTTAATAAAACTAAACATAAAACTCCCTTTAAGAAAAAAAAGCAGCAAAATTCACTGCTTTTTTTTTCACTTACTATTTATTTCTATTATTGATTTGCAGAATTATAGGTAATACACTTGAGCTTATTTTCCGTCTTTGTCCAATAATTTCTTGAAAAAATCAAACCGCCCATTTCAGGCTTAAAATCTTTAGCTCTCACGCCAAGTAATTCTTTAATTTTTTCCTGAAAAACTGGACTCTTCCAATTACGATCCTGAGGTGATACATGCTTTGCTGCTTCTGAACCAAGTTCCATATTACTTAACTGTCCTAGCTCACCTTTTATAGGTGCAATATTATTATACCAACAGAATCCATTATCAGAACCACTTTTTTCTTTAGCCTGAATCAACATAGCACGCGCAGGATAAATTTTATTAAAACCTTTGTATCCAGTTAACTCAACTTTATCAGTTTCAAGCCCTAAATATATATTTACACCAACATTATTGCTTTGAACCACGCCACGCACAACAGCCATCTGCCTAACTGCTGAATCAGAAATCGTATACGCTGTACCTGAACTTCCTTTAGATCCAACAGTAGCAGATGAAACAAAAAATCTTTTCTCTCCATAATATTCAATTGGTAACGGATCGGTGCATTCTACCGGAAAAAGAATATCAGTACCATTTTGCTGAGCACGATATTCTTTATAATAACGAATATTACATCCTGTATAATATTCGATCAACTTGGCATTCTCAGCATTCAGCTTAACAAACCTTTTATTACATTTCTCTAAAACTGTCTTGTCCTTTTTAACTGATATCTCTTCCATCGCTGAAATACTGCTAATAAAACTTAATAACAATATAATTGCATTAACAATTTTCATATATTCCCTAAAATTAACAACATTATTTATTTATTTTTCATATATAGCATAGGCCATTAAAGCAGCCCGATAATTTTCTTGTTTTTCCCGCGCTCGTCAGCTATTCCCCATCTTTAGTTTCTTTCGATGGGGTCCCCAATGGAATGAAATGGAATTGGGGTAAAAGGATATCCTCGAGCGCTCGAAGAAATTCTTTTAAGCCATTTTCAGTTCCTTCCCAATGGGTACCCAATAGGAACGAAGTGAAGATTGGGTCAAAACGAGCGCGGGAGTATGTAAATCGGGTAGAGTTTTAGGCGCTTGCTATATAAGAATATACAAAAAATAAATAATCATAAATTATTATTCAATATATATTCCATCCACTGTAAAAATAACTATTTATTTCAATTCTTTACCTGCAGCTATGATTTCTTTAATATAATCCTCTGAAAAAACAAAAAACTGTCCTTCAAAATCAAAATCTTTAACTCGTTTACCAAGTAACTTTTGAGCTTTTTCCTGAATAATTGGATTTTCCAGATTTACACTTAACTCAGAAGAGACATGATTTTTTATTTCCAACAAAAGTTCAGACCTATTAAATTTTTTTACGTAATTGTACATAGGATACGTCTTGTAACAACATAATTCTTTCGCAGAACTATCTTTTTGTTTAACCTGAAGCAACAAAATACGCGTTGAATAAACTTTATTACAACCTCTCAATTCACCTTTATAACGCTCAATCCCTAAATATATATTTGCAGTATTATCATTACTCTTATCAACGCAAGGCAAAATACTCTTATCAATGCAACGTACAATGCAAATTTGTATAATTGCCGAATCAGAAATCACATAAGCTGCACCTGGGTTTTCTTTGGACCCTCCAATAGCGGATGAAACAAAAAACCTTAAAGATCCACAATGTTCAATTGGCAAAAAATAGGGGCTTTTTAAGGGAAACAAAGTATTATTATCATATTCTTGAGCTTTATATTCTTTGAAATACTTAATGTTATTCCCTACATAAAGATCAATTATCTTGCTACTCTCTTTATCCAGCTTAATAAACCATTGATCATCTTTAACCTGATCAATACTTTTCTTTACAACCGGCAGCTCCTTCATTCCTGAAATACTACCAACCAAACTTAACAACAATATAATTGTATTAAACTTTTTCATATATCCCTCTAAGATTAACAATATTATTTTTATCTTTTCATCTATAAGAATATACAAAAAAAAATAAATAGTCATAAATTATTATTCAATATACATTCCACTCGCTGTAAAAATAATTTAGTACGCCGATAATCATTACCGATCAATAGTGTATATGTCTGCATAAATAGATTAATTTTATCTTGATTAAACAGATTAAACTCTTTCTGCTGCCTCACAAGCGCAAGCAGTAATTCATCAATATTAAAAATTTGAGCAGAATGAATAAACAACAGATGAAGATACCGCATATTTGAAAAAAAGTTTCTACTTTCTTGCACATCAGGATGCATAATAAAAGCATGTATTTTTGGTGGTTCAGGAGCAATAAGATATGACAAAGAACCCTTTTCTTTATAACCAATTGTTATACAAGAAAATGTTGTTTTCAAAAACTCAAATATTTGTGGTTGCTCTTTAAGTAATTCTTGTTCCGTTTTTTGATATGCAAATGGATATCGTACGGGATCCATCGAACCAGTTTGCACCTGATGAACAATTCCATATATAGTTCTTTTTGAACCCTCAATTGCAACAAAAGAACCAAATTGAGGAAAACTATCCCATACCCAACTTTGAGCCAACCAACTTGTTAATGAACTCTCAATAACCTCGGCAAAATATTTTTCATGATTCATCACTATTCCCATCCTTTCTTTTTTTTATATTGACTGTTTGTCTGATTATGACCACTTGTCTCACTATAGCATTAATTTTCATTTCCATTTGACAAAGTTGCTTCAACGAGTACAATTAGAAATAATACAGTAGTTTCAATTGTTCTATAAGTGTAACCACTTTCAAGGGAGATATTAAAAATGACTTCAGTATCAACGCAATTACGCGTAAAAGAGCTTTTAAGAGAAAAAGGCTGGACCACTAAAATTTTAGCAGAAAAGACTGGTATGTCTGAAAGCTATTTAACCCATATTAAAAACGGCACACGTCGTTGGAATGAAGATTCACTGAGAAAATTATCTCAGGCATTTGAAATCAGCCCAATTGATCTTTTTGCTGAACATCGTCAACGCACTGATGATATTGATAAAAATGTCAGCATGCCTGAACAATCTGATCTTGAATTACAAGTTAAGGTTGTTCCTGTTGTTGGAGAAATTCCTTCTAATCCATCACCATACAACAACCAATTAATGCAAGTAACTACCGGATACAAAGATATATTTGTACCAGTATTTAATTCAGCCGATAATGCAATGTTTGCGGTGTGCATTGAAAACAATGCGATGGCTCCAACATTTGTTAAAGGAGACTTTTTAATTGTTTCCCCAGAAGTATGGACACGATCCGGAGATATTGCTGCTGTTGAATTTGGCAATGACACACCTGTTAAGGCTATTATGCAAGTTACCTACACAGAAGATTTTATAGTTCTTGAATCAGTTAACCATAAACAGCCGCCAATAGCATTAGTTCGTGGCAAAGATCATTTCAGAATAATAGGTCGCGTTATCCAACGTATCCAAAAATTCGCATAAAATAAAATAATCTATTTGATTATAAAGAAATACCAGGAATTGTTTGAAATTCAAGCAGTTCCTGGTATTCTTATTGCTATGATTTTAACAATAAACTAAAAAGGATACATATGTCATTTTCAAAAAAAGCTTCTTGCATCGTATTTTCTACTTTAATATGCTCATCTATAACAATATTATCTTATAATAAAACATTCAAAGAAAATCTTAATGAAACCAAGGAAAATGGTTATGCAATATTTAATGACTTAAAAGAATTTTCTAAGGAAGCATTGGAAGCTATCCCACAAGAATATAAACCAGCAATAGGTATTGCAACTTTAGGGCTCGGTAGTGCCTATTTAGTAGGTAAAATTGCTAAAAATATAGCCATTACCGCAATATATTGCGGCGGCTTGATAGTTGTAGCATCCGTAAGTAATGTTTTATTAAAAGATACTGAAATTGGTCAAGTTGTACGAGATAAAATAAATCCAATGAAAAAATCGATTACCGACATAACAACAATTGATGAAATCAAAGAACAATTAAAACAATAGCATTTTTCACACTTTCTGCTATTATTAATGATAAATAAGTAAAATAAGTACCATACATGCTTACTTACTGCAAAATAAAGCAATTTAAACCTCAACTTGATTATTCCTTGTTGAGGTTCTCCTATAAAATAAAATAGAGAATATTAGCTTTATAGTTAAAATAATATTAACTTCCATTTTTATGTATAAGGACGCACAAATGCTCAGACAATACGAAGCATTATTACTTACCGTGCCAGAAATTACTGGCGACGAAGTAAAAAACCTTGAAACTCAGCTTGATAAACTTATTAAATCAAGCACCGGCTCAACCATATCTTTTGAGCGATGGGGAAAATATAAACTAGCATACGAAATCAATAAGAATGATTACGGTGTTTTTTTTCTCATGCGCTTTGAAATTCCACAAGGCACGCAACTGATCAATGACATGAAAACAGCTCTTAAAGTTAAACTTAATAATGTTATTATGCGTGATATGATATCAGTTCTTAATCCAAAACGACCACTTACATATCAAAGACCTCGCTCTCTTGAAGAAGCGCCTACTCGTGAAACTGATAGTTTTACAAAAGATAATAAAATGACTGGTTTCTTTGCGCAATCTGATGATATTGATGATGATTCTGATGAAGATTAACTTCAACAATTTTTAAGAATAATGGTATTCAAGGATAAAAAATGACTAAAAAAATAAAACTAAAAATCAGTGCTCGTTTGGTCAAAAAACGTGGACGTCGTGCTAATGGTAATCGTTCAAAAATGTGCCGTTTTTGCTCTGATAAAGAACAAGTCTATGGCATTGATTATAAAAACTCTACCTTTCTTAAGGGTTTTTTAACTGAACGTGGTAAAATATTACCTTCCCGCATTTCAGGTGCATGCGCACGTCATCAACGAGTGATTTCTCAAGAAATCAGAAAATCCCGCGTAATGGCATTATTGCCATACTCTGGACCTGCGTTTTAACTAAAATCTACGATTTTTAAAGGGCATTCTTTGGTAGAATGCCCTTTTTTTAATCAAATATATCAAAATCTCATCTCTCGCTTCTTTTTTGACTCATTTTTGCCCACCAACCTCTATTTTGACAAGTTGAAAATAATTAGTTATATTTATAATAGAATTAATATTTTAAACGGAGATTTATTATGACTAATATAAAGAAATTTCTTGTTGCTGGAGCCTTAATCGTTGGTTTACAAAACATAAATATGCTACCACAATCATATGATACTAATCTCCAAAAAATGGATATTTATAAAAAATTTGTATACACTGTGTCTAAAATAAATACATATTCCTTTGAGCAAGAATACCCCACTATGAATTCAGAGCAACTTAAAGAATTCAAAAAAGGTATACGCAATATACAATTACCCTTTCTTTTTATTACAGAAAAAGCAAAAACATTTATTTTAGCTGAGAGACTAATTGTAGATTTTGAAACTCTCACCAAAAAAATCGCACACAATACCTTACAAGAATTTATGAAGGAAACTGATTACACAATTCTTTCCACAATAATTTATCATATTTTACAAACAACTGCTCATCCAGAAGATGAATTTTTACTTATTTTTCTTTCACTGCTCGATCATGAAATAAACAAAATTATAAATACAAAAAATGGTACATACATTGATCAAAATACAACAAATGCATTATTAAGGGATGCAACGGGAATATTACTAGCATTGTATCTTTATGAAGCTGTACTATCAAATCCAAAACATCCAATCAATAATTAAGCTAAATGCATTATAATGAATTTTAAAGGGCATTCTTTGGTAGAATGCCCTTTTTTTTTGATTAAATATACCAAAAGTCCCATCTCCAGATACTTTTTGCCATCTCTTTTGCCTGCCGCCACCCTATTTGACAAGTTGAAAATAATTAGTTATATTTATAATAGAATCAATACTTTTAAACGGAGATTTATTATGACTAATATGAAGAAATTACTTACTTTTACTGCCTTAATCGTTGGATTACACCCTGTTACATACGGATATGATTCAATAGTGTGTAATAATCAAATAACAGAAATCGAATTTGGAATAAAAATGTTAGATGATTGCTGCACTAAAGAGATAATGGAAGCTACTCGTTATCTAAAAGAAGCTATACAAAATCAATACCGTACAAGCGACGAAACAATAATTAAACTTGCACATGTATTAGCTTCAAATAAAGTATCAAATGAAGGAGATTGCTACATTGAATCATTAGATAAAGTAGCTTTTTCCATACTTAACATAAAAGCACAAGACATTAAAGCACAACAAGACAAAAAAGAGCAATTTGATGCCGTTACAAAACGCATAGACATTGCTCAGGCGGTAATGGCAACAATTATTGGTACACTACTTATTCGTGCTATATGCACCGATATGGTTAGTACAATTAAATGTAAATTTGCAGATGAAAAGAATGACATGATTACAACAATTAAAGAGTACATAAAAAATTATCTACTAAACAACAAGAGTTCATGTAATGACCGCTCCTGGTTTAGTCCTAGGCCATAAAATCTAAATAATTCTTATTAACATACTAATTTTAAAGGGCATTCTTTTTAGAATGCCCTTTTTTAAAATATTATAGTATTATAATACTATAATATCAGTTGTAATCACGCACAACAGATTACAAAAAATTTTATCATACAATGGTATTTTTTTATGATGAACAAAAAAAACATACAATCGTATAAATTAATCATCGCTTATGATGGTTCAAGTTACTATGGCTGGCAATCACAAATTGAAAAACCCTCAATTGCTCATGCACTTGATCATGCATTTAAAAAAATTTTCAAATCCGATGTACGAATACTGGGGGCATCACGTACTGATGCGGGTGTTCACGCAATGGGACAAGTTGCCCGTATAAAAACGGATATTGCAATTACCCCTGCAAAACTTAAATGGGTGTGGAATAATGCATTACCATCCGATATCACCATCCGTTCTCTTGAATTAACTGATGAATCATTCAACCCATTTTGCAATGTAGAACAAAAAATATATTATTATCATTTTTTTATTGAACGGCCTCTTCCTTTTATCCAACGCTACGGCTATTATTATCCATATGCAATAAATTTTGATATACTACAAAAGGCATTACAGTTTTTTGTCGGCACTCATGATTTTTGTTCATTTAAAAGCAGTGAAGATACACGAGAAAATAGCATTCGCACTATTGATTCAATTGATTGCAACTATATTGCACGCTATAAAGTTTATCGTATTACTATCAAGGGGCAAAAATTTTTACGACATATGATTAGACGTATTATTGGAGCAAGCTTATCAGTTGCCTCCAAAAAAGATGATTCTCTAGAGTTTTTAAAAAAAGTCATGAATGCATGCAATCCACGACATACACTGCCCAATGCTCCTGCGCAAGGATTAATGTTATACAAAATTATTTATAAATAAATTACTAATATAAGGATTATATTATGATTCATAATCGCATTAAAAAACTAATTATTATTGTTGCTCTAACAGTTATCACCGTTGGTGGATTAAGTACCTTTTACTATCATCAAAAAAATAATGGTCCAATCTATGATTTTAATCCAATCACTGATATGGAACCTGTTGTAACCATATTTAATCAAGATTTTGACTGGCTTACTGCCAATAAAGATTGTTCACCGCGATTTTTATTCAAAAATCGAACTTATGATAATAATCCTATGCATTTTGGATCTTTGGTTATTAAAGTATTAAAAGAAGATAATAAAATTGCAGGCTTTACCTCATATTATAAAGAAACATCACAACAAGGCCGAATCCTTTTTGTCGCTGTAGGACGAGAATTTAGAGGAAAAGGATATGGTAAAATCTTAACAGAATATGCAATGAACGAACTACTCAAAATTGGCGTTGAACATCTTGCTCTCTGGACACGTGTTGATAATTATCCAGCTCAAAAAATTTATAAAAGCCTTGGATTTGTAGAAATGTTTAATTCTGGCGATGGATTTGTATGGTTTGAATGCCATCCTAAAAAAAATTAATTGAGTTCGTATGGATTCGACAAGCTCACCACGAACGGGATTAAATAAATTAGATTAAGTTTAATGGTGAGCGCGAGTTTACTGCTGAGTTTAACAAAAACCATCATCACCTTATGAGATTATTTCAATCCCGTTCGTGGTGAGCTTGTCGAATCCATACGAACTCCTTTTTTCATCATTTCTTCAGGCACTGCTAAACCCATACCTTTTAAAATAAAAGGTGCAATATCGGCAAGTTGATCTAAAGGCAATGGTAATGCAACATGATCAACTTGCTTTTTAAGCATAATAAAAGGGACTTTATTATTTGTATGCCCAGTAAATGGCTGACCCACTTTTTCATCATACATCTGTTCAGCTTTGCCATGATCTGCCGTAATATAAAGCGTACCATTCATTTTTTCCACAACTTCCTCATATAATTCGTGCAACTGAATATCAAGACATTCTACCGCCTTAACTGTTGCATCAAAATCTCCCGAATGGCCAACCATATCTGCATTAGCATAATTTATTACATAAAAATCATACGGATTGGTACGTAAAGAATGTAAAATTTTTACGGTAATAGCAGGGGCTGACATTTGCGGATATTCATGATAATCATGCACACGCAAAGAAGGAATCATAACCCGCGTTTCTGTTACAACGGGATCTTCATTTTCTCCTCTAAAAAAATAGGTCACGTGTGCATATTTTTCTGTTTCCGCTATAGTAAAAATAGTTTTATTATGTGCCGCAAGAACATCTTTTAATGTATTGTGTATGAATTGACGCGGAAATAAAACTGTTGTTGGTAGCGATACATCATATTCTATTGGCGTAATAAAAAAGGTTAAAATAAGTGGTTTGAGAATAAAAGGAACATGATTAACTGCATCATTTGATTCAACAAAGCATCGCGTCAACTCACGCGCACGATCAGGGCGCACATTACAAAAAATTACTCCGTCACCATTGCCTATAATCCCTGCAGCGCACAGCTGTGTTGGAGGAATAAACTCATCCGTGATATTATGCATATAATTGCGCTCTAAAACTTTTTCCCACGACTCATATACTTCATCATGCTTATGACTTGTCAACACACGATAACTTTTTTCTATTCTATCCCAATTATTATCACGATCCATTGCATAAAAACGACCATGCATTGATCCTATAATGACGTGACATGCTGCCGTAGTATTATATTGTTTAATATATTCACCCAAACGATGCAGATAAGTGCATGCTGATTGTGGTGGCACATCACGACCATCTAAAAAAGGATGTAATACGATTTTTTTTAGTCCCACTTCTGCCGCAACTGCAATTGTTGCATATATCTCTTTTTCATGCGCATGAACACCCGCATCCGAAAGCAAGCCCATAATGTGCAAAGCTCCTCCTACTGATTGCAATTTTTTACACTGCTCAATAAGCACACTATTGCGCATAAAAGAACCATCTTCAATACTATCAAGCCATATTTTCATCGGTTGCTTAATTCTTCTTCCCGCACCAATGGCAATATGACCAACCTCAGAATTACCACAAAAATTGTCTGGTAGCCCAACAAATTTACCCGATGCATTCAATAATGCATGAGGATAATGTGCCCACCATTTATTAAAGTATGGCATATACGCATGAGCAATTGCGTTATAACGTGTCTCATGAGAATAGCCAAAACCATCAAGAATTACTAATGCGACAGGATGAATATGCTTCATATATTCCCTTTTTTAAACAAAAATAGGGCCAGGATATTGTCTCCTAGCCCTTAATTACATTTGATAAAAATAATATCTATTTCTTATACATTAACAAATACCGCAACATCAAGATTAGCTTTTTTATTAAATATTTTTTGTTTTTCTAAATGATTACGTTCACGCAAAATTTTATTATGCTCAAGCATCGCATCAACCCGATCCCATTCTGCACAAGCTTGTACACGCTGTGCCTGTAATTGTAATTGATGTAAACGATCTTGTTCCTGCTGATAACATTCTTGAGCAAAACGTGCATCCATTACCACCACATTTCTCATCCACATTAATTGATTAAGAGTAATTGTAGCGTATCGCCGCGCAGTCTCATACGTATGCGTCAAATCATTAATATGAAATTGCAATGCATCAATATTCGGCTCAATTATATTAACAAATGTACTGAATGGATAACGTCCACTAATGGCACCAATAATACCATTTTTTAAATTAGTTTCTGCATACATCCCTTGTTCAATAATGGCAAAACAATTAACATAATCTTTATGCAACTGCGTCACCGTATCATAAAGATTAAAATATGATTTATGATGCTCAAGATATTCAGAAAAAAAATCAATATGATTCATCAATTTTTCAGCATTATGCATTAATGAACGCATAGATTTCAATCTCTTTTGCTCGTGATAATCACAATCCTTTCTTTCAAGTGCATGAATGCGCTTACGTAACATACTCATGGTAGATCGTAATTGCTTTCTTGTGGCATACAAAGATGTTCTATATGAATGCTGTGATACACCACTGTCTGATATTGTCGTAGCAAGATGATACAAAGTCGCTTCAGAATAATTTCTTATTATAGCGGATGCATTATTTATCGGAAGAGAATAAATATGCAATGAATCCTCTAAATAGCCAATTAAATCTTTATACAAAGCATCAGCATCTGAACATTCACGGTCAAAACGAATAATCAAATTATCATCGGTTTCAGAAAAACACCAATCTACCAATGCTACCGCCGTAATAGCGCCAACCACTGCTGCCCCTGCCGCGCAGATACCTGCAATAAGATTTTGAGTAGAAGAACTATTGCGATTATTCCATGCATAGCTGTTGCTACAACATAAAGAAACGAGCAACGGCATGGCAAAAAAACCTATCTTCTTTTTGTGCATAACAAATTCCTTTCACCTTATATAATGTAACACTGCACCATACTATTAAACTTAATCTACCATAAATCTAATGCGTCGTAAAAAGCCTCTACTCTGCCACCAATGGAACAATCTTGCACTGAATAATTTTTTTTAAACAAAATGCTTAATCATTGAAATGCCATGTGAAGCACAAGTTCACTAATTATTATTTTAAATATTTCATATTTAATTAAAAAAAAGCAGACTGAAAGTGGTTCTGCCTTTTCAGTCTGCTTTTTTTTTAATTAATGTTTGTTCAATCTTTTTGCCGCATAAACGTTGGAATATCAAGATCTTTTGAATCGCGGGCACAACTGAATACATCAGAAGATTCTAAAAAATCGATCTTATTTCTACCTCGCTCATTCATTCCCTGTTCATCTTTTTCTTCAATTGCTGCACTCATCTCTTTAATCAACGGCAATGGCGTACTAATCGGATCAATCGTAGATAACACCGATTCATGCCCATATTTTACTTCTTCCTTCATCTGATACACTGACTCTTCTCTTGCTGCCGTAGTACATGACAACGGAGATCTCTCAAAATCAGTTGCAATAATGGTGACAATCACTTCATCATATAAATTCTCATCAATCACTGAACCAATAATAATATTTGCTTCTTCATGTGCTTGTTCATATACAACTGATGCAGCTTGACTTATTTCATGTAAACCAAGATCCTTACCGCCGGTAATATTAAAAAGCACCCCGCGCGCACCAACAACACTCATATTTTCAAGTAATGGAGATGATATTGCCTGTAAAGCCGCTTCCTGTGCTCGATTAACACCTGAAGCTTTACCGGTACCCATTACCGCAAGGCCACGATCTTTCATAATAGTACGAATATCAGCATAATCAACATTGATATGTCCAGGATTAGTAATAATATCAGAAAGTCCTCGTACTGATTGACTTAAGACGCCATCGTTAATCAATGCAAAAGCATCAATCATGGAAACATGCTGATCAACAACTTCAAGTAATTTTTGATTGGGAACAACAATTAATGTATCAACATCCTGCTTAAGACGCTCAATTGCAGCATCCGCTATCGCGGCACGTCGCTTACCTTCAAACAAAAAAGGACGCGTTACAATCGCTATTGATAAAATACCTTTATCTCGCAAAGCTCGTGCAATTACTGGTAATCCACCAGAACCGGTACCACCACCCATGCCACCAATAATAAATGCAATATCTGCGCCACTAATCGCATCCATTACTTTATCCAAATCTTCTTCTGCAGCACGTTTTCCAACTTCGGGATTCGCCCCCGCCCCTAACCCTTTTGTAGATTTTACACCAATCTGTATTTTATGATGTGCTTTTGAAAATTCTAATGCTTGCGCATCAGTATTAGCAACAATAAAACCGATTCCTTGACACCCCGATTCTATAATACTATTTACCGCATTACCACCAGCACCACCAACACCAATAACTTTAATTGAAACCATTGATTTTTGACGATGCAATGATTCTTGTTCAAATTCTATCATCATAATCTCCTATGCCCCAACTAGGTAAACTCCGTTGGGGGCCCCATTATAAGATTTTACCGTTATAAGATTTTCATCTAAAAAAAATCTGATACCCACAATCTCATTCGCTCAAGCACACGTCGACTCAATGACTCCTCATTTAAATGCATTTTTATTTTTTTCTCATTGGCAAGTACATGCACTAATAAACCATATCCCGTTGCATACAAAGGACTTTGTAATGTTTCAACTAAATCAAATAACACACGTGGCTTTCCAATACGCACAGGACAATCAAAAATTTCCTCTGCTAATTCGCGTGCACCAGTTAATAATGAACCTCCTCCTGTCAGCACAATGCCATTAGTCATAAATTGCTGCAAATGATGACGCATTATCTCCTTATTAATTAAAAGAAACATCTCTCTCATGCGCGCTTCAATAATAAGTACAAGATCTGAAAGACGAATAACCTGCCGATCATGCCCCTGCATCATTTCAACTTCAATAAGCTCTTCACTTTCAATAAGATTACTTAATGCAAAACCATATCGCTTTTTTATACGCTCTGCTTCATTTTTCATAATACGCAACCCAATAGCTATATCATTAGTTACATGATTGCCCGCTACCGGTACTACAATTGTATGACGCACAGTCATGTTTTTATAAAAAGCGACATCGCACGTTCCTCCACCAATATCAATAACGCCAACACCCAACTCACGCTCATCTTCACTCAGCACCGCATCAGCTGACGCTAACTGTTCCAATATAATATCCGCAACCTGCACGCCAGCACTTTGACAACAACTCAACAAATTTTGCACCGAAGAAACTGATCCCATAATAATATGTGCACATACTTCCAAACGTACTGCATGCATACCTATAGGATCATGTACTCGATCGTTTCCATTAATAACAAAATATTGTGGTAATACATGTAAAATCTGACATCCTTCAGGAATAGAAATTGCTTGTGCTGCTTCAAGTACATGCATAATATCTGATTGTTTAATATGACCATGTTTGATAGCAACTACACCACTGGAATTAACTGCACTAATATGACCTCCAGAAATACCAATATATGCTGAATCTATTGGCATTCCTGCCATCATTTCTGCTTCTTTTACTGCATGAGTAATAGAGTTCACCGTCTTTGAAATATCAACAACAACTCCTTTTTGCAATCCATATGATGGTGATTTACCAATGCCAATAATTTCAAGCTGATCACCCATTTTTCGTGCAATCAATACGCAAATTTTTGTCGTTCCAACATCAATTGAAGTAATAATAGTATCTTTAATAAGTCGCGCCATAACTATCCCCCTACTTTTATGCCTTATAAGCAATAATATAGCGAGCAAATCGAGCATCTGCTATCCATTGCATACCCCTTTCAAAAGCACCACGATCGCTCAGACTTTTCTTTATGTGTTCACATTGTTGCAATATAACTTGATAATTTTTTTGTGCAGAATCACTTACAATAACAAACTGTGGATTATTTTTGTCAATAAATCGTATATCATGTCCTTTAATACAATCAAGATTATAAAAAGTATTAAAACTAGGTGGCAATGCATTAAATATATCGGTTAAAAAACAAAGATTATTATCAATCAGATTATGCGCAACCGATACGACTGGAATCATCTCTTGCGCACTCAAAGAAAAATAATTTTTTGGCAATAATTGATTATGAGATGTAAAAATAAATTGATCATTAATAGAACACATTGGATCATATGGTTGTATAGTTACCACATTCCCTGTTGCGCGCAAACAAATCTCTATTGATTTAATCACGGGAAACATTTTTTTTATATCCACAACATAATCTTGTAATGAATGGTAACGATGTTCATTATCTGAAATATACTGAGAAATAGTCGCGCTATATTCATCTGAAATAAGATAGCCAGCAGAACACGTATGATTTTTGAGAGAAAAAAAAGGAGTTACATAAAATCGTAATCCAATAAAAAGAAAAATTATACTTCCACACACTAAAAATAATTTTCTCATTTTATCTCCCTTCCCCTTCTCCCTTATGTTTTTACTCATTTAGGAATGAAATAGTCAATATAAGACTTTAAAAGAATTAAACATTAATGATTAATTGCTTCAATTTGACATTATCGGCAATTGTAGTAAAATTAATAATAGAAAAATTTATCAACATTATACTCAAAAGGACATGTTATGGTCAAAAAGCAACTATTACTATCAACCTTGATTCTAAGCATTGCAAGCAATAATACATTCAGTATGTTCAACAAGTTCACTAAACCAGCTGAAGAGGCTTTAAAAAAGCAGTTTGCATCCACCTTTAATTTTTCAAACATTATCCCTGAATCTCTCGACACCCTTATTGCCTACAATAAAAATAAGCGTAATAATGCCATAGTACGTTTATTCCTGGCAGTTCCTGTAGCAGCAATGGCAATTCTATTAAAAATTGATATGATAAGTCCGGTAAATCACTTGACTACTTCCGAAAAAAAATGGTTAATCGACGGCGGAGAGAGAGATCGCTATAATAGAATTAGAAAAAAAGAAATGATTGATCGTACACTGACAAGTCTTTTTTGTATAACTTCTTTGATATATACTGCAAGAAAAGGATATTCCGCTTGCACAAGACAATGGATGATACATCATCTTAACAAGATAAAAAATAACAAATCAAATTTTTGGGATACACTGACGGTCAAATCTTATACACACCAGGATATCAAAAATAGTATATCTCATGCCAAAGTTGTTCCTGCAGATAAAAAAACAGATACAACTATCACATTAAACATCAACAACCCAGAAACGTTGGCAAAAATATTATCAGATGGATTTAATAAACCTGAAAATATATTAACAACCATTCAATAAATAACGCGAGTTCGGCGCAAACAACTAATTTAATTTTATACATTAATAATGATTATAATCATCTGATCGTTATATTCGTCACACCGCTCGCCCTGAGTTTTTTTGCCTGCAAAAAAGTATCGAAGGGTGCGATGTTATTGAAATTTAATATTTTATAATCTTAATAATAATATGAATCAAATATAGGATAAGTTACGGTATTGTACTCTAAAAATATCTTTTAACTTATACCCTTCGATACTTTTTTGCAGGCAAAAAAACTCAGGGCGAGCGGTGTGACGGATATAGTGATCAGATGATTATAAATATTAATTTTTTAAATCGAATTTACATTAAATAAAAATAACATGCTCAATTAAAACCTCACACTATTTTATTGCAATCTTTCCCTGATACTGCGAAATCAAGAAAAGTAAAATACCAGCCGCAACAGAAGCATTGTAAGAAATATCACTGCTTCTTTGCGGTAGTGTTACATGAATACCAGAAGATAGAATAGATTTTGAAACTCCACTTCCCTCTCCGCCAATAACCACGCATAAAGGATTTTTATATTGACATGCAACTGCATTTTCACCATCAAATGTTGCCAAATAAATAGCATATCCCGCATTTTTAAGCTCTATAACCGCCGCAGCTGCTGATTGAGCGGCATAAATTTCAAGATGTTCACTCAATCCTGCTGATGATTTAATTGCAACACCTGTCAATTGTGCTCCACCACGCTTAATAATAATAGCTCCATCAACACCAGTACAATACGCGGATCTCAAAATTGCGCCAAGATTACGTGGATCTTGAACACCATCAACCATTACCAAAAATTTATGTTTTTTTGGATCAAAAAAAAGTTTACGAAACGGAAAAGCAGTTGTCCATGCAACAACTCCCTGATGATCTGTTGAACCAACCATACGATCAAGTACATCACGCACAACATACTGAATAGGAACTGGATACTTAGGCCACACAGCCTGAATTTCATCAAATGCTTGTGGCGTTGGCTTAGTTGTGTACAATGAAATTAATTTGCGTCTTTTTGCCTTCAAAAGCTCTACTATAGGATGAATTCCAAAAATAAGTTCGCCTTTAGTTTCTTTATCTTTTTTTTTATCATCAAATGATCCCTTAATTCTTAATTCCACAAAAAAAATGAAATAATTATACTTTAAAATATACTATAGTTAACATAATTTGCCTATTGTAAACAATAATAATTTCTGCTAAAATTCTCCAACTATTAGAAAGCTCTACCGATGAAAACAAATATCACACCACAAACTTTTATTGAAATTAGTACCTCTGCATTTAATCATAATGTTGCATACTATAAAAATATTATCGGTGCACATAATATCCTTGCGATGGTCATTAAAAGCAATGGATATGGTCATGGATTACAACAAATGGCTTCTCTATGCCAACAAAATAATCTTGTTGATTGGATATGTGTTGCATATTTATCAGAAGCATTAGTATTAAAAAATATCACCAAACCAATTCTTGTTCTTGGCTATAGTGATTGCACTCTCGAAAATGCGGTTGGTAAAAATATTCATTTTATGGTGGATAATCTCGAATATGCGCAAAAACTTAATGCAATTGGTAAAAAAGAAAACTACCACGTTAATGTACACGTCAAAATTGATACAGGACTATCACGCATGGGAGTTTTACCCGATAATGCTCTTATCTTTATCCGCCAGCTACAAAAACTTAGTCATATTACTCTCAGTGGTATTTTTAGTCATTTTGCCGCTTCTGATAATAATCCTGACTATACTAACTATCAATTTCAACAATTCAATGACCTTCTTGCCTCATTAAAACTAGACAATATAAATGTTAAATATATACACATGAGTAATTCTGCTGCAATAATCACTCTTACATATCCAGAACAATTTAATTTTTTTCGCCTTGGCCTTGGTGTGTATGGCCTTGGAATACATGCTCGTCATCTACAACCAGTACTTACCTGGAAAACTCACATAGTCAGCATAAAAACAATACCTGCTAACTCTTTGGTGAGTTACGCCTGTACCTATAAAACAACAAAAACCACTCGCATTGCACTACTGCCAGTTGGCTATGCTGATGGCTATGATTTTAGATTTTCAAACAAAACATCAGTACTGATTAATGGTTTTTATGCTCCCGTTTTAGGCCGTATTGCCATGAATATTACTATTATTGATGTAACTGATATTCCTGCCCATATCGATGATGAAGTAATAATAGTTGGAAATTTCTCTGGTATTGGCGCGCAAGAACTTGCTACCATTGCTAATATACCAAATGTAAGAGAATTTTTTACTGGTATTAATTTAGCGCTTACGCGCATTATTGTTAAATAACATTACGCATAAATATGGTATACTAAAAAATATTTTTAAGGATTATTATGCTCATTTTCGATAGCACTCTTAAAACCGACACTTCAGTATTCTTAGAAAGAATATTGGTTGAAACTGATGTACACACTATAATTACGTATCAACAATGGCTTAAATCTCATGCAAATGATTGCTCTCACGAAACACCGCGCGGCATTATCTACATGCGCATATCACCTATTATAGCATATACTCGCATACAAAAACGTGCTCTTATACAAGAATCTTCACTTACCCTTGAAATTATTGAACAAATATACATTCAACAAGAACATCTTTTTATAGAAAAAAAAGGCTTATCTCACCATTTATCAGATCTTCCAATCCTTGTACTTAATGGCAATATAGATTTTCAAACAGATTTTGCTCAATTTTATAATCATCTTTTTTATATCAAAAGGTTTTTAAAAGATCTTCAAGACAAAGAAGATCTGCTCAAAGGTATTTATAAAGAAAAACCTCATCATCGCCATTGTTGCTGATGTGCAACAATTTTTATAATATACTCAAGTATGCCAAAAAAACAGGTAATCATACCAAAAAAAAGCAATCCATTATTATTATCCGATACATTCAAACAATTATTAGATACATTCACGCATTGTTTAACTTCTCTCAAACTATAGGTATCTTTTGTCATATTATCAAAAATTTTTATGTTATTATTTGGATTATTACATAACGCACAAATCTTATCAGTTATCGAACCATCAGAAACTAATGCATCAATCAAAATCAAACAAGGAACTTTTCTATGTAACTGGAGCAAGTCATTAATATACTCAACATCGGATTTAATCATATTGCATAAATCACCATCACTGACAACAGTATAAACATTACAAGCAACCTTAAGATCAGCAATTTTATTCTCCCGATTTATACTATTTCCCAATCTACATGAACGAGATGCTATATTATAGGAACAAGGAGTGGTATTAAGCTTAGAAAAAAATTGAATTTTATAGTCATGAATTGAATCAGGATCACCAGTAGTATTTAAATGACTTACAATAGATTTCTTTACCTGATTTATCATATTATTCTCAGCAAATCCTTTGGCAATAACGATTTTGCGCGGTCCATACTGATAGGGAAAAAAACAGTCAAATAAATACCTCCCAACATCATTTGTTTTATAATCTGCGCCATGCACTCCAATAACAATAATGGAAGAACAAAATAGCTCTTTAATACCCATAACAGTATTCATTGAATAATAACGATAAGAAAAATTTTATTATAACTATAAAAATAATATGACTTATTATGCATCTCTTATTCAAGTCTATCAAATTTAATTAACCATCATGGACTTGAATTGGCTATTTGTGGACATTTGTGGCCATTTGTGGCCATTTGTGGACATTTGTGGCCATTTGTGGACATTTGTGGACATTTGTGGACATTTGTGGCTAGAATAAAGGTATAAAATAGTTACTCATAAAAGGATGATCTAATATGATTAAACAAGAACAAATAATAATCACCCCAGAATTGCAACTATTGATTGAGAAAATAAACTCATTCAATGATACTTGGTCTACTATAAAACACAATATGGCACCAGAACAACTAAAACGGTTACGACGCATTGCAACTATTGAAAGTATAGGTTCATCTACAAGAATAGAAGGCGCGAAGCTCTCTGATCATGAAGTTGAACTGTTACTATCAGGACTCAATACACAATCTTTTAAATCACGTGACGAAGAGGAAATTGCAGGATATGGATACGTGATGGAAGAGGTTTTTGCGAGCTATGAATATATTCCCTTAACGGAAAACTATATTAAACAACTCCATGCTATGCTCCTAAAATATTCATTAAAAGATGAACGACACCGTGGTGATTATAAAAAACATCCCAATAACGTTGAAGCTTTCGATACGCAGGGCAAATCTCTTGGGATTGTATTTGAAACCTCATCACCATTTAATACCCCACGTGAAATGGAAGACCTTGTACATTGGACTAATAATGCATTAAATATTCATACAATAGATCCGCTGGTTGCCATTGCCATTTTCATAGTTTTGTTTTTAGCCATTCATCCATTTCAAGATGGAAACGGAAGGCTATCTCGTATTTTAACAACTTTATTATTATTAAAATCTGGATATTCATATGTTACTTATAGCTCATTAGAAACAGTTATAGAACATAATAAAGAAGGATATTATCGTGCATTACGAAAAACTCAAGCAACTATTAAAACTGAATCAACCAACTTTCATCCATGGCTTTTTTATTTTTTACAATCCTTATGCAAACAAATTGACCATTTGGAATCTAAAATAAAATATGAACAAATAACACATGCATCATTACCTCCACTCGCAGCAACTATCTTACACTTTATACAAAGCGTAAATAAAGCTACAATGGCCAAAATTATAGAAACAACAGATGCCTCTCGCAGTACAATCAAAAACCATTTAAATTTATTAGTTAATCAAAAATATTTAACACGTCATGGAAAAGGAAGGATGGTATGGTATACCGCAAATGAAAAGACCTGGTGATTCTACCAGGTCTTTTTAAATATCATATTTTTTTATTTTTATTCAGACACAACTTTAATCTTTTTTACCTCTTTTTCTTCTTCCTGAGCTCGTGGCATAGTAATAGTCAAAACACCATTATGCAATTTTGCGTCAACAGCATCTTCATCAACAGCACATGGCAGTGATAAAACATGAGAAAAACTACCTTCTCGTATCTCTTTTTGATAATACTCTTGCGCTTTTACCTCTTTTTTATGTTTTTGCTCACCAGAAATATAAATACGATTATCTTCTATTTTAACCGCAATATCCTCTGCATCAAAACCAGGAACATGCATTTCTACTATAATATTACCTTCTTGCTCGTACATATCACAATGATGATTTTTACCAAATGTTGGTCGAAACTCGAGTAAATCTTCAAGATCTCCAAATGGATGCCATTTTATTATAGACATATCATCTCCCTTTGTATAAAAATTACCAATAACAATAACATTCGTGCATAAAATCAATATGCTCATTATTATTGTAGTACATTTACCAAAAACCATATAACTATCCTTTACTAAAAAAATAAAATACCATTTGTTTTCTATAAAAATAGAATCACAAAAATAATGATACAAATCAAGAATTTCTTAATCTATTTTATTACCGGAATAATACATTTATTAATATCTTCAATCACGTTAAGATCATTCAATGTTACCGCTTGATCAAGAGTAAAATCTCCTATTGCCGTACGTACCAACTCATACGTAGTCGCACAATTACCTGCACGCATCGCTATATCATTGATAAGAGTTCGAATATAAGTACCATGTGATACCTGAGCTTTAATCGCAAAATAGGGAGATTGATATGAAATAAGTTGAAAATCATATAACTGCACTACTCTTTTTTTTGCTTCAACAACATGCCGTAAATCATCTGCACTCATGTGACCATTACGCACCAAACTATATAATGGACTGCCATTGTGCTTAAGCGCAGAATATAAGGGAGGAATTTGTTCATATGAGGATCCAAATGATGCAATTGATGAGGCGATCTCCTGCTCGGTAGCAATAACTTCTGTTGTTTTTATAACGGTGCCCGTTAAATCAAGCGTATCAGTTAACTCGCCACATTTACCCGTTGCATGATATGTTTTTTCCATCTTCATTATCTGACTAACGCAACGAGTTGCCTCACGACCAATAGCAACAACAAGAAGTCCTGACGCAAAAGGATCAAGTGTTCCTGCATGACCAATTTTAATTTTTTGCTTTAAAATACGCTTAATATAACTAATACAGCCATATGAAGAAATTCCAGACGGCTTATTAATTAACAAAAATCCAGGTATAACTGAAATATTCATACTTCTAAAATAATATTATTGAAATTTTTAACAAAAATAAATTACTATTTCAAACAAACATATGCTCTATCAAAGCTACGCGCTTGGCTCATAATGATGGAAAAAATGAGAGTAGTTTTTATCGCAATAAGCCAGGCGCTATTTTTTTACCCACCCATCAAAACTATTTAATTTTATAAATGCGATGCTTACCAACTCTAATAATCATACCAGCTTCCCATGATAACATCTGCTTAAAATCAACAATTGCCGTATCATTAACATGAACAGCACCCGATTCAATCAGCCGTTTTGCCTCTGATGACGTTGTCACTGCACCAATTATTTTGAGCAATTCAACTATCCATAAAGGATTAGCACATTCCGCAGGCAATACTACTTCCTGAGCCTGCGAATAATCATGTTTTTGAAACAATGCTTCAAAATGTTGACGCCCATCCAATGCCTGCTCAAGAGACCAAAAACGTGTAATAATTGCTTGAGCCATATCTTTTTTAAGCTCCATCGGATGCACCGTTTCGGCTGCAACTGCATGCTGCAACTGAGCAATCTCATCTGAAGTTTTACCCAACAATAGTTCATAATAATGCCACATTAACTGATCAGAAACTGACATTAATTTACCAAAAACTTGTTCGGGAGATTCATTCAAGCCAATTGCATTCCCCAATGATTTAGACATTTTATGCACACCATCAAGACCAATCAATAATGGCATGGTAATTGCTACCTGCGGAACTTGACCATACTGTTCTTGTAAAAACCGCCCCATTAATAGATTAAAGGTTTGGTCCGTACCGCCAAGTTCAACATTCGCGTTAAGCTCTACTGAATCATACCCTTGAAAAATTGGATATAATAACTCATGCATTCCAATCGATTCATGATTCTTCATCCGTTTTTCAAAATCATCACGTTCAATAATACGGGCAAGGGTAACTTTAGCAAGTAAGCCAATCATATCGGCCGAGGTAAGTTTTGCTAACCACTCAGAATTATATCGTATAATAATGCGCTCAGGGTCTAAAATTCTCCCAACCTGATGAAAATATGATTGCAGATTATGCTCTATAGCTTCACGTGTCAACGGTGGCCGCGTTTTATCTCGTCCGGTTGGATCTCCTATCTGAGCGGTAAAATCACCAATAAGGAAAATAACGGTATGACCTAAATCTTGAAACTGTTTTAATTTTGACAGAACAACAGCATGTCCCAAATGCAAATCAGGAGCGGTAGGATCAGCACCCAATTTAACTATTAATTTTTTTCCGCTCTGCACATACTTCACCAACTCTTGCTCTGAATAAATGTTTACTGTCGCTGACCGCAATAGGTCGATTGTTTCTTCTCTTGTGTTCATAAGCTTGCCCCCAGTGAAGTAACCCCTAATAAATAGGCAATAACAAGCCCTATATGTGAAATAAAATAAACAGATATCAATCGCAAATATCCAGAACAGAATAAGATTAACAATATCGGCAATCCAATTGTTATATAATCGGCATAGCGCGCAACATTATCAAAACGATCTGAAAGAACAAATAAAATATACGTACTAAAATTAATAATAAAATTAAGAACCCCCAGCACAACATTTAAATACACAAACGCAAAAAAAATAAATCCTATAGAAATAACCCATGAAGATACCTCAGGATACATGTTTGCAATAGGAAGTTGAGATACATTATAGGTAAATATCATATATCTCATCAAAACACCAAGAATATTAATATCAAAAATCCCTAACAATATCACAATGCCAATTACGCTTAATAAAAAATGCATAAAAGTATCTGAAAAATAAGCAATAGCAAGCTTTAATGTACGATGCGGCCACCTAATATTTAGTGGATAAATTGGCACCATCGCGCCCCAGCCAAAAGAAAAGGTAAAAAGAAAGAATAATCCAATAGGATCAATATGAACTAATGGATTGAACGTTAAATATCCTAATCGTACGCCGGTATCGTCACCCATTTCATATGCTACCCACGCACGAAACACGTTTGATATAGTAATAACAATAAGATATGCAATAAAAAAAGTAATGATGCCAATAAGAATTTCAGCAGTATGTAATGTAATCATAATATAAATAAACTCATATAAAGAATTATAAACTGATAATACAAAAAGTTTACTCAGATTTGCTTAATGGGTCAAATGGAAAACAAATGCTTTTTAGCTTTAATTAAATCTTTTTCAAACTGTTTTTGAGATTGAAGATTTAACATGATCTATTTCTTTCAAATGCCAAGTTTTTTAAAAAGATCTTTTACATCTTTACTTGCCGTAAGTCCTTTGCCATTTTCAGCATCCTCAATAGCTTTTAACGTTTTTTTATTGGGATTTTTAGCTAAAGATAAATACTCTTCTATTGATGCAATAATAATTTCACGCATACTTCTACTGGTTAATGCTGCCATAGCCTTTAATTTTTTATGATCAACTTTAGGAATATCTACTGTTATACGTGATAATTCATCTTTTGGTTTCATAGTTAAATCCCTTATATAAATGATTTAAATACATAATACCATAAATAAAGAAATAATTAAATATATTTTAGCAAAAATGCACAGACGCCATATACCTAATATGTTATATACAAAAAACAACGTTAATTTGCCCAAAAGGCGAATATAAGCTATTCTACAAACAATCAAATTAAATGTCTGATAATAAATTTTTAAGGTTTTATATGAAAATGAGCAAACTTCTAACATTACAAATAATATTTTATATAACATGCGGAATAAACAGCTCTGTAACATATACACAAGAAAACAATCACCAAAAAATGAAATTTTTTAACAAAAAATCCAACTCTTGTGAACAAAAGAAGGACAATTTTGAAAAAAAGATTAAAGCTAAAATTTCAGCTATAGCCGATGGCAAAACAAATCATCCAAGAATTATTAAGTATTTAGTAAAACAATATTCTCAGGATCTAATTGAATTAGCAATATGGTCTAAGGAACAAACAAATAGTATAGCTCGATGCGAATATAAAGATGAACAAGAAGCGTTAGAAGAATTACAAAAAGATGCCGAAAGAATAGCAAAAGACAGTGAATTTTCTTCACGATACGCCGAAGCTGCTCATTTGTGTTCACGGGAGTGGCAGCATAACCAAACTTCAGCATGTAAAAATCTTGCACATGTATACGACTCTTTTAGATTCTATTCCCAAGGAATCCCTGAAATAAGAAAAATACAGTCTATCGATCGTCAAATTAACGTTCATTACGATGAAAAACATACAGTCTCTTTTTTAGAAAAAGCAAAAAAAAGGTTACAAGAAGATTTAAAAAAAATTGACACCCCTCTTTTTAATTCACTAAAAAAATCTGATTCTCAGTATTCTATCAACAATAATCCTTCTTATTTTGAGTCTCTTTCTCAAGAAGAGCAAAAAGCACTTACCAATATTATAGAAGATGTTGTATGTGAACACATAACTGATTTTGATAAATTAGCTGAAGAATTTCAAAAAATATTCTATGTTTTTCACGAAAAAGCTTCACGTAAACATTTAAATGAAAAAAAAGCTTTAAAAGAATTAGATGAAGATGTCAAAAGAATAAGATTAGAAAAAGAAAATTATCACTGGTATTCTGCAACTTCTCATCTATGCGAACTTGAAAGGTCTGATAATAAAACCCCAGAATGTAAACAGCTTGCACAAGCTTATAAAAATTTAAGATCTTATTCGAGCATGCATGAAATCAAAAAAAGAGATTTGGTACAAAAGCAAATAAACGCACATTCATCTGATAAACACACAATACTCTTTTTAAAAGAAGAAAAAGAAAAATTGGAACAAGAAATTAAAAATCATAATAATGGAATTATACCAGGCAGCATTCCTTCCTACTTTGATTCTCTTTCTGAAGAAGATCAAATAAAACTCACTAACATTATAAAAAATGCTATAAGAAAAAAGACAAAAGAAGTTAATGAACTAGCTGAAGAATTTCAAAAAATATTTGATGTGTTCCGTGAAAAATTATGAAACTGAACTATTTGAACTTGTTGCTCTCATTGACTTGCCCAAGAATACAAACACTATATACTTATATATAAAAAAACTTAAAAACGCTTCTTTTTTAATAAAAGCCATCATGGAAAAAAAATACGATCATCTCATCAGCGAAGCTACGGTCCAACAACAATGGAAACGTGAACAAACCTATGCTATGGAAAATAATCCAGGACCATTATTCAGCATAGATACTCCACCACCGACCATTTCAGGAACGCTGCACATTGGCCATATTTTTTCATATACCCAAACTGATATTATTGCACGATATAAACGGATGAACGGATTTTCCGTTTTTTATCCCTTTGGTTTTGATGATAATGGCCTACCGACAGAACGATACGTTGAAAAAAAACGCAATGTTCGCGGCCATGAACTATCGCGCTCAGAATTTATACGTCTTTGCACAGAGGAATCACACGATGCCGCTGAAATATTTAAAAAATTATGGCAACGAATGGGATTATCTGCTGACTTGACTTCAACCTATTCAACAATATCTGATGAAACACGTAAAATTTCACAAGAATCATTTATAGAGCTTTTTAAAAAAAATTATATCTATCGCACACAAGAGCCAGCACTTTATTGCACTACCTGCCGCACTTCAGTGGCTCAAGCAGAGCTTGATGATAAAGAACTTCCTTCATCGTTTAATGATATTATTTTCAAAGACTCAAATGGCAATGATTTAATAATTGCTACAACGCGCCCTGAGCTTCTTCCTGCATGTGCAGCAATTCTTTATAATCCAAATGATAATCGCTACACACGTTTAAAAGGAAAAAAAGCAACTGTTCCGCTATTTGATCACATAGTACCAATTCTTGAAGATGAATTAGTCTCTCTTGAAAAAGGCAGTGGCCTGGTGATGGTGTGCACCTTTGGTGATAAAACAGATATCGTGTGGTATAAAAAACACAATCTTCCCTATCATCAAGTAATTGGTTTAGACGGTAAATGTACTGAAAATGCAGGATTTCTTGAAGGGCTCACCATTGACGCTGCACGCGCAGCAATTATTGAAAAACTCAAAAGTCATAACCTTATTGTACGGCAACAGGCGCTTTCGCATTCAGTCAGCGTGCATGAACGATGCAAAAAAGCTATTGAATTTATTATTTTACCGCAATGGTTTATCTCTATTTTGCCACATAAACAACATTTTTTAGATATCGCGCACACCATCAATTGGTACCCTGAATTTATGAAAGCACGATATAATGACTGGGTTAAAAATTTAGCGTGGGATTGGGGCATATCTCGTCAACGCTTTTACGGAATTCCGTTTCCTGCATGGCATTGTCATAATTGCGATACCATATTGCTCGCGCATCCTGACCAACTTCCTATTGACCCACAAGAAGTTGCCTACGAAGGCTCTTGTACCAATTGTGGCAGCACTGATATTAGACCAGATACTGATGTCATGGATACATGGAACACCTCATCGCTGACCCCATATATTTGCTATAATCTACTGACTAAAAAAAATCCTTTTGCGCAACCACACACAGAACTTTTTGAGTTCATGCCTATGGCTATGCGCCCCCAAGCTCATGATATTATTCGTACCTGGGCATTTGATACCATCGTAAAAACATGGATGCACCATGATATTATTCCATGGAAGGATATTATAATATCCGGTCATGTGCTGAGCGATAAAAAAGAAAAACTCTCTAAAAAAGATGGTAATGCGATGGATCCAGAGCTGCTTTTACAAAAATACCCTGCTGATGCAATCCGTTATTGGACAGCATGCGGAAAACTTGGCCATGATATGATGTTTTCAGAAGAACAACTCATTGTTGGACAAAAACTTATTACCAAGCTGTGGAATGCATTTAAATTTGCAGAGCCTCACTTAGAGCAATTTAATCTGACCCTCACTCAGCCAACTTCATTAGATCCGGTTAATAAATGGCTTTTACACACTATTTCAGCCTGTTTTGAAAAATATCATTATTATTTTGAACAACAAGAATATGGCCTTGCACTGGAAAAAGTGGAGCAATTTTTTTGGCATGATTATTGTGACAACTATATAGAATTAATTAAAAATCAACTTTTTAACCCTGACCAGTACAGTGCCGATGAAGTCAATGCAACACGCTGGACATTGTATCATGTTGGTTTACGAATATTACAACTCTATGCGCCATACCTGCCCCATATCACCGAAACAATTTATCAAGAATTATATAAAAAACATGAAAACATTGCCTCTCTCCACCACACAAAATATCAATCTACGCAAATAATGTATAATTTTGAATCAGAGGCAGTGGGCATGCTGCATGTGATTGCATTAACAACAGCAGTACGCAAACTAAAAACAGAACGCCAGCTCTCTCTTAAAACACCTATTTTTACATTAATGATAACAACATCTGATGATACTATACGTGATATTCTGATGCCACATGATCAACTTATTCGTGGCATTACACAAGCTGCAGCGGTAAGTTACAAAGAGGAAAATATTCATCATAATTCATTAACTGAAATTGATGGAGTATGGCACGCTCACGTTATACTAAAAAGTTGAGTAAAAAGGCTGTTCAGGCTTGATTTTTTTCCAATTTCATGAAATACTAAATGCAATAATTGTATTAATTTAACATAGAGAGAACTCCTTATGATTAATATAAGCAATGAAGAGTGCGTTACTGAATTAGACACGATACAATTTGAACGTGATGCTCAAAGAATTTTAACGCTCATGGGATATGAAAGTTTTGATTTAGGTATTTTATTAACTGATAATCAAGCAATTCAATGTTTTAATAATGATTTTCGTGGCAAAAATGAGCCAACAGATATTTTATCATTTCCGTTTCATCCGGATCTAACACCAGAAAAAACAATCGTTGTAGAAACTGATGATGATAAAAATGTCGGAGATCTTATTATTTCACTTGAATATATTAAAGATCTATGCGCACAAGAAAATAAAACAATTAATGAACACTTACGCACATTATTGTGCCACGGCATTTGCCACCTTCTTGGCTATGATCACTACACAGAAAGTTCTGATAAGATCATGAAAGAAAAAGAAAACTGGCTTGCTGCAAAATTAGATGAAGAATAATGATTTATAGATCACTCTCTGTTGTAACTTTTTTTTTATTTTTTAGTTCATGTGTATCCAATGCAATAGAATGCCAATTGAATTGGAACGACACCCCATCAATCAAAGTAAGTACAAACTTAACTGATACATGTTATGCCGGCATAAAAATTAATCTAGGTATAAAAGAAAAAAATCAAACTTTTTTTATCAATACACAAACTGCTCTTTATATCATCAATAAAAATAAGGATCTTAAATTAAAAGCACAAATAATCAAACAAAGCAATGAAAATCCAGCTCTATCTCTTGGCTCTTCACAATATTTCAACGAACAATTTAGCACCAAACAACAATTACTCTTTAATAACAGTATGTTCGAACTGCATACTGCCGCTCGTTATAATAAAAGAATACCTGATCAAATTAGCGTACAGATTCAAACTTTTATTAAAAATGATACTACTCCTTATTTTACAATCAGTTGTTTTTGCCCTATCTACAAAATAATTAACATACAACAACTTAATAAATATAAAACAATTGGCATTAAAGAAGATCTTTTTTTTAAAAACAATACTATTTTCTTTACTATGCCTAAATTTTATAATCCAACAAAGAACAATCCTATTGCGCCTGCTATAAATACCGGAATTCATTGCTTAATAGTTGCAGGTAAAGAAGAATTAGAATTTCAGTTTCAAGACGAAAAACAAATTGCTGCTTATAGACAACAAATTATAAAAAGTTTCGATGAAGAAATAACGCCTGCACTCGATGCCAAACTAGATGAATTAAAGAAAGATTTATCATGACTAAAAAATTTTTATTCTTATTTATTATCATATTTTTAGTTACATATTACTCACCCTCTTTTTGTTCTGAGCAACCTTTAGATTTAAAAGTTCAAGAATCCTTTAAGAATGCTTCATCAATAAATGCAATTAAAGCTGAAATCAATTTATTAATGAAAAACAAAAAAGGCGAAGAAGCAAAAAAAATATTTAACACAATAAAAAACTATTTCAAAGGAAATGAACATCGCGAACTAGTAATCTCATATACAGAAGATACTTTTAATCGTAATTTATATGGTGGAGAGAATAATAATGAAGAATTTTATGCTAAACAAAATAATATACAACCTACAATAATTGATAAAATAGAACAACAAGAATTAGATAAAAAACAAGATACTATAAAAGAAGATCAAAATATTAATACATCAAAACAGATAGATAAATCTTTTAAGCAAGAATTTATTAATCTAATATATTTATTACAAAATTACAACATACATGCCAAAAATCTTTCATTACTTTTAAAAAACTACAATCGAGACGAAATCAAAGAAAAGTTAAAAGAAGAATTAAAAAAAGACAATCTTAACAATTATCAAAACATATTAGCTGCAACAAACAAATTAGAAAAAGATAGTAAAAATTATCAACAGAAATTAGCGTATATAAAAGAATTAGCAGAAAAAGATTGCCCCATACAAACATTAGAAGAGTTAAACAAAAAAGAAAATAATTTAGATTATAATAAATTAATTCATCTCATGGAAGCTCTTTATCTTATTTCTACAACTGAAACACAAATCGACGAAAATAAACAATTGGGTAAAAAATTATTACTACAGTATCATCCTGATAAAATATCTACCACAAAAAATGACAATAATGACAATATTGAATTCATAGGCACTCTCGCCGTTAATAAACATACTCACCCACTATTAAAAGATAATAAAGCAAACAACAATCTTAATAAGTTTCAAAATGAAATTAAAAATATCATCATACCAGAACCATCTTTTATTGAACAAAGTTTTTTAAATCTTACAACTCTTATAACCGATATTGCTGCTCAAACAATAGGTTATGATATGTTTGGTAATATTAGACCATATATGAAAGCAATTCCCGGAACAATTACTGCTCAAAAAATTGATCATAGCATATTTAATGATGATAATAGACCAAATATAAGATCAACAACAGAATTACAACAAATATGCAAAAACTCTATGATTGGACACTTTTTGATATTAGAACAAAAATTACAAACATTAAAACGATATAATTAATAAGGAATATGATGATACAAAAAAATAATATTAATTTTATATTGTTTTTTACTTTAGCAATTAATGCTTCACCCACATTGTATTCTATGAAGCTCGATGAAGAATCGAAAAAACAAAGAAAAGAGCTGAACGATCAGACAAAAATACTCAATGCACAAAAAATTAAATATAATGATCTTTTAATAGCTCAAAAAGATGAACAAATCGCGCTAGAAAAAGCAAAAAAAGATTTCCAGGAAACAAAAAATAAACAAAATCTGCAAAAAGAAGAACTAGAAATAAAAGAAACGGCAAGAAAAATAGCACAGCAAGAAAAGATTCTTACTGAAAAACAGAAACAAGAAGACCGAGAAGATAATTTAAGAAAAATTGAAGATGAAAAAAAAGCAGAAGAGTTAAAACAAGCTCAAGCTGCAACTGAAAATTTGCTCAACAATAATAACACAATGCGTAATATAGGTATAGCTACCGCAAAAAGCTTTACTGATGGCGCAGGAACAGGTGTAGGTAATAGTATTGTTGCGCTTGTCCAAAAAGAACTGGAGTTATTCTATAGTAACTACCGCCCAACTCAAGCAACTCTTTTATCAGAAATTGATGCTGCTTCAAAAATAATCAGACAAGGAATAGATAACGTTTCAGAAAATCAAGACAGACAATTAAAACTTATACAATCATCTAATAAAAATCGAGAACTTATAGATGAAGAAATACGCGTCCTTAAACAGGAAGCCTATAATGCATATGAAAAATTAAAAGTCATGGAAAATGAGAGTAGAAATCGCCTTATGAATTCATATGGCTATAGAAATCCTGAATTTAAAAATAAAATCAATAATGAATCAGCTACCAATATTTTTGATGCTCCAGCAGAAGCTGATAATAAAAATCAAAATTCTCCTGCGGCACAAAAACCGGGCCGCATTAAACGTATTACTGATTTTATGACTAAAAAAACATGCGATGTAGCCGATGCCATAGCAAATACTCTACCAATAAATTCTCACCTTGATAAAATAACTCAATCAGAAGAATTAAAAAATAGTTGGATAAATACCTATAAAACAGAAATAAGTAGAGTTGCGGCACTTGGCCTTGTTGCAACATCGTTAGCTATCCTCTATAAATCATATTCATGGTATTACAATGAAGAAAGAGTTGCTGCATGTGAAGCTGTTGTTCAATTAGAAGAGCAAAAACAACAGATTGCAGTTCAATTTAAACAAGAAATGGCAAAGCCAACCGTAAACGCGCAAGATAAAATAAAACTACAAAAAGCGTACGATAATTATATGCAACAACTCCAAGAAGAAATAGATGAGCAACGCGCTATTGCTGGTTACAATATTCCTAAAAAACTATTAATAGGCTCTCTCATTGCCACTTCAAGTGTTGCTGGTATTGTTGCCTGTGTTCGCTATTATGCTCATGTCAAACTCACCAATGGAACTTTTGAAATACCACGTATGGCTGATATTATTGCAGACGTTCAAAACTATATTACCTACGTCAAAAATTATCTTGATACTATTATAACAACAACACCAGAAATAAATAATAACGAATCTACTCATCAAAACAAACCTATTAATCAACCTGTTATTGCCAATGACTCACAACCAGATAACAATAACAAAAAAGTAGAAGTAGACGTATCATCAGAAAACAATAACGAACCAGTGAATACATCATCAGATTATAATAACAATGACAGTGAAAAAATACCTAATCCAGACTTTCAAAAAGGATGTGTTTGAAGATACCAATCAACAAGAAGAAACTCCTCAACGAGAATATAACGAGGAAGAATATAATGCGTTAACTGATCGACAAAAAGATTATTTTATGCCGTGGTTCCTGTTGGCATATTATGACTGGATACACGAGATTACACCAGCAGAACGAGAAAGAATAAACTTCTTGAATGCCGAACATAGAAAAAGAATGAGTAATATTAACGTAAAAAGCCATGAATAGGCCATGGCAATGAAAAGTCTATATGTGCATCATGTAATATTTGATGATGAACCAAAAATTGTATCTGCGTGACAGGAATATCATTTAATACGATTGTTTTAAGTAATCCTTCAATCAGCATCCATTTTTTAAAAATTGTCTCTTGTTCTCCAAGTATATTGTTATCAAATGAAAGATATGCGCAATGAGAGGCAGAAAGTAGGGCTGATTGTAATGTTATTTTTTTTGCTATAACAGATTCTTCATCTAACAATGTTAACCATGCATTAATAAGCTGAAATATATTTTTTTCGGTATTGTGTGACCATAACATTTCCTGTTTTTCAGACTTCCACTTATCACCATGAAAATAAAAAAGACAAATCTGTTTTTTTTGTAAAGAAACAGATTGACTAATCTCATAGGTGCCTGTCCACGAGTGGCGAAACAATATCCATTGATTATACACAGCAAAAAAAAGAATCGCTGAGATGAATGCTGCGCTGGAAATAATTATGTACCTAAATGAAAAATTCATAAAATCCTCGATCTACATATTTTCGTTCGTATGGATTCGACGAACTATCACCACGAACGGAATTGGAATAATTTCAAAAAAAGATTAAATAACAACTTACTTTTAAATTCAATAATAATTGATTTAATCCCGTTCGTGGTGATAGTTCGATAAACTCACTAGTAAACGCTCGCTCACCATTAAACTTAATCTAATTTATTTAATCCCGTTCGTGGTGATAGTTCGATAAACTCACTAGTAAACGCTCGCTCACCATTAAACTTAATCTAATTTATTTAATCCCGTTCGTGGTGAGCTCGTCGAATCCATACGAACTCATTCTCCCAACTCATCAATGATTGCAATAATGGCACAGGCAATTGGCTCACTATAATTATGCCATAAATGCTTATCTTTCAATCCTGCCTCAATAGAAATAGCAGGAATGGTAATACCAATCAATGGCTTGATAGGCAATGCATAGGGTCCTATTACACAAAATAATGATTGCCATTGAACGGAGAAAAGCTCTTTTTTAAATAACTGGCTGCATACATCCGTTGTATGTTTACTAATCACGTACGCCTGATCATAGCTATATATCTGAGACCAATGATAATGCTGATTAACAAAATCATTGCCATATGAAAATTGGTAAAGATATACGGTTGGTTTTGTTTCCTGCGTATAATAAAAATTGAGATTAACAAAAAAATCACCTATCCGATTTGCCAATGATGCATTTTGCCATTCATATACCATATCACCAGCCGTACGAGTAAGAACGATTTTAATATGTGGCACGCGGCTTTCAACAATCTCTTTTATTTTTTCAGCACACTGCAATGTAAGACCTCGTTCAAAACTATCACCAATCGATCTACCAATATGCTGCGAATCTCCGGCAGGGTCAAGAATAACGGTATAATGCTTCTTGCAATGATGAATAACAGAATTAATTGATGTTAAATGTATACCCCATAATAAAAAAATACCATAAGTTCGATATAAATTATTTTTGATACTATTCATTTAGTCGTTATATCCCTTGATCTTAATATAATTATTTAATCCCGTTCGTGGTGATAGTTCGATAAACTCACTAGTAAACGTTGCGCTCACCATCAATTTAATCTAATTTATTTAATCCCGTTCGTGGTGATAGTTCGATAAACTCACTAGTAAACGCTCGCTCACCATTAAACTTAATCTAATTGATTTAATCCCGTTCGTGGTGATAGTTCGATAAACTCACTAGTAAACGCTCGCTCACCATTAAACTTAATCTAATTGATTTAATCCCGTTCGTGGTGATAGTTCGATAAACTCACTAGTAAACGCTCGCTCACCATTAAACTTAATCTAATTGATTTAATCCCGTTCGTGGTGATAGTTCGATAAACTCACTAGTAAACGCTCGCTCACCATTAAACTTAATCTAATTGATTTAATCCCGTTCGTGGTGAGCTTGTCGAATCCATACGAACTCCTAAAGGCATTTATTTTTATTACAAAATCATTTTTCTATTTTTTTAAAAGTGTTCGTATGGATTCGACAAGCTCACCACGAACGGGATTAAATCAATTAGATTAAGTTTAATGGTGAGCGAGCGTTTACTAGTGAGTTTATCGAACTATCACCACGAACGGGATTAAATCAATTAGATTAAGTTTAATGGTGAGCGAGCGTTTACTAGTGAGTTTATCGAACTATCACCACGAACGGAATTAAATAAATTTTAATTATAACTATTCAATCGCTATAATCAATAGAAACTTAAATCAAACTGCATTAAAATAACTTTTTTTATCTGCACGCTAAATCGGTTGTTAAAAATTGTTGTAAAAATGTAATGCGCTTAACACTTGTATTATTTCTTAAAGCAATTGCAATCGCGCGTGATTGTCCTATAATGATACATAATTTTTTTGCCCGCGTCACCGCAGTATACAATAAATTGCGCTGCAACATCATAAAATGTTGCATAAATACGGGAATAATTACGGCAGAAAATTCTGATCCCTGACTTTTATGAATAGAAATCGCGTACGCATGAACAAGCTCATTAAGATCTGATACTTCATACATCACCATAATTTCTAAAAACCTAACCTGCATTATTTTATCTTCTAAATCAATAGATTCAATAATACCAATATCACCATTAAAAACATGCTTATCATAATTATTACGCAATTGCATCACGCGATCACCACACTTGAATTCAGTTCCTGCATACGTAATGCCAATACCATTATTATTATTATTCAAAATCTGCTGTAAATCATGATTTAATTTTTGCGTGCCAGCAATGCCACGATGCATCGGAGTCAAAACAATTGCATCATCGGAGCTAATTCCGTAATGTCGTAACGCTTTATCGTAAATGGTTTTTAAATGTACCGCTATATTTTCTGGATTATCTTCTTTAATAAAAATAAAATCTTTGCGAGAATTTTCATGATCTGTTACCGGAAACTGTCCATTATTAATACGATGTGCATTGATAACAATTAAACTATTTTGTGCTTGTCTAAATATATGCTTAAGACTTATCGTAACAATTTTTTTACTTGCAATCATATCATGTAAAAAGTTACCCGCACCAACAGACGGCAACTGATCAATATCTCCAATTAAAATAAAATGAGCATGCCGTGGTAATGCTTTCATTAATGCATGCGCAAGAAATAGATCAATCATAGATGCTTCATCGATAATAAGAAAGTCACATTGCAATGGATTGTTTTCATTATGACGAAATCCCATAGTACTCACGTCAAAATCAAGCAGACGATGAATGGTAGATGCAAACCGTCCCGTTCCTTCGGTAATACGTTTCGCTGCTCTTCCAGTAGGCGCAGCAAGAGCATATTTAACACGATTAACATCAAGAATAGAAAGCAAACTTTTAATAAGTGTTGTTTTTCCCGTTCCAGGACCACCGGTGATAATGGTAACTTTATGTTCCAAACATGCAAGAACACCTTTTTGTTGATCCTCATTAAGAGCTACATGATTATTGTGTGAAGCCTCTAATAATGTTTTTTTTATCTGATCTATATCAAACGTATGATGTGGTGACGCACTTAACATTGCCTGTAGTTTTGAGGCAACTCCTTTTTCAGAAAAATAAAATGATGGCATCGTAATAAAATGAATATCGTTATAGGTCAACAATTTTATTTTGTCAGCGTTATATAAATCATGAAGAGCGCACTTTATAGTATGCGCAATCTCTTCAAACACCAATTCAAGCACTATTGCTACCTGCTTTTTAAGATCTTCAAGTGGAATGTACAAATTACCATCGGTTGCGGTAGTTTGAATGATATGTAGAATTGCTGCCGTAATACGCCTTTTACATTGAGGCGCTATCCCACTTTTTTGTGCTATCTGATCTGCCGTTTTAAAACCAATGCCCCAAATATCTTGTGCAAGGCGATAGGGATTTTCTTCAATGACCGCCATTGCTTGAGATTTATAAAATTTATAAATTTTTACTGCATAGGTCGCTGAAATTCCCTTGTTTTGTAAAAAAACCATAATTGCAGAAATTTCTTTTTGATCTTTCCATGCTAAAATAATCTTTTCAACACGCTTTGCACCAATGCCAGGCACCGACATAAGTCGTTCAGGATTTTTATCAATCACCTCAAGAACTTTTTCACCAAAGACAGCAACCAATTTATCAGCATATGCCGGCCCTATTCCTTTAATAAGACCTGAACCCAAATATTTTTTCAATCCTACGATAGATGTTGGTGCCTGTTTTTCACACGATCGAACATCAAATTGTTTGCCAAATTTTTGATGCATATTCCATGAGCCATGCATTACTACCTGTTCTCCGGCGGTAATAACTGGTACATATCCTTTTGCCGTAATAGTCGTAGTACTATTGACCTGTATAATAAAAACAGCGAACCCATTTTCTCCATTTTGATAAATAATTCGATCAATAGTACCGTGTAAAATTTCAGTTTCAAGCATAACTATTTAATTTGTATGTTTTATATATTCTGCCAAAAGCGGAATTATTGTTTGTGGCGTAATTTCACTTAATTCAATATGATCAAGATATCGCTCTTTAAGATATCTCAAAAATTCAACCTCATTAATTTGCTCACTTTTCACGTGCGCCTTTTTTAGTACGATTGGTAATATTTCTTTAACAACACTCCATTTTGCTACACGATCTTTAAATTGCGCGTGCGCTTTGGGACAACTATGAGTAAGATCCAATAAAAAATTAACAAGATCTGCTAAAAAGTGATAATAATCTCCAAAATTTTTAATCTGAGATTCAAACATTGTTGATTCTTGTCCTTCCTTAGTCTTTGCCCAGTCAAGCAATAAACTATCGGGATGATTACGCTTGAGACAATCTTCTTGAATTAAAACAATCATAATGTTTTTCGATCCTCTACCACTTTCTATAAATTCGCTTGATTTAACAATAAAATCAGCTTTTGCATAGATTAAAATTTCTTTAAGCGCACACTGTTTTACACTTTTTTTTGGATCAATTGATCTATTTAATTCTTCTTCAATACGCGCAAGAGATTCTATGCTATGCCATACTCCATCAAAAAAATATCTACCTTTTCTTTGATTATTTGGCAATAAATCACCCACAATAAATGTCAATAAAGTTCGACGAAATTTACTGATAAATTCTATCTTATCTGCATTAATAAATGAACCATCAGCCATTTTAATTACCGGCGACTCGAGAGTAATTATCTTTTCACACAACACAACTAAACTCATGAGCAATGGCAAGAAAAATATTATTTTATTCAATGTGTCTCTCCCCATTAACGGTAGACTAAATATTATATAACTCTTTATTTTTCTTACCATACTATAGACTCAGATTAAAAGCTTGCTTCAAAATTAAACGATAAAGAATAATCCTGACAAAGACCCTTGCTGCTCACATTCGCATCCGCGTTAAGAGAAAAAAACCATACTGATCTTTCTCTACTCTTTTTTAATACTATACCGCCAAACACCTTACTTTGATACGCCAATGGCGTTTTTGCCTTGGGAATATCAATTTCATTAATTACTTCCGCTCGTGTTTGTATTGAAGATAACCGTGCTTTATTTTGTAACCAAAAATCAGTGCCCAGGTTAAAACCAAATATTTCTCCTTTATATTGAGCCTGACTTGACCATCGAAAAATAACACCCGGAATCACGCAGGTATCAATTGCTCGTAAAAAAAGACGAGAAACCATCTGCTCTGTTAAAAACTCCAAATTATCTGTCGCCACTACTGAATCAGTATCGCTGAAATTACGCTCACTAAATGCTACCTCATCAATTTTGTTTATATAAAATCGTCGTTCTGTCGCCGGTAAAAACCATTCAAGAGAAATACGATTAGTCAAACTTATTCGCTGAGCAAATGAGTTATTAAGTAAAAATCGTAGTGATGTTTTTCCTCGCATGTATACGCCAAGACCAAGATGTTTTCTATTACCCAACGGCACATCAATAAGATCAGCTGCCATTCTGTCAATACTGTCAAGAAAAAAATCAGTTATAAACGCAATAGCTTCTTCTTGCAATTGATCAGTTGGATTTTCTATTACATTAAATAATTGCGTTAGTTCAAATGTTGGCAATGTTGATGGCTTGGCAAATGACGAACCTAAAAACCCTTTTCCCCACGTCCATGCTGTTGGTATTGTTGCAAGTCCTCCGCAACGCAATGTATACGACGGTCTTTTAAGAATCCTATGATCGACTTCAATACGCGTGTCACCAAGGCCAATTTTATCGCTAATAAAGTGAGCTTTTCTGAAAGCTTTTTCTTCCTTAGGATCCATACTTCCCAACTCTTGTGCTACCGCATCCTGTTCATCCTTAGTAAGTGAAAAATTACTTTCAAGCCAATAAAGTGGCGCCATAATACGAAACGTTGTAGATCGCCACCGTTTAGTTGCATGAAGCATAAATCCTATTTGACGCTCTTCTACCGTCATATTTTCAAATAAAGAAAATATCTTAGCAATATCAATCATAGGAATAGGAATTGCCGTATTAATATTTTCAATAACATCTTCTAATCGTTGAATAAATAACTCTTCAGTAAGAGAAAGATACGAATCAAGCCTATCGCTATCTTTGGTAAAGTTTGAACGATTAATTTTACGAGCAAATAATGCCGCGCCAACAATCCACAATCCAGGATACTGCGCCCGCTTAGGTTCAAATAATGGCTGATCAAGCAAACTTCTTTTGTTAAGTATATTAGTCCTTAAAAAAAAAGGCAGTTCTAAAATTTTTGGAATACCAAAAAGATTCAAAAGTGTCATAATATCGCTTGGATCGATGGTCCGTGATATATGATCAATACCCACTGTATCAAAAAATTCATCCATCGTATCATAGCTATCCCCATCATCAAAAGAAACATAGTCCTGCTCAAATGTTTTGGTAATTATTTCACTATTAATAGCAGATGATGGCGCTCCAACTAATTGATTAGATAAAATCACTATCGAAGAAAAGCACAGCAATGTGCCAGAAATCATTATTGTTATAGAATAATTCATCATATTTTTATTTATTTCTTTATTTAAATTTCAGATAATTTTTATAAAAACAAAAGATATATCATTGTACATACATCGAAATAGTATAGTGACAATTATGACAAAAATATGCAAAAAATGATATTCTCTCACGGTCTATACAAAAATAAATGGAAGATTAACAAAATTTTTTTTCTTTTTTTAATGTTTTAGGCCAAAAAGGGGCTTTTTGTCAACATTATTCTTGTGAAAATATAAAAAAGTACGCTACAATAGAAAAAGAAGCAAATAACAATAATAATTATGAATAAAGGGACCACCGTGGATGGAATCTTTTATGCAAAAGCAGCGGCATTTATTGGAGCAGCAATAACAATGGGTTTTGGAAGTCTTGGACCCGCTCTTGGTCAAGGCATTATTGGCATGAAAGCATGTGAGAATATTGGCAAATATCCTGAAAGCGCTAATAAAATTCGCACAACAATGATTATCGCATTAACTGTCGTAGAATCATCTGCCATATATTGTCTTATTATTTCAGGCGCCCTGCTAGTATTTGGCAGAAGCATTGGATAGAAATCTATTATAATAATTTTTATACCATAAGCTTATATTTCATGAATATAAATGCAACAATGCTTATCCAAGCATTCAACTTCTTTATCACTTACTGGATGCTACGATTATTTTTATTTAAACCTATAATTGCCATCATTGACCATGAAAACGCTGATAAAAAAGCGCTTCTTGATATTATTGATCAGCAACAAAAAAGTATTGCCATTCAAGAAAAAGAACTTCAACGACATTGGCATGTATGTCAGGAATATTTTGCTTTACATAAACCATCATATACCTCACACCAATTTGTCATTGTTGATCAACCAAAAGAAATACCTACTATTGTTCATGAAACATCAGCAGAAGATATTACTCGTATAGTCATTGAGGTCCACAATAGACTAGAGGAAAAAATTAAACATGTTCATTAATGAAAATATTATTGCTTTTACTTTTAGATTCATCAATTTTATAAGTCTCATAGGTCTTGGTTTTTATATTTTTAAAAAACAGTTTGCCTCAAGCATCTGGAATATTATTTCTAAAAATAATAGTGCCCAACAAACTCTCTATAACCAACAATTAACATTAGAAAAAAAACAACAAGAACTTGATATTATTCTCAAAGAAGAATTAATACTCTGCGACCAGTTCAAAAACAAAATTAATGCATGGAACAATATTATTGCCCTTGAGGCTCTTGATCGTGAAAAAAAACATAATGAACACACAATTTTTCTCACAACAAAAAAAACACAGAGAGCCCTACAAAAAGAACAAAATCGTGTAGAAACTATAATAATAAACACCGTAATTCCAGAATTACAAAAATCTCTTTCAAATTATTTTGATAATAAGCACAATGGTGAACACTATCTTAATTCAATTATTCACTTTATGAATGAAAGAATATAAAAAAATATGATAAATAATGTACCTATTAATAAAAACACTGCTAAAAAATATGCGTGCGCATTTATGACTGTTTTCCCAAAAATACTGACGCTTAATGACATCAACAAAATAAAAATAGCTCAAACTTTTCTACAAACACATAAACGAACTCTCTTTTTTTTACAATTACCACAATTTGATCATAACAGAAAACAATCAATGATTTCCGATCTTGTTGGGTACTTTTCTTTACCTGTCATATTTACTAAATTATTAGAACTTCTGATTAAACATAATCGTTCTTTTTATATACCCGACGTATTCTTTTTTATTATTGAGATCTACAAAGAACAAACACATAGTATCGATTTTTCCCTACAAAGTTCACACGCTCTTGACCACGAACAGATTGAATCGATTAAACAATTTCTTGGACAACGTATAGGAAAAAATATTATTGCAACTCCCATAATAAATAAATCATTAATTGCAGGTCTTCGGTTACAGAGTAATACTATTATGTGGGAATATTCAGTACGTAAACAAATCAACGCGTTACATGAATTAAAAAAACAAAAGGTATATATCAATGAAAAGCACTGATCTCATATCGCTTTTTGAACGATCATTACGTGATTTACCAGAAGAACAATTACAAGAAATTGGTACCGTTGTACGAGTCGGCGACAACATTTGTACCGTATATGGCCTCTCAAACGCCATGCTGGGCGAGCTTATTGATTTTGAAAGTGGAAACAGTGGTATTATCTTTCAGCTTAATGAAAATTCAGTTTCTGTTTTTTTGCTTAATCCCTCTATTGCTGTTGCAGAATTAGAGACAGCAAAACGATCTCATGCCGTATTTAAAACGCCCGTTGGCATGAAACTTTTAGGACGTGTTATAAGCGCTCAAGGAGCACCTCAAGATGGTTGTGGTGAACTTGTTATTGAAGAATTTCGCTCTATAGAAACAACCATTCCCGGCATCATGGAACGATCCCCAGTCAATGAATCTCTCGAAACAGGAATTTTGGCAATTGATGTTTTAGTCCCTATTGGCAAAGGCCAACGCGAACTTTTGGTTGGCAACCGCAATACGGGTAAATCCTCAATTGCAATTGATACAATTTTGCATCAAAAAGGTAAAAATGTACTCTGTGTTTATGTTTCCATTGGACAACGTAAAGCAAATCTTGCTCGTCTTGTTTCACTTCTTGAAGAAAATGGAGCTATGGAATACTCAGTCATTATTAGCGCTGATTCAAGTGATGCCGTATTAAGTCAATATCTTGCTCCTTATGTTGGATGCACTATTGCTGAATATTTCCGCGATCAAGGGAAAGATGTCTTAATTGTGTACGACGATCTGAGTAATCATGCTATCGCCTTTCGTGAAATGTCCTTATTACTGCGTCGTTCACCGGGCCGTGAAGCTTATCCTGGTGACGTATTTTATCTCCATTCACGGTTATTAGAGCGCGCAGGAAAATTAGCTCGTGGCGGATCAATTACCGCACTGCCAATCGTACAAATACAAGGTGATGATATTACCGCATATATACCAACAAACCTTATTTCCATTACCGACGGACAAATTTTTCTCGACACAAAATTATTTAATCAAGGAATACGCCCTGCGGTCAGCGCTGAATTATCAGTTTCTCGCGTTGGAGGTGCAGCTCAAACAAAAGCGGTAAAGAAAATGACCCGCGCCCTCCGATTAGAACTTGCACAATACCAAGAACTTCTTGCATTCGCTCAATTTGGCGCCGAACTTGATGAAGTTTCGCATCGACAGCTTGAACGTGGTAAACGGGCAATTGAACTTCTCAAGCAAGCACAATATGTCACCTACTCCTTTGTTGATCAAGCGCTCATGTTATTATTATTAAAAGAAGGTTTTTTTGATACACTTACCATACAACAAGTAAATCCCTTTGCTCTTCAATGTGTTAGTTATATCAAATCAATACATCCTGATATTTACACAACAATCACCCAAACAAAAGATATATCTGATGAAATTCACAAACAAATCATTGAAATTGCTCGTGAATTTATTAAACTTTTTATACCAATACCTATCTAAAAAAATAATACTTTTTTGAAAATTGTTGATATAATTAGGAAGTATTTTATTGAAATAATTGTGCCCCCTTCGACTAAGCTCAGGATAAATTCCGCTCAGTGAGCACAGGGCACACTATAATTGAAATAATTGTGCCTGTAGCTCAGTTGGATAGAGCAACGGATTTCTAATCCGTAGGTCGCAGGTTCGAATCCTGCCAGGCATACCACGCTTGACTATCGAAACAATTCAGTAGCAAATCAAATGGTTTTTGTGCGTCAAATACGAGCTTTTTGCCACTTAAACGTAAGTTCGATAGTAGCAGTTTGATTAATTGCCGTTTCTCTTCAACTTCAGAATTTTTAAATAAATCATAGGCACGATTAGACAGATCCAGTATATATTTTACAGTAATATAGTAGTTATCTTCAGCTTCTTGTAACTTATCCAGCTGAACATTCAAATCAGCAAGTTGATCCCTCAGGGTAATATAAAATTTGTCATAATCGCTTTCAGTAATTCTCATCTTCAATTTATCAAAGTATAAATTATCAAGCATTTTGATAGTTTCTTTTTGCTCTTTGGTAAGTCTATCGAAATGTTGATTATGAAATTCAATTTTATTTTGATGAACTTCATTAAGCGTCATAACAATTTGTTCAGCAATTTCTTTGGGTACTTGTATGCTTTGAAAAATCATTCCAAGTTGTCGTGTGATTTCTTCTTCCCGCAACCATTGACCGCCATGTTTACCGTTATATTGAGTACAATGATAATAAACAAAACCCTTATGCTTTTCTGGCGTTATGGCAAGATCACAATCAGCACAACGTATTAAACCACGATATATATATGGTTTACCCGCGTATTTTATCGGTTTTTTATTAAAATTATCTTTCACTTGTTTCACCTGATCAAAAAGGGTTGATGTAATAATTGATGGATATTTATGGAAATATTCTTTACCATTGCACAGCATAACACCAAAATAAAACTTATTTTTAAGTACAAAATCCAACTTACCCTTCGACCAGCTCATAGTATGTTCTTTATTAATTTTCTGACAAAGCAGTTCCATGGAAAAAGCACCCGTTGCATAAAGTTCAAATATTTGTTGTATAATCCGCTGCTCATATTCATCAACAATGATCATTGCCTTATCAGCAACTCTAATATTTTTATACCCATAAGGCGCCTTGCCACACCATTCACCGCGTTGCCATTATACTGAACCCCAATATTAGGACCATTTTTTAGGGATTGCTAAAGGCCAATTCTACCCTCATAATAATAACATAGAGGTGTCAAATATGGCATATATGAAACGAAGAAAACATGATGCGCATTTTAAGGCAAAAGTCGCTTTTGATGCAATCAAAAATGAAATGACAATTGCAGAGTTATCAAATAAACACTCAATTGGGCCAACGCAAATAAAGGAATGGAAATCAGAGCTTTTAGGCAATGCAGCAAATATTTTCCTAAAAAATGGTAGGGAAGGCATTCAGGATAATAGCGAGCAAATTGCTATCCTAGAACGCAAGATAGGGCAATTAATTATTGAAAATGATTTTTTAAAAAAAAGCTCTTTGAAATTCCACGGAAAGATCGATTAAACGCAATTGATCGATTTAATAACCAATTAAGCATTAGAGCACAATGCCTCCTATTGGATATTGCAAGGTCAACTGTTTATTATGAGGCACGTATTGATGAAGGTGATGCGTTGTTTGCTAATTTGATTAGCGAAGTATGGCTTGAATTTCCTACATACGGATATCGAAAGATAACGCATGAGTTGCAGAGACGCAATTACGATATAAATCACAAACGAGTTTTGCGACTTATGCAAGAAGCGAATATACAGGCCATGTACCCTCGGCCAAACACAAGCGTACAAAATAAGCAACACAAGATTTATCCATACTTATTATATGAGCTTGTCATAAATCGTCCGGATCAAGTTTGGGCGACGGATATAACATATATCAAAACAACGACTGGATGGATGTATTTGGTTGCAATTATAGACCTCTACAGCAGAAAAATTATTTCATGGCGTTTATCAAATACTTTAGAGGTAGCATTCTGTTTGGAAATGCTTGAGGAGGCCTTGAGGTATGGCAAACCAGAAATCTTAAATACTGATCAAGGATCGCAATATACTTGTGAACAATGGATTAAAATGGTGCAAGATAATGGTATTAGGGTAAGCATGGATGGTAAAGGTCGCTGGGCTGATAATATTATAATTGAACGCTTTTGGAGAACTTTGAAACATGAGCATATACTATTATACGTATTTGATACGGTTCAAGATTTGAAAAAATCGATTGCAAGTTTCATTTATATTTACAACAATAAACGACTTCATCAAAATTTAGGGTATAAAACACCGGCTGAAATTTATGGAGGTATTTATCAGGCGCCCAGTCTCGAATTGGGCAAGAAATGTTAAAACTAAGGTTAGATAGGATTATTAAATTGCCTCCGGCGGGCTTATTACTGTCTCCTTTTATTATAGACTAATTGAAATAGTAGCAGTATGGGTAGAAATTAATTTTTAGGTCTTTAAATTATTTTAAAATTGGTCTTGACAAATGGGTGCACTATAAATGGCACGCTTTACATTATCACTAATGGCATCGGAATAATATTTGGCAAGACCTAAACTCATGCTGAAATTAAACTTTTCTACCGCAGAAATTTTACTATTAATGATTTGGCCATCAGAAGCAAAGTGCAACTCTATTTCATCCCGTAATGCTTTGTCATACAAATGAGAAACACGCTTATCAAACATGTTACGCGACAAACGATCTACTTTATCACAACATACAACAATTTTTTCTTTTTGTGCGAAAATAAAGTTAAAAATAATATCAAATTCTGAACGATCATCTTTGTAAGCACTTTCATCAAAACTAAAACTTTTAAGAATGGGAAAACCTTTATTTCTACAATAATTCTCAAGTCGTGCAACTTGTGCTGGCAAAGATAATCCAGCTTCTTTTTGTTCTTCGGTGCTTACTCGTGCAATAATAACCGCTTTCATGAAAATCTCCTGGGAACTGTTTTTGATATTATTAAGTTGTATATATTGTATACTAATAAAAGTTATTTATAGAGAAATAAGGGATGAATAGCATCATAAAAAAATTTTTTATTATTATTTTTTGTTTTTCTTTCCTAAATAGTATGGAAAAACAAATTATACAAATATGCCATAAAGAAAAAAAACAAGATCATATGGTAAACAAACCTAATTTGATATTAGACATAGACGACTTTTTATTACATATTCCCCCCGAAGTTATACACCACCCGTGATACAGGTGGCTTATCGGTTATGAGCAGTCCCAAGGACTGCCAGAGCGGCTTGTCAGTCATTTAAATATTAATATTTTTTAGTTAAAAATTACCATCTTCATTAGATCCTTGGCCATCCAATTGTTCTTGGTTTTTCACATAGGAACGAATTTTATCTAATTCATAGCCAATAGTTGAAACACAATAACCACGAGCCCAAAATCCTTCTCCATTAAAATTCCTTTTCCTTCCCGAAAATTGTCGTGCAATAGCTATTGCACTTTTACCTTTCAAATACCCTATAACTTCCGATACCGAATATTTTGGAGGTATGCTTATAATCATATGTATATGATCTTGTACAATATGACCTCCAACTATTTCACATCCTTGTTGACGCGCTAATTCATGAAATTTTTTTTTCAAAAATTCTCTTATTTTTCCATATAGCGCTTTTTTTCTATATTTTGGAACAAACACTATATGATATTTGCATTCCCACTTTGAATGACTTAAACTTTCATATGAAATTGACATGATATAATTCCTTTCGACCGACAAGCCGAAATAATTATACCATGTCAATTTTTATTATTGAATCTAAAGGCCAAGCCTTGATAGTCACACCAGTCAAACTGGTGGTTTACCTATCTTTAATTAAACAAAGAATCATTCATTTTACAGCACCTTCTCACTGGTGGTACTTAGATCAAACACTTATTCATGATAAATGTGTCAGATCAGTCTGCTTTGATAAAACAGGAAAACTTCTTGCAACAGCATCAGAGGACTGGAAAGCGCGTATATTTAACTTACAAACACATAAAAAACTTTCTTCTTTTCATCATGATGAATGTGTCAATTCAGTCTGCTTTGATAAAACAGGGAAACTACTTACAACAGCATCAGATGATTATAAAGCGCATATATTTGACATACAAACAAATAAAGAAATTTCTTCTTTTCAGCATGACAAACGTGTTAATTCAGCATGCTTTAATGTTGAAGGAAATCTTCTTGCAACAGCATCAAGTGACTGCAAAGCGCGTATATTTGACATACAAACAAATAAAGAAATTTCTTCTTTTCAGCATGATCAAGGTGTTAAATCAGCATGCTTTAATGTTGAGGGAAATTTTCTTGCAACAGCATCATATGATGGTAAAGCATGTATATTTAACATACAAACAAATAAAGAAATTTCTTCTTTTCACCATAACAAACCTGTTAATTCAGCATGCTTTAATGTTGAGGGAAATCTTCTTGCAACAGCATCAAATGACTGTAAAGCACGTATATTTGATATACAAACAAATAAAGAAGTTTCTTCTTTTCAACATAGTGGATATATTAGCTCAATATGCTTTAATATTAAGGGAAATCTTCTTGTAACATCATCAAGTGAGGGTAAGGCGCGTATATTTGATGTACAAACAAATAAAAAAATTGCTTGTTTTAAACATACCAATAGCTGGGTTTACTCAGCTTGTTTTGATATTACAGGAAAACGCCTCGCGATAGCCCCATCAAATGGTAAAGTACGAATATTTACTCAATACAATGATTTTACCACACAACAATTAATACTCCAAAAAGCAATATTAACCTGGTTGCTCATTGAAAAGCCAAATAAAAAAATAAAATATCTTACGCAACTTATGAAAGACCTGGCATTAAAATGCGACCTCTCTTATAAAAAATTAATAACAACATGGTCTACATTCCCTAAAAAAATGCAAACTACTCTATGGAGAAATATACAATATAAAATAAAAAAATATGGTAAAATACAGCAATCATAGAAAAAATGTTTTAAAAAAATAAAGATTAAATCCCATGATTACAAAAGAAATGAAAACATCTGACGTTTTAGAATTGCTTCAACTTTGTGAAGAAAATGGCATTGAAATTATTATTGATGGCGGTTGGGGAGTTGATGCATTGCTCGGCAGTCAAACCCGTACTCACGCTGATTTGGATATAGCTTTGGAACATAAATATGTGTCTAAGCTTCGTCAATTACTTGAAGCAAAAGGTTATAAGGATATACCTCGTGATGATACAAAAGAGTATAATTTTATAATGGGAGATAATAAAGGGCATGAAATAGACTTTCACTCTTTTACTTTTGATGCAGAAGGTAATAATATTTTTGGTGTTAAATATCCCTTAGAATCACTGATGGGGGTTGGCAAAATAGATGATCATTCTGTGAAGTGCATATCGCCCGAATGGATGGTAAAATTTCATACGGGTTATAAGTTGGATGAAAAGGATTATCATGATGTATGTGCATTGTGCAAACATTTTACAATTCCATTACCAAGCGAATACAAAAAATTTTATAAAAATAATAAACAAAGAAAAAATTTATAATTATCACTTTGATGTAAGGCCTATTAATGTTAAGTTGAGTAGGTTAAAAATATACGAAACGAAGGGTCATTAAAATGAATAAAAAATTTTGGTTAATTTTAATTATAGCATTGCTTAATGCAATTGGACTTACAATTGTTATTCCACTTTTTCCCTTTCTTATTAGTTTATATGTTCCTGAGGAACAAGTCGCCGTTTACTTGGGCATATTAGTCTCGATTTATGCTGTTTGTAAGTTTTTTATGGCTCCTATAATGGGTGCTCTGAGTGATTGTTTTGGCAGAAAACCAATTTTATTTTTTAGTTTACTTGCAACCGCAGTCGGGTATTTTACTCTTGGTATTGGCGGAGCTCTCTGGGTATTGTTTCTTGGCAGGATTATTGCCGGAATTTCAGCAGGGGATATTAGCGCATTATATGCTTATGTAGCAGATAGTGCGCAAGGGAAGGAGCGGGCAAAGTTATATGGATATTTAGGAGCTGCAAATGGTATTGGTTACATGATAGGACCTGCGATGGGAGGAATGTTGGGTATTAATTATCTTTCACTTCCATTTTACATTGCAGGAGGAATTTCAGTTATCACAGCGCTATTTATCTATGCTTCTTTACCTGAAACTCTTATAGAAGAGAAGCGCAAAAAAAATATAGCAGTCAATGCTCTTAATCCGTTTTCTCATTTTAAGGATATTTTTAGTCTAAAAAAAGCGAGAAAAATTCTTATATTAGGCGCCTACTTTTTTATTGCTTTACTTTTTTATCAAAGTAATATTGCAGTGTACTTAAAAGATGTTTTTGATTGGGGGCCAACTCAGATTGGAGTATTATTTGCTCTCATAGGACTATGTGATATTATTTCACGAGCAATTTTATTGCCAAGGCTTCTCATATTTTCTGAGAAAAGTATTATTTTTGGTGGTCTTATTCTTATGATAACAGGTTTTGCTTCCATAGTGTTAAGCAGCTATCTAGGTGTGTCCAATTTATTGTGGATGTCTATTGTGCTTATCACAATTGGAGAGGGCTTATTTGATCCTTCTTATAACAATATTCTTTCACATTCTGTAAGTGAAGATAAGCAAGGGTTGTTGCAGGGGGTCAATCAAGGGTTGCATTCTATATATGAGATTTTTTGCCCCTTTACTGCTGGTTTAATATATCTTTATAATCCTGTAGCTATCTATATCATTGCTGTTTTGTTAATGATAACAACTCTTTTGTGTTTCTTTTTTGAATTAACTCGCTCTAAATAATTTTTTTTCCAAATGATGAATTTCAAATTTATATGGAAGGTAAAAAAATGAAAAAATTATTGTTAGCTCTTACAATAATCACTATTACGGTGACCCATGTTTTCGGTGAATTTGTATTTAATGTAAATCAAGATGAATACAATGCTTTAAAAAATCAAAAAACACCTACAATAAATAAAATTTTAGTAATAGGAGCGGGTATTTCTGGACTTGCGGTTTGTTATTGGTTAAGAAGATTTGGTTTTTCTCCTGTTTTAATTGAAAAATTTACTCATTTACGAAAAGAAGGACAGGCGCTGGATTTTCGAGGTGCTTCGATTGATCTTCTTAAAAGAATGAATATTTATGAAAAAATATGCGATATGCGTACACAGCTGGAGTTTGGGCGCTATGTGGATACCGAAAACAATATTTTGTACAAAGAGAGTGGTGAAAGATTTGGATTTAGGCAAGGTGGAGATGTTGAAATTGCCCGTGGAGATGTAGCCGAAATACTGATGAAGGCTATTGAAGATTGTCCTTGTCATTTTAACCAATCAATTGACAGTATTAAACAGAGTGATAATGATGTAGAAGTTCAGTTTAAAGATGGCAGAGTCGAGTATTATGACTTGGTTATTGGTGCTGATGGTATACACTCAACAACGAGAGATATGGTTTTTGATAAAAACGAATATGAATTAGTTAATCTTGATATGTATTTTAGCGTATTTAGCATTCCCAATTATCTTAATTTGAGTCATACAGAAGTACAGTGTGAAGCAAATCAAAAACTAATATCTATCACGAGTGACAAAAATCCCGAGATGGCTGAAGTTGCGGTTATGTTTCGTGCACAGAATATTTTGAATAACATTCGTGATAAAAACGAGCAGCAGCAACTTCTGCGTAACACTTTTCAAGATTTTGGTTGGGAAATGCCAAAAATATTTGCACTGATGTCGGATAGTAACGATTTTTATTTTGATTCATTATTTACACAGATAAAAATGACATCGTGGACTAAGGGACGGATTGCTTTATTGGGCGATGCAGGTTACTGTGCATCTCCAATGTCTGGTCAAGGCAATAATTTGGCACTCGTTGGTGCTTATATTTTTGCTGGAGAACTAAAGAAAGCAAACGGAAATTATACATATGCATTTAATTATTATAATGAATTATTACGTCCGCTAGTTGAAGCTAGTCAAAAATTGGGAGTCTTATCTAGCGAATTGTTCCTCGTTTCAGATGAAGTCTCCAAGGAAATCACAAAAGAACGATCAAATAAAATTATGCAGCAATTGGAAATTCTATCAAATATGATTTCGCTGCCAGAGTATGAATAAGTTGGTTTTTTATTTTAGAAATAAAGAGTGCTGTATGTTTAGAAAGTAATGGTCATCGATATGTCCTTTTCGTTTAATAGAATTGTTGAAATATGTAAAAACTTATTTACCTTAAATTCTTCAATGCATTTACGTATTACTTTAAATGAATCATTCATTCGAGGTAATTGAATATTTTTAATATCATTAAGCATACGATTCCAAGATTGTGGTTTATTTTTACCAATCATTGCTTTAAGCTCTCGCAATGGCGCAGCTTCCAACGCTCTTTTAAATCCCAAAAGCGTCATTGCTTGTTTTGGAGTTATAGAATGATTGTGAAAGCTTAACTGCGCAAGAAATGTTTTATCATCAACTGCTTTAAAATTCAGCAAAGGTGAACGATTTCGTTCAAGCTCATCAAGGTAATGCAACAATACTTTTTTTGCAATAGCAGGCTTAAAAAGCTTCTTAAAGGTAAGATCGGCGTTAATTTTGAGTTTTTTAAAAAGTTGTTTGATTTTTGCACGTTTATTCAAGCGCACCTCCATGCGTAAAAACTCCAATTTATGTCGTTGTTCAAACGTCTTAAAAAGATGGAGCTGCAATTCATTGTCTTTTTCCAACGCTCGTTTGCTGCTTTGTTTTGCTTTTTCAAGATCTTTAATTTTGTCATAAAAAACAACTTCATATGAATTGCAATGCCATTTATAACTATGCCCTTCATTGCGGTAATCAGTTTGATTGGTATCAAGCGAAAATCGCACATTAGCTTCTTTTATTTTGTTGATGTAATGATAGGGTGTTGAGCCATCAGTTAACGGAATATTTTTGGAGTAATGGATTGCTAAAACAGGTGCATGAATAAGTACCTCTGTTGTTACAACAACCCCCATAGCCGCAAGCACTGCAACCAACTTATCGATTATCGTTTTAAAATCTTTATATTGTAGTTCATTAAAATTATTTCCATACATAAGCTTGGGTAGTGAAAGTTCTATTTTCAACAACAACTCCACCACACCCTGCACACCACGGCAGTATGCCAAGGTAAGATGGGGTTTATATATCCCCTTTAAGAGTTCTTTTTTGGTTGCATTTTGCTTGGAGACAATAGAGCGATAATGGAAACGATCTTCTTTGCTTTTATGGGCTAGTAATGCCCAGCGGGCACTGGGCTTAAACTTATCAGGTTCGTTAATATGAAACATTTCAGATGTAAGGGATAAAACTATGGTATCTATCATTCTCGTATCTCATGATCGATTTATTTTATTGTCTTACTTCGCTTTATCCCTTATTAAATACTTACGCTCAAGCTACAGAGCACAAATCGAAGGTAACCCCATTAAAGATACGGTTAAATGGGTTTAAAAACAAGTCCCACCATGCCTTTCCTGATGCATTGCACATTGCGGGACATTTACAGCAACAAGGATTTTTTTCTATGTGTTTTCCTTTTTGAACTTCACATTTGTCTGCTTTTGCTTTTGTAGTTTTTTGCTTTGTAGCTTTTGGCAAACGTACATCTATTTCAACAAGCAGCTTAAAGAAATTAGTAACTCGTGTTTTTTCTTCAAAAGTTAACACATGTGTAACATGTATTGGACGTAATCGAGCCATAATAATACTTTCGTATTAAAGTTTAAAATTTAGTTTTAAAATTTGTCCTACTTCGCTCTTATGAGCTACGAAGGATACATATGGCGTAAAAGTACACAAAGAGATGTTTTTAAGATTGGCTAACAACTCAAGGAATTATACGCCACAATATCTATGATCTGCTCGAGATCATCTATAATTTCTGAATTGGCGTACATGATTTTTCCTTATCAATGATATATTTCATTACAACTATCGCTGCAATAATAGCATATATTCATTACAATGCAACTTTTTTATGCACTTAAAAGGTGTATAATTACTTTTGAGGATGATAGCATATACTCTGCAAAAGGGAAACAGATAAACTCCTTATTGCTCAATAAAGAATTTGCATAAGCTATAAACTGACGATACAGTATATTCTATATACGATCAATTTACTTAAGGTAATCAATGGAAACACAATCGCTTGACCAAAATATAATAGAAGAAATCAAAAAACGGCTCATTAAAACATATGATCCTCGTGAAATTTATATACTAGAACCAAAAGGATACGATTCTATCGATAATAATATTCTTGTTATTGTAGACGGAAAAGATATCGAGCACTATAAACTTATGGTGGCAGGACACAAAGCCCTTATTGGTGTTAGATTCGCCAAAAATATTTTAGTCTATACTCAAGAAGAATTTAATGAATATTCGGAAGATCCGTCGACATTAAGTTATTCAATTAAGCATTACGGAAAGCGTATTTATGCGCGTACATGAACATTGGCATTTGATTGCCTTGGAAGATTTAGATTCCGCAAAATATCTTTCCTTGCGATCATTTACGACAATGCTCTTTCATGTTCAACAATCTGCAGAAAAAGCATTAAAATCTTACATAGTGTTAAAAAAAGGTTCAGTTAAGAGAACTCATGACCTTATCGAATTAATTGAAATATGCATGGAAACAGATAAAGAATTTGAGACCCTCCGCTCAATAGTTGCTGAACTCAATCCCTACCAAACCTTAGGAAGGTATCCAAACCCTACCTTTGAAAAACCATGTCAAGAAGCAATGCAGGATCTTATTAATCAATCTGAATTTATATTTAATTTTGTTACTCTTCGTATCAATAAAATTTAACTCAAAAACGATTAGCTAGTCATTATACCATTCTGAAAATAATAAGATATCACGACATTATCATGACAGTATCACGACATTTTAGTAAATTTCTGGCTTAATCTTAAATGATGAATATACCGTCTGGATCGATGTTAAACTAATAGTTATATCTACTTTTTCGTTCCTGAATATGTCAGGTAGGTGATACCAGTCTTCGCCCTCACGGGCTACGTCTGGCTGCGCCGCAATAAGGTAATTTAGCAAATACAAAAATTTTGATAGCAAAAAGCGAAGACTGTCCGACGTAGTTCAAAGAACGTAGACGGACCAACCGATTTTCTTTACTCTTACACCTAATCATGTTTTATTACGTTTATTTAATACAATCCATACAACATCCTGAAATTAGATACGTTGGTTATACAACAAATCTAAAAGAACGCTTATCTACACACAATTCAGGTGGATCTTTCCATACTAAAAAAAACCTCCCATGGAAATTGATTATGTGCTCAGCATTTAAAAATATCGATTGCGCCAAACAATTCGAACAATATTTAAAATCTCAATCAGGTAGAGCATTTGCTCAAAAAAGATTTTGGTAAAGTATGATCTCGAAAAAGGTCTATTCTAGCTTCGCGAATACGAGTTTACATAAGTGACGCCACTCTTGTTCGATTTTTTCCAATATCCTGATGAGCGCTTTATTTTTATTCTTCCGTTAGCGAAACTTCTTTTGCCAAAGCCCGCACAAGGGGTCTTTTTTACATATGTTTTTTTAGAAGTCGAAATACTTCGCTTGGCGCCCGCTTGCAACATAGTTATTGAAATAAGGCAGATGAGAGCCGAACATAGTAAGACTGTAGTAGTTTTTTTCATTATTCCCCAACTTCCTTTTCATAAAGCAGACGAATAGCCTCACAGATAATAGCAGATCTATCTGTTTTATTACGATTTCTGAGGCGTTTAATGAAGACTTCATCAAGCAATCTTTCATCTTCAGGCGACATATAAAGAGAGGTTTTGGTCTTTTTTAGTGTAGTTGATTCTTCCATAGTCTTACTTTCTATAAAGATTTAAGCTTTTATAGCTATTATTATCTCTGTTTTTAAAAAAGAAGTCAAAACACTTAAGACGCTTGACTCCTTGACTCTATTTGAAAATCTATTATCCTATTAATAGGGGTAAAAATCCATTATATTAAGCTATTTTGTAGATTTTTAAAAATCAAAAAAAGATCTTGCGGTTATACAAGCTCTTACAAAATATTATTCAAAAATCTGTTCTATGGGAGTAAAAATAATGGAATGCCAAGAAACTGCATTGCAGAAAACAATAAATATTATTAAAAACTACCGATATTTATTCGCTATTTGGGCTATAACCATATCAGTTCTATACTGGGATCATATTGTACATTACCCAAATTCTATTGCGGAGAAATATTATTTAAATCAATTGTATGATTACTTTGATTATGTTGATGACTATGCGCGCGAACAAAAAGCTTTAAAGTACGCGAAAAGTCAAGGCAAATATTGGGAAAGGGAAGCTTTAATATCCATGGGCTTTCGATTTCTGAAACCTGTACCAAATATTTGGAAATTTATTTCTCTACTATCATTACCCATTATATGGCTATTTATATCTTTGTGGTTTGGAAATTTATTTTCCTACTTATAATGAACCCCATAAACTGGACATGCAAAAATTAAAAAATGATAAAAATTTTAAAAGTTTTTTCATTTCATGTCTCGACAAAAAGGTTCACTACTCTTCAATTTCACCTTCAAATACTAAAAAATGGTCATCGTAAAAAAAAGTAGCTAAAAAAGCTACTCGAGCAAAAGCTAAAGTTAAAAAGTTATGCATGAGCTTAAGGCACATGAATTCTATAACAGTTCTAAAAAAAATCCAATAGTTCATAATTCTAAACAAGCAATTGCTATTGCTATTGCTTTAAGCGAAGCGTAAAGCGAAAAAAATGTACGAAAAAGTGTGCAGAGTGACACAAGTGGCACCAAAAAAAAATCTAAATAGAGCGTCATTTTTCCTTTTTTTTTAATCAATTCTTCCATTGTCCCCCCGATTAAGGGGGACAGTGTTTAAAAAGATTATTGTTTTCTAATCTGTAACCATATTAAAAAAAAAGTTCCTGGCAAAAGACTTAATTGATATGCAAATGCTGTTGGTGATGTCCAAGATTCTTCTTGCCATAGTTCTTTCCATCCAAAATAGTATAAAACGCTATAAGTAATTATTGAAATTAAAATAAATAATAAATAGCTTTTAAAATTACTAAGTTTCATTTTATTTTATTTTTTTATGGAGTAGGTAACATACCACAAAATGTGCCAACAGCGGCCGCTAAGGCTTCTATACCTCCTACAATAAGCCCTGCTCCTCCAACAGCTCCAGCAGTAGCAGTAGCCTGAGTAACAACAACTGTTGTGGTCAATGCCGCAGCTTCTGTTAACGCTATACCCCCAACAGTTGCTCCTCCCAATGATGCTCCCGTAACAGCTAGTGAAGTAAGTGTAGTTGCAGCTGCTGCTGTACTACATGTACCAGCGGCTATTGCAGTAACTCCCGCTGTACTACCTATAACGGCTCCTACCGCTCCTGCAACAGGAGCTGCGGCTATGGTGGTAATAGCGCCAGCAGTGCTTGCTGCGCCAACAATTGCCATTTCAGCAACGCCTCCTGCCATAAGAGTTGCGGCACCAGCTGTTGCAGTAGCTGTCCCCGTCCCCCCAGCTATTACCCCTGCTGCTGTTACAACTGCTGGTGCAGCTGTAGCAACTGAAGCACCTAGCCCAACAACTCCTATGCTGTAACATAGTACTTTAGTTGTCCAATACATAAAAATACCAAAGCCAGGCCCACCGCCTTTTACACGATCCATGACTTCAAGTGAGAATTGACCATCACCCATTTGCTTGATATAGAGATATCCTTTTGCTGCTCTTTGGAAATCTTTCATCTGTTGTGGTGTTACATTGCGAACTATTGAATCAGTGAAACATGGTTGAACATAATGCATTTTATCATTATGACTAACATGAAACCCATTGTTGTTGTGATATAGTTCAACTGATCCCAGTCCTTTATGCGCAAAAAATAAAGATGATTTAATAGGTTGTTTTTTATCATCTAATTTTGGAGAATAAGTGCGCGAAGTGGCACAATGTTGTTTAGTTGATTGTTGTTTAACTAATTTGTGATGAATGTTTTTTATTTTTGAACAATTACTTTTAATTATATCCAATTGCATAGAGAAAATAGAAAATGTAAGTAACGACAGGCATAAAACCTTTTTCATAGAAAATCCTTTTTAATTAAAAAAATATTGTGTGAAAATAGTGCGCATAGTGGCACCAGCTTTGAGAATTGTTAAATAGAAAAGACATTTTAAAGCATGATAAGTACCTCCTGGTGCTAATTCCCGGTGTATAATTACTTTTGAAGATAATAGCATATACTTTCTAAAAGGTAAACAAAAAAACGTTTAAATCCTTTTTTAATATTGTTCCATTTTTTTTATTAATATGACAGAAAACCCCGTTGCTTCCTAGCGCCTTTTAAGGCCGGGGATGAATGTCATCATATGAGCTAATGATTAAGACAATAAGTCGAAATCAGTAGCGTAAATTAGTAAAATAAAAATTACAAAAAACACCGGCCTTTAGGCCGGTCGAAATTTGTTTTATTATTATTACGGTACAAATCCTCCTTCACCAAGACTTTCTTCTTGGCCAAGGCTTCGCAGAACAGATTGGAGGACAGGTAACAATTAAGGAATAGTAATAGGGCACAAAAAATTAGCTGGTCAGACAGTTGTGGAACGTGATAGATTAGCACTAGACCTTGAAGCTGATATCATTGAATACCGTCGTGCAATTGAACCTGATATTAAGTGTGGATTTCTAAACTTTCCTATATATTTCGATAAATGAGGAGAAATTAATGGCACATTGGGGATGGTTTTGGAAAATTAGGAAGAAACATCTGCCAAAAACTCTTTGTTCTAAACTTCCATCTTATACTGAACCCCAATATTAGGACCATTTTTTAGGGATTGCTAAAGGCCAATTCTACCCTCATAATAATAACATAGAGGTGTCAAATATGGCATATATGAAACGAAGAAAACATGATGCGCATTTTAAGGCAAAAGTCGCTTTTGATGCAATCAAAAATGAAATGACAATTGCAGAGTTATCAAATAAACACTCAATTGGGCCAACGCAAATAAAGGAATGGAAATCAGAGCTTTTAGGCAATGCAGCAAATATTTTCCTAAAAAATGGTAGGGAAGGCATTCAGGATAATAGCGAGCAAATTGCTATCCTAGAACGCAAGATAGGGCAATTAATTATTGAAAATGATTTTTTAAAAAAAAGCTCTTTGAAATTCCACGGAAAGATCGATTAAACGCAATTGATCGATTTAATAACCAATTAAGCATTAGAGCACAATGCCTCCTATTGGATATTGCAAGGTCAACTGTTTATTATGAGGCACGTATTGATGAAGGTGATGCGTTGTTTGCTAATTTGATTAGCGAAGTATGGCTTGAATTTCCTACATACGGATATCGAAAGATAACGCATGAGTTGCAGAGACGCAATTACGATATAAATCACAAACGAGTTTTGCGACTTATGCAAGAAGCGAATATACAGGCCATGTACCCTCGGCCAAACACAAGCGTACAAAATAAGCAACACAAGATTTATCCATACTTATTATATGAGCTTGTCATAAATCGTCCGGATCAAGTTTGGGCGACGGATATAACATATATCAAAACAACGACTGGATGGATGTATTTGGTTGCAATTATAGACCTCTACAGCAGAAAAATTATTTCATGGCGTTTATCAAATACTTTAGAGGTAGCATTCTGTTTGGAAATGCTTGAGGAGGCCTTGAGGTATGGCAAACCAGAAATCTTAAATACTGATCAAGGATCGCAATATACTTGTGAACAATGGATTAAAATGGTGCAAGATAATGGTATTAGGGTAAGCATGGATGGTAAAGGTCGCTGGGCTGATAATATTATAATTGAACGCTTTTGGAGAACTTTGAAACATGAGCATATACTATTATACGTATTTGATACGGTTCAAGATTTGAAAAAATCGATTGCAAGTTTCATTTATATTTACAACAATAAACGACTTCATCAAAATTTAGGGTATAAAACACCGGCTGAAATTTATGGAGGTATTTATCAGGCGCCCAGTCTCGAATTGGGCAAGAAATGTTAAAACTAAGGTTAGATAGGATTATTAAATTGCCTCCGGCGGGCTTATTACTGTCTCCTTTTATTATAGACTAATTGAAATAGTAGCAGTATGGGTAGAAATTAATTTTTAGGTCTTTAAATTATTTTAAAATTGGTCTTGACAAATGGGTGCACTATATCTATTGATTCTTTTAAATTTTACAAATCCAATACAATAATAGGATTTACCGTGCAGCCAGTAGAAGTAAAGGCAGAAGCATATCCCGATCATCTAAAAATTAGCTATAGAAATCAAAAAAAACATTCTTATATCATTCCCGTAGAAAAGTTACCGTGCAATTATGGAGGATATCGTTATTTTTTTAACTGCCCCTTATGTAAGCAAAGAATGCGCATACTTTATTTTTCTGAAAAAAGCGTATTTCTTTGCAGAAAATGTTTAAACCTAAGCTATGACACTCAACGATTAAGACCCACTAGACGTTATGAACATACAGCTCAAAAAATTAAATCCTATATCCAAAATAAAGAAGGAGATCTTTATTATAAAAAACCAAAACATATGCATAGACATACTTACCAAGTGCTAAAAAGTAAGCAGTTTTATTATAAAGGCAAGTCTTACCAAGCCTCAAATAATGAACTGCGACAATGGTATGGTGCTAAAATTGAACCTTATTTAGATAATTTTTTTGATTACGTTGATGAAAACAAAAAATGAAAAATGTTAATCATGTATTTTCATTTCGTTAATACCACCAATTTTGAATTCAAACCCACTTGGCATGCTAATTCAAGTATTGTCATAGTGCTTTTCTCTCTTTTATGTCCACAATGTGATCCATATACGATTCAGAGGACAATATCCATGCAGTCCACATAGTCCATATAAATTTGATAGAAAAATTTTTGTATCAGCTAAAATCTGTATTTAATATTCCATCTTCTAATCATCTTGGACTACATGGACTGCATGGACTGCATGGACATATATTGTAAGCAACGTAATTTAAGACCTTCTTAATCTTGGACAATATCCTGGACTATATTAATTATTATCACTTTCATGTTCTCCAAAAATTCGCTCTAAATTCTCCTTAAATGCTTTGCAAAAATCTTTTCGCGCTTCTTGTAAAGGTGGAAATTTGAAATACCGTTGGCGACATTCTCCACCTGGTCGAGTATCTACTACTGAAGCAATCAATTTCTTTAATACTTTGCCAAAAAGTCCTTTTGTAAGAGCAACTTCATTACTTTTTTGACACCAAACATCATAATCTCCATAGACAGAATTCTTGGATATAGGACCTTGCCATACCGGATTTTCATTTTCTGTTAGAGTTCCGATTGAAAAGCCTCCTTCAAATAATACTTCGTAAATATATCTATGCGCAGAGTCAGCGCTACGCAATTTTATATCAAATGAATCACTACTAAAAGGCATTTTTCGTGGATTAAAATCAGTTAAATCATCATGTAACAAATTATGCAAAAGCGCTTCATAGCCACCATGATTCAATTGCTCTTGTATGGCTTTGAAATATACATGATTTTCTTTTTGTTTTTCTGAAACATTTATTACAAAAAAACGACGATCATCTGTATCAAGATGAACTGGCCAGCCTTCATTACTACTCAAAATCACATGTTTAAAATTTCGTACCGTGATGCGATCTTTACCTTTACTTTCAATAAGACAAATCTGTTCAGTAATCATTGCTTTGACCGTACCTATTTCTTTTTTGTTTCCTCCCCACAATGCCTCATTAGCATGGATTAATACTGCATTTTTAAGATGATAGTTAAAATTAGAAACTAGTTCGTGAATACTACTGAGAGGAGCATAATGCGAGCCTAAAAGTACACCGAGAGGCTCAACGAAGCTATTTTTTCCTACACCTTGTGACCCACATAATACTAATGCTGTATGTACTTCATCAGGACGTTGAAAAACATATGCTAACCATTTACGTACATAATAATATCTTTCTTCATCTGCCCTACATATATTATCTTGTACATGTTGCCAATACTTTGAGCAATCACCCTTTTGAGGTACTTTAGCAAAACCTTTCCAAAGATTATAATGCCCATTGACGCATTCTGTTGTTGTTGGATCAAATACGATGTTATCATATTTTCGGCGTTTGGAACTTTTTAACCAAATGTCAGCTTTGGAGCGCCATTTACCATCAGCACACTGTACCTCTTCATCTTCATAATAATTCTTGAAAGATTGTCTGCTTTCTAGAGAAAAATCTTTATTACCAAGGCTATTAATTTTCTCGGTAAGAATATAGGTTTGATCAGCATGAAGAATGGCATGCTTTTTGTTGAATGCATTGATTACATTATCTTCGATCCATAGACATTCCCGCTTTTTTATTAATTCCTTATGCTCTCTTTGCAAATCAATAATTTGTAATCGCCTTACAATATCAAGAGAATCATCAAGATTAATAATTAAAAACTCATCCCATGAAATGTGACCATATCCAAGGGTTGCTTTGTCATCTGTTAATCGTTTCTCTTCTACCAACCAATTAACTTGCGCCGCTTCAATTGCTTGACTACGACTTGTTTGTCGTTGTTGAACAACTTTTTTTGTGCTATTATTTACCATAGCGAAAAGCTTTCTTAATCTAAAAGCCATCACTCAACTAAGTAGATGGCTTTATTGTTTAAAATATTTTAATTGATTACGTACTCTTTGCACATTCATTTTTTATTTCTTCAAATTTTCTAATAACGGCTTGCTCAACCAATTCGGCAATCTCCTTTTTTATAGGGTAAAAAAAATTAATATTGTCTCGTGTGTTTTTGCGAAGAGGATATGTAAGTCGATATCCACCAGCTGACCGCGTAAATATACCTATTGATCCCAAATAAAAAGCATTTTCAAAAACTAAACTTGCAAATCCTACAAGACCATTTTGTGATTGTACTGGTACAATTTGAACTTCACTTATCCGCATCATAAGTTTTTCCCTTCGTTATTTTCTCTTTGGGGCGAAGATCCATGACCGCTACAAAAAAATCTGTAAGTTGTTTTTTATCATCAGATGACAAGGATTCTTGTGCTCTAGGTTGGAAATGTATAGTCATGTTTATCTTTTTTTTCTTCATAAGACCCATTGTCTCACAAACAGTTAGACCCAAGTTAGGCCTAATTCTAGATAGATAAAAAACAATCGAAACAAGCGATCATAGGATTATTTAGCGAAAATTGGCTATCTTGAAAATGGGAAAAATATAAAAAATTACAGTGACATTATGAAAATTAAACGAGGTATTGATGATTGATATGTACAGAATGTCTGTCATAACTTAAAAAGTCTTTTAAGTCACATTTTTCAAAAATTTGAGCATTGATTTGTTCGCAAGCATCATGCATGGCTATTTCGATTTGACTGTCATCTTGCTCTGGAGCTGTTATAATAATTTCTTTAAATAATTGTAAAAACTTCCAGTTTTTTTTTTGGTTTTTTGCACTTGTTATCACTCTAAGTACCTCTGCAGGATATCCATAAAATAAACGCTTTTTCTTATCTTTTTCAAGCAGTTTAAATTTACGAAAAGTTACACCTTCTCCCACATATGAAAATTTTCTTGTTGCAAGGTCATAGCGCCAGTCTGTTCTTTTTGTTTGTATAGGAAGAGACATAATGGAAGCAAATTCATTCTGAGCACGCAAACAGATTTGTAACATATGATGTTTATATTCTTCTACAGAAGGAAATAGTAGGGATTCTTTTTGGTTATTAAAACAAGCATATTTCATCAATATAAGGTGTTCTTCTTGGAATTGCGTAACATTTACACCATTTTTTATTAGTTGTTCAATAACATTATCATAGTGTTCCAAATCATATCGTTCCTGGAAGACTAAAATTTGATTTAAGCTGAACCAAGTCGTATCTTTTCTTTCTTGAGTAAAGTATGAAAGCTTTTTATCCCAAGCGGCAAATTTGGGGAATGCTTCAGCTGTGTAAATGTATCTGTCGTCATTAATACGATTAATGGTGCCAAATGTTTGCACGAAATCGCTATGGCCAGCGAACTCATCATTCAATAAGAAATATAGAGCTTGTTCTAAAGGGACAACTAATAGATTGAGCTTATAATTATTTTTAACTCGATCCTGAAAAACATCAAGAGCCTGAATGGCCGATTGATTTATTATGCTTTGATTTACGATATAATTTCTAATTTTTTTCTCGGTTATTTCAAGTTCAGACAAGGCTTCTTTCGCAAAGGTCTTTATAGCAGCCATTGTTTTTTTGCCTTCTTCGGCAACTTTTTTAAGAAATTTTTTGAGCGTAGGGTCCCGCAAAATCAGTTTTATAAATTGACACAATAAGTAGAAAAATTCTTTTGGAGTATTAATGAAATTTGCATTATTTCGTACTGCTTCTAGGTTTCCTAATGTTTCTTTTATGGCCATGATTACTTCTTTGTGAATACTTATTTTTAGAGTGATGATTTTACATGAATTATACCATTTTAATCAATGTTTTTGTAACGTTTAATACGTTGGCTTTTCCAATTAAGCCAATACGAATTGTTTAACAGCAAACATTGTGTTCATATCATCATTAAAGTTACGTAAATACTCTGATAGGGCATACCAGTCTTCGCCCTAGCGGGCTGCGTCTAAAATTTTGATAGCAAAAGGTATAATGAACCCCATAAACTAAACACGCCAAAATTAAAAAATAATAAATGATGTCTTGATGATTTAAAAAATTTTAAAGGTTTTTTTCATTTCATGTCTCGACAAATGAGTTCACTATACTTTCAATTGCACCTTCAAATACTAAAATACAGTCATCATAAAGAAGTAACTAAAAAAGTTACTCGAGCAAAAGCTAAAGTTAAAAAAGTTATGCATGAGTTCAAAAAACATGAATTATAGTGGTTCAAAAAATAGTTCGCGAAGTGGAACAATGGAACCAAAAGTTCATAATCCCAAACAAGCTATTGCTATTGCTTTAAGTGAAGCACGCAAAGCTAAAAAGAAAAAATCTAAATAATGTGCGCAGTGGCATCAATAATAGAGCTTCATTTTTCTTTTTTTCCAATTAACTTTTCTACTGTCCCCCTTCACTGGGGGACAGTTGTTATGCCACTCCACGCATTATTTTTATAGACTCAGTCTTTATCGAAATAACCTATCCATATGAGAATGCATAGAAAAATAAATAAAAATATTAATATTATATATAAAAGTATATAAAATTGCTCTTTTGTATTGTTTAAACAATAGAAAGGTAGAAAGATAGGTATATATCGAATCTTTTTTTTAATATTTTTATCGATCATACAGGACCTGTTATTACTGCACCAAGAATTCCTCCTGCGAGAGATGCTGCTTGAGCAGTTAATTCTATATGTGGAGCAAAACAAGCTTCAAGTCCCGCAAAAGTAGCAGGTGCAAGTGGTCCTGATAAAAAAGAAACTGCTATAATTGCGCCATGACCTACAAAATAAGTTATAAATCTTCCTGCATAAAAACCGATAACTGCACCACCAACTCCACCACCAGGTAAGCGATCCATAACCTTGATTTCAAATTGTCTGTTAGCCATTTGTGTGACATGAAGATATCCCTTGTCTGCCTTTTGAAAATCTTTCATCTGCAATGTTGTTGCTTTGCGAACTATAAGATCAGTGAAAGCAGGTTGAACATGGTGTATTTCATTGTTGTGAAGAACATGAAATCCTTCTTCATTGTGAAATAGTTTTACTTCTCCTAATGATTGAGAAGAGACAACTGAAGATGAATTAATGAGATCTTTTAGATCATTAACTGGTTTTTTGTCGGTTTTTTGTCGGCTCGAATCAACTGGACTAATTTCTTTTGTTTCTTTTGGTAAGTAATGTCTGACTAGTTTCTCATGAACTATTTGAGCTCTTTGTTTTATAGTAACTAGTTGCATAGAGAACACTGAACAAGTCAGTAATGATAATAATAATAATATCTTTTTCATAAAAACCTTTGGTTAGTTAGTTGTACTGAAAAACACTGTTTGAAAATAATGTGCGTAGTGGCACTAACTTTGAGAATTGTTAAATAGAAAAGACATTTTAAAACATGATAACTACCTCCTGGTGCTAATTCCCGGTGTATAATTACTTTTGAAGATAATAGCATATACTTTCTAAAAGGTAAACATAAAAACGGTTAAATCTTTTTTTTGATATTGTTCTATTTTTTTTTATTATTATTGTGGTACAAATCCTCCTTCGCCAAGGCTTTCTTCTTCGCCAAGGCTTCGCAAAAGTATAATGAACCCCATAAACTGGAGACGCCAAAATTAAAAAATGATAAAAATTTTAAAAGTTTTTTCATTTCATGTCTCGACAAAGAGATTTACTTTAATCAGCTAAAAAATCTACTAAAGCAAAAGCTAAAGTTAAAAAAATTATGCATGAATTCAAAGAAAATGAATTACATAGCGGTTCTAAAAATAGTTCGCGAAGTAAAACAATGGGTCCAAAAGTTCATAATCCTAAACAAGCAATTGCTCTTGCTTTAAGCGAAGCGCGTAAAGCTAAGAAAAAATCTAAAAAATAGAACTTCATTTTTCCTTGTTTTCCTACTGTCCCCCTTCACTGGGGGACAGTGGTTTTATAGGCTTGATCTAACTATTTTAATGATTTAATCCACCACCATAGCATAAAATAAGCCGCAGGAAGAATGCTTATTCTATTTACAATTACTGATGTCCAACATAATTCTTGTCCTGGATCTTTCCATCCAAAATAATATAATATGCAATAAGTTATAACTGAAATTAAAATATATATTATCCAACCTTGGGAATTGCTAAGTTTCATTTTATATCTTATATAGTAGGTAGCATACCAAAGAATGTACCAACTGTTGCTGCAAATGCTTCTATGCCTCCAACAATTAGAGTAGCGCCTCCTACAGCTCCCGCAGTACTAGTAGCATGTCCAACAACAACTGCGGTAGTTAATGCCGCAGCTTCCCCTACTGCTATACCACCAACAGTTGCTCCACCAATTACTGCTCCAGCAGTACCTGCTGCTACAAGACCTGTTCCTCCTGTTATAACTCCTGCTGTCCCTAAGCCTGCTGCTAAACCTCCTGCTGTGGTACCTATTATTGTTGCTCCTGTTGCAGCTACCGTTCCTGCTGTTGCTGCTGTAATTGCAGTTCCTGTAGCTGCCATAGTCCCCGCAATTGTTCCCGCTGTTAATGAACTAGCGCCAGCTACAGTAGCAATTGCTCCTTCAGCAGCAAACCCTGCTATAGAACTTGTAGCTCCGACAACCATAGTAGTTGCTCCTGTACCACCTACTATTCCACTTACTCCTGCTACAAGCACTGGGGTAGTTACAGCGACAGTAGCACTTACTGCAACAATTCCTACTGAATAGCATAATATTTTAGTTGTCCAATAAGCCATCACACCCAAAACAGGCCCGCCGCCGCGTACACGATCCATCATTTCAAGTGAGAATTGACCATCGCCCATTTGTTTAATATGTAGATATGCTTTTTCTGCCCTTTGAAAATCTTTCATTTGTTGTGATGTTCTATTACGAACTGTTGAATCAGTGAAACATGGTTGAACATAATGCATTTTATCATTATGACTAACATGGAATCCATTGTTGTTGTGATATAGTTCAACTGATCCCAGTCCTTTATGCGCAAAAAATGAAGATGATTTAATAGGTTGTTTTTTATCATCTTTTTTTAAAAAATGTTGTTTGGCTGAATGTTGTTTGACTAATTTGTGATGAATGTTTTTTATTTTTGAGCAATTGCTTTTAATTATATCCAATTGCATAGAAAAAATAGAACAAGTAAGTAACGATAGACATAATACCTTCTTCATAGAAAATCCTTTTTAATTAAAAAAATACTGTGTGAAAATAGTGCGCGTGGTGGCATAATCTTTGAGAATTGTTATAATAAAAAAGACATTTTAAAACATGACAAATACCTCCTGGTGCTAATTCCCGGTGTATAATTATTTTGCAATATAATAACATATACCCCACAAAAGGTAAATAGAGAAATCCCTTATCTACCATATCTCACGAAATTTTCAGGGTAATGTTTTATATCTGCTAATAAAGAATTTGCATAACCTATAAACTGACGATAAAGTATAATTTATATACAGGCTAATTTAATGTTGAGGTAATCATATGGAAACACAATCGCTGGATCAAAACACAATAGACGAAATTAAACAACGACTTATTAAAACGTATAATCCTCGTGAAATCTATGTATTAGAACCACAGCGAGAAGATAATATTGATATTGGTATCCTTATAGTGGTAGATGGAAAAGATATTGAGCATTATAAACTTATGACTGCAGGATATAAAGCACTTATTGGTGTGAAAATTGCAAAAAATATTTTAGTTTATACACAAGAAGAATTTGATGATTATTCTCAAGATCCATCAACACTAAGCTATTCAATTAAAAAGTATGGAAAGTGTATTTATGCACGTGCATGAACCTTGGCATTTAATTGCCCTAGAAGATTTAAATTCTGCAAAGCATCTTTTTTTACAATCATTTATGACAACGCTTTTTCATGTTCAACAATGTGCAGAAAAAGTATTGAAATCTTATATCAATACTTCGGACATTTTAAATCATGTTACACGAGAAATAACTCCGTAGTTTACAAGGTTCTTAAAATCAGAGGATAGTTTTATTAATGTTAGATCAATTTCTAACATTGAAAAAATTCTGTTGATGAGCTTTTCATTATAAAATCTTCGCTTCCAGCTAGCCATTGAAAATGAACTTTTGGCTGTATTTTTTTCCTGATTCTTTCGATCTATAATTTTAGTTAAATTGAGAGCGGCAAGACTAGCATTAAAATGTAAATTTAATTTTTCTTTTGATCGAGCTTGGCAGTCATTAAGTCCGGTAAATCCTTTTCCATCACGTATGATAAATTCAATTTGGTATCTTGCTTTGTAGCAAACAACGATATCCGAAGCTGATTGATAAATGTCAGTTGAAAAAAAAATAGCTTGCGCTTTTTTGTCTTTATCTTTTTCATTAACATTAATAATAACTGCAATTCGTATATCTCGTTTTAAGGAAACAGCATTAACAATAGCAGTATAAAGTTTCAATTTTTTGCCATCATCAGATTTAATATCCTCGACAAATTTCAGTTTTTCAAAATCATTAATATCAACAAATTTATCATATTTTTTTGGACGACCAATTCCGCTTTGTTCCCCTTCATATAAGAATCGTAAACGTGCATCAATTCGTAATTTACCAACAAGATGCAATTCAAGATTTACAATGCCTGTAACAAATTTTTCTTTGCTAAAATATGAATCTGCGGCAAGAATTTTTACTTGCGAAGGAAGATACATTTTATGCTCTTTAATATGGTCTAAATATGCATCAATTCGACTGTTTTCTGTAATTGGCGTATTTTTATCTTTTCTTGATGCTGCAATTGGGGGAGTTTGTTGTCCTGAAATAGGATATGCTGTGTTGTAATTAATGTCGACTACGCCAAGGAGTCCTATCTCTAAACCCTTTTCAGCTCTGCTTGCTGAGCCATTCCAAAAATAGTCTTTTCCATAAGTTTTTTTACCAGCCTTTGGTATGAAGCTGGGGTCAAATGCTGCTATAAGTCGTGTTTCTTTAGTAGTAACAAGCGTTAATGCCTGCTGGTTAAATTCTGCAAAATTAAAAGATTTATTATAATTTCTAGAAAAAGTTTTTTCTTCATATTCACTGAATCTACTTAGATTTCGAAAATTTATTTTTCCTTGTATGCTCAATAAAGAACTAAGCAATTCTACTATAAATTTACGTTGCGATAAGTTGCAAACACTGGTCATTTTGTTTAGAATTATATTGATGGTTTCGATCATCATTTTGCATCTCCTTTTTTTTAGACGTATTTATTTCATATCTAATTTTAAGGGATGCAATTTTTTTTACACTATTTTTTTAAAAAATGTCCGAAGTATTGTTATATAGTGTTAAATAAAGGTTCAGTTAAAAGAACGCATGACCTTATCCAATTAATTGAAATATGTATGGAAGTAGATAGGAACTTTGAAGCTCTTCGTCCATTGGCTACTGAGCTGAATCCATATGAAACTGCAGGAAGATATCCAGATAACAGTTTTAAAAAACCAAGCCAAGAAAGAATACAGGATCTTATTAATCAATCCGAATTCATATTTAACTTTGTCATGCATCGTATCAATCAACTTTAACTTAAAAACGATTACTTAGTCATTACCAGAACTTTAATATATTATAAAAGTTCCCATCTGCAGCATTAATTTAAGAATGAAAAAGATTAATTTTATGAATTAATCGATGTTATAGATAAATATTTTTTTGATTATAAAATCATAGCTTGACTGATATAATGAACCCATAAACTAGACACACCAAAATTAAAAAATAATAAATGATGACTTGATGATTTAAAAAATTTTAAAGGTTTTTTTCATTCAACTTTTCTACTGTCCCCCTTCACTGGAGGGACAGTGGTTTTAGAAGTTTATTTTTTTACCAATTCAAAAAATCCATACCAAAAAATAAAAAAAATAAGGAATGCCAATAAGCCATATGTAGTTCTAGCAATTCCAAAAAAATCATTAATTAAATTTATAAAAAAATCTCCTATCTTCATATATATAAAAATATATACAAGTTGTTTTATTTCTTTATACATTTTATTTTATACCTTTATGGGGTAGGCGCCATACCAAAAAAAAAACCAACTTTTAATGCAAGCAAATCTATTGATGATGCAATTCCAAATCCGGTACTAGCAGTACTCATGCCACCGATAGCGACCACTGCTTTTGCTTCTTCTTGAAGCCCTCCACCAAGAATTGCTCCTGATACAGTATTAATTCCCATTATCGCAGCATTTGGAAGTCCCGAAGGTACGGTACTAATTATTCTTGCCATACTTTCTTTTCCCACTGTCACTACTACATCATTTCCTATTTTTGATACTATTTGTGCCAAAGGAACTGTTGCATTTGCAGCAGACCAGAACATTCCTGCTTTAACCGCATTATCAACATTATCAAGCGTTACTTGTCTTGTAGCACCTTCGGCCATTCCTTTTAAAACATGATAAGTACCTACTGGTGCTAATTCCCGGTGTATAATTATTTTGCAATATAATAGCATATACTTTCTAAAAGATAAACAGAGAAATAGGTAAATCCTTGTTTGCTTCATCGCTCTTAAATAATTACAAAATTATTTTCTTATAATTGACGAATACAAAAATATACGCTATTTTTAATTCATATACATAACATTTAAATTATTTTAAAGGCAATCATTGTGAATTATAAAAATACAGCTTTTTTGATATTTTTTGTCTATTTAGTTGGTAATGCATCATTGTCATTAACCATGGAAACAAATAAAGGACAAATAGATACAAGCAAATCTCAAATAATTCAAAGTCCACCATCTATAGAAGAAAGAGTAAGGTGCTTATATAAATTAGGTGAAATAAGTAATATTAATGTATTACGTCAAGAATTAAAAAAATGGCAATATGACGTAGAAGCATGGGATAAAGTGAACACACTTGGCGCAGGACCAACGCCACAAATGATAGCTCAAAAAAATAATTATCATGCAAGCTCAATTTTATTATGCAATTATGATCGAAGTGATGATCCATTTTTTCAAGCAATTATGTTTGGAGATAAATGCAAAATAAATGATATTTTAAAAAAAAATCCAGAAAAAATAAACACCAATATTGTTATAGACCATGGTCAATGTTCTTGTCTTCCTATTTCCTGGGCAATTACGCTCGAAGATGAAGAATTAGTCAAATATTTCCTTAAAAATGGTGCAAAAATAGATCTTAAAACTTCTATTGGACTAAGACCATTTGATGAAGCAGGTACTTCGCCAAAAATTCTTAAATTAATGACTCCTTACGGTGGTAGAAAATTACAAAGACAACAAGATTTTTTTAAAGCCGTAGATGACAATGATATAGAAAAAATGAAAGAATTGGTTGCCCGTAATGCGCAATCAAAACTCGATATAATAAGAGAGCCATATGGCATTTTCACTCCACTCAAATTAGCCTTATCAAGAGGAAACATTGAAGCAGCTCAATATTTAATAAATAATGGTGCATTTAAAGTGTCAGATTCTTATAAAAGAGAGTTATTTTTGACTGCTTGCATGTCTGAAAAAACACCAATAATCCAATTATTATTAATTAATGAAGCTAATATTAATTTTTATCTTAAAGAATCCCCTAATAATCAACATTATCCTTTTGATTATTATCTTTCAGATAAAATTAAACAAGAACTATTTGCATTATATAAAAAACATAATACAACTACTAATCAAGAATTATTATCTCTTTCTACAAAACTTGGAAATAAAGATTTAATACAGCAAATGCTTGATGAAGGTATTAATATTAATGAGTATGACTCACAAAAAATGACTGCATTACTCTGGGCGTGCTCATATGGCAACCCGAACATCATATCTTTTTTAATCCAACATGGTGCCAATGTAAATGCTTTGGATGCAAAAAAAAGATGTTGTTTAAGAAAATTAATCCGTATGCATAAAACATCTCCGCAAAAGCAGGGTAGACAATTAACAACAAGTGAACTACTGCCATGTTTATTGTTACTTGTATGTAGTGGTGCAGACAAAAATATAAAAGATAATAGAGGTGAAAGTCCACTTGATTGGGTTAAAAAGCAAAATTTTGATATAGTTGAAAAAAAATTAATTGATCGTGTGTTTGATGCTTATCAGCTTTCGAAAAATGATTTGATATGCTTATTAGACGATATTTATGCTTTCCAATGCAAAGAACTTAAATGGATGCAAGAAAATAATGATAAACAAGCCACCAATTATATAAAAAGATCATTAGTAAAACATGATATAATGATAAAAATTTTAAAAGTTTTTTAATTTCGTGTCTCGATAAAAGGATTCACTATACCTCTTCATCAGGGGACAGTGGTTATGCCACTCCGCGCATTATTTTTATAGACTCAGTCTTTATCGAAATAACCTATCCATATGAGACTGCATAGAAAAATAAATAAAAATATTAATATTATATATAAAAGTATATAAAATTGCTCTTTTGTATTATTTAAACAATAGAAAGGTATAAAGATAGGTATATATCGAACCTTTTTTTTAATATTTTTATCGATCATACAGGACCTGTTATTACCGCACCAAGAATTCCTCCTGCGAGAGATGCTGCTTGAGCAGTTAATTCTATATGTGGGGCAAAACAAGCTTCAAGTCCCGCAAAAGTAGCAGGTGCAAGTAGTAAGTGATGTCTGATTAGTTTTTCATGAACTCTTTTAACTCTTTCTTTGATAGCAACTAGTTGCATAGAAAACACTGAGCATGTGAGTAGCGATAGGTATAATATCTTTTCCATAGAAAATCCTTTTTAATTAAAAAAATACTGCGTGAAATCTTTGAGAATTGTTAAATAAAAAAGATATGTTTAAAGCATAATAAGTACCTCCTGGTGCTAATTCCCGATGTATAATTACTTTTGCAATATAATAGCATATACTTTCTAAAAGGTAAACAGAGAAACAAATGAGCTTACTCAGGATATGTAATTGTTTTTCCTTTTATAACTGCCCATGGAGTTAAGATATGAGGTTTAACAGATGTTACACTGTAAATATCATCAACATCTATATTATGTATAAGTAATGCATCACCTATCAATGACCTATGACATCGCCAAGGAACAGCTTCAGCACACATTATCACCACTATTTTATGATGAGCAATTTCAATTAATTCTTCAATAGCTTGAGCAAAGTCATCCGTTTGCATATAATCTGCATATCCTCGAAAAGAAAGATTTTTCCAAGCCTTATTAATTGAATCTTTATGGGCATGACGCAAACCACCTAAATTCTTCTGATGACGATAACCTATATGATGATTACGCAGAGCATGCGCCAAAACATCTTCATTAAACTGGGGATTATGACGCGACTTTGCAATAGTGCGAATATCAACAAGCTCAGTAATACCATAATGCTTAAGAATCTCTAAAAACTGCTCAATCGGTCTTGTTGAATGACCAATGGTGAATATACATATCTTTTGCTTCATATACAACCTCTATTTATTATTGACTTTCAGTTTGAAAAATTTATATATTAACAATAGATTAATATTCAACAATATATCAAGAAAAATGGTTCAAATATGAAAAAATTAAAAATTTATACAATAAGCTTTATAATTTTTTTATTCATTTCTTTACCATTATTTAGCATGAGAATAAATAGGTCTTCTAAACTACGAAATTTAAAAAAACCTCCTCAAAAACGTACATTACTCACCACGCAACAATTAAACTTTAATCAACCTTTTACACAATCAGCAGAAGAAATTCATCCTCTCAGAGGGGCTATAACAGTAGAGACAGGAGCAATGAAGCGAATGTATGCCGTAGAATATCAAGCTTTTGGACCACAATTGGTCAAAGAGTTATTTTATCAACAACAATCGCAATTTAAACCCACCGTCAATAAATCAAAAGCGGCGTATGCACTATCGCCAGGAATATTAGGACTTGTTATCGGTGCTTTAGAAACTAATAAACTACAGGATCCAGCAACCCGCGAATATATTATAAATCAATGGATCGATGAATTCAAAAGAATTAGTGGTGAAAAAAAATCTGTCTCTAAAACTAAAATAGAACAATTACTCACACTTATTGAACAAACATATAAAAATGATAAAGAAAATGCTCGTGAAATTTTACTTGGTTTTTTATATGCAAAAGCACTTCCTGATAATGATCATGACATGCTCCACTATTTAGCAGGACTCAGTCAATTTATGACAATCTTTGAAAATCAAGAACCTCAAGAGACAAAAAACTCTCATGGGCACGGAAAATATACAAGAAAAAAGGAGTTTTTTTGATCAAATTAAACCAATAGCGGAAAATTTTAGAAAATATATAACAGGACTCTATAAAGAAACCGGTCATATTGCTTTACGCTCAGAATTATCAAGCCTTAACCCAGAAGAATCAACAAGAAAAATATTAGCAGAAAAATTTGAAACGGCAGTTGCCAGCATACTTGATAAACAAAAAAGTTCATCTTTATACCCACCGCAGGTCATACAAACAGATAGTAGCTACAAAGGAAAACTTGAAGCTACTAATTGCATAGAAACAGCAATTCATGATCTGCTTAACATCATGCTTTATGATCCAAACAGGACTTTTCCCGAAGTTGAAAAAGTTTAGAATTTAATTGACTAAAAACGCTATCTGAGGTCTACTTTTTTTATATATTTCAAAACCAAAAAAAGGAGCTCTCATGATAGCGGTAGTTCAAAGTGTAATAAAAAAAATTTCAAAAGTCACGTTGAAAAAATCATCAAAAAAATTAACGCTCTATGTGTTAATGTTGATAGTAAGTAAAGAACGCAAAAATTATGCTTCGATGGCTAGAGAAAATAATCTTTCCTATAAGAAAATTTACATATCAAATAAAGATATTAATGTTTATAGCGAAGAATGTGTACTATTTCTGCATGAAATAATAAAAAATAATTCAACAAAGGAAAATCCAGGGTATATAATCGTTGACTTTACTTTATTAGAAAAACATTTTTCAGAACATATTTCTGGTGTTACATATGATTATGATGGCTCTAGAAAGCGCGTTGAAAAAGGCTTTTCTACTGGATTTATAGTTTGGTCAAATGGTAAAATTGTTATTCCTTTTGACTACACTTTATGGCTTCGTAAAAAAGATGCCGGAGAACTTTATAAAAAAAAGACTGAACTTGTTATAGAATTAATATTAGCTGCAAAAAAACATGGTATACCATTTAAAGAAGTACGATTAGATGGGGCCTTTGCTTCAGTTGAAATGCTTTCTTTTATAGAACAACAAGGAATGCTGATTACTGCACGGATACCATCAAATAGAGTTATTGAAGCCGATGGTGAGAAAAATCAGCTATCAAAACACTCGCTTTTACAAATGAAGGGTAATGAAAAATACAAGACAATACAGGGATCATATAAAGGCCATAATCTGTTTTTTACTGCACACAAACGTAATGCTACAGGAGATAAAAAGGAAGTTGTTTTCATTGTTAGCAATGTCATTAGAACTGCAAAAGAACATGTTCAAGCATATAGCAAACGTTGGCCTCCAGAAAAATATTTTCGTAGTGGAAAACAATATATTGGCCTCACTCACTGTCAATCCATCAATGCTGATAAACAAAGATTCCATCTATTTTCCGTCATGGTTGCATATGCCATATTGCAATGTATAAAATATGACAAAAAGAAACAATCAGTTGAGGAGGTAATTCATGACATTAGACGTCGAAAAGACATGTCTGAAATCTCAAAATATATCGATCTGGAGCAAACTATTATGAGTTAGGAAAAAGTCCTGCCAAAAACACAATCATTTAATTTAAAATTGTTGCCCTCAACAATATCACCAAATGATCAATTTAAGCACTTTTATACTCACTATAAGGAAGCTGAGACCATTAATATGAAAAAATGTACCGACGCGTTTATGGCTATAATTTCAGGAATTGAAGGAGTTATCTATAAAAGAGATGATTATGAATTACCGGGCGGCGAAAGTGAAGAAAATTTTTTAAAAATATTTAACTATTTCTTCAACATTAAGGCTCAAAATTTGCGTGAGCTTGGTACACAACTTTCTGACGAGCGAAGAACAATAACATTTGACATACAAAAACAAACAGAAAATCCTTCCAAAATAACCATGACTATAGAAAACAAAGAAACAGATCAAGTATTGCAAGCAGATTTTTATTTTAAGCCAGGTCACGGATGGGTACAAGTTCCCCTGAGAAATAAAAAGGAAGCACTGGTAAAATTGCCTGGCGAAACTCAAAAATCCATCCTTGACCCGCGTGAATTAATAAAACATTATAATCTTAGCCAAAAAGCACGAGATCTATTTGCCATTGAACCCGATATCCAATCTTTTCTTATTTCAGATTCAAATGCCCAAATATCGCCATCATCATATTACTCTTTTGCGGTAGATACTGATGAAGAAAAAATAGGTCTTATCAAAAATATTTTTAAAAACAATGCAGACAAAAAAGAAGCTCTCGACTATGCATATCATTTATATACACAACTATCACCTGATTCACAAAGATTCTTTTTGACTGATATGGCAATGGCCGATACGCATAAGTCACTCAAACAATTTCATGAGGATATCGCAAAATTACTCCCACTGGATAAAGACTTTACCTCTTTTTATAGAAATATTTTATTCGATACAATAAAAGATACTGATCCCAATAATATTGAAAAAAACAATAAAATCCTTGAATATCTTTTAACTCATGGAATAAATCCTAATAGCATAGACCACAACAATAACAGTTCGCTATATTATGCAATTGCAAAGAATCTAGAAATCAGCGAGTTACTACTCAAACATAATGCTGATCCAAATAGTGGCTCCACACCACCTATTTTTGTAGCCATATACCAATCAAATACACCAGGCATTGATCTTTTATTACGTTATAATGCTAATATCAATATTATAAATAACGGAAAAACTCCTCTGGATAAATGCGATGATATGATTAAAGCCGAAATATACAATCCAAATCCACTATTTGCTCAAGGATTTCGGAACATACGTTCAAAACTTATCTCTACTGGCGCTAAAACATCGCAAAAACTTTTTGAAGAATCAATTAAATCACAAATTCCCAGCCAACAAGAACAATCAAATCGAGAATAACCGCATCAAAAAAACAACCAGTTCACGCGAACGCCAGATACAGTTTAAACAAAATTTTCACCCAATTAAGTTGTTTCAAATGAAATTTAACTGACCATATTTCTTTAATCTATACCATGATTATGCTTATATACTCATTGACATACATGGAAAAATAACATATATTCTTATACAGAAATAGTTAAATTATTAATTAAAGAGAATTATTACATTATATAATTTTTTAAGGATTTTTTATGAAAACCATATCACGCGTTGCACTACTGACAGCTTTATTCTCATTATCAGCTCCATTATTTTCTCAAGAAAATATCGCCCCAACAGGAACCCCTGTATCAACTGCTCCAGCTCAACCTACTTTTTTGAATAAGTTAGTTAGCTTTCCTGGAACAGCTCTTTCAACACTATTTATAGGAATACCACAAAAGACCTCTGATTATACGTATGGATTCCTTCTAAATCAAATTACTAAAAGAATTAGTTATCTGCAAAACGGTCACATTGCTCAAAATAGCTCTCGCATCGGTTTATTCTTAGTATACGCAACTATTGCAACTGTACTCTATAAAGTCTATACAAAAACACCAGGAACTACCAACAATAACGACGATGTGTTTGTCTATGATTCAACAGATACAAGTAATCAATAGTTTAAAACACACACAATCAATGAAATTTATCAAGGAGCCTCAATGGCTCCTTTTTTTAATACATTACTCAATTATCTGCTATCATTTTTTTTAATTTCTTTTTCAACCAACTTCGCCGTGTTTGATACTCGTCGAATCCAACTGAGCAGTATATCTTGTTTTTCTTCGTGTGATAATTGCCATGAATACGATGATTTATGCAAACGATTCATTACATCATATAAACATAAAGCAACACTCACTGACACATTAAAACTTTCAACAAATCCATACATCGGGATTTTAACAAACATATCAGCAGACGCAAGCGCCGCATCGGATAAGCCTGTTTGCTCACTTCCAAAAACAAAAGCTGTTTTTTTATTTAATGGAAATTCAGGTAATACATAGGAATCTGTATGCGGCGTTGTTGCAACAATGCAATACCCGTGCTTTTTGAGCGCATCAATAGATTCTGTAATTGAAGCATATGAATGTACATCAACCCATTTTGACGCTCCCATTGCAATGGTAGGCACTGCCTTAAAAGAATAATGTGCCTCTACCACATGCACGTCTTGAATTCCAAAAATATCACAAGTGCGCAATGCAGCACTTGCATTATGTGGCTGAAACAGATCTTCTAAAACAACAGTTACATAACGTGTACGGTTTTCGAGCACTGCCCGCATCTTTTCACGTTTATTTTCCGTAACATAGACCAGTAACTGTTCTATCAATAGTTCTTTTTCAGCATTATTCATAAAAAAAATAACCTTATCATTTAAAAATTCCGTTCTATTGCCAGTATACAGCGATTTTTAAAGATAAAACAGCATTATAAAGGGCTTTTTTACCACCATTTGCCAATAATTATAGAAAGCTTATTATTATTAATAAGGCTTTTATAAACCTAAAAAGGAAATATTTATGAAAAAAATAATAACCATACTCTCTTCTTGTGCTGCTCTCTCTTATATACTGATATTTTTTGTGTTGGCTGAAAAACAACCTACCACAAATATCATATATTTACACGAACAGGAAAATATAACACGATCTTGCCAAAACAGTTTTAATGAATTAATCGGCACTGGCGATATTGTTCTAAAATTTTATGCGGATTGGTGTGGCCCCTGCAAACGCATGTCGCCACTTATTAATAACATTGCTGCAACCATGCCACACATCACTTTTATCTATATAGATCGCGACCAATTTCTTGCATTAGCAAAAAACTATGGAATAACAAGCATTCCAACGCTAATTTTTTTACGCAACGGAAAAGTGATTGGACGTTACGATGGCAAGCCACTTTCTCAAAATGAACTTGCTAAACTTATTATTAACATGTTCAATAAACATTAACTTTCGTTAATTACATAGTCGAATTTGATGGGCAGTGAGAAGTAGTTTGTTTATAAATAGCCCATGCGCCTCCCCCAACAGTAGTCAAAAAAGTCACTAAAAGACCTCCAAATTGATAATATATTTGAGATTTTTGACTCTTAATCTGTTCATTTTGCGCCGTAACATGTGCTGTATCAAGAGGAGATAAATTCTGTTGCCCATCACTAAAACAAGTTTTTCTTAAAAAATCTAACGTTAAATTAATATAATCATTGGGATTTTTCTGTATATTTTCAAAATGCTTAACTAAAGTTTGTATATCAGTATCACCGCCTGAATGCAGCTTCACTAATTCAGCAAGCGCTTGTGGTTCAACATCAACTTTTTCCAATAAATGTGACAGCTCCATAATTTCTGGCAATCCCAACTTATATTTTTTTGCAAAATCATATACCTTAGAAGGCACCGCACTAAAATCATATTTGCAATCCATAACATCATCCAAAGAAAGCAAATTTTGCTGTGCATATTGATAAAAAGTTGGATTTACCTTTTGTATTAAATCCCACATCTTCTTGTCATCTAATGAAAATGGTGATTGTGAAGAATTATTTGAGATATTAATATTTTTTTTTCGGACTGCCTGTTGTTGAGTTCCTTGAATATCTGTACTCAATTCCTGTAATTCTTGATTAGCATCAATTTTATCACTCGTACCATCAACAATGATCTTATCATTCTGTCGCTTTCCGCTTTCACGGCTTGTTGTTTTACGGTAGGTATCATGCACCTGCTTTATATGAGAAATATGCTGTAAACTTTTTACTGAAAGTTTACCTGTCGTCTTATCAAAAGGTAAAACATTTGATGCCTCTGAAAGATCTAATGTGGGTATTTGCACTACTGTATCTTTTTTATCTTCATCCTTTTTTGCCAAATCCATACCATTTAAAAACAATGATATACTTATCATAATCATAATACCGACTATTTTTTTACTCATAATATGCCCCCCTACGACATTATTACATTTCATCTATTTTTTTTGGCTCATAATTTCTTTCGTCTGCTCCTTAGCAAAACCATCTTGTTTTTTCTCTTGATAATCATGCAAACAATTTTTTATTTTCGGCACATCACTCAGATGTTCTATCTTTAATTTATCTGACTCATCTTTTTTAGGAACTGTAGAAAAATATTTTTTAACATGATAACGCTTATCCATTCCAACTATCATTACCGCAATAGACAATAGAGGTATTACACAAAAAATTATTTTCTTTTTCATACACTATCCCCATTTTTTTATCTCAAAGAAACCTTCCCTCTCAATTATCCAAATTCATGAAATTACTATAATTTATTTCAAAGGCAAAAAAAAAGAGAAGAGTGTTTTCTCTTCTCAATAATAAATTAATAAAAAAATGATACTATTTTATTCCCAATCTAATGAGCCTGCCGTTTGATATTCAGTTACGCGTGATTCAAAAAAGTTTTTCTCCTTACTGAGATCAATTGATTGTGACATCCATGGAAATGGATTTTTAGTGCCATATATTTTTGGCAAATCAATGCGCTCTAAACGACGATCAGTTATATGTTCAACATACTCAGCAAATTGTTCAGCATTAATACCTAACATACCATTAGGACACGCATCGTGTGCGTACTGTTTTTCTAAAATAACTGCATGTTTAATAAGTTCAGTAATTTCTTGTTGAAATTCTACTGTCCATACCTCTGGATTTTCAGCCTTAATAACATTAATTAAATCACATCCAAATGCTAAATGAAGGCTTTCATCTCGCATAATATATTCAAACTGCTCACCAATCCCTATCATTTTATTTTGACGTTTTAATGCAAGCATCATTGCAAAACCTGCATAAAAAAAGATACCCTCCATAATCACATAAAAACCAATAAGGTCATGTAAAAATCGTTGAATATCTTGCGGCGTTTCAGTACTAAAATTTGGATCCATAATTGATCGAGTCAAACTCACCACAAAATCATCTTTTGCTTTAATTGAGGGAATCGTTTCATACATAGTATAAATTTCATCCGGATCCAATCCTAATGAATCACAACAATAAATAAATGTATCAGTATGAACTGCTTCTTCATATGCTTGACGCAAAAGATACTGGCGACACTCGGGATTAGTTACATGTTTATAGACCGTCAGCACTAAATTATTCGCCGTTAATGATTCGGCAGTAGAAAAAAAACCAAGATTCCATAAAATGAGTCTGCGTTCAGCTCCTGTCAGCACCGTCGATGATTTCCACTGCTCAACATCATTCTGCATAGTAACTTCTTCTGGCGTCCAATTATTTGCAACACCATCTTTATAATGTTGTCGAGCCCATGGATACCTCAATGGTAAAATTTTATTTGGATCTACCGTGGAATTATTAATAATACCATTTTATTCATTATATTTTCCTTATACATTATTGACATACTTCACAACCAGGATCATCAGAAATAGAACATGAACCGCCTGCACCTCCTGTGGCAACAATATCATCCTCTGTCGACGCAATAACCTGTTCTTCAACCAACGGCATAGCAGATAAACCAATCGTATCAATTGTCTTATAAATACGTTTTTGAGTAAAGCCAAATTTATTTGCATCAAGACTTGATTTTTCAATCTGACTTGCACCAAGTGTACGTAAATAATAGGTTGTTTTAAGCCCTGCTTGCCATGCCGCAATATAAATATCATTCAATTTTTTCCCTGAAACTCCCTGCATAAAAACATTATGCGATATGACTTTGATCCAATCCATTTTCCACGCCGTGCGGTAATATTAATAAGATGTAATGGATCAATTTCAAATGCTTCTTGATATTTATCTTTTAATTCTTGTGGAATAGAGTCAATCATGGAAAGATTTCCATCATAGTATTTAAGAAATTCAAGCATCTCTTGCCCCCACAAGCCACATTTTTTTAAATCTTCAACCAAATACGTATTAACTACCGTAAACTCCCCGCTCATATTTGTTTTTACATAAATATTTTTATAAATAGGTTCAATTGAAGGAAACACTCCTGCAATATTTGCAATCGTTGCTGTCGGCGCAATTGCCATAATATTTGAATTACGCATACCATACTGCTGCACATGCTCTCTCACTGAGGTCCAATCTAATTTTCCACCACGTTCAACATCAATAGGCACACCCCGTTCACGTTCAAGCAAATCTATAGTATCTTGAGGAAAAATATTACGGTCCCACTTTGAGCCTTTATAAGATTGATACGCACCACGCTCTTGCGCAAGCATTGATGATGCGCTGATTGCATGATGTGCAATAATCTCCGCTATTTCATCAGCATAGATAAGCGTTTGTGATGATGAAAAATTAATATTAACCTTATATAATAAATCCTGAAAACCCATCACCCCAAGCCCAATAGGACGATGCAGCATATTTGAGGTATGCGCCTCCTTAATCGGATAATAATTAATATCAATTACGTTATCAAGCATACGCACTGCCAAAAAAATTGTTTGTTTTAATTTTTCATGATCAATGGCGCCGTCTTTAACATGCATTGCTAAATTAATTGAGCCTAAATTACAGACCGCAGTTTCATCCGCTGATGTATTAAGTACAATTTCTGTACACAAATTAGAACTATGTACTACGCCAACATGATCTTGTGGAGAACGAATGTTACACGCATCTTTGAAGGTAATCCATGGATGACCTGTTTCAAACAAACGGCTCAACATCTTACGCCACAATCCACGAGCTGATATGGTTTTATGCATTTTAATATCATTCAATCGCACTCGTTCTTCATACTCTTTATATCGCTTTTCAAAAGCTTGACCATACAAATGATGAAGATCAGGTGTTTCATCAGGAGAAAAAAGCGTCCACTGCTCATCAGCAAGAACACGTTTAATAAATAAATCAGGAATCCAATTTGCAGTATTGATGTCATGCGTACGACGTCGCTCATCGCCAGTATTTTTGCGCAAATCAAGAAAATCTTCAATTTCCAAATGCCACGTTTCAAGATATACTACCGCCGCACTACGCCGCTTACCACTTCTATTAATTGCCGCAACAACATCACTATTAATTTTTAAAAACGGTACAACACCCTGGCTTTCAGTTTTAATAGAATCGATCATCGCACCACATGCACGAATATTACTCCAATCAACCGCAACACCACCCGACCACTTAGCAAGCTGCGCAGAATCTGAAAAACTTTTAAAAATATTATGCAGATCGTCTTCAACCGTTGAAAGAAAACAGGAACTGAGTTGTGGGCGAACTAAACCTGCGTGCAAAAGCGTTGGCGTACTGGGAATATAATGCAATGTTGATAAACAATGATAAAATTCAGCTGCAACTTTATTTTTATCAGGTTCATTATACGAAAGTCCCATGGCAACACGCATCCAAAATGACTGCGGTAATTCAATATGATGCGTTTCAGCTTTCAAAAAATACCGCTTATACAACGTACTCATTCCCATGAAGTCAAATAAATTATCGCGCTCAATCTGCAATTGAGCTGCAAGAAACTCACAATCAAAATCTGCCAATCGCTGATCAAGAAGTCCCAACGTAATACCCCTAGCAATACCATTAATAAATGAATTACGATATATATGGGCATAATCAGCAGAATCAATAGATGCATTCGTTACCTGTTTGAAAAGTTTTTTTAGCTGCAATCGCACGGCAACTTTACTATACGCAGGGTCACATTCAATAAAACTGACTGTTGATAAAATCAAAGCATCAATAATCCCATACAAAGTAATACCATCAAAAATATTTTTTAATGTTTCAGTAAAAATAAGCTCTTGATTAACAGATGATTCATAATCAAGAGATGCACAACTAATTGTTTGTCGCAACCGTTTTTCACTCAAAACTTCTCGTACCCCATCAGATTTTATCACACTCAACATATATAATTTTTTCTCCATTGCATCACTCATGTCATTTGTCATAAATGACGCGGTTGAAGTCTGATTCTGCTGTTCCATATCATCCTTTAATTTTTTAAATGTTTATTACTGACACACAAACTATTACCATAATAAAAACAGTACGAATGATTCGCTTTTAAAACATTATAAGCGTAAAAAAACCCCCAACTTTATATAAATCTTTTTAAAAATAGTTGCTATGCGAAAATAGACAATACCGTGTATTACTCTAGGATAATGACTAAGCTCCCCATAATCAAATACTTTTTTCAACTTTTTATTGAAAATATATTCTTAAATATTTTGCAACCATCGAAATGAAAAAAATTCATTTAGAAAAATAAAACAACAACCTCTATTTTATTCTATTGCCTCAACCACAAGCTATGATCATGCTCTTTTTATTCAAAAAAAATCATAGGTAACAAATAAAAACAAGTCATTCATTTCAAAAAAGATATTACTAAAAACGTCTATGGGTAATTCATTTATCAAAAATGAGGCCATTTTTATAAAAAAAGAGCACTTCGCCCTCCTCTTTTTAAAAAAAATATAAAGAGCATTACTCAAAGACCATATTATACAATTTGAAATGTTTTTACAAAAATTTTTTATATTATAGCATTGACAAAACAGTGATTTTTGTGCATATTAGAAAATAAGATAAGATATCATATTCACTTATTAATCTTTTATAAAGGAACATTATGAACTACACTAAAGCACTACTAATTACTGTAATCAGTGCTATCACAACAGTTACTTCGGTTTCTGCTATGGAAATAACACCTGCTCAGCAACAAAAACAACCTGCTCCAAAATTTATAACAAGCAGCGAAGCAAATACAAGTGGACCAGGAGAAGATAAAACATGGCTTAACAGAGTAAGTGGTTCTGGGGGAAATATAGTCTTTGTTCCCAACTCTAAAAGAACCAAAGAAGTTAATCCGCAATCACAACTACAACCAAAAAAACAACCCACATCAACACAAGTAAATACTACTAAAACCACTTCGATTTTTTCAAAAAAACAACCAAACAATACAAGTCCTAGCAAAAAATAATATCAAACAACACAGGCTTATATAATTAAAAAACAAAAGCAACAGCACTCTCATCATAAACAATGCGAGTGCTGTTGCTTTTGATTATATAAACTATTATCCCCATACATCATCCAATAAAAATAAAACTTTCCATTGTTTGCTTAAAATTCACGATACGTTCATAATAGAATAATATAACAAAAATAATTGTTAACCTTTATAACATTGAAAATATTAAATCATGAACTATCATAAAGCTTTATTTTCTCTCACACTATCTTTTTTGTTTATATGCGCACCGGTATATGGAATGGAATCTACTGATATAGTAACCAATTTTTTGAGCTCCTTAACCTCTTCAGCTTCTTCCATTGGAGAACAAACCATCATTTTCTTTTGTGGCACAGAAGATATTACTGCAGTTCAAGACAAATTTTATAAAATAAATGAAAAAAGCACCATTTCATTATGTGAATTATTAAAAACACAAAAAGAAATAAAAATAGAAAAAGCAAAAAAACCAAATCATGATCAGGCTCAAATAAATAAATTAAAAAAGACTTCATCTGAAAAAATTAAAGAATTTAATGATCATATCGATATACTTACACAATATATTCGCAAATATGACACAAGCATAAAAAATACAAATGACTGCAAACGCATTGAAAATTTAATCAAAATAAAAAATTTTATCACAAACACTCCTCTAGAAAATATAGATATAGAAAAATTAATACCTCACATAACTTCAATTATTAAAATAACAAATTTTCGCATTGAGGAAATCGAGAAAAAAGAATTATTAAGTACAAGTGATCTTGCACCATTTGTTCCTCAGCTAACTACAAACAATCCAGACAACACAAACATTGATCAAAATGAATCTTTAAACATAAGTTCAATTATACCCAATGACCCTTCTACAAACACAATAAAAAGCTCTTCCCCTCAAAACATAATAAACATTCAACAAGAAACAACTTCTATTCCAGAAATAATAACCTATATTAGTGAACAATCATGGGACAACAATATAAAAATATATTGCTTGCAACTATTATGGCTTGCAAACAAAAATAATATTGACGAAAGAAAGCAATGTGCCAATACACTGGAAAAATACAACTCTTCACCTCCTCGTGCAATACATGAAAAATGGAATATACCTATAAAATATCAATTTATTATCTCAACTGAAAATTTTAAGCTATTCTTTAACAATACTCAATGCACTGATGACATGTTTAAATCATTTAAAATATCATTGGATAAGCAAATACAAGCTATTGAAAAGGAACGAAAAGAAAGAAAAAACGAGTTAGTACAAAAACTTTTATCACAATTAAAAAAATCAAAAAAGAAAATAGAAAAGAATGCTAATGAAAAAATCTCAACATCTCTAAAAGATGCAATTACACATAAAAATTTACTTAAAAATTTACTTTCAATATCTACCTCAACAAAAAATAAAGAAGCCATTCAAAATAATATAAATGATATTAATAAACAACTAGATCTGCTAAAAAAAAATGTAGAAATAATAAGTAAATATAAAAATCAACCTTCTACTTCAATATTTCTTCATGAAACAGAGATTCTTAACAAAGATCTCGAAGCGCTCAAACAATATCAAAAAAACAATGCAGAAGCTTCTGAAACTATCTCGACTATAAAAGACTTACTCGACAAAATAACCATTCAAGAGGAATTAATCAAAAAATGTATAAAAGAACAAGGTTATTTTCTGCAAGATTCTAACCACCCTATAATTGAATTAATAACAACTCTTTCCAACAATATTTCATTCATAGATGAAAATAATTCTTTATATACAACAACAATAAACACCATAACTACATCAATTAAAGAAATAGTTAATTATTCCACTGAACAACTCGAACACATAGAAACTCAAAAAAGCGTTTTGATTTTGATTAAATCATATCTAGATAAAATCGCTAAAATAAAATCTATTAATGATATAGACGACATGATAGATAAACGTCTAATTGATCTCAACAATACAGTCAAAAAATCAATTGAAGAAAAAAAAATAGATGAGATAATAGAAAGAATATCGAAAAACATACGCCATAATTATAAAAATCAATTCAATCATAATGACATAACTTCTAACAACATTCAATTGGCAGTTAATGATATAAATAAACTCATAGAAGTACTAAAAAATAATCCTGAAAATACTCAGATAGGTAAGTCCTTAGAAACATTAATAAATCTAATATGTAGTGCCATCTATCATAAAAGTGCAAACGAGTGCCTCGATTTCTGCATGCATTTAGCCGATATAAAAACAAATTACAGCAACATTACTAAGGATAATACCAAACTTGTTAAGCAAATAAATGAAAGACTAGAAAGTGAAATTAAAACCGCATGTGACATGTATAATGCAGCAGCAAATCCTTCACACCATTCAATATTCTCTCAAGAACTTAAAACTCTTGATGAATATCACAAAAAAATCAGTCAATATCAAACTAAATATAAAAGCGAATCTAATAATGACTTAGCAGAGGCACTCAAGTCTCTATTTCAACTACAAGAAAAGATAAAAACGCAAGATGAATTAATCAATAATTGTTGTAATCTTGCACGAACTTTTTTGCTAAAAGATTATAGCCCCATAATCAGCTTAATAACAACTCTTTCTGACAACATTTCGCTCATAGATGAAAACAACTCTTTATATGAAAAAACAATAAATACCATAACTCAATCAATTGAAAAAATAGCTAAAACATACACGACAACTATTGAAGTAGAAATAAATCGCTGTTACGTTTTGTCTCAGATTAAAGAGAGCATAAAAAAGACCGTTAAACTATGTACCAGTTCCCAAAAACTTAATATTCTTTTATCACTGGCTAATAATAAATACAATGAAACAATTAATTATATAATTGGTAAGAATAATGAAACAGACAATAATTTTACTAATACAATAGCTAATCTATTTACTACAATGGATAAACACTACTTTGATATACTCAATACATTTACTAATAAATTAAAAATAAAAGAGATAAGTGGCAAATTCAACCTTGACTACTACACCATAACTTCGAAAAATATTGAGCCTGCAACTGAAGATACACTTTCTCTTATAAAAATCATACAAAAGGATCCTGAAGATGAACATGGCTTCAAGCTATTAGATGCACTAATAAGAAAAATATGCAATAATGATTTCTCTCAAAAATTCGCAAACGATGAACTAAATCTCTGTATACATCTAGCCAATATAAAGGCACAATGCCTAAAAATTGTAGATCAGGAAAATAAAAATCCAGAATCTATTAACGAGCTTATTGTTATAATAAATACAAAATTAGAAGATGCAATCAATGATATGATTACTTACTGCACCTCAGGAGAAGACCCTTCAGTTTGTACAACATATGAAGATATTCAAAAAGATCTAGATTCATCAATAAACAAATATCCAGACGCCAAAGATGTCCTCAATGATATAAAAACAAAACTTGAACCATATAAAGAAAAAATAACAGAAAACTTCAATAAAAAAGCTGAACAATTAGGACCGCAAGTGGCGCTAGCAATAAAAGAAAAAGAAGAAAAAGAAAAAGCAGCTTTAAATGCCGCAGCCACTCAAGCACAACAAAATCTAAAAGATATTATAAGTAAATATAATGATCCTAAATGTGTGAATGATGAACAAATTATTTATGGTTTTTGGGCGTCAAAATACCTAAAAAACTTCAATGATTATGAAGAAATTTATGGTCCTTATGATAAAATCGGTAATGATCATAACAAGACAGCATTTGAAAATTTTATAAAAATAATAAACCAAATAAAAACTATAAATGAAATAATAAAACTAAATAATAAAAAATCTGTTACTCAACAAAACAATGTAGCTAATTATGTTGATCTCATACACCAAAAGATTAAACAAATTACTGCAACATTACCCAAAAAACAGAGCGTATACGATAACAATAACCCACTCTACAAAAAAATAGTAGATAATATCTCTAAACTACTAAGGTTATTAGAAGAACATACAATGACTACTGAAATTAATCAGCTAAACGACATTAAAAACACTCTCAGTTGTTCTTTTAAAGGTAAAAATGAAGATAATCTAAACAAGTTTTATAAAATAATAGATGATATCATAAATAAGCTTCAACCGATAACAAATATAAAACAACCAAACTCAATAAACAATATATCAATAACAAGAACAAATTTAAACAAAAGCTCAACAGATAATACACTCACAAAAAAAGATCAACATAAACAGAACCTAACAAATCCAAACATAAACCAGCCCATGAGGTCTGAAAAGACTCCCTCAAGTCTAATTGGTAATAATACAAATTTTATTGAGGCAGTCATACCAAAAAAAGAATCAGCCCCTGATCAACAAAAATCTGAAAAACCTACTACTAAGAAAACTCAAGAATCACTTCAATCATCATGGACGTTATTTAACAATCCAATAACCTGGATAATATCATTGCCTTTCAAAATAATATCATGGCCTTTCAAAATGTTCTTCGGTCTTTTTGCTTGATTTAATGTAAGTATACTTGCATAAAATAGATATGTTATGCACAATAGAGCATTATATAGCAAAAATAATTATTCACCGTTATGACATTAAAAATATTAAACCATGAACTCTCATAAAACTTTATTTTCTGCAGCATTATCTTTTTTGTGTATATGCATGCCAATATATGGAATGGAAGATAACGAACTGCAACAAGAAATAACCTTGCAAACACAACACATCAATACTTTCATAAACCAAAACAATTCTTCTTTGCAAAATTATAATTCTATAATTATATTAATACAAAAACTCCCTGACAATATTTCATCCATGAATGAGAATAATACTTTATATAACACTATAAACAAATCAATTAAAACAATAGCTGGTTACAAAGATGAAATTATACAATTCGAATCAGGAATAGCTCATTGTCATGTTTTGTCTCAAATTCAAACAAGTCTAGAACCAGTGGTTAAAAAACATAATATTAATGAACTTAAAGATCTTTTTTTACTAACTAAGAATGCATACAATGAAGCAATTAATCATACATTTACTATTCTTAGTAAAAGAACAAAACCTCAATATATAGACAATATAATATCAAAATTATATTCAATAAATTACAACGATATCGCTAATATATTATACAACAAAAAAAACATATTGATAATATCGCAACTGCTGAGCAATAGCGACTACATTATAACATCTGATAACATTGAAAATGCACTTATACATATAGATTACCTAATAAAGACGATAGAGGAATCTGATAATAACAGACATATTTATGATCCATTAGAAATCTTGATAAAAAAAACATGCAATTCTAACTGTCCAAATTTTAGAATGTATCTAAACAATATAAAAATAAAATTAATCACCATTAAAGAACACAAAAATGCAATTCCGGAAACTATTCAAAATCTTATTGATACCATAAATACACGATTAGACCAAGATAAGGCAAAAAATGAACTTGTAGAAATTATAAATACATGGAGATATAATTCTCCTGATTGTATGAATAATGAAAGAATAATCTATAGCGGCTTGGCGCCAAAACATCTCGAACAATGGAATAATTACGACAAAGATTATTTTGATTGTGATAATGAATGGTCTAAAGACAACGAAATAATATTCCAAACAGTTACTAACATGGCAAATCAAACAACAAATAAAGAATACAAAATAAGAATAAATTATAAAAAATCTTTTAACTGTCACCAAATAATTGAAGGAATCAATAAAGCTATTACTTTTTTACCTAACGACGAAAGTTTATACAACATGGAGGCCTTCTTTATTCTAAAATAGTAATGAACATAAGAAATCTTTTAGAATTATTAAAAAAATATCCAATGCAAGATTTAAATAACATTAGCAAACTAATTGAAAATCTGATTGCATCAAAAAATGACATATGCAAACATTTTAATAATAAAGATAAACCAACTTCAAAAGAATTCTGCGAAACAATAAACACCATCTTAACTTCTATGAAGCAAATAGACCAAATAACACCAAAACAATACTCAGGAGTATTGCATACAATAGAATCTATAATAGGATCTATTTTATATTTTCCAATTATACTGCTTTCTTATATTTTCAGTTTTTTTCCTAAAATTTTTTAAATTTTTCTAAAACATAACAGACCAAGTATATCTTTTTATTATCTAAAACATATATTTTATGACTAAAGTAAAAATAGTCATGAAGCATATGTCTTATAAAAAAAGTATATTATAATGAATTATCCTATCACTATACTCTTAATGATAATCAATACAGTTCTTATACATATTTCACTCTCAAGCATGGAACTTGTAGTTGTCAACAGTTCTATGACACAAATATTTGAAATTATTACCAATATCGATCAACATTACACTCAAGTACAAGACAGTTTAAAAAACTTACATAAATTTTATGAATATCAATGGAATGATACACAACACAAGACTCTCAGTGACCATGTTAGTACACACATTGATATATTTCATGCTGATGTACAAAAAGGCAATAAATTTCTTGATATAAAAGGCACATTTACGCATGAACTATTAGCCGCTATCAAAAAAAATATTATGTCCCTCCATAATGATCAACAATACCTTTCCATAATAGATGAATCCATTACAACGTTAACAAATATCCGTGACATGACACTATTAAAAATAATAGGGTTTGCACAGAAACAACAATGCGGAACTAAAAAAGAAATGTCAGAATTAATACTAAAAAGCAAAAATTTGATTACCACATACAATACCATGCATTATCTTGTGCTTTATACCTATTATCTCAACAAATATTTGCCCTGTATAAAAAAAGAAACAACAAAAAATGATGCACTTTCAATATTAACCATAAGCAAAAACCATATCGATTCTCTCATTCATAAAAAAATAAAGGATATATGCGCTGATTATGACGAAACAAATAATCATCTTTTTTTTACTAAAAAACTTTCTAACATCAATCTCGAACAAGCGCTATTGCGTACCTATTTAGTACATATTTCTCAAGACAATACAGAATTATTTCAATTAGTAAAAAAACATATTACTGCTATTGATAATATAAAAGAAAAATTACAGGAAAACATATCTATTCTCACTCACAGTCAAAATGTACTTCAACAAACATCTCTTAATTTTAAGGATTTATTAACCAATCTTATTATAATTCAACAATATCTCCCCTCACAACCAATGAATAATCAAAAAACAGAACTATATCTCATTCTCATTAATGTTTTATCAGATTACACAAAAAAACTAGAAATTATCACCATAGAAAAAAATTTTTTTGATATAACTATCTTTACGCAATTAGTAACTAGCTATAATCACATTAAAACAGTTTTTCCTTTTGATAATAACAATCAACAGATAATGGATATGATGCAGATATATGAAAATAAAATAAATCAAATGCTTGACGTCTGCATTATCACTTATAAAAATATAATAAATGATTACGATCTTGAGATTCTTATCAATATAATAAAAGCACTATTTGATTCTTGTGATGAACATACAAATGAAATTTTACAGCCCTATCAAATAGAAGTCATCAATGCGATTACCAATTACAAAAACAGAGCACTAGAAGAAGAAAAGGTTATACAAGCATCGCCACAAATAATCATACCTCAAATAAACATTCCTATAATAACGTGCGATCAAGAACCAGTAGTACAATCTGACCAAGCAATAATTGAACCTGATCAAAAAATAATTGAAAATCAACAACCTACTACAAGCATAATTGAAGAACAAACCAACAATGACCAACCTCCAACAACCGATGTAAATACATCTAAAATAATAGAATCGCCGATCTTAAGCAGAGAACAAACACACGAAACATCTCTTTTCCAATCAATAATAAATTTATGCATGAAACCATTTCAACTAATCTATGCCTTATTCGCCTGGCTATTTTCTTAACTTTTCTTAATATACAAGGGTAACGGTGTGTATAAAAACAAACAAGCAGCTCGTTCATAAAACTGCTTAAGATCATCATTTATCTGCTGAAAAAACAGTTGTTTTGAGAGAGAACCGGCTAATAGATCATGAATTTTGGTAGTTCCTACTGCTTTATTAAATGATGCAGAAAAAGAAAATGATATTTTTTCTTTTTTAAAAAACTCAAGTAGTGCAATAAAAAGTTCAAATGATTGCAATTCATTAATCTGCGTAAATTCTAATCGTAATCCCTTACTGATTACTTTATTTTTTTTATTACTCTGACTATACATAAAACTTTTTATTCCAAAAGAACTGAGTAATAATTGTAATCGCTGCCATACTGCCGTTGAGACATGCATACGTGCTGGCAATGTAATACACTGAAATGCCAATGGAGTCCTAACGCCAACATTAAATGGTTTTATTTCACCCAATAACCCCAAAAAACTATATCCATATACTGATTGCAGTGATTGCAAATTAGGGGATAGTTGATGCAAAAAATTACCAACAAATCCCTGATCTCTATTGTATCCGCGCATAGATACCACGCGTAACACAACAGGTTTTTCTATAATATATTTATTAAAATATAACGCCAATTCTCCAATAGTCATTCCATGCCGCAACGGTAATGGCGCTATAGAAATAAATGAAATCAAGGATGGATCAACTAAAGGCCCAACCATAGCACCGCCCAATGGATTAGGACGATCAAAAACTATCAATGGCTTACCATGAACTGCTAATATTTTCATACTATTAAGCAACGTGGAAATATACGTATAATGACGCATTCCAGAATCTTGAATATCAAATATAAATAGATCAACATCAGCAAGCTGCTTTTCTTGAATCATTTTTCCCGCACCATTACGATACAAGCTCATAATTGGAATTCCTGTTTTTTGGTCAATAGCATCATGCACATCACGCTCAGCAGCAGTACCATTAACACCATGCTCAGGAACAAAAATATATTCTACTTTAAGTTTATGTTCTAATAAAATATCAACGGTTCTTTTGTTATGTTGATCGACACCTGTTTGATTAGTAATGAGACCAATACGACACTCATTAATTTTTTTATTGGTACATATCTCTTTTATTAATGACGTGGAAAAATTTTCAATACCAAGCTTAAATTCTTGCGAGTATATAAATAAATGCATACCTAAAAAAAAATAATATACTATAGTCCACTGAAAAAATATATTCATATACATTCCCCTTTTCTAGCCTCAAGCATACGCTTATTACTTTACACCGTGCAATAACTTTTATTTTTATAAAAAATTGATTATGTTATATGAAAATCAATTAGATAAACAATCATTATTTAATAATCATTACTGAATCATTTATATGAAAAAAAATGTTACTATTTTAGTCACCTTATTTTTTATTTTTTCGATCAACTGCACATCCACGCAAGAATCAAACCCGCTGTTTATCGCCGCACGAGAAGGAAATATAACTGAAATCAAACAAGCTCTTGATGATTATACCGATTGCTCAATCAAAGATGATGATGGTAACACGCTACTTCATATTGCAGCAGCATATGGACACGAAAATATTATTGATGCTATCACAACATACACAGGATGGTGGCAAAATAATTATATTGGATTACCTCGTATTGATGAAAAAAATAAAAAAGGAGATTCTCCGCTAGAAAGCGCCATTCGCAATGGAAAACATGGCATAATAATATACTTTCATATAGAAAAAGAGTTAGAAAAAACAGATGATGATCAAATAAGAGCTCTACATGCTTGCATAGATAATGATGACCACAACTCTCTTAATTTATTACATTTTTATGACTATAATCTCTTTTTAGAAGATAAAAATGATGACAACTTATTATATTACGCGTTAAAACGTAATAATAAAAAAAAGAGTATCCAGTATCTTGCCCAACACAAAGAACTCATCAATAGTAGAGATAAAAATCTTAATACCCCTCTTACATATAGTATGACATTTAAGAAATACGATGAAGAAATAATCAAATTGCTTATTGACCATGGTGCTCACGTAAATATTCAAAACAATCACGGAACAGCTCCTATTCATCTTGCAACAACACCAGCAATAATTGATTTACTGCTCTATAATAAAGCAGATATTGACACACAAAACCTTAAAGGAAATACTGCTCTTTTTCTAAATATCAAAAAAAATAACAAAGAAATGGTTGATCACTTAATTCAAAAAAACGCTGATATAAAAAAATGCAATAAAAATGGAGAAACAACATTTATGATTGCAACAATTTATGGGAACCAAGATATCTATGAAATGATTAATCAACATCCTGATACCAATATCAATTATCAGGATCACCAAGGAGAAACTGTATTGCATAAAGCAAGTAAAAATGGATTGATTGAAAAAGCTACCCTTCTTATACACAAATCTCCTTCATTAACTACCATCTCTGACAAACATGGAAACAGTCCTTTAATGACGGCTATCAAATATAACCAAAAAGAGTTTGTAAAATTTTTTATAGCTAAAGACAACTCACCTTTAAACATGAGTAATAACGATGATGAAAATATGCTTGATTTGGCTGCACAACTACAAGATTCAACATTACTCACTCTCCTATTGCCATATTTTTCACCCGACATCATAACTCGAAAAAACAAATATGGACTTACATTTGTACATCATGCAGCAAAAGGCAGTATCATAAATATTCAAACTGCACACCAATACAATCTTTCCTACGCACAGCGAACTTATCAAGGAAATACTTGCGTGCATATTGCTGCACATTCTAATAATGTTGCTATGCTTCGATTTCTTAAGGAAAATAATGAAGACTTTGACACATGCAATTATAATCAGGAAACACCATTGGTACAAGCTGCCTTAGCGGATAGTTTAGAAGCACTCCAATTTATCGTGTCTGAAAAACATTATATTAATCGTGACGTAGAAAAAATTATAGAATTACTCAAACAGCACGGCAAAAAAGATTCAAAAGTTTACCTTGATCTCAAAAAACACCACGATAGCCGAATGTCAAAATGCAAAAAAATTGCTAATGAATATCAAGAAATAAATACAATAATTGCAAAAAACCAATCTTTAGAACTTTCAATAACACATAAACAACCTGTCTATTCTCGTATGCTATCACAACATACAACAGCAACCCCACACTATAAGTCAGCAGAACAGCTCTACATACTCCCAGAAAAAGAATGGGATCCACTATTAAACCACTATCGTGAATGCAAAGATCATGAACTTAATCGCCAAAAAGCTCTCAATAAAATGCTCAATGATATATACATACAAGAAGAACGAGAAAAAGCTGAAGCAGCACGACGTGCGCAAGAAAAAGTTGAAGAAAGTCATCGTGCTGCTCTATTAGAACAACAAAAATTAGAACAAGAAGAAGCTAAAATAATGCGTTATGCACAAGAAGAGGCAACGCGCCTCGTACAGAAGGAAGCTGCGCGCAGTGCCGCTCTATTAAAACAACAAAAATTAGAGTTCGAAAAAGCTGAAAAAGCACGTAATCGTGCACAAAAAGATGCTGCGCGCCATACGACACAACAAAAACCAGATAATCCACCACAACCTATTCCAGATCATGACCGAAACGTATGGGCGCAAAACAATATCGATCTTTTTAAAGAAAATTTCAAAAAAGAACAGGGAAAAAAAGGCAATAATAATCTTGTCCAAAAAGATATACATGAATTAGAAAAATGCATAAAAGAAAGCACCTTATCAAATGCTAATATTTCTGCCGAAAACGGGGAAAAGCACATAGAAAATGGTATTATTTTATTCCTTAATAAAAAATTAGACGAAATCAAAAACGAATTACAAGGTTCAAATGAATACGATACTACTGATCTGCAAGTAGCAATTGAAAAAGCTTGCAAAGAAATAACTAATGCTATTAAAAAACTCAAACAACCAACATATGAAAAACTTGCAGAATTATTGGGCGAAAATAACAATAAAGAAAATAATATCATGAAACGCGTTATTAAAAATATTAATGGATAAAAATATATAATACTCAAATTTCTAACGCATATCATAGCGTAATCTCTTTTCAATATATTCAAAAACTATGTTAAGCAATGAAGAAAAAAATAAATATAACAATGCAACGGTGCAATAAACAGGAACAACTTGCATATTAATCGCAAGAATATTTCTCCCCGCTCCCGTTAGCTCTAAAACACCCAATGTTGATATAACCGATGTTGATTTTAATATCATGTCAAACTCACCACAGAGCATTGGCATTATCGTACGCAACGCTTGTGGCATAATAATATATCGCATACTTTGTGCCCCATTAAATCCCAATACCCATGCAGCTTCCCATTGATCATCCGTAATAGCATTAATGCTACCACGTATCATTTGACTAACATATCCAGCAGAACAAAACCCCAAAGATATAATCCCTGCAGCCACCGGAGATAAATGAAATCCCAAAAGATCAGGAAACACAAAATATACGATAAGTAATTGAACATAAAAAGGTATTCCGCGCAATACCCACGTAACCATATCAAACAATGGTGATACATAATTTATACGTATTTTACGGCATCTGACAATGCCAAACAATGTACCAATAGCGCATGATATTATTACCGCACCAAGCCATAGTACCACCGTCATCAAAATCCCTTGTATAAGCAAAGGAGCATATTCAATAATAATTTTAAAGTTCATCTCTATCTCCATTCAACTGCCATTTCAACTCAAGTTTTTTAATGGTGTCATCAACTATCATGCCTTCTATTGTTTTTTGCACCATTTCAGTTAATGATTTATTTTCTTTTTTTAATGCAATACCCATTCCATAAATTTGGTACTCTGATGGCAATGGAACTGCTATTGGTTTAAGTTGTGGATATTGCGCACGCATTCTTTGAGCTATCACCGGTTGCCGAAAAATTGCAGTCGATTTACCATATTGCAAATCCATCAACTGATCTGTTATGGCACTAATCTGTTTTTTAATAATATAATCGTATTGATCAAGGTATTTTTCCGGAGAATCTCCCGGTTCAACAACAATAACTGATTGTGGATATTTTTTAAAATCTTGAATTGTTTTAATACCCTCAGGAATCTGTTGCCAAAACAATAAATAATAGCTGGTAACATCATTACCCGTATAATAAACCATATTATAGCGCTGCAATCGTGCTTGATTAATATCCAAACCAGAAAAAATCATATCAATTTTATTCTGCTCAAGTGCAATAAAACAGGAAACCAATGAACCCATATCATAGATGATAATTTTTTTATTCATCCGCCGCGCCAGCTCTTGTGCAACATCAACATCAAAACCAACATATGATCCATCTGCAGCAATACTCATAAATGGCGCCCAACCACTCATCATGCCAACAACAATAGTATCATCACTCTTTATTGGTACGCGCAACACACAATAGAAGCCCCCTAATAAAAAAGCTACCGCTATCATAAGTAATAAAATTTTTCTTTGCGCAAAGTTTTTCAACAAGTTATTTTTCATAATAAAGTTCCTTAAAAATTTAAAAATAATATTTATACAAACAAGTCATCAACCAAAAAGTGCATCAAAATAATACAATGGCACTCATTTGGCTCAAATACATGAAACTATAAAATAAAAACGATAAAAAGAAATTAATGAGAATGATGATGGAAATGATGAGGATGATAAGAAGAAGAAGCAGAAATAGTATTAAAAGAATTGTTCTGCGTAAAAGAATAAAATGATTGAGTAAAAATATTCATGGCTTTTTCCCTTAAAGGTTAAGCGTTAACAATTATTTAATCTCTTATAAACATAACAAATATAGCCGTGCACGTCAAGACATGTTTTCTATTTGTATGTTAATCAATAAAAGCTTGCAATTTTCCTAATTTTTTTGTATCCATCTCATCTTTTATTGTGTTTGCTTACTGCTAGCATTTGATTTAAAATAATATCTACGAGCTTCATTTTTTACCTTATGAAGCTCGATTTTTTCAATAAACTAAAATTTTAAAAACTGTCCACAGTATTGACATACAAAAGGTATAAATAATCCCTTAGCAATTAATCCAAAAGCAGCAACCAAGAAAGATACTAAACCAAAATAAAAAAACACTTCTTACTTGGCCTCCATCAATTTTTTTTATCTTTATGGGCATTAATTCACGAACTTCTTCTTGTTCTACTAAACTATTATCTCCTTTTTGTGTTACTGAAGCATTATCTTCTTGATAGAGATCAATTAATTTTGCAACTATTAACTTCTTAACATCATTATTTGATATTATTAAAAATTTTTGCAAAAAATTACTCAGTGCTAATAATGAAAAAATACACTGACCTTTACATTGTTTTGAATAAAAAAACTTTAAAGGATTATTGCTTATAAATAATTGATCCATTACTGCCGCAGCAAATCGTATTTTATTTGGAGAAAAAGCTAATAATTTACTTCCATCATTATCTACATTTAGATTCCTATAGAATAAATTTATTTTTTGTTCCAACTTCAAGCCTAATGCTATTTTTAATTTGTCTGGCAAACTTATTGTTGGCAAGCTCAATTTTATTTTTAGAATACATTTTGGTTGTTTAGGTTCTATATAACTCCAAAATTCAACAGCATCGCCTTTATTTTTTAAAAGAGCCGCCAGGCCACTTTGATACAATGCTATTGACACATATAGACCTAGTTTTTTATGTGAAATTGTAGCTATCGCTCTATCCCGATGTGTTGTATCATACAATACATAACCAGCATAGTGACTATTTATTGCAACTATCGAGTCATTATGATTAAAAATACCCGATAAAGCTCTATTAGAATCACTTGCAAAGCTATTTTTAATATGCTCATATTTATCAAATTTGTTACTATCGCTAACATCTATTAAAAATATGCAAGGATCACAAGCCTGTACGAGAACCATATTTCCTTCAAGCTGACATGACATTGCAGGACGGTCAGCACAAAAGTGCAAGTCACTAAGATCATAATCTAAACTCTTTTTTTTATCGTATTCATATGATAAAAGCCCATATGAATATAAACTATTGTTCTTTTTATAAAATATAAATAAAAATTTCTTGCCACAGGCTATATTCTTTATTGTACCACCACACACTTCACCTACGTCTTGTGAATAACATTTTTTAACACAATCATTAGAGAATATTGTATAAAGCTCAACTTTATGAGACATCGCATAGGCCAAATATTTGCAATCAGGAGAGACAGACATATCAGTAACTGTATCTAAACACAAAGGTTTTTCATTGTACAATGAAAAATCATCTTTATCTATTGAATATAATTTACAACCATTACTTCCCGCTAAAACAATTCTAGTATTTCCAACAAAAGCAACTGAATTTATAATGCCAACATTCATTGCTCTACTTGATGACATACTACATATAAAAAAAACTACAACGATCTTCCTACAACCAATCAAAATATTTCTCATATATTTAATAAATATTCCATTCATATTTTTATATCATACTAATATTTTTAATTCATTAAAATCCATATAGTCATAATACATGAAGAATAGATACAAAACAACTATATAAAAAAAAGCCTGCAGAAAAATCTGCAAACTTTTTTTTTAAAAATTAATTAACGCAAGCTCGTGATGCACTTGCACTTTATATAGATTTTTACAATAAACATCGCCCTCATCAATCGCTTAATTATCATACACCTGACGATATCTTTACTAAAAAAAGAATACCCACTAAACAAGAATTGCTAGTAAGTTTTGTTACATCAAATTTTGTAGATAACATTGGAACCAATATGATTTAAAAAATTTTATAATTTTGTGTCTTGACAAAAGGGGTCACTATACTTCTAAACGATTTAGTACAATATCATTTATATCGATATTGTGCCACCTTTTTTACTTGATTTCTTGTCTTTAAAACTCGATCTAACATCACCCTTACTTCTTCTTCCTCTACTTCTTTTTCTTTCTTAACTTGATCTTCTTCTTGGTACTGATTTTTTAAAACTTGTTCACTTAACTTTTGCTGTTCTTCTCTTATTGTTATTGGCATTAATGTGATCATTTCTTGCGCTCCTGAAGTATCTTTCAAATAAAGATTAATTAAATTTTTAAGTATCAATCTTACAACATCATTATTCGAAACCCTTAAAGAATTTAATAAAAACTTCTTCAATGTACATAATAAAAGAACAGATCGCTCAATACATTTTTTTGAACAAAAAGTCTCTAAAGGATCTAAAAGATCTAAAGGATTATCACTTATAAACAATTGATTCATTACCGCTGCAGCAAATCGTATTCTATTTGGAGAAAAAGCTAATAATTTACTTCCATCACTATATCTATTTAAATTCCTATCGAGTAAATCTATTTTTTGTTCCGATTGCAAGTCTAATGCTATTTTGAATTCGTCTGACAAACTTATTGTTGGCCAGCTCAATTTTATTGTTACAATACATTTTGGGTTTTTAGGCACTATATAACTCCAAAATTCAACAGCATCGCCTCTACTTTTTAAAAGAGCCGCCAAATCACTTTGATACAATGCTATTGACGCATATTCCTCTGATTTTTCATGTGAAATTGTAGCTATCGCTCTATCCCGATCTGTTGCATCATACAATACATAACCAGAATGGCCACTATTTATTGCAACTATAGAGTCATTATGATTAAAAATACCCGATAAAGCTTTATTAGAAACACTTTGAAAGCTATTTTTAATATGCTCATATTTATCAAATTTGTTACTATCGCTAACATCTATTAAAAATTTGCTAGGATCGTAAGCCTGTACAAGAACCATATTTCCTTCAAGCTGACATGACATTGCGGGAGATCCAGCACGAAAGCGCAAGTCGCTAAGATCATAATTTAAACTCTTTTTTGTATTATATTCATATGACAAAAGTCCATATGAATATAAACTATTGTTATTTTTATAAAATATAAATAAAAATTTCTTGCCACAGGCTATATTATATATTTTACTATCATACATTTCACCTACATCTTGTGAATAACATTCTTCAACACAATCAGGAAATATATTATAAAGCTTAACTTTATTAGGCATTGCATAGCCTAAATGTTTGCAATCATAAGAAACAGACATATCAATAATTTTACCTGAACACAGAGATTTCCCATTACATAAGAAAAAACTATCCTTATTCTTATTTATTGAATATAATTTACAACCATTATCTCCCGCTAAAGCAATTCTGGTATTTCCAACAAAAGCAACTGAATTTATAATGCCAACATCCATTGCTCTACTTAACGACATACTACATATAAAAATAACTACAATGATCTGATTACAAGAAATCAAGACATTTCTCACCTGTTTTATAAACACTTTATTCATATCTTTCTTTAATATTTTTAGTTTTATATCTTATAACATACATAATATTATTAATGCATTAAAATCCATATAGTCATAATACATGAAGAATAGATACAAAACAACTATATAAAAAAAAGCCTGCAGAAAAATCTGCAAACTTTTTTTTAAAAATTAATTAACGCAAGTGCGAACTAAGTATTTTTTAACAATGTCAATCTAATTCTTATAAAAATCAATTAATTTTTCAATTATCAATCGTATAATATCATTATTTACGCACCCCAAAGAATTTGAAAAAGAATTAATCAATACCCATAATGAAAAATGAAATTGCTTAATAATTTCTTTTGAACAAAAAGCTTTTAAAGGAATATTACCCATAAATATTTGACCAATTGCTGCTGCAACAAAGCGTTGTGCATTTGGGGAAAAAACTAATAATTTACTTCCAACATTATAATTATCTATTATCTCTATTGTTTTTAGTATTGTTTGCAAATTTAATCCAATTTTTAAAATACATTTTAATTCTTTAGATGCTGCGTAATGCCAAAACTCAATAGCCTTGCCATTATTTTGCAAAACAGCTGCTAAATTATTTTCATACAATACTATTGAGGCATATTGAACAACTTTCGAATACCGATCGGAATCACTTCCAATTGTAGCTATCTTAGAACGATCCTTTGCGTTGCATAATATATAACCCACACGACGGTCATTTAGAGCAACAATAGAATCATTATAATTATAAACAGTTGATAAAATACGATCCGGAGATGTAAATCTTTTGTTAAACTTGAATTTGTTATCTTCATATTCTATTTCAACAGCACTACATTTACCATTCAAAAAAAGAAGTTTATTTCCTATAAACGAGCATGATATTCTCGGCCAACAATCATATGAAGGAGACAAAAATTTAAGATCATAATGTGAAATTTTTTTTGTATCATATTCATATAATGCTAAATTGTGGAAATAATCATACAATGTAAAAAAAAATCGATTTCCACATGCTATACTGGTAATTTTATTTAGTGCTTGTGAATTACATTTTTCGACGTGATCATCAAATGATGATATAGCATACAAATCAACTTTATTGGATATTGCATATGCCAAATATTTACAATCATGAGAAACAGACATATCAATAATTGTATCTGAACACAAAATTTTTTCATTGTATAATGAAAAAGCACCTTTATCTTCTTTTATTGAAAATAATTTACAACCGCCACTTCCCGCTAAGGGCCTGTGCAAAAATAAACTAGGGGTTTAAATTCTTATTAGGTCGAATTGTATAATTTAGATCTCCTCGAAATTCATTTCGAATAATGTTAATTTCTTTGAAATTTTTATTGGATATTTTTATGCCTGTAGAATAAATATTTGTATCAGTAACACAACTCACTTTAAGTCCTGTTTTTGTTGTTGTAGAAGCAATTAAACTTACAATTGTTGCAAGCGAAACCAAAGGTTTTCCTCGCCAGTTTTGTGTTATGAATGAAAACAATCGATGTTCAATTTTGTTCCATTTACTAGTTCCTTTTGGAAAATGACATACCGATATTTCTATGCCAGTTTCATTGGCTAATTTTTGCAATTCATGTTTCCATAAACGCACTCTATTGCCATTGCTTCCTCCAGAATCTGGTGTTATTAACAACTTTGTTGCTGTTGCATATTTTTTTCTGGTCAGTGGCGAAAAGAGCCATTTTTTTATACTTGCTACTGCAAAAGCAGCAGTATCGCTACTAATACCAACATTTACATATCCTTCATTTGTAGTTATATCAAAAACACCATAAGGAGCTGCTTTTCCTTCATTTGTTGGAAAATCATGCATATTAACTTTTGTAGGGTTGCCTTTTTTTTCATACACGCGTCCATCATTTTTGAAATTACCAATTAATTCCTTCTTTTTTGTATCAACGGATATAACTGGCTGATTTGATTTTTGAAATAGTTTAACTTGTTCATTAATATGGTAAAATTGTGCATTACGATCAGGATCTTGAGATCCTTCTATAGTTTTTTTATTTGCTTGAAGTGAGTATTCAAGTTTCTTTAAAAGAGTGGATATCGTTCTTGGACTAACATTATATCCCATGTTTTTTAATTCATCAGAAAGTGTTCTTGTGCTTTTAATTGTCCAGCGAAGACGTGATTCAGGATCACCTCGAGTTGTTGGCTCAAGTAGGTCCTCAATAATTTTAAATAATTCTGGATTTTTACTTGTCAGACGCTTTCTGCCACCGCCTTTTTTACGAATTGTTTTTTGATGTGTAGCGTTAGGGATCGCTCAGTTCTTTGATGCCTTTAGCTACTGTTTCTTTTGAAATTTTAGTTATTTGAGAAATTTGGTTAATTCCTCCATGTCCCAATTCCTTTGCCATTGAAGCAGCACATAATCTTTTTGTGCGCTCATCTAAAAATGGTTCTAATGCTTCAAAATGTTTTTTAAATGCTTCAAATACTTGGTTCAAGCTACATCCTTAAAAATACTATTGTATGATTTTAGGATTAGTTTATTTTATTTGGTCAAAAAACCAAGTTTATTTTTGCACAGGCCCTAAAGCTATTTTACTATTTCCAACAAAAGCCACTGAATTTATAAGACCAACACCACTTGCCATATTGATTGGATTTACCACCATGCCAATTTCCATTGCCATACTTGGTGATATGCTACATAGAATAAAAACTATAATAATTTCTTTACAACACAGTAAAACTTTCTCATACATCTTATAAATACTCCACTCATAATATCATGTATAATATTATTAATGCATTAAAGTTTATGTATAATATATTCATCTTCTTCTTGTAATGCTTTATGAGCAATGGATCCAAAATAAATATCCTCTATTTCTTCCAAAAGCTGTTTTATACATAAAAAGAGCCACAAAAAAAATTTGCAGGCTCTTTCTTTTAAAAGAACTCAATATTTTTAATATTATCCAACAAGGACAAGCAATAATGAAACGATCGACATCAACTTAATTAAAATATTAAGAGCAGGTCCTGATGTATCCTTAAAAGGATCGCCAACGGTATCACCAATTACCGCTGACATATGCGCAACAGAACCTTTACCACCTAAATTTCCGGCTTCAATATATTTTTTTGCATTATCCCATGCACCACCACTATTAGCCATCAAAAGCGCAAGTAACACTCCAACAACCGTTGAACCAACCAACACTCCGCCAAGAACATGATTACCAAGTGCATATTTAACTACTACCGGAACAGAAATAGTCAAAACTCCGGGCAACACCATTTCTTTCAATGAAGCCTTGGTGCTAATTGCAATGCACCGTTCATAATCAGGCATTGCAGTTCCAGCCATAATACCAGGAATTTCTTTAAATTGACGTCGTACTTCAATCACCATTTTCATTGCCGCATCACTCACTGAACGCATTGTTAATGCTGAAACTACAAATGGAACGGTAGCGCCAATAAATACACCTGTTAAAATATATGGATCTAAAATATTAAGTATTTTCATATCTGCTTGTTGAGCATACGCGGATAATATTGCAAGAGCTGTTAACAATGCCGAACCAATTGCAAAGCCTTTACCAATTGCCGCAGTTGTATTACCCAATGCATCAAGCTTATCGGTAATTTTTCTCACCTCTGGACCAAATCCGGCCATTTCCGCTATACCACCAGCATTATCGGCGATAGGACCATACGCATCAACAGTCATCGTAATACCAACAGTTGAAAGCATAGAAACTGCAGCTATTGAAATTCCATACAATCCACCAAACTGATTAGCAATCAATACAATAATACTCAAAATAATGACAGGAGCAGCTGTTGATTCCATACCAACAGAAAGACCATAAATAATATTTGTTGCGGCACCAGAGCGTGAACTTTCTGCAATATTCATCACTGGCTTACCACTTGTGTAATATTCAGCAATTGCACCAATAACTACTCCTGATAAACATCCAAGAACTATCGGCACAAAAAGCATTTTATCAATACCAACAGATGATTGATAAAAAAATGTTATTGCGAGAAATACAGCAATTGCCACATACGTAGCATTGCGAAGCATTGCAGCAGGCTCACATCGAGCAACCATATTAAATAATAATCCAATAATAGAGCTAATCAAACCGATACCAGCAAGAATCAAAGGAAAAATAATATATTCAGCTTCCATTTCTGAACCAATTGCTAATATAACCGTTGAAACAATTGCTCCAACATAGGATTCATAAATATCAGCTCCCATGCCTGCCGTATCACCAACACAATCACCAACATTATCAGCAATTACTGCAGGATTACGAGGATCATCTTCAGGAATACCCACTTCAACTTTACCAACTAAATCCGCGCCAACATCTGCTGACTTAGTAAAAATACCGCCTCCCACGCGTGCAAAAAAAGCAACCAAACTTGCACCCAAACTAAAACAGGTCAATAGTACTACAAAATCAGGATGATCACCAAAAATAAAAAAAATTTTAGTAAGTGCCAATAAACCAAAACTTGCTACCGCAAATCCCATAACTCCGCCGCCATAAAATGAAACCATAAATGCTGCCGCTTCACCTGATTCTTTTGCTGCAATGGTAGTTCGTACATTCGCGTGTGTGGCAGCAATCATTCCTATAAATCCAATGAGCATAGAGATAAAAGCACCAAACATAAAGAGCAATGCAGCCAAAATACTTTTAAATATCAGCGCTACAATAAAAGCAACTACCGCAACCACTACCGTTATTACTTTGTACTCTTCACGCAAAAAAGTCATCGCTCCTGCATGAATTGCTGCGGCAATCTGCTGAGCTTTTTCATTATTGACAGCCAATTTTTTAATCGAATAAAAAAGAATTGCCACAACCGCCAGGCCAAGCAATCCTATAAAACCAAGAATAAGACAATATGATAAATTCATGATCCTCCTTGCTATAAAAATATCTACAATACGTATCTTGTATCTTTCGTAGAGTGTACGATCAAATCAAGATATTGTAAATACAACAAGAGAATAAGATTTGATAAAAGAGACCGCTTTACAATGTAAGCTATTTAAATTTAGTTAATTGATTTAAATCAAGTAAAAATTGCTGTGGTATTTTTTACTGCAATGCTTTTTCTTTCTTAAGTCGTCGATATTCAAACACTCTTTTTAATCGTTTTTTTTGCTCTGGAGCTCGTTTCCATCTCGCTTTTTCTTCTTCAGCTAATTCTTTTTCTAACCTTTCTTTTTCTAACCTTTCTTTTTCTAGTCTTACATTTTGTAATTGCTTAAATTCTTCTTGTTTTTCTTGTATTTTTTTTTCAAGTTCTTGTGATCTCTTTTCTGATTCCTCTTTTTGTTTTTGCTGTTCTATTTTTCTTTTTATCTTATTTATTGCTTCCTTTTCGTCTTCTCCCCATTTATCACCTTGTTTTCTCCATTCATCTTGCGCTTGTTGATTACCCAATTCTCGTTCATATCGACGTTTTCCTCTCTCTTCTATTATTAATTTCCATTCTTCATCATCTTTTTCTTTTTTAGTTTGATTTTTTTCTATCTCCTTGATAATTTCACTTTGTATTCTCTTCATCTTTTCTATCTCTGCCGTATCTTCTGAAAATAGATTAGACCATACTCCTCTTTCTTGAACAATCTTTATATGAGACATAAATGCATCATTTATTTTTTCAAGAATATTTTTTTTATCATCGCCCTTATCAATAAAAAATTTCGCTCGTGCAACTATGTGCTCCTTCCAGATATTACTAACAGCCCAGTTTTTTGTTTCCATCTCTTTTAACAATATCTCTAAAGATTTATCTTGTTCACCTATTTTTTTTTTATTAAGCATTTTAGGTGTTGTATGTATAATCTTTGGCAATGTTTTTATCGTCAATTGTTTCTCTATTTCCCCAATAACATTATCTTGTTCATCCTGCCATATACTATAAAAATTAAGCCAAAGTCCTTCATTATAATTTTTAATTGCTTTTTTTATTTGACCATATATAGCATTTTTTTCCATTTTTAATTTAATCAATTGTGCTGCTAAATTAATAATTTTATCCTTCCATACTAAATCTACATTGCCTTTCACATCACTACTTACCATTAGCAACAACTTCTCAAATTTTTTTTTTATTTTATCTCTTTCATCCTGCTTATCCTCTAGCTTCCTTTTAAAAATGCTTACTATATCTCCAATTACTATCCATTGTTCAGATACTAATATTTTATTATTAAATTTTTCACTTAACACTTCTATAAGTTTATCATGAAGTTCTTGTTTCAATCTCTCAAATTTGCTATTCATTGCAGCATTGATAGCACTATTTATCCATTGTTTAGTAACCGTATTATCTTTAAAATTCCAAGACTTGACTTCTGATAATTTTTGAAGACATTCTTGCCAACTATTTTCAGCAAGACTATTTTCTTCACTCAAAGACTCATCATTTTTTTGATTCTCAGCCACAAAAATTGGTCTAAAAAAAAAAACAATCACTATAAACAAAACTATTTTTACATTATTCATTAAATTTTCCCTTTGTTTATTATTAAACAATAAAGAATTTAATTATTTAATTCTATTTGCAGAATATCAAATAAAGAATCCAATAAGCAAGCAATAAAACACAAAAAAATAGACATAATTTTTTATAACCGCCTAAGGATTTCTTTTTCACTAAAATAATATTTTGTCTTTCCAATAATCTGATATTCATCAGGCCCTTTACCTAATAATGCAATAATAGAACCTTGGTCAGATAAAAAATAAGCCTGTTCAATTGCTTTTTTCCGATCGAGCTCATAAACAATTTTATGACGAGCATGCAAAGCAATACCATCAATAATCTCATCAGCTATCTCAACAGGATCTTCAAACCGTGGATTATCTGATGTTATAACAACAATATCAGCAATTTCAGCGGCGATAGAGCCCATAATCGGCCGTTTCAATTTATCTTTACCGCCGCCAGCACCAAAAAGCACAATCAAATGGCTCGTCAATAAACGCAAGGTTGATAATACTGCATAAAATGATTCTGGATTATGCGCATAATCAATAAAACAACGAGCACCATTGGCAAGAATATATTCCTGCAATCTTCCAGGGACACCAGAAAATGATTGCAATCCTCGTGCTACAGAATCTCCATCAATTTTTAATGATAACGCCATACTTGTTGCAGCTAATACATTATATGCATTATAGTCACCAAAAAGTTTAAAGCATTTGGTATTAATAAATATATCATGATATTTTATTCGTACATTAATACTCGTGGTAGATTTTGAAAGATGACTACCTGTGTATCCAATTCTTTGTTGTGTAAATCCATATCCAATAACTTTATCCACGTACGTGGATAATAATTGTGCGCACCGTTCATTATCTCTATTAATAAGTATCGGCGCTCCTGGCGCTGCCATGGTCAATAATAAACATTTTGCGTTAAAATAATCATCCAATGTTGCATAAAACTCTAAATGTTCATGAGAAAAATTGGTAAAAATAATACCACAAAAGCGAATCCCCTCAACACGATGCAGCGTCAAAGCTTGTGCCGCAACTTCCATAATTACATAATCAACACAATTTTCCACGCATAGTTTTAAAAATTGATGTAAATAATCTGGTTGAGGAGTAGTGAGCGGTGCAGAAAAATTATGGCCACAAATACGATTTTGAACAGAACTAATAAGCGCTGTTTTATGCCCAGCCGTATCCATAATATGCTCAAGCAAAAATGATGTTGTTGTTTTACCTTTTGTGCCAGTGATACCAATAATTTTAAGATGCTGAGCAGGATTGCCTGCCTGCTCAGCACTCAATAAAGCCAATGCTTTTCTTGTATTATCAACATATTCAACAGAAATATTATATTCACTGATATAATCGCGTAATGATTCATCAAATAAAGTACCATGGCGCACAACTATAGTACGTGCGCCTTTTTCAATCGCCTGTCTTACATAATAGAGACCATTATCAGCATATCCTTCAATTGCAACAAAGATAGATCCTTGTCCTACAAAATCAGTATGGCACGTTACAGGAAAAATTTCCGGCATTAAAAGTGGTGTAACCATAAAACTATTTTTATGCTTTATACCCATCAAGTTTAGCAAGAAGCTCTGTTTTAATTTTTGGCAATAACATGACTAAACCATATAAATTAATAAAAAGCACCCCAGCAATTGCAAGATTACATAAATCCCACACTAACTCTATTGCTGCTAATGCTCCCGCAAATGAACAAAAAGCGTATATCATATTAAACAACAAAGAAAATCTATTATTAGTTAAAAATAGCCACACAGATCGAACAACATACGCATAAGAAACTAAAACACCTAGCCCAAAGCTAACCGCAAGGAAACTTACAATCCATCCACCATACACACCAAACACCGTATCAAAAGATGCGATAGTCAATGCAGTACTATCTAAACCACTTCCCCACACCCCTGATACCACAATACACAATGCAACAATAAAACTAACGCATGTGCTAATAAATGTACTAACCATTCCCATGAAACCATTTTGCACCGCATCATCATTACCTGTTGAACCAAATAAAATAGCAGCAGTACCAAGCCCTGATTCAGTAGCGAATATAGCACGTGACATACCCGTTGCTATAACTTGCTGCAAACTAAATCCAACAATACCTGCGCCAAATGCCTGAAGACCAAAACCACTTTTTACGATAAGAATAAGTGCTGCAAAAAGAGATTTGTAATGAAATAATAAAACAGTAAAAGAAGAAACGACAAACACAACAACTTTGAGCGGAACAATGGCGACAGAAATTTTAACAATACGCTGTGCGCCACCAAAAAGAATGTATAAAACAAATAAAAGCAATGCAATGCCACTCGTTAATTGAGTAATTCCATACGTAGCAGCAAGACTTACCGCTACGGAATTAGCCTGCATAAGATTACCGCCAATTAAGCCAAACAATAAACATAAAGTTGCGTATATAGTTGGCATAAATGCACCGCCAGGAATATCTTTTAAATACAACATCGGCCCACCAAGAATATTCTTTTGCGTAATTTTACCACCATATATCGTACTCAAATAGACTTCCGCAAACCTCACTGACATTAATATAAAACCAAAAACAATCACCCATAATGCAGCACCAGGTCCACCAAGAAAAATTGCATTACCCATTCCCGCAATGGTACCATTACCCAAATTGGAATTAATAGTGTTTAAAAATGCTTGAACGGGCGTTACGTCACCCGTGGGTTGATTTTTTTTTGTTGGACAGACTGCCGTTTTTAAGGCAGTAAAAAAATATCTAAATTGAATACCACGTAATGCGATGGTATAAAAAAGACCAATAGTTATAACGTAAATCATCAACGGCCAACCAACAACAAAATTACTTATTTGTTGCACTACCTCAGCTAGGTTTACCATAGTATATCTCCTGGAAAAAAAATTTTTATAATGTAAACAAATTCAGTATACTTAAATTTTAATATTTAGATAAGAGGCCCAAAAATAATGCGTATTCTTTCTCTTGATATTGGTGATCGTTGGACCGGCATTGCTATTTCTGATCCGCTTGGCATTATTACTCGTCCCTATGACACAACAAAAACAACAATTCTCAATGAATTTTTACAAAAAACAATCATCAAAGAAAACATTTCAGTTATCATTGTAGGTCTACCAACAACATTACGTGGCACAGAAAGTGATCAAACTAAAAAAATTATCGCTCTAACTAATACGCTCAAAGAAATATTTCCCGCTATAGAATGGCATTTTTGGGATGAACGATTTACCAGTCAACAGGCAGCTCAAATAAAAACAACACGCTCAAAAGCTGATAAATTACATTCTCATGCAATCGCTGCTGCGCTCATTTTACGTGCATATCTTGATTATAGACGCTTTCATGAAATACCTGATGATAAAGTTGATTGACAAAAAGCATAATTATGCTTTAGCTTGACAAGTAAAAAGGAAAACAACTTAGAGCAGATCAGCACTATCGTTATTACTGTTGTCTTATAGTGATAGGCTTATAGTAGGAAAGGGGTAGTTGTTATGAAGTGCCAAAAATGCGATGGATTACTTGTATTACAAACATTTTTTGATCATCCTCTCAATTTTGAAGGGTGGAAATGTTTAAATTGTGGTAAAATAATTTTAAAAAAAGAAAAAACTATCGAATATGATTCATTTAGTCTTTTTTATCAACAACAAAAATGTAAAAATCGTACGTGAGATATAATGCATTCATACATAGCAATTCAAACCAATTATCATACTTTTGAAATGGCGCTTTTCATTAACAACAAACTCCACGATATCATTCAAGAAGATAAGCGCCATACAAGCAAGCTGCTCATACCATTACTTAATACGTTATTAACAAAAAATAATGTCACCCTCTCATCACTTGCTTTTTGCGCTGTTAACGGAGGACCAGGTCCATTTTCTACCTTACGCTCCATTATTGCATCGGCAAATGGCATTCATTGCGCTACGCATATACCGTTGATTAGTATCGATGCTCTTGATGCACTATTTATCGAAACATATAATCAAAATTATATGCATACGATTGTATTGCTCAACGCTTTTAACAATGACGTTTATTATCTCATTGCACACCATGATCAAATCATAAGTAAGGGATACGGTAAAATTGATGCTTTTCTTGATGATATACAACAAAAAGTGCCAACACAATCAATCAATTTTATTGGCAATGGAGTTGTATTGCATCATAATCTTATCATCAACGCTTTGGGCAATCAGGCAATTATCACTCAACCTATTATTGAATTCTGTTCAATTAATACAATTGCTCACCTGGGACTTCAAGCTTTTCACCATAATAACTATACCAATGATTATCTTATGCCATTACATTTAAAAAAACATGCAGTGGAAGAACTAGGCTGCACCATATTCACGCAATAACTGCTCAATGGAATCATATTTATATTGCATCGCAATAGTAAGAGCTGATCCTTTTTGCGCATCAACAACACGATCAACAACTGCACCTTCATCAAGCAATGCACGAATCATTCCAATATTATTTTTTTCAACTGCCGCCATAAGCAAGGTCTTCCCATTACTTGTATTATTAACATCAGCACGTGCATGACGTACTAATAATGATATTAATGCACTATTTTTATTATTTTCGACAATATCCCATAAAAAAGCTGTTGCTTGATTCTGCCCTACGCGAACCTTTTTGCTCAACATAATTTCAATAACTCTATAATCATTTTCTTCGATGGCATTCATAAAAGCTTGCTCAATATATGCAGTCAACAAGCATGAATGTCCTGCATTTTTTTGTCGATCTTTACCCCAATTAATAAAAATTGCGATAGTATCTGAATATTTACTGCGTGCCAATGACAATAAAATAGGGGTTTTACTATACAGTATTGGATACTTCAATAAAAGATCTAATAAATCATATTGTATATTTTTTTTTGTCTTATAATGAGCAACTAAACCAAAAAGAATCATCATCTTTTCCTCATGTGATAAAAAAGAGGGAGTTTCTTGTATAATCTTTTCAACAAGCTCATAGTTACAATGCTCTTTGCATTGATTAATAACTTTAACAATCAAATCAATATCATGAGAAACAAATAATGAATTCATTTGCTCATAGGTATATTCTAAACAATGTTTTACCGCAGAATTTGTCGTATTACAAAGCACATCAATATGAGTATTAGTCGTAATTATTTTTTTATTATTATTTAAAAAAAATATACTTGCACTAAAAATAATCACAATAATAATTAAACGGTACATTCCTATTGTTCTGTTTTCCATCACACCCCTCCTACAACCCACCTGAAAAATTCTCTCATCTTAAACAGTGTAATAATCAAAAATATAAAAAATCAACAAAAATGCAATACTATTTGCAATACATTTAAAGGAAAGGCATAGTCAAAAGAGAACGAACCAAACCAGCACTGAGAGCTGCTGCCTGTGTAGATCGCAATACCGTAGGCGTAAGTGCACAAAAAATAAAATTCTTTTCTTTTATCATTTTTTTTTCTTCATTACTCAAATCACCTTCAGGGCCAATTAAAAGCACTACATCCTGCGGTTGATTATCATAAAGCTCGCGCATTACCGAAAAACAAGGTTTCCCCGTCGGATCAAAAAATATGTTTGTAGAGTTGCTCTGCAGAGCATGCAACGCTTGCTCCAACAAAACAGGTGCTTTAAGAAGCGGAAAACAATAATTTTTTGATTGTTCTGCCGCTGCAATAAATATTCTCTGCGCACGATCCATATCACGTTCACTAGACCATGACGTATGTGTCTTTCTCGTTATCACTAATTGAACAGTTGTCACTCCCGTCTCGACAAGTGAATACAAAGCTCCTTCATAATCATCTTTTTTAAGCATTGGCAATAAAAAAGTAATTGAGGGATTAAATGTATGAGTAAAATGTTTTGATTTAAGCTTCATATGTATCTGTTTTTTGCCAGACAAAGCAACAATGGTACAATATGCATACAGGATTCGATCAAATACAATACACTCCTGATCAAGGTGTGCGCGCAACACCGTCGTTATACGATGAAATAATTTTTCATCCGTAATAATAAAGACTGTATCTGGCACTATTTTTTGTAACAACACAGACAGTAATTCAACAAACAACGCAAATTCATGCTTTTCTTTATTCACTCATTGCTCTAATAATTCATATGTTTATTTTTATTATTAATACTCTATTTATGATACGACACATTGAACCAATGTATTAATCATATTTTTAAACATCATACAATAGCGACGCAATGCTTCTTTTAACATAATAAATTTTATCAATATATATCCCGCCATCTTTATACCAAGCACCATTCCTGCTGATGGCTTTGGTGCAATTACTTGATCGCACACAAAATGTTCATATTCATGTAAATCATTATCATTACATCCATATTCATCCCCATTTTCTGAATAATCTTGCTGTTGTATAATACTCTCGATACAAACATTTTCTCGTTTAAGATCTTTAAATCCTTGACATACTAATACGATAAACATACACATAACTATCGTACATATCACACCCATTATTTTCATAAATATCCCTTTTTTTCATCTCTAAGAATTGATTATTATGACGATCTTATAATAAATGATCTCTCACATTAAAAGAAGTTCTTTTTATAAAAAAAAACTTTTTAGTCAAAAAATTAAAAGTTTTTTATTTTAATATACTATCTGCCATAATAAATAAAAACAAATTTCTGCATTCTCCATATTGAGCAAATTATATTTTTTTGCTACTCTTGCAAAGAGTAGCATGCCTTAAAAAACCTAATGAAATGGGGATTACCATGATCTCGCGGATAATCGCAAAAATAATCGGCACAAACAATGAACGACAACTCAAAAAATTACAACCTGTTGTAGAGCATATTAACAGCCTTGAACCATATATAAGCTCTCTTTCTGATGAACAACTTGCACATAAAACGGTTGAACTTAAAGAGCAGTTGGCAGCAGGGAAAAGCATCAATGACATTTTACCAGAAGCATTTGCGGTTGTACGAGAAGCATCACAAAGAACATTAGGACAACGTCATTTTGACGTACAACTCATGGGTGGCCTTGTTCTGCATCAAGGAAAAATTGCTGAAATGAAAACTGGTGAGGGAAAAACATTAACTGCAACACTCCCTCTCTATCTCAACGCATTAACGGGAAAAGGAGCTCATCTTGTTACTGTTAATGATTATCTTGCTCGCCGTGACTCTGAATGGATGAGTCCTATTTATACATTTCTTGGTCTTAACGTAGCATGCTTACAAAATTCTATGTCTGATGCTGAGCGTCAAGAAGCATATGCTGCTGATATACTCTATGCCACCAATAATGAACTTGGATTTGATTATCTGCGTGATAATATGAAATTTCGTAAAACAGATCTTGTGCAACGAGGTCTTACTTTTGCCATTGTTGATGAAGTTGATTCAATTTTAATTGATGAAGCACGTACTCCATTAATCATTTCAGGTTCATCAGAGGAAATAAGTACTTTATATAGAGACGCCGATCGTGTTGTTTCTCATTTAAAACAGACTGAAGATTATGAGGTTGATGAAAAAGCGCGTACGGTATTATTGACAGAATCTGGCGTTGATAAAATAGAAGCAGCATTCAACATTAGCAATCTTTATTTAGTCGAACATATGCAACTACTTCATCACATCAATCAAGCTCTCCGAGCTCATGTTCTTTTTAAACGAGATGTTGAATATGTTGTTGATAATAACCAAGTCCTTATTGTTGATGAATTTACCGGACGTATTTTACCCGGCCGCCGATATAGTGACGGCTTACACCAAGCAATAGAAGCTAAAGAAAATGTTGAGATAGAACGTGAAAGTCAAACACTTGCAAGCATTACCTTACAAAACTTTTTTAGATTGTACGCAAAATTAGCGGGAATGACTGGTACTGCTGCAACAGAAAGTGAAGAATTTCATAATATTTATAAGCTTGACGTAATCTCTATTCCTACCAACCGTACAATGATCAGAGAAGATATGCCTGATCTTATTTTTTTGACAAAAAATGCAAAATATAAAGCTATTGTTGAAGATATTACAGAGCGTCACGCGCAAGGACAACCAGTTCTTATTGGTACCATTGCTGTTGAAACATCAGAATTATTAAGTGCTATTTTAAAAGCCCATGCAATCCCTCATGAAGTTCTTAATGCTAAAAACCATGCACGAGAAGCAGAAATTGTTGCCCATGCAGGAGAATCAGGCCGTATTACCATCGCAACTAATATGGCAGGTCGCGGCACTGATATTAAACTTACACCGGAATCAATAGAAGCAGGCGGCCTTTATATTTTGGGAACCGAACGACACGAAAGTAGACGTATTGATAATCAGTTACGTGGTCGCGCCGGTCGACAAGGCGATCCAGGGGAATCACGTTTTTATATATCTCTTGAAGATGATCTTGTACGTATCTTTGCCGGAGATTCTCTCAAAAAGAAAATGCAATTTTTTGGCATGCAAGAAGATGAAATAATTGAATCACGTATGGTTTCAAAAACAATTGAACGAGCGCAAGAACGAGTTGAAAAACATAATTTTGATAATCGTAAGCATTTAATAGAATATGATGACGTCCTCAATCAACAGCGAATTGTTGTCTATAATTATCGTCTTGATGCTTTAGAAGGAGATCAACGAATATATGAACTTATTCGTGATTTTATCATAACAATTATACAAGAACTCATTGCATATAATGCACCAAATCGTGACCTTAAACCTGATCAAATTACAAAAATATATGAGGCATTAGAGTACATGACCGCTCTTAAACCTCAAGATTTTAAAACATCAAAAATTAATACTGCCAATGTAGAAACATTTGAAACAGATTTAATTAAATTTTTACTTGAACATTATGACCAGTATAGAAATCAACAAAATAAACTTATACTTCTCTCTGCAGAAAAATGGCTTGTCTTAGAAACCATTGATTCCGCATGGCGTCAACACATGCTTAATCTTGATCATCTTAAAGAGGGCATTGGATTACGTGGTTGGGGCCAGAAGAATCCTCTTATTGAATATAAACGTGAAGCTTTTGATATGTTTCGTGAAATGATGACTCATATCCGCTTTGACATTGTACATCGTTTATTTAACCTCAATATTGTACAGTTTAATAGTCAAGATTTAGAAAAACGACGTAATGCTGAACTTGATCAACTTAATTTGGTTTCTGGTGATGCTCCTGAAAATAAAAGATCAAAGAGTTAATGAAGAAGAATTAATAAGAATTAAGAAGTAAGAAGTAAGAGAAAACCCCAATTTAGATTGGGGACCCAACCTACATAAGAACTACGGTTTTTAATGCAGGGGGTAATCTTGTAACAACCCCCTGCACCCCCATACATCCTCCTTCGCATAAAGCTTCGGAGGACAGGCAAACATTCCCTTTGATCCCTTATCGAGCTGTAAGCCTTACGCCAATAATTTCGAAGACTCATTATTGGGAGGCCCATATCGCTAAGAAGCGCTAGAACCTCGCTACAGCCCGACATGTACTAATTCAATTAAAATTTTATATGTAAATACATGTCGAGTTAAACCGAAGTTCTGGCCATTCTTATGGACATGGGCTTCCCGATAATAAGTCTTTCTAAGTTATCGGCGTAAGGGTTTTTAACTCGATAAGGGATCAAAGAGAATGTTTGCCTGTCCTCCGAAGCTTTATGCGAAGGAGGATGTATGGGGGTGCAGGGGGTATTTATAAGAATACCCTCTGCATTAAAAACCGTAATTCTTATGTAGGTTGGGTCCCCAATCTAATTGGGGTCTTCTCTTATTTCTTGCTTCTTTTTCTTCTTCTTAATCTTAATTCTTCTTCTCTTCAATCTTCCTCTTAATACTCACTCATCACCGCATACTTTACAAATTTTTTTGTTGTATCATGGGCAACTCACGCACCATCGATGTAGCAGGAGCTTCATTTTTTATAATAGTAAATAACTGTGCTGCACCTTGACCTTTTTCTAAATCAGAAAATTTTATTTGAGGATTACCAGTTTTACCACATGCATTTTGTTGACATGCATAAAGAATCCTAAATAATGCTGGACGCGATTGCTTAACACACACATCAAAATTTGTATGTTTATCACTGCTGCCAAACCGACGTCTTTCATTTTTATTAAGAATAAAACTAGTACCTTCATTTTTATTATGAATCAATACAGCTCCATGAGAATCATTAATAAAAGTTATCATACATGCATATAATCCAAAAAAAGGAGATTCTATACAAAAAATTATTAATGCAATTATATACCACTTTTTTATCATATTTTTTCCTTTTTTTTTAAATCTCTCATGCCTCTTTCTTATACCTATCGTATACTTTACAATATCCTAATAGCAATAATTGTTTTTTTATATATCCAAATAACTCAATTAATTCACGCAAAAAAGAGTAATCTATTATGTCCTATTGAAATAATCAACAATAAAACAGTATTTTAAAAAAGAGAAAAATAGTAATTCAAACGATAAGCCCATGAATAAGGTTATATAATGAATGCACCAAAAATCATCGCATTCTTATTCTGTCTCATCATACCTATAAATTCTATTTGTATGATGGGAAATACTAGAAAATCACTTCAACCCAAAAAAAAGCCACTTCAAGCACTTATTCAAAACCTAAAAACTAATAAGCCAATAAGCATTACCGAGTTTTTACATTATCTTGATGATGCAAAAAAACAAAATTTAAAAATCTACCTTATTGCACAAACGTGCATAAATACTTTAGATTTAGAGGACAAAAAGAACATTGAAACTTTATTTCAAAAAAGTATCTCCACTACCAATGCGTTTAAAAACGAAAAAGATACTATTTTTTTTCAAGCTCATGAAATACCGGCAGGATTTATATGTTTAATCAATAGTAATTTATATAAAAAAGAAAAAAACATTCCCGTCATACTGACCAAATTAGCAAGACCAAAAACTATAGACGACAAGCTCGCTCGATTAGGCATTTTTAACATCAGACAAACCATTAATGATGAAAAAATAGAACCAATTGATACTTTCTTATTTCCCTTAGCAACAAATACCGAACTTGAAGCTCTTTACGATACCGTAATGGCTGAAAGCGAACGAATACAAAAAGTAGCCCAAGAAACTAGCGTAAAAACAGAATCTATACCTCCTATTATCCCGCAATCAACAGAAGAAATTACCACAGAACCTGTCATTGAAATAGTCAAAACAGAAGAAGAGAAAGCAAAAGAACAAGAAAAAGAACAAAAACAAACGGCTCTTGCACAAAAATATAAACCAACTCTTGAACTAATACAAACTATTGGACAAATACCGCGAGAATCAAAAAATAAAGCCAGTCAATTAATTATAAATCTTGAAAAAGGCTCTCTTGATGAACCAGAAGTTATTAAAGCACAAACGTTTTTTAAGGATCTGGAAAACACAGCGAAAAAAATAAAAGAGGAAGCGGCAGAAATAGCAGCTACACCACCAAAAACTTTTCCATTTATCGACCTTATTACACGAGTACAAAACAATGAAATAGTAACAATTTCAGATTTTCTCTCATATCTTGACGATGCAAAAAATCAAAACTTAGTTCCCTATTTTATTTCAACTAACCTTCTTAACTCTTCACCCTTAAAAGACAAAGTTTTAAACTTATTTGAAACAAATATTTCTAATCCTGATATATTTACAACCGATAGCATATCTTTTCAAGTTTATAAAATTAAAACAGGTTTTATCTGCTCAATAAATAGCAGTTCTTCTCCAAGTTATGCTCCAACGATACTAACCGTTTTAACAACCAAGCCTGATCTACAAGCAAAACTCACCATATTAAGCACATTTAATATACAAAAAAACGTCACCGATAAAAAAATAGATGAGATAGATAATAGAGAAAAATTATTATTTCCTCTTGCGGCAAATAGCATTCTTGGAGAACTTTATGACACTATAACTGCCATTGAAAAAATAAAAGATTTTATACAAGAACAAAAAAAAGAAATCAAAAAGGAATCAGGAATAAAAAAATTAGATATATATAAAATTATTATACCCCCTCTTACACCTCAAAAAAAACAAAAACGTAAACAAAATTTAGGAGGGCCTAGCAGTGGTGAATAAAACTATGCTCTCTACAATAATTAAACACATCCTGTTTTTATACATCCTGTTATTACCAATCCATACATCATCTGCAATGAGACAAGTTGGCAGTGCAATTAAAAGAACAACACAAAAAACACCTAGCATTGTAAGCTCTAGTGGACAACAAAGAACAGGTAAAACACAAATACCTTCTTCTGTTACACTTACTCCACCAAAAACATCAGGCACCGCAACTGGTTCAGTTTTTTCTACCGGAAAAAAAACATTACCTTCACAAGCAATATCACCCTATCAAGAACAATCCTTTATACCATCTTCTGAATATCCGCATGACATACCTACAATCATTCCAAGCACTCCAATTACAAGGTTTATTGATATGATGAATGACACAACTTCCCTGCAACCAATCCCTATAGATGCATGGCGAAATGCTATAAAAGAAGCAGGAAGAGAAGAATCAGATTTAATAATAACAACTAATAAAGCAAATGAAACAACAGAAAATATTGGACAACAATTAAACGTGCAAGACTATGTTCAAATTCCCGGTGGATTTTTAGCAAAAGTACCATCGAGCACAGCGCAAACTAATTTATCTATTACTATATATGCAACTCCAGATGAACAAGCAGGCGATCTTGCAATTTTATTTCGCAGCCCAGAACCACTAACTTCGGTATCAACTCACGCACAACGAACATTAAAAGTAGCTGAAGAAGCTGCACAAGAAAAAGCTGCTCGAGAAATTGCTGAAATAAAGGCGCAAGAAAATCTGCAAGCCTTAAAGAAACAAAAAATTGCAGAAGAAAATAAATTAAAAATTGAGCAAACAAAAAAAAATAATGAAATTAAACAAAAACTTTTAGAACAAGAACTTATTGACCTAACAAACCAAATAAAATCTATTGAAACAGAAACAACTCAAATAAAGGAAAAATCCACAATAAAAATAAAAGCTCTTGAAACTAAAACACAACAAGAATTACAAGAGCTTACACAAACTCATACTACTGAGCTACAAGCTATTGATCAAGCAGCGCAAAAAGCAAAAGAACAATCTGCAATAAACGTTGAAGCTTTTAAAACTAAAACACAACAAGAATTGAAAGAAGAACTTACTAAAATAGATATTGAAGAGCAAGCTATTAAAACAAAAGAGCAACAAATAAAAGATGCAAAACTTGCAGAATTTAAACAACAAGAAGTTGAACTTCTACAGGAAGAAAAGCGCCAACTTACTGAATTAGATCTTGAAGAACAAAAAAATCTCCAACAAATAACTCAAATACATCAAGAAAATATGCAGCTATTAGCTCAGAAAATTGCTACCAAACAAGAACAATTACAAAAAAATCTGACTCAAGTTGAAGCCGAACATGAAATTGAAAAACAAAAATCTCAAGAAGAGTATAAACAAAAAATAATTCAATTAAAAACTAAACACGAACAACTCATGCAACAAGAATATATTAAAGAGCAAGAAATTACTCGAGAAAAAAACGAAATCATAAAAGAAAAACATATGAAAACTCTTGAACAAATACAATCAAAAATAGAAAAATTAGAAAAAGATTTCGTAGAATTGGAAAAGGATAATCTCATTAATGAACAAATACGCCAACAACAAAAAACGGAAAGAGCCATAAAAAATGAACAACTACAAACTAAACTTTTAAAAGAAGAAAATGAGCAACTTGCTCAATTAGAAAAAAATAATAACGAGGAACTTGAAAAACTAGCGCAAAAAAATCAAGAAAAAAAAGAATTATTAACTCAAAAAATTGCTGCTGAACAAAAAACATTACAACAAAAAAGCACTAAAATAGAACAAGAACATCTAGAACAAAAACTTGCCGAACTACAATCAAAAATAAAAGCTATAGAAAGAGAAACTGCACAGATAGAAGCACAATCCGCAATAAAAATAGAAGCTCTTGAACCTAAAACAGAGCAATTATTACAACAGGAACTTACTAAAATAAATCTTGAACAACAAGCTATTGAAGCACAAGAACAACAAGCTAGGGATACGGAACTTGCAAAACTTAAAGAAAAAACTATTCAACAAGGACAAGATCTACAACAACAAATACAAACTTATACTAACGAATTACAAAAACTTGATATACAAAAAGAACAAGCAAAAACAGATTCTCATAAAATGATAGAAGGGATGCAAGCGCAAACAGAAAAATTAATACAAGACCTAACTAAAAAACATGCTACACAGCTAGAAACTGTTGATGTACAATCACAACAAATAAAAGAAAACTTAATAGAAAAAACAAAAGAAATGAAGATTGAACTAGAAAAAGATCTGCAACAGAAACTTACTGAAATAGATATAAAAGAACAAAATATTGAAGCGGCTGATCAATCAGCTAAAATTGCATATGAACAAAAAATTGCTCAAATACAAAATCAACAAAAACAACTATTACAACAAAGTCTTACCCAAATTGAGGCCAAACTAGAAATTGCTAAACAAGAAAATCAATTAGCTAAAGAACGAAGAGAACTCACTGAGCAAAAAGCAAAAAAAGCTGCTGAAGATGCTGCAGCAAAAAAAACAAATAAACGTGCAGCAGAAGAAATATCAAAAGTAGAAATACCGCAAGGAGGCGGCGAGCTAGATGATGAAAATAAAAAACCTGAAGAACAAAAATCAATCACGCCGGAGCCAATAGAGCCACCAATTATTCCAAAAAAAGTCATACCACCTCTCAAAGAAATCAAAATCCCTTTAAACATAGCACCTGAAACATCAGCCGAATCGGTGCCAGTAACAATACCACAAGAATTATTTCCAGACGTAGTATCAAAACCAATGCCAGAAGCACAACCACAACCCATACCTTCTTCATCACAGAGATCACCAAAATTTGTATCCACAAAAAACTACCGCCCTGCAAAAACAACCATGCAATCTCCATCATATAATCAACAGCCATGGGGACGAGAGCTCAATACACGATTTATTGAAAAAGGATATAAGTCTACACCGAGTCAAAGACCATCAGGATCAAGATCATCTCTCTTTGCCCCTGCTTTCTCGCCCTATCAACCACCTTCAATCGGAACAGAAAATACTCTTGCCGGTGACCAAAGAGCAGGAGATCTATCTTCCGCTTATCAAGGATATGAATATCAAATACCAGAAGCAAAGGAGCCAATTTTGCCAAAAAAAGAGGTAAAAAAACCAACTAACATAGAAAAAAATGAAGAAGAAAAAGCTGTAGAAGAGGAAAAAATACCAAAACTAAAAGTTCCGCAACGAGATCTTCCTCTTAAAAAAAAGGCTGAAAAGCCAAAACAAATAGAAGAAATGAATTGGTTTTGGAGAATGATCCACGCAATTACCGAATATATTCGTCAATTAATAAACTCATATAATAGGATAATTACATAAAAAATAACATTAAAATATTGCATTTTTGAAATGATTTATGCAACAATAAAAATAGTAATAAATCAAAGTATAAAAAAGGAGATTTTTCTCATGAAGAATTTTAAAATGATATTATCATTAGCCACACTTATTGCCTGCGGCAATATGTATGCCTTAACCGAACAAGAAAAAAAAGAATTTAATAGTGCTATCATAGCTGTTGAAAACAAAAGTGTTCTTACCCAAGACCAAAAAGACATTATTAAAAAATATATAAATATACAAGAAGATCCTGCTGTTCAAGCAGGAATAGTAAGATTAAAAAGAGCCAAGCTCGATCCTGATGTGTTCATGAATGAAGAAGGAATACAAGAACCTATGCAAGAAGTTACTACGCAACAACCTGAAATAGCAGCCCCAAAAAGAGGAAGAGGCGCTTTGCTAGGAAAACAACCAGTATCTGCACAAACAACTGTCACTCAAACTCCAAAACCACAAGAAGTAGTTACTCCAACTGAACAACCTGCAATAGCAGCCCCAAAAAGAGGAAGAGGCGCTTTACTCGGTGGAAAACAACCAACACCTGCACAAATAACTGTCACTCAAATCCCAAAACCCCAAGAAGTAGTTACTCCAACTGAACAACCTGCAATAGCAGCCCCAAAAAGAGGAAGAGGCGCTTTACTCGGTGGAAAACAACCAGTTACTCCAACTGCAACTCCAACAACCACTCAACCAAGTATATTTGAAAAATCTGCCGCTGGAAAAACAGCTGAAGCCGATATCTGGGCAGGGGGCTATAAGGAACCTAAAGAATATGTGCCTGTTGGTGTACCAGCCTTTGGAGGATGGGAAGCTGAATTAACAAAAAAACAAGCATTCGCTGAAGCCGCAAATATTTTTTATAATATTACAAAGAATATACTAAAAGTAGATGGAATTAGAAAATATATCAACATGGTAAGAGCAGCATACCCTAATATTCCCACTGAAACCTTAAAGGGTAAAACCTATGATAATGCTGCTGCAATTTTACAAGAAGTGCGTAATGAAAAAATATTAGACAGAACAATTTCTGATCAACTATTACAAATGATATATGGTATTATTGATGCACAAACCCGACAAAATCCATCTAAACTCTCTGAACAACTATCAGAAACTAAGACTCCTGAAAACCAACCAACATTATCAACTTATGAAAAATCAATTGCAGATGTAATATATGATAAAAATAACCAATCATTAAATGAAAAAGGAATTAAAGCCTATTTCAACTCTTTCAAAGAAACACATCCTAATATTACCAATGAGAGTTTGGGAAGGGAGACTTATGGTGAGGCAAGAAACATTTTACAAAAAGTGCGAAATGAAGAACCACTAGATAAAATAATTGATGATCAATTGTATGCAATAATAGGTGAGATTGTTGGTCTAGAAGCAATAAAAAAAGTCGAGACAAAACCATCAAAAGAAATCTCTGACTTACCACCATTATCCGAAATTAAAACCCCAAAAGAAGCTTTAAATTTTCTTTCATTAAACTCTTATACTAACTTGCAAGATTTTGTTGATAAGACTATAAAGCATGAAATTGCTTTCTGGTACAACAATGAAATACAATCAGAGTGGTTTGATCTAGCAATACAAGAAATGGAAAAGCTTGGCTATAAGAATAAAACAAAATTGAAAAATGAGTTAAAGGAAAAAGCACAAGGCATTTTAAGAACGATACTAAAAGTATCTGTACTTAAAAACCAAGACTTTGACCTGATCGATAATGAAGTAGAGAAAGCAATTAATAGATCAACGCTATCAATTCCAACCCAACCAACAATTGTAACAACTAAACTACAAACTGAACCAGAAAAAGCTTTAGATACAATCAAGAAGGATTTAAATAATGCTAAAAACAACAAAGCGCAAATGAACATACTAAAAACGAGTACAATCCAAAACCCCAATGCATTAATTTATCAAGATAGTCTTCAGATATCTTGGTTTGCGCTTGCAAAAATAATAATAGCAAAAAATATTAAAAATACAAGTAATGCTATTGCAAATTTATCAAACTTAGCAGTAGAAATACTCAAGGAAGTAATGAAGACAAAACAACTTTCTAACACGATCAGTGATGCAATTCCCAACATGGCAAATAGTGTATTCTTACAGTTTTAACTTACTAATAAATTTATAAAAGTATTATACATAAAATTTATCCGGTAGGCAATGTGCTTGCCGGATAAATTTCTATACATAGGAACATCTCTATGAAAATAATAACAACCCTATTATTACTGATACCATTAATGGTTATTAATAATGGTTACTCATTAAATTATAGAGAAAAAATAGAGCTTAATAATGTCATAAAAATTATTCAACAGCAACCACTTAAACAACTCACACCAACTCAAAAAAATATTCTTAAAAAATATATTTCTATGGACAAAGACCCATTCGTACAAGAAAAAATGCACTATTTAACAAATACTTTAAAGTTTAATATTGACTCATTAAAAGAACCGGCACTCACTCAACAAACAACTATCATCAAACCACAAACTACTCTTATTGAAAAAACTACTCCTACTGAACCCACACCAACACAACCACTCCCAATACCAACACAAATAATAACCACTGAACAAAAAAGAAAACCGCTTCCAGATATTTCAGAAAAACCTATTATAAACCCTGAGAAACAACAAGAATCAACAATTAAAATATTTCACATAACTCAAGAATCTGATGAACTCGAAAAAGCGCTAAAGGCATTAAAAATATCAAGCAATCTGGAGAATTTCTTCTCCATAACAAATCATAATCTTGGAGTTTTTTATAACTACAAAAATAACTCATTAAACCAATCATGGTTTACTCTTGCAGTCGAAAAAATATATGAAGGCCAGGGGAAAAATCCTGATGCTGGTGATATAGCTAACTTTTTGAAATCAAAAGCAATAGATTTCTTAGCCAAGGCACTTGATAAAAAATCTACTGACCTGACAGCCGCTGATAAAAAGAATATTGATGAATGCATTAAAACTGCCTTTATGCAAAATAAGATCCCATTCGTACAAGAAAAAAAGCTACCTCTACTACACCTACATCAACACAACCTGTTATGACTACAGAGGAATTACAAAAAAAATTTGCTGAACTTGAAACAGAAGCATATAAAAATTTTTATTACAATAAAAAAGACGGTCTCTTGACCCTTGATGGCATTCAGGATATCGTAAAATCAATCAAAAAAGATAATCCCACATTAACTGGTTCAGCACTCATTGATGCAGTGTATAAAAAAGCTACTACGTTGCTTACGGCAATCAAAAAACAGACAACATTAGATAAATCATCTGGAAAATCACTCAAAACAATGATCAAAAGTGTTGTAGGCCACACAACAACAACTCCATTTTTTACTCCACCTCTTACAGAACTTAAAGAAACTCGCTCAATGACGGAATATCATGGACCAACTCCAACTTCTTTTACCACTACCATTGGCTCCGTCATTAAAAGCATTAAAAATCCACAAGAAAAAGAAAAGAAACAACCAGAGCAAAAAAAAGAACCAGAATCTCAACAACTTTCAAAAGAACTCATGGAATTTGTACGCTATAGCGAAAAGCAAGAAATGTCTTACTATTTTAAATCAGGATCCATTAATCCAGAATGGCTTAATAAAGCAGCTGGCCAGATAATTAATGGAAAATTAACTGAAAGCAAAAAGGCAGATGTTGTACAAAAACTTACCACAATGGTTGATATTTTAATAGCAGAGCCACTAAGTAATGATACAAGCGTCTCTGATGCCGATTATGCAAACATTGTTACTGAATTAGAAAATACAATAAACAATTTTGTTGGTAAACTCATTATTGGCACAATATATCGACCAAGAAAATAAATCTCAACTAAATAAAATCCCCTCGGCAAGCATAAACTTGCAAGGGGGAATTTATTTGCATTTATATTAAAATGATACTCCTATTTTTGCCCATATAACCCATCGACGAGGGACTGCATCATTATTCTTAGAAAATGTATATGAACCACCAAAATTACCAAACAATGGATACTCTCTTTCTTGACAATGGAACCCAAGCGTTGCATATAACGTGTTAGCAAAGAGCGCCGGAGTTGCGGCAGAATTAAGATCAAGATCTGTTTCTTTTATAAAACTCGTTGTATAACTTAAAAGTGGTACGGGAATAAGAACGGTTGCCGAATTTGGTTCATTAGTTACTGTTTGTTCTAAAAATTTATTACCATTTATCGTGCGAATTGGATTTGTTTGTCCAGCTCCTTCAAAATGAAGCAGTGCTGGTCCATCTTGCCAACAACAATTAAGTTCAACTTTTTCACCACGCTTTGCAAGGAAGTTATATCCCACTTCACCCTGGAATCTTCTTACTGAGAAAATAAATGCGGTATTAATATCATGAGTTAGTCCTGGCGTTACTTGTACTTCTTGCGTAAACACGTTTATACCAGGTGTTGAAAGAAATTGAGCAACTTCATCGGATGCAAGTTGTGCTTGCGCTTGATTCAAATATACCGGTAAGTAACGGCTCCATGGTCTATTTTTTAAATCAAACGAACGTACTTGTTCCCGTTTGAAAAGAATTTCACTATGATTAGCAAGCTCATAACGAATATTTTTGTCACCCGCCTCATTATTCCAAATTTCTAAACCAAGGCAGCTTCCAAACATCACGCCAAAATATTTACCACGACCAATAATTGGTTCAAAAACATAAACGCCTTCATTTTTATTACCAGTTGGTATCACAATACCAATATATGATTCCATATGAGCCGGTTCATGCTGTAACCATTCATAGCCAATCTTAAATTCAATATCTCCAAGACCAGTTTTTTTCATCGAAGAATCAGCAACTATTTTACCAAAATTCCATGCTGCTTGCTGAAAAGCTTCCGTCATATTTGCAACCGTTACCACACCAGTAATTCCTTCAGCTGCCCCTCCACCAGTACTAATAACATTTTCACAAAAATTCATATCATTTTTAACATGCATAATCGGTGCAGAAACACTCAACCAAAAACCTCTTCCTCTATCATGATTTTTCCAAAATGATTGACGATAATGAAGGCCAAGACCAATAACGCTTTGTTCTGGTGCAATTCTAATAGTACTTTCAAAATTTCCATTAACCGTAATTACGTTAAAATCTTCCGATAATAAATCTTTTGTTTTAGTAAAACCTGGCAAAGGAAGCGGGCTATCTTCTGCCGCCGTTAATGATTCTTGCCCATCAGGGAAAAAATATCGCGCAAGATCACCACTATTATTGGTGCGACTGCCAAAAAGAACTGCTTGGAATGCACCACCGCGACCATTTTCACGTGTTTGATTACGGTCATTGCGAAAACCTGAAACCATTTCAGGAGATTGTGATACAAATAGTGGATGAATTGACAATGTTGTTTTACTGGTTGCCTCTAATCGCGTACTATCATTATCTGAATCGGCCCATAATGGTGAGGCTATAACAGTTAATGATAAAAGTACCAAAAGATTATTATTGTATTTCATTATTCTCCTTTTTGATTTCATATCTGACTTCTTACATACTCTCTTGTAGTATCTATCATGAATGCATGCGTCAAGTCAATTTTTTTACATCCTATTATTTTTGTTTATTAAAAATGGTAATCTATTAAAAATAAACTAATGACAAAAGGACAATCATGATTCCACGAGTAAAAGGAACCCAAGATTTTATCGACTGCACCTTATTTAATTTTATTATTGATACAATAAAAAAACAATGCCTCACCTATCATTTCAGTGAAATTCAAACACCTATTTTAGAATCAGTTGATCTTTTTTGCCGATCACTGGGACTTTATACTGATGTAGTTTCTAAAGAAATGTTCATCATAGAATCTCGCCAAGAAAAAGATGAAGACCGTATCTGTTTACGTCCAGAAGGAACTGCACCAACGGTGCGTGCATTTAATGAACATCATATTCAAACAATACCATGGAAAGTATTTTCCTGCGGACCTATGTTTCGATACGAACGACCCCAAAAAGGACGATTTAGACAATTTCATCAAGTCACTATGGAAATAATTGGCTCAGGATCAGTCAGTGAAGACGTACAATTTATTGCCATGCTTGATAATTTTTTTAACAAAAAATTAATACTCAACAATTATACTCTTATTATTAACTTTTTAGGATGCACAAATGATCGTCAAACATATCTGATAAAACTCAAAAAATTTATCAATCAAGACACCATAATAAATGCAATATGCGCGCAATGCACGGAAAGAAAAGAGCGCAATATTATGCGCATTTTTGATTGTAAAAATAGTCAATGCCAAGAAATATACCGCGCTGCTCCTCATATCGCTGATAATCTTTGTGACACCTGCTCAATGGAATGGCATACGTTACAACAACAACTTACCGCAATTTCAATAGCTTATATATATCGTCCCACATTGGTTCGTGGTCTTGATTATTACAATAAAACGGTTTTTGAATTTATCAGCAATAACCTTGGTGCGCAAGACACATTTTGTGGTGGTGGACGATATAATCAATTGGTAGAACAACTTGGTGGCAATAAAGATGTTCCGGCAATTGGCGCAGCATTTGGTATTGAGCGACTTCTACTATTACTTGAGCCAATCCGCGAACAACTACCTATTCCCGCCGCTAAAGCATTACACGTTATCATTCCTTTGACAAATGCTCAGCATATAACAGCGCTGCTCCTTGCACAAAAACTACAGGAACATGAACTATGTACTGATATTCTTTTTGAAGGATCAATGAAAAGCATGATGCGTAAAGCAAGTAAAATGAATGCAGCATATGTACTTATTATCGGAGAAACTGAACAACAAAATAGCACCGTAACAATCAAAAACATGACGACAGGAAACGAACAATCTGTTATATATCATGATGTTATAAATATATTAAAAAACCCAAAAAATGAGTAACCAAGAAATGTTTATTGATCATCTACGGCCAAATGATATCTGGCAACATTATAAAGGTCAACAATATCGCATTATTGCATTATCACGAGATACAGAAAATTTAACCTGGTATGTTGTTTATGAAGCATTATATGATAATCCTGAAAGCAAAATATGGCATCGTCCCGTAGACATGTTTTTGGAAACCGTAGAAATTAGCGGTATGCCAACACCTCGTTTTGTTCGTATTAATAAATGAATTAACACGAGTTCGTTCTATTGCTCTGTATAGAAACTTCTTTTAACACGAATTCGATGTAAAAAACTATATAAACACTGTAAATTTAGCTACTAAAAAAGTTTTTTATTTAATCCCGTTCGTGGTGAGCTCGTCGAATCCATACGAACTCTTTTTAAAAAAAATAAAAGGTAATTTCATAAAAAATAAATACTTTCAGGAGTTCGTATGGATTCGACGAGCTCACCACGAACGGGATTAAATAAATTTTAATTTTAACGATCTAATCAGGACAAAAATAAGAAGAATATAACGATCTAATCGTTATAATTATGAATATATTTATATCGAACTGGCGTTAAATTACATACCCCACACCGTAATAATATCTTTACCTACTTCATGCTGTTGAACAAAAATTTTTTCATCCCATGATTTATTTTGTTTACGATCAAAAATAACTAAATGACCTTCTGTTGCATTATTAATATCCATGTAATTGGAAGTTTGTTGTAGGCCATCGGAAATGGTTTGTGGACCACGATCAATTTTAAGTTCAATTACAATGCGCTGGCTATTCCAAAAAATTAGTAGGTCAACACGTTTTCTACCCAAAGCATATTCTCGATGAATTTTACCCCCGCCATTTATTATGCGTTGTAAAAAAGCCATTAACAGTAAATGCGGCCCTGACTCTTTATAATCAAACTTTTCTAACCAAATATCAGAATTTTCCCGATAAAACTGCGTAAATGCTTCAAGCATTTTATGCATATTTAATGAACCATCATTATTTTGATACCAACTATTTCCCGGTGTAGTTTCTTGCATATTTTCTTGATCGGCATATACCAATTCACGGGGAATAACTTCTTGATATATCGGATTTGCTATTTTTATTCCCTTTTGCGTAATTAGTCCTAAATCGCGAACATACTGCAGATCATCTATTTTAAATGATTCTTCTTGGCCTGCACCACTAATAATTGCGTCAATAATACGACGAACACGTGGCTCCTCTAATTTATGAACCAGTTGATCAATATGCGTATCTCTGCGTAAAATAAGCACATCTTTTGCTCGCTCAATAATGTCTTTGGTAATTGGCTGACTACGATCAGTAACATCTACAAAACATGCTTGATACGCAAGTGCATTAACAAGCCATGGCTGACCTTGAGTTAAATAAAATGCATATTCTATTGCATCGTTAGTAAATTGTTGACCAGTATCTTGCGAATGTTGATTATACAGCATTCGAACTTGATCAAGAGAGAAATTTAACAGTATTAAACTTTCAGCTTTAATATTAAATGCACTACCACCAAGCACCATATTATGTTCTGATTCAGACCATATTTTATAATCCCGAACATCACGTACACCAACTAAACAAACCGATTGAGGAAAATTATCTGGCCGATTGGTATATCCAGCTCGCAATTGACGTAAAACAGAAATAAGAGTATCACCAACAAGCGAATCTATTTCATCAATAAAAAGAATAATAGGTAATGTGCAACTTCTACTCCAATTTTGTAGAACTTCTTGAAGGCTGCCACCAGATAACTTTTCTAATGTTTTTTCTATAATAGAAAAAAGAGGCGATTCCGAATCATATGCTATTTGTGCTTGTCTTTGTAATTGGCCTAAAATAATTTCCATACCTTTTTCAACATTATTACGTGCTATTTGTGCGGGTTCAACATTAATATACAAAGCGTTATATCTTCCAACACCATTAAGCTGATTTACAAATATACGTATTGCGGTAGTTTTTCCACTTTGACGTGGAGCATGTAAAATGAAATATTTTTTTTGTTCTATAAGTTGCAATAACATCTCTTCGTCTAATCGATGAGGTACGTAGTAATGGTCTTTTGGATTAATAGGACCAGCTGTATTAAAAAAACGCATCTAATTATTTCCTTATCTTTAACATAAATTATATAATTTCAGCGTAATCTCTCTAAAAATCATTTGCAAATTAAACATATGACAAATAAGGATGTATTATGAAAAAAATTTTAACAATTGGCAGTGGCATGCATGATGTTTTTATGCAATATGAAGGAGTAGAAACATTACAATTACATACCAACCACCAAGATCTTTCCTATATATGCATGCAAGCAGGCAGAAAAATTGAAATACAAAAATTAATCTCCTATTGTGGTGGTGGTGCCACAAATAGTGCAGTATCATTTGCTCGAGCAGGGTTTGACGTAACAATTTTTTGTAAAATTGGTGCTGATCATGCAGGAAATTTTATCATCGAACATCTTAAAAAAGAAAAAGTTAATACCGACACTCTTATTATGACAAATACTGCTGTGACTGGATCCTCATTTATTATACCGGGTCCTCATGGTAACAGTGCATTATTTGTTCATCGAGGTGCAAATATTACCCTCACAAAATCAGAAATACCTCACCACGCAATTGCGCACAGTGATCAATTATACATAACATCATTGAGTGGCCCTACCGCCCAATTATTACTGCCTATTACTGCTCTGGCAAAACAATGTAATAAACCGATTGCAGCAAACCCTGGCACGAGCCAATTACGTGCAGGAGCTGATTATTTAAAATCAGCATTGTCAAATATTGATACTCTTATCTTAAATAGCTATGAAGCAGAATTGCTGATGACATCACTCACCATACTTATGCCACCACTACCAACACCTTTTTATAAGGACAAATTTTTACCTAAATTACTTAAAAAACCACTCGGATCAGCAACAACCTGTTTTACATTACCACAATTTTTTCACCAGGTTCATGCGTGTGGTCCTCGTATCATTGTAGTAACCAATGGCGCTGAAGGAGTCTATGCATCTGACACACAGACAATCTATTTTCATCCAAGCATACCAATAGAGATAGTAAATAGCATTGGCGCAGGAGATGCGTTTGGATCATGTTTTGTTGCATCTCTTTATAATAAAAGAACAATTGATGATGCACTGCGTGCGGGAGTTATCAATAGCGCATCAGTAATTGAACATCTTGGAACACAAACGGGACTTCTCACAACCGATGAAATCGACCATCGATCTACACTGCTTGATAAATCATTATTAAAAAAATATCCACTTATACAATGAAAATTTTTAGTAAAAAAAAGAGAGCCACCAACATTATAGTGAGCTCTCTTTAAAACTTTCTTAACGACTATATCGTGTTCCTACTTGTAAGGTATTCATAAAGTTTTTTATTTTCGCTTCAATAGTTTTTACTGTTTGGGGATATTCATCCTTAGACATATCCCATGATGGTACTGCTACAACAGCATCTGCTATATCCATTAATTTTTGCTGGATAAAACTCTTATTCACCTCTGTTAAAGGCATACCATTTAAAACTGCTCCTGTCGCCTCCGTAAGCCATGCTTGAGTTATATCATTCACTCCAACTATTCCCCGTCTTTTACTATCTTCTATAAAATCAGCTACATTGTTATCAACAGATGATCTTTGCGTCCCTGATCCTTGTGGTGTTCTTTGTACTTGCGGTACTTGTGGCAACGCTCGAGAAGCGGCCTGCTGACTCATCTGTGCCGCATCTTTTCCACGATATGCCTGTAAATCATTATAAATACTATCTATTGCAGCTTTTAATTGAGTCACTTTACCTTGCGCAGATGAATTAGCATTAGCAGAAGTAATTGCCATACTGAGCTTGCCTTTTAATGAATGATCGCCACGTTTTAATGCCAACGTATCATTATACGAATAAATTTCGTTTACTTTTGATGCATACGCGCTACCAAGAACACCATCCATAATAGTTCTTATTGAAAACGAAACTGCTGGCGGAGTAACACGAGGAGCTTGTTGCGCCTGTTGCGCTGGTTGAGCCTGTGGTACTTGCGGTAACGATCGAGGTGGCAATACTTGTCTTGATTCCCATGGCGATGCTACCGGTTGCGGCACCTGAAACGTTCCACCTACATGATTAAAAGCACGTATCAATGATTGTCGCGTAGCTTCCTTAAATGCATAATTTCCTTGAGCATAGTAATTTGCCAAAGATTCAATATCTGCCCATAAAATATTTAAAAAATTATTAGGATTATATAACCCATCATTTTGTAAAGCTGCCAATGCTCCACGCACCCAATTAATATCTATCTGATTATTTTGATCAATAAGATATCCCTTATATTCCTTACTAAAACGCTGATAATTAGCACCCTGAATTGATGGTACCGGTGCTCCAGCAAGCATATCAACTGCTGCTATATTATGAATAGCACATATGGCTACCAATACAAACATTCCTTTAAAGATTTTCATTAAAAACTCCCCTTTTTAAACATTAAATAATTAAACAGCTATTACTTCTTCCATTTTCTCATTTTTTATTCTAAATTTGCAATAGTTTTTATAAAAACAAATTAACATATGTCAGGCTGAAACAATCCATTCTGCAAAAAGTTTGTACTATTTCTCGCGTTATACTATGGTTAAAAGAAAAACAATATCGGAGAGCAAATATGAAACCATACAAAATTAATGTAGAAGAACTTATAAAAATATTAAATGTATCTATCAATACAGGTCTCTCACAAAAAGAAGTTATACGACGACACAACAAAGATGGCTATAATATATTACGTGCCATAAAACCACGAACAACACTATCAATTTTTATCAGTCAATTTGAAAATCCCCTCGTATATATACTTTTTTTTGCAGCATTAATCATTTTTATTTTTGGACAAGACAAGCTGGATGCATTTATTATTAGTGGTGTACTATTTTTTAATGCTATTTTAGGAACAATACAAGAAACTCGTACTAAAAATATTATTGAAAATCTTAAGCATTATATAAAAACCGAATCAATAGTCCTTCGTGATGGAGTCAAAACAGTTGTTGATGATAAAGATCTTGTAGTTGGGGATATTATTTTTTTACAAGAAGGACAACGTGTTCCTGCTGATGCGCGTATAATAACATCTAATAGTATACGTGTTGACGAATCAATTTTAACAGGAGAAACACATCCGGCAAAAAAAGATTCTCATACAATAGATCATGATGTTCCTCTTGGCGATCGTAGCAATAGCCTTTTTAAAGGCACCTATATAATAACTGGTTCCGCACAAGCAGTTGTTACTGCCATAAGCACTCATACTGAAATTGGAAAAATACAAATTATTACGCAAGAAATTAATACGGATATTCCTTTGCGAAAAGAACTAGAACGCCTTTCTCATTGGATTTTACTCTTTATTCTCGTCGTATGCTTATTTTTACTCTGCGTAGGAATATTTACGGGAAAACCAATTAAAGAACTACTTGTTATGCTTACTGCGCTATTTATTTGCGTAGTACCCGAAGGATTACCCGTTGTTCTTACGCTCGTTCTTGTAACAGGAGCATTACAAATGGCAAAACATTATGTTCTTGTTCGTACCATGCAAGCAGTTGAAGCACTTGGGCGAACTAACGTTATTGTTATTGATAAAACAGGAACACTTACCCGTAATGAAATGATTGTTTCTCGTGTCTGGGCTGATGGAGAAATCTTTACCATACAAGGACAAGGATACCATTGCTCAGGAGCGCTCTGTCATAATGGTACAGAACTTAAAAATTTTTCTCCTGATAGCGCCTTAGTTACTATGGCAATAGCAGCAGCCCTATTGAATAATGCAGAGATTATTCATCTTGAAAAATTGGATATTTTTGAAATTAAAGGTGATCCAACAGAAGCAGCTCTTTCTGTTTTTTCACAAAAAATAGGTTCCATTATTGATCAACAGATACAAAAGTACACTAAACTGTATGAAATCCCTTTTGACACGCTCACGCGATATCATGCTGGTTTTTATCAAATAAATGATCATTTTGTTGCATTTATTATTGGCTCTCCCGAAAGTATATTAGCAAAAACATCAAACCAATCAGATGAAAATAAAAAAATAGTCACTCAATTTCTCAATGATGGATTACGCGTAGTTGCCATTGGCATGAAACAACTTCCATCACAAGAATGGAACTCTTTAACGCTTGAAGATTATCAATCACTCATCAATACCAATATTACTATTCTTGGCTTTGCTGGCATTGAAGATTCCATTAGACCAGAAGTTGCAACCGCTATTAATGATGCGCGTAATGCTGGTCTTTCTATTGTAATGGCGACAGGTGATCATCAAATTACCGCACTTCATGTGGCAAAACAGGTAGGAATTTTTCATGAAGGAGATGATTATATTGATGGACCGGAAATTGATACATTATCTGATGAACAACTTCTCAAACATATTAATAATATTACCGTATTTTCACGCGTATCCGCTCATCATAAAATGCGTATTATAGCATTATTGCAAAAACTCGGTAAAATTGTTGCTATGACTGGTGATGGTATCAATGACGCACCTTCCTTGGTTCAAGCTGATCTTGGTATTGCCATGGGAAGCTCTGGAACAGAAGTTGCCAAACAGGCGGCTGATTTAATCTTACTTAATGATTCTTTTGTTAATATTGTTCATGCCATTGAACAAGGACGACATATTTTTTATACTCTTAAACGTATAATTCTCTACTTTTTTTCTACCAATATGGGTGAAATTTTAATCATATTATTTGCATTACTTATAAGCCTTTACACTGGTATTGATTTACCACTACCTATTACTGCCGTACAAATTTTATGGCTTAACTTAGTCACCGATGGGTTTCTTGATGTTGGCTTATCAATGGAACCAAAAGAACCAGGATTATTACACCGTTTTTGGCTCGAAAAAAAACAACAATTAATCGATGGAGCTTTATTATTAAAAATGTTATTCATGTCTATACCAATGGGTATTGGTTCATTGATAATTTTTTTAAGCTACTACCAACAAGACCTTGCACACGCACGTACCATGACGCTCATTACCATGGCCATGTATCAATGGTTTAATGCATGGAATTGCCGATCAACAACAAAATCATTATTTTCAATTGGCTTATTATCTAATAAACTACTTATTGCAGTCATGATCTTAGTAGCATTACTTCAATCGGCAATTGTTTATGTACCATTCATGCGATCTATTTTTAAAACAACACCTCTTACCTTACATGATTGGATAGTTATCATTATATGCACTTCTCCCATCATTATGATAGAAGAAATACGCAAAATAATTGCACGCAGATGGTATATGCAATATTGACTGATCTTACAAAAAGGAGTACATTCACGATAAAGATCTTTATATATTCTTATTTTTTTAAAGGAAAATTGATGAACAATCGCATCATAATATTAACCAGTTTCTCTCTACTACTGATAAGTACCTTGGCAAGCAATGCACAAGACAAAAATCAATCAGTCAGCACCAATGCATCAAATACAACAAAAACATCTGAACGCATCACTGATAAAATCACCAATCGTTCTTTTACTGCTCCTGATATCGCAGGTGATAGTTCTCTCATGCCTGATCTTGCAATTGGATTTGTTGACTCATTCGCTATCATGGGAGAATGTGAAGAAGGCCAAAAAGCTCGTAAAGACATAGAAACTAAAAGAGATTTAGCAGCGCAAGAAATTCAAGATGAATCAAAAAAGCTTGAAAAATCAAAAAATGATTACATTAGCAAATCAACAACTATGAGTGATTCTGCACGTGAAAAAGAAGAAAAACAACTCATGAAAAAGGACCGTGAATTAAAAGCTCTTGTTGCAGAAAAAGAAGAAGAACTTAAAACAGAAATGCAAGCCGCTACTGAAACTTTAGCACAAAGCGTTGAAGCTGGTGTTATTGAATTAGCACGAAAACAAGATCTTGATATCGTCTTTGATAAAATGACTGGTCGCGCAATGTATGTTTCACCACAATTTGATTTTACTGATAAAGCTATCAAAGAAGTGAATAAAAAATATGAAGTAAAGCTTGCACAGAGCAAAAAAGCTGAACAAGCATTACAGGTAGCTGAAAACAAACCGGCCTCTGCTGCAAAATCAGCTAAAATGAGCTCATAATTTTTTAGTTAAACGCGAGTTGAATGTAAATATTTTAATAATTACATTGATCGGATCGCTATAGTCAACAATTTATTAAATTCCGTTCGTGGTGATAATTCGATAAACTCACTAGTAAACGCTCGCTCACCATTAAACTTAATTTAATTTATTTAATCCCGTTCGTGGTGAGCTTGTCGAATCCATACGAACACATTTAAAAGAATAACAAAATGATTTTATAATAAAAAATAAATACTTTTAGGAGTTCGTATGGATTCGACAAGCTCACCACGAACGGGATTAAATAAATTAAATTAAGTTTAATGGTGAGCGAGCGTTTACTAGTGAGTTTATCGAATTATCACCACGAACGGGATTAAATAAATTAAATTAAGTTTCAAAAAATATAATGACTAAATGCATATTATCAAAAACAATTTATATCGAACTCACGTTATTTTAATATTTAAAAAAACTAATGCGGCTGATTTTTTCAGCCGCATTTTAGGATAAAATGTCTAATGAAAAAATTATCAATTGGCATTCAAACATTTCCTAAATTCTTAAAGGAAAATTGCATATATGTTGATAAAACTGCTATTATTTATCAATTAATCACCCATGGTAGTTACTATTTTTTTGCTCGCCCTCGACGCTTTGGAAAATCACTTCTTGTTTCTACACTTGCCGAAATTTTTCGTGGTCATAGAGAATTATTTAAAGGTCTTGCAATTGATTCTTTACCATATAATTGGCAAAAGCATCCAGTGATTGTAATCTCTTTTGCAAGCATATCTTATGAAACCTCTGAAAGCTTAGAAAATGGTATAAAAATTTATTTAAAAGATATTGCCCGAGATTACAATATTGTCATAGCAAAGAATCTTAATTCGGCAGAAATATTACGTTTCTTGGTTAAAGAATTAGCAAAATCAAACCCTGTTGCATTACTTATTGATGAATATGATTATGCTATTTTACAACATATTCATAATGAAAAAATGGCATATGCAATTCGAGAAATATTAAAAAGTTTTTATGCCGTTATTAAAGATCTTGATCCTTATCTTAAATTTGTTTTTTTAACAGGTGTAAGTAAATTTCCAAGAACATCAATTTTTTCTGGTCTCAATAATTTAGAAGATATAAGTCTCGATGCACGATATAATACATTATTGGGATATACAAAATCAGAAATAACTACCTTCTTTCAAACATATCTTATGAAAATAACTCAAAACCATTCAATCAATAATGATGATTTACTTAAACAAATAGAACTTTGGTATAATGGTTATCAATTTTGTAGAGAGGCACATAGTACAAAAATGTATAATCCATTTTCTGTACTTTTATTTTTATCTAAAGAAAAATTTTCTAATTATTGGTTTGAAACAGGAACTCCAACGTTCCTTATTAATATTTTAAAACAAAATAATTATCCCATGCAAGATTTGGAAGCAATCAATGCTACTGAAAATGAATTAAATATGTTTGATATACATACTATGCCTATTAAAACTCTTCTTTTTCAAACAGGATACCTAACAATACATGGATATAACGAATTAACCAATAATTATACTCTGGGATATCCAAATAAAGAAACAACTGATTCTTTAAGTTCTCTTGTTCTTTCATCTATGACTGCTTTATCCGAAGACAAATTTAATACCATCAGCGCTCAATTATTAAACATATTTGAAAAAAACAATTTAAATGAACTTTATACAGTATTAACAACTCTTTTTGCTGCAATTCCATATAGTATCCATATAAAAAAAGAAAAATACTATCAAACAGTTTTTTATCTTATTCTCAAGATGCTTAATGCGCACATTATTGTTGAAAAAGAAACAAATATTGGCAGAATAGATGCCGTTATTCAAACTAAAAACAATTATTTTATTATTGAGTTTAAAATTAACAAATTAGCTGATAATGCCATCGAACAAATTGAAAATAAATTATATTATCAACAATATCAATCCCTTAATAAAACTATAATTTTAATTGGCATTACATTTGACACAACTATAAAAAACATTCGTGATATTAAATATAAAAAAATTTAAAAATCTATATCCATGAACAATACAATAAAAATAATCATTGGCCTAGGCAATCCCGGCACACAATATCATTACACTCGTCACAATATCGGCTTTCTTATTCTTGATGCTTTAGCAAAAAGCGAGCATGCTTCTTGGCACAAAAAAGTAGATCGTGAAGTAGCAGAAATTACTCTTAATAATCATTCAATAACTCTGATCAAACCACTTACTTTTATGAATGATTCAGGAAAAATTATTCCATCACTGCTCAAAAAAGGTATAAAGGCAGAAAACATCCTGGTTGTTCATGATGAGTTGGAAAAACCGTTTGGAAAAATCGAATTTAAAACCGGTGGCAGTCATCGTGGACACAATGGGTTACGATCTATCATGCAATTCTGTGGCCCAGATTTTGTACGCCTACGATGCGGTATCGGTCGCCCTGAACACAAAGAAGATGTATCTGACTATGTCCTAAGTAATTTTTCAGAAAATAACGCCAATCTTGAAAAAATGATTAATTCCGCAGTTGCTATGATTAAAGAATTACTAAATAACGTGAGTCCGACATAAATAACTAATTTAAATTTATAGCAAGCGCCTAACACTCTACTCGATTTGTGTATTTCCCGCCGCTCGCCCTGAGTTTTTTTGCCTCAAAAAAGTATCGAAGGGTGCGATTTTATAACACTTTAATATTGCAGTTTTTTTGATATTAATATGAGTTTAAATATGAATAAATTACAACATCATATCTTAAAAAGATATTTTTAGCTTGCACCCTTCGATACTTTTTTGTAAGACAAAAACACTCAGGGCGAGCGGTGTAGCGAATATAGTGACCAGATGAGTATAATCATTATTAATTTATATTAAATTTAAATTAGTTATTTACATCAAGCTCATGTTAATTATTAAATTTTTAAATCAAGCTCATGTTAATATAAAAAAACAAATATCAAAAATAATATTTTGTAGAAAAACATATCACTTATCACAACAAATTATTATTATTTTTATTTGCCTACTTTATTCATTTTGTATAAAATCTATTAATACATAAGTTAAAACAATGTTTTTTATTAAGGATGTTTATGCAAATTTTACAGCTCTACTTATTGATCATTGCTGCACTATCATTACATGCAAATAATGTAATATGTATGGAAGCAGTTCGGATGGCGGAACCTCTTGAATGTTTTAAGAAACCTGACAATATGCGCACAGAAGTGCCATCTCTTAAAAAATTGTGCATAAACACAATAGCAACATCAATCCAAAAAGATAATATTAACACCTTGGCGAAAGAAGAGGCAATGCAAAACATTTCTTCATTGCCAGAAAATTTGAATAAAAAAATTACCGCAAAACTTTTTTGTTATAAACCTGGATATCAGCATTTTTATGAAAAGATTGGATCATGCTATAATAATAATGTAATGTTTGATGAAATTAATAACCAAGTCATGTTTACCAATAAGTCAAAAGCTACATTAACATTGCTTACAATAAACGGCGAAACTATTAATTCTTTTCCATGGTCAAATAAAGGTTATAGTACTCACTGTCAAAATGGTTCATTAATAGTACAACAAAACGATCATTATAAAAATTCAATCACTATTATAAAAGATGGTAAAATGCAACCTATGAATGGTAGTTGTTCACCTCAATATTGCAGTCTTGAAAAAATATTAAAAAATCAACATGAATTAATTTTTTGGGACTATAAAAAATATAGTCTCTATAATTTTTATCAATGTTCAAAAGCAATATACGACAAAGTCGATTCAATCCAATTTGATAATAGTGAAACAATATGCATGGTCAGAAACAGTAATAAAGTAATTATTAGCACACCAAAACGTAATGATGACACAATAACATGTGTAACACTGAATGGCCCTAATGCAGGGGAACGTAGCGAATATAAACGATATAGAAATGAATATGAAACAAAAATTACATTCAATGAAATAGAAAATGCATATTTGAATCCCAACGGCAAACAATTATTGATAAAACCTAAAGATCAACCAGTAAAATTGATAAAAATAAAAAAAACAGAAAAAGAAGAAACAGTTTTCACTTTTGAAAAATCTAAAGGAACCATGAGTATAAACGCAGCTCATTTTAGCCCTGATGGAAATTATTTGCTATTCTCCCAATATGCAGCAGAAGGAGAAGGTCTTTTTTACCTATTAGATACTCAAAAAGGTAAAATTTGTGTAAGTTTACGTTTACCGAACGTAGTCAAGCCATCATTTAATAAAAAATACTTAACATTAAAAGATGCAGATCAAATATGCTTAATTCCTATTAAAAATCTAGCTACAATAGATAAATTAATGGATGCACCTCATGTTTTCACCATCGAAGACATCATTAAGCTTGGTGTAGGAAAACCTTTCAATAATTTTGAATATTTTCACCCAAATGGTAAACATATTATTCTAAGGCCTAACTATCAATGGCAATTGATAGATCCAAAATCTGAAAAACCTATACTTATCGTAGACTATATTATTAGAAGCTCATTGAGTAACCCAATGGGAAAGATGCTTTTTCTTGAAAATAGTTGGTATACAGGATATGAAGTGCTTTCTTTACGCAATGATTTTACCATTGAAGAATTTTTATTAAATCGTTTTATGGTAGAAAATAATATTAATGAAGCAGATTTATCAAAATATCCGCATATGCAAGAAATATATAATAAAATGGATAAGGACAAACGACTATTTCATTGCTTAGAGAATGGAAGAAGAAAAACTGATTCCTTACTACAAAACGCTGGTAACTTTATACAAAATACTGCTTATTCTATACAAAAAAACAACTGTATAATTAGTTAAAAAAATAATAAAAGACTAAAAAAAAACCCCAATTTTAGTTGGGGTTTTTTAACGACCATTGCTTTATTCCAGCAATAAGCTGTGCATTATAATCACGCATCTCACCACCACCTTGGATGCTATTTTTAACTATGCCACCACGCAACCCTTGTTCTGTCAACCATGTTCCAAATTTTTTAATATCAATAATATGCGCAAACTGTTGCGATATTAAAGTATAAAAAATAAATTTAGAAGCAGTGACATTTACCACAAAATAAAACCCTGGCTGTTTTTGCTCCAAAGACGTGGCAATCATACGCAAATCTTCTGCCGATGCATCAGTAATAGAAATAAATAAAAATGGCACAGCGCCACTATGATCAACTGAATCAAGCCAAACAGGAATCTGTGCATAAATTAATTGTGATTTAAGATTTTTAATTTCCTGCTGCGCATTTTTTAACTGCTCTTTTTGCTTTAATATAACATCAAGCACTTCTTCCCGCTTAACTTTATACTCATGGCCAAGTACTTTAATTACATTAAATGTTTGTTGAAACAGATCAATTGCTCCCGGTCCGGTAACGGCAACAATACGCCTATGTCCAGCTGATAATGCTATACTTTCAGTAATTTTAAATGCACCAATATCTCCTGTTGCTGCAACATGCGTACCACCACACAGCTCAACAGAAAAATTATCTACCGTCACCACTCGTACCTTTTCCGGTTTGTATTTTTCACCAAAAAAAGCAAGCGCTCCTTTTTGTTGCGCCTCTTTTAAATTACAATAATCAATTGATACCTTTATATTTTCACGAATTTTTTCATTCACCATATCTTCAACTCGTTTTATATCATCAGCACTCAACGAACTATGATACGTAAAATCAAATCGTAAATAATCAGGATGAACAAGAGATCCTGATTGCTGAATTTGATTACCAAAAATTTCTATAAGCGCTGCCTGCAGTAAATGAGTAGCTGTATGATTTTTCATTGCATTAGTTCGCCATTGACGATCAACAACTGATATTATGTTATCACCAACAAAAATTTTTACTGCACTCTTAATCTGCGCAGCAATCGCCTGACCAATAAAACGAACTTCTTGCAAGGGAACTTCTGTTCCCTTAATTTTTATCCATCCTTGATCTGGCACCTGCCCACCACCAACAATAAAAAATGGTGACTTATACGTAATAATGTATCCCGTTTGACCTGGCTCAATAACATTAACTATATTTCCATCAACAATAAGTGCTGCAACTGTTGATTCTGTCTCAAGCTCTTTGTACCCGGTAAACTCAGTAATAATATCAGTTTCAAGTCCTGCAATGTCATCAGCGATTTTTTTACCTGATTGTTCTTGCTGCTTACTCATCAACAATTCAAATTTTTCCAGTTCAACGACATAGCCTCGTTCACGTGCCATTGCAATAATAAGTTCAATCGGAAAACCATACGTATCATATAACTTGAACGCTTGGTTGCCAGTAATAATCCTATCGGATTGTGTTTCCTGAAAATAACGATTAAGGATAATAGTGCCACGAATAAGATTTGTAGAAAATTTATCAATTTCACTTTTAAGTGTATTATATACAAGTTCACTATTACGCACGAGATCTGGATATATCTCACCCATATCTTCTATCACCACACGTGAAAGTTCTGGAAAAATATTTTTATCAGTCAATTTTTGAACAAACAAAGCTGCACGACGAATAATTTTGCGCAAAACATATCCACGTCCCTCATTTGTTGGTGCGCATCCATCGGCAATAATCATTGTTGATGAACGAATATGATCTGCTATAACATGAAAAGCCGCTTTATTTTCAGCATTACTTTCTGCATAGCGTACATCTGATAATTCTTCAATTCTTTTAATAAGAGGAGTAAACAAATCCGTTTCATACACAGAATCTTTATTTTGTACAACTGCACATAATCGCTCAAGCCCCATTCCCGTATCAACGCCGGTTTGCTTGAGAGGTTTTAAGGTACCATCTGCATGACGATCAAACTGCATAAATACAAGATTCCAAATTTCCAAAAAACGATCACAATTGCACCCTGGACCACATTGCGCGTCATCTACATGACCATAATGCGTACCACGATCAATATAAATTTCTGTACAAGGGCCACAAGGACCGACATCACCCATTTGCCAAAAATTATGTTCAGCCGAAAGACGATGAATACGCTGCGCTGGAATTCCAATGTCATTCAGCCATAACGCATAAGCTTCATCATCTGTCTCAAACACAGAAACGTGCAACTTATCAGAATCAAGACTCATTTCTTGTGTTAAAAAATTCCATGCATATGCAATGGCATCTTTTTTAAAATAATCTCCAAAAGAAAAATTACCCATCATTTCAAAAAAAGTAAGATGACGTTTGGTAAAACCAACATTATCCAAATCATTATGTTTTCCACCTGCACGTACACATTTTTGAATACTCACCGCACGACTATAGCCACGATGCTCTACACCAAGAAAAAGATCTTTAAATTGATTCATACCCGCATTGGCAAATAAAAGCGTTGGATCTTGAGCTGGAATTAATGATGAGCTTGCAACCGATTCGTGGCCATTTTTAACAAAAAATTGTATAAATTTTTTTCTCATTTCACGTGAATTCATCTTCTTTTATCCCTAATTATAGTGAATTTCTTATATTCATTATTCCATATTTTTAAATAAGTTAAAAGGTGCCTAAAACTTAATTCTTACAAAATAATTTTTTTTTCTTGTTTTGATGTCAAAATTTGACAAAAGAGCAATATTGTATTTTAATAAAGGAATAATTTTATTTTATTAACATTTCATAAAGAAAAAGAACCTCAAGGATGCCATGAATACAAAAGTAATTATTTCATTAATTTTATTTGTTACGACTCATAATAATTTTTGCATGATAATTGATACTAAGAAAAAAAAACAAGTCTGTACAATTTACAAACAACAAGAGATAAGTGCAGAAAATTTTTTAAAACAATTCATGCTATGCTCTATAAAAAAAAATTCTGAAAATTTTTACGATCAAACTTATGCAGTAAAAAAAAGAATTATAAATCAATACGAAAAAAACAACTCTCACAATAAAGACATTGCGATAATTCAGCTTATTCAATTGTCATATGAACATCAACACTACATTATATCTCAATTGTTTCAAGGCAAGTCTGAAGAAGTAAAAAACGCCACAGAGTATTATCTTTCTATTCCTTTAGAACAAGCTCTTAAAAAATATAATGACTTACCGTTATACGCAAACATTTTATTGCCTCAACCCATAGTCTTTATATTAACTAAAAAACAACTATGCATTGTTAAAGAAATTTATGAAAAACAAGCAATATTAAGCGGTGAACTTACCTACTTACAAGAAAAACTTCCCATTAACATTTTAGAAACTATAAATCAAAAAATTGCTGAAGTAAATATTATAGTTCCATACAAGGAATTATTACCGATATTAGTAAATACTCCAAAACGTACATATAATGAAAATTCTTTGAGTAAAGTTATTCTAGCCTACTCAGGAAGTTTGACACTACTATCAAGCTTTTTTTGCATTTCAAGCTACACATTAGGCATTAAATCAGAAGAAAATTTCGCCTTAGCAATCCTCAATTGTGGAATACCTTTTTGCACTGCGCAACTCTGCTTTTTAAGAATAATGTACGATAATTTTTGCTCAGAAACTTCAATCAAAAAGCCTTTAATATCACAAGATATAATTACAAAAAAATAAAAAACAACGAGGTAAAATTCTTATGAATATAAAAATTATTATTTCACCCTTTTTATTTATTATAACTCACAATAGCTTTTGCATGATAATTGATGCTAAGAAAAAAAAACAAGTCTGTACAATTTACAAACAACAAGAAATAAGTACAGAAAAATTTTTAAAACTTGAAATTGAAAACAATGCAATCAAAATGGATAGTGAATTTCCTCATCTTGCTCAATTTTTCATAAGTTCTTTTCATGAACGTTCATTAGAGCAAAATTTTGCAATATTTACTAACCCCAAAATAAAATACGCAATCCCACACAAAATTGAATCCCTCAACAACAATCCAAATAATTTAACATTTCTAACTTTAATGGAATTTCCACAAGATCTTCATATAGAAACTTTATCTCGTTTTTTTGAAGAAGAAAATAAACAAATATCACGCGAAGCCGCCAATCATTTTTACACAATGCCACTCCAAAAAGCAATCAAAAAGTACAGTGATAATGAATCATCATGGTTAATAAAAAAGAATAAATTATCAAATACCATTCTTTTTTTATTAACAGATTATGAAAAAGAAATCATAAAAAAAATATATCAAGGAAAAACAATATCAAAAAATGATTTTTTTTACTTAATCAATCAAACTAATCTGCATGTTCGTGGCGAACTATATAGGCAACAACTAAAAGTAAATCTTTCTACCGGCGTTAATCAATTTAAAACATTAATATATACACCTTATCAAACAATTACAAATATGCCAGTTCCTATATGGATCATTAATATGCAGATTTCTAAAGGGATAACTGCACTTGTATATGGCATTTGGATATCTAATCAAATAATTCAAACACCATTAAATCCAATAAATATTGATCTATCACTTATGCCCCATATAAGGGTTCTTACAAATACATTAACTATTAGTTTTTTCACACAATTAATACCAACTATGCTCACTAACTTCCATAATGAAACAATAAAAACAATCACACTTGGATAACAAAATTTAAAAACCACCTAAAAATTAAAAAAACTATGAATATAAAAATTATTATTTCACTCTTTTTATTTATTACAACTCACAACAACTTTTGTATGATAATCAAGAAAAATCAAAAAAAACATACAACTCATATTCATAAAATCCAACAAAATTACCAACAAAAGGAAGTTGATGAATATTTAAAACCTTTTATGCTCCGTTCTTTATTAGAAAACTCCAAACGATTTCAGAAACAAAAAACTTCAATAAAATATGCCATTATTAATCAATGCAAAGAAAATCATGACACAAGTCCAATAATTGGCCTCATACAACTACCAATAGAAGATCAATTCAAAATTATATCATATTTTTTTGAAAATCGATGTCTATTAGCGGCTGAAGATTTTATCTGCAAACCACTGGAAATTGCCCTCAAGGAATATAATGCTTTACCAGAGAACACTTTAACCCTGTTATCATCAAAACATAATTTAACCCCAAGCATGATATTTAGATTAACAGATGAAGAACAAAGAATTTTAACAAAAATTTATACAAATGACATAATAGCATCAACAGAGTTGAACAGTCTTATACAAAAACTACCAAAAGATATTTTAAAAAAAATATTAGCACAAAATCCTAATATAACAATGCTTGAAAATGAAAGTAAACTCCTTGTATTTTTAACAACGCCATATTACGGTATGACAAAGGAATACCCTCTCGCCGGGCACATAACCCTAAGCTTAGCTGGTATAGGATACATACCATTATATGATTATATAATAGGACCCGTGTTATTTTATGATCATATAAAATGCTTTAATCCGATAGGATTCGGAAAGATTGAAGCTATTTACTTATTAGGACATTCTACACTTTATGCTTGCTTTAACCTTTTCAGTTTTTCTAACTACTACAAGACTGCAACAACCTCAACAATTACCAAGCCATTAAAATCTTTATTATAGACATTCTTATTTTTTTGCTATGATGTTTTTTGTTTTATAAAAAATATCATAGCAAAAAAATAGTAAGGAAATAATAATGATCATATTTTTACTTTTATTTTTAATATCATATTCTTCGCATATCAATGCAGATTGGCCATACATTCCATTCGATGATGCAATGAAAAGCAGTGAGCTTTCACCACAAATCTATGCCACCACAAAAAAAATAATTGGACTTGATGGGCATATCCTTTATGACTTTTTCAAAAATATCTATGAAAAATATGGCAACTTACGAATGTCTACTCAATCAACTCTTAAAATACCCAAAATAATTCATCAAATTTGGCTTGGAAGCCCGGTACCAGAATCATTAAAGCAACTTCAACAATCATGGATAGAAAATCATAGAGGGCGAGGTTGGGCATATAAACTATGGACGGATGAAGATGTTGCACTTATGGAATTATATAACCAAGAATTTTATGATGCATCAGATAATTATGGAATAAAATCGGATATTCTACGCTGGGAAATTTTACACAATTATGGTGGCGTCTACATTGATATGGATTATGAATGCCTATGCTCACTTGATGAACTTCATTATATCTATGACTTCTACACTGCCCTACAACCACTTGATACAACCTTTATCCAATTGGGAGCAGCATTATGCGGTGCACGACCAGGCCACCCTATTTTAAAGCACTGTATTGAAACAATTAAAGATGATTGGCATCATAAAGGTGCACCAAAAAAAACAGGTCCCGTGCATTTTACTAAATCTTTTTATGAAATGGCCAATAAAAATGGAACTATTGATATCGCATTCCCCGCTTTCTATTTTTATCCCCTCGGATGTCAAGAAATAATAGAAAATCGTGTAATATGGAAACAACGCGGAGCATTTGCTGTTCATTGGTGGGCAAAAAGCTGGATGCCAAAAAATTATCGCCGATCAATGTTTAACGATATAGATAATGATGAATCCACTACAAATTGGAATGATTAATATCTCTATAATGCGAATTTGATTAGAAAAGATAAAATAATTAAATCAAACTCGCATTGTTTTTAATATATTACCAATCTCTATGAATTGAAAAATTACTTGATGGAATTCGCTTGCGAAGATGTATTGGCACCAACGTTTTAACGTATTCATTTCTTTTTTTACATAAATATGATTGACCAATTGCATCGCACTCAAAACCAAGTTGTTTTAATGTTTCCGGGTTAACAATATTACGTGCATCGACAATTATTGGCTGTTTCATAACTTTTTTCATACGCGCAAAATCTATCTGTTTTATCTCATTCCAATCAGTCATAATAATTACTGCATCAGCACCCGTTGCTGCAGTATAAGCAGAAGAACAGTATAACAAATCAGGAAATAGTTTACTCATATTATTGGTAGCTACTGGATCATATGCCTTTATAATAACATTCTGCTCTTGTAATAACATAATTGTTTTAATTGCAGGTGAATAGCGAACGTCATCAGTACCTGCCTTAAATGCAAGACCAAGAATCGCGACAGTTTTACCTGCAATAGTTTGATTGCCTTCTCTTTGCATAAGATTAATCAATTTTTCAACAGGTTTCGTCTGCTGTACCTCATTAGCATTAAGAGCTGCTTGAACAGTATACAATGGCAGATTATTTTGATGAGCAATATATACTATTGCTTGAGAATCTTTTGGAAAACAAGATCCACCAAAACCTGGTCCTGGATTTAAAAAAGCAGGACTTATGCGATGATCAAGCCCCATAGCATACGCAACTGTTTTCACATCAGCATCAATTGCATCGCATAAATTTGCAATTTCATTTATATAGCTAATTTTTATAGATAAAAAAGCATTTGATGCATATTTAATCATTTCTGCTGTTTGTACATCAGTAAGAACACACGGAGTGCCGCCGGCAATTAATGTCTCATATATTTCACATAATGCAATCAAAGCGCTATCAGAATCAGTTCCAATTACTAACCGATCTGGATACAGAAAATCATTTACCGCAAGCCCTTCACGTAAAAATTCAGGATTAGAAACAATACTAAATAAATCTGAATTTATCCCATAAACATCTTCCAATTGCCTCCGTATTTTTTTTCCCGTTCCCACCGGAACCGTGCTTTTAGTAACAATAATTTTATATGAAGAAATATTTTCAGCGATCGCTGCTACAACTGCATCAATATATGAAAGATCTGCGCTTCCATCATCTCCCATCGGCGTTCCTACTGCAATAAAAATAATATCTCCTATTGCAATAGCACGAGCAACATCATCAGTAAATAATAATCTTCCTGCTTCAACATTACGTTCAACAATTTCATCTAATCCAAGTTCGTAAATTGGCATAGTACCTTTGCGCAATAAATCTATTTTTTTCGAATCAATATCAGCGCAAATAACTGAATTACCAAAATCTGCTATACATGCCCCCGAAACCAAGCCAACATATCCTGTGCCTATCACCGCTACTGTTTTATCACTGTAAGCATGTAACAATGAAAATAAAGAAATTATAAAAAAAAATACCCTACTTATGATTAATATATGCATTGAACAACTCCTTTTTTTAATTACATTCTCAGCCCTACGCGCTCAATATGACACATATATACTGTGCTATTCTATAATTTGTTTATATCATAAACAACTATTTATAGGCACAATACATTTATGATAATTAAGATCAGTAGGTTTTTTTTATAAATTTTGCTACTATTTTTCAGTGTTTTAAAAAACAATAAAAAGAGGAAAAACAATGAACTATCATAAAAAAATATCTTTGTTGATATTATTAATTAGCTTAATTATTCAAAGCACTATTCACTCAAATCAAAAAAATATAGAACGGCCTATTGTTGTCGTCGTATGTTCATATAATAATGCAAAATGGAGTCAAGAGACTCTTGAATCAATCTTTATGCAACAATACACAAATTTTAGATTAATTATTGTCGATGATTGCTCATCTGATGATAATGCTTTTGTTATTCAAAAATATATCGATGACCATAGCCTTCATAATCGAGTTACTTTTATTCGTAATGAACAACGACATCGAAAATTGTATAATCTGTATCGTGTTCTGTATGATTGCGATGACAATGAAATAGTAGTAATGGTTGACGGTGATGATTCCTTGGCACATCCTCATGTACTTGAAAAAATAAATCGTACCTATGATGATGATAATATATGGTTTACCTATGGACAATATCGCAATGTCCCTGCCTCTATAGCAATACAATATGGACATAAAGAAATTGGATATTGTCGCCCGGTGCCGAAGCATATCCAACGCAAACAGGCATATCGTTATTATAGTTTCATTTATATGCATCCACGCTCATTTAGAGGATGGCTTTTTAAACTCGTTAAACTTGAAGATCTAATAGCTGATACTATTATCGGATTTGAAGGTGATTTTTATCCCGCATCCAACGATGTTGCGATGTATTTTCCCATGGTAGAAATGGCACATACCCATATCAAATTTATTCCTGATATTTTATATATACGAAATCTATACTCAGACATTGTTGGTTTTAAAGTTGATCGACGTATTCAAACTGCGTCAGCACGAGAAATAAGAAAAAAAAACTGCTATCCAGTCTTATTTAAAGAAAAAAAATACAGACTTAATCATCTCGATAATGCATCCACTGATATCTTTCTTTTATGTAAAAATAATCTTACTGACATAGAAAAAATTTTAAATAATATACAAGATTATACAAAAGGCATAGGGACCATATACGTCTTTTTTAATAATACTCCAGAAAATAAAAAAGATTGTCGTTTCATTAAAAATAGTGTTAATAATGTAATTTTTATTCCCTGTGATGAAATGGGAAACAAAGAATTAAAAAATCGCTTACTTGATATTCTAAGTATTAATGAAAATGATTTTATTGCTATTATGACTGATACATGCTCATTCATAGAACCACTCATTTTTTATGAATCTATTTATTGGCTAGAAAAAACATATGCACATCGTTTTTATTTGAATCGAAGCTCTCTCCATAAAGGAATTTCACAACATATTCCCCTTACCGATGATATATGTGCATGGAAACTTCCTCCTGGCACTGACAAATGGCGTAATATAAATGTAGATGAAGATGCATTTATATCTCGAAAAATAACATTATTTCAAGAAATAAGAAATTTACATTTTAATACCATGTATGGCTTTTTAAAAGAAATACAAACGCTATCAACGCTTTCTGCCCGGGTAGGCCTTTTTTTTAGAAATCCAAAAATTGGATCTGTTTCTTAAATATTTTTTTGACAACACAACCTCTTTAACATAATTAAGTTGTGCAATTTTATTTTGAATACCCTTTGTCCAATTGGCATGATGCATCATAATATTATGCGGTATTGGTAAAAAAGCACCAGGATACCACGTACATCCAGTAAGAGTCCCACCTCCAAAAAAAGTATCTGGTAAATAATTCCACACAACATTATAAGGATTTATTTTACTATGACGTTTAATACATTGATTAAATGAAATTTGATCACTTTGTAATTTATTTGTTTCCATTATATGTTTAACATCAGTCCACAATTGTAATGTTTTTTCATTACCTCGACATGCAAAAAACCCCGTACATAAAACACCTTCAGGATTATTTTTTTGCATAATAATATCTTTACCTTCCATTAACATCATTATGATATCTTGAATAGGTAAAAAAAATTGAATATCAACATCAGAAAAAATAAAAATTTTATCATTCCAATTTTCGTGAATAGCTCGGATAATAAGATCAACTTTGCGTATTGTTGTATCTGTCCATCCTTCACTCATAAATGCAGCATTTGGACATATTTGGTCATATGATTCCAAAACAATATCAAAATCATCCTGAATTGATGGTAGAAAAAATTGATCTTTTAATATTTCATGCGATGGAGTATAGATTGCATAAAGCTTTATTTTTTCTAATGAACCAAATGACACACGAAAAAAACATAAAAGAATAATAAAACTTATTGATCTCTTTTTCATAGAACTCCTTTTTTTGTAATCTATCTTACATTACTGTATCATGAAGAAAGTAAAAAAATAGTTACAAAAAAAAGGAATCTATGAAAAATAAATTTTTTTTATTATTTATTTTTTTCATCAATCTGTCATATTCTGAACAGACCAATGACTCATTACATTTAAAAAAAGATACTCTATCAAGCGCTATTACATGGCTACCAAATAATGGACGATTTGGTGATCATCTTGTATCATATTCTCGAGCAAAATGGATTTCATATAAATATAATATTCCACTTATTTACCGTGAATTTGATTATTCCAATCATTTAAAACTTCATACACAAGAAACTATATATACACCAGAAATTGAATCATATTTTTCTAATATAATAAATTTGCCGTTGAGAAAAGATTTCACCATCGAAAAAGATAACAATACTTTATATATGTGCCAATGGAAAACTAAAGTTAATGTCAATTGGGCTGATACTTTTTTTATAGAACAACTCAAACAAGCAATCGCTATTAACCATCCCTTAGAAAAAATTATTATTCCTGATGACTGTATCTCTATCGCTGTACACGTCAGAACTGGAGGAGCTTTTACGCAAGATACCCAAATAATCAAAGATACGCATCCACTACGTTTTACACCAATAAAAATTCTTATTGCACAAGCAAAACGTCTCATCAAAATATTTGATACGCAAAAAATCTATATACATATTTTTACCGATCACCCAGAACCATCACACCTAATAAAAAAATTTCAAAAACAAATCAATGATCCTCGTGTCAGTTTTGGTTATCGTGAACAAAATAATAGCCATGATCTTAATGTTCTTGAAGACTTTTTTTCAATGATGGAATTTGATTGTATTATTCGTCCACAATCACACTTCTCACTTTTTGCTCAACGACTTGGTAAAAGTAAAATAGCCATCTACCCCGCAAGCATATCCCATTCTAGTGACATAGACGCTATCATGATCCAAGAACGCAATAATGAACATGAAGTATGGGTTACTAAAAAAATAATTCCCGTTAACAAAACAGAAGACTCTGAGGACTCTTATGAAATTTAAATTTTTTTTATTTTTTATTTTTAGCACTCGATTATTATATGGCGAAGAACAATTACAAAAACCTTGTTTACGTCAACCAAATCTCATTGATCAACAAAATGCGATCACCTGGATACCAAGCGGTGGACGATTTGGTGACAATTTATTGTCATATGCTAAAGCACTCTGGCTTGCTCGTCAATACGATATTACCGTATTATATCTCCCGTTTCCTTATTCTGATAAACTTATACTTCATGAACAAGAAAATATATATTGTTCCGAATCAAAAGAACTATTTTCCCATAATGTATATCTTCCCTTATCCTCTGATTATACATTAGAAAAATATGGTAATATTCTTTATTTTAGTAATTGGAAAACTCCCGTAATTATCGACTGGTTCGATATGAATTTTGTCAATGAACTCAAACAAAAAATTGCACCCCTCTACCCTTTAGATCTTGTCGCTATCCCTGATAATGTTATCTCTATCGCGGTCCATGTACGCAATGGTGGAGGGTTTGTTGTCGACACCCAACAAGAAAAAGATCGTTGGCCTCTTCGCTTTCTTTCTGATGAATTTTTTATCACACAAATAGAACGCATAGCAGAAATGTTTGATCAAGAAAATATCTACGTCCACATTTTTACTGATCATATTGACCCTGCACAATTAGTAGAAAAATTTCAAAATATACTTAATAATCCCCGTATCACCTTTGGTTGTCGAGAAAAAGACAATAACCATAAAAGTAATGTCTTGGAAGATTTTTTTTCCATGATGAACTTTGATTGTCTTATACGCCCCGGATCACATTTTTCACGATTTGTTCAACGACTTGGTAAAAATAAACTAGTAATTTATCCAGAAAGTTACTATAAAACAATTAATGGCACAACCGTAATTGATGTAATTAATGTAAAAACACGAGCCGATGAAACTGAGCGATGGAAAACTAAAAAAATAAAAATAGCCTAAAAATTGTATAAAAAAAAGGTAACAGTATGTCTGAACATCTTATTGAATTAAGTGCATTATTACTTATATATCTTATAAGCATGATTGCAATAGCATGTTATAAAAAAGATACAAGTATCGCAAACTTTACGTGGGGAGGAGGAGTTCTACTGGTAACCTTATATACTTTTTTTCGTATAAGTACTTTTTTATCCCAACAAATAATAATTACCACCTTAATTAGTTTATGGGCAGGACGTCTTATAGCATATGTATATATACGCTATACCGGTAAAGATCCACGATTTATAACATGGAAACAAGAAGGAATCAAAGCTCTTATCATTAATAGTATATGGGTATTTGGTCAAATAATTATGATTATTATTATGAGTTATCCTATTGTATTGATAAATATATATAATACCGCTCATTCTCTTTCTTTATTAGAATGTGTAGGAATTATTATCTGGTCTTTCGGATATTGTATTGAAGCAATAAGCGATCAACAATTATTCAATTTTATGCGCAATCCATTAAATAAAGGCCATATACTGCAAGATGGATTATGGCATTATTCTCGCCACCCTAATTATTTTGGAGAAAGCGTAATGTGGCTAGGAATATGCTGTATATCATTATCAACACCATATGGCTGGACCACTATTATGACCCCAGCAACCATAACCTTTTTATTAGTCTATGTCACTGGTATTCCTTTGCTTGAAAATGCCCTCGCGCATAATAGTGAGTATCAAGAATATAAACAAAAAACAAGCAAATTTATACCGTGGTTTACACGGTAACATTCATATAATTAACGCGAGTTCGATGTAAAAAATTATATAAACACTGCCAATTTAGCTACCAAAATAAATTTTTTTATTTAATCCCGTTCGTGGTGAGCTCGTCGAATCCATGCGAACTCTTTAAAAAAAAATAAAAGGTAATTTCATAAAAAACTAGATACTTTCAGGAGTTCGTATGGATTCGACGAGCTCACCACGAACGGGATTAAATAAATTTTAATTATAACGATTCAATCACTATAATCAATAAAAACCTAAATCGAACTCGCGTTATAATTTCTTATTTTCTTACAAAAAGTACGTTGCCAAAAAATGTTGCAGAAGTATCAACAAAATCACGTCCAATATATTTAAAGCCATGCTGGATAAGCCATTCTACAACTTCTTCATAAAGAGGCTGACCTTCATAACTTTCAATAAATGAGACTTCCGCCACTATAACATTAATATGAGTAATCATACATGGCGCTGCTTTTAAAATAGCAAGTTCATGGCCTTGTGTATCAAGCCATAAAAGATCGATGGTAGTAATATTATTTTTAACTGCCCATGCATCAAGAGTAATAGTATTAACATAAGTTGTGCGAGGAAATATCAAGGGAGATTGTAACAATCGTTCTTTTGGTGGATAAAGTGATCCAGCCTGAGATGCAATACCAGGACGACTAGGTCTTTCAGAAATATAAAATAGCGCTGTACCATTATGATCGCTTAGCGCAAGAGGATAATAACTAATATGAGAAAATTTACTGGTATTTTTAAGTAATCGCTGATAAATTTCAGGAACAGGTTCAAATGCATTAATAATACCCATAGGCCATTGTAAACACATTTTAATAGTATCATTACCATCAAAAGCACCTGCCTCAACAATCAGAGGATTATCAGGCAAAAATTTCTTTAATATTTCTATTGTTTTATGCGAACTAAATATAATCATCGTTTTAATTTTCTAAAGAAGATATCTATTTTAAAATTCTTTATTCTTTCAAAAAAATTAGAATTAAAAAAAATTCATTGTATAATTACATTAATTAAAAAAAATTATTTGATAAGTATATCATAAAGAAGCGATCTCATGTATAAAAAAATTATATTTTATTTGATTACAATCATTTGTTGCAACACATCTTATAGTGAACCCTCTAATGATCCCAGATATTCTCATCATCAACCTCACCAACAAACATATTTAACTCCAGAAAAACAATCTCTCTATAATAACTACCAAAGACGACTTGACACTTTATATCGTATTGAAGATGCTCCTTCTCATACCCATACGGTATGTTTAGGCGGTGGCATGACTTTTGCTGGGCTCTGCATTTATAGCATATATAATCGTGACCTAATAACAGGAGTTATAGGAGCAGCTGGTTTTAGTGTATCTGGTTTATGGTTATTAATTACCAGCGTAGGTCAATCTGCTGCAAGCCATGAACGTCAAAAAGAAATAGCAGAAATTCTAGCATCCATGGAAAAAATTTATAAATCATGAAAATAAGTATAATTATCCCTGCTTATAACGAAGAAAAACGAATTGAAAAAACAATACGAGCTTATTATGAATTTTTCTCACAAAAAAAATCTTCTTTTATATTTGAGCTCATTATCGTACTCAACGGATGTAAAGATAATACATTAACAGTCACTGAATCTGTACGCAATAATTTAGATACTGATGCTATTATCATTCTTAACTTGCAACAAGCAGGTAAAGGTCTTGCGATCAAAACAGGATTTATTAATGCTTTAACAAGAAATAATGATCTCATTGGATTTGTCGATGCTGATATGGCAACATCGCCTCAAGCATTTTATGATCTAATCACTCATATTAATAATAATGATGGCATTATCGCAAGCCGTTATATGCCAGGATCACACATTACTCCTGCTCGCCCTGCATATAAGCGGTACGGTAGTCGTATTATTTATGAACCATTTGTATGGTTATTATTTGGTCTCTCCTATTATGATCTTCAATGTGGTGCAAAACTATTTAAACGCGCAACGCTTGAAACAATCACCTCGCAATTAACAATTACTCAATGGGCATTTGATGTTGAATTACTTTATTTATGTAAAAAAGCTGGTTATACAATTAAAGAAATTCCCACCGTTTGGCATGATCAAGCGGATAGCAAATTAACGTTACGCGGAGGATTACGGATGTTTAGTGCACTATTTAAAGTGTGGTGGCATCACGTCTGGCCATAAATCATAAACAATTAGTTCCCATCAATCGAAAATTCAAAGCAAATACCGCGTACTTTGGTACGTATTGCACTCAGCACCGTATCATTATCATAATGACGTATCACGTCATCAATAAGATGAACAATAATCCGTGCAGTATCTTGCAGCATACCACGCGTAGTAATTGCTGGCGTGCCAATACGAATACCGCTGGTGATCCATGGTTTTTCAGGATCAAATGGAATACAACTACGAGTCACGGTAATCCCTGCTTTTTCTAATGCAACTTCTGCCTGCAAACCAGTAATATTTTTTGAACGCAAGTCTACCACAAAAAGATGATTATCCGTTCCGCCTGCAACAATTTTATATCCTAATGATTGTAATTCTTGTGCCATAGCTTGAGCATTAGCAATAATTTGTTTTTGGTATGTAATAAACGATGGTTGTAATGCTTCATAAAATGCTACTCCTTTGGCAGCAATGGTGTTCATTAATGGCCCACCCTGCATTCCCGGCATAATGGCACGATCAATCTTTGCAGCATGTTCAGGGGAGCTCATAATAAGGCCACCACGAGGCCCGCGTAATGTTTTATGCGTTGTGCTTGTTACAAAATCAGCACAGCTGATAGGACTAGGATGCAACCCGGCAGCAACAAGACCAGCAATATGCGCAATATCTGCCATCAAATATGCGTTAACACTGCCCGCTATTCGTGATAAACGTTGAAAATCTATAATTCGCGAATATGCTGATGCTCCACAAATAATTAATTTTGGTTTATGTTGTTGTGCCAACAACTCAATAGCATCATAATCCAAACACTCAGTTTCTTTGTCTACTGTATATTGAACACTATTAAATAACATTCCAGAAAAATTTACCCCATGACCATGAGTAAGATGTCCACCAGAACTAAGACTCATACCTAAAATAGTATCGCCTGGCTGTAACAGAGAAAAATATACCGCCATATTCGCTTGTGAGCCTGAATGCGGTTGTACATTTGCATGCTGAGCACCAAACAATTTTTTGCAACGATCAATTGCCAATAACTCAACTTCATCAATCACTGCACATCCGGGGTAATACCGTTTACCAGGATACCCTTCAGCATATTTATTAGTAAGCACTGATGATGTCGCTTGCATAACTTCTGATGATACATAATTTTCTGAGGCAATAAGATTAATGGTATTTTCTTGCCGTTGCTGCTCTTGTTCAATAAGCTGTTGCATAAATGAGTCAGTTATATTTAAATTCATGGCCATTCCATTTTTTTCTTTATTCAAATTCATCGCAATTCCATTTTATTAATATGCCACTTTATTATATGAAAAACAGTTACAATTACACAGTGGGCATTTTCGTTGACCAAGATTATTACAAGAAAGTTGATTATAACATTGTCTACAAATAAAACTATTTACATGTTCATTGTCACATGGCATATCCCGCATATCTTCAGGATGCTCAAAACAGACACAGCATTGTTGTTCATTATAAGTTTTTAGTAGTAGTAAATTACCATTCTCATCATTTTTTACTTCATTGATCACATTTTTTGTTACTACCATCCCCTTACTCAATAAAACTGATATATCATCCTGTTTAAAGGAATTTTTTACCATTAATAACAAGGGAATATTATGATAATTAAAAATATAATATTTTTTTAACCAATCCAAAGCCTTCCAACAAAAATCTATTTTACTCAACTTTTTATAATTTTCTACTAAACTAATGTTAGTATATGATTTTTTATAAAATAATTTAATACAATATGCACTGCGTGCACATTTAAGCGCTATTTTCAATAAACATTGCAAATTAGACAACTTATTCAATACATTTCTCTCTTCATTTTTAATTTTAATAGCAAAGCCAGCCATAATAGATAGAATATCTAAAGGTTGACACATTTTCAGATCCTGAGCTAAAAAAAGACATCTTCCCTCTTCTATATCTAATTTGTTTGGATTAAGCATCTTATGATTTATAGTAATCGTTCCAGGATTCTCAACTCCAATACTAACATAGCCATCGCATGCATTGTAGGACCATTTAAGCACCTTTCCTTCTATTCCAAAATATAATTGTTCATCATGTTTAATATTTGTTCCTTGCGGATTAAAGCCTACTTCTATAAGCTGCTTTTTAAGCATAACAATAAACCACTGCGGGATTGCGCAATCATGCATAACATGCAAACAAGGCTTCCACATATTTCGCTTTTCAAACTTATGTAATTCATTTTTTATTTTTATAATAATATCCCACAATCCATCAGATATATTATATTTTTGTTTAACAGCATAAAAAAATATATTTTTTTCTTTTTCAATAATTTGTCCGCAGTTCTGTAATTTTTTTTCAATTGTATTAATCTTCTTCAATGCATTATCTTCAGTTACTGATAGAATCAAATTTTTTAATTTTTGATCAAACTTCTTATCCATCTTTTTGCATTCTTTAAAATATTCATTTGCTTTTAATTCCATTTCCATACAAAAATTATCAGTTACTATGCACAACAAAAAAATAAAATTAACCCAAACAACAAAAATAAAATTCTTCATGTTGTGACCTTTATCATCATTTAATTTACCGACATAACCCCAGCGATTTTTTAAGCTCTAAAATTCTTTTAACATGCTCATCAATATCTTGTTCAGTAATAATGCCTTGCGCCACCGCTTGTTTTATCGCCGCAACAGCGGCAGAAACATTAATTGGACATAACAATATATCATTGCCCGCCAATAATGCATGCAGCTCAGCCTGACCATTGGAATAATAACGAGTAACTCCACGCATATCAAGAGCATCAGTAATGATAATACCCGTAAAGCCAAGTTCTTGTCGCAATAATTTTGTTACAATATTTTTAGATAAACTTGATGGCATATTTTTCTGCGCTTCAAATGCAGGCACCGCCAAATGACCCATCATAATCATTGGAATACCTTGAGCAATTAATTGTTTAAATGGATATAGCTCAACTTCATGCAACCTTTTTTCATCATGAGCAATTATTGGCAAATCACGGTGAGAATCAACATCAGTATCTCCATGACCAGGAAAATGTTTTGCACATGCAATAATGCCTGCATCACCGAGCCCACGACTAAATGCAATGGCATGCGCAGCAACAACAGTTGGTTCAGCTCCAAAAGAGCGATCATTAATCACTGGATTGCGTGGATTATTATTAACATCTGCTACGGGAGCAAAATTAATGTGCACACCAACCATATTGCATAGTTGACCAATTGCTAATCCTATCTTATAAGTCAACTCTTTATCATCAGAACATCCAAGAACTTCATTGTTTGGCAAATCTCGCATGCGTGAAAAAATAGACGATCCAACTCTACCAGGTTCTAAATCTTGTCCGATAAGAAGAGGAATATCTGCTATACTTTGAAAATAATCGGTTCGTTTTTTTTGCTTAATTGGATCACTTTTGCCCAAATAAATCACCCCACCAATATTAAAATCACGAATAAGATGCGCTATATATCTTTTATGTAAACGGCATCCTTTTAATCTTTTTTTTAAGAGAGTGCGAAAAGCACTATATTCATCTGCAACAGCCGCAACCATAAAAAGCTGCCCAATTTTCTGATCAAGAGTTAGATTATTTATATCGATACAAAAATTAGTAGATATGCTCATTAAGCATGCAAAAGAGAGAACTAAGCGTAATAAATGATATTTAAGAACTAGGTACATAGGTATTCCTTATCGTTGAAACTATCATATAAAGCATACAGATAAGGGCTTTTATCTGTCAACAAGCAATGCCCATGCTAAAAACCATCTCTCACGAAAGTTATCAACACAAATAATTATAACAAAGTCTCATATTATTTAGTCATATTTTTTACAATCAGCTTTTTATTAATCTCCTTCATTAATCCTAAAAACCAATTAAATGGAATGGCTCTATCTTTATCACAGCTAAACAATATAATTTCTAATTCAAAATTTGTCTGTTGTATGATACAAACTTCTTCGTTATCACATAACACTTCCACCATTAATTCATAATCATTATTTGGATCATTTACAAAATTAGCTATCCACCGTGACATATTAAAATTCCTATTATTTTATTGTATAGTTTTCTAAGAAACCAATAAATATTTTACCATTAGCAGTCCATCGTGCCCCCATCCCATTTGGCAATCTAATGTCAAGAATCCTTCCATAAACCCTTGTATCTCTTATATTAAAAGTACTTTCAGAAGAATTTAGGATTTTTTTAATATAATTCATCGCTTGTTCGCTATTTTTTTGTGCATTGCCTGTAATTTCTCCTTTAAAAACAGATCCTTTTCTTATAGCATGTTTTTGAAAAGCTCTGCCTGCAGCTGTATTATTGTTTTTTATTATTTCATTTGCAGATTTTATCAAACGTTCAAAATATTTATGAGTTTTACTTGTGATATTATCATTATCTTCTTCAGGTTCATCATCTTTTTCAGGATCTTTATTTGGACCACCAAAAAAAGCAATAATACTTACTAATTTATTTGTAGTTTCATCAACAGCTTGAGCATTACGATCGCTTCGGTTTTTTGCAAATTCACTATTTATTCCATTTTTAAGATGAGAGACTGAAATACTTCGATACGTAAAATGTTCCTCTATCATATTAATATTTGTAGCAATACGTAATTTTTCCACTGTAACCCACTGATCATATTCAATGATCACAGGAGCTAATTTTTCTAAAATCTCAATAATATTTGTACTCTGTTTTATACAAATGGAATTCGTACAGCTAACGTAATACTGAGTTACCATTTTTAATTCATTAAGTTTTTGATTAAAATTAGCAAGTAAATGCTCCTGCAAAAGATTCGCTTTATACGCCTGTAATGCTATAGTATAAGTTATGTTATTACGGTTATTATTCCACAACATTGCAGCATCATTTATTTGTTCCTGTGCTTTGTTATACTCTCCACAAACAGCATCTATTTGTTGTATAAGTTCATCAACATGTAACGCAAGAGTACATTGAAGATGTATAATTTCTTGTTCAAGATGTTCTAACTCAAATTCTCGCAACGCCCTAAGATTTTCTTTTTGCTTATCAGATAACAATGATTCATCTTTGGCCAAAATTTTTAGTAGCTGATTTGGCTTATAAAGATTTTGAGAACCATTTTCTTCTAAAAATTGACAAGTAAAACTTATTAAATTAGCACTAGACAAAAATTTAATATTTTTTAAACCATTTTTAATACAAATGAATTCTTGTTTTATTTCCTCTAAAGCTGTTGATCTTTGAATATAATAAAAACGTTCTGCAAATATTATATCAGGAGGTAATACAATTTTTTGATCATTATCTGAACATTGTTGCATATATGTTTGATAAGCTTTATGTACGATGGCAGAAAAAGCAATAGCAACCCCAACAGTTGCTACAACGGGATTTATTATTGTTATATTTCCTAAGTAAATACTAGAAACACCTAAAATAAGCGCTTCAACATTGTGTGCGCACAAGTCATGTGGTGCTATACAAAAGGTATGTCCTTCTACAGTGAGACAATAAAGCAATTCATCTTCATGAACTAATTCTACATGGTCGACTAAACAAGATTCATTAGCATAATTAAACAGTGCGTCTCCTATTTTAATCTCTTGTGCTGCAATCCAAATACCTGGAAATTTATAATAAAGTTGATCACATCCTGTACAAATACTTGTGTCGCCTACAACAAGTTTTATATATCGATTTACAAAGTGTTTCATAATTGCAATGATTTTCTTTTCTTCTCGATTACAATCAATAATGATATCACCCTCAGTAAGTTTTTTAATTTCTTTATACCCAACAGAAGTTTGCATAAACATGTCAGCACAAAAACCATGCTGTTTAATGGCAGATTTAAAAGTAAACAATAATGGCATAGTTTTTGTTTCAGTAATTATCTTTTCAACCGTCTGAGTACTATTGCATGAATAAAAAAGAATAAAAACCAATAAACAACTGAATTTAGCCAATCGCTTCATATCACAAACTTTCTTAATAATGAATCCTAACATGTAACTTTTTGGATTGTATTTTAATTCATTAATGCTATTCCTGCAACAGGAAGGGAAAAAGGACTTATCATTCATTGATAACAATGATACAGAGGGATTTGCCTTTTTTAAAGGGTTTTTTTATACTGATAGAAAGAGTAAATGCATTAATTTAAAGGAATTATCGTGATAGCTACGACAGATTTTAAAAAAGGCATAAAAATTTTGTATAACAACGCCCCCTACATGATTCTCGATTATCACCATGTAAAACCAGGAAAAGGTGGCGCTTTTGTTAAAACAAAAATGAGAAACATGATCACGGGGCTCATTTGGGAAGATACATTCCGTTCGGGAGAAAAGTTCGAACAACCAGATTTAGAGTACAATGAGATGCAATATCTCTATTCAGACAACGGATTGTACCATTTTATGGATCAAAACACCTTTGACCAAGTTTCATTCAACAAAGACCAGATTGCTGATGTCTTAGATTTCTTAAAAGAACAAGAAGTCTACACCGTTCTTAATTTTGAAGGCAAGCCAATAGCGGTAACAGCTCCAATGTTCATGGAAATTGCCATAAAAGAAACAATGCCTGGCGTGAGAGGAGATACAGCTCAAGGTGGGGCAACAAAACCAGCAACTTTGGAATCAGGACTTGTTATTCAAGTTCCACTATTTGTTAATGAAGGTGATATTGTAAAAATAGATACACGCGATAGTAGCTATATGGAACGTGTTAAAAAATAACTTTATTGTTTAATGGGGGCTTTAGTTATGAATTCAATACACAGACCAATAGAAGATATATGTAAAGATGACAAAGAAGAAATAAATCAAAAAAACAAACAGGCTGAAAAAGCACCTAATGATTTATCACGAAGAGATGTTCGCTCTCTTATTTTCCATCTTTTATATGCAGCAGAAGCTTTTGAATACCAAGAATCCTTACACTCAATTATAAACAATTTTAACCAAGGTTTTAATTTAGAAATACCACTTGATGGCGAAATTTCTACCATAACCGACTCTATTATTTCCCACCGAGATGAGCTTGAAAAAATATATGAACCCTTTCTTGCAAATTGGCGTTCTGAACGAATTAGTGTCTGCACTAAATTAATTTTACTCTTTGGTGTTTGGGAATTTAAAAATACTCAAACTGATTCTCGTATTATTATTAATGAAGCAATTGAACTAGCCAAATGTTTTGCGGAAGAAGATTCTTATCGATTTGTTAACGGAATACTCGATCCTATTTCCAAAGAATTTCGTAAAGAGTTAAGCATCAACACCGAAAGCTGATAATCACGATCAATTAATTCATTTCTTTTTTCATCAAATGCATATTCCGGAGCTTTAGTATGATCAAAATATATTATACTTGGCTCCGCTATTGTATTAAATATATCCCGCTGCCGTAAATATTGCTTAAATTGCTGATGAATAAATGGCAACCATTGTGCAATAATTGAATCATGCAATGATGAATGACCAGGCTGTTTCTTATCAATAAAAACTCTTATATTGGCAATGCGCTTATGCAGAGGAAATACTCTTTGTGATATGCCAAGTACTGGCTGAATAAAATCTTCAAAAGAAAAGAAATTATATACGTACATTATTACATCCATATGAGGCAAATAATTATGCATAACTGGCGTACCAAATGTATATAATGCACGAATTCGATATTTATTATTAGCATCTTTCGATAACAATTGCGAAGCCAGTGTTGCAACATTACCACCGTGACTGTGTCCAATTAAATAGATGGCAACATTTTTATCGTACGTTGTAATCAGTTTTACCAAATTATGCGCAGCTCTCACTCGTGATTCATGCCCACATCCTCCATTCCAACAAAATGGTACTACTGCACTACTTTTTATCGATACCGTATCTTCTAAAGTATCAAAAAAATCCCCTCCTGGCATATACCAATCACTATTTAATCCCCATGTACCATGAATTATAATAAAAACTGAATCTGCACTCTTAAGCAACAAGACATGTGCAATAATCATACATATGATTAACAATTTTCTCTTATTTACCATATTGTTTAATTTTATACTCTATTGATCTCCATATTGCCAATTGCATAAATTCAGAAAATGTCTTCCATGTATCACATAATTCCTGAAGATCTAATCTAAATTTTGATTGCAAAGCCTTAAATAATAAGCTTACTGAGACTATCTTCTTACTCGGCTTTTCAACACATAGCCATAATGTAATTATTTTTTTTAACAAAATTTGTTTAAATACCAACGCAGTATATCGAGTAAATATTAGTGCTTTTCCGCCTGATGCCATTACTAATCGATTGCCTATGTAATTAAAACAACCTGTTGAATAGATATCATAATCCTGCTCAAATGAGAATAATTCTTTATTATCAATCGGATCAAATATTTGTGTTTTTTTACTTGATGCCATTGCTAATCGATTGTCATCATGACTGAAGCAAACTGAATCAACAGTCTTATTATGCTGAAATAAAAATAATTCTTTACCATCAGCAAGATCAAATATTCGTACTCCTTTTGATCCTGTTGCTAATTGATGGCCATCATAATTAAAGCAAACTGAATCGACAGGATTATTATGCTGAAATAAGAATAATTCTTTATTATTAGCAAGATCAAATATTCGTGCTTCTCGAGCTGATGCCGTTGCTAATAGATTGCCATCATGATTAAAGCAAAATGACATAACGAAACACTTATGCGTAAATGAGAATAATTCTTTACCGTTAGCAAGATTAAATATTCGTACTTTTTGATCACCTGATGCCAGCGCTAATTGATTACCTATGCGATTAAAACAAGCTGCTAATAAGGCATAATTATTATGCTCCAATGAGAATACTAGTTTATTATCAATAACAAGATCAAATATTCGTACGTTGAAACGTGATACTATTGCTAATTGATTACCTTTATGATTAAAACAAACAGACTCGATATCATTGCCCTGAAATGAAGTTACTTTTTTATTATCAGTAAGATTAAATATTTGTACGTCATTTTTATTTGATATCACTGCCAATTGATTGCTTATGTCATTAAAGCATACTGAACGCGATGTATCATATTTATCACCACTAGAGTCTTTATACTCAAATATATTGCTCAAATGCCACCATTCTTTTCCACCCAAAACATGAACACCAATGCCCTGCTTTATTTCTTGTGGTATATATTCTGGAGCAATTATCTTATTATTTAATCCAAAAAAAATAACCATCGATTGCTCATCGCTATCTTGTTCTATGCTATTTTTTTCTATTTTAAGTATATTATTTTTGATTACTTTAACTTTATTGAATTGATCCCTTAAAATCATTCCAAAAACTGTTTGATTACAAAAAAATATAATCATTAATGCGCTTAATTTCATAGAAAATATCATCATAAAATTGTCTTTATTAAATTTAAATAAAATATATTGTTTTTATAACATTATATTTTATTTATACAAATCATACAACAAGAATATAATACAATAAAAATCATTACAACTTATAAAACTATTAAAATTAACTACTAAAAAAACAACCATTTTAATTTACTGAACGACACACTTCTTTATCGCTTGCAAATATGCAATTTGATCACCAGGTGAATTAAACCACATACTCCATTCATTAGATCCATGAGAAAGGGATTGTATATGCTCATCAACAACATTATCTTTATTTTTTTCACGCAATACAATTGCTGCTAATATATCAGCTTGGCGCTCATACATATGAGAACAACCAGAACTGACAAGCCCCAATAATGCTCCCGTGACAACAACTGCTGATATAGGATGAAATTTAAAAAAATATAAACAAAATGCACTACCAAAAAACGTGGATGTTGCCGCCATTATCTGCTTAATCGGATGATTTAATTTCTGATGAGCAACTTCATGATGCGCAGCCCACTCTTTTTCCATATCAGACATTCTTTGCCAATCATTTTGATTAACCCATGTGCCAAACCACGTAAATGATGAAAAATTATTCAAGACAGGACATTTATTAATTAATTTTATAGGCAATTTTTTATCTTCTGCTATATTAAAATTATTTCTTGCCTCATTAAAACAACTCTGCACCTCTTCTGAGGCAGTCTTTGTACCTAAAAATATACAACAAATTTTATGCAAAAGATTTTTTTGTTGAATAGATTCAGCATGTTGAATATCCTGCATGCCATCTAATCGAAGTATAAACATCACACTTGTCAAAAGTAAGATATATTTTCTCATAAAAAAGCCCTTAAATATTAATACTTAAAAAAAGATCTTCCAGCCATTCAAAGCTAAAAGATCTTTTTTTATAAAAATTGTAATCAATTATTCTTTACAACATTCATCATCATCAGAACAACTGTCTGGTGAACAATTATTATCCTCCGATTGATATTCAAATAAATCAGGGAAAAACAGCTCTAATTCATTAGCAGCAGATTCTGAATCAGCTGAACCATGAACTGCATTGTTACTAATACTTGTGCCATAAAGCTTGCGAATAGTGTTACTATCAGCTTTTGCTGGATCAGTAGCACCAATCAGTTCTCGCCATGCAGCAATTGCATTTTCTTTATGAAGAGCCATTATAATAACAGGAGCTGATATTACAAATTCAACAAGTTCACTAAAAAATGGTTTCTCTGCATGTTCCGCATAAAATTCTTGCGCCAAATCTTGAGCAATAATAACTTTTTGCATACGAACAATTTCAAAGTCATTATGCTCAATCATATCAATTATTTTACCACTATTTTTAGCAGCAACAGCATCAGGCTTGATCATCGCAAACGTTAATTTAGTTAATTCCACTGCGCTATTCCTTCTATGCTATTTATTACTTAGTTTTTATTATTTTTATCAGATTTTTGCATTGCTGATTCCAAAGCTATTTGTAAAGAACCGCGCACTTTTTGTTGTGATGGTTCTTCACGCTTTTCTTTCTTTGGAACTGTTTTTACTGGTTTTGGTTGAGCTTGTTGTAATGATGGGCGCGGTGCATTATCGCGCGATGCATTATCATCCATTTTTTCTTTTTTTATTTCAGGTTTTTTTATTTCAACTTTTTTCGGCTCTTGTTTTTTTTCTTCAAGAAGCGTACTCAAAGCCAACTTGCGTTCTTCCTTATTGATATTAACAATACGGAATTGCGCTTTTTGTCCTACCGTAAAATATTCTTCCGCTTTTTTACCTTGCTCTTGCGTAAGAATGGTGTTATGCATAAGCCCTTCAATTTTATTTGGCAATCGTACAAATGCACCAAAATTCGTTATTTTGCTTATTTCACCATCAACAATTGAACCAACAGGATGTTGTTCTGCAACTTTTTCCCACGGATCAATTGATAGCTGTTTAATGCCAAGCGATATTTTTTTGCTATCTTTATCAATAGCCAAAATAACTGCTTCAACCTCTTGTCCTGCTTTATACCGATCAGATGGATGTTCTATATGTTCTGTCCACGAAAGATCAGAAATATGCACTAATCCATCAATACCAGGCAATAATTGGACAAAAATACCAAAATCAGTAATATTACTAATTTTACCTTTAATTGTTTGCCCTGGCTTAAATTGTTCATTAACCATTTCCCAAGGATTTTTACCAAGCTGTTTAACGCTCAATGACATACGACGATTTTCTTTATCCAGAGAAACAACCAATACTTCAATCTCTTCACCAACTTTATAAAGGCGATTAAGATCCGTAATACGATCTGTCCATGAAACTTCAGAAATATGCACAAGCCCTTCAACTTCTGGCGCTACTTCTATAAATAACCCATAATCAGTAATGCTTGAAATACGACCTTTGATTCTATTGCCAACAGCAATATTGCTGCTAATTTGATCCCAAGGATTAGTTTGTAGTTGTTTAAGACCAAGAGAAATCTTTTCATTGTTTTTGTCAAAAGAAAGAACTTTGACCGCAATAGTATCGCCGATACGCACCATTTCACTTGGATGAGCAACACGACCCCATGTCATATCAGTAATGTGAAGAAGTCCATCAACACCACCTATGTCTATAAATACACCATAATTGGTAATATTTTTGACAACCCCTTGAATAATCTGACCTTCACTCAGTGTATCTAAAATTTTCTTACGATCTTCTGAGCGTTGGTCATGAAGATATTTACGACGTGAAATAATTACATTTCCACGCTTTTTATTTAATTTAAGAATGCACGCTTTAATTGTTTGACCTACATATTGATCAAAATCAGTCACACGCTGTAAATCAATTTGAGATCCAGGTAAGAATGCAGGAATACCTATATCGACGTTAAGACCACCCTTAACCTTATGAGTAACAACACCTTCAGCAGGTAAACCTTCTTCAAATAATTTAGTAACTGCATCCCAAGCACGCATCTCTTTAGCTTTTTCATATGACAACACAATTCTGCCATCAGCATCTTCAAGTTGATCAAGAATAACTTCAATTTCATCGCCTGGTTGTAATTTTTTAAGTTCATATTCACTAAATTCATAGCGAGGAACTAAACCACGAGATTTATATTTAATATCAACAAGAACACCATTATCTTCTACTGATATAATCGTCCCTTTTATAAGCTTGCCTAATTGAAATGTTTCAACAGCTCCCTTATATAAAAAGTCCAACTCTCTTTGGAGATCTTCATTAAGTTGTAGCAATGTATGATCAATACCAGCTTTGATTTTAATTGTACAGAATTGTCCTGGTCGTATACGTTCTTTTGCCATATGGCAGATCCTACAATACTTTTCCATAAAATAATGGAAAAATGGTAAAAAGGGTTAAAAATATAGAATAATTAAAAAAATATCTTATTTATGATAGCATAATTATTATAGGCTAGCAACATCGTCAAATGAAGCAAAGGAGTCCTCATGTTAAGAAAAAAATTACCTATAGGCATTCAAACCTTTTCAGAAATTATTCAAGAAGATTATGTCTATATCGATAAAACAGCTTATATTCACACCCTTATAACCACTGGTAAATACTATTTTTTAGCTCGTCCACGACGCTTTGGCAAATCATTGCTTGTTTCTACCCTTGCAGAAATTTTTGCAGGAAATAAAGAATTATTTGTTGATCTAGCCATTGCATCACTACCATATGAATGGAAAAAACATCCTATTATTTCTATTTCTTTTTCTGATCTCGATTGCACCACACCTGAAAATTTAGCAGGAAGCCTTAAACGTTACATACAAAATATTGCAAAAAAGTATCACATTAATCTTCAAGAGACCAACACTCCAGGAACAATGCTACAAGATCTTGTTGAACTACTTTCAAAACAAGCTAAAGTTGTACTTTTAATAGATGAATATGATTATGCAATTTTAAAACATATTCATAATCCAGAAATGGCTAATGCAATGCGTGAAACAGTAAAAAATTTTTATATCGTTATAAAAGGACTTGATCAATATCTCAAATTTGTTTTTTTAACAGGAGTAAGTAAATTCTCAAAAACATCAATCTTTTCTGGATTAAATAATCTTGACGACATAAGTTTATCATCCACATATAACGCTATAACAGGATATACACAAACCGAAATCATTAATAATTTTAAACAACATCTTGTCTATTCAGCCGACATATTAAAACAAGATATAGAAAAACTCATGAGAGAAATAACTATTTGGTATAATGGCTACCAATTCACCGATGAAAAACTTGCAGCAAAAATTTATAATCCATTTTCTGTTTTATTGCTTTTAAAAAACAATAAATTTTCTAATTATTGGTTTGAAACGGGAACTCCAACTTTTTTAATTAATTTATTAAAAACAAAAAATTATCCCCTGCAAGACTTTGACCATATAAAAGCAACAAATAGTGAATTAAGTCAATTTGAAGTTGATGATATTGATTTAAAAACATTACTTTTTCAAACAGGATACTTAACAATAAAAGAATATAATAATGATACTCGCAATTATACACTTGGCTTTCCCAATAAAGAATGTATCGATTCATTGGCAGAACACATAATTAAATCAATGACTACTTTACCAATCTCTCAACTTAATGACATTGTCTTTTTACTACGCACCGCATTTGAACAAAATATTCGCGAGCAAATACTTACCATTCTTACGAATCTTTTTGCATCAGTGCCATATACTATCCATATTGGTAAAGAAAAATATTATCAAACTATTTTTTATCTTGTATTAAAAATGATTGGCGCTGATATCATCGTAGAAGAACCAACTAATATTGGTCGCATAGATGCTGTTTTACAAACAAAAAATATCTCTTTTATTATTGAATTTAAAATTAATAATACAGCAGAAAATGCATTAAACCAAATAAAATTAAAAAAATATTATCAGAAATATGAATCAATAAATAAAACAATTATACTGGTTGGTATTGCTTTTGATACCACTATAAAAAATATCACTGATATTAAATACGAGAATCTCGATTAATAAAAAAATTCATATGAACATGAAACAAAAAATATATTTCATTATATTTCTCACAACTCTCGGTCATACGATATTTACTGCCGAAAAACCTCAAAATAACGCTTTAATCCGAAATGCTGGATATTGGACTGGACCTCAAACGCTAACTCCTCCTGGATCTCAACGTGAAGATTGGCATAAAATGACCAAATATGTAGCTGAACCTCTCTGCACGATATCTAACATCCCTTTCTTCTTAGCTGCATATATAATAAAAGAAAAAAATCCACTTTCCGCACTTGCATTAACAGTGGCCGGATCTGCATCCGCAGCAAGTCATATGATTCCTTATAAACGGTTGAATGATATAGATAAAATAGCCGCCATATGCTCCGTTATTGCTGTTGGATATGAATCAAATTGCTATACTCTTTCAGGGCTTATAAATATGATACATGATAAAAAAAGGCTTGCATCCGTTTTAGCTTTAGGCGGTGTATATGCTAGTGACATATATTTTGCCCGTAGTAAAGAAATTGTTAAAAAATTCAATCTTGATGCATCAAAAACTATCAAACGAAAAAGTTATCATGCGTGGATACATGTTATCTGGCATTTATTAGCCGCATTCACTGCATATATTTTTTTAGCCGCCTAATAATGAACAATTATCAACAACTATTACACCCGTCCTGCGCGCACGGTAATTAAATTCTTGGAGTTTAAAATACCTTTTACTGCATTTTTTACTTCATCAAGCGTAACTTTTTCTACTTCTCCTGCGCGATTATCAAAATAATCTATAGGAAAATCAAAATGCTCAAGAAATAAAAACGAGTTTGCAATATCACTATTAGATGAAAAATTATCAACCAACGAACTAACAATCGCTCTTTTTGCTTGAGCAAGATCTTCTTGCGTTAATGTATCAGCAACGGTATCAATAGTTTCTTTAATAACTTTTTCAGCTTCTGCCAATCTATCTAATGAAACAATCGTGCGCACCTGAAACATACCTGGTTGTTCATCTGCACCAGATATCAAAGAACCACGAATTGTATAAAATAGCCCTGTTTGTTCACGTAAATCGAATAATCGCGAACTCATAGAACCTAATACCCCGCCACCAAAGATTTGATCAAATAAAAGATATTTATCAAATTTCACATCCTTACGAGCAATTGATAATTGCGCAAAACAAAGAACAACTTGATCTCGATTAATTGTATAATTTATTTCTTCTGGCTCACTATATGATATTGCCGGAAACACAATCGACTCAACCTTACGCGATCCCCAATCGCCTAAAGCATTTTCCAAAATGTTTTTTATATCATATCGCGCTAAATCCCCAACTACCGCGATGCGTGCATCGCATGAAGAGATATATTGTTTATAAAAATTAATTAAGTCATCTCGCGTAATAGACGTAATGGAATCCATATTTCCCAAAGTCTGCTTACTATAAGGATGTCCTTTATAAATAACATCTTTTGTTAATTGACTTACAAAAGAACGTGGCTCATCCCAATATTGTTTAATATTGGTTAACAATTGATCTCTTATTTTTTCTATTTCATCTGCAGGAAAGGTTGCCTGAGTCAAAATTTCATTCAAAAGATTAAGACCAAAAATAAAATCCGAATGTAACATTTTTAAAGAAATTCCACCAGGATATACATTAATTGACATTCCTCGTGACTCAATGGCATCAGCAAGTTGCTCGCTCGTATAATGAATAGTCCCTTCAGTCATCATCGCGGTAACAAATCCATAAAGACCTTGCTGTTCCTGTGGGTCATAATAAGGTCGAGCTTTGAATTCAAGAATAATATTAATTTTTGGAGTTGTATCATTATCATAATATAATACTTTCAACCCATTAGAAAGCATGCATGACTGTGCTTTGGGAAAATCAAAAAAAGTTGGTTCTTTAATAGAAATAGTATTTGCATACACTGCATCTTCAACATCAGTTGATCGTATACGTGCAGCAAGAATCTGTTCATCTTCTTCATCTGACTCTTCTTGCAACAACGCCCATTCCTTTTGTTCTCTTTCTGGCAAAGGAAGAATAAATCCTTTATTCATAATTGCAGGACGAAAATAGGTAGTAATTAATGATTCTATTTGTTCTTTTAATAATTCTTGCGGTTGCTCCAATGCAGTAAAAACATAATTTTCATCACCTGTTGCTAAATATGTATGCCCGATCGCATAAGCTTGATCTTCAATATGTTCAAGCAAACTATAGAATGCCATTTGAGTTTTTTTAAAGCCTCTTATAAATTCATCCTCTTGTATGCCATTGCGCACAAGATCATCAAACTCAGCAAGAATGACACGTTCTATTTCGTCTGCATCATCAATATTTTTAGGTTCTACTAGAATAAAAAAAAGACCATGATCAAATAAATTCCAAAATCCCGTTGAAATATCAGTGGCCAATGAAAATTCATTTACTAATTTTTTGTATAGACGAGAACTTTTTCCCTTACCTAATATCCACTCAAAAATATCAAGTGCTGTATCTTTTTTTTCTGTTGCTCCGGGCACAACAAATGCATACGCTAATGTTGGTTGTGCAACATCACGATACAACGTTAAAGATTTTGATGAAATATCATGATGAAAAAAATGTTCCTTTTTTGTGTATTCAGGGTCTTTAGTAATTGCACCAAAATATTGTTGAGCCAATTCTGCAACCTCATCAGGATCCACATCACCTACAACAACAAGGGTTGCATTATTTGGTTTATAATGTTTTTTATAAAATGCTAAAAGATCTTTCCCCGAGACTGTCCATAAATCTTGCTTATAACCAATAATAGGATAATGATATGGATGATCTGCAAAAATCATACCTATCATCTCTTCCATCAAAGAGCGCTCATATTGATCTTTATACAATTTGAGCTCTTGAATAACCGCTTTCATCTCCGAATTGAGCATATCATCATTAAACAAACAATTAGTCATACAATCAGCAACCACCGGTAACGCTTCACGCCAATGATGCGTAGGAAAATTAAAAAGATATCCTGTATAATCAAATGAAGTAAATGCATTACAACTACCAGACAGTTTATGAACAAGAACATTAATATCAGATTCAGATAATGTATCAGTACCTTTGAAAATCATGTGCTCAATAAGATGGGCTATCCCTTTTTCTCCTAATAATTCATCTTTTGATCCAACATTATACCAGATTTGAAAAGAAACTTTTGGTATCTCATGAGATTCACGAACCAAAATGGTAAGTCCATTATCTAATACTCTCTTTACAACAGGTTGATGGACAGATTTTACCCCTAGTTGTACCATATTTTTTTCATCTGCCATAAACATCTCTTCATTCATTTGTATACCTTGATTTCCAATTAATTGAGCGTGAATTATATATAAACTTACAAAAATTATAGAGTAACTAAGCTGTACTAATTTAACAAAACAAAAACGCATAACTCATCCCATTTTTAATAGCCTTTTTTTTCTTTTTACTACAAAAATAACATATCCACGAAAAATAACTATTTTTTATTATCTTCCTCTTTTTTTCCACCACGAGGAGATGGCGATGGAGACGATTCTCGTTTCTTTGATCGTGAAGAAGTAGAAGAACCCGTGGATAACGCATTAAGAATAGATTGTTCTTTATTGCGTGGAGAAATAGTAGGTTCACTCGTTGAACGTGATGCTTTCTCAAAAAAAGAAGGCTCTCCTGGTATACGTTTCGATGATGATTTTTCGGTAAATTTCTTTGGTGTTTGTCCCGTAGATGGTAATAATGATGTTCCTGAAGAAGACGTAATCATTAATTGAGGTATGACTTTTTTTGATGTTTCTTTGGACGAACCTTTTGGTTCTTTACCTATCAATAACTCTCTTAAAGCTTCAAGATTACTTTCTTTTTTATTACTAATCGTACTAGGTAAATTAATTAACCACCAATACAATATACCATTCGCACTCACTGCGACCACACTATTTTCCCGTAAAGCAACTTCACGGAGATAATTATTGTCAGATCGCCGAGTTCCCTGATCAGTTAAATAATTATATGTATTTTTAAACGGAGCTACGGTTAAATAGAGATATGAAGTTTTATTATCTTTTTTACACATTATAATTTGACCACGTGTAGTCTTATCACTCGCTTTATCTCGTGTCCATAAAGCTGCAACTGTATCATTTTCTGGATCAAGATTTATTTCACCATTTAAAAATGGTTCAAAAATAGTTTTTGCATTTATTGATTTATTACCAATATGAGTTATTTCTATTTTTTTTACCTCATTTGTATTAGTTTGATATACTAAAGTATTAGATTGCGGGAAAAAAACTCGTTTAATATCATCAGTTAAAAAATTATGTATTTTTCCCACTTCCAAATGAGTTCCATTCCATTTCATTGGAATTATACTATGTGCCTTAGCAACAATAATAATATTACCCTCTGGATCACATACAATATCTATATCATATTCAGATGAATCTTTTGACCAAATTGATTTAATAACTATTTGATCAGTATTTAAATTGCGCACAGCAACCGTTTCTCTTTGATTGACCATTACTAAAAATTTTCCTTGTTTATCAAGAGCTATAGCCTGCAATGGCGCACACTTATATTTGCAAATAGCACCTTTATGCCAAATCTGATACTCTGCCATAGGTATATTATTTCTTTTAATATAATTTCCTGCTGCGGCAATTAATAATGAACCTTCTTTTTGAGCAACTGCCACTAAGGGTACATATTTTACATTAGGAATTTCTATCAATTCTTCTTTGGTCTGAGTCTCACATGAAACACGAGACACAACTCCTTTTTTTTCTGCTATTAAAACATTCTTTCCATCAGGAGTAATAGTTAATTGCCTCACTGAATCACATTCTGTTAATTGCTCAATAGAAAAAGGCAAAGCAAATAATGGAACATTATTTTCCATTGCTAGCATTTGCTCTCTATAAAATAAAAAAATAAAAAGACTAATAAATAATTTATTTTTTTTCACACCCATCCCTTTTTTTATGCAATGCACCACACTATTATTAAAAAAATAATTCTTTTCTATAAATAGTTATTGTTCATAAAAAATATTTGTTATTCTATAATAATATATTTAAAAACATCGAAAACAAAAATTAACAAAGTTATATGCAATTTTTTAGTAAATATTTTCATCTTATTGCCATTCCACCATTACTGCCTATCATCCTATTTTTTATTATTGGCATACTATGGCATTCTGCAATAACATTACTATTAATAATTTTTTGTATTTTATTATGTGCTCTATTTTTTGTTCATAAAAAACAGACACCATTCTTTAAGCATGTTATTATATATTCATTTTTTACTTTATTAGGTGCATATTTACATCATAAAGAACTTGGTGATTATGATAATTTTTATAAATTTACTCATAATGCAGCCGTAACTATTCATGGTATTGTGATAGATAAAAATACGGTAACCACCCATTATAAAAAATTAACCGCCATTACAATTGCTATCAATATAATTACTAACAAAAATAGTACCTATAAAAGCAACAAAATTATTATCGTACATATTCCAAAAGAAAATGATAATATTGCTGTTGGCGATACAATAACGCTGTTTGATATATGGTGTAAAAAACCAGCTAATCAATCTTTTCAGCGATATCAAATTAAAGAACAAATTGTAGCTACAATTTTTGAAAACAATCTTTTTTATACAATAGATGATCATCCCGCATGGTCGTTGCGTCGATTAATATGGAATCAAAAAAAAAGATTACTTGATGGTATATCTACCAAACTTTCCACTCAAGGATTTCAATTTTTCACGTCACTTTTTCTTGGCAATCGCATGTGCATAAAAGATTCATTAGAAACGACAAACGAACAATTTAAAACATGGGGAATATCACATTTTCTCGCACGATCAGGATTACATTTGGCTCTCTTTATTTTTATCTGGCAAGCTATTTTTTGTTTTATCCCACTCCCTTTGCTTTATAAACAAATTATCATAACATTGTTAAGCTCTATTTATTTTATTTTAACCTGGACATCAGCACCATTTACCCGATCATTTGCACAATTTATGTTAAATAAATGGTGTTTTTTTACAAAAACTCAATTTCATCTTTTACATTATCTAACCATTGTTACATTTTGTTTTCTTTTATACTGTCCTTTATATCTATTTTTTCTCGATTTTCAATTAAGTTTTGCCTTAACATATGCACTTGCATGGTTTAGCCAACTATCACCACAGCATACATCTCGATAATTAAAATATTGATTCTTCTTACAAAAATACCCTAGGCTGAAAGCATTAATTGAACACTCAAAAAAAGGGGGAAGTTTATGCTCTCAAAAAATAATTATAAATTTATTTTCCATATATATTTTTTTATTATAATTTTATTATGCCTAACGCCAACACCATTATATACTCAACAATACAAACCATATACAATAACAGAAAATACTATTTATCAAACATGCTATTGTGATTTTTGTAATGAACTTCATACAACCAGTTCAATTAAGACGTATAAAGCAGCTCCCATAAAAATATCTAAAAAAGATAAATCTTATAAAAAAAAAATATCTAAAGAAAACAAATTAAATAAACGTACAGTAATTGTTTATATGGCTGCAGATAACGATTTACGACCATTTGCAGCGCGCAATATTCAACAAATGACACAAATTGGATCAAATCAAAATGTTATTATAGTGGTACATTTAGATATTCGTATAGCAGGAAATAAAAAAATTACTCGACGATATCTCATTGAAAAAGATCAAGTATTTCATATAGATCCTTATAATCCACTTACACAACAGATGGATAGTGGCAATCCTGCTACCCTTATTTCATGTTGTGATTGGGCCATTAAAAATTATCCCGCGGATGATTATGATCTTATTTTATGGAACCATGGGACAGGAATTCTTGAACCACCTCATGGAAAAATTATTAACCCTATGGACCTTTTTGTTTTTAATCCTTCAACTCATCGCCTTGACCTTGATAGAACCATTGGATTTATGGATGCTATAGATAATATAAAATATGAACAACGTGGAATATGTTGGGATGACAGCACAGGAAATTATTTATCAAATAGAAAACTTGATATGGCATTGCATACCATATGTCAAAAAAGTCTTGAAGGAAAAAAGTTTGGTATCATTGGATTTGATGCATGTCTACAACAAATGCTTGAAGTAGGTAGTTTTATAAAAAAATATGCTCGAGTCATGGTTGGTTCAGAAGAGGTCGAACTTGGTATGGGATGGAACTATGATATAGTTTTTTCTCCATTTTTAACAGAGAAATTAGACACTGTTTCTTTTGCAAAACATATTGTTAATTCATATAGCAAAGCTTATCAATCAATTACTAACGACTATACTCTTTCAGCAATAAATCTGGATTCGATTAGTCTCTTAGAAAAAAACATTGATACTGTTGCTAAACTTCTTATTGAAGCTCTTAAATCACAAAAAACAATTTTTTTCCGCACAATAAAAGAAAGCAAAAATAAATTAGTATGTACATACTTTGATGAACCTACTTATATTGATTTACATCATTTCTATAAAAACTTATTAAATAATGTAAAAAAATTAACATTTGAGTCTTCATCAAAAGATCAACAACTCAAAAATTATCTTATTTACGCCCTCAATGAAGGGATGTCACTTATTGAACAACTTGTTATTGCCAATACAGTTGGGCGTAATTTAAAAGAAGCTCGAGGTATTTCCATATATTTTCCCGAACGAACTATTCATAATTCATATCAAGAAGCCTTATTTCTTGTATCTAATTCCTGGGGATCGTTTTTAACTTATTTTCTTTCAAATTAAAAAAAAAGGATTTTTTAATCATTTTTACCTATGCTAATAAAAAAATCTATTTTTATAACTATTGTGGAAAGTCATGATTGAAAAAGAACATAAAAAAGTTCTATTAGAAAAACTTTATGAGCCTTATAAAAAATGTTTTTTATGTCCATTAGCAACAGCAACAAGAAATTCTGTTGTTTTTGGACAAGGCAACCCTGATGCACAATTTATGATAATAGGCGAAGCTCCGGGAAAAGAAGAAGACGAACAAGGAATTCCATTTGTTGGTAAATCAGGTCGTTTTTTAACAAAAATACTTACTGATCTTACTATTAATCGCAAAGATATTTTTATTACCAATATCGTCAAATGTCGTCCTCCAAACAACCGCAAACCAACTACTTTTGAAAGCACAACATGCAAAAATATTTTACTTATTAATCAAATTAATATCATTCAACCAAAAGCAATTTGCACTCTTGGCTCAACAGCAACAGAAGCCTTGCTGGAAATACCCATAAAAATGAACACAATTCATGGAAAAATTCTTAGTTTTAACAAAATTTTACTACTTCCTACCTATCACCCGGCATACATTATGCGTAATCCCCAAAAAAAAGATTTATTTATCAAAGATTTACAAAAGTTTTTTTCTCTTTTTTAATTTAAATTTGAATAAATATATTTATGTAATAAAATAAATAAATACTATTTTATAAAAACGGGTGGTGCATAACCTGGTGCATAAGTGGTGCATAACTTGTTCATAACTTTTTTTTGATCATTTTTTCCTCTTTTACAAACAGCGTCACAATGAATGTATACAAATATTTTTCATTTAATAATACGACCTAAAAGCTACTTTCAGAGTTATGAACAAGTTATGCACCACTTATGCACCACTCATTTTAAAAAAATTATAGCGATCTAATCATGCTATTGGAGAAAAAATGGCCGAGTTATGCACCACTCACCCCTTCACCTATTATCTTAAGAGATATAAATATATCTTTTAAGAATTAATAATAGGCTCAGCCTATTTTTTAAAATTCATCCTTTTTTTAGTGAACATATTTTTTTTAAAAATAAATAAAATTGATTATTGTTTTACTATTGCCAGAAAAAAATAATTGTAATAAGCTTTGATAGTAAGGTTTTGACAATACACTTCCATCACATTTTTTGATTGTAGTGAATTCTAGTCAGTAAAATAATTGTATTAACCTTTACATAAAGCATTATTCAATCTTTTGAGGATAATTTAGTGAAACTTGCGGACGTCATAAGTGAATTAGTTGAAGAACGAGGCTTAGCAAAAGAAGCTTTGGGTAAAATTGTTTGTGAAGGTATGCTTGCAGCATATCAGCGTAAATATCCCAATCTTATTTTAAAAACAGAAGAAAATTCTGCTACTGGCGATCTTTCTGTTTTCGTTCAAAAAACAGTGGTGCCCTCAGTTGATGATGAATATGCTCAAATTAGTTTAAAAAAAGCGCGTAATATCGATAAAACACTTGATTTAGACAGTGAAGTTTGGGTTCCTTTTGAAGGAAAAATTGGTCGAGTAGAAGTTTTACGAGCACGTCAAGTAATTGCCAGTCGCATTAAACAAATCGAAGCGTGTGTCATTTACGATGCATTTAAAAATAAACAAGGTCATATTATCGTTGGAACAGTGCACAAACTTGAACGGAATGGTTTATCGATTAAATTTGGCGATGTATATGCTTTTTTGCCTTATTCTCTTTCTATTCCTAACGAAAAATTTATCATCGGCTACACTATTCGAGCATTATTAAAAGAAGTTCTTACTGAACCTCAAGGTGATTATCAACTTATTCTTGATCGTGTTTCTTCAAATTTTTTACAAGCATTGTTTGAATTAGAAATTCCGGAAGTGTTTGAAAAATTGGTTGAAATTAAAAAAATAGTTCGATCTCCTGGATATAAATCAAAAGTAGCTGTTTTTTCCCATGATAAAAATATTGATCCAGTTGGAACGTGTGTTGGTGTTAGTGGTAGTCGTATTAAACCAATATTAAAAGAGCTTAGTGGGGAAACTATCGATGTTTTCTTGTGGAGTGATTCTCTTGTTTCACTTGTTAAAAATGCTCTTAAACCAGCAATTGTTGATAAGGTAACTCTTGATACCAATAGTCAAATAGCGTATGTATGGCTTGGTGAAGATCAACGATCTTTTGCCATTGGAAAGGGTGGACAAAATATATCATTAGCATCTCAGATTGCTGGTGTTAATATTCAATTAGTTCGTGAAGATGGATTAAAAAAGGATAATGAAGATAATAATAGTGAAGTATTAACAAAAGAATAATAAATCAAAAATGTTTTTTAGTTTTTTATTATGCGAATATATGAATTTGCCCAACAAAACAATATCTCAAACAAAGATCTCATAGAAAAATTGCAAGCGCATGGTTTTGATGTTAAAAGCCATATGTCTGTTTTAGATGAAGCAGCGCTCTCTTTTCTTAATGAAGATTTAATTTCTGTACCTCAGTTAATAGAATCAAAACCTAATAATATAGCTGAAAAAAAAACATCTGAGTATTTATCTCAAACAGCTAATTTATCACACACAAATTTAGAAGAAAAAGAAGTTTTATCTCCTAAAAAAGAATCTTCTGGCTCGATCTCTTCAATTGAATTAAAAGAACAACAAATAAGCGTTGCAGAATTTGCAGAAAAAACAAAAAAACCTGTTACCGATATAATTGTTACATTGCTTAAATGGGGCATTATTGCAACAAAAAATCAGGTTATTACTGAAGACACTGTTTTAAAGCTTGCAAATCATTATGGTATTTCTGTTTTAAAATCAGCTCCTGAGCAAGAGTCTGTTGCTGCGGTTAAGCATATTTCGGCAACTAATGCTTTGTTTGTAAAAAGGCCACCAGTCGTTGTTGTTGTTGGCCATGTTGATCATGGCAAAACTACATTGCTTGATTATATTAGAAAAACTCGTGTTGCATTTAAAGAAAAAGGTGGAATTACTCAGCATCTTGGTGCATATGAGGCATCGACGCCTCATGGTAATATTGTTTTTCTTGATACTCCCGGTCATGAAGCGTTTGTTAAAATTAGACAACGAGGTATTAAAGTTGCTGATATTGTTGTGGTGATTGTCGCTGCTGATGATGGAGTTATGCCTCAAACTATTGAAGCAATAAAATATGCTTTATCTATGAAGGTTCCTATTGTTGTAGCAATAAATAAAGTTGATAAAGTTGATATAACTCGTTTAGAAACAATTAAACGTCAACTTAATCAACATGGTCTTACGGTAGAAGATTGGGGTGGTGATGTTATTTGTGTTCCTATTTCAGCAAAATTAGGGACTGGTGTTGATAAATTGCTTGAAATGATTGCGTTGCAAGCAGAAATGATGGAATTAAAATCGGAAATTGATATTCCTGCGCATGGTTATATTTTAGAGTCTAGTTTTGAAAAAGGTCGTGGTTGTGTTGCTACGGTTATTACACAAAATGGTATATTAAAAGTCGGTGATTATATTGTATGTGGTAATACATTAGGTCATATTAGTTCCTTATTTGATTCATATGGAAAACGTATAAAAGAAGTTTTGCCGGCAATTCCTGTTCAAGTAGCAGGGTTTGATGGGCGACCAGAAGCAGGCGATTTTTTTAGAGTAGTAACAAAAAATGAATATTTAAAAATGCGCTTAATAGGTGAAGATAAATTATCTTTAGCGGGTAAGCGTTTTATTTATGCGAATGGTATTAATGTTATTGTAAAAACAGATAATTACTCTTCATTAGAAGCGGTAGTTGAAGGCATTGATCGTCTTTCTAAAAAACTAAAAAAAGGTTTCAATATATTACGGCAAGAAGTTGGAGACGTGAATGAGGGCGATGTTGAATTTGCTTTTAATACAGGGTCTCGGATTGTTTGTTTTAATGTAAAAGCGGAATCTAATGCGTATTTATTAGCTGATCGTAAACAAGTTTCTATTCTTTATTATGGTATTATTTATAAACTTCTTGAAGATTTGGATGCAATAGCGCAAGCAGCTAAAGAAATTGAAATGGTACGCACTAAAATAGGTGAAGCGACTGTTTTGCGTGTCTTTGATATTAAAAAAGTTGGAGTTATTGCAGGTTGCCTTATAAAAGATGGCCGTTTTGTTAAAGATGGTTATGCAATAATTTGGCGTGGAAAAACAAAAATTGGAGAAGGTAAAATAACAAGTTTACAGCGTGATAAAAAATCGGTAAAAGAAATATTTACGGGATTTGAATGTGCATTTATGGTTCATGGTTTTTCTGAGTGGGCTGAAGGTGATCGTGTTGAATGTTTCATTGATATTCCAAAAAAATAAAAAAAATACATTATATTAGTACTAAAGGTAACGCCGTTTAATGCGGCGTTTTTTCATGATGATATATATAATTTGTTAAAAATATTAATAAAAAGGTTAATAGCATGAATTCTTATTCTCAAATTCCTGAATTGATTCAACAAGTACAAAATTCATCAATAAAATTTATTGTTGTTACAGGAGGAGTATGTTCATCGATTGGCAAAGGAGTATTAATTTCATCATTAGGAGTATTGCTCAAAAACACAGGATATACTGTTGCATTGATTAAGTGGGATCCTTATTTTAATGTGGATCCTGGAACAATGTCTCCGTTGGTACATGGAGAAGTATTTGTTACGTCTGATGGTGCTGAAACAGATTTGGATTTAGGTCATTATGAACGATTAATAGGCTTAAATTTGGAAAAAGATTCATCAATGTCATCAGGACAAATTTATCAAGAAGTTTTGAATGCAGAACGAGAAGGTTTATTTTTGGGTAAATGCATTCAATTGGTACCGCATGTTGTTAATGTTGCTAAAAAGCGACTTCTTGAATTTGCATTAAAACATAATGTTGAATTTGTATTGCTTGAAATTGGTGGAACTGTTGGTGATATTGAAGGTGCAGTGTTTTTGGAAGCGATACGTCAGCTTAAAATGGAATTGGGAGCATCTCATTTAATGCATGCTCATTTGAGTCTGGTTCCCTTTCTTGAATGGGCTAATGAAGTAAAAACAAAACCTACGCAGCATAGCGTGATGGAATTAAAAAAAGCAGGACTTACCCCAGATTGTCTGTTTTTACGCGCAGATAGGGCAATTGATGTACAATCAATTGAAAAATTATCAATAATGTGTGAGGTAAAAAAAGAATATATTTTTCAAGTATTAACCGCAGATCCATTGTATCGGATATTTTGTGATCTTGAGGTTCAGGGAGTAAATGAAAAAATTCAGGAATATTTTAATCTTTTTCCCTTAAAAAAATCAGATTTGTCTTTATGGCAGCTTTTTATTGATAATATAGTTAATAGTAAAGAAATGATTACCATTGGTCTGATAGCAAAATATGTAGGAAGTAATGATCCTTATATAAGCGTGATTGAGGCAATAAAATCTGCTGCATATAATCTTAATTATCAAGTTAAAATAGTTACTATTGAAGCTCAAGCATTGTATCAAGATAATGAGAATAGAATAGATAGTAATACATGGAAAAAATTGACGAATCTTGATGGTATAGTTGTACCGGGCGGTTTTGATTCACGTGGTGTTGAAGGAAAAATTTTAGCAGCACAATGGGCTCGAGAAAATAATATTCCTTATTTAGGACTTTGTCTTGGTATGCAGGTTATGATTATTGAGGCTGCGCGATCATTATTACATCTTAAAAAAGCAAATAGTACTGAGTTTGATTCAACGACAGAAAATCCAGTTATATGCATGATGAGCGAACAACATGGAGTAAAGCATAAGGGAGCAACGATGAGGTTAGGCTCTTATTTATGTACGCTTATTCAAAATACAAAGGCTTACGATGCATATCAGCAGGAGGCTATTTTTGAACGTCATCGACATAGATATGAAGTTAATAATGCCTATAAAGAACAACTAGAAAAAGTTGGCGTTGTTTTTTCTGGAATATGTGAAGCTATGAATCTGATTGAGGTGGCTGAAATTAAGAATCATCCATTTATGGTAGGGACACAATTTCATCCAGAGTTTCAATCAACATCTCTTAAAGTACATCCTCTTTTTAAAAGTTTTGTTGAAAATATTAGCACGAAACGAAAAAAAGCTTTATAAAAAACTATTTTTTATTGTTTTTGATTTTTTTATGTTGCTTTTTATTGTTTTTTTAAATAAAACAACATCAATTTGCAAAAATGCCTGAATTTGAGCGCATTTTTTTGTTGTTGCACAAATCAAACCAAAAAAAAAATTGTTTTTTATTTGTGTCGGTTCAAAATTAGTAATGCTTAATTCCTTTTTATTGTGGTTAGTTAAAAGGAATAACTGAAAGCACTGTTTTTATTGAGGAGGTAATGGATTATGATCTTTGGATTACGTACTACAATTTCTTCTTAGCTCATTTTTTTAAAGATATAATCTATTATCTCAGCAACCTTACTCATTATAATGTAGTAAGGTTTTCGTTTTTTTACTCATTAATGAAATCATTGTTTCGACATTTCGCTTATCATCGGTTAAATCATCTTTCGGTGTTTCAAGAATTTTTGGAATATCAAAAAAACGTGGATCATTTACTAATAATTCAAATGCTTTAAGTCCTATTGAGCCTTTTCCAATATCTGTATGACGATCAATTCGTGATCCGCATGTTCCTTTGGAATCATTGAGATGAATAGCTTTTAATTTGTTGAGACCTATTATCCTCTCAAACTGTTCCCATAGATGGTGATATGTTTTTTCTGTACTGAAATCATATCCTGCTGCAAATACATGGCATGTATCAAAGCATACACCAAGTTGTTTTTTGACTGTTGATTGCTTAATTATTTCTGCAAGGTGTTCAAATGTATGTCCTATATTAGTTCCTTGTCCAGCCATTGTTTCTAACAATATTTTCATAGATGGATTTTTTTTTAATGCGATATCTAAATTTTTGCTGATTCGTTGAATGCACGAATCTTCATCTGTTTTTCCATATGATCCAGGATGTAAAACAAGGTAGTTTATGCCAAGTGATGCAGATCTTTCTAATTCCATTGAAAGAGCATCTGCTGATTTTTTTTCGATTTCTTTATCAGGAGAACCAATGTTGATCAAATAGGTGGCATGAGTAATAATTGATTGAATTGAGGACTGTTTCCATTTTTTTTTAAAGGCGCTAATTTCTTCATCGGTTAAAGCTTTTGCCTTCCATTGACGATTACTTTTGGTAAATATTTGTATTGCGGTGCATCCAATAGATTCTCCTCTTTCAATGGCCAAATCAATTTGTTCAGCTATTGACATATGAGCGCCAAGTAATAATAAATGTTTTTTTTTCATAAAAATCCTTTTAGTTATGCATTTTAAGCTCTTTTTTGGTTGACAAATTGTTCAATTCGAGTACGATTATTTTACAGTAATCAATTCAAATAAAAATCTGAAATGTTTATATGATTCTATTTTTAGTTCGGTAATTATTCGAGCAACAAGGGATGTTATGCGTGTTAAGCAAATTTTATTAGCGGTGGTAGTTTTACAATGTATTTTTGGAAATTCATTAAATGCTGAATTTCGATCTCTTTATAATGATTTAGAATATATTCTTTCTGGTGTATTTAAACCAGAAACATTTTATGGTAAAAATATTAATTGGCTTAATGATGCTAATACTTTTGATAAAGGTTATTTTTCTCGACACACTCTTGATTTGATGATTGATGCATTATACGGTGCTAAAACATATGGCAGTAATATTGTTGAGTTCTTTTTTCAAATGCGTAATAAAGGAGTATGGGGTAATCCTGAAAGCATTGCAAGTACCACATTTTCTGATATTAAGGTGTTAGAAGCTATTAAAGGAAGTCATAAGCATGGATTTCCTCGCCACATATTTTGGATTAGACAGTTATGGTTGGAATTTAGCATTAATGATGCATTTAATTTGCCGTTTAAAAATAAGCATACATTTATTATTGGCGCATTTCCGTTTCAGCTTGGTCGCGGCATTGCTCTTGGTGATGCGTTTGCTGTTGGGCCTGAAATTCTTGGTTTTTATGCTGATAGTGCTATTGATCAATATGCATTTGGTGCAAAATTTTCTGGTGAACTTTTTCCTAAAGTTTTATCGTATGATTTATATACTGCTATTTTACAAAATAATAGTACTGGTATCGCTGATACGGAGAAAAAAATTCTTGGTCAGGAATTTGGACGCCTTGAGACTCCATCACGTGGTTTTGGTAAAATAAACTTTATCATGGCAGGTCGATTGAATTGGAATATTTTTGATAATGCATGGCTGGGAAAAATGAGTCTTGAACCGTATGGTTTATATAATAATGATCCTGAGCAAAAAATTGAATTTCCTGCAGATGCAACAAGTAAACTTGGTACTGCAGGAGTAGCAGGGGAATTTTATGGTAAACGTTTTGAATGTGGCTTTGATTATGCAGTTAACTTTGGTCAACAGCGGGTTAAGGGGTGGGATCGCAATGTTATTAAAGAAAATAATAGGCAAGCAATTGTTGTATTAGTTAATGATAATGTGACGGCAACGTATAATGACGCAGAAGGCAATTCGGTCACTGAATCATGTCCTTATGTTCCTGGCAGTAAGGCACAAACATTTGTTAATAAAGCGGTTAGAGATCAGGATCAAAATGATCAAAAAATTGGCCAAGTTACTAGTATTGGATATTTAGTTGGATCTGACACAAATCCAATAATCTTAAAAAATAGTGAAGGTCGTTTTGGTAAGCCGTATGCAAATAAATATCTAGGGTGGATGTTTGTGGCAGATGCAGCATATTCATTCTTAGAAAAAGATTTACTTGTGGCAGTAGCAGCTGGTGTGGCATCAGGTGATGATAATCCTAATATTAACTCAAGGGATAGTAATTATGCTGGATTTATTGGGCTACAAGAAGTGTATTCTGGTAAACGCGTGAGAAGTGTGTTCTTGCTTGGTGGTGCGGGTAAGGTAAAGCGTTTTCTTTCAACCCCTGATGATGTTCAAGCACCAAGTAAAGAAGCGCAAGCCATTTCTGGTTTTACTAATTTAGTTTTCTGTGGCACTTCATTAAAATGGAAGCCTAAATCATGGAAAAAACAATTTGAGATTAATCCAAATGTTTTAGCATTATGGCAAGAACGTAAAATTGGTTATGCGCGAACATTCTTAGGAGTAGAAACAGGACTATTTATAAATTATAGTTTATTTAAAGATTTAAAACTGTTTTGGGTATCATCACTGTTTTTCCCAGGCTCTCATTATAAAGATCGTATGGGTACTTCGGTATTGACTAGAGCGCAGGAAGCTGATCTGGATAGTGAAGATCCAACAGGATATAAACAAGATCGTATTGCCAAGCAAGGTGCAAACGTTGCGTATACATTTAATATTGGATTGATTTATTCATTTTAAACGAAAAAAAAATTGATGAAAAGAATAATAATATTTAGTTTTTTAGTGGTTTTTTCAATATCGTTGGGAATGGACGATAATAAAAAGATGCTAAGTTGTGGTGTCTGCATTGATAAGGGCAAGCGATTAACACAAGAAGATGCAACAGTTTTTTCTTTAATGACTAGTAAGTTAAATAAACCTTTGCGAGATCCATTTATTTCTGATTTAACAAAAAAACAAGAGAAATATAGCGAGAAAGAAGAAAGCGATTCTTTTTTTGCCGTTATTTGTGATGGTCATGGTGGAAGCAAAACTGTGTCATTTCTAAAAGACAATTTACATAAAAATTTTTTTGATGAAATTAAGAAAGATCAAATAATACAAAATTGTTTATTTAATGTATTTAAAAAAACTGAAGAAAATCTAAGCAAAAATTATTTTGAATTATGGAAAGAGAAAAAACCTCGCAATGTAGAAGAAGCAGGAGGTGGATCAACCGCTATTGCTGCTTATTTAGACAAGGATGTTTTGCATGTGGCAAATTTGGGTGATACTCGTTTGGTATTAGCAATGAATGATGGTAATATTTTTTTTACCGAAGATCTTAATGGAACTAGCGATAAAGAATGTAAGCGTATTGAAAAAGTGGGTCGCAATAGTGAATTTGATGGTTATATGGAACGAGAATTTATGGGATCTCGTATGATGCTTAATTTGATAACTCCTTGGACGAATAGTGGTACGGAAGCGACGGCTGCTTTCGGTGATTTTTATCTTGATCCAACTAAAAAATATATTAGAACTGTGCCAGATTATTACAAAATTCCACTTCAAGGGAAGTGTAATTTTTTAATTTTTGCTTCTGATGGTGTATGGGGGAATATGACTAATGAACAAGCTGTTAGTCTTGTATATGATGAATTAAAAAAAGATACTTTATTAGGGGATATTGCGGAATGCATAAAAAATGAAGCGATAAAATTAGGTAGTAAAGATAATATTTCCGTTATGATCATACTTTTAAATAATAATATACAAAAACCAGAAAAAATATTAGAAGCAAAAAAATTAGAATTAGAGTTAAAAGAAATAGAATCAAATTCAGCATTAGATTTAAAATTTGAATTAGATAAGTCTGGCGATGAATCAACTACTCGATTTCAAGGGTTGGAAAATACAAAAACTTTAAAGGGATTAGAACAAGAAGATAAATTAAAATCAAAATTAAATCTAGAATTAAAAACAGAATCAAATCCAGAATCAAAAACAGAATCAAATCCAGAATCAAATCCAGAATCAAAAACAGAATCAAAAACAGAATCAAAAACAGAATCAAAAACAGAAAAATTAGTAATAAAAAAATTAAAGTCAGAAGTAAAAAATGGAAATTTTTTTATATCCTTTATAGCAAAACATTGGATTATTAGTAGTGTTTGTATAGCAGCAATTATTGGTGCGATTTGTTTTAAATTTTTTCCTAAATGATTAATTATGCATCAGATTTAATAGAAGGTGTTGCAAAATAATTGTTATTGACATTTCTCCTTATATTGTGTTTAATACATGCTATTATTTGTGTATTTTATAAGGAAAGGATTTGAAATAATGAAAAAATTAATTGTTGTTTTTGGATTGGCTATTGCATCGTCGATGTATGCTATGGAATTGACAAAGATATCAGAAAACAATACCAAATCTTTTTTTATGCATTTAACAATGGCAGTTTGTTATGGCGATAAAGTGATCAAAGAAGATAAAATAACTGAAAATAATTCTATATATAAAATGTTATTTGAGTTGCATGATAATTTGGTACAAAAACATTCTGAAAATATTAAAAAAATGGTGGAATCAGATAGCGACTTACAAGCTCGTATTAATGAATTTAGTGTGGTTAATTTTAATGAATTAGTGCAATTTCCATTGAAACAAATTCGGCAACAAGTTGCTGATGTTAAGGGAGCACAGGCCTATTTAATAAGAACTCGTCAAATACTTGCCGGTCTCAATTTTGTAAAAAAACAGCCAACATATTCTAATGCATGGATTAATGAGGTTGGTACAGAAGATAGAATAGGATTTATGGTGAGAAATGAAAAATATGGATTAGATAAGAATTTAAAATTAGATGAAAATGCAAAAAAAGATTATTGGTCATTGTTCATTTATCAAGCATTGATAGCGCCAATAATAGATTAATTTTTTTTATTTATTACCAGAGATAATAGAGGGCAAATGTGATTACATCACAAGTTACCCTTTTTTTTTGTTGTGATATAATAATTATAATTGTTGATTATAACATGTGCTTGATCACGCTCTTAGAGTAAGGAAATAGGTATGCAGATCTTTGAACGTACCACTGGATGTGGATTAGTTAATGAGTTTTATTTAAATAAAAAAATTTATCTTTCTGGATGGGTACATAGACGTCGTGATCATGGTGGATTAATTTTTATTGATTTGCGAGATCGTACTGGATTAATGCAATTAGTTATTGATACTTCAACAACAGCGCCAATGGTGTCTGAGCTTGCTCACAAAATACGTTCTGAATACGTTATTTCAGTAGTTGGTACGGTTATAGAGCGTGATTCTTCAACGGTGAATAAAGAGATAGCAACAGGAAAATGGGAATTATCTGTTGAAGTGATTGAAATTTTAAATGCTGCTAAAGCATTACCATTTTCTATTGAAAGTACTGATGTTATTGATGAAGAGTTACGATTAAAATATAGATATCTTGATTTGCGTCGTCCTGAGATGCATTATAATTTTGCATTACGACATAAAGTAATTTTTGCGATACGTGAATTTTTAAATAATGAACAATTTTATGAAATTGAAACACCGATATTAACTAAAAATACTCCCGAAGGTGCGCGTGAATTTTTAGTACCTTCACGCATTCATCAAGGATTTTTTTATGCATTACCACAATCTCCGCAATTATATAAACAGATTTTAATGTGTGGAGGAATGGAAAAGTATTTTCAGGTAGCGCGTTGTTTTCGCGATGAAGATTTGCGAGCAGATCGGCAACCGGAATTTACGCAGCTTGATATTGAAATGTCTTTTATCCAAGAACAAGATATACAAAATCTTATTGAGCGATTATTGCACTACGTGTTTACGCAGGTACTTGGTAAAAATTTGGAAATTCCATTTAAGCGTTTGACGTATCATCAAGCATTTGATTGGTATGGATCAGATAAGCCAGATATGCGGTATGATTTGAAAATTAATGATTTTACCTCATTGTTTCATGATACTGAATTGAAATTTTTACGTGACGCAATTAATAAAGGTGAAAAAATTGGAGGTATTTGTATCTCTGGTCACGCATTTACTCATTCAGAGCTTAATAGATGGGTAGAAAAAGCTCAAAAGCTTGGCGCAAAGGGATTGTTGTGGATTGATCTTGAGAGTCCTGAAAAAATTAGTTCTCCTGTTGCTAAATTTTTACCAACAGATTTTTTTGGCCGTGTGGTTAAGGTTTGTCAAACAGTAGAAAACGGTTCAGTTCTTTTTCTAGTTGCGGGTGAGTATGAAGCTGCATGGGAAATATTAGGGCGTTTGCGCCAAGAACTTGCAAAGGAATTAGATATTATCCCTCATGATGAACTTAATTTTTTATGGGTTACTGATTTTCCTTTACTTGAATATGACAAAAAAGATAAACGATGGAATGCAAAACATCATCCGTTTACTTCGCCTACTAAAGATTGGGAGCAGCAGGATCGTGCAACTATTAATGCGCGAGCATATGATGTTGTGCTTAATGGGATTGAACTTGGTGGCGGCTCAATTCGTATTCATGATCGTGAAGTACAGGAAAAAATATTTAATTTACTTGGATTGAGTAAAGAAGAAGTTGAATCAAAATTTGGATTTTTACTCGAAGCACAAGAGTTAGGATTTCCGCCTCATGGAGGAATTGCACTTGGTCTTGATCGTTTTATAATGTTATTAACTAATTCTGTATCTATTCGTGAAGTAATTGCGTTTCCTAAAACTGCGCGTGGATATGACCCGATGATGGAGTCACCAACGCAGGTAGAAGATACTCAGTTAAAGGAATATGGTTTACGATTGCTTTCAATAAAACAATAAAAATAGATAGATTATATAATTATATTTAATACCTGGCTTATGTCAGGTATTTTTTTTGATAATGAATAAAAAAAAGGATTAGAAAGAGATGAAAATAAATAATATATCTGCACGAGAAATTTTTGATTCTCGAGGAGTTCCAACAATTGAATGTTCTCTTTTGATTGATGATGAAGTGGAATGTATTGCATCAGTTCCTTCAGGTATTTCTTGTGGTATGCATGAAGCTGTTGAATTGCGTGATGGAGGTTCACGATTGAGGGGGCTTGGAGTGCAAAAAGCAGTTAAAATTATTAATGATGTTATAGCACCATTATTAATTGATAAACAGCCTAATATTGTTGAATGTGATGAACTTTTATTAAATATTGATGGCACCGCTGATAAATCGTGTCTTGGTGCAAATACTATTTTAGCGGTAAGTATGGCAATCTGTAGAGCGCAAGCATATCAAGAAGGGCTAGAGCTGTATGAATTTTTTGCACACATATCTCATGAAGATACTGTTTCTTTGCCATGTCCGATGTTTAATTTTTTAGGCGGAGGTTTGCATGCAGATAATGGATTTCAGATTCAAGAGTTATTGATTGTTCCAAAGCACGCACAGTCATTTCATGATGCTATGGAGGTTGGTGTTATTATTTTTCATTTGTTACGAGAGATTTTAAAAACAAAAGGAAAAATAACTGCTGTAGGCTATGAAGGTGGTTTTGTTCCTTTATTAAAAAATGATAAAGAAGCATTTGATATGTTGATGGAAGCGATTGAAAAATCAGGCTGTGGTTCTGGGGTAATGATTTCACTTGATGTTGCCTCATCCCGTTTGTATAACAATGAAACTGATTTATATCAATGGAATGGTAAAGATATTACTTCATATGATTTGATTGATTGGTATAAACAATTAATTGCTACATATCCAATTTATTCAATTGAAGATGGATTGAGTGAAGTAGATTGGAGAGGGTGGTCATTAATGAAAACTCAGATAGGTTCACGGGTAAGATTAGTGGGAGATGATTTATTTGCAACTAATCCTGAACGTATTTGGGATGGTATAGAACGTGACGTTGCAACAACTGCACTGATAAAACCCAACCAAATTGGTACAGTGACTGAAACATTACAAGCAGTGGAATTATGTAAAGAAAATGGATGGGATGTCATCGTTTCTCATCGATCGGGTGAGACTAATGATTCTTTTATTGCCGATCTTGCTGTTGGTATTGGCGCAGGACATATAAAGGCTGGTGGATGTTCTCGTGGTGAGCGAATGGCGAAATACAATCGATTGCTTGCTATTGAAGATGAATTAATGGGGAAATAGATAAAAAGAACCTGCAATAGCATAATTGCCAAAGAGGTTCTTTTTTTATTAATGCGATGGTATCGTTGTTTACTATGTTATTTTTTATTTATGATTTGGGATTGTTGTAAATTAGAACCTAATGGATAACCAGAATCAGATTTGCCTGATAATCCCATAAATGTACCTGTTTGTGGGTATAGAGTAGGCGATTTTGCAGGATTCCATGTTATATATTTAGTTTTACCGGGAGCATTAAGGTCATATATTGCATCAGGTTGTGGAGTTATAGTTAGTTGTGTAATAATTCCAGAGCCAAGGGCAGTTGATATGTTTGGTGTCTGTTTATTAAAAATACCAAGCCTAATTGTGTCTTTTAAATCAACTTGTTGTGAAAATTTTTCACCTGCCACAATATTTTTTGTTGTAAATTTGCCATTAATAATAAGAGCTATTGATATTGTTTGAGGTGCTTTATTATAAAGTTCAAATCCTGGGCCTGCGTTTTTGGTTTTTTCTACGAGTTCACCAGTTTTTAATAAAGCTATAGATGGTTGTGTATTAAAAAAACCAATGACAGATACGATGGTTATGAATAAATTTTTCATAATCTTCATTATAAAACTCCTTTGTTAAAAATTTCATATTTTTACTTATTTCTTTTATTATGAATTAATAAAAGTTCAATTTGCAATACTTTTTTTAAATTATGCAAAAAAGTTATTATGATTTTTGAAATATCATTGATAGACAAAAATAACAGGGTAATATAAAATATAGTAAGTTTTACTGAAATGATCGTTATTATTAAAAAATTAATAAAAGAGATATGGATGAAGAAAATAAGAGTATGTGGATTGATAATAAGTTGTTTTGTGCTAAATATGTTGAGTATGGAAGAGAATATTACTCAAAAGATTGTAGGAGTATCTTTTAGTTATTTATGTGATCAAAATAAAAAACATTACAATGAAGATATAGTTTTGTTTGATTATATTGCTAAAAAAGGTTTGAATATTTTTGGTGTTGCTGATGGTCATAATGGGGATGAAGCTGTAAAAAATTTAGAATTTAATTTTTATCAAGTTTTACCTTTATTATTAGAAAAAAAAGATCTTTCATTGGAACAAGTTTTAAAAAATGCATACAAAACTATAGATGAGAAGATACGGAAAGATTGCAAAAAAAGTGGTTCAACTTTAGTTACTCTGTGTATTGATGCTGAAAAAAAGATTGTCCATGTAGTAAATACAGGTGATTCGCGTGCTCTTATAACGAATGGTTTTTGTGGTGCTGATAGTGGTATACAATGTTTTTCAACTAAAGACCATAAAGCAAATGATCCTGAAGAAGAAAAGCGTATTAAAGAAAATGGCGGTTACCTTGAATATTATAACCATGGTTATCGTGTTAATGGTTTACTGATCTCACGTACACTTGGAGATGATGATTTAAAATATGGAAATTACGCGAAGCAAATTATTGCAGAACCGGATTACAATCAATTAATTTTAACTCCAAAAAATAATTTTATGGTTATCGCTTCTGATGGTTTATGGGATAGGATGACAAATGAAGAAGCAGAGCAAATGGTGCATGATGGATTAAAAAATGGAAAGACGCTTGATGCTATTGTGGAAGAGCTAAAAAATGCAGTTATTAAGAAAGGTAGCAAAGATAATATTTCTATAATTGTTATAAGACTTGATTGGGGTAATTCAGAGAATATAAAATATGGATCTGCGGTAAAAATTGGAAAAAAGAATACATAATAGTTTTCTGAAATCACACAAAAAAACTCCTATGATTTTGTTGAAAATGCACTATTAGTGGACAAAATTGATGATATTTAGTGACAATCATGGTATAATAACGAAGTTATTTTTGTAATTAGAAATTTTTGTTGTTGTTATTATTGATATTGATAAAATCTGATGAAATTATTGAATATAATTAAAAATCTGTGCATGACTATTGGCATTCTTATCATTGGTGATACTTATTCAATGAAAATTGAAACAATTGCGGATCGAGAAAAAAAACTTTTTGATTATATTGATACTTCAGATACATTTATGAGAGAATTTCCGCTTATGACATTGAATTTAGTACAGTATAGATATAATCGATGTACTCCGGTTGTTCAAGAGAATATAAATGAAAAATTAAATAAAAAAGAAAATATATGCAATAAGGTAATATTTTTTACAAGAGAAGCTATTATAAATACGTTGATTGTTGATGAAAAATGGCGCAATATATTTTTAAATATACCAGTAAAAAAGCTTTTTGAAAGTCTTACAAATCACTCATGGGCCTTGCAGGTATATAATAATAAAGAAGCAACTTATTTTATTTGGTCAATCGAAATAAAATCTAATAATTTGTATAGGACAATAGACGATATTTCTAAAAAAGTATTATTTGATAAAGGGTATATCGTGCGATATGCAAATGAGATTAAAAAAGTAGATGCTTATATGTGTGCGAAGTATTACAAAGGGATAAATAATGCGCCAGTTCCTATAGCTGATCGAAGTACATTGGTAGCGTTTAATTTATTGAATGAAACAATAAAAGAAATTCATTGTAATGATACATTAGAAATAACAACTCCTGATTGGATTACATATAATTTTCGTAAGCGATTTACGGTGAAAAATATATTGAATGGTTTAAAAAAACAGGAATATACAAGAGGTTCTTTTTTGTTGTATTGTATACTAATGGTAATGACTGGAGCATCGAAATTTATTGAGTTTAATTGTTGTCAAAAAATTTTGACTACAGATCTAACATTGATGGAACCTACGAAAATTATTGATCCTTATTATAATTTGTCTCAGTATTGTAAGATAAATATACCTTTTGTTTGGTTGAGTTTATGGATTTTATCGAATTTATTGAGATATGAAGGAACAATAACTTATGGAGACTACTTTGTTCCTTTATTAACTCCATGTTTATTTAAATTGTTTTCATGGATATTATTTGATATTATTTCATTGGATATTATAAAAACATTAATTTTTCCTCCAGCATTATTTTTAATAATAACATGCTATCATATTATAAGAGATATCAAGACCATGCATATTACAGATGCTCGTTTTAACGAGATTTTTGATGTAATTAATAATGATCAAATTATAATTTTCTAATTTTTGTTAAAATAATGGTTTATGTTTTTAAAAATGGGTTTGGATCATCATTGATGATAGTTTTTAAAGTGTCATTAAGTTGATTAGTTTTGTTTTCTGCAAGAGTTATATCTGCGCCGTGAGTAATTATGGCAGTAGCATCATCAGTAATAATAGGCGTTTCAGCCTGTTTTTTCTTTTTACGTTTTTTCTTTTGTATTGGTAAAGCCTCATCTTTTTCTACAAATTTATCTATTACTTTTGACGTATCAATTTCTTCTCTAAAGAACCATCGGGTGATTGGATCTTTGAGAGAATCAAAAAGCGCATCTTGTGAATAGTTTTTTGTAATATCAACATAGCTTTCCGTGTATTCATTAATACCACTGCGCAATCGTGGTTCAATAATAGTTGGTGACATAAAGACTGTTAAATTATTTTTGATAATATCTTTCTTTTTTTGTTTAAAAAACCATCCAATTATTGGGATTTTTCCGAGTAATGGCGTTTCGCTGATTGTGTTATTATTAGTTGTTCGTATAAGACCACCGATGGCAAAAATACCACCACTTTTTATACTTGCATTTGTTTGTAAAAAACGTTTAAGAATGGTGTTATCGGTAGCTGAAGCTGATTCGAAAGCACTAATATCAATAAATACCTGTAAGTTGACGGTATCTTCACTGCTGATGCGAGGAGTTATTTTTACGGTAAGATTAGCATTAATCTTTTTAAATTGAATGGTAGTTGCACCACCATAGTAGTTGCTGGCAACATCTTTAACCGTATCCACAAGTACTCGTTGTTCTCCAATAGAAACAGTTGCTTCTTTATTATTACGAGCCATGATATGAGGGTGAGATAATATTTTTGTACTGGTAAAGAGTTGTAAAAGTTCCCAGATACTCCATGTTTTACCATCGTTATCATTCAGAGAGAGCATTGTGGTACCTGATTGTACAAAGGCAGCAAGAGTGGGATTAGTAGGTGCTGGAAGCGGATTTGCCAGTGTTGGTGGAACTTTTCCTACCGCATATGCACTACTTAACAGATTAGAATCAAGACTTGTGGTTGGTAATGCTGGTAATTCAGTAGGAATTGGTTGACCAAATTGTGCTGATTGGAACTCTATTGAATCAGGCAATGGTACTTTATCTGGTATACGACTCATAGAGCCTAATAAACGCGCATCTTCAATGGTTAAATCAGCAATTAATACTTCAATAAGAACTTGTCGTTGAGGAATATCCAATTCTTCAATAAGTTTTTTAATCTGTTTCCAATCATCATTACGTGCGGCAATAACTAAATTATTTCCGCCATAATAGGTAAATTTTTCCACTGTTTTTTTGTCAGAGGTATTGGCACGATCTTGACCCTGAGATTGAGGCTTATCGGTTGAAATTATTACTTGATCAAAAAAACGTTCAACACCACCAGCAGATTCACCCGCGCTCGCCTGTTGTGGTCCTCCTGCACGTTCTCCTTGTACTATTTGTTGTAATACAGGGGCAAGTTGTTCAGCGTCAAGGTATTGTAATCGATAAATGTGTAAAATTGATTTACCGGTATCAGGTGCAACATCTATATGCTGTATTACAAAATCTTTTAAACGTTCTATTGCTTGAGGTCGACCAAGAAGGATTAATTTATTTAAGCGAGGTTCAGCAATAACTTTGGTAAAACCAGAAAAGTAGGGAACTTCTTTTGGTTTTTTTGTATCAAGCCGATAAGGGTTTGTATTTTCTGATTGAAGAAGATGTTGATTTATGAGTTTAGCTACAATGGTTGCAGATGTATGGTGTAAAGGAAGTATATCTACTTTTTCTTGAAAATTAATTTGATCAAGATCCATAATAATATTCATGGCAGCGCGTATGTCACTTGCTTTTGCAACAATTAAAAGACCATTGGTAACAGAATCACCTCTAAACCATGCATTATCTGGTAATAAATCCTTGAGGATTCCGTTAATTTCATTGAGATCATCGCTAGAAATTTTTATGTTTGCTAAGTAATAAAGATAACGAATTTGTTGATCGTTATTTGGTAGTTGATCAGGACTTACGCCAATATATGTTGGCATTGGTTCTCGATAAATTTCTTTATTGTTTTTAACAATTCGTATGAGATTTGCTTGAGGAACTATACAAAATCCAGCAACATCTAATAAGGTATTAATAACATCCCATGCTTGTGATAAGGTTAGCTTTTGTTCAATGTGCAAAGATATTTTTATTGAAGGAAGTTCACCTGGTGGCAGGATCACGTTAAGATTTTTTTCTGCCGCAAGTTTATTAATAATATTTTCAAGAGGTTCATTATCGTATTTAAATACTATATCAGCAACTTCTTTATCTGAACTGTTTTCTGTATTTTCATCATCTTGCTGGGTGAGTACGCAATAAATATGTGGCGTTGAAAAAAAGCATCCGTAAAAGATGATTAAAAAAAGAAAATTTTTTATTTTTATGTAGTTAGCTATATTCATGTACCATATCCTTAGGTTGAGGTGCCTTCTAGTTTTGGCAATAAGGTAGAAATAGTAAGATTTACTTCAATTGTTTTTGGTTTCTTTTTTGATTTAGTTATTTCAAGTCGCTCTGTTACTATGCGTTGTTTTTTTTCAAGAGCTTGGAGTAATGATGTTAATTCTTGCATTGTCATATCCTCAAATTGTGCAGTGAGCTCAGTTTTACGGTATTTGTTATCAATGTCGGTTGGTATTACTTCTCCAATTTTTGTTTCTTTATTTTTAAGATTAAGTTCTGTTAAGAGATCAATAAAATATCCTGCTATTTTAAAATCAATATCTTTTGAAAGGATATCTTCTACAATTGCTTGTTGTTGCTGAACTTGCGCTGCTTCTTTTAATATCTCAAGAACTGTTTCACGCGAAATATTAATATTCTTTATTTTTTTATATAAAGAATTGGTAGAGCGGGAATAATAAAATATTATTATGCCAAATAGCAATGCACATACAACAATGTAACCATATATATAATAATAAAATGTTTTTGTTTCAATAGAGTTAATAAATGTTTTTATTTGTTTGAGTACTGCCATTATAACTCCTCGCTTTTGGTAGCTAATTTTATTCTCATAACAAATGGTGTATTTTCTACGGGCTCAACTTCTTTAAATAGTTTTGATTGGCTGAGCTCGCGTATAAGAATTGTAAGAGCATCATGGTCTCGTACTTGTGCTTTAAGAGTTAATATGCCTTCTGCTATAGTAATTTGATCAAGATTAAAACCAAGACTTTTTTTATCAATTTTTATGGTTAATTCAAGAAGGCATTCCAGAAATGACATGCGTGATGAACCAGAGAACGCAAACCATGTTTCTTTTTGTAGTTTAAGTTCTTCTTGCGCTTCATTTATAACATCATCTAGATCGGTTTCTTCCAGATCAGTAAACGTTGATTTCAATGCTGTTAATGCAGTATATTCAGACGCTTTTATCTCTTTTTTTAATCGCTTTGTTTGTATAGAATAATTAATAATAAGCGTTGTAAATAATATTATTGTAAGCAGAATGAGTACAATTAATTGTTTGATAAGTAAAGAATTATCAGGTGAGCTAAACTCTTTTTTTCCCAAATTATAATTAGATGTTATTGATAATGGTAATGTAGCGCTGACGCTAATAAGATTAATAGGAGTAATTACGCTATTATTTTTAATTATCAATGATTTATCTTCATTCAAGAAATGGGTGTTAAACTGTTCACATGCAACACCAGTTTTTGTTGCGATAAATGGTATAATGCCTTTTATAAGAGAGCCTTCACCAAGAAGAATAATTTTTGTGAGAGGTTTTCGATTAAGTAATTGCGTAGAAAAAGATGTCAAAGTAAAATTGATGCTATCCCACCATGCTGTTATCGCTTTTTGTACTGAAGCAGTATAGTTTGCAAGCTCAGTAGCTTCAAGTCCAAAGCGCAGTAAATGTTCCAATATTTCATGAGGAGTTTTTTGTAGTTCTTGAGCAGCTGTTTTTGCAATGGTAATGATACCTTTTGGCAAAGTTCGTACTATTTTAAGTTGTCCATTGATTATAAGAGTAATGATTGTTGTATAAGGATTTATATCAATAAGTACCGCACCACCATCGAGTTGATTATACGCAGGAATATGTTTGTAGAGGGCATAAACTGAAATCATATCGATAGTAATTACTGTTGGTTTGAGTCCTACCGCTTCAAAAAGAGTTAAATGTTCAATGATATGCTGTTTTTGTACCGCAGTCACCATAATTTCAGAGCTTTTTTCCTCAGGAATTTGTCGCGTTATAATAAAGTCAATAATTCCATCGCGTAAAGAAAATGGTAATAATGGTTCTATTTCAAAACCTATCACCATGCTAATTTTTTCTTGATCGAGAAAGGGAAGTTTTAATTCTTTGAAGATAACAATTGAGCTTGGTAGAACAGTATGAATTTCATCATATTTATCGATTTTGGCAAAAATGGATGCCAAGGCAGTAGATGTTGGATCATTGTCTTCTGAAATATTTTCCGCAATTTTTTCTTCTATAGTTAATTCAATAGTACTGCTAGTTCCTTTAAGACGTGTTTTTGTTGCTATAATATTTGTTTTGTTAATTTCAATGCCTACAACAGTTTTTGCAAAGAGGTATGAAGTTTTTATTTTTTCCGGTAAAAATATTTCTTTAATAAATTGGCTCATGTATGGGCCTCCTTATTGCGTAAGAAATTAGCAAGAGATAATTGTGACCGTTGTTTATCCTGTATTGTTTTCATAAAAGAGTTATGAACAGATTGATTATCATTCTGATTACTATTTGGTTGTGTGTTACTTTTTGGAGTTGACATATTATTTGATTCATTTTCTAATTGCTCTTTTTCTAATTGAGCTTTATCCTGTTCGATAAATGATTTTTCTTCTTGTTCCTTGGCGTGTCGTTCAAAAATAATTCCTTCAGCTGATTTTTTTGCTCGATCTTCTTTATCTTTAAAGAACATTCGATAGATAGGGTCACGATTTTCGTATAAATCATCCATTTCGTTAATGGTATTTTGATATCCTGCAATATGTTCATTAGAAAATGCTTCTATTTCTTTTTCTGAGTGCGGTTCAATGATACGAGTTGAAATAAGAACTAAAAGGCTTGTAGTGGTAACTATTTTTTGTTTGTTCTTGAAAAACCATCCAATTAAAGGAATATCACCAAGTATCGGCACTTTAGTTTCTGCAGTTGAGATATTGTCGCGAATTAAACCACCAAGAGCAAGGACTTCTTTATTCGCAACAATAGCATTGGTATCAATTAATCGTTGAGTTTGCGTTCCGCTTGTCTGATCGGTGGTATCGGTGAATTCATTAATTTCAATTTTGATAGCAAGGCCAATCATACCATCAGAATTAATTTGTGGGGTAATGTTAACCGCAAGATTTGCCTGATCAGCATCAAATGCATTTTGGTTTGTTGTGCCAACTACTTGAGCAGTAACGATACGACGTTCTTCACCAATTGAAACGGTAGCTTTTGTGTTGTTTGATGCGAGTATGAATGGATTAGAGACTACTTCTACATCAGTTACTGTTTGCAGTGCTTGGAAGATTCCCCATACGCCAAAGGCATCCGCGCCAAGACTAAGGAGTGATGTTCCTGAAACAGCTCCGGTAACGAGATTAATAAGGTTACCGAGTAGCTTATTAGTACCTGTTGAAGGATCAGGATTAGTAACAATTAGGCTTGAGCCATAAAGACCTGAAGTTTGGAATTTAACATTGTTGCCAAGTAATCCATTTGGTCCTGGATTTTTGCTGCGTATCTGAGAACCAAGACTTTTTGAATCAGTGATATCAAGAGATACAATAAGAATTTCAATGGCTGCTTGTGGTTGATTCTGATCAAGTTTTTCAATAACTTTTACTGCTTTTATATAATCCTCGTAATAACCTTTTATAATTAATCGATTTGTTTCTTTTTCGGGAATAAAAACCATTGGTCGCATATATTGATCGACGCCACGAACGCCACCAAATTCCCCTTTTGGTGTTCCTTTACCAAAGTCAGTAACTTGAGTCATGATTTGAGCAATTGTTTCAGCTTCAGCATATTTAAGCTGATACGTATATAATGGAGAGTATGCTTGGTCAAGTTCAACATCAATATACTTGACAATAAAAGTTTCTATTTTTTTGATTGCATTTTTAGGCCCGAGTAAAATGAGTGTATTTGTTCGGGGGTCAGCAATAATGCGTGCATTTTCAGGAAAGTACAGAGAGGTTGGTTGTTTTTTGGTAAAAAATCGTGAAGAGGTATCTTCTTTGGGTAACAATTCTCTATATAATTGTTCTACAGTGGTTGCATCAGCATTGCGTAATTTGAGCACTGCCATCGATTCTGGAATACTTACTTTATCAAGTTCTTTAATGATCGACATAAGCATTTTTATATTGTAAGATTTATCCGTTAAAATAAAACCTTTATGTTCTTTCAGTTCAATTAATCCTTGAGAACTTGGACTACGTAATGGATTAATAATTGATATTATGGTCTCAGTTGATGCATTTTCCAAAAAATAAACATAACGAATTAGTTCATCGGTGTCAGGCAACGTTGAATAATCAACACCAATAAATGTTGGTAATGGTGATTTGCGTGCAGCATCGATGGTGCTGATGCGGAAAATTTTAGGATTGGCTTGAGGAATAATAGCAAAACCGGCAATATCAAGGAATGTTACAAAAAGATTCCAAGCTCCTTTTTTTGAAAGAGGAACATTTGTTTTAAATGAGATTTTATTATTTTTTATAATTTTTTTGCCTTGTGGAACTGGTTGTAGTGCATCATCACTTAAAAAGGTAATTTCAAATATATCTTCAATTTGTTTAACTAAATTTTGAAGATCCGCGTTTTCAAAATTCAGTTCAATACTATCTTCATCATCACCTTCAATAATAGGCATTTCAACGGCAACTTTTTTCTCTACAATGGTAGGTTCTACAAAAGGATTATTGTATTGCTGCGGCGTATGGGTGCTTTGAGGTGTTGGTGGTGTTATTTTTTCAGGAGGGGTAATTGGTTTTTCATTTTTAGTATTATCAGATTGATTAGTTTGTATAGGTTGGTATGCATTAACATTAATATGAGAGTTAATATTTTTGCTTATTGGTTGTTTTTTATTACGATAACGTTTTCTACTGCCTGTTTCTGTTGAACAAACAAGAATAGTTAGAATAAAAACAAAATAGGGATAAACTCTATATTTATTCATAATTTTTACTCAATTCAACTGCTACTATGCATTGGTGCGTTACCTTTTTGCAACATCATTTGATGATCTGTTTTTTTAAATTTATCTATCGTTGGTGCAAATGCATAATGTTGTTGTTTAAAGGTGTCATTTTTTTTATTAAAAAGGAAAGCTGTTTGTTGTTTTTCTTCAACCATTTCATTTTTTTCCGCTGTTGAAAAATCTTGTAGTATATAGGTAAGGGTAACATCTGTATTTTTACGTACAAGTTTTATAGTAACTTTATTGCCTATTTTAAGTGATATTATATTTTTATAAATCGCAAGGCGCTCTTCTGTTGTTTGCGTAGGTATATTATTAACATTAATAATTATGTCTCCTTTTTGTAGGCCAAGAAGAGCCCCAAAAGGAGATTTGGTAAGATGGCCTATATGCAGACCAATGCTTTTTCCTTGTTGATATGCGGTAGTAGCATTGAGCATATCAATACATTGCGTTATATTTTTTACTTGTTCAACAAATGTTTTCGGATTTATAAGATAATTGTAAGTATTTATTTTTTTTATGACATTATTCCATTCATTTGATTCTGTATAAGCAGGGTCAACTTTGGCGTCTTGTTCTCGGAGATATAATACTTCCTGTTGTCCGTTAAGACGTAAAAAAATAATTTTATTTTTAAATATGCGTATTAATTGAGCGTCTTGGATTATATCACCAACTTTATAAGTTCCTTCCTGTGTTGTTTTGTTGTCTTGAATCATAGCTCTATTTTTTGAATCATTCGAACCAACAACAATAATGCCTTTAAGCGTCACTTGTAATGGGTCAAGAAATTCAGGCTCAATTATTTTGGGAGCAACTATTCTTTCTTGGGCCGGTGGCTCTGGAAAAGGAATTACCGTATCAAGTCTCTTGATTTGGGGAAGTTCCTTTGTGTAGGTTCCAAAAAGATCGTCTTTATAAATTTTTTCAATATTAATAGCAACCCTTGATTCTTTTCTTGGTAAAATTTGTGATGGTTCAATGGTTTCTCGTTGAGGAATTTTAACTTTTGAGAGATAAACAAATGCAAAGGAAGCAAGGACTAATAAGAAAAGTCCAAGATTTACAATCCAAAAAGGATGTTTCATTACAGATTCCTTGCATTATTTTTTTTACTTTTTTCACCATAACGCTCTTGTATTATCATTGTCAAGCATACCATTAGATGTTATTGTTTGCCAAAGTTTGATCTATTGTGTTATGGGGTTGGTAGAGAATTTATTATTGTTGTAATAATGGTATCTGCATTTATATTATCAGCTTCTGCTTCATATGTTAAATGTAATCGATGTCGTAATACTGGATAGCAGACAGCTTTAACGTCATCAGGTGTTACATAATGGCGTTTTGCTAAAAATGCATGTGATTTTGCTGCATTATAGAGCGCTAAGGTTGCTCGTGGAGAAACTCCATAATTAATATATGAGACAATATCATGTAATTTATATTCAGCTGGTTTACGTGTTGCAAAAATAATTGAAACAATATAGTTAATTATTTTTTCATCAATATAGATATTTTGAGTTAATTGTTGTCCTTGCACAATATCATTTTTTGTTAATACCTGAGAAATTGTTTTGGCATTGGTTGATCGATAGAGAATTTCGCGTTCTTCAAAAATAGTTGGATAGTCAACATGGATTTTAAAAAGAAAACGATCAAGCTGAGCTTCAGGTAAGCGGTAAGTCCCTTCCTGTTCAACGGGATTTTGAGTTGCAAAGACCAAAAATGGAGCATCAAGTATATATGTGTGAGATCCAATAGTTACTTGTCCTTCTTGCATTGCTTCTAATAGGGCAGCTTGAACTTTAGCAGGAGCGCGATTAATTTCATCAGCAAGAATTAAATTGGCAAAAATTGGACCTTTTTTTGTTTCAAATTCATGCGTTTTTGGATTAAAAATTAATGTACCAATAAGATCTGATGGTAATAAATCCGGGGTAAATTGAATTCTGCTAAAAACAAGTCCTAGAGCTGATGCTACTGCTTTTATCATGGTAGTTTTAGCGACGCCAGGAACCCCTTCGAGTAAAATATGCCCTTTGCAGAGAATTGCATTAATAATTAAGTCAACAATATGGTTCTGGCCTACAATAACTTTACCTATTTCTGTGGATAACTGAGTAAACCGAGTGCTTTCAGTGCTAATCTCTTCAATTATTGTTTGAGTTGATAGTGAACTGTTTATCATGTTAATATCTTTTTACTAAAAAAATAATCTTGGTAACTTAATAACCTATTATATACGTTATCATTATCTTTCAATGAGTTCAATAAGGAATATTATGATTCTTTCAGGAAATGAGATAAAACGTCGACTTGCAAAAGAGCTTTTTATTGAGCCTTTTAATCAATCACAGCTTGGTCCCAATAGTTATAATTTGCGATTACATGAGGAGTTAATGGTTTATGATGAACCATATCTTGATATGAAAAAGGAGCATCAAATTAGTTCTGTAGTCATTCCTCAAGAAGGACTTCTTTTGGAGGCAGGCCAGCTTTATTTGGGAAGAACGGTGGAATACACAAGAACTGATACATTAGTACCTATGATAGAAGGACGATCATCAGTTGGACGATTAGGTTTATTTATTCATGTTACTGCTGGATTTGGGGATGTTGGATTTCGTGGTTATTGGACTCTTGAAATATTTTGCGTAAGACCGGTTCGTATTTATCCTAATGTTGAGATATGTCAGATTTTTTATCACACTATTGAAGGTGATTATGCTAGTTATTCGAGTAATAAATATCAAAATAACCGTGGCATTCAACCAAGTATGCTGTATAAGGAGTTTCAAGACTGATATATCATAGTTAAGGTTTTTTTCTTAAACAGGGAGACATGAGGTGAAATGGTATTGGATAGTTCTTTTTTGTTGTGCTTTTGATAGTAATGCAATGGAAAAAAGGTCAATGACACAAGTGAGAGGGCAACAATCAATAATTTCACCCATCATGTGGGATGCAAAAATATATGGACCTGGCGATAGGGTATATGAAAGGATTGTATTATCGTGTTTAAATACCTTTGAGGATATTAAATTTAAAGACAAAATTCTTGTTGATGTTTGTTCAGGCACTGGGTATTTTTCTAATAAATTATTAGAAAAGGTAGGTTCGGGAGGTTTTGTTGTTGGCATTGATTATAGCAATAGCATGGTTAGCATTGCACAAATTAGATATAAAGACAAAAAAAATTTACAATTTTATCAAGCCGATGTAGTGCGGTATAATTTATCGAGATTTTCTTTTGAAGGAATTTTAGCTAATCCTGAGATATATTCCTTTCGTTTCGATATTGTTACGCTTTTTAATAGTTTGGAATTTATTAAAGAAAAATTAGATTTATGTAAAAATATATATAATTGTTTACGCCCTGATGGTCATTTTATATGCAATGTAAGAGCAGGAAAAGAGCCTCTTGAGATTCAGGTTGTACGTGAAATGATAACTGATGAAATTATAAAAGATTCATGGGTAAAAAAATATAGTTTTAATGAAGTATTAAAAGGAGCATATGTAGCAAAAGAAGAATATAAAGAAATTATTAAATCGGCTGGTTTTTTAAATAGTAGTTATACTGAAACACCAGCAGAAATATTGTTTTTTGATAACAAACAAGAGTTATTTAATTTTATACGTCCTATAGCTGAAAGTAGAGAGATAGTCCGACAGATTTGTGAGGCAGAGAGTGGAAATAGAGCTTTATTTGAAATGTTATATATAATTTTTATTGATAGACTTGTAACAAAGCTTTCGATGAATGAGACGGGTAGCTTGATTTATCCAATACAACAACTTTTTATACATGCGTGGAAGTCGGTAAAAACAAATAGTAATAAAAAAAATAGAAGTAATTATAATACGTCTTTAAAATAAGTGAAAGATACTGAAATGAAAGTAAATAAAATTCTTTTTTTTTGCTGCATTGTTTCAGTTAATGCAATGGAAATGGTGCAGAAAAATAACCAATTTGAAATTCAAATATTATCTGATTTAGAAGATTCTAAAATTAATTTGATGGGAAAATATATCTTAGAATTTTGCTGTAGTGATGGAAGATATTCATATCTTATGGCTCAAAAGGTAGGGCAAGAGGGGTTAGTGTTAGGAGTTGATGCGAATAAAGATATGATTGATGTGGCACAAGTAAAATATAAACAACAGAAAAATTTATCATTTCATGCATCTTCTATAAAAGAATTTAAATTAGTTCAATCTTTTTCTCAATTTAATGTAATTACGTTATTTAATTATTTTGATTTACTTAGTGATCAATTAAACGCATGTAAGAAGATATATGAGTGTTTAAAGCCAGGAGGAGACTTTTTGGTTAACGTAGGGCCCGGAAAAGAACCGCTTGATATTCAAGTTTCACGTGAAATGATACAAAATGTACCACTGATGAGTGGCTTACTTTCTTCATTTGGTATTGAACATGTATTTCAGTCATCTTATTCTACTGAACAAAAATATAAAGAAATTTTGCAAGTAGCGGGATTTGATATAGTTTCATTTAAAGAAAAAAAGAGATGTTTGATTTTTAAAGATAGAGATGAATTTGCAGCAATTAAACGACCAATTGCTCAAGGTAGACCAATCGTTCAATCTATTCCTTCATGGATCTTTGAGTATGCATTTAATAAATTTATTGAACAATTTTTAACTCACTTGGAAACAAATGATGAAGGACAACTGATTTATAGGTTTGATGAAATTTTGATACATGCACGTAAGCCTGATGAGAAGATAGAAAAAAAGTAATAAAGTTTTAGCATTGAATAAAATTATGCTAATCTTATAATTGACTATAAGATTAGCATAACCTGTATAGATGAGGAAAACTAAATGTTTACGCGAAAATTAGTGGAAACTTTGAGGCGTTTTTCGAAATTTCCCGTAGTTGCAATTCTTGGTCCACGGCAATCAGGAAAAACAACATTGGCAAAAAATATTTTTAGTAATCATAAGTTTTTAAATCTTGAAAATCCTCATATACGAGGGCTTGCAATAGATGATCCGCTTAAATTCTTGCGTGAAAATGAAAATGAGTATGGTATTATTTTAGATGAATTTCAGTATGCCCCTCAGATTTTATCATATATTCAAGTTGAATCAGATGAAAAAAAAAGACCTGGATATTTTGTGCTCACGGGATCACAAAATTTTTTAATGAATCAAGCTGTTACGCAATCATTAGCAGGACGAGTTGGTATCGTAACTTTGCTGCCTCTTTCTATTAAAGAATTAAAAGATAATAATATATTACCAAATGATATTAATGAAGCGATAGTCAATGGAGGTTACCCTCGACTTTATGCTGATAAATTTGCTCCGTTTGAACTGTATCCTTCTTATATTCATTCGTATGTTGAACGCGATGTTCGTCAGATGATTAACATTGAAAACTTAAGAACATATCAAAAGTTTATGCAATTATGTGCAGGGAGAGTTGGCCAGTTGTTAAATATTGCTGATATTGCTACTAATTGTGGGGTTAATCGTAGCACAATAGATAGTTGGATTTCTATTTTAGAGGCAAGTTATATTATATTTACCCTGAAGCCTTACTGGGAAAATTATAATAAACGAGCAACAAAAATGCCAAAATTATATTTTTATGATACTGGTGTAGCATGTTCACTGCTTGATATTAATACGCCAACACAACTTGCTTTAAGTCCATTTCGTGGTCCTTTATTTGAATCATTTATAATAGCTGATTTACATAAACAATATTTTAATATGGGTCGAAGGCCGCCATTATATTTTTGGCGAGATAATAATGGAACTATTGAAGTAGATTGTTTGGTTAATATTGCCAATAAGTTGATTCCGATCGAGGTAAAGTCGGGAGAAACGGCAAATTCCGATTATTTTAAAGGCATTGAAAAATGGTATGAGTTGGCTAAAATTAATCCAGAAACAGGATATCTTTTGTATGGTGGCAGCTATTCTCAAAGCACCAGTAAAGGGAGACTTCTTGGCTGGAAGGAATCGGGAGATTTAATGGAAACATTGGAAAAAGAGTAGCGGTATAAATTTATTGTTTATCTTTAAAATAAGGAATTTCTTTAGTAATGGGACCTTCAGTTAATCCTCTGATAAATTGGTAAATATAAGGATTATCTGATTCCCAAATTGTTTTTGCATCCCCAAAATATTGAATTTTTCCTTCATTAAGTAACGCAACTTTATCAGCATACTTAAATGTTTCAACATCATGAGAAATAATAACAGAAGTGATTTTTAGTTGTTTTTGCATATCAAACATAAGATCATGGATAACATGAGAAGTGATTGGGTCAAGTCCTGTTGTTGGTTCATCATATAAAATGATTTCAGGATTAGTTACCAAAGTTCGCGCTAATCCAACTCTTTTTCTCATGCCTCCTGATAGTTCAGATGGATATTTATAAAGTATGTCATGCGAAAGTTGCACGAGAGTTAATTTTTCTTTGACAATCTCAAGTATTTTTTCAGCGTCGGAGCCTTGCTCAATAAGTGTGATGCCAATGTTTTCGTATACAGTCAGCGAATCAAGAAGGGCGGCAAACTGAAATACATAGCCAAATTTTTTAAAGCAATCATCTAATTCTTTTCCGGTGTGTTGGGTGATGTCTATACCATCAATGATGATAGTGCCAGATGTTGGTTGAATTAATCCAATAATTTGCTTGAGTAATACTGATTTGCCTTCGCCTGAACGCCCAATAATAACAGTCATTTGACCTTCAGGTATTTCAAGATTTATGCCTCGGCTTACCCAGTGGCCTTCAAACTCTTTTTCTAAATTAATAATTTTTATTTTTGCTTTTGTGATAGTATCTTTATTCATAACTTTTTTCTACATATGCTCAAGTAATTTGGTCAGGAAGTAATTAGTAGTTAAGATTAATATTGAGCTAACAACAACGCTTTGGGTTGTTGCAATACCAACACCACGTGCTCCTCCGCTGGTGTATATTCCTTTATAAGTACCAACCCATGAAAGAATTAATCCAAAAACAGCTGCTTTTTTTAGTCCACCATTAATATCAGCAAGTTCAACATAATTTCTGATACTACTTTCGTAATCTTCTGGACTTAATTCTAATACATACACGCAGACAATATAGCCACCAATGATACCAAAAATCATGGAAAATAGTGTTAAGAATGGCATAATTACGGTGCTTGCAACTATTCGAGGAACAACCAAATACTGAAAAACGTTAATGCGTAATGTTTTAAGAGCATCAATTTGTTCAGTTATTATCATTGTGCCAATTTCAGCTGTAATTGCTGATCCTGCACGACCAGTTACCATCAGTGCGGTCAGCACTGGTCCAAGTTCGCGGATTATGCCAAGTGCAACAATTGCGCCTATAAATTGTTCTCCACCTACGCGTTGAAAACCGATATATGTTTGTAAAGCAAGTACCATTCCGGTAAATAGTCCTGTTAAAAGAATAATGCTGAGTGATTCAACACCAATGCGATTCATTTGGGCGCATGTTTTAGACAATTTTAATTTTGAGGTAAAAAGGGTTTTGATTGCATGCAAAAAGAAAAGGGTAAATTCACCCGTATGCGTACATATATTGATGACGAATGCACCTAAATAATCGATATATTGAATAATCATACGCTCCTTTTTTTAACACTGGCAGTAATGAGCGCTTATTATTGGGAGGTGTTATTAGTAGGTAATTCGTTTGTTGTATGAGGAGAAACAGGAATTGTGCGCTGTATTGCTTGTTGTGTTCCTAGGTATTTAAAGCTTTTGTGTTCAGTTGTTTTCATCAACGAAAGCATCATTGCTCCTGCCATAAAAATAGTGCCAAGAATCCAGGAAATTTTTTGAAAGAGATCTTGTCCGCCGCCACCACCAAAAATCATTTGTGCACCACCACCAAGGCCTCCAAGACCTAAGCCACTTTTGCCTTTTTGCATGAGAATAATAAGTACAAGAAAGAGGCAGTTAATGATATAAAGTGTTAATAAAAATCCGTATAACATAGTTTTCCTTCTTATTTAGGGTATCTGTTATTAAAAGTATAGCATGTTTAAAATTTTTATAAAATTATGGCTTATGTATAGTTTATAATCAAAAACTGAATTTTATTGTTGATTTATTTGTTTAAATTAATTTATAATGGAAAATGATAGCTTTTTTGATGAAAGAAAAGTAATGAATGTGAAAGGCTTTTATGAAAACTTTTAGAAATCAATTTTTAGGGTTATTTGTTTTGTTGTGTATAGCTTTGCCATTACAAGGGATGTTTTCATCACGAATGTCGAAAGCAATGCAGCAAAAAAGAAAGCAGTTACAATCCAAATATCAATTTGGACAACAAACAATGGGCTATAGTGCTACAACATCTGGTCAACAAGGCCCTTCATTGTGGGATAGGATAAAATTATTTTTTGAACCAAAGTCCTTTTCTACGGCTGTACCTATTCAAGAACAATTTGTTAGGACAAAAGAACCATCTTCTTTTGTACAAGAAAAAGAAGATACAATTCGTCGTGACGAAATGTTTGCATTTATGAAAAAAGAATTAAAGATGGCAAAACCATATTTTATTTATTTAATGGGCGATGGTCTAAATCGTATTATTAATGAATTATATGAATATAAAGATGTATTAAATCAGGAAAAAGATGGCCACACAATATTAGGAGAGATAGTCCCTTTGTATGGATTTTATTTGAAAGTTGGAATGGGTGGGGCTAAATTGTTTAAACCATTGCGTTATTTTGGGACGGAAACTGTTTTAGATTTTTTTAGGGAAGTTAAAAAATTAGGCGCTAATGCCTTGACGCCTGATGATTTTAAGGAGATTGAGAAAATTAAGAATGAATTTATTTCTTTTTTGATTGCTCGTTATAGCGGTGCAGAAGAATTAATTCCTTTTAGAGACATATTAGAAATGGCAGATGTTTTTTTGGAGTTAAAAGGTGAAGAGCCTTTTTTTGTGTCAAAAGTAGATAAGCTTTATCTTTGGTGGGAAATTACCGGTTTTATTGATATCGAATTTGACTATAGGAGAGGTATGTTGAAAACGAGAGGAAATAGTGAAATTTATAAAGATTTAGTCCAGTTGTTAAAAGATGCTGTGGCAAGTATTTTTGGTTTGGAATCAGAGTTTTATCAAAATTTTGTTAATAGATTAGAAACAGTGCATTCTTACACAGATAGTGAAATTAAAGCAATTAAGGATACGCGGGATTTGATAAAATCAGAGGTGGTAGAAGAAAAACAAAAAAAATTATGGCAAGACTGGCGGGAATTTAGTAAGCAAAAACAAGCCGAAAAAGAAAATCAGCAACAATATGAAAAACGTCAACAAGAATTGATGTATAAAAAAGAACAAGAACAAAAAGTAGTATATAAAAAAGGGCAAAGAGCAAGAGATGAAGAACAAATAAAAATAGAACAAGAGCTGGAACGAATTAAACAAGGGTATGAAGATTACTCAACGCGGGAATAATTAGTATTTTTTTAATTTTTTTGTTGTTGCTTTGTATAATTTTTTTAATTTTCTGAGGCATAATATGTAGTGGCGATTGAATTATATTCCTTTTCTGTTGTAGTAGGTTCTGTATTTTGGTAAAGCTGATAAAGCGTTTGACATTCAGAATAAACATCGCCTATTGTTTCTTTTAGTCGTTCAAAAAAATGCTTATCTTGTTGTTCTTCTATAACAAAAAATGTTTGTAGATGATTATCAGGGTTGATGTAGCGATGGATAATAGGATTGTTTATGTTATGAATGTTTGTAAAATTTTTTGCAGGGCTCATTATAAGTTTTCCATTTTTATCTCGTATGATGATGAGATCATTTTCTCTAAGATAATGGGTTAATGTCATTTGCATGTTGGTAGCGATAGGATCCGTGTTATCAGAAAGATATGCATGGTATTCTTCTTTTAAAATACAATCTTTATTTTCACAATGCATTTTGACTGAACATTTATAGGAGTAATGATTTAAAATACATAACTTACTTTCACAATCTTTGTGATTTGATTTTCTTTTTTCTAAAGCATTTGCATTATTTATTATAAATGCGCTAATTAATACTATAACTAACATATTTTTGATGTTCATTTTGTGTTTTTCTTTTTACTCATTTTGATATAATTTGTTAATTTAAAGATACATATTACTTTTAACTTAACGCAAATAGAAATAGTGTCAATAGAGATGTAGTTGAGAAGGGTTAGTGGTAATTTGACAAATAGAACATGCAGAGATACATTATGGATAATCAAAATTATTACACTTATAAGAGGGGTTTATTAATGAATATAAAAAGTATTTTTTATCTTTTAATGGTTATTGTCAGCGCAGTTAATCTCTATTCATCACAAACAAATAGACAGTCATCGCAGAGTCAATTGAGTCTTGAAGAGTTACGATTGCAATGGTTATTGGATAGAGGTAAACCGAGAGATAAAAATAAAATACCGACATCTCCTGATATTATTGAACATGGTGGTAATATGTTAAAAGGTGGACAAAATTTTTATCGTAAACGCATTTATTTTGGTACATTGCCATCAGGCGAGTCCCATTATGCCAGAATTTCTGATCATTTAGAAAATCCTCAATTTAAGGGTGTGCAGGTAATAATTCAGAAAAAAGTTTCATATTTTACTCTTTTTCTTTCCTATGTCCTCTATTTAAATGTTAATACTGACGACTATTTTGAACATGTAGGCACGATTGGTGATGAAATAGTGCAACGAAAATTAATACGCAGTATTTCAAGAAATGGTGGCGTGTGGTGCCCGGGGCTAGGTTTTGTTGGTGGGACGCGAGAAAAAGGTGTATGTGAGTTGACTGATGAATTTAAAGAATTAGAACGTCAAGTTGAATCACAGCAAAAAGCATTTGACCAACAGGTTAAGTTACAGCAAAAAATTTCTAAATTATAAAAAAAATATTGCATAAAAAATATTATGTCCCATGGAATATTGACGATTGGGAGAGTGTTTATTTGTCCCACAGCTTGTGGGACAATTGTATAGGGTTGTGGTATTATTGTGTGATGATTTTTGCAAAATTTGCAAAATCAGTGCTCGCTTTTCCAATTAAAAAGCCATTAATATGAGGTATATTTTTTAACTGACTAATGTTTGTTGCATTAACACTGCCTCCATATAATAGATCAATAGAGTTGTGCGGAAATTGTGTCGTAAGCCATTCTGTTAACCAAGTAAAAATTTTTTGCAATTCTGATTGTTCGGGGATAATGTCAGAGCCAATTGACCACACGGGCTCATACGCAATAATAATCTGTTTATTGTGCGGTATTGATTTAACAATTAATGTAAGTTGCTGTTCAAGAATAGTAAGTGTTGTATTATTTTTATATTCTTTTTCTGTTTCACCAATGCAGATGATTGGTTGAATATTATATTGATAAAGAAGTTTTATTTTTTGAGCGATAACTTTAGATGTTTCTTGATAAATGATGCGTCGTTCACTGTGGCCAACAATGCAATATTTAGTTCCCGCTTGCGATAATGTTTGGGCAGATATTTCACCGGTGTAGGGGCCAGATATATATTCAGAACAGTTTTGAGCTCCAACCGCGATGGTAATGCTATTGTTTTTAAATATTTCAATAATGCACGCAAGCGCTATAAAAGATGGGCATATAATAATGTTTGCGTTGTGAGATAGTTGTTCTAAATGAGTATAATTTTGTAAACAAAAATTGATGCTTTCATTAAAAGAGAGATACATTTTCCAATTAGCTACATATAAAAAGTTCATGGTAATACCTTTTTTATTGATATTACCATGAATTATTTTTTGAGAACAATGATAAAATTGATATAAAAATTATTGTAAAGCTATGGGGTTATATTGATTCTAATCTGTTGTTGGCGTTTATGAAAATTATTTATTATTTCCTCTTTTCTTTTTGAGTTGTCAGTTTGCCGTTGAGCAATTTCAATTCTTTCTTTTCTGCGTCGTTCAGATTTGTTATTTTCATTGGTAAATGAAACAGCTGCACCAACAGCAGATAAAAAAGTTCCTACACAGCCACCGCAAGCTATTGCATATTTTTCTAATGATAGAAAAACAACTGTTCCAGCTGTACACAATGCCGCGCCGCTAGCAAAAAGTTTTGTATAAAAATATTGGTCTTTTTCTTCATGAGCTAAGACAGTTTTTCTATTTTCTTCTGATTGATTAGCTAGATCTATATCATTTAATAGTCCTTGTACATCAGGAGTAAATTGATGTTGAGGTACAGCATGACCAGTTTGTCCTGGATAGTTACCGCAATAGGCTGCGTGGGAATAAATAATTGTAGCGATAATAATAAAACTTTTTTTGTACATAAAAAATCCTTTATAAAATTATAAATAATAGTTAATTGCGTTTTTAGTAATTAGTATACAATTATATATAAATTTTTTATGGTTGTAATGCTTTTTTTTTTTAATGATTATATATTAAGGCAAGCTTTTGAAGAAGATTCATGTTGAGCAAAAAAGGTGATAAATAATTATTCTAGCTATTGATTTTTTATTCCTGATATTGTTATTAAATCATAGTAAAAAAACAGTTCATAGCAAAGGAAATGTCATGGCTATTATCCTAAATAAAGCGGCAGTTGATCGTGCGAAGTATCTCATTGAAGCGGGCGAAATTACTTCATTTGATATGGATTGGAATGAAGTAAAACCAACTCCAACTGAGGTAGAGGAATTTTTAGAAGCGCATGACATGAAAGAATATGGTGAGTGGTTCTTGGGCAAAAATGATGAGTTTGATCGCGAGGTCAAAGAACATTATGAATATCCTTATGGAGATTTGAGAGAAGTTCAGCTCTGTGCATTGGTTAATTCGTCTGACCAGGCAGAAAAAAGAGGCGATAAAGAAATAGTGCATGCTATAAAAGAACTCACCGCGCTTATTGATGAAAAAAAAGGAAATCATCAAAATAGAGGCAGCAATGCCTTATAATGGCAATAAATATTTTCTAAAGAAAGCTTTTTTTTCTTTTTAATCGATGATAACTAATTGCAAAATGATGAGTATAATCACGCAGTGCAATCAGAAGTTTTCCTACATTTCTTTGTAGATCAAGTTGAATGCCTTGAGCAAATTGGGGTCCATACAGAGTCTCTTCGCGTTTGGCGAGACTAACAAATGGTGCATCTGGTAAGATATGCTGCGCGGCGCTCAGTTGACCTTTACCGCCATCAATAACAATAAGATCAGGAATATCGGATTTGTTTTTATATCTTCGTGTTATAATTTCTTGTAATGCTGCATAATCATTTTGTTCAGTGAGCGTTTTAATTTTAAAATGGCGAAACATAGTTTTTTCTGGTTTACCATCGGTAAATCGTACGCATGATCCCACTATAAAACTGCTTTGAAAGTGTGAAATATCAAAACAATCAATGGTACGCACAGGAGTTGGAAAACCTAAAAAGTTTTGCATGTCTGTGTTAATTGATGTGGTTATATCAGATGAATAGGGTAGAGGTGTGCTTGCAACAAAGATATCAGTTGCAAATTTGTCAGTGCTAAAATGCATATTAAGTGTGGTGAAAATAGTATCGACATTAGTTAAATATTCATTCATATGCTGAGCTTTTTCAAAAGCATATTGTGCACTATAGAGAGCAATGTGCTCTTTAACTTTTTTAATAAAATCATGTTGATTATTTTTTAATGCTTCGCGTGCGAGCTGAACTCGTAATTGGTAGTCAATGGTATCAAAGTCTGGCTTACAACTACCGGCGCAATTGCCAATGTGGTAATCTAAACAACCCAGCTCAATTTTTTTGTTACAGAGCTTTAATCTAAATGTGTGCATCAGAAAATGATATGTTTTGCGTGCGGGAGTTTTTTGTAAAAAGGGGCCAAAGTATGTACCTTTTTGTTTTTTATTGCGCACCAGTTCTATTGTTGATATTTCATGATTGGTAAAAAGGATATATAAAAAAGGTTGTCCCTCTTTGAGTAAAACATTAAATTTTGGCTTATGTTTCTGTACTAAATCAGCTTCAAGGAGCAAGCCTTCTGTTTCAGATGAGGTTAAAATGTAGTCGACATCAGCATATTCATCAATTAATTGTTTAATTTTCCAGTCAGTAGCGTATTTTTTGAAATAAGAATGTACGCGCAGATATAAATTTTTAGCCTTACCAATATAGATAATAGCACCATGAGCGTCTTTAAAGAGATAGACGCCGGTAAGCTTTGGAATTTCTTTTTCAATTGTTTTTATGATTTTTTTCATATATTGAGTATATCATACAAATATTATATTTTCTAATGGAAAATTGAAAAACATCATGAGATTTGAAAAATCTAAAATATGATGGTCAAACCATCAAAAATATATGAAATATGATGGTTTTATAATCAAAAATATATATAATATGATGATAAAGTCATCATTTTTTATAAAAAGGTGGATATTATGTTTAAACGGTTATTACATCTGCCGCTTGACGGAAAAAGTAGTATTTTTCTTTTTGGGCCACGTGGTACTGGTAAAACTTCTTATTTAAAAAGCCATCTTAAGGATGCGCTTTATCTTGATTTGCTTGATTTTTCTACCTACAGTTTATTGCGTGCTAATCCAAACAGATTAGAGAGTCTCATTGCACCAGATTATACAGGATGGGTTGTTATTGATGAGGTACAGCGTGTTCCAGAACTGTTAAATGAGGTGCATCGATTAATTGAGCATAAAGGATTTAAATTTGTTTTAACAGGTTCAAGTACCCGTAGTTTAAGAAAAGCAGGAACAAATCTGTTGGCAGGTCGAGCTCTTACCTATAAAATGCATCCATTAATTATTCAGGAAATTGGAGATTCATTTGATATGCGCAAGGTTATTAAATATGGATTACTACCCTCCGTTATTGATCATGCCGATCCGAAAAAATATTTAGAAAGTTATGTACAAACATATATTAGAGAAGAAGTTGTTCAAGAAGGACTGACAAGAAATATTGGTTCATTTACCCGTTTTTTAGAGGTAGCAAGTTTTTCTCAGGGGCAAGTTATTAATTTATCAGAAATTGCTCGAGAACTTGGATTAAATAGATTAATGGTTGGTAACTACTTTGATATTTTACAAGATTTATTATTGAGTGTTTCAATAATTGCATTTTCACAACGAGCAAAGAGAAAAGTAATAGCACATCATAAATTTTATTTTTTTGATGTTGGTGTGTATAGAACATTGCGGCCTATGGGACCACTTGATTCACAAGAAGAAGCAGAAAGAGCTGCGCTTGAGACGTTGTTTCTACAATCATTAGGCGCTATTAATGATTATTATGATTTAGGATACAAAATACATTTTTGGCGTACTCAACAGGACTTTTTCCTAACTCATAATAGTTTGCTCCAGATCGATATATTTTGAGATTTCAGACATGTCTTTTCGACGTCTAATGTCATGAATTACCTCCTCAACTGATTGTTTCTTTTTGTCATATTTTATACATTGCAATATGGCATATGCAACCATGACGGAAAATAGATGGAATCTTTGTTTATCAGCATTGATGGATTGACAGTGAGTGAGGCCAATATATTGTTTTCCACTACGAAAATATTTTTCTGGAGGCCAACGTTTGCTATATGCTTGAACATGTTCTTTTGCAGTTCTAATGACATTGCTAACAATGAAAACAACTTCCTTTTTATCTCCTGTAGCATTACGTTTGTGTGCAGTAAAAAACAGATTATGGCCTTTATATGATCCCTGTATTGTCTTGTATTTTTCATTACCCTTCATTTGTAAAAGCGAGTGTTTTGATAGCTGATTTTTCTCACCATCGGCTTCAATAACTCTATTTGATGGTATCCGTGCAGTAATCAGCATTCCTTGTTGTTCTATAAAAGAAAGCATTTCAACTGAAGCAAAGGCCCCATCTAATCGTACTTCTTTAAATGGTATACCATGTTTTTTTGCAGCTAATATTAATTCTATAACAAGTTCAGTCTTTTTTTTATAAAGTTCTCCGGCATCTTTTTTACGAAGCCATAAAGTGTAGTCAAAAGGAATAACAATTTTACCATTTGACCAAACTATAAATCCAGTAGAAAAGCCTTTTTCAACGCGCTTTCTAGAGCCATCATAATCATATGTAACACCAGAAATATGTTCTGAAAAATGTTTTTCTAATAAAGTAAAGTCAACGATTATATACCCTGGATTTTCCTTTGTTGAATTATTTTTTATTATTTCATGCAGAAATAGTACACATTCTTCGCTATAAACATTAATATCTTTATTTGATATGTAAATTTTCTTATAGGAAAGATTATTTTCTCTAGCCATCGAAGCATAATTTTTGCGTTCTTTACTTACTATCAACATTAACACATAGAGCGTTAATTTTTTTGATGATTTTTTCAACGTGACTTTTGAAATTTTTTTTATTACACTTTGAACTACCGCTATCATGAGAGCTCCTTTTTTTGGTTTTGAAATATATAAAAAAAGTAGACCTCAGATAGCGTTTTTAGTCAATTAAATTCTAAACTTTTTCAACTTCGGGAAAAGTCCTGCTCAATCAGGTGAAGAAGTAGATTTTGTGATATATGGTTCGCGAGGATTTCATGCATTTGAAATTAAACGATCCTCTGTTATTACCAGTAAATCACTGAAAGGATTGAAAGTATTTGGACAAGATTATCCCGAGGCACATCTGTTTATACTGTTTTTTGGTAAAACCAAAGAATATTATGGAAATGTTACCGCAATTCCATTTGAACAGGCATTGCGAGAATTATTACAATTAATTCAATGAATTTTTATATTTTGTTTTTTTACCTTCGATGTAAAAAAAACTATACTAACTAATATTATCATTTATTATCATTAAATTTTTTTGTAATATTGAGGTATTTTTATGGTTTTTTTTAAACATATTTCTAAGATTGTTGTGATCATTATTGCGTCATGGATGGGGTGGCAACTGTATGCTTATTTTTTAGATACAACAATTCCATCTATAATTATAACGGGAATTTATGAAAATGGATATTATTCAGGTGATGCACGTTGTTGTATACAATCAGATAAAAATGGTGAAGTTTCATTGTGGCTTGATGGTCAATCTATTGCACATAATGTTAAAATGAAGGCACATCAAGAAGGACAACCATTTGTTATGCAAACAAAAACATTAAGTAATGGTAAGCATGTGGTAAAAGTAGAATTTTCTGATAGCTCTTTTCATTGTAATAAAATTGAAGTAAATCGTGAATTTTATACAGACAATGCACCATTGCAGGCAGTGTTGGTAAAATCGGGAACTGCATATAAAGTATTTCAAGGCAGAACTTTACACATACAATTTCAGACGAATAAAGAAATAAAAAGTGCGTTTATTAATCTGTTATCACGAACATTTGAATGTTTTCCTGAAACTAAAAATTCAAAAATATATGAATGTTTTATTCCTATTGAATGCGAAGAACAACCAAATGAATATTTATTTACTATCGATATAGAAGATAAAGTAGGCAATATCTTGCGCGTTGATAATAAGTTTCAAATAGTTGTGTATCCTTTCAAGAAAGAAGTGATTGCCGTAACTTCTGATAAAGTTAAAGAAGAAAAACAGCTCGGGAAAGATAGTAAAGTTTTGGAAGATGCTATTGCACAATTATCACAAGAATCTCCGGATGAAAAATTGTGGAGAGGTTCTTTTTGTGCACCAATAGAAATTCAACGCGTGTCTTGTGAATATGGCACTATTCGTACAACACAACATAAAGGGCGCTATGCCCACAAAGCTGTTGACGTGATTAATGCACCGCGCAGTGTTGTATGGGCTCCGCAGGATGGTATTGTGGTGCTTAAAGATCGATTTGCTGCAAGTGGTAATACCATAATTATTGATCATGGTCTTGGTATTTTATCTCTTTTTTATCATTTGGATAATTTTGCTGATATTGAAGTAGGACAAAAAATTGCACAGGGAAATCCAATTGGCACTATTGGTAAAACTGGTTTTGCAACAGGATACCATTTGCATTGGGAGATGCGTATACATAATATACCGGTTGATCCTTTGCAATGGATTAAAATGTAGTAAAAAAAAATAAAAATGAGAAAGGATAAATTTTTGAAGCGATTAATTCTTTTAATGAGGAAAATTTTTGAAACGTGTAGTAATGATAATTTTTTTTACTTTTTATGCGTATGCAGCAGAGAAAGCAATTGAAATATCAGGATCATATTTTGGGATGTTGCCTTTAGAGTTACGCAGTAAAATTATTAAAAATGTTTTTAGTTTTGTTATTGGTAGAGCTGTTGATGATAATAAAGAAGATAATGATGTATTACAAATGCCATTGTTGTTGGGAGTAAAATTTTCTCGAGAATTGTGCTGTTTGCAAAAGTTATGTCCATTAGAAATTGCAGGGAAAAAATTTACTGCATCTGAACTATTTTTATTGCCTGAAAAAGAACGGGATATTATTTTTCGGATGAAAAATCGTTCAATTTTTTTAGATGGTAATATTGGTGGGCACGATTTTACAATTCTTGATGCTAGTCAGCATCGAAAGAAATTGAAAGGTCTTAAATTAGAAGTAAATTTTGTAAATAGTAATGTGGAGTATCTTGATCGTATTACTATTATTATTTCTATGATAGGAACAGTAATATCAAGGTTGCAGTCTTCACCCAATTATACAGCATTAGCTTTTTTTGGGTATAGTGTTTTTTTGAAAGGTTGTGTTGAAATCTTGAATATTTTTAATCCCAATTTTAGTATGACAGAAAAATGGCGACGTAAAAAAGTTGAGTTTAAGGAGTAGCACATGTATTTTATAGCGAGAAATAACAAAATTTATAATTATATTGCACATACATCCACTTTGCGTCGTTATATGGTGACCATTATAGGAATAGTTTTATTTTTTGCTGGAGGCTTGTATTTTATTTATTATCCATTAATGAGCATCATTGCGGTATATAAAGCTGAACGGATAATGTTACAAAAAAAATATGATGAATTAATATTGATTAAAAAAAAGAGTGATGAATTGTTGCTATCAATTGATGAACATAAAAAAAATATTGATACTTATGCTTTACCAACGGATAAGTATGATGATAATTGCTATACAAAAATGGTATTTGTTTTAGATACTATTGCGCAATTGGGATTGAAATTAAATTCTTATGGGTCATGTAAAGAAAAAGATAAAAAATGGTACATAAAAAATGTGGCACATTTTGAAATTATCGGTTCTGTGGAAAAAATTATGTCATTTTTAGAGATTATTAAAGATTCACGTAACATGATAACCATTTCACATGCAACAATGACGGTTATTGATGATACTACCTGCCAAATGAGCTGTGATATTGGTTTGATCATGGTAAAAAAATAAAATCCCTTCAACTTTGAACAAGCTGAAGGGTTAGGGGGGTGAACAATGCTTTTGATACATTGTTCAATTAGGGACATTTTTAATTCATTTTTTTTAGTATTTGCCTAATGCTAACAATCACCTTGGTGTTTGTCAAGCGAGGGGAATTTACTATTCATGTCCGGCGATAAATTTTTTAAGATAAGGAAATTGGTCGGGATTATTTTTCAATGTATCTGATTGAGCTGTTTCAATAATAGATCCTTTACTCATTAAATAAATGGTGCAATTAAGTTTTGCAAGAAGATCGGTATCATGTGTTGCAACAAGAACAATATAGCCATCGCGTGCTAATTGTTGAATATTATTTGCAACATATGAAGTTAACACTGGATCAAGGGCAGATGTTGGTTCATCAAGACAGATAATTTTTGGTTGCATTGCAAGTGCGCGCGCAATAGCAAGACGTTGTTTTTGTCCACCGGATAATTGCGAAGCATATTTATTTTTATTATCTAAGAGATTGTAATGTTCTAATAAATTATGTGCAATTTTTTGAGCATCGGTAGAATTTTTTTTAAGCACTGTTATGAGTGGTAATGTTATATTTTCTTCCACCGTGAGATGATTAAAAAGATTGAAATGCTGAAAAACCATGCCAACGGTATGAGTGAGATTAATAGTATTAAGATCTAATGGTTTGTCATCAAGTGATATGGTTCCACTATTGATTGTTTCTAAGTTATTTAAAATGCGAAGCAGTGTTGATTTGCCAACGCCTGATGCGCCTAAAAACAGTGCAATTTCACCTTTTTTGACTGATAAAGAAATGTTATCAAGAATTTTTTTGTTGTTAAATAATTTGGTCAGAGAGTTAATTTTGAGCATGATAATTCATCCTTCTTTCAAGATAGGCAATAAATAAGGAGATAGTTGATGTTACCATAAGATATAAAACTGCCACTGCAAAATAGACAGTTATTGCATCAAATGTTTTACTTTTAATAAAATTTGCTTGTTTAGTCAGTTCTGGAACACTAATGATGGAAGCAAGCGCTGAATCCTTTATTAATGTTACAAATTCATTGCCCAAGGCTGGTAATGTGGTACGTAGCGCTTGCGGCAAAATGATATATCGTATTGTATGATGCGTAGAAAAACCTAGCACTTGTGCAGCTTCAATTTGTCCTCTACCAATAGATGATATTCCTGATCTTATTATTTGGCTAATGTATGCAGCGCTATTAAGACCTATGGCAATAATAACAGTCCAGAGTGCGGCGATTGATATGCCAATATGAGGGAGCAAAAAGTAGGCACATAAAATTTGAATAAGCATTGGAGTGCCACGAATAATTACGATATAACTTGTTACAAAAATACGTAATAATTTGTTGGCACCTGTTTGCATTATTGCAAGTATTGTTCCGAGCACAAGGCCAATACAGCATCCAAATATTGCAATTTCTAAAGTGACTAATAGCCCTTGAAGTAATACTGGTAGATATTCAATAATAAGATTAAAATCTATAATCATGAAAGGTTCCATTTTCTTTTTAGAGTAGCAAGTGTACCATCCTCTTGCATACGATCAACTGTTATTTGAATAGAATCTCGTAGCTCTGGATAATGTTTTGATACGGCAAAAGCACTGCTTTCTTCGGTTCCAGGAATAGGAGTCACGACAAAATTATTAATATCATATTTATTAAAATATGGTTTAATGGGAGTAAGTGCAGTTATGTAAGCGTCAGCCCTGCCGCTTTCAAGAGCAAGCATGCCATCACTGATTGCGGGTGAAGAAAGACGTATAATAGAGATTTCTGGTTGTTTTGAAATATAGGTATCTGCCGTGTATCCTTCATTAACAACAACAGTTTTTCCTGCTAAATCATTAAGAGAAGATATTGGTTCATTAGTTTTTGGACTGACAATGACAAGTGGATCGCCAGTTAAATGGGGATGAGTGAATAATGTTCGTTGTGCCCGCTCCTTTGTTGGGGTGATTCCTGCAGCGATTACATGGATGTTGCCAAGTTGAATTTCAGGAATTAATGCATCAAATGGCATATCTTTAAAAACTATCTCTTTTCCAAGACGAGTAAGAACTTCAGTGATAACATCAATATCAAAGCCGATGATAGCGCCTTCATGTTTAAATGAGAACGGTTGAAATTCAGCATTGGTTCCTACAATAATAGTATCAAGTGAGGACGTAGATGTAGTACGGGTAGTTACTTTTTCTGCTCTATACCAGATTGCTACTGATGTTGCGACAATGAGTGTGATGATTATATATACAGATATTTTTTTCATAATTGTTTTATCTTTGGTTATGGTGTAATAATAAAAAAGTTTGTGATTTTTTATATAATCACATTTTAAATAGTAATTCTTTTTTTTAGTTAGGTCAAAAATAGTTATTAAAAATTAATTATAGTGTACCATTAAAAGATATTAAATTTATTGATTATAAAGGGTTATAATGGTGCGAGATCGTGTAGCGGATATTGACATAATTAAGAATGAAATTGATCAGTATAGACCATTGCCAAATTATTGTATGCCAATGTTAAAAGAATATTTTCGTATTGGCTTAACATACTCTTCAAATGCTTTAGAAGGTAATACTCTTACTGAAACAGAAACAAAAATTATTTTAGAAGATGGATTAACTATTGGCGGTAAGACTATACAAGAACATCTTGAAGTAATAGGCCATGGTCAAGCATATGATTTTATGTGGCATCAGGCGCATAATACAGAACTTTCTGAGCATGATATTACAGAATTGCATCGTCTGTTTTATTATCGTATAGATCAAGAAAATGCAGGATGTTATCGTAAAGTGCCGATATTTGTCACGGGAACTGATTTTGAATTTCCAAAACCATCACAAGTACCATTGTTGATGCAAGAGTTTCTACATGAAATTCCCTTGCTTAAAAAACAGTATCATCCGGTGCATTATGCAGCGCTTATACATATAAAACTAGTTACAATTCATCCGTTTATTGATGGTAATGGTAGAACTGCTCGACTGTTAATGAATTTAGCATTGCTGCAGAGTGGCTATGCAGTGACAATAATTCCACCAATTATGCGGCCAGCGTATATATCTGCAATACAAAAAGGGAATAAGGGTAATGTTACACCATTTTTAGATTTTATATCTGAGATGGTATATGAAAGCTCTAAAGAGTATTTAAGGTTGATAAAATCAGCTATGTAAAAATTAGGCTTGCCGTATGCAGGCCAGTAAAATTAATAATGAATATTTTTTAATTACGATTTTTTTGTAAATTGTTATAAACAGCAGTTTTAATATTACTTGCACCATCGCAGTTATTGCCGATTATTTTTGCAAAGGCAACATTATCTGTTTTTTTTAAATTTTTTATATCGGCTTTTTTTTGTGTACGAGTAGCTTCAATGGCTTGTTCTATATTTCTAGCGGAATAAGTATTTGTTTTTTTTAAGTCTTCTTCTTCTTGTTCGAGTTTTTTATTTAGAAGCAATGTTAGTTCTCTTTTTATATCATCTAAAGATGAATTTTTAGATAATTTTTTGACATCTTGTTGACTAAGATAATCATTAGTATTTTCAGAATGATAATGGGATTGAGATGGTGGTGCAGGTGGTAGTTGAGGACAACCTTTTGGCGCAGGTGGCGCAGGTGGTCCAGATGGTATAGGATATTGATTTTGATTTAGTCGATCTTTTTGTTTTTTAGTAGCAGCAATACATACTTGTTCGATTCCGTTTTTTCGATAATCTCCAAAAAAACTTTTGATATCGTTGCCAGTAATAGATTCTAATGTAGTTAAGTACTTAATAAGCGCATTTTGGCGATTGTCTTGTATAAGATCACGAAGATCTTGATCGAATTTTACATCTTTTTGTATCTCATATGCAGAAATTTCACGACTAACTTTGTGTGCACTGTGTTCAATAAGAACGCTTTTTTTTATTCCTTCAACATAGTCAGATTTTGTAAGATTAGCTCCTTGAAGCTGTTGTGCAGTTTGATTTATTATTTCATCGATTTCGTCTGTTGGTAATCCAGCAAGATCTTTGCGATATTGTATAAGATATTTTGTGAGGAGCTGAGAATTATTATAAATAGTTTGTTTCTGTGGTTGCTGAGTTTGTTGGTTATAATACGAAGTATGTTGTTCTTCTTGTGATAATTTTTCTATAAAGTTAAAACCGTCTCTTAGTATATCAAAAGGATTTCCTCCAAAAAAACTGCTTGTAACATGATTGTTTGATAATAAAATTGAAAAAATTAAAAGATATTTTTTTGTGAGCATATGCATAAAATCCTTATAGCTTTGTTAATTTTTCTTTGTTGCATATTGAGTATAAGGATTGATTAATTTTTTTCAATATTTATCCGATATTCTCGGTATTTTTTATCTTCTTTAAGAGCTTGTGATTTTTTAATTGCTTCATCAATTGCGCTATCAACATGGAGTAGGGAATGTTTAGAGCGCGATAAGCATCTTTTTGTATTGTTAAAAAATGCAAAAATATCATAAAAATTTTATAGGAAATGTAGTAAGCAGGAAATTTTGTTCATTATTATTAAAAGATTTTAATGCTGTATTTTCTAAAGAGTCAGAGTAGATACAATACTCTTTTTTTGTTGCTAATTTTCTACATAAAGAATAAAGAAATAAGCTTTGTTCTATGGTAAGTTTTTTTAATAGTTCATCTATAATCATTTTTTTTTGTGGAGTCATTAAGGTAAATCGAATTAAGGAATATGGTATAGTTAAGCTATAATATTTAGAATTTAACATTGATTTTGATTCAACGACTATAAGATCATTGCCAGATGGAGTAAGTTTTCCTCTATAGGTATATGATTCACTGTTACCGCTTTCATATGCTAAAATTGTATTACAATCTTGATGATCAAATAGCGTAAAGCCATGATTAGATGAGGTAAAGCCATTTCGGCTGTTGGCTGTTGATTCTTCTATAAAGTGTAATTTTTTATTAATATGTTTCTTTGATGTTATTGCTTTATTAAATAAATCTCGATAATGGGTAGATTCTTTGGTTTTTAATATGTATGAAATGTCAATAATATTGGTAAGATCTGAAATATTATAAAGGTATTGAAGAGAATTATTAGTTTTGATAGCAATATATGTTTCATCATCCGTAAGAATTAATGAAAAGTGTAAATTATCATCAAGTGATAAGTTTGATATTATTGGTGCGGCCTGAAGTTTTGCAAGATTAAATAATAATAATTTATCATTACATAAAATAAATAAGTGCGTATTTTTGGAATTAAAAAGAATGTGTTGTGCAATAAGGTTGGATAGATATTGATTAGAGGGTAATTGTTGAGGAGTATTGTTTTTATCGATTGTCCAAATGGTAATAGCACCGGATTCATTATGCCAATAAGGTAGAGTAATAAAAAATTGTTCATTATTGCTGATTATAAAACATGATATATCTTGTTGTATATTGCCTTGTAATAATGTTTCACGATTACGGTTAATGTCATAAAATATTAATTTATTAATGTCTTTGTTGTTTGATGTTTTTATTATCATATAATTGCAGTAAGGACTTAGTTTGGATAGTAGTTTTACATCATTAAATTCTTTTTTTAATGTATTATTTTTCATATTCCATAATTGGCAGTTTTTATATCCTTGGTAATCGATAGTAGTAATAGAAAAATAATCATTATGTAAATCGAAATCTATATTAGAAGGAGAAAGTTGTGATCGGTCAGATTGTGTAAGCATTGTTTTTGTATATCCCCACTTAATAACTTGATGAGTAATCATATCGACTGGCAAATATTGTTGTATTATAATATTTTGGATGTCTTTTTCTAAATATTGTGTAATACATTTTCCATATAAATGTAATGCTTTAAAGCGCTGTGCAATATTAAGGGTTTCTTCTTGGCTGATTTTATCTTGAAGGGCATTCTTAAATTTTCTTATTTCTTTGCTGGTATAATTAACAATGAGAGGTTTTTTCTTTGTATTGATGCCAAATTGTTCAATAAACATATGTAAGGGTATTGATTCTTGAGCTTCGGTAACTGAAAGTTCGATTTCTTTGTTGTCGCATGTTTTAAGATATAATAATTTTTGAAGTTGTTTTTTTGCGGGTGTGGTTTTTTCCATGGCATGCACAATGAATGAGGAATATATACATAATATTGTTATTATTTTTGGTATATACAATTTTATCCTTTGATTTTTTTTTATGAATTTATTAGTTATGTTTTGTCCATGGTACATTATCATTGGAATATACACAAGAATAGCATATTTATCGGCTGTTATCAGCAACAATTGTTAAGTTGTGATTGACAGATTGAAACAAAAGTGTACGCTTTTAATTGTAGTACTAATAATTATAATAACTATATGAGGATGTTTATTATGCACAAGAATATATTATTAACAGCAGGATTACTGCTTTCCGTTGTAACAATAGCATTTCCTGTGGGAAAAAATGCAAAAGATATTGTCTATACTATGAATGAGCTTAATCAAGATTTTAATCAATCACCATTTATTAAAGAAAATATTGATAGATTAATTTATCTTTTTAGTATGAATATTAAACTTGCTGACAAGCAGCTACAATCAATGAGTTGGAATATAACAACAATAGCTAAAACTATTAATGCAATTGGCGCAATGGTAATGGCGGATTATTGTCTTTTATCAAGTGCTGGATTTATCGCAGAAATGATTCCTTATCAATTACATGGTGAGTTGAAGAGACTTGGGTTGCTGTTTATTAATTGTAGTACACATGTTGCAGCTGCATATATAGCATTAAAAGCATATGATGCATTTAAAAGTAGAAATGTATTAGAAAAATCATTAGCAGTGGATAGGACTATTTTAGCTAAATTAATAGAATTAAGAGAAGCTATGACGCTTCAAGATTCTATTGAAGCAGACGAATATGACCAACATGTTGAATTACGCCTTATATAAAGACGTAATTAAGAGTTAAATGAGAGTTGTTGATTTGACAGTTTGTAAAAAAACTGATAGCTTAGGTTATAAAGAGTCAAATTAACAACTCTTAATTTTTGAATTATATCAATTTTTATACCTTTTTATGTGTGAGACGTATGAGTATACAAGCATTGGGTGTTGATTCACGTTTAGTGAAAGCGGTTTCTGAATTAGGTTTTACCCAACCAACAGCAATTCAGGAAAAAGCGATTCCTCTTCTTCTACAAGGAGATAGGGATTTGATAGGTTTGGCACAAACAGGTACTGGTAAAACAGCTGCGTTTGGATTGCCATTGATTTCGGCTGTTATGGATGGTAAAACTCAGGGACTTGTGATATGCCCAACGCGTGAGCTTTGTTTGCAAATTACCAAAGAGTTAACATCATACGCAAAATATGTCAATGGAGTGAATGTTGTTGCTGTTTATGGTGGTGCTGATATTAGAACGCAGGTTCGCGAGATCAGACAAGGTGCGCAGATTATTGTGGGAACGCCTGGTAGGTTAATTGATCATATTAATCGTAGAACAGTTACATTAGAACGCATTGGTCGTGTGGTATTAGATGAAGCTGATCAAATGTTAGATATGGGATTCCAAGAAGACATTGATGAAATTCTTAAATCAACACCACAAGATAAGAAGGTCTGGTTGTTTTCTGCAACCATGCAACCTAAAATTGAAAAAATTGCTCATACATACATGCATAATCCTTTACAGATCACGGTAGGATCGCGTAATAGTGGTGCAACTAATATTGAGCATCAATATTGCATAGTCAGAGGGGTGGATATTTATAGTGCGGTAAGACGTTTTATAGATCTTTATCCTGATATGTTTGGTATTGTGTTTTGTCGTACAAAACGTGACACTCAAGAAATGAGTGCGCAGTTGATCAGTGCTGGATACAGCTCTGATGCACTTCATGGGGATTTATCTCAGCCTCAACGTGATGCGGTGATGAAAAAATTTAGAGATAAAAAGATACAAGTATTAATTGCAACCGATGTTGCCGCTCGTGGCATCGACGTTGATGGTGTTACGCATGTGCTTCATTGCAATTTGCCTGATGATATTGAAAATTATACTCATAGAAGTGGCCGTACAGCGCGTGCAGGTAGGTCGGGAATTTCCATTATTATAGGTACCTCATTGCGTAAAATTAAAATGATTGAACAACAACTTGGTATTATTATTAAGCCTATTCAAGTACCAACTGGTGAACAGTTGTGTCAAAAACAGTTAGATTATTTTTCACAAAAATTGATTAATACTCCTGTTGATGAATTGATTAAGCCATATGTTGCAGCAGTTCAAGAATCATTAAGTTCACTCACCAAAGATGAACTTATTGAACGATTACTTTCATTAAATTGCAGTGCAATGCTTAAGCATTATCAACAATCATCAAATTTAAATGTATCCGCGAGTGCAGGTAGTTATAGCTCATATAGAGATAGAGATAGTGGTAGAAGCAGCGGTAGAGGTAGAACTAATTTTGATGGTTCATATGGAAAATCAACAAGCACGTATAATAGTGCCGGCAGAGATGAAGCACGGCTTTTCATTAATGTTGGAAAAGTTGATCGGATGAATAAAGAAAGTTTAATTAAGTTTATTACAACCTCTTCGTCTGTTGATGGAGCGTGTGTTACGCGTGTATCTATGCAGAATACGCGGTCATTTTTTACGGTAGAAGATAGTAAAAAAGCGCAAACAATTGTCAGAACGTTAAAGGATTCGACGCTCAAAGGCAGAAGAATTCAGATTGAGTTTGAGCCAAGTAGATAAAATTGTAAGGAAATATATTATGAAATTATTAAAAAACATTGTTTTTGTTTTGCTTATTTCATCATGTTGTTTAACGCAGTCGGTAATGGCGGAAAGTGGTATAAAAGAAGCGAATAAAATTAGGCAATATTTGTATAACAGTAACGTTGATTTTAATAGTTTTAGCCCTGAAAATATTGCTTACTATAAAAGTATTATAGAAGATCATATAATAACGTTAAAACAAAAGAATGGTGCTAGTTATAATACTATTCAAGGAACAATATTGGCAGGTTATTCTGCAGTATGTGGTTATTTTTATTATTCCACTATTATTTTTCCTTATATAATAGCTTTATCAAGCCGGAGGGGTTATTCCCATGCAGCTGAGTTTAATAAAGATTTTATTAAAGATCATCCTGTTTTGGCTGTGTGGTATGCTACACCCTTATTTGCATCATTAATTTTGGGTGCATTATCATATAATTATTTTAGTAAAGATCGGAATGATAAAAAATCGTTACAAGCTGCTTTATCACGTGATCAGATGGTGCTTGCGCGGTTGGAAAAAGCAGAGCAACAAAAGTAATTAAATGTTTACAAAAGAAAAAAGATCTCTGGCAGATTTTATTTATAAGATGTCCTTGATTAGGGCGCTAAAAGTTATCACTTTTGGCTTTCTCTAAAAGAGGACATTTTTATTTATCAAAATAAGAATAATTATTTTTATTACAGTGCCTGAAGTCTGCCTCATCATTTTTTGAATTCCATTCGCTGAGAGTTGATTCTAATGCTTTCAAATAAGCAATGTCTGTTGGCATAGCCTTTTTAATAATTACTTGTTTGTTTTGTGTAATTTCAAAAATTATTTGATCGCCTGCTTTAAGTTTAAGTATCGATCGTATATCTTGAGGAATAGTTGCTTGAAATTTAGAAGTTAATTTTGAATTACTCATATTTTTCCGTAGAATATATAATAAAAAAATAAAGGCATTACAGTAATATGGTAATATATTAAGATAATATTTGTCTAGTTGTTTTTTTTATTGGAATGATAAAAAAATTGTTACAAGCCACTTTGCTGCTTGATGAGGTCATACTTGCGCGGTTGAGAAAGCAGGGCAATGAAGGTAGATAAAATTATATTATTATCGTATAATAAATTGATAAAAGAATTAGATATGAGGCGTAAAGTTCTTATATTTAGTTCTTTTTTTATTGAGTAAATTTATAGAGTAAAAAGAAAAGGTTGTCATGATTGGTTATATACAAAAAAAATTAATTACATTGATGTTGTTATTTGAGTTGGTAATGCCTGTTTATATGCATGCAATGATTGTTCCAGACTATATTGATGTAGTTGCTGGAGTAATTCCTGTGGTACTATCATCTATGGTGGCAGGAGCTCAGCGGTTACCAGGTCCTCGTGGGACGATTTTTGGAGCGGGTGTTGTTGTAGGAAGTGCTTTGTATGCTTATATGCGTGAATGGACGCCGAGTCGGATAGTAGATAGAGGGCAGGAGTTGATAGATACTATAGATCGTAAAGCGAGTATATGTTTTATGCTTAACTCTAAAGAGTATAATGGCATAACTATTGATCTTATTAAGCAAATTTCTAAGAATCCTTTTATAACAGCGCAAGATGAATGTGATAAATTTCTTCCAATTATTCAGGAACATTATCACTGGATAAATAAACTTGAAGAAAAATCACAAGAAGTAAAAGAAATAAAGGGCGTGTTGAAACAATATGAAGCAAGGATTAGGGCAATAAATCTTGTGATAAATAATAATAAAAAATTTTTAGAAGAAGAAGAACAGAAATGTAATAATGAGGAGAGCAATAAAAAGAAACTACAACGAGAGGACGCTGATCTGAAGATGCTACAAGAAAATAATAAATCTACCAAGTTTCAAAGGGCGATTGTTTTTTTTAATTTTTTAATTTTATGGTGGAAAGAGATAATGTTGACACTAGCCTCAATTCCAACATTATACATGATTTTTAAAGTAACTTTCAGAATGGCTCGATTTTTGTAACAAATAATGGAGGTTATTAGCTTGATGAAGAAATTATTATTTTTTACGATAATATGCACATTTCAATCAAGTTGTGCAATGAAAATTGATCAGCCGTCGCAAGCTGAATACTATCGGACTTATGGCGATCTTATTTAATTTTTGATGTATTTTAAGTAAATTTTAATGGATAAAATTACCGCATTTAAAGAACTTATTTGGAATTTTTATCGTCACAATCGGCGAGATTTTGTATGGCGTAATACGAATAACCCTTATTTTATTCTTGTTTCAGAAATTATGTTACAACAAACGCAAACACATCGCGTTATTCATAAATATGAAGAATTTATTGTTACGTTTCCTACTTTTGAATCATTAGCTGCAAGTTCACTGCGTGACGTACTGATAGCGTGGCAGGGTCTTGGTTATTATCGACGTGTACGTTACTTGCATCAACTTGCCCAAATTGTAGTAAATGAATATGCAGGAATATTGCCTAACAATATAAGGACATTGCAAACATTACCAGGCATTGGTCCAGGAACGGCAGGGTCAATTTGTGCATTTGCCTATAATATACCGACAGTTTTTATAGAAACAAATATACGAGCAGTATTTATATATTGTTTTTTTGATGATAAAAAAGAGGTAAGTGATAAAGAGTTGTTACCGCTCATTGCTGCAACAGTTGATCATGATAATCCACGGGAATGGTATTATGCGCTTATGGATTATGGCGTGTGGTGTAAGTCTGAGTATAAAAATCCAAGTCGTAAAAGTGCGCATTATACTAAGCAGTCTCAATTTGAAGGATCTAATCGACAATTACGAGCACAAATTTTAAAATTAATAGCAGAAAAAGAGCAGGTTTCATATCACACTATCACGTCTAGCGTGAATAATAAAAATTTAGTGCGTACTGCGAGAATTATAAATCAGTTGTTAGATGAAAAATTTATTAAAAAAAATATAAATGATGTATACTCTATAGTCTAAGATCTTATCCTAAAGTTTAAATATTAAATTTTTATTGTGTTCGTCAGCGCTCTCCATCTTGCAGGTTCTTTTTGATGGGGGACTTAGCTTTGAACGTAGTGGAAAGCGGGAAATAAAGGAGTAATAACTATGAATAAAATAATTAATAGAAAATTAGGTATTGTGCTCGGTTTATTGATATCATCATGTTCTGTTCATGCAATTAGTGATCAGACTGCGCATATGGCAACTGCATGCATGGCAGTTTTATCTACAGCAGTAAATGGGTATGGCTGGTATACTGTTTCAGAGTTGCAAAAATTTCATCCTGCTGTTTTTGGTATAACATCACTATTGACGACAGGAGTTACTTATTATTATTTGAATTCAATTACTCCGGCAGGAAGAATAAAACGAGCTAATATTTTGCTTAAGAAACTTTTACGCTATAAATTAATAAAAGTTTCTTTTGATCAGAAGAATGATTTTTTTGACGCAGTACATGATGAATTTTTACAGGAAGATTTGCCATTGATTAGTGCATATAAGCAAATTACTCATTTACTTTCTGATATAGGTTGCGCATTTGATCTTCTTAATAAAGCATCAGCAGAGGCACAGAAAGATACAATTACGCGAAAAAAACATAATGCTTCACTAATTTGTGCTAAAAAATTATTTAAAAATATGTCAGTAGCATTAAAACGTATTAGAGAGCATAAAAATTATTTATCTCAATTGGCTCTTTATAAAGAGTTTTTAAATAGTACAAAACAAACTATAGCACAAGAACAAATGGCTCATGCTCAGTTGCAAATGGCACATGCTCAGCAAGGGTATACATTGTTAAAATTGTTAAAATGGATTAAGGCTATTTTGCCCATATAATATTATTTGATAAGTTGCCAGCAAGTTCTATAAATGTATTTTTTATATCATCTAGATATTGTCCAATATCTGCTCCTGCCTCAATAAGTTTTTTTATTGTTAGTAAATCAGATTGTTGTATTGCTGTTCCTAATGCATAATTAAGCTCTTTTGAAGGAATATTTGTTTTGCTTAAAATAGCATTTATAATTGTACGATTTTGATAATAAACGGCAGTGTGCAAACAGAAATTTTGTGGATTATATTTGAGTAAAAGTTTGACTATATTAGTTCTATTTTTCTCTATACTTAGTTGTAAAGCTGTTTTTTGACGGAAAATTACATTTACATCGGCACCAGTATCGAGTAATTGTTGTGTTTTGTTGTATTGATTTAAAGATTGAAATAAAAGAGGAATCCCTAATGGTTGTTTTGATACTTTTTTTGGATAATAGTTGGGATCGGCTCCAAGGCGTAGTAAACGATGTATTCTATTGGTTGTCATATAATTAATATAATTGTACAGTGTATTATTTCTTTTGAGATAGTTAATCATGCCAGGAGTGGCAATTTTTTTTGCTAAGATATTTTGATTTTTTTCATGAGAAATATTATTCATGATAACACGAGTAATTTTAGGGCTATTAAAGTAGTAGAACAACTCTTTATTAACTAAGCTGATACTAAAAAGATTGTTACGTATGTTTGTAGGACTTTCTGTTGCGTTGAATGAATTAGGAATAAGAGTGAATAGTATATCATCGCGGATTTCGGGAATATTGCTAAATGTAAGATCCATACCATTGAGATGATAAGAAAAACTAATTACAAAAAGAAAGAGCGAAAAAATCAATTTGTGTATAGTGTTCATAATGCATAACTCCTTTTCGAATGATTAATAAATTAAAGCAAGCATAAAAACTTTTTTATAAATTGTAAAAAGTTTTGTGTGCCTGCCTTAATTTATTAAATAAAATTTATAGAGAAAGAGTTTATGTTTAAGATTGATTGTTGCTTATTGATGTAGATGTTTTTTTATTAGTTCATTAATTAATTGAGGATTTCCTTTTCCTTTTGTTTTTTGCATCATCTGGCCGACAAAAAATCCAAATAATTTTTCTTTACCTGCACGATAATCGGTCGCTTGTGATGGATATGCTGCAATGATTTCTTTAACTAATGTTTCTAATTCATCAATAGAGCTAATTTGTTTAAGACCATTTTCTTCAATAATAACTTCAGGATCACGATCAGTTTGTGCAACTAATATAAATAGCTCTTTTGCGGTTGGACTATTAATAATGTTTGTATCTACTAAATCAACTATTTTGCTCAGACGTTGTGGTGTTACTTTACATTCAGCAATGGTGATTTTTTGTTCTTTGAGATAGCCCATTAAATCACGTAAAATCCAATGAATAAGATTTTTACTGGTAGTTACTTTTTGTGCAGTATCAAAATAATGGGCAAGATTAATATCTTCTATTAAAATGTCCGCTTCATATTCACTTAGGCCTAATTGTTGAGTAAAACGTTCAAATTTTGCAAGCGGAAGTTCAGGCATTGTTCTTTTTGCATCTTCTATGCGTTGATCTTCTATAAAAATAATAGGCAGATCAGGCTCTTCAAAAAATCGATAATCAGCGGTTTCTTCTTTAGAGCGCATGACTATTGTTGTGCCTTCTTTTTCATTCCATAGGCGCGTTTCAGATCGTACCTTACCGCCAGCTTCAAGAATTTCAATTTGGCGTTCAAGTTCATGTTCAGTGGCATCGGTAATAAATTTAAATGAGTTAATATTTTTAAGTTCACATTTAGTACCAAGCTCTTTTTGTCCTTTTTTACGCACCGAAATATTAGTATCGGCACGGAATGAACCTTCATCCATATTACCGGTACAAATACCTAAATATTGGACAATTGAACGTAATGTTTTAAGATATGCTTTTACTTGGTAGGTAGTTGAGATATCAGGGTGACTGACAATCTCTAATAATGGTGTTCCAGCTCGGTTTAAATCAACAAAACTTTCATTGCTAAAACTGGAATGAATATTTTTGCCAGCATCTTCTTCAATATGAATTCTAATTAATCTAATATTTTTTGTGCTTCCATCTTCTCGTTTAATTGGCACATAGCCATCAACACAAATAGGTAGAGCTTGCTGAGTAATTTGGAAATTTTTAGGTAAATCAGGATAAAAGTAATGTTTACGGTCAAATGTTGATTGGGTATTAATAGTGCAATTTGTTGCAAGTCCGGCTAATAGTGCATAATCAACTACTTTTTTATTAAGCATTGGCATTGCACCAGGATATCCAGCACAGATGGGACATATGTGTGAATTGGGATCCTTTGCTATTGTATTAGCACACGAACAAAATATTTTAGTATTAGTCATTAATTGGACATGAACTTCTATGCCAATTGTTGCTTCATACAATGGATATTTATCAAGTATTGAGGTGGCGTGAGTCATATGAACGTCCTTTTGTTATTTTTTTTCGATTTTGTATTTATCAATAGGAAGATCTTTAGAGCTTAATAAGGTAATTTTTATTTTATACTCGTGTTCTAGAGCTAAAATTGCATCATATTCGATAGATGTTAAATAGTTAAACACATTATTGTTAAGATGAATTTCAATTTTTTTGTTGTGGGGTAATGTGCTAATTTCATCTTTAATCGCGTATAAAAGGGTATAGCTTTCGGTTTGACATGATTTGATAAATCCGGATCCATGGCATGTCGGGCAACTGTTAGTTAGTTGTTGAATTAATGTTTTTCCTGATCGTTTTCGTGTCATTTGCACCAGACCAAATTCTGATATTTTGAGAACAACCGATTGAAATTTATCTCGTTCTTTTAATATTTTTTCAAAAACATTGAAGACTTTTTGACGATTTACTGCGATGGCCATATCGATAAAATCGATAACAATAAGGCCACCAATATTACGTAACTTTAGCTGTTGAACAATTTCTTCTGCAGCTTCAAGGTTAGTTTTTAAAATAGTATCTTCAAGATTAGTTTTTCCTATAAATCGACCAGTATTAACATCGACGACAGTCATTGCTTCTGTTGATTCAATAACAATTGATCCACCAGATTTGAGAGTAACTTTTTTCTTAAGTGCTTGTTCGATCTGTTTTTCAATACCATAGGTTGAAAATATATTAAGAGGGTTTTGGTATAATTGAATTATATGAGAAAATTCTGGAGCGACTATTTTGGTAAATTTATAGAGTTCTTGTTGGCTTTTTGATGAATCAGTAATGATTGCTTCAACATCATTATCAAGATGATCGCGCACAATTTGTAGTACAAGCGGTAAATCTTGATATATTTTTTCTGAAGGTTTGGCCTGAGCGAATTTTTTTTCTATACTATACCATTCTTGGACGAGATAGCTTAAATCTTTGATGAGATCCTTTTCTGCGCGGCCATCAGAGGTTGTTCTGATAATGGCACCCATTCCTTCTGGTAAATGTGCTTTAATGATTGTTTTTAAGCGAGTGCGTTCTTCATGATCTTCAATTTTTTTAGATACACCAACACGAGGAATATTGGGCATGAGAACAATAAATCTACCTGGTAGGGTAAAGCAGGTTGTTAGTTTTGCCCCTTTTTCATTCATTGGTTCTTTGCTAACTTGAATGAGGATTGATTCATTTTCCTTAAGAATATTACTTATATCTCGTTTTTGAGTGGATTTTTTTTCTATTTTTGGTTGTTCTTCATCATCTTCAAGCTCTTTACTCATTTTCTGCATAGCAAGTTCTCGGTCAATTTCTGAGATATGTAAAAATCCGGCTCGTTCTTGACCAAATTCGACAAATGCTGTTTGAATTCCCGGGAGAACTTTAGTTATGACACCTTTAAAATAGGCGCGCTCGAGCGCTTCGTGTGTTGGTGCGGAAAAATAGATATTTTGTAGTTTACCATTGGTGATGATTGCTATTCTTATTTGCCACGGATTATCATTGATAATAATTTTTTTCATAATGTAACTTGGTAGAAGTTTTTACTGTTTTTTTATAATATGTATATATCTTTCTCTTTAATATATATAATCTCTATGATATTGGGTAGAAAAATGGTCAAAAATATGTTAGATTTTGATCAGTATTAGATAAATTGGAGTAAAAAACATAGTTTTAAAGGATTGTCGAATGAATAAATTGTCGTTATTGACCCTTGTTCTTGTTGTTGCATTGCCTGGTTGTGGAAATGGTAAAAAACAATCATCACAACCGATAAAGAAAAATAATGTTGCAAAATATGCCGATACTACCGGTTCTATAGAAGAAGAAGGCGATGAGGATGGATTAGAAGATGAGACTTCTAATGATGAAGATGGAGATGAATATATTAATTTTGAAGAAGAAGATGGTGATGGTGATGAAGAAAATGAAGAATATTCAGACCTTGATGATTTGAGTGATGATGATTTAGATTTTGCAGATGAAGATATGGATGAAGACGAAGAAAATCAAGAAATGAGTTTCAGATGGGTTGATTCTCATATGGATGATGACTTTAAGCCTCTTTATTTTACCTTTAATCACTATGGAATCAGAGATGATCAAAAATCAGTAATAAACTATGATATTGCACAGGTAAGACAATTGTTAGCTGATGCAGGTACAACAGCAGAGCCTACTATTGTTATTGAAGGACATGCATGCCAAGAAGGAGATCGTACATACAACGTGGCATTATCAGAAAAACGAGCAAAAGTTGTAGCGGATCTTTTTGTCGCAGCTGGCGTTGATAAAAAATCTATTAAAGTTGTTGGCCGTGGTCAGGAATGTCCGGCGATACTTAATGGTAAAGCGGTTAATGGATCTCGTGAAGATCGTGCGCCAAATCGCCGTGTTGAGATTCGTGTGATATATACATAAATAAACTGAAATTAGATATTTAATAAATTTATCCGCATATTGTGGGATTTTCCCTGATATGCGGATAAATTTATTATATGAGTTCGTATGGATTCGACGAGCTCACCACGAACGGGATAAAATAAATTAAATAAGATTTAATGGCAGGGCTTTTCCAGCTTCCGTAAAATTATTTTAATCCCGTTCGTGGTGAGCTCGTCGAATCCATACGAACTCATAATAGTTTTCATTATTTGATATTGGTTGCTATTTACCAACACAAAATTCACGAAAAACTGCATCCATAGCTTCTTCACTTATTGTTTTGCCCGTAAGTTCTGAAAGTGTTGCCAGTGCATCATTAAGATGATATGAAATGAGCTCATAGCAAGGATTTTTAATGAGCATGGGATACAGCGTATGTAATTTTTTTTCCAAAGATAGAAGTGCATTGTAGTGACGTTGATTGAGCAAAAATGGTGATTCAATAGAAGAAAATAAGAGGTTTATTTTTTTTTGTATTGCTGATTCAATGAGTGCATTATCGGTATTATTATATGCGGTTGAAATAACGTTTCTATTATTTAAGACTAAATTATAGTGCCGTGGTAAGTCTGCCTTGTTATTAATAATAATGATTTTGCTATTATAGCGATCTAATAATGTTTGATATACGATTTGTTCGGCGGGAGTTAATATGCGTGATCCATCAAATACTAATAAAATAATGTCCGCTTTATGCGCCTCTTTATAGGAGTGTGTTACCCCTATTTGTTCAATAATATTATCCGTTTCTCGCAATCCTGCGGTATCAATAAGCGTCCAATAATTACCATCTTTATATAATCCAGCTTCAATGGCATCGCGTGTTGTTCCGGCTATTTCAGTAACAATGGCACGATTTTGTTGTAAAAGTTTATTAAATAGTGATGATTTTCCTGCATTGACAGAGCCAATAATGGCTATGCGAATTCCCTGTCTAATTTGTTGTTGTTGATCAAAAGAGTTTTTTAGTTTGGTAATGGTGACTAGTACTTCATCTACTATTTCTTTGATTGTATGGTTAAATTCCATATTTTCTTCATCAATAAATTCAAAGCTTGCTTCAGAGAATGCAAGGGCTTTAATCAGTTTTTGTTCTAATAAAAAGATGTAGTGAGTAAAGCTACCTTGTAGTTGAGATAATGATTGTTTAAGTACGTGTTGAGTGTTTGCATGAATCAAATCATTAATTGCTTCTGCTTGTATAATGTCTATTTTTTTGTTTTCTACTGCCTGGCGAGAAAATTCACCTTCTTGAGCTAGTCGTGCCCCAGCGGCAATAGCTGCCGAAAAGATATTTTGGATGATGAATTGATTATTGTGACAGGTAATTTCAACGGTGTTATAACCGGTGAATGTATGAGGAGCATGCATGATAAAAAAAAGAACCTGATCAATGTGATTGCCATGGGCATCAACAATCCATCCATAATGAATGGTATGGGTTTGTTGAGAGCTAATTGTTTTTGTGTTGGTAAGTTTACTGATTTTATCGGCAATGGTTAGCGCGTTATCGCCTGATAACCGTAATAAAGCAATAGCTCCAGTTCCACATGGTGTGCATTGTGCAATAATTGCAGGTGATCCAATTTCAGCGTGTTTCATTTTTCATTATTTTGGACGAATAAGGACTACTTTAAGGTCCTTAATTTCTTGTTTATATTGATTGCGCAGCGATGACATAATTAAATGTGCAAAGCTGCGAAATAGTTGTTTTTCATGCATTATGTCATCAATAAGCGGCGCATTGAAGGTAAATTTTAGATTTTTCCCCGTAATTTCTGTGGTAAAGTTAATTGTATTCATGCCCATTAATGATAATATTTTTTTTAGCCACGATTCTGTGCTGTGTATCATTGGATTGCTCCATACCGCAGGGACTCTACGTGATCTTTCAATAGGTAAGGATTCTTGGCTGTAGGTTGTAACTGCCGGATTTTGTTGCGTATTATTAAAGCGTGGAGGGGCTACTTTTTTTTGCACAGTGCTTTGTATATTGCGAGGTTGTTGTTCAGTAGCAGTAGCAGATTGATGTTTAGCTGGCTGCGATTGTTGTTTTTGTAAAGATTTTATTTCTTCTCGACATTCTTTAATTTCTTCGAAAGATTTTGTAGGTGATTTATCATGCATTGTTGGTTTGTCGCCAAAAAAAATGCCAATTTTTGCTGATTTGGTTGTTATGCCAAAAAAATTCTTTTCTTCTTTTTCAAATATTTTAATTGAAAAATCTTTTGGATTATCTGCTTGGTTCCACGCTTTTTCGATAGCCTTCATTACTGATGATGCCTGTTCAATAATCGATTTCATGAAAATAACCTTGAATGTAGTAGTTTAATGGAGCGAGAAACGGGATTTGAACCCGCGACCTTTGCCTTGGCAAGGCAACGCTCTACCAGCTGAGCTATTCTCGCTTAAAGATTTTGTGTGTCGTTTCAAAATAAAGCAATACATGAATAATGTACCATGGGCGTAATTTTTGTCAACAAGACAACAGCTTTATTCTGTAACTTGATCTACGACGAAAAGGGATTTTAAATCTTCATGTAATTCTTTTTTAAGGCATTGCGTATGACAATAAAAGAATTGGTCCGCTTGTTGACTTTTAGGTTTGTCTATATTTGCTATAATATTGATATCTGAAGGGTCTGGATCTAACGATGTTATTTCTTTGTTGCAGAAACAACACATAAAACCTAATTCTTCTTTTTTTTTACCATCAACGACTTTCGACCAGATTGTTTGTAAAAAATTTTTTATCATGATTTTTCTCAGTATAATTTTAATAAGTTTTGACTAATTATATATATAACATAGGCCATTAAAGCAGCCCGATAATTTTTCTTGTTTTTCCTGCGCTCATCCTGAACCCGTTGAAGGATGTTCTTGAGCGCTCGAAGAAATTCTTCAACAAGTTCAGAATGAGCACGGGAGTATGTAAATCGGGTAGAGTTTTAGGCGCTTGCTATATTTGCTATTCATCATCAGAATCAGAGGGAATTAAATATTCTAAAGCAAAATGAATTCTAATTTTTTCATGTAATTTCTCTTTAAAGCATCCTATATGGCAATAAAAAATTTGGTTATATTGTTTGTTTTTGGTTTATCAATATTAATTAAAATATCAATTTCACAAGGATCACCGTTTGATGATTTAATTAAGTTATTACAAAAACAGCATCTATAAAATGTAGTGTTCATTTTTTTTATTCCAAGTTCATGGATTGAAAAATTTTTCTTTTAATAAAATGATAAATATTTAGAAAGGGCATGATAATTAAATAAATAAGGATGATATATCGTGGTATAAGTTCTTCTTTAATAAATTTAATGTTACTGTCAGATATATGAGTGCCTTTTATGCGACTATTTATAAAATCATTAACATTTGTAATATCGTATTCATTAATGTTTTTATTGGTGTATATTTTTTTTACGTTGCTTAAAGATTTTTTAATTAAACTGTTGATTTCTAAATATCGATTTTGTTGCACATATAATCGTGCAAGATGTTTATAATTCCATACATGTTTATCACATAATTTAATAGACTGTTTAAGTAGTTGTTCTTCTATTTTTGCATTATTTTTTTTCCCTTTAGAATAAGACCATGAAGCAACATATTTAAGCATTGAATTGATTTCGTTACAATTGGTATGAAGCGTTTTGATTTGATGTAGAAGTATGTCATCAATACCTCCTAATTCATATTCATAGATATGTGCAAGCACGATAAGAGCAATAGGATTATTACTATTAAGAGAGAGGGCTCTATGAAGGCATGCAATACTTTTTTCATAGTCTACGATAGGAACAGCGATAATTGTAATGGCCAAATCTATCCAGAGATTAATATCATTGGATTTCTGTTGTAATTGATTTTCAATAAGGTTACAGACGCTTAGATAATCGCCTGATTTATGCAGGACTTTTCCCGAAGTTGAAAAAGTTTAGAATTTAATTGACTAAAAACGCTATCTGAGGTCTACTTTTTTTATATATTTCAAAACCAAAAAAAGGAGCTCTCATGATAGCGGTAGTTCAAAGTGTAATAAAAAAAATTTCAAAAGTCACGTTGAAAAAATCATCAAAAAAATTAACGCTCTATGTGTTAATGTTGATAGTAAGTAAAGAACGCAAAAATTATGCTTCGATGGCTAGAGAAAATAATCTTTCCTATAAGAAAATTTACATATCAAATAAAGATATTAATGTTTATAGCGAAGAATGTGTACTATTTCTGCATGAAATAATAAAAAATAATTCAACAAAGGAAAATCCAGGGTATATAATCGTTGACTTTACTTTATTAGAAAAACATTTTTCAGAACATATTTCTGGTGTTACATATGATTATGATGGCTCTAGAAAGCGCGTTGAAAAAGGCTTTTCTACTGGATTTATAGTTTGGTCAAATGGTAAAATTGTTATTCCTTTTGACTACACTTTATGGCTTCGTAAAAAAGATGCTGGAGAACTTTATAAAAAAAAGACTGAACTTGTTATAGAATTAATATTAGCTGCAAAAAAACATGGTATACCATTTAAAGAAGTACGATTAGATGGGGCCTTTGCTTCAGTTGAAATGCTTAATTTTATAGAACAACAAGGAATGCTGATTACTGCACGGATACCATCAAATAGAGTTATTGAAGCTGATGGTGAAAAAAATCAGCTATCAAAACACTCGCTTTTACAAATGAAGGGTAATGAAAAATACAAGACAATACAGGGATCATATAAAGGCCATAATCTGTTTTTTACTGCACACAAACGTAATGCTACAGGAGATAAAAAGGAAGTTGTTTTCATTGTTAGCAATGTCATTAGAACTGCAAAAGAGCATGTTCAAGCATATAGCAAACGTTGGCCTCCAGAAAAATATTTTCGTAGTGGAAAACAATATATTGGCCTCACTCACTGTCAATCCATCAATGCTGATAAACAAAGATTCCATCTATTTTCCGTCATGGTTGCATATGCCATATTGCAATGTATAAAATATGACAAAAAGAAACAATCAGTTGAGGAGGTAATTCATGACATTAGACGTCGAAAAGACATGTCTGAAATCTCAAAATATATCGATCTGGAGCAAACTATTATGAGTTAGGAAAAAGTCCTGTTATGAAGAATTTTTAATTGTGCTAATAAATCATCCATTTTATACTTTCGTAGTATCTATAAAATTATTAAAAATTCGGCTAAAGTCACTGATAAAGGCATTAATACTTATAACTTCACCATTTTGTATAAAGCATCTTATTTCTACATTGTTAATATCATTGATGCTGACTCTTAGGGCCCGTTAAGAAATAACCTTTAGTTTTGTGGTGAAATTATATAATTCCATTCACCACGAAAATCATTTTTTTTAATATTCAAATTGTTCATTTCTTCATCTGATACAACAATTCCTTTTTTATATTCATTTTCATCGAGTTCGCAAGAAACTTTTAATCCAGTTTTTGTAGTTGTTGCAGCAATTAAATTAACTATAGTAACTAAGTCTGTTAATGGCTTTGCTCGCCAATTTTGAGTTATAAAAGAAAATAATCTATGTTCAATTTTATTCCATTTACTTGTTCCTGGAGGAAAGTGACATATTGTTATTTCAAGCCCAGTTTCATTAGCGAATTTTTGTAATTCTGTTTTAAATAAACGTGTTCGTGATCCATTACTTCCACCACCATCTGCTGTTATCATAAGTTTTTTTGCATCAGGATAACGAGATTTTCCTAGACCATTCCACCATCTTCTTATACTTTCAACTGCAAATTCAGAAGTATCATTATTTATGCCTACATTTACCCATCCTTCATTTTTGATAATGTCATAAATTCCATATGGTATAGCCTTAAACAAAGCAGTTTGAAAATCATGCATATTGACCTCTGTTGGTTTACCTTGAGGAGAATATTCTTGACCAGCATTTTTAAAATTTCCAACCAATTCTTTCTTTTTTGTATCTATAGAAATAACAGGATTTTCGCTTTTTAAAAATTCTTTTGCTGTATTATTAATATTTTCAAACTGAGCATTACGATCAGGATTGCTGCTGCCTTCTCGTGTTTTTTTATTTCCTTGCAATGAATATTCCAATTTAGATAATAGTTTTGCTACAGTAACATGACTTATAGTATAACCTTTTTTTTGCAATTCTGTAGCAAGATTACGTGTACTTTTTGCTGACCAAAGCAATGGAGACATTGGATCACCACGCGTTGCTGACTCAAGTAACTCAAGAAGGTCTTTTTTTAAATCTGGATAAACTTTAAATAATAACTTACGACCACCACCTGATTTGCGAGATTTTTTATGATTTAATTTATCTGCATTATCGCACTTTAATTCGGCAATTCCATTGCGAATTGTAGGCTCTGAGATTCCTGTTGCTTGAGATACAATTTTAAGGCCACCATGTTTTAAAATAATCGTTTCAGTTGCTGCCCATAAACGACGACTTTTTTCATTTAAATGAGGCTTAATCAAATCATATTTTTTTTCAATTGCTTCTAATTGGCTCATTACTAGTTCTCATAATTTTTTTAGTTATCTTTTTTAAAATTATGAATAATAATATCATTAATTGAAAAATAAGCACTGTAATAAAAAACAAAGGTTATTTGTTAACGGGCCCTTAGTTGATTGGGACCTTCTTGTATGAGTCCTTTTTGATCTAAGGATATGATAGTGTCATGTAATGAATTTATAATTACTTCTTCATTTTTTCCCAAACTTAAAATGCCTTTTTCTTTATGGTCTGGTGAAAATATATGGTCTTTATATTGATTGATAGTCGATCGTAAATCTCGATTGATATTTTGAATAATTCTTTTATGACTTTTTATTTGGGATGATATAACAGATTTAGTAGTTGAAGATGTATTATTTTTGACGTTATTACTTTTAATAACTTTATTATTAACAGCGTGCTTAAGTTTTAATGCCGTTGCATGTTCAGATTGTTTTAGTTTTGTAGATTGAGATGCAATTTTAAATAATAAGCCTTCTGGAGTTGCCAAGTATTGCTGTATGGTAAAAGAAGAAACATTATTTTGTGCAAAACGAATACTTTTTTGTTTGATAGTATTACAAAATTTACCAAGCCCACCTAAAAGTTTACTTTGTGCTTTCCAACCAACAATTAAAGCAGTGCCACCTTTAATTGCATCGCGTAAGGTTATTTCTTTTTTGTTGATGGCATCAATAATATTATTTAATGGCTCAACATATTTATTCCATTTATCTTTTGCATCATCAAAATTTGTTAGAGCTGTAACGCCAATATCAGCAACATTATAAAGCACTTTACATAGTTGATAGGTAAGGATTTGTCTGCCGGCAACTATATTTATTGTTGCTTGAATAGGATTATTTAAAATATCAGTTACGGCAGAATATACGCCAAGCATAGCTCCTTCAACAATGGCTTGACCATAATCAAGAAGAGTCCAACATAAATCACCAATGCTTGTCGCTTTATCAGTGAATCCTTCGCGATTATAATCAACCATAGCAACAGTAAAATTTATTAATGTTTCTTGATGATCATATAAAAGATCACTGGATGATAAACTATCAATACGGTCAAGAAGATTTAAAGATTCTTGATGAATAGCATGTTGTAATTGATTGCCAGAAAATTGAGTAAACTGTGCTGCATCATGTCCATGAGTAGTTAATAATTGCTTGGTATTGTTATTGAGAGTATATGATATATCTGTATATCGCAGAGTATAATCGTCACTTGTCATATTGCTATATACGCTTAATCGTTTTTCAATAGCATTGCTTAATGAAGGAGTATAGGTAGAGTAGGTATCATGTAATATTTTATATTCAGACTGTTGAGAAGCAAAAGTTGCAATTGAATGATCATAAATTATTGGTTCTTTACAGTGAAGTGGCTTACTTGATAAAGGAAGCGTATTATAGTTTTCATGTGTTGTTTTAATAGTGTCTAATTGGTTGTATAAAAAGTTGATACGTTTTTGTAATCCGCGGCAATACGTACCCTTGGCTGAATAATAAGCTTTTTGCCAGATGTTAAGATTTTTTAATTCCACATGTATCTGCTTGATTGTCTCTTTATAGCAAGAATATGTTTGTGCAAATTTTACAAACTCATCAAATATATATAAGCAACGTTGATTTAATATTTGATGCTCTGTATATTCACGTGCTGTAAAATAATCTTTAAAATCATGCGCAGTATAATTACTGAAATGAGGCTTATGAGGAAATGATACTTTATAATGACTCCATGTGTTGTTGTAAGAAAAATCGGAATGAGATGTTGACCTGTTGCTATTTTCCTTGTCTGCTTGATGCCAAGAGGATAAAGTAACGAAGTGAGGATGTTCTGAGTAAATAGAAGTGAATAGGAAAAAAGAGAAGAATAATATAAAAATATGGTATTGTTTATATAGCTTGTTCATTCATTTACTCTCTTGTTTTTTAAAATTAAAGTTAGTTTAAAAAATTTTAAGAGTAATGTCCTATTTTTTTAACATGAGTTAATTTGCGGGCGAGTTTTATTGCTGATAGGTGATAATATTTTGCCATTCATGCATTGATTATTTTAATTTATCAAAGCCTTGGAGGTATTAGGACAAATATATTGAACTTGCATTATTAAAAGAAAAATTAATTGTTAATATAAAAAATTTAGTATAATATAAACAAAAGAAATATAGTTTTTCAAAATAAATATAATGCAAAATGAAAAAAATTAAGAGCATTTTGAAGAAAATAAAGTTGTCCTGGCTCATTGTATTGTTTATCATGACTTCTGTTATGGATGTTTTTTCTATGAAAATATCTGAATGGCCACAAATAATAAAACGATGCAGAATAATGAAACAACAGAAACAAGCAAAAGAATACGATAAATCATTAGGTATACTTTGTGTTATTAATTGCGGCGGTGGTACAGCGAAACTTTACATCAATAAAGAAGAACTTGTTGAGTCTAATGGTAAACAGGCGAATCTAAATGAGCTATTAAAAAAACATAATATTTGTCTAGGATGGCCAAAGGGTCAATGGGATAAGCAAAAAACATGGGAAATAGTTTATTCCAAGCTTCTGGGACAAACAGAACATGAAAAAACTGATGCTATGTTTGTTCCAGAAGAACTCCAAAGATTATTAGTTGATGCAAAAACTATTTTTAAAAAATTTTTAATTACTAATAATAATGATTTGATCACTGTTCTTGGCAGTTATATTAAAGAAAACGTATTTAATCAACTTTTTATTTATGCTAAACAAGACCGAGATAATGTTAGGCGATCTCAAAAATTTCTTGTTATATATGACAAGCAATTTTGGCAATATGTTTCAAGTGAAAACTCTTCAGACGTTATTGATAATATCTTAAATTTCTCTATTCAGAGAAATGCACAGATCAGCATTGAATACGACAATACTCGATATGAGTTGAATATTTATTCTCAACCTAATTTTCATAGAGACTTAATTTAAAGGTGAATCAGCCAAAACTGTTTGTCCAAAATTAGGTCGTTATAAAGTAAAATAAGTAAAAATTGATTAAATTAAAATAAAATATAATAATATTCTATCTTTTGTTCGCCCTGAGTATTTTTGTCTTCAAAAATGTATCGAAGGGTGGTTTTGTTTGAAGGGTTTTAGTTAAATTTCTTAATTGCTCGTCCTGAACTTGTCGAAGGATATCCCCGAGCGCTCGAAGAAATCCTTCAACAAGTTCAGGACGAGCGCAGGATAAAATTTAGTTTAGGGATAGGCTTTAAATTAAATATATTTAATACCATTCCATAAGTGTTTCATTCTATTTTTAAAAAAAAGGAGATATAGATGGTTGATTTTTTTGTAGGAGAAATACAAAGAGGGGGTAGTGATCAAGAGATTATTGTTAATGTTGGTATGATGGGGATTGTGCTTCAGGTGCCTAATGCACAATTGTTTGAGTATAATGTTTCATGTAAGGTTTTTAGTTATTTACATTGGAATAGTGAACAGGGACCAACTTTGTTTGGTTTTATTCAACCTCTTGAGAGATCAGTGTTTAAAATTATTATTAGTTGCTCTGGAATTGGGCCTAAAATAGCCTTGGCTATTTTGGCAGATTTAGGAGCGCAGCAATTTTTACATGCCGTGAGCAGTGGTGATGATCAGCTGCTGAGTAAAGTGAATGGAATTGGCAAAAAAAAGGCGGAACAGATTATTGTGTCATTAAAACATAAAGTTGCGACCTTGTTGGAATCAGGCACTGTTGATATGAGTGATATAAAACAGTCAACGCATTTTAGCGATTTATCATTGGCATTGCAATCTCTTAATTATTCTCGATCAGAAATTGGTCGCGCCATGGATTTTTTGAAAAAGAATATTAAAATAGATAATGTGTCGTTTGATATTTTATTGCGTCAGGCGCTTTCATATTTATCGAAACAGTTATAAGGTTATTTTGTTATGAGTTTATTATTATTTTTTTCTTGGTTAAATAATACTATTTTATCCATCCCTATTATTATTACATTTTTTGGAGTGGGGATTTTTTTAACATTTTTGACTAAATGTGCACAAATTCGAGCATTGCCACAATTTTTTACATTAATTACGTGCGGCGTTAAGCGGAAAGCCAGTGGTAACAGTATTAACTCATTTCATGCACTTTTTACTGCAATGGCAACAACAATGGGTATGGGTAATGTTGTTGGTCCGTCGCTTGCGATTATGGTAGGTGGTCCCGGAGCACTGTTTTGGTTATTGGTATATATTTTTTTTGGGGCAGTTATTAAATTTACTGAAGTTACCTTTGCTGTTTCAACCCGAGTAAAAACGGAAGACGGTCTTATTATTGGTGGTCCAATGCAGTATCTTAAAGAAGTCAGTCCATTGCTTGCATCATGGTATAACATTGGAATTTTGTTTTTGTTAATTAGTTGGTCAAGTTTACAATCCAATACTCTTGCAAGTATTTTAGTATACGAATGTGTGCCACAATGGATTACCGGAGCACTGTTGGCGTGCTTAACGTTTGTTATACTGCGTGGAGGCGCTCAACGTGTTGGTATATTTGCAAGTCGGCTTGTGCCAATTATGTTTGTATTATATATTACATCGGCGCTTTTTGTTTTATTTAAAGATGTGCATGCATTAGGTACAGCAATCATGCTTGTTATCCACAATATAATAACTCCTGCGGCGGCAATGGGAGGTTTTGTGGGAGCAACTATTTTTCAGGCAATGCGTATTGGAGTATTGCGAGGAATTTTAATGACAGAGGCAGGTGTTGGCACCTCAGCAATTCCGCATTCTTTGGCAGATGTTCAGCGTCCTGTTGATCAAGGTATTTTAGCAATGTGTTCAATGGGATGCGATGCATTTTTAGCAATGGTCTCCGGGCTTTTAGCGCTGGTAACAGGAGTGTGGATGCAGGGTGAATTTAGAAGTACATTGATATATGAAGCTTTTTTACTTAATGCACCATTTTTTTGTCGGTATATTTTGGTGATCAGTGTGGCGCTATTTGTTTTAACAACAGTAATTGGTAATAGTTTTAATGGCATGCAAAGTTTTAATGTATTAATGCGATATCGTTGGAGAAATTGTTATATTGCAATAATTACTGTGATTATTTTTTGTGGTGCACTTATCAATGTACCACTCGCATGGGAAGTTGCTGATACTATTATGGTATTTGTTGCCATTCCTCATTTAATCGGACTTATGATTTTAGCTGGTAAACATGTTAAAACATTAATGTTATAAATTATGTAATCAGTTTTTTTATTTTTTACAGCTTTTGGTATGGGCTAATATAGCCTCTGTTTTTACATTTTTGCTCTATATATTCTTTATTTTTTTCACCCATAGTTATTGCAGTGTAGTAACCGAGTATTGTTTTGATAATATCATTCGGAATGTTAAGTTGTTTATACGTATAGTATATATATGATTCAGTTTTTTCCATTAAAAAAGTTGTATGTAATTTTTCATAATGTGATTTTGATTTAAGAGATGGATCATGTAATAATTTTTCAATCACATTTATTGGTTCTAGATTTTGTTTATTTTTTGAATATATATTAGCTCCTTGATCAATGCACCAGCTTGCGAATGCGCAGGTGTTTGATGTTAGCGTTTGATCATCTGATATGGTGGTGCATAGTGTATGTAATTCATTATTTAAAAATGTTGTTTTTTTTATTTGGGTTGCTCTTTTTATAAAATCAAGATCGTTTACATTTTTAATACGTTGAAATGTATAGGAATAATAAAGAAAAGAGTAATTGTTTTTATCTGTTATGGATACGCTTGCTCCATGTTCAATTAATAGGTTAATAATATGAGGATTGTTATGATGTAAGACAGAAAGAATGAGAGCAGGATTCCCTTCACTATTTCGTATATCAGGATGAAATGTTTTGAGTAAAGCTTTGATAGTATCAGCACTAGTTGCATTATCAAGGCAAACTTTATGAAGTTCTGTTTGTTGATAATTTTCATCGTTTTTGATTTTTGGATGAGAGAGTAATAAATTTATAATTTCAATTTTGTTGTTTATGCAAGCAGAATAGAGTGGTGTAAAGCCATTATTATTTTTTATGTTGGGATCAATTTTTGGATGATTGAGTAATAAATTTATAATTTCAATTTTGTTATCGTAACAAGCATCATAGAGTGGTGACCAGCCATTCTTATCTTGTATATTAGGATCAGTTTCTTGATGATTGAGTAATAGTTTTATACTTTCAATTTGGTTGTTTATGCAAGCAGAATAGAGTGGTGTAAAGCCATTATTATTTTTTATGTTGGGATCAATTTTTGGATGATTGAGTAATAAATTTATAATTTCAATTTTGTTATCGTAACAAGCATCATAGAGTGGTGACCAGCCATACTGATCTTGTATATTAGGATTGCAATTGAATACATAATATCTTAGATAATTGATTATATATTTAATGTTGTCAAAATTATTTATAATACCATCTAAGATAGAAAGTCCGCATCCAAGGAGTATTATTGCTACACAAGCATCAACTATTTTTTCATTGCAATGGCTATGTGTACTTGAAAACAATAAACAAAAACAAAGAATAATTTTTTTATAGGACATATTGTTTATACGGTGTTTATGTTGTAATCATTGGTAAAAAAGAGTTTGGATGATCACGTCTTATTTGTAAAATTTGTTCTTTTGAACAAACACTGTTTTATCCACGAAAAAATTGGTATGGGCTAATATAGCCTCTGTTTTTACATTTTTGCTCTATATATTCTTTATTTTTTTCACCCATAGTTATTGCAGTGTAGTAACCGAGTATGATTTTGATAACATCATCCAGAATGTTAAGTTGTTTATACGTATAGTATATATCAATACTTCGGACATTTTAAATCATGTTACACGAGAAATAACTCCGTAGTTTACAAGGTTCTTAAAATCAGAGGATAGTTTTATTAATGTTAGATCAATTCCTAACATTGAAAAAATACTGCTGATCAGCTTTTCATTATAAAATCTTCGCTTCCAGCTAGCCATTGAAAATGAACTTTTGGCTGTATTTTTTTCCTGATTTATTCGATCTATAATTTTAGTTAAATTGAGAGCCGCAAGACTAGCATTAAAATGTAAATTTAATTTTTCTTTTGATCGAGCTTGGCAGTCATTAAGTCCAGTAAATCCTTTTCCATCACGTATGATAAATTCAATTTGGTATCTTGCTTTGTAGCAAACAACGATATCCGAAGCTGATTGATCAATGTCAGTTGAAAAAAAAATAGCTTGCGCTTTTTTGTCTTTATCTTTTTCATTAACATCAATAATAACTGCAATTCGTATATCTCGTTTTAAGGAAACAGCATTAACAATAGCAGTATAAAGTTTTAATTTTTTACCATCATCAGATTTAATATCCTCGACAAATTTCAGTTTTTCAAAATCATTAATATCAACAAATTTATCATATTTTTTTGGACGACCAATTCCGCTTTGTTCCCCTTCATATAAGAATCGTAAACGTGCATCAATTCGTAATTTACCAACAAGATGCAATTCAAGATTTACAATGCCTGTAACAAATTTTTCTTTGCTAAAATATGAATCTGCGGCAAGAATTTTTACTTGCGAAGGAAGATACATTTTATGCTCTTTAATATGGTCTAAATATGCATCAATTCGACTGTTTTCTGTAATTGGCGTATTTTTATCTTTTCTTGATGCTGCAATTGGGGGAGTTTGTTGTCCTGAAATAGGATATGCTGTGTTGTAATTAATGTCGACTACGCCAAGGAGTCCTATCTCTAAACCCTTTTCAGCTCTGCTTGCTGAGCCATTCCAAAAATAGTCTTTTCCATAAGTTTTTTTACCAGCCTTTGGTATGAAGCTGGGGTCAAATGCTGCTATAAGTCGTGTTTCTTTAGTAGTAACAAGCGTTAATGCCTGCTGGTTAAATTCTGCAAAATTAAAAGATTTATTATAATTTCTAGAAAAAGTTTTTTCTTCATATTCACTGAATCTACTTAGATTTCGAAAATTTATTTTTCCTTGTATGCTCAATAAAGAACTAAGCAATTCTACTATAAATTTACGTTGCGATAAGTTGCAAACACTGGTCATTTTGTTTAGAATTATATTGATGGTTTTGATCATCATTTTGCATCTCCTTTTTTTTAGACGTATTTATTTCATATCTAATTTTAAGGGATGCAATTTTTTTTACACTATTTTTTTAAAAAATGTCCGAAGTATTGATATATATGATTCAGTTTTTTCCATTAAAAAAGTTGTATGTAATTTTTCATAATGTGATTTTGATTTAAGAGATGGATCATGTAATAATTTTTCAATCACATTTATTGGTTCTAGATTTTGTTTATTTTTTGAATATATATTAGCTCCTTGATCAATGCACCAGCTTGCAAATGCGCAGGTGTTTGATGTTAGCATTTGATCATCTGATATGGTGGTGCATAGTGTATGTAATTCATTATTTAAAAATGTTGTTTTATTTATTGGGGTTGCTGTTTTTATAAAATCAAGATCGTTTACATTTTTAATACGTTGAAGTGTATAGGAATAATAAAGAAAAGAGTAATTGTTTGTATCTGTTATGGATACGCTTGCTCCATGTTCAATTAATGCGTTAATAATATGAGGATTGTTATGATGTAAGACAGAAAGAATGAGAGCAGGATTCCCTTTATTATTTCGTATATTAGGATGAAATTTTTTGAGTAAATCTTTGATAGCATCAGCACTAGTTGCATTATCAAGACAAACTTTATGAAGTTCTGTTTGTTGATAATTTTCATCGTTTTTGATTTTTGGATGAGAGAGTAATAAATTTATAATTTCAATTTTGTTATTGCAACAAGCATGATAGAGTGGTGTCCTGCTACCATTGTCTTGTATGTTGGGATCAATTTTTGGATGATTGAGTAATACTTTTATAATTTCAATTTGGTTATCGCAACAAGCATGATAGAGTGGTGAACTGCCACACTGATTTTGTATATTAGGATCAATTTTTGGATGATTGAGTAATAAATTTATAATTTCAATTTTGTTATCGTAACAAGCATGATGGAGTGGTGTCAAGTCATACTGATTTTGTATGTTAGGATCAGTTTTTTGATGATTAAGTAATAAATTTATAATTTTAATTTTGTTATTGTAACAAGCATCATGGAGTGGTGTCCAGCCATACTGATCTTGTATATTAGGATTGCAATTGAATACATAATATCTTAGATAATTGATTATATATTTAATGTTGTCAAAATTATTTATAATACCATCTAAGATAGAAAGTCCGCATCCAAGGAGTATTATTGCTACACAAGTATCAACTATTTTTTCATTGCAATGGCTATGTGTACTTGAAAACAATAAACAAAAACAAAGAATAATTTTTTTATAGGACATATTGTTTATACGGTGTTTATGTTGTAATCATTGGTAAAAAAGAGTTTGGATGATCACCTCTTACTTGTAAAATTTGTTTTTTTGAACAAACACTGTTTTATCCACGAAAAAATTGGTATGGGCTAATATAGCCTCTGTTTTTACATTTTTGCTCTATATATTCTTTATTTTTTTCACCCATAGTTATTGCAGTGTAGTAACCGAGTATGATTTTGATAACATCATCCAGAATGTTAAGTTGTTTATACGTATAGTATATATATGATTCAGTTTTTTCCATTAAAAAAGTTGTATGTAATTTTTCATAATGTGATTTTGATTTAAGAGATGGATCATGTAATAATTTTTCAATTACATTTATTGGTTCTAGATTTTGTTTGTTTTTTGAATATATATTAGCTCCTTGATCAATGCACCAGCTTGCAAATGCGCAGGTGTTTGATGTTAGCATTTGATCATCTGATATGGTGGTGCATAGTGTATGTAATTCATTATTTAAAAATGTTGTTTTATTTATTGGAGTTGCTTTTTTTATAAAATCAAGATCGTTTACATTTTTAATACGTTGAAGTGTATAGGAATAATAAAGAAAAGAGTAATTGTTTGTATCTGTTATGGATACGCTTGCTCCATGTTCAATTAATGCGTTAATAATATGAGGATTGTTATGATGTAAGACAGAAAGAATGAGAGCAGGATTCCCTTCACTATTTCGTATGTCAGGATGAAATATTTTGAGTAAATCTTTGATAGTATCAGCACTAGTTGCATTATCAAGACAAACTTTATGAAGTTCTGTTTGTTGATAATTTACATTGTTTTTGATTTTTGGATGAGAGAGTAATAAATTTATAATTTCAATTTGTTTATCGTAACAAGCACGATAGAGTGGTGTAAAGCCATTATTATTTTTTATGTTGGGATCAATTTTTGGATGATTGAGTAATAGTTTTATACTTTTAATTTGGTTATCCATGCAAGCAGAATAAAGTGGTGTAAAGCCATACTGATTTTGTATGTTAGGATCAGTTTTTTGATGATTGAGTAATAAATTTATATTTTTAATTTCGTTGCCTATGCAAGCAGAATAGAGTGGTGTCCAGCCATATTCATTTTGTATATTAGGATTGCAATTGTATACATAATATATTAGATAATTGATCATATAAAATAGGTTGTCAAATTCATTTATAATACCATCTAAGATAGAAAGTCCGCATCCAAGGAGTATTATTGCTACACAAGCATCAACTATTTTTTCATTGCAATGGCTATGTGTACTTGAAAATAATAAACAAAAACAAAGAATAATTTTTTTATAGGGCATATTGTTTATATAATGTTTATGTTGTAATCATTGGTAAAAAAGATTTTGGATGATCACGTCTTACTTTTAAAATTTCTTCTTTTTTTGTATATACTTCTTCTTTTTCTGCGTCGGTGAATGTATATTTTTGAAAAAGTGGCTCTAAGCTTTGATTAAAATTTGGATAAATTATTAGGAGAGGAAATAGAGGAAATATATGATTTTTACTGATATCATCTGGAATTTTATTTGATAGAAATATTTGTTGTGCTAACCAATATTGATATATGTTGTTTTCCAATAATTTTTTTGAATTGGGAGTAATTGTTTGGGAACAATAATCAATAAAATGATTAAATGAAATGTAATCATTATTATTTAGTGGGTATAGTGGTTGACATAAGTAGGATAGTTTTGGATATTGTTCGTTTAACATTATTGGCTCAGCGCTGTATTGAATAAGCAGTTGTATGATTTCTGGAAAATTTTTATGGAATGCAATAACTAAAGGGCTTCCATCATCATTAATTTCGCGTTTATAGCCCCTACCGTCATGGCCACCAGCTAAAATGAATCCAAAGTTGATAAAAGGGGTGGGTGCGTTGGGATCAGCATTGTTTTTTAGTAATTTTTCAACTAGTTCTGCATTGTTATTGATACACGCGTATTTTAAAAGCGAATGATAACCATATTTAATATGCGCATTAACTCCTTTATCAAGGAGAAAAAATAAAGGGTGTTTGTTCTTGTCGTCTATATAAAGATCATAGGCACAGCAAAGAAATGCTTGGTTATTTTGATGGTGTGCTAAATAGAGCAAAAAAGCTTTATTGCCTTTGTTATATTCTTTTTGAGCATATTCAATTAAAGATGTCCCAAGCCACAAGCTCCGAATTTCTTTAAAATAGCATGCAACGGCCATAAAAAAGAAATATTGTATTCGTTTATAAATATAATAGGTTATTGCCACAACAGATATTGATTTATTTGGGTTTTTTGCAGCCCATACTATCCATTCTGTTAATGGTATTGGGGATGTTTGATTGGTCGTTAACAATAATAATAAATAAAGGGTTATTTTTTTGTAAAGCATGATTTTTAAGTACCATTAAAATAACAATAAAAATACAAATATGATTGTATCATGTTTTCACGATAATCAATAGAGTAGACGAGATTAAAATCTACTTTATACTGTGTTGATGAACGAATAAAAAAAGGGAATCAAAGAAAGTATGAAGAAAAAGTCTATTTTTATGAGCTGTTTATTTCTGTCATCATCAATGCGTGCAACAGAAGCTTCACCGTGGCAACACGTAAAACATAATTTTGATTTATCAGGATATATTAACTACAAAGCGTTTTATGATACACGACAACTTGTTGCTGAATCAGATGAACAAACACTGTTTTATCCACGAAAAAAAATGCGTACACCAACCGGTGATATTAATGCAAAAGGTCAAGGGCAAATGCTTCCCATTGAAACACGTGTTCGCGGTACATTGCATGGACCTGATATTGGTAACAATGTTCATGAAAAAGGGGTTATTGAAGTAGAATTTAAAGGTAGTCATGAAGTTGTTAATTTGGTTAATATGCGTCATGCCTATGGTCAACTTGATTGGAATGATTCTACGTTTCTTTTTGGTCAAACGTGGCATCCTCTTAATGTTATTGAACTAATTCCTAATACGGTATCATTTAATAGTGGTCGTCCATTTGCGGTATATAATCGTTCTCCAATGGCAGAATATACGTATCATGCGCCACATCTTGATATTATTATGGCAGCAGCATCACAAGTTGATTTCACCAGTGATGGGCCGATTGGTCTTGACGCACAATATATGCGTGAAGCGGTGATTCCTAATCTTCATTTTCAACTTAAAGGATTTGTGCATGAACATGTTATAGGAACGGGAATTGATTATCAAAGAATTGCGCCACGAATATCCTCAGTAGGGGCAGATGGTCAGTTGTATAAAGTACGAGAGCCATTGAGTAGCCTTGCAGGAATATGGTATGCAGCTCTTAATTGGTCAAAGATATCAATACGCAATACGCTTATGTTTGGTGGTAATCTTTCAAATTATGGTCTTATTGGTGGCTACGCAGTACAAAAAGGGTCTATTAATCCTATTACAGGAAAACGGAAATACACCACAACGCGTACGCTTTCTGGGTGGTCAGATTGGACAATTATTCCCACTCATTTTTTTGAGATTGGATGGTTTATTGGTGCAGAAAAAAATTATGGATCACATAAAAAAATAGAACATGATCTTGTCGGTCCTGATGGTGTTGTTATTGAACGGAGAATATTTGGCCTTGGTAATGATTTAAATACTGTCGTGCGTTTTTCGCCACGAATGAGATTTAAAGTAAAACAGGTAACATTTGCACTTGAAGTTGAATATACGCGTGCTGCATTTGGCAATACACGGATTACTCCTGATGGTCTTAATGATTATGGTCGTGCAATCGATCCCATTCCTGTTGCCAATACACAAGTGTTGTTTTCAACATTCTTATTTTTTTAGATAATGATAATATATGTAGTATTATGTCATCATATTGTGTTGTGCTTTATTTATCGAAAGATTTTTTATGAATTATATGCTATTTATAAGAGTTTCATTGTTAGGATTGTTTGGATTTATTGGATCAGTATTTGGAATGAAACATGGTTCTGAGTTGTCAGTTATAATAGCACAACCAACAGTGAAAAAAGTTTTTTCACAAAATAAAGTTGATACTGTTTTTACAAAATATAATGATGACTATTCTGTTGTTCTTGATGACAATGATAATGAAAAAAAGAATAAAGTTGCGAATTTGTTAGCCATAATAAAAAAACAGTTGAATAATCTAAATCTAATTGAAGGTGATATTGTGCAGCTTTCATATACTGATATTAATGTTACAAATGATATGAATAATGAGTCTATTATAGAATGTAATTTTAAAATGCAATATACACAGTTAACTGGTACTCCATGGTTTAGTCAGGCAAAAATAATGTCTAAATGTGAGTTTTCAGCAAGACGAAAAATTTTAAATTTATCAGATTCAGGTCATAAATCTAATTATTCTTATACGGTTTATAATTCATCGAATCAACCAATTGCCGACGGCATAAACAATAATATTGTGTATGATTGGTTGGTATCACGAATGAAAGAACATTTTTTGTTATACTTAATAAAAGATCAAATAATTGCTGAAATTACTGCCTGTACTCTTACCCTTGAAGGTCTTGATGCAAAAAAAGATGAGAAATTAATTGAAGATAAAGGTGATTATGATATTGGGTATGACAACTGTGAATTGGATATAGAGACTTGTTTTTATAGTACCATTTATAGTGATAATAATCTATTGTATCGAATACAGGATTTAGATCATACGCAATTAGAACAAATGTGTGAAAAAAAGAGACAATTTATTCTTATAGTTAAAAATTTAACTAATAATAACATTATTAAAATGAAGGTAAAAACCGTTAGCAATGGATCTAAGGGTTATACGTTAAATCCAGCACAGAATAATGTATTATCAGTTGTGCATGCAACTCTTGTAGATAAAGATCATCCTTACAAATTTACCTTTTGGCAAGGCTTGATGAACGATTTGTGGCCTTATGAAGGTTTGGTGGCAGTGACAGGATGTTTTTCTTTATTAATGTTAGCGATGTTGATTTATTGTAACAAGGGTTGATTTTCTTGACACTTATTTATATAAAAATATATAATTTTTTTTAAATTCATTAAAAAAAAGGAAAAAAGTTATGTTTGGAGCTTTTAAACGTTTGCCAGATTTTTATCAAGGTGTTATATATATTCTTCTTGGCGTAACGGCAATTTTATATGCGCTTGGTATTATTGAAAAGGGCATTGATGTTATTATCATTTTATTTGCAATCTGTATGGTTGTTCTTGGGTGCATTAAAACTGGTCTACATCAGAAAATTATGGATACTTTACATAAAGTAAAAAAATAGAAACAATTATGTATGATTATTTTTCAGTGATCTTATTCTTTTTTGTTAAAAATTTCTATAATTATATATTGTTAGAGTATTGCACAATATAAGATTTGGAAATATTTAATGAATAATAAGATGTTTGTTTGTATTATGATATTTGGATTAATAAATATCTTTGATACAGCTTTTGGAGCAAATAAGTCGCAAGATGAAGATTATACTGGTGCGCTTTTGAAGGATTATTTTTTATCTGATGGGAATATGTTTCGAGATTATAAGGTGCTCGAGGTAGGAAGTATATCTAAACCAGGTACCATGCCGGTAACATGTCAATTTTCTCCGACTAATGCGTATAATATGGAAATTGTACCTAATTATTCTATGAAATATGAGGTGATTTTTGGCATTCATCTTGATGAGAAAATGTTAGAGGATATTCAAAAAAAACTTGGTGACAATCAAGATGACTATTTCTATGTGACCTTACAAAAAAAAGACTATGGTCAAAATAAGAAAACTTTTTCTCCAGCGACATTTGCAATAAAGCGCGATAATTTTGAAGCTATAAAAACAGAATATGATGAAATATGGGTTGCAAAGAATAAATATTTTTATCAAGCACAATTACCAAAATTCCCTTCTAAGAATACTAATTATTCAATTACTGTTTCAGATGAAGATTTATACTCTCATATTACATATTTTAATTACGTGCTCATCATTCGTGATGAGACATATGAGATTTTAGAGATGTATAATGATGGAAATACACGATTGGTAAGAGCGTGGCAGAATGTGTCAATTTCTGAAGATCTTTTAAAAGATATGGCTCAAAAAACTGATGTTTTTTATCTTTATGCGTATGAAAAACCGAGAGGGAAAGAAGAAGAATTGGCGTATTGTGCAAAAGTAATTAAAATGATTGTTAATGGTGAAACTATACAATTAAACGATCCTGATAAAAACTTGAAGAGTTTAAAAATTTTAAAACTTTTTGGTTATGGTATTTTATTTTTTACTGCATTGTATCAGCTTGGTTGGTTGGATAAAGTACAGCAACTTTTAATGAATTTTTTTTAAAAAATTGCTATTATAGCAAGCGCCTAAACCTCCACCCGATTTGTGTATTTCCCACCGCTCGCCCTGAGTTTTTTTGCCTCAAAAAAGTATCGAAGGGTGCGTTTTTTATAGCATTTTAATATTTAGTTTTTTTGATATTAATATGAGTTTAAATATGGGTAAATTATAACATCATATCTTAAAAAAATATTTTTATATTGCACCCTTCGATACTTTTTTGAGGCAAAAAAACTCAGGGCGAGCGGTGGGAAATACACAAATCGAGTGGAGGTTTAGGCGCTTGCTATAATTATTCCTTGATAATTTTTATTGTAGGCTCAACATTAGGAGTATCTTTTTTTAATTGTGATTCATAAAAATTACCAAAATTATCAATTTTATACATTGGTATTGCAAATTCAATATTGTTTTCTCGAAATGCTTTTGCAATCAAAAGGCGAATGTCACTGGCGATATCCCACATTTCAAGTGTATAAGCAGAGCTGATAAAACAACGTACCATAAATTCATAACCACATTCGTTAAAGTTCATTAATCGTATTATTGGCCGAGGGTTTTTTAATACATTATTATGTTCCTCAACGGCAGCATGTAAAATATTTTTTATTCGTTGTGGATCTTCTTTAAAATAGATAAGTAATGATATATCGTTGAGCGCAATGAAGTTACGAACATAGTTCCAGTTTTCAATTGCTTTGCTGACGATATGAGAGTTGGGAACAATGATTGTTGTGCTATTTTTTCTGCGAAGCATTACTGAACGAGGGGTAATTTTACGGACAACCCCCATGGTTTCTTCATCAATTTTAACGTAATCGCCAATTTTAACGGGTCGTTGGACTAAAATAATAAAATAAGAAATAAAGTCACTAATTGGATCTTTGATATACAAACCGATACTCAATGCTAATGCTATAAATACGTTACCAATTAATGAACCAAGACCAACGCTATTAAATGCAAAGAAAATTGCGATTATAATAACAATGTATTGTATGATGCTTGTTACGGTATGTTGCACGCCAGATTCAACAAGCAATAGATCAAATATTCGTGCTAAAACATACTGTTTGGATAAATACGCAAGCACAAATCCACTCATAATAAATGCAATAATTTTCAATAAAGACATGGTAGTGATAGGGTGAGTAGTTCCTTCAAGTAATAATGGTACATTGAGCCATTGTCTAAAATCTGCCGGAACAACGTTCCAGCCCCATATTTTCGCGGTTCCAATAAAGCCGATAAACCCTAAAATTACAAAAGATGCAATAATAACCAGGCCAAAGCATGTTTTTGCATATGAAAAACGTTCTCGCACTATGGTATCTTCTTGAAAGAAGAAAAGAAGAGATGTTGTTTTTTTCACCAGATCATGGAGTAATGAAAGAGTTTTAAGTAGCATTGCCATATAAATAAAACTGGAAATGAGATACAGTACAAGACGACCAAATCCAACGTATGGGTTGCTCATAATAATAATAGCGACAACAAATAAAAGTATGAGGTAGTAATAGTGATCGACATGCGCATGTATCCATCGCCAAAAATTAGAATAATTGGGAATAATGCCCATGATTTGTTCTTTGGTAATTAAAAAAATGAGAGAAATTTGCAAAATAATAAAATTTATTGCTAATAAAATATTTGATAATTCTGATCGTAGGTACACTGTCGAAAGCATAAATGCTTGTCGAAAGAAAAAAATTATAATAGTTAAATATATGAGAGTGGAAAATACTAGCTCAAAACGTCGTTGAAATTCCTCTGAAAGTAGAATGTGTCCATATTCATTATTCATAGTAAGAAGCATTTTCATAAATTTATTAGATAAATATAAAAGATATGGAATAGAGAGTAGATAAAATAACATGAAAAGATAATGATCAGGAATCATTCCGCATAATAGCCATAATGTTATCCAGAAGGTAATGCTATAGCTACATGTGCATATAAATGTTACTATCGTACCAACGATAAATCCGCTCATATTTATTAAAGTACCATATTTTTTACTGCACACGAGCATGATGATGGTAACTTTTTTTTGATAGCGTTTTATAACAAAAAGAATGCCGATTAAAATGCATAATTTTAATAAAAAAAAGATAGTATCTAAAGGTCGTGAAAATCCATCACGCATATGGATGAAAAATATGTTACTATTAAATTTTGCAAGATATATGCGTATATCATTAAAAAAAGCTTTGGTATCTGAAATGATATTTTTTACTCCCTCAGGTGTAATTGCATAGGCAGGACGGTACCAAATAGTGCTGGCTTGTAATTCGGTACTAATAAAATCTATTAATCTGATGGTGCCATTTAATTCTGCAATGATTCCTGAATAGATTCCTGTTAATTTTCCTAAGATATCAATCTGTTTTTTTACTGCCTTATCAGCCCGTGTTAAGTATTCATTAAATCGTATATATTCTTTATTTTTATTTTTAAAAATAACATCTTTTTGTTTTTCAGCATCTTCATGAAAAAGATTTACTCGATCAAGAACTTTTTTGAGTTGATTGAGTGAATTGGCAATAGCGGATATTTTAGTATGATATAATTTGCTATTTTCTTCAGCATCTTTCTTTTTTGTTTCATATTCAATTCGTTCTTTAGCAATTTCTTCTTCAGTGAGAAAGCCTCGTGTTGAAATCTTATGATATGTTTTTTTTGCTTCAGTTCTTATTTTTTTGTAATTAAATTTCTCTTCTTCAAGAGCTATTTGGCCATCAAGAAGCTCTTTTTCTCGTGCATACAGCAGAGCTTCTCCGTTTAACGAATTAATGTGTACAAGGCCTACATAAGAATCAGATGTTTGTTTTGGTTTTTTGCTCCATTCATCAACTTCACTGCCTAATGGAATTGAAAGATCCTTGCTTAATGTAGCCAATTCCTTTTCATTTGTTTTTTGAATGTTAACTATTTTTTCACGTTCATGGCGCAATGCGTCTTTGTGAGAAAAATAAATTTTTTGTTCTTTTGCAAGATCTTCTTCAGCAAGTGTTATATCAGCTTCGCTGACATGGATTGCTAATTTAACAATTCGTAACTGTTTTTTAAAAAGATCGAGATGTGATTTTGCCATAAAGAGCTGAAATTCTACTAATTGCATTTGATAATTAATAGTTTTAAGTCGTAAATCAGCAAGTTGTTTTTTATATTTATATAGATGATTTTCTAATTTAATAAGTTCTTTTTCTTGATCTAAATTGGCAGAAAAACTACCGTTTGATGCGGCGGCTTCAGTAAATATTTTAATATCATGTTGTCTTTTTTCAGATTCCTCAGTAAGAGTTATAATGGCTCTTTTTCTACTTTCTTTTTCTACACGAATGCTTTTTTCTTGATCAGTGAGTTGTGCTACCCGTTGTTCATAATCTAAAATATGATCATGTAATAGTTGAATATCATCAAAAGAATAATATAAACGTTCTTGTAATTTATTCTTTTTCTTGAATGATTCAAAATAGGGGTCTTCAAGAAAATTTTTTAATTGAGTAATAATTTCTATTGGAAGAGAAAGGTTGTCGTCGTGAGTTCTTTGTATATCCTTGAGTATTTGTTCAGATTCGTTAAGTATTGATTGTTGTTTAAGTAAAAAATCATCATCAGGCCTTTGTTTTAGTATGTTTTCTACACTAATTAATAATGTTTGCACCTCATTAATATGTTGTGTTGTTTTTGTCGTAAAATTTTTATTAGAAGATTCAAGTTCGGTTTGTTCTTTGATAGCTTCGTCTAAAAATTTTTGTTTTTCTTCAATGACACCTACGCCGACAAAAAATTTTTGCGTAGCGTCAGGTTTAACAAATTGTTGTAAAAAATTTCCACCATGAAGAATATTATTTATAAACAATAATAGAATAAAATAATTTTTTTTTATTTTCATAGAACCCTATTTTCTGCTAAAAAATGAACCGTCTTAAATTCATTAACATATGGATGTTGCCAAACGCAAGACCATAACCATCTATCTAACTCTTTTTCATCAATTATATTTTGATCTATACGTATAAGCTGTTCAATGCTGTTATTACTTATATACGCAATGGTATTAGTATAAAAATTATTATTTTCTTGAATAATGTCTATAGAGAGTAATAATTTTGATAAAAAAATTTTTTTAAATTGAGTTGTAATAGTTGTTGGGTCAATAGTGTATAAAAATGCAAGAAGATCAAAAATAATATTAATGCTATTGCCTATTTGAGTATAATAATAAATTAATTCAAGAACATGATGAAAGAAGAGTATATCTGTTTGAGCTAATGATAATGGTGAATATACAAGAGTACAATTATTGATAAAACAGGTAGTTCCTTCATGGCGCATATTATAGGTTATAAGCGTGCCAACAGAAAAAGAAGATAGAGTGTTTATGCATTCTATTTTCCCTTGTATTTTATCAAGGATTACCATTTTATGATGATAAGGTTGATTTTTTTTTAAAATTATACCAATTGCATCTAAAAACATTCTTTTAGTTCCTTTTAATCAAACATGCAGTGTATCTATCTTTATCCTATCCTACATGAAATAATCATGCTAGTATTATGTTGAAAAATATAAATATCTTTTTTTATCCGCAAAAAATATGCTAAGTTGAAATTATAAAAAAACGATTACCGTTTTTTTTAATAGCGATAGCAGGAGGTAGGGATGAAGAGAAGAGTAAATCGAATCAATTTTTTCATGATAATACCCATATTTTTTGCATATACAATAAGCTTTAGTTTTAATCCTAAACCTCCGCGATTAACAGTTATTATAGTTATTGATCAATTTGCTCATAGTTATATTGATAAACTAATGCCTCATTTTAAATATGGATTTAAATTTCTTTTGGAAAATGGCGTTGATTATACTAATGCTCATCACCCCGCAGGGCAGCCAGGAACAGCCACGGGACATGCAAGTTTAAGTACCGGAACGTGCGCCAAAGATCATGGATTTGTCAGTAATTCATGGTATATGAATGGAAAAAAAGTTGCCTGTGACGATGATATCTCTGAAAATGCGCAGGTATTATCGCCAGGTGGTACGTATGATTATGGCAAATCTTCTCATATGTTAATGGTAGATAATTTATCTGATCAATGTGTATTGAACTCAGAACCGCGCAGCGCGTTTACCTCGTATAGCATTTCTTTAAAAAGTCGTTCTGCTATAGCAACGGCAGGAAAATTAGGAAAACCTTTATGGATTGATGAAAAGACAGGGCTTTTTACATCCAGCAAAGCTTATTTTAATGAGTTGCCAGGGTGGGTTAATCGTTTTAATAGTACGCACGATGTAGGTAAGGATAGAACAGTTATGTGGGAGCGCATGTATCAAAAAAGTCCTTATGCATATAATTTTTTTAATATTAATAACTATGAATTTACTCGTCCAGGTTATACGATGCTTAATAAGCCTTTGCTTGTACGAGATGAATCAAATCCTAAAAATCCTGGTTATCTTTTTGAAAAAACACCCTATGCAAATAAGTTGTTACTTAATTGTGCTCAAGAATGTATAAAAGTTCACGTGAGCAGAAAACATAAGGATCGATTGCTTTTATGGGTATGCTTGAGTCCGCTCGATAAAGTTGCTCATGAATATGGCCCGAGTAGCATGGAAGCCATTGATATGATTTATCATCTTGATAAACAGTTGCAGCAATTTATACGTGGTGTGTATAGAACAATTGGCAAGCATGAAGTTGCTTTTGTTTTGACTGCTGATCATGGCATAATGCCAATTCCGGAATTATTGCATCAAGATGGTTTGGTACAAGCTCGACGAATAGAAAGAATTGAGTTTATTAAAAGAATCAATGAGATGTTACATAAAAATCATGGGGTTGGTGAAGTTGTTATTGCGCATAAAGGTCAAGAATTAGTGTTGGATCATGCAATGATGAACAACTGTGATAGCGCAAAGCAGGATGCTATTATACAAGATATAAAAAAATATGCTTTACAAGAGCCAGGAATAAAAAATGTTTGGACTGCGCAGGAACTGTTACATATGCCGACACATTCTCATACGGTGGAAGATAATATAAAGAATCAGTTGTTTGTTGGAAGAACTGGTTCAATTGTTGTACAAACTTTTCCTTATACGGTGATTACTCATTGGCCACAGGGAGCATCCCATAAAACACCTTATAATTATGATACGCATGTACCGCTTCTTATTTTTCATCCTGGTAGATTTGAACGGAGAAAAGTACGGCAACGGGTTTTTGCGCAGCAGTTGGCTAATACACTTGCAGAACTTTTGAATGTTCAAAAACCGTCTGCATCAACGTATGAAATTTTGCCAGAACTGTTTGATCCTGAATATAAGTAGAAATAATTTAAATTAATATGGCAAGAATGCCGATTTATATAATTAATTGATAGCATAGGTCATTAAAGTAACTCGATAATTTATTTGTTTTTCCTGCGCTCGTCAGCTATTCCCCATCTTCAGTTTCTTTCGATGGGGTACCCAATAGGAACGAAGTGAAGATTGGGTTAAAACGAGCGCGGGGATATGCAAATCAGGTAAAGTTTTAGGCGCTTGCTATAATAGAACTTATTGCATGGCAAGAAAATAAAATTGTTTTATTACATAATTGAACAATTATTATTTTCATTTTATACTACATGAAAAAAATATAAGTAAAGTTGTGCAGGGCTACCTTTTTTATAAAAATTTTACCAAAGGATAATCGTGGCTCAAAAAAATCAAGTTAATATTTATCAATTCAAGATTACTTTACAATACATAAAGCCGGCAATTTGGCGACGAATTCAAGTCCCTGACAGTTATTCTTTTTGGGACCTGCATTGTGCGATACAAGATTCCATGGGATGGGATGATTCTCATTTACATGAGTTTGTTATTTTTAATCCTAAATCTGGTATAGAAAACAGAATAGGCTTGCCATGTGATGGATGGGAAGATCTAGATCTTTTAACGGGATGGGAGACAAAAATTTCCTCCTATTTTTCATTGGAAAATAAAAAAGCAATTTATACTTATGATTTTGGTGATGGATGGAGTCATCAGGTAGTTCTTGAAAAAATTTTACCAATTGATCCTCAATTACAATATCCACATTGTTCTGCGGGAAAGCGTGCTTGTCCACCAGAAGATTGTGGGGGAGTGCCGGGATATGAATGTCTGTTGCAAGCAATGAGTGACCCTCGCCATCCAGAATATAAAAACTATATTGAATGGCTTGGCTGTAAATTTGATTCAGAAAAATTTAATTCTGCTTTTATTCGCTTTAATAATCCAAGTAGAAGGCTGAAGATGTCATTGCAATAAAGGTTAAGAATTAGTGCTGGATCATCATGTAATGATGGATATATATGAGATTTTGCCAGAACTGTTTGATCCTGAATATAAATAGAAATGATTTAAATTTATATAATTAATCGCATTAACATGGCAAGAATGCCGATTTTATAAAGGATGTAGAGCAGCGATCCTCCACCAAATATTTTTAATGCAGACAATGCTCTATAAGCTAGGTTGTCTAGTTGTCTAATTGCATTCGTTGCAATATCAGTGTCTGATAAAATTGGCTGCTGCTCTAGTTGTTGGTATAGAGTAGGGTTGTTTAATATATAGGGAATTATTTTGTTGTAGCTGACTAAAAAAGTATTATGATTAAATTGTTTGATTGTTTTTTTTCTTCTAGTAGTTGCAAAAAGATTATATAAAAAATTACATAAGTGAGAATTATTTTTTTTTGGATACATTCCTATTATAACTGGCACTTTTGAATGAATTTTTTCAATAAGATGAGAAAGTTTATGATCTAAAATACGTTCAATAAAAGGTTGATCGGGATTATAATCTGTTTTGTCTAGAATTAATCCATCAATAATATGAGAATTATTTGCAGTGTAGTTTAAGCTATATAAGGTTCTATAGTCTGCATAAAGATAAATTTTGCAATTAGAATTACGTTTTTTTTCCTTTTGTATAGTTTTATTGATATAATTTGTAAGATGATTTTCAAAATGTTCTTTGATGGAGACTGCTTCAATAGGAGTTGGAATTATTGTAGTTTTTGTAATATCAAAGCCATATGTTTGTAGAGATTCTTTGATGTCTGTGTTATCGGATATGGCAATAACAATATTTTTTTGATCCATTGCATTTATTGTAGGAATGTTTATTGCGACAAGAGCTAGTAATAATAGGTGGCTGAGCTTTGGCATTTCATAACCTTATAATTTACAGTATGAAGCTAATGGTGTCTAGTATTCTTAATATCATATAAATAGCTCCTATTTTCCAAAGTAAATATAAAGATAAACTGCTACTGCAAATAATGATAAATCGTTCTATATAGTAGAGCTTTGTTTCTTGTTGCTTAATAGTTTTTGCAAACTGTCTTTCTATTGATGTTATTATATATTTTTGATATTTACCCTTGAAATATTGTTCAGGCGTTTTTAGTATTTGTTCAATTTCTGTACTATTAGTATTAGGTGTATTTTTAATGATAAAAGTGCAGTGGCAAAGTCAAGAATGAAATGCAACACTTAAATTTTTCTGACTGAAAAGATCGCCTCTGTCGTCGGCTAGACGAGCTTCACCCAACTCTCCTTCTTTTTTAGTAATTTTGAAAATTTTCTTAAATATAGCTGATGGCGTTTTCCATGATAAAATTTCTCTTGGCATATTGTTAATTTTTTTATTAACTTTAGCAACATATTGTTCTGTAATAATTGCAGCTGGAAGGCTAAACGGAAGAAATCGTCTAAGCATTCCATTTAAATTTTCTATACCACCTTTCTGCCAAGGTTTACCTGGATCACAAAAGTACGTATCGATTCCAAGTTCTTTTAATCGACCATGGTCAGCAAATTCAGTACCATTGTCAAACGTTATACTTTTAATAAAAAGTCTTTCATTGTAAATACGTTTGATCAACGCATTCATAACCGTTTTGGTTGATTTGTTATCATTATAAATAAGAAATGCTTTACGAGTTGTCCGCTCAATCAATGTACATACATTTTGCGATTGACTGCCATCATTGAATATTAAGTCGCATTCAAAATGACCAGCCTCTATCCGACTATTAATGTTGTCAGGTCTATCGTGTATTGAGACTCTGTTTTTAATTGTAGATTTATTTTTTTTGACCTTTAAACCACGTTTTTTATGAGCACGCACCAACAGTTTTCTTAACTTAATTTTTTCTTCTCCATTGTTAGAATAAAGCCATTGGTAGATTGTTTCCTTACATAATGATCGGTTGGGATAGTCTAACTCCCATTGAGCTGCTATTGTAGCAGGTGACCATTTTTCTTCTAACTTCTTGATAATATAAGCCTTCAATTTAGGGTCCCTGTCGATTTTTGGAGCATTTATATGTTTTCGCTTTTTAGCTGCTTCATGGGCTGCTCCTGCATATAAATAACCGTATCGATCGCTATTTCTATTAATCTCTCTGGTTACTGTTGAAACAGATCGTCCAATGATTTTTGCTATTTCTCTTTTTGATTTTCCTTCACATAGACCTGTATAAATTTTATATCTTTCGTGATATAATAATTGTTGAAAGTTTCTCATAATTTGCAACACCTTTTATAGATAAAATTATTACTAAATTATATTCTATCAGAAAGGTGTTGCATTTCATATTAGACTATTCCAGTGATCAACACTCATCTCCTCAGACTTCCTATTTCTTATTATTCGATTTTCTGCTAATAGTAAAAAGCCTCCAATAAGCTTATCATTTCCGATAGGTTCTTTAGGATGAGAGATTACAATAGGCATAGTATTGGGAAGTTGTTCAACAATGAGAGAAAGTTTAAAGTCAAAAAGACGGTCAAAAAAATGTTGCTTGGGGAAGTATGCAGGGTTGTTTAGGATTAATCCATCAATGACATGAGAATTTTTTGCGGCATAGTTCATGAAAAATGCGAATCTGTGATCCATATAAAGATAAACTTTATGATCGCTATTTTTTTGTTTTTCTGTCTGTATTAATTGATTGATGTAATTTTTAAAATGATGATCTCTTTGCCGTGTGGTTGTTACCTCTGGACTCCTAATGATAAATGTTTTGTACGCATCTTTATTAAAGATAGTTTCCAAATCAGTTTCATCTATTGAATCAGATAGGGCAATAACAATATTTTTTTGATCCATTGCATTAATTGTAGAAATGTTTATACCGACAAGGGCTAGCAATAATAGGTGGTTGATTTTTGGCATTTTATAACCTTGATGCATTAATGGCTGTTTTTTGGTAGATTAATAGGAGAAAATTGATTATTTTATTGTATTATTATTTGTTTTTTTTACAAGGGTTGTTTTTTATGAAGAATTGTACGTTATTTATTATAAGTATCATGTCTGTTTTTGTATGTTATGATGCATATCCTCAACATAATGATGTTCTTAAGCCGTTGCATGATAAAATAAAGGCGGAATTTATTAATAAAAGTTCAGCTTACATTGCGCAACAAATGAGAGAAAAAAAGTCTGTTCCAGATGAATTTCAGCAATTTTTGGATGAAGATGAATTGGTAAAAAAAATGCAACAGACATTTAGAGATGGAACAGGAAAGTTTTCAGTTGAGGTTATTAATAAAAAAGATGAGATAATTAATAATTTTCAGCATAAAATTGATGAGCTTTATGCTGAGAATAAGCGGAGTATTACAAAAGAGAATGTAGCAAAAGTAGGTATGGGGCTGTCTATACTTATGGGGATAGCAGGGGCAAGTAATCTTGTACTGGGCCGTCAGCATGAGAAACAGCTTGGAGGAATCTTAGCGGGTCTTGGTGTAGTAGGGGGAATTGGTGGTTGGGTGATATGGTCTTGGAGTGCGCAAGAGCAAAAAGAAAAACAGATCCATATTACAGAAGCTGCTACGATGAAAGAAAAATGGGCTCATGGTTTTATTATAATTAAAGTTAAATAGATAAAAGGTTTGTCTGGTGAAATTTGATTCCCAAAAAACATTATTTCTCATTGATGGCTCTTCATTTCTTTATCGTGCTTATTACGGCTTAAAGCCATTGCATACCCCTGATGGTATTACTATTCAGGCAGTATTTAGTTTTTGTCGCATGATTAAAAATTTGATTGATACGTATGGCCCTGAGTATATTGCGCTGGTGTGGGATAGTAAGGGTATAACATCGCGACAAGAGATATATTCCGCATACAAGGCTACGCGCCAAGCGCCACCAAGTGATCTTTTTGATCAGAAAGAATATATTGTGCAGTTTGCCGATCTGATAGGCATGCACCAGGTTGAAAAATCTGGTGTAGAAGCTGATGATTTAATGTATTCATTGGCTAAAGATTGGATGGAGCAGGAAGGAGCGGTAGTATTTGTCACCTTGGATAAAGATATGGGGCAAGCGTTAACGCTTGGCAAAGAGATTTACTTGCTTGATGCATTTAAAAAAGAGTTTTTTGATCGTACATCATTGGAAGAAAAAAATGGTATTGCGGTAGAAAAAATACCATTTTATTTTGCATTACTGGGAGACAGTTCTGATAATATACCGGGCGTTAAGGGTATTGGTAAAAAAACAGCGGTTGATTTGGTGACTCAGTTTGATTCACTTGAAGATATGTATAATAGATTACATGAGATTAAAAAAGCCGGTGTAAAAACATTGTTATTGATGCATAAAGAAGATGCATTTTTAAGTTATAAGCTTTTTTTATTGCAATATGTTCCGCTCAAATTATCTGAACAAGATTTACAATTTGATGCTTTTGGTTGGAATAAAGCGCGACCATTATTTGAAAAATTGGGTTTTAAGTCTTTGGCGGTAGGAGCAGGGCAGACAAAACAAGATCGTTTGCATGATTTTCAGATGAAATGTGCGTATTGGCAGAATCATGATTTTGTGATAGTGAATAGATCAGCTCAGTTAATAGCGCTTTGTGATGATCTTAAAAAAAGTGATGTATGTGCAGTTGATACTGAAACAACGGGGCTGCAGGCGCTCGAAGTTGAGTTGGTTGGGATATCTTTTGGTATTTTTATTGGTGATCGTATACGAGCGTATTATATTCCGTGTGGACATAAAACAGATGATGTTCAACTATCGCGTGATGAAGTTATTGCCGCATTAAAACCAATTTTAGAAGATGTTTATTATAAAAAATATTTGCATCATGCAAAATATGATCAATTGGTTCTTGCAAATCATGGTATTGAATTGCGTGGCGTGGCGCTTGATACACTTATTGGTGCAACTCTTATTATTAAAGAATGGCAGAGTGCAAGTTTAAAAAAATTATCCTATACTTTTTTTAATGAAGAAATGCTTTCATATGATGATGTAGTCAAGATGCATGGGTATAAGGATTTTTCTTATGTACCCGTTGCTTTGGCCACACTATATTCGTGTGCTGATTCATATCAAACTTTACGATTGGCCCGTGTAGTTGAAGATGCATTAAAAAAAGAAAAAAAAATAGATCAATTGTATAGAACTATTGAGCATCCATTAATTAATATATTATATGCAATGGAAAAACAGGGTGTCGATCTTGACGTGAGTATGCTTGATGAGCTTGATAAAAAAGTTGTTGCGCAATTAATATTAATTGAAGAAGAGATCGCTGCAGTTGTTGGTAAAGAAACAATTAATCTTAATTCTCCCAGTCAGATTGAATATCTTTTGTTTAGTGTATTACAATTGCCACCACAAAAAAAAAGCCCAAAGGGTAAACAGTCAACAGATCAAGAAGTTTTAAAACGTCTTGCGCGGTTGCATCCTATTCCTGCGTTGATCATAAAATACCGAGAACTTGCTAAATTAAAAAATACCTATATTGATGCATTACCTGCGTATATTAATAAAAAAACAGGACGAATTCATACAACATTTAGTCAAACATCCACCGCAACAGGACGGCTTGCAAGTTCAAATCCTAATTTACAAAATATTCCCGCTGATTCATTAGGATATGGCATTGAGGTACGCGCAGCATTTAAATCTGGTCCTGGTAGATTATTTATTTCAGCAGATTATTCACAAATTGAGTTACGCGTGCTTGCGTATTTATCACAAGATAAAAATTTAATGAATGCATTTTTATTAAAACAAGATATTCATCGTGAAACTGCTGCACGATTATTTGATGTTGAGGTGACGGCGGTGACGCATGAGCAACGGCAGCTAGGGAAACGAATTAATTTTAGTATTTTATATGGGCTTACGCCGTATGGATTATCAAAAGAATTAGATATTTCGTTTAAAAATGCAAAATATTATATTGAACGATATTTTCAGCAATATCCGCAGGTTTCAGCATGGATGAGCTCTGTTATTGAAAAAACAAAAGAACACGGATATGTAGAAACATTATGGGGAAGGCGCCGTTATATTCCCACTATTTACGAAAAAAATCATACATTATATGAAGAAGCGTGTCGCATAGCTATTAATACTGTTGCGCAAGGAACGGCGGCAGAGGTTATGAAGATTGGTATGATTGCAGTACACACTGCATTGGCAGATCAATTTTTGGGAAGTTGTATACAACTTCAAATTCATGATGAATTGATTATTTCGGTGCCAGAAAATGATGCACCTGCGGTTGAACAGGTGGTTAAAAAAGTTTTAGAATCAGTGGTGATGTGGAATGTGCCACTTGAAGTTATGACACATATTGGTGCTGACTGGAAAGAAGTGACAAAATAAAAAAATAATTTATTATAGAATATATTCTAAGAAATAATTTTTACAGGAATTTTTGCATGAAAAATAGATTTAAATTATATTTTGTTATGCTGTTGTGTGGATATCTGTTTTTGTCATTTGTGGGAATGAATGAAAAGTTGTTTGGATCGCAATATATACCAATATATTCATTTGATTTGTTAGATATAGAGGCTAAGCAAATAGATCATTATCAATTTCAAAAAATGTTTCCTGATCTTGAATTTACAAAAGAGCTATCTAAAGTTATTTGTGTTAGTATTCGTACTCCATTTTGTAATACTGCACAAAATTTTTCTTATAATACTGCTAATTTAAATTTTTCTCAACGTTATGCTTACGTTCCCATATCATGGCTGCTTGATAATGCTTTAAGCGTTCAGACTTTTTGTGAGCCTTCATGTATGCAAGATACTTTGATTGCTCAAAATCAAAATGGTTTTTATTTTTCTGATCGGCCTTTATTGTTAATGTGTAATAATGACGAAAAAGTTCAAATGCGTTGTAAGTTTATAGAATTTTGTGAGAAGAAATATTTTGATTTAAACACTAAGTACAAGGATAAAAAAAGGAAGTTATTTGATTTACTAAACAAGTGCGATAGTCAAGATACAGAGTTACGTAATACAATTGAAACAAAGGATTTGTTAGCCTTTGCTTCAAAGAGCATGTTTTTTATTATTCTTGGTTTAGCTGGATTTATTGTGTTTTTCATTGTGTAAATAAAAGAGATGGTGTGCTGGAGGGATGAAGATTAGAAAAAGCTCATTGTTGAGAGCGGCTATGTTATTTTTTATAATTTATTGCTTGACTATGATATAACATATTTGTTATTATTTTTCTATATAAGATGTGTAATGAAAAAGAGGCATAATGCGTTGGAAAATAGAGTTTTATGATATCAAAGTGATGAAAAGTATAGATCGGTGGCGGTTCATATTGGTGCAAAATTTACCAGAATTGTAAATCTTATAGAAGAATTTGGACCGGAGAGTGTCGGGATGCCTCATGTTAAAGCACTTGGTCAAGGATTGTTTGAAATTAGAGTTAAGGCAATAGAAGGGATTGGGCGAGCTTTTTTTTGTACCTTAAAAGGTAAAGTTATAATTATTTTGAATGATTTTATAAAAAAAACGCAAAAAACGCCACAAAATGAGATAGATTTGGCAAGGAAACGTATAAAAGAGGTTAAAGACAATGAGTAAAAGACCTAGTTTTAAAGAATTTAAGGAAAATGCATTACAAAATGCTGAGTTTAAAGCAGAATATGAAGCATTGAGTGATGAATTTGAGTTAATCAGGCAATTTATCAAGGCGCGAAAAAAGGCTCATATATCTCAGAGCGATTTGGCAAAAAAATTAAAACTTCAGCAGCCAGCAATTGCACGACTTGAAAGTGGTGGATATGCAAAAACATCTATTGCCAAATTATCACAGATTGCAAATGGACTTGGTTATTCTCTCAAAATTTCTCTTCATGCAAAAAAGAATATTTAAGTTTTTATAAATAAAGCCTTGCAGTAATTATGCTGTGTTTTTTTATATTAATAATTTGGATATGTTATTTTTTGTATAGGTTCCGACGAGGGTGGTTTGTTCAAGGATGTGTCCATTCATGGTTGTTAAAAGATCATTTTTATTAGTTCCTGTCGGTAAATCAAGCATGGTATCAAGTGCATACAAAGTAAAATGATAGTGATGAGTGCCACTTGGAGGGCATGGGCCGCCATATTGTTGTTTTCCATCAAAATCAGTTGCGCCTTGGATAAAGTCTCCCGTTTTGATATTTTCTTTTAAGTTATTGACGTTAACAGGAATATTAAAAAGTATCCAATGAACCCATACTTTTGCTGGTGCATCAGGATCATCGACAATGAGAGCAAAGCTTTTGGTGTTGGCAGGAGCATCAGACCATTCTAATGCTGGTGATATATTGGCACCGTCACAGGTATATTGTGATGGAATAGAGCTATTATGATTAAATGCGGTACTAGTGAGTTTCATGGTTCCCTCAAGAGTTATGGTGGAGATGATACTGCTGAATAATATGATATATTTAATCATGAGGATGGCTCCTTTTTTTTATTATTGTAGCAGATTGGTTTGTGAGGAGACAAGATTAAGAGTGAGAGTTTTTCACACCCCAATTAAGATTGGGGACCCAACCTTCATAAGAATTACGGTTAATCTTTTGCAAAGGGGTTTTGTGACCCCTCTGCACTCGCACACAAACATCCTGTTTGATCTCCTTCGCTTCGAATTCAGGCCATAGTCGTTCCCAGGGCCTCACGCCTAAACCATCATGCGAAGCTCATGGGACTTTTTTACAAAATAAAAAATGCTTTTTTAACATGAGTGTGATATAAAATATTTTAATGATTATAATGATTAGATCAATATAATCAACAATTTATTTAATTCCGTTCGTGGTGATGCTTCGTCAAGCTCAGCAGTAAATGCGAAGTTTATCCTGAGTTTATCGACGTCACCACGAACGGGAGAAGAATATAACAATTAAATGCGTATATAATCAAAATAATTTACATCAAACTCACGTTAAAAAAATATTTTTTATTTTGTAAAAAAGTCCCATGCGCTTCGCATGATGGTTTAGGCGTGAGGCCCTGGGAGCGACTATGGCCTGAATTCGAAGCGAAGGAGATCAAACAGGATGTTTGTGTGCGAGTACAGAGGGTCACAAGACCCTTTGTAAAAGAAAAACCGTAATTCTTATGAAGGTTGGGTCCCCAACTAAATTGGGGTCTTCGTCTTAATTCTTACTTCTTATTCTTAAATCTTCAATCTTAACTCTTCTTTTTCTTCTTTTCTCAATTTTCTTCTTCTCTTCAATCTTAAATCTTAATCTTTAATCTTCTTCTTCTTTTCTTCAATCTTAAGCCTGCTCAATAGCAACAAGTAGCTCTTTTTCTTTAATAGTAAGCTTTTGACCTAATAATAAGCGAAATGCTTTATTGGCAATTGCCATGCAAATAATACGCATCGATTGATTGAGTGTTTCTATTGTTTCAGGGAAATAGTCATCCAAGAAATTAACTGCCTCATATGGTTTATTATAAAGCGCTATTGCTGTCAGTTGTTGATTGACAAGCTTTTTCATTTTTGCAATTACTTCAGGCAGACTTAATATGCTCTGAGCAATTGTTTCAGCCTGTTGGTACAATGTGGGAGGAATAATTTTTCTAATGTTATGCAATGTTGCTTCAGCTCTTTGCCATGAGAGTGTTACTGCTTTGATTTCTTTTTGTACATGATTTAATTGGTTAGTAAGATTATTAGTTGACATACCAAAAGATGATAATACAGGCATTAACATTGTGGTCAAAAGGAGTGAAGTATACATTTTATGTACCATGATTAGATCCTTAGTTATAATTTAATAGTTATAATTTACATTGATTTTAAAATTGTTGATTCTTATAAGAAGAATACCAAAAATTACTCTATTTGTCAAGGCTATTCGTTGTTTTCTATGAATGACGGCGTTAAAGCGCTTAATTTTTGACGAAGAGCATTTTCGTGAACGGTCAGTTTTTCAATAAGCATGATTCCGCCTTTATAATTAGCGATGGTAACATAGAATATGTTGAATAATTGCTCTATTTGTTGATCCAGGCAAGGAAATGCTTTGGTGAGTTCGATATCAATTTTATGATTTACCGAATAGGTGAATATGAAATCGTTATAGATGATATCATTAAAGCATATGCCTTTATTGACAATCTGTTCTGTTTGATAATCGGTCATTTCCCTAATAGAGCAATTAAATTCTTCGGAATTAATAATGTTAAGAACTACGTCGCATAGCTGTTGTACCAATGGTTCATAGTCATTACCAAGGATAGATTGTTGGTAGTTTATTGCTTTTTTAAAAAAGGCAAAAACTTTTTTCAGATCGAGCATAAGAAATTGTTTTTCTTGAAAAATATGAGTAATTTGTTCGTTGAGATCTTCCATTTCATTGGAAGTACCATTGAGTGTAATAATTGGTAATAGCGAGAAGGCGAATAGGAGACATAATTTTTTCAACACGGTAAATCCTAAAAAATAATATAATGGTTAAGAAATATTTCATTAATTATTATTGCATATTTACTGTTTTTCGTCAAAATGATAAGGAAATCAATAAAAAATGGGTATATGGAATTATAATTAGCATGGTTGACTTTTAATCAATTATCAGTCATTATTTGTGATATATAGATAATCATTTCTGTAACATTACAAAGAATATACACAATTTCTTTTTTTAAGGACATATCCAATGGCAACGAGTAAATCCGGCGGAAGTACGCAGAATAATCGTGAGAGTCATAGTAAGCGGTTAGGTTGTAAATTATTTGATGGACATAAAGTTTTTGGTGGTGAGATTATCGTTCGTCAACGAGGAACCCATATTCATGCAGGTAAACAAGTTCTTCGTGGTGGGGATGATACATTATTCGTTACCGCTCCTGGCTTTATAAAGTTTCACTATGGGCCAAAAGGCCGTAAATATGTCTCGGTTGTAGATACAAAGTAGTAGTGATTATGCGTGAGGTAGTGAGGCTGGCTGATGGATCAATTTTTTAAAACAAAATTGAGACTTGTCAAAAAACGCATAAAGTAAAAAAAGGTTTGAAAAAAAGTAAGCTGCTAAAAGAACGGATATTAGATGATTAATTTTTTGAAATATCGCAAATTGACTGCATTGTCATCCCTAGGTCTTATGATTGCATTTGGTGGGGTTGCTCTTTATAGAAAGCATACGCGCGGGGCGGTTTATAGTTATAGTGTTGATTTTACTGGTGGTACACAGATATTGTTTGCCTTTGATAATGCTGTTGATGCTACTCTTATTAAACAAATAGTTACTGATAATGGTTGGTTGAATGCAAGCACGCGAGAATTTGGTACAAATGAGATTTTAGTGCGTGTTTCAAATTTTGAAAGTGACACTATTGGTTTTGGTGAGCGTATGCGATACGTAATTCAGCAAGCGCTTCCTGATAATAAAGTTACTACATTGCAAACAGAAAGTGTTGGTGCTGGAATTGGTGCAGATTTGCGAGGAAAATCTGTACGTGCCATGCTTGTTGCGATGATTTTAATGCTTATGTATATCGCCATGCGATTTTGGTCATTTTCTTTTGCTGCAGGGGCTATTATAGCTCTTATTCATGATGCATTAGCCATGCTTGCGATATTTTTGTTTCTTGATCGAGAAATATCAATTAATTTTATTGCAGCATTATTAACCGTAATTGGTTATTCGATTAATGATACAATTGTTATTTTTTCTCAGATTCGCGAGTTTATGAAAAAAAGAAAGGATGTATCACTTGAAGTGATTGTCAATGACAGTCTCAATTATACGTTAAGACGAACAATGCTTACCAGTATTTCAACAGGATTGCCGATTATAGTTATGGTGTTTTTTGGTGGTGAAGCATTGCAAGATTTTGCATTAGCATTGCTTATTGGAGTAGTGTTTGGAACATATTCATCAATTTATATTGCAAGTCCTATTATGATGTTATTGCAGCCAAAAAAATAATTATATTTTTTGTAACAGCATTATTGATTTTTATATATTGCTTTTGTAGTTAATATCCTTTGACATATACTTATTTTAATTATTATTTAGTTATCATAATGCTTATTTTGATTGTTGCATGGTTGTTTTAATGTTTAAAACATGCTGTTATTATTAAAATGATCATTTTTAAACATATCTTATGGTCCATTTTTTAATCTTATTTTTTATACAAAATTAAGGAATAATGCATGACGAAAAAACGTCAGAGTATCTTTTATAGGAGGTCTGGATGAAAACTCGCGATATAAATGTTACTGATTCTGAAAGTTCAACGACAGATATGCAGGAAACAAAAACTAATACAACACAACCTGTATCGCCATCAAGTACCCCTCGTCAACGTGCTCCTAGAGCTTCTAATAAGGTGACATCATTGTCGTCTCAGAAAGAGGATATTCAAAAAAATATTGAAGAACAAGCTCCGATGATGCCAATAGAACATATTGGTGAGCGTGATATGGTACTGCAAGAAAAAAAAGAGATACAGTCTTTGTCTCAGCAGCCGTCACGAGAAGATCTTGTTCGGCCAATGCCATCACTATCTTCTCAGCAATGTAATAATACTGAACGACCGACCTATACTAAACGTCCATTGGAAGATTTGTCGCTCGTGGAGCTGATTCAATACGCGCGTCGTTATGGTATTATGGGTGCAGCGATTACAAAAAAAGATGAGTTGATAAAAAAAGTTCGTTTTGCGGAAGAAAATCCCAATTTTGAAATGGCAGTTGAGGGAGTTCTTGAAAAATTACCTGACGGTTTTGGTTTTTTGCGTTCAGCATTATATGACTATGTTTCAGGGCCTGATGATATATACGTTTCTCCTTCGCAGATTAGGCGGTTTGGTTTACGCACTGGTGATACAATTACGGGGGAAATTAGAAAGCCAAAAGAAGGTGAAAAATATTTTGCTTTATTGAAAGTTTCGCAAGTTAATTATGCAGAACCTTTATCAATGATTGATAGATCTCATTTTGATAGTTTAAGTCCACAACATCCTGTTGAAAAATTTAATCTTGAATTTGATCCTATGGCTCTTTCTACGCGTATTCTCGATCTTTTTACCCCTGTAGGGAAGGGACAGAGAGGTTTGATAGTTGCGCCTCCTAAAGTTGGTAAAACACTTTTATTAAAAGAAATTGCGCGAGCAATTATTGCTAATCATCCTGAAGCTCATTTAATGATCTTATGCGTTGATGAACGGCCTGAAGAGGTTGCTGATATGCGTCGGACAGTAAAAGGAACTAAGGCAGAAGTGGTAAGTTCAACATTTGATGAAGCGATTGAACGACATGTTCAGGTTGCTGAAATTGTTTTGGAAAAAGCAAAACGTTTGGTTGAATGTAATCGCGATGTTGTTATTTTGCTTGATTCGATTACTCGTCTTGCGCGAGCATATAATACAGTTGCTCCTGCTTCAGGTAAAGTATTAACGGGAGGTATTGATGCTCATGCGTTACAAAGACCAAAGCGTTTTTTTGGCGCGGCTCGTGCAACTGAGGAGGCTGGTTCATTGACTATTTTGGCAACAGCATTAGTCGAGACCGGTTCACGTATGGATGAGGTGATTTTTGAAGAATTTAAGGGTACTGGTAATATGGAAATGAATATGACGCGTAAGCTTTCACATCGTCGTATTTTTCCTGCATTTGATCTTCTTGTTTCTGGTACACGGCGTGACGATTTGCTTCTTTCTGAAGAAGAACTTAATAAGGTATGGATTTTACAAAAACTTCTTTCAAGCATGAATATTGTTGAAGGAATGGAATTCTTGATTGATAAGATGAGGAAGACTAAAACCAATGCTGAATTTCTTGAGTCTATTAATAAAAGAACAACTGAGATTTAATATAACAAAAAAAGATATAATCAAAGTTCCTATATTTTAATAGGAGCTTTGATTATATAGATGTATTTTATCGAGCGCCGTTTATTTTTTGAATGACAATAATGCCGAGTTGATTTTCGTTATTGATATAAAAATAAGCGGTGTTTTTGTTCTTGTTTGTTATTAGTCGTATTTTTTCAATGTCATAATCATCGCTAAGTTTATTTTGCTTCATAATGAACTGTTTATTTTTTTCAAAGTCTGGCTCTTGTACTGCTGAAAAGAAAAAATGGCGGAATGTTGTTTTTTGTTGTGGTGTGAATGCATTGTATGCTTTAACAAATTTTTTAGCATCTTCCTTGCATGCTTCAAACGTTATTGTTTCGTTAAATGAATTAACAATGTTATTTATTGCGTTGCTTATATCTACGCTTGTTTGAATATCAAATTGTGAGAAATCCACTTTTTCAGGTATGACAGTTTTTAATATTTTAATATATTCTTTTAGTGAAATTTCTGGTTCTTCAAAAATATCTTCTTCTTCAGGTATTTCTGGCTTATGTACTATTACTTCTGTTAATGGAATTTCTGGTTCAGTTGCTGTTTTTGTTGGTAATAAATATTCTTTAATATCTGATGCAATTCCTTTCGCTGCTTGCTTAATTGCTGAAGGTCCTTGAGATTGAACAGTTTTTATCATGCCTGGAATTGTTTCTTTATATTCTTTTTTTTCACGTTCTTCTTTTGGTAGCGTTTCTATTGCTGCTTTTCCTATAAATTTTGCTTTTTCTTCTGTGATTAAATTTTCAGTTGCTTTTTTAAATGATTCTTCCTTCTTTTTTTCTTCTGCTTCTTCTTTTTTCTTCTTTTCTAATTCTTTCTGTGCCTGTTTTGCTTTTTCTTTTCCTTCTTGTTCTAACTGTTCTTGTTTTTTTCTTTCTTGTTCTTCTTTTATTTTTTCTTGTTGTTGTTTTTCTATTGTTTCCTTTTCTGTTCGTTGTTGTCTTTCTTCAGCTGTTTCACCGGTCGCTGTATCAAATGGTATTTTTTGGTTATTTTTATCAATACCAATTAATTCATTATGAGAGATAAAATAAATTGAGGTAAGCTTATGAGTAAATTCTTTAATGAGATGTGCCTGCGGTAATGTGAGATCAAAAAGTTTGTATGTTGGCTTTTCTTCCATTGATGAGTGATTTAGGGTAATTAATTTTGTTTGATCAGGGCTAAATTCATAGGTAATAATATTTTTTAATGATAATACATTTTCATTTGATTGAGTTGAATAAAAAATAGTTTCACTGTCGTTTGATGGTTCAGTGACTCCCATCATTGTAGTAATTCTTTTGGCTTTTTCCTTTATTCCTTCTGGTTTTTTATTAATGATTATATAGTTTCTTTGTGGGCTATAGTAATAAGCATTTACCTGTGCAAATGATACTGTTTTATTATGTGGCAATGTAATGACAAGGTTTTTTGTATTATAGTCATAATTTGCTTCAATGAATTCTTTTGTTGTAATAGGTGATGATATGTTTTCATATTTTGGAGAATAATCAATTTCGTTTAATACATAGCCACGAGTAAAATAGTTTAAAAGTTGTTTAAATTTATTTTCTACTGATTGGTATTTGCTGTTGAGATTAATTTGATCGACTTTATTATCATCATATTTTATCAAAAGCTCATTCTTTGCAGTAAATGATGTTGCTTGAACATTTTCTAGTTTCATTGTAGTTAATTCTGCAATGATATCAAAAAGTTCATAAAAAAGAATGTCACCTGTTGCAGTTTGTTTTCGTGCGGTGGTCTTGCTTTCATGTTTTATGCTAGGATTTTGAGTAATTCCTCTGATGTTTCCAAAAGTCCCTACAGGATTATATGCGGTAGCTATAAGTAATGTTTTTTCATCAGGACTGAATTCAACCATTATGACATTTCCATTAAATTGTTTGATTATTTTTCCTGACTCAGTATCAATAAGAGAAGTAACTTGGTTATACCCAAAAAATTGTTCTTGTCCTGTTACTCTGAGCATCGTACCACGTGCTTGAGTATTGATGATAAGGTATTTTTTTGTAGGACTTAATATATAGCTGTTTATTCCCTCATAATCTGTGCTGATATTGTTATTGAGTAATGTGATTCTTTGGTGTACTGGATCGTATTGTATGAGAGGTGGTTCTTGAGTAATGATAGGCGTTATATTTTTTTGAGTGGAAGTTGTTTGTTGGACGAGATAATTTTTTAATGCAGCAAATTTTGTTGCGAATGCGTGAAAGATGCTATGATTAGGTTGTATTGGTGAGGGATTTTGTTTTTCTTGAGCGCAATGGATATTTATTATTAATAGTGCATTAATTATGGTAAAATTTATTATAAAAATTAATTTTCTCATAAAATATCCTTTTTTTAATTATTTATGTAATTGCTATGGTGCTTTTTATTAATAATAGAATATTTTAGTTGAAAATATCAAATAAAAAGATAGATAATGAGAATTTGTTTGTTGGGTAACGTGAGTTGCGATATGAATATATTCATAATTTCAATGATTAGATCGTTATAATCGACAATTTATTCCATCCCGTTCGTGGTGATAGTTCGATAAACTCACTAGTAAACGCTCGCTCACCATTAAACTTAATCTATTTTATTTAATCCCGTTCGTGGTGAGCTCGTCGAATCCATACGAACTCATTTAAAAAAATATAAAAAATTATTCATGTGTAGGAACAAAACTTTTAAGAAGTTCGTATGGATTCGACGAGCTCACCACGAACGGGAGAAGAATATAACGATTAAATGTATGTAATCAAAACAATTTATATCGAACTCGCGTTAAATATCAAGAGTAAAATCTGCAAAAAGGCCTTGTTGAGCCTTGTAATTACCAACAAAAGCAATCATTGCCGCATTATCAGTGCAATAGATGCGTGAAGGATGAAAGAAGGGAAGATGGTGAGATTGAGCCCATTTGCTGAGCCGTTGTGTAATATAATTGTTGCATGCAACGCCACCAACAAAAGTAATTGCTTTTACGTGAGGATATGCATTGCGTGCAAGAGTTAGTTTTTGTTCAAAAATATCAGCAATACAGACTAATAAAGAACTCGCAACCTCTTTTTTTAACTGTTTATCAGAATCAGCGAGAAATTTTTTTGCCTGTAGATTATATGCTCCTTTTTTTACTAAATCATATAATACCGCGGTTTTAAGTCCAGAAAAACTAAAATTTAACGTTTTATGTTTTGAGCGAGGATAATGATAAAAATCTTGAAATTGTACTTCTTGGGCAAGTCGTTCAATAATTGGTCCGCCGGGATAGGGGAGATTCATCAGTTTTGCAATTTTATCAAAAGCTTCTCCTGCAGCATCATCCTCTGTTTCTCCCAGGATATCATAATCGCCAAAATCTTTTATAAGATATAAAGAGGTATGACCTCCTGATGCGGTTAGGCATAGATGGGGAAATGGAACAGTATGTTCTATTGATGCTGAAAAAGCATGTCCTTCAAGATGATTGACTCCGATCAATTTTTTGTTTTTTGCCCACGCGATTGATTTTGCAAAGCAGAGACCAACAAGCAACGATCCGGGTAGCCCTGGTCTATTAGTGACGGCAATAACATCAATATCATCCAGAGAGAGTTGAGCGTGTGTCAAGGCATGTTCAACGATGGGATTAATTTTTTCAAGTTGTGATCGTGATGCAAGTTCTGGTACAACACCACCAAAGTTTTTGTGTATTTCGATTTGCGAGTAGAGTGCGCTTGAAAGTAATCCTTGAGAGTTATGGTATACCGCTGCAGCAGTTTCATCGCAGGAAGTTTCAATGCCAAGAGTAAGTATAGCAGGTTTCATAGCGTTGTTTTAAATGTTATTTTAAATTATTGATTCTATAATACGGGTACAACGTCCATCAGTTTTTATTTTACGGCGAGTGCTTGCGTGAAGTGCATTTGAATCAAGAGCAGCAAGTTGCAAAGTGATTATTGCTTCCTCAAATTTTTCTTCAGATTGGTAGTTTTCTGTTGTTGTATTATCCAATACAATGGTAAATTCAGGTTGTGTTCCGCCAGTAATAGCACAAATCCATGTAGGATCGCAGGAAATAATGATTGTTCGATCGGGCAATTGGCCAGTTTCAGGTAAAATTTCTTCTTTAATATCCACGAGATAAGTGGGATTTGTTTGATATAGTTGATCGGCATCATTATGAGTATAAGGATTTTTAATTAAATTAATGGTGTATAATTTATAAGGCGCAGCCGGGTTAATGGCAAGGCATTCAAGAGTGTTTTGATGTTGAATTCCTTCAGTAGCTATTTTGACTATACCGCCAATATTAACAGGTGTTAGAAGACAATGGAACTGATTTTGTTCAGTTGCACGTGGAATTTCAAAGGTAATTTTTGTTATACCTCCCGTTTCATGCATATTAGTAGTTATACGCATGCCACTATAATTAACATTTGGCTGAATAATAGTAGATTCTTTGGTGTATCGCAGTGTTACCATTAAAGGAGCTGGGGTGGAGCATAAAGATAGTCCGGTTGAAAGAATAAGAAAAATAAGCGATAATGGTTTATAGAAGGATATTTTTAGTGTTTTCATAGATATATTCTTAACCTATTAAATAGTATTATTGTTACTATTATTTATAGTAGCTTAAAGATTTTTTAATTTCAAATGATATACGGCATTTTTTTGCAATTGAAAGGTTGTTATAATGATAACACATCTACGGTCGCTTGGTCAGCGATTAATTATACAAGAACAATCTCCTCATAAATTAGCACTTACGTGTGCTCTTGGGGTATTTATTGGTATTTCTCCATTAATAGGGCTTCACACTGTTATGACGTTTTTATTCGCGTGGTTGTTTTCGCTTAATGTTGCAGCTTTATTTGCAGTTTCAGTGATTATTAATAATCCATGGACTATGGTGCCGGTTTATTCAGTAGATCATTTATTTGGTACATGGTTGTTTCGATTTTTATATATAGATTATGTTCAATATGATCCGGTATGGCTTGAATCCTGCAATGTTTTTTTAAAAAATCATACCGGTATTTCAGGTCTTTCTTTGACAGCCTTTTTAATAGGAGGAAACATTTTAGCGATAGGGATAAGTGTTATTGTTTATCCTATAGCCAAGCGTTTGTTTGCTAACTATTATTCAAATACATTGTTAACGGCGCGACAATAATTATTTCTTAAAGATAGGACATATGAAGATTATATCTTGTAATAAAAAAGCATATCATGATTATGATATTTTAGAAAAAATTGAAGCAGGTGTTGTATTAACTGGTGACGAAGTTAAATCATTACGAGCGGGCAATGTATCGTTAATTGGTGCATTTGCATCTATTCGTAATGGTGAAATGACGCTGGTCAATTGTCGTATAGCACCATATGAAAAGGCATATCAAAAAGATGAGGAAGCAGCAGTGCGTAGTCGTGTGCTTTTGCTTCATAAACGCCAAACATTGAAATTATTGGGAGAAATTGCCCAAAAAGGTGTTACGGTTATACCGTTATCTATTTATTTGAATGATAAAAGTAAGATTAAAATTGAACTTGGCATTGCAAAGCATAAAAAAGCACCAAGTAAGAAAAAAGAGTTAAAAGAGCGCGATATTAAAAGAGAAACTGATCGTGCGATGAAGGCTCATCGATAAATATAAATAATATGCAAAAATATAAAATTACTTTTCTCTATCTTCTTTTTTGTTGCATATATATGAATGCAATGGAGCCTTCAATGAGAGAGTCATTAGCATTGCCTAATGATTGTTGGGCTATTATTTTTGGTAAAGGAGATTGTAATCAAAAACAAATTTTAGGGCTTGTTACTAAGGGTTTTTCCGATTATTCTACGCAATTTTTTAAAAATATAGGTATTAATGATTTTATTGATATTGTATATACAGCATCATCTCCAAAACATTATCTTTGGTTGAATAAAAAATGTAATGATGAACATAAAGTTTCTCTTATTAATTATTATGTTTTTAAATCTATTGCAGAAACGGATGAGCGTGGTTCAAATAGTATATGGATGAAAAAATCTATTAATAAAAAAATAGTCTTAAATAACTGTTTACAATTTAACAGGTTTGAGACGATGTGGTCGTCTATTGTTACTAATAACAAAAAAAATTCTGTTAAGTATTTTATTGATTATTGTAACGCATGGTGTTGCGTGGAGCTCGTAAATCTTGATAGTGGAGAAAAAAATGAAAAAATTTTTTGGCCTAATGAGAGCTATAAAGAGCTATTAATGGAACATTATAACCAAAATATTAAGGATATGGCATTCTTTGGTCAGAGTACCAAAGCATGTTCTTTGGAAGATAAAATTACTGAAGCTTTAAAAGTTAAGAAAATTTTCATTTTAGTATACTTATCTGATTTGATAGAGAAGGAAGAAAAGTTAGCATCTCTTACGTGTGAGACAATGAAAAATATTTTTATTAATGCACAAACAGATGAGTTGCGTCAATTATTAGCAAAGTCTTGCTATGTATATGAATATGAACTTAAGAAGTTATGTAGTGAAGCAATAAAAAATCAAAAGAGAGATGAGATTAAGAGTTATCTTGAGATTATGATTGATCAAGGAATAAATTGTAGTGAAATTACAATAAAACATATTTTTGATTTTGATCTTATTGATATGTTACCGGCTTTACTTAATTTAGACTGGGTATTAACTCTGCCACATACGGTTTTGAAGAGTTTAACTGCTGGTCAAATTAAGGAATGTGTAAAGATTGGTTATGCTTTATATGGAAAAAATTTTTGGGTTAGAGAAAATGGACGTATGTCTCTGTTTTTATATCAAGCGGTTAAGTGTGGCGATGTAGAGTTAGTAAAATATTTGTTGCAATGTGAAGTTGATCCAGATAAAAGTGCTCAAAGCGAGTGTAAACTTATTTGGTATGCTTGCGGCAATGATGAAATATTTAAGTTGTTGATAAAAACAACATCGGATCCTTTTGATCGTTGTCATTGTATTAATGGTGTTCAGACTAGAGATGTTTCTCATATTTTGTGTACGTTAGAAGAGTGTTTTGATGATTTAAAATTATGTGAAAAAAATATAATAGAAATATTGCAACAAGCTGAAGTTCAGGAAATTACTATTAGATGGTTTGAATGGACTATGGCAAATGGATTGAATGATGCATTTAAATATTTGTTTGAAAGAAAAAAGTTGTCCGATGGAGAAAATCAAAAATGTTTGTGGAAAGTTAGTGGTATGAGAAATTTTGATTTGGTGGAATTTTTATTGCAAAATAATGGATGTAAACGTACCAATATTGACAATAGCAATTATTCGTGCATTCAAAGTGAAAATAAAAAGTTATTAGATTTATTTGTAAAATATGAAGCAAATATTTTTATTGAATGCTCTGATTATAAAATCATTTTAAATTTAATGAATGATAATGATATAAAAAGTTGCTATGAAAAACATAAAAAAGACATTTCTTCTGAGCAAAGTAAAAAATTATTATCCCTTGCAATAAAACAAGAGAGATATGATCTTGTTGAATATTTATTGAATGAGGGAGTGTGTAACGTATTTGTTAAGAAAGAAGATAATTGGTTTTATATACGTGGTGATTATGATTTTGTAACAGATGAAAGAATTAAGTTCTTATTGTTTAAAGATTTGGTTAGTCAAAATAAAGATAAAGATGTTGAATTGCAATTTTTGCTTAATCATGCGATTGCGCAAAAAAGCCTTGATATGATTAAAGTTGTATCAGAACAGTATAAAAATATAAAAAATTTTATTCCTGATAAACCTAGGTGGACTGAAAAAGATAAAAATATAATGGAGACTCTCATTGAGCATGGTTTTAAAATTATATCTTTAATAGATATAGCTCGTGGTGATAATTGTGGACAAGATTATTTGAATAAAACATGGTTGAATGTTCTTTCCACTGAGATTTTGGTGAAAAATTTTGAAAGCAGTAAAGATGTAATTGTGTCACAGCAAGTTGCATTGTTGTTACGGTATGTAGGATCTTTATATCGTGATACATTTTCTGATTTATTAAAAGCTACAGAAGAAACTGAATTTCAAATAAAAACAAGAGCAAAAATAAAAGCATTGTTAGAGTTTATACTATCGCTTAAACAAATTAATATTTTTGATGCAACAAATTGGTTTAGTGATGAAATGTTTTTGAGACTTATAGATGATGAGCAGGTAATAATCGAAGAAATTAAATTGGCAAGTAATATTGAAGTTGTTAGATTTAAGAATTTATTAACAGAGGCAAGGTCTTTGAATAAGTGTAAAATAGTTGATTATTTATGTGATCAAAATAAGGTTTCTTTAGAAAATATTATGTGGTGCATATCTAAAAATAGTGAAATGCAGCAGATATTAGAAAAATATCAGAATATACATAACCAATGGTGTGCTCAAGAAAAAAAATTAGAGAATGAACAAAAAAAAGAGCAGTTAAATGGCAATGTAGAAACAACTATTAAAATAGTCAATCAAGATAATGTTGTTGGGGTAGCTATTTTTGAAGAAAACAAGCATGATGCGCCGATACAGCAACAAAATGAAGCTAAAAATCAAATAAAAATATTGCAGAAAGAAAAAAAAGAAGACATAGATTCTTTTTGTAGTATAATAACAAATGTAATTTTTTATTTTTTTACTAAGATTTTTTCTTTTTTATGGGGTTGGGTTTCTTAAAAAGCGTATTAATAAAATTATGATGGGAAATGTATGAAAAAAATAAGTGTATTTGTTTCATTAATATTTATGTCACTGTTACATGGCCAAGAGACGCAATATAAAAATTTAAATAAATTGCATGAAAATTCTATTGTAAGACATAGATGTGGCACTGTTCAACGAGTAAGATGGTATAAATCCGATTTGCAATATGCATGCGATAATCTTGATGATAAATTAGATGAATTATTTGTAAAGATTCGAATTGCTGAGAAAAACCAAAAAGATAATATAATGACTCAATTTGTTGGTGGGCAGCTGCAGCCTGACCAGGACTTTTCCCGAAGTTGAAAAAGTTTAGAATTTAATTGACTAAAAACGCTATCTGAGGTCTACTTTTTTTATATATTTCAAAACCAAAAAAAGGAGCTCTCATGATAGCGGTAGTTCAAAGTGTAATAAAAAAAATTTCAAAAGTCACGTTGAAAAAATCATCAAAAAAATTAACGCTCTATGTGTTAATGTTGATAGTAAGTAAAGAACGCAAAAATTATGCTTCGATGGCTAGAGAAAATAATCTTTCCTATAAGAAAATTTACATATCAAATAAAGATATTAATGTTTATAGCGAAGAATGTGTACTATTTCTGCATGAAATAATAAAAAATAATTCAACAAAGGAAAATCCAGGGTATATAATCGTTGACTTTACTTTATTAGAAAAACATTTTTCAGAACATATTTCTGGTGTTACATATGATTATGATGGCTCTAGAAAGCGCGTTGAAAAAGGCTTTTCTGCTGGATTTATAGTTTGGTCAAATGGTAAAATTGTTATTCCTTTTGACTACACTTTATGGCTTCGTAAAAAAGATGCCGGAGAACTTTATAAAAAAAAGACTGAACTTGTTATAGAATTAATATTAGCTGCAAAAAAACATGGTATACCATTTAAAGAAGTACGATTAGATGGGGCCTTTGCTTCAGTTGAAATGCTTTCTTTTATAGAACAACAAGGAATGCTGATTACTGCACGGATACCATCAAATAGAGTTATTGAAGCCGATGGTGAGAAAAATCAGCTATCAAAACACTCGCTTTTACAAATGAAGGGTAATGAAAAATACAAGACAATACAGGGATCATATAAAGGCCATAATCTGTTTTTTACTGCACACAAACGTAATGCTACAGGAGATAAAAAGGAAGTTGTTTTCATTGTTAGCAATGTCATTAGAACTGCAAAAGAACATGTTCAAGCATATAGCAAACGTTGGCCTCCAGAAAAATATTTTCGTAGTGGAAAACAATATATTGGCCTCACTCACTGTCAATCCATCAATGCTGATAAACAAAGATTCCATCTATTTTCCGTCATGGTTGCATATGCCATATTGCAATGTATAAAATATGACAAAAAGAAACAATCAGTTGAGGAGGTAATTCATGACATTAGACGTCGAAAAGACATGTCTGAAATCTCAAAATATATCGATCTGGAGCAAACTATTATGAGTTAGGAAAAAGTCCTGCTGACATTAATAATGCCAGGCAAGTGACAAATAAAAGTATATCTTTTATTCTTGAGGGTGCTACACAAGAAGAGCGATGTAAGGAACTTGTTTTTTATGAGTTTTTTCTTTTGAGTGAAACTCTTGGAGATACGTTTGATATAAAATTAAAAAAAACAATGTAAATTGACATTTTTTAATGAATAGCTGCTTGATATTGACAATTATCATAACGCATGTTACTATTTGAAATAATGAATTTGGTTCTTTGAAAAATTTGGGGGCGTACTGGCTTCGACGTGTTGTTGGTCGCTTTGAGAGCATACCGAGCGTTGATTGAGTGCTCGTAAAACAATTAATCAAAACAATAAATAACGAAACTAATAGTTCGTTTGTGTCAAATTTTGTTTCTGGTTTTAGCTTGAAGGCTTTATTTAGTCAACCAGCTATTGCTATTAACGAAGCGTAATTTGACATCTTATTGGGTTGACGTGTCTATCAGTTAAGCCGATTCGTATAATAAAGAGATAGAACTGCCAAGCAAGATTGAATGGTTTAGTAGCTTGGTTAGTATCATAAGCCATCTTATACAATAATGTTGTGTCTTTGCAGCGATTGTATGAGTATAAGCAAAGAATAAGTATGTAGTGCTTGGAGCTATTTGCAGTGCGGACATGGGTTCGATTCCCATCGCCTCCACCATGCTTCGCGTAAAGCTTCGCATGGCACGCCATTTTTTTTAAAGGATGGTTTATATAATAAAAGATAAGATTGATAGCAATAGCGAAGCATGCCCTTCGTAGCTTTAGCGAAGTAGGGCAATAAAAATAAAAATCAAATTAATATTTTAAATTAAGTATTTAATTGTAATATGTATTGTGTATATTTGATTAGATCAAAAATTAATTCTGAAAAAACTTATATTGGTTATACCACTAATTTGGAACAAAGATTGCAAGAACATAATTCTGGAAAATCATTTCATACGACAGATTATCGTCCATGGCAATTAATAGTTTATGTTAATTTTGATAATAAGTTAAAAGCTATGGAGTTTGAAAAATATTTAAAATCAGGTTCTGGATATGCGTTTGCAAAGAAGCGGTTTTGGTAAATTTTTTTACAATATGCTTTTACCCAACTTTTGTTATCACTACAGTTGGGTGCTCTATGGAAAGATTTGATAAAAAGATGACTTGGAGTTTTTAATTCTAAGTCATCTTTTTCTTTTTAATAAGGTTTTTTCTTGTTGGAAAGAGTCTATATGAGCCAGAGAAAGGCAGGTCTTTTTCGTTAAATGTTTCAAAAAAATCCTCAGTGAGATATCGATTCTCCTTTATCGAAATACATAGTTAAGTTATATATTGAACAGTAAAAATATTTCATCAATTTTCCCTGTTATAATTCATGAGCTCTTATTGTTTTTGCAATCTAATAGAAAATATGTTACATTGTTAACAATATGCTATGTGTAGGTTTTTTCATCTATTCGATTCAGATAGAAATATTAAATCAATAAAAGCTTGGGGGGGTTATGATCAAATTAGATAATAAATTATTTATTTTTCTGGGTTTAGCGATAATTTTAATGTTGCCGGCTTGCGTGAAGAAAATAAAGTCTTCAAAGTTATCAAGAGTTTCGATTGGCATGAGCCAACGAGAGCTAAAGAATGTGCTTGGTGAACCAAATACAATTCGCGGTGTCATGATTAATAATTTTCAACAAACAATAGAAACTTGGGAATATCAAGTTGATAGTGGCTTTAATGATAAAAAGATGGTTGCTATGCAATCAGTTGGTTATATCGGTGCTTCATGGTATTTCAATGATCCTTATTGGTTCTTTTTTTGTGATAACAAGCTTGTGAAGTGGTGTAAAGCTGGAGATTGGGAAACAGCCCAGCATGAAATCAAAGAAATACGTTTTAGATAATTTTTATAGAAGAATAATTAAAGCAATGTTTTTTTCCTTGATGAAGTAAGGCCATTTTTTTAAGGTATAAAATTTCAGAGAGTTTGCAGTTTTAAAATTGCAAACTCTTTTTAGTTTTTATATAGATGTGATATAAAGAATGACAATGTGATAGTAATTATTGAGTATTAAAAAAGCCTTTCAATGTATTTGTTATGAGAAGGTAAAGATGATAAAGAATGTAATGAAATTATTGTTATTATTATTTGTTATGTTGGGTATTTCTTCTGCGAACATGCACGCAGAGTTAACAATAGATCCAATGATTTTTGTGATAAATTATAAAACTTTTTTCATTGATTCTGATTTATCATTATTGTATCAAAAAATGGTTGATCAGATTTATGATGGGTCTTTATGTGGTGTTGAAATTCAGAATGCATTATCTCTTGCACGGGAGAGGGCTGAAGAGCTTTATATACAGAATAAAGAGAATTCTTTGATGGCTATTATTCTTTCATTGTATTCATTAGAATTATTTATGAGATAAGTAAGATAAAATATGTAAAATCGATAATGAGTTAAAGAGTGTGTAGTTTTTTATTATACACTCTTTTTTTTATTGAAATGAAACTAAATATTGTAACTGGTACTTACGCTACCAATCTACATTTTATAAAAAATTTGTTAAATATAAAAAATTCATTACAATTACAAAAACAGTGTTTTCGTAATATATATTTTTGCGGAGTAACCACATGTCATACAACCGTCAAATTATTGTCTTATTGGTATCCATTTTTAGTAATTCATTAGCGATAGAAAACCCTCTTTTCAATATAAAATCATTAAATGAGCCTGATGCATCAGAAATAATCCATAACTTTATAAATAATTCGCAACAACAAACTCAGCAAATTACGCAACCACTTACCTTTAGCGACATAGAGTTTAAAGAAATGACTTTTGTATTTGCATCTTCTCCTAAAGAAGCACAATGCATTGTTAATCATTTGCAAGATCCCTTATATTTTCCTCTCAATGAAAACTACAGATCAGTAATATTTGTTGGAGAACCAGGAACAGGAAAAACAGTGATGGCTAAAGCTATTGCACACAAAATGACAGAATACAACTGGGAATATAAATTTTTACCAAGCACATTATTTTTAGGAGAACATCGTAATAAAACAGCAATACTGCTTCAAAACGAACTAGAAACTATTAAGAAATCAAAAAAACCAATCATTTTAATCATTGATGAACTTAATCTTTTAATGGAAAATAGTGAAAGTAAACATCACGATACAGATGCAACTGCAAAAGTATTATGGATGTTTCTTGATCAACAAAAAGATAATAAAAATTTCTTTTTTATTGGAACTATGAATCGCACAAATAAATTACCCAAAGCTTTCAAAAGCCGGATCACTCTTAACTATATAAAATTTCCTCTGGTAAATAACCCTAAATTCAAAAATGAGTTCCTTCGAGGAATTTTAACAACTGAAACTACTAAGTTGGATGCTGAAGTAACCGATGATTTTTTAGATAAAGAATTAAGAAAAACGGGAAATTGCTCTGGACGTGATTTAAAAAACATATCATTGGCAATATGTAGATCAAATAAAATGAATGCCCCCGCTAGTTCATATCCTATGGAAATAAAAAAAGCTGCTATAACAACTGGAATAGATCAATACGTTAAAAACAAAATTGAACTGGATTATGATATTCAAGAAGAAACTGATGAAGAACGGCAAAATCGTCATCACAAAGAAAATTTGGAAATGCAAGAGCTACACTTTATTCAACAACAATACATACAAATGGCAACTAACACCAATCAATATGTAGTATCAGTTGCAGATCAAAGCTTTCATTGTTTATCAGAACCTGGCATTCAACAAATTACAGATATTCTCTCTGATGAACAAAAAATGATTTATACCAAAAAAATGTACGCTTCTTTTCTAAGACAAACTGAAGAAGCGGCTAAAAAAGTTGCCGCTGAAAAAATAAAAAAATAGATTTAGTAACAATGATAGTAAAAAAAAGGGGAATTGGTCTTTCTGTTGTAGTCAATATTCTTATTTTCATAAAAGAATCAAGTTTTTTATTACAACATTCTTATGGATTTTTTAAAACAAATTAGATAACAATATGTTTTTGGATACACTATGATATTTGCTACAAAAAAATTTGTGCTGAGTGGTTTGATTGTTTTATTTGTTTGCTTTACCTCATGCGTAATAAGTCAGGTAATTGATCTTGGTGGTTGGTCTCTTTTAAACAATAGCGCTAACCCCATACATATATGTGACAGAGCCACTCACACCCATGAAGCTTTTGTTACTCATCACGAAGAGTATGATAAATATGTTGAACACTGTATTAATAACGAAACAAAATACTATATTGCTAATGAAAACATTATATATCATAATGAACCTAATGTTTCTGATTTAAACTTATCTTCTCATAATATTAATAATAATGATTCTGTAATATCCTCATATGATTTTTCGAATGATTCTGCAATTGAAGCACACAGGCAAACAACAGAAGAAAATCAAATGGCACAAATAGAAGCATACAATAAACCTTTTCCAGCAACAGGAAAGATTATTTATGAATTGTCACTACCTCAAGGAAGAACGGTATATCTCAGAAATATTGAAGGCCGTACCTTCGATTCTACTCTTATCGTGGAAAAAACTTATACAATTAAACATCTTATAGCTGCATTACAATCACCAATCATTCAGGCACGTTTTCAACGAATTAAATATAATTATAAAAGTCTGCATAATCCCAAAAAAGGTCGTGACCATAAATCAAAAGATGAAATGCAATTGCTGGACGCGCTGGTATCAGGGCAAATAACACAAATATTAACAAAGATAATGCATTCTGATCTAAATATTGCCCAGTCTGGTTTTGATGAATTAAAACAATTGTGGCCGTGGAAGCGCGAGCATACATTTTTAGGTAATAGCTTAAAAGATGGCACTGGTGAATCTGGTTTTAACGCAAAAATTGGTATTAATGTCATGAAAATCGCTGAAAAAAGCCTTATAACACGTCAAGACTATATTGCTAAACATGCCAATGTACAAGAGCAGAAAACCATTCAGGAATATAAAGAAAAATGTTATCTACTACAGCAAAAAGGGAATGAAAGTGCTCTTTTTGATCAAAAACAACAATTATATCGCTGTGTAATTGCGAATGGACATAAAAATGATCTTATGACTAATATATGTCTTGCTATAGTAGAAAACTGTTTGCTTGATCCAATAACCACAATATTCCGTTCAATTATATACGAATCATCTCTTGAAAAGGCATGCGATCACTTAAAAAATTTGGAAAAACAGTTATTATTTCAGGCCCAGCAAAACGGCATTATTCCTATGAGTGAAGTAAGAGCATGGATTACTAACCATTATGGATTTGATGTACTTGATGCCGCTCAAAATTGTTATAAATCACGCGTTGATTATGTTTATACACCAGATAGTCAATCATATCTTTCTGATACAATAAAACCTATTTTACACAATATAGAATCGAAAGATTTACCTACGGCACATGCAGAATTAGTTCATTTTGAAGGGCAGCTAATAGAAGGTTTTAAAGATCAAAATATTACCAGTCCTACTGCGCAAAAAGAATATATGGTGAAATTTTTTGGAACAAATGTTCTTGAAACTGCGCTTAAAAAATATACTGATCGATCTGATCACAAAAAGCTTGCTGAATCTTTCATTCCACTTAATGTGGAAAAGGCTACGATAACAATTCTTGAGAACAATAATACATATGAATCGGTAGCCAATGAAATGAATGATCTTGCAAAGTGTGTATTTGTTAATGCGAGATTATGTAAGCTCGATTTTGTTGAAAATATAGAAAATCATATCATCGATTCTCTACACGTCATAAAAGAGCCTCAAAACGATGCCCAATTTATCTTTAATGTCACCGCAGTTGATTATTTATTGACTGATATCCAACAGGTGTCACAAGGTATTGTTACCGGAAAGCCAACGCTATGGGAGAGATCACCGGAACTATTTATGAGAGGCCTAGAAAAGTTTTTTAAAGGACTTTATCCGATTACACAGGTGACGAACTTATGCCATCTTCTTAAAGATACAGCTATTGCTGGATATTACATACTCGATGATACACTCGATGTAACATTACATCCCAATCCCATGGAACAAAAAAATTTCTTCCTAAAAGGGCAAGTCTGTGAATCATTAGTCAATGCTGCGCGATTCACAACGGATCTTATTTTTGGATCCTCTTATTTATCAACAGAAGAATACCTACAACGCCATGCAATATTCTGGAAGGATTATGGTTCCACAATAACAGCAGACAACGTTGTTGATTTAACAGCTCAAATATTAGCTGACTTTGTATACTGTAAAGGGATTCCAAGTCTATTTACTTTTCTTAAAAAAATAGATGCCGCAACCAAGATGGAAAAACAGATTGCAAAAGTAGCAGAAACTTTCAAAAAAGCTGTTGATACTCGTCTCGCTAAAAATCCTAGTTTTATTACTGCTGAAGGTATTACGGTGCAGGTTTCTGGAGCAAAAATTATAGAGTATATGGAAGCTACTAATGCTAATGTAAAAAATGTTGCAGCAAAAGTAGAAAAAATAGTTGAAAATACTGGTACAATAGCTAAGATGCGTGGAAAGCAAGGCAGTCCTTATCAAAAGATTTCAAAATCAACAAATACGCGGCCACTTGATAGACTTAAAGGTAAAGATCTTATAGGAATAGAAGATGTTTCGGTGAGCGGATATGAATCTTTACCTAAAAGAGTTTTTCTTAATAATTATGAGCATTACCTACAACCTGAACTAAGAACAACAACGAGCGGAAAAATTAAGCCTTCTGGTTGGCATCATGATCCTGGAAAAAATATTGAAAGAATAAAAAGAGTAAATGGATATACGATAGAAATTGAAAAATATCAAAGGCATTCATCTGGAATTTACAAATTTGATTGGGGCATTGGTGCACATAAAAAAACATCAACATTTTTTCCCTATGAATGGAGCAGAGAAACTGTACAGAAAAAAATAGTTGAAGCTTATAAGTATGCTAAAAAAAATCATTGTTCTCCAATATTACAAAAAAATGGCACTTTCGCCATATATGGCTTTACACAGGAAGGTATTAATATAAAAATAATAGTTAATATTGACGGAATAGTTGTAACAGCTTATCCTATTTGGCCTAGGTAATAAAAATATGAATATAATAAAATTTTTACGATATCGAACTAAAATTGGACTATATTATCATATAGTTAAATTGGATGGTTTTTTAGATGATTTGGCATCTCTACTTGCATGTGAAATAGGTGGACAAAAAAATTCTTCATGGATTGATTTTTTGAATACATCAACTTATCAGCAAATGTCTGGCAATGAGGTTGTACTTGAAAAAAAAGGCTTAAACCTTTATATAGGAAATTTATATTACGATAATTCTGATAAAGAATATAACAAATTAAAAATTTCTATTTCTGAATTAATTAAATTAGTAAAGACGTGGGAAACTTTACTTGATAAAGAACCAGAAGAAATTTTTTTAGTTTGTGATAATGATAAATTTGAACTTATTGGAAAAAATCCATCAAAAGAGATAATTCATGAAGATGTTGAGTGTTAAAAAATGTTTGCCATAATGAATTTCTTATTAATCAAGAAGGAACGGTTATAACAGCGTACCCTGTATGGCCTGAATAATAATAAAGATATGGATTAATAAGATGGATAAAATTAAATTTTTGAGATATTACACCGAATTTGGATATCAATATCAAACTGATAATTCGAATATATCTTTAATGAGTTTAGTAGAATTTTTATTAACTGAAGTGCAATGTTTTGGGAATGCTGATTGGGTAGAATTGATTAATCAACTTGTAGAAGATGGTGATTCTACATCTGGTAATATAATTGATATTGAAAAAAGAGGTAATTATCTTTATTTAAGATTTGTTTATGAAGACCCAGAGGATTTTTCTGATGCATTAAAAATATCAAAAGAAGAATTATTTAAGCTTATGCCAATATGGGAACGGTTAATGAAAAAAAAGCCAGAAGAAATTTTTTTAGTTCGTGATAATGATAAATTTGAACTTATTGGAAAAAATCCATTAAAAGAGATAATTAATGAAGATGCTGAATGTTAAAAAAATATTTATTATAATGATAAAAACAGCTGTTGAAAAAAAAATAGGTTTAGTAACAATGATAGTGAATAGATTTATATTAATAATCGTTATTTTTTCATCAAATTTTTTACTACTTAGTAAACAAATACAAGATAACCACGCTCCCGTGAACAAAGGTGAATTAGATGCACCAATAAAAAATTTACCCCCAATTAACATTACACCTTTATATGCCCCTGATATTTCTGATATTGCAAAACCTGAAAAACTGCCATCTGAAAAAAGAAAACACAGTCAACATGTTCAAGAAAAAACAACATTCGAAAATAAAATGGTGAGTGAAGGAAAAGTTATATTAACATTTACCTATACTGGTATTGGGTCAGAAGGCTTTGCTTTTCTTAAAGAGCAATATCCTGATTTTTTTGAAAGGATGGAAGAGTCTTTTCAAAAAAATCTTTCAACTCAAAATGTAGCGAATCAACCATTAATAGATTCATCATCAACAAAAATACCTCAATGGCTTTTAGAATCTTCAATGGATAATGCACCAGTTTTATTGCAAGGTATATCTATCTATTTGCAGTCATGCAAATACAGTAGAAATGCATCACAAAAAGTGAGATTCATCCCTTCTTTTCATCGCTTTATTTTAGTAGGACCGCCAGGAACAGGAAAAACAACATTGGCATATGCCGTTGCTCATATGCTTAACTATCCAGTAGTATTTATTCCTGCAACATCATTACTCGGCCACTTTAGAAATGAAACGTCAAATAAGATAGAAAAGTTTCTACAAGAACAGACCGTTGATGGATTGCCCAAAGTAATTATTATCGACGAATTGCACAAACTATTTGAACATTATGCCAATAACAATGCAGATGATTCTCAAAGTGCTGCTGCGTTTTGGCTTGCGATAGATAAAATCGAAAAATATAACTCCAATGTTATTATTATTGGGACAGCTAATAGTGTGGTCAAATTGCCGCCAGAAATTAAAAGTCGTTTTTCTGGAAAAATTATTACAATGCCGCTACTTGATAAAAATCAAAAAATTCAAACGTTTATTAATAGTATTGCCCATGACCAATCAATAGAGCTTGATAATTCAGTTAATGATGAATTTATTGCAAAAATGTTACAACAGATACAAAATTGTTCTTTACGTGATGTGCAATTAATTATTGATAGTGCAAAAATATTTTACTATTCAGAACAATTTACCATTAGAACTGAATTTCCTATTGTTTTAACTCGCACTCATTTTGAGCAAGCACTTGATCAACTGCAAGTTGAATCACAAGTATTACAAGAAAATGTTATAGAAAAAATTTATGAAAAAATAAAAAAATGGGGAATTCCTCTTTCTGTTGCAGTCAATATTCTTATTTTTATAAAAGAATCAAACTTTTTATTACAACATTCTTATGGGCTCTTTAAAATAAATTAAATAACAATGCAATTTTGGATACATTATGATATTTACTATAAAAAAATTTGTATTGAGTGGATTGATTATTTTATCTGTTTGCTTTACTGCATACGCAATAAGTCGGTCAATTGATCTTGGTGGTTGGTCCCTTTCAAACAATAGCCCTAACCCAACACATATATGTGATAGCGCTACTCACACCCATGAAACTTTTGTTACTCATCACGAAGACCATGATAAGTATGTTGGGATTTGTACAAATAATGAGACAAAAGAGCGAATTGCCACCGAGGTAGCTTATGTATATCATGATGATGTAAATTCTTCTAATTTAGAATCACCTTCTCATAACCATAATAATTCTGATTCAGCAACATCATCACGTGATCATGATTATTGGGATGACCATTTGAGAGATCAAAGTATTGATACACACAATGAACGAGTTAACAATAATCAAACAACACAAAATCAATCTACAAAACTTAGTAATTCACAAATAGTTAAATTTAACAAAATAGCAAGTGAATATAGTCGGCAAGCAAATGGTAGTAAAGTATATTATACTGCTATAAGTCCAAAAACTATTAATTTTGAAATCAATAAAAGTAATGATATTATTGCAGCATTAAAGTTGCCTGCTGTTCAAGAACGATTACAATACTTTAAGGAATGGTCACAAAAATATTCAACTAAAGACAATGTTGGGAAAAAAAATTTTGTATTTGTTCAGAAAGAGATTATTTTTATTGATAAATTGTTATCTGGAGAAATAGAACAATTGCTTAAACAGGTTTTATATGCAGACCCAACCGTTGCACAATCTGCTCTTAATGAACTAAAAACTCTATGGCCATATGATCGTGAATATAAATTTTTGGTACCTTTATATTCAAGTGATAGAGAAGATCGGTTTATACTTTACACTTTAGGAGAAGATATAATAAAGATTGCGGAGCAAGATCTTTTTACTCGTCAAGATTATATTGCTCATTATGCTAATGAACAAGAGCAAAAAATTCTTCAAAATTATAAAGAAAAATGCATTTCATTACAACAAAAAGGCGACATTGCAGCACTTTATAATGAGAGTAAAAATTTATGTTTTTTTATTATTACCAATAACAAGAAAAATGATTTTGTTGTTAACGCTTATCTTGCAATAGCCGAAACCACATTACATAATCCAATTACTACTGTACTTAGGAATATTAGACATATTTCATTGCTTGAAAAAGCTTATGTAGAATTGATGAATCTTGAAATACAAATACTTGATCAAGCACAAAAAATAAATATTCTTCATACTGACAAAATTAAGCAATGGACTGTGGATCATTATGGTTTTGATGTTCTTGATGCTGCTCAAAAATGCTATACATCACGTGCTGATTATATTGCTACGGCAGAAAAACAGTCTCTTTTTTCAGATAATATACGCACTATTGTGGATAATATAGAACATAAAGATTTATCTAGTGCACATGCAGAATTACTTCATTTTGATACGCAAGTAAATAAAATTCTTGTAGACCGCAATATAATCGATCCAATTGCACAAAAAGAATATATTAAAAAGTTGTTTGGTAAAGATGTCCTTGAGATCGCACACAAAACATATGAGGCACGAGAAGATTATAAAAAGCTTGCTGAATCTTTCATTCCGCTTGATGTAGAAAAATCTATCGTAACAATTTTAGAAAAAAATAATACGTATGAATCAGTAGCTAATGAAATGAATGATCTTGCAAAATCTGTATTTTTTAATGCGGATCATTGCAATTTAAGTAATTTGCCAAAAATACAATGGCATGTCTATGGATCAATAGATGCTATGAGAATAGCGCAAGATCAGCCTACATTTATTTTTAATCTTTCGATGGTTAACCGTACGCTTGGTGATATTCAAATATTAACACATTCTATTCTTAATGGAACGCATCCAGCAGTACAAAGAACATCGGAATTATTCATAAGAGGTTTAGGCAAATTTATGAATGGGCTTAATCCAGTTACACAAATTTCCAATATGGGCAAACTTGCTTTAGATCTAGGGTCACTTGTAAAAAAAGGAGGAGAGGCTCTGTGGAATGATCCTATTGCTGCAATAGATAGTACTGTTACCAGCCTATTTACTTTGAGAGAACTTTTAAGAAATACTGCTGAATTTGTATCAGATCTCACTGTTGGAAAACTGTTTTTATCTGCAGAAGAATATAAAAAACGTACTGATGCATTTTGTGAAATGGTGGCACCACTGAAAGATATACCAGCTGAACACTACGTCGATTTTGTGGCTCAAGTAGCAGCAGATGTTACGTTTTGCAAAGGTCTTGGTGCTACTTATGAATTGCTTAAAGAGATAGATGTATTAAGTAAACTTGGTAAATCAGCTGCTGTAGTAAGTCGTACATTCAAAAAAGGATTTAATACACATTTTGCAAGTCATCCTAGTTTAGTTACCGCTGAAGGCCTTGTTCTTCAAATGTCTAATGATTTAAAAAATGTTGGGGGAACGGCTAAAGAAATCATTAATAGCTCGCGTACGCTTATTGAAAGTGCTTATGCTCCAATAGCTACTAATTTGGAAAAAATAATAAAAACAATACGTGAATCGTATATACTGAACCCAAAACATGACTTTCCAAGCTTTGGTAACAAACATATTAAAATCGCTCTTGAACACATTTTAGGCATGGAATTAAAATGGAGCGATCTGGGAAGTTTAATAAATATTAGCGGGTTCCATCATGATTTTATGGGTGCTATAGAAAAAAGTAAGGTATTTAAATTTCTTAATAAAGTTATTAAAGAAAATGGATGTTATAGCGTAGATATAGTTGTAGATGGCAAGACAATTCCGAAAACTTTTTTTCCTCAACATTGGACTCAAAAAGAAGTAGCTGATAAAATTTACGAAGCATATTATAATTTTAGAAAAAGCGGTGCTATTGCCCCAGAAAAAGGTGGAAAATACGTAATTGATGGATTAACTAACGAAGGAATTACTGTTCGTATGTTTGTCACTAAAGGAGGAGAAATTGTAACAGCTTATCCTAAGCTCCAACCTTAAAATTGAAAGTAAATATGGAATTTGTAAAATTATTATTAAGTCAAAGCTATGAAGGTTACTCCTATATAAATGCTTCTGATATAAAAATGGGCAATCTTGGACTTTTCTTAACAGATGATGTTGGGTCTCGGCCCTCAGTTTTTAAAAAATATGCCTTTAATAATCGGCAACAATATATGAGTTCAAATGCAACAACATTAGAAAAACAAAATGGCTACATACTATTAAGAGACCAGTATCCAGAAGAAGAAAGCCCAGTTAACTTAAAAATGTCACAGGATCAATTTATAAAATTGCTTGATGACTGGGAAGAGAAAGTATGTAAACTAAAACCAAAAGAAGTTATCATTAAGTATGAAAATGATGAATTTATTATAGAAACAAAAGATTAGGTTACAAAGCAATTTTATCAAATAAAGTTAATGCAACAAAATTATTATTTTTTGGAGTAACTACGTGTCACGTATTCGTCAAAATTTTTTATTATTTATTTATTTTATTAATATTTCATTATTAATTGCTTGTATACCTAATTTAGCTCATAGTTATGATGATTTGGAAGATGTTATTGAAGGAGAAGATGCTCTTTTTGTTGATATAACATCTCAAGATTATATTGACAAGCATGTTGATGCAAAATCACGCAAAATAATCCAGGCATATAAAGAAAAATGCATTCTTTTGCAACAAAAAGGTGATCCTGATGTTCTTTTGAATGAAATAAATTATTTGTCTTCTCGAGCTTTCAAAAAAATCAGCAAAAATAAGCTCACAAAAGAGATATGTCTTGCAATAGTAGAAAAGATTTATTTTGACCCCGTAACTATTATATTGAATAAAATTATACATGCTCCTCTTGAAGAAGCATATAATTACGTTGAAAGTTTAAGATTTCAAATAATAGGAGAAGCAGCAAAAGAAGCAATTACAACAAAAGAATGGTGTATCAAGAAATATGGCTTTGATTTATTTAATGTAGCTTGTAATCATTATATGTCACGCAACGATAGTATCGATATAACACAATATGAATCTATATTTTCAGATAATATAAAATATATCTTATCTATCATACAACATAAAAGTTTACCAATAGCTTATGCAGAATTAATTCATCTTAAAAAACAGATTATAGAACATCTTGAATCTCACAATATTACTGATCCTGTAGCACAAAAGGAATTCATTATAAAAAATTTTAGTTGTGATATTATTGAACTTGCTCGCAACATCTACAGGGGACGGTTAGATCAAAAAACTTTATTTAGTTGTTTTCGTCCCGTTGATGTGCAAAATAGCATAATAAAAATGCTTAATAATTCAGAGCATAGTTATACATACAGAATTCGTTTTATTCATGATCTAGCAAATGATGTATTTCAAAATGCAGAGCTCAGCGGTTTTGATATGATAAAGTTAAAATCATGTATATATCAAGCTTTTAATATTATAGAAAAACCATGTAATAATGCCGAATTTATATCTAATATGACATTAATTAATAATGTCCTTAATGAAATTCAACACAAAGTTTATAATATTGTTCATGGTAAAATAATATTATCAAAAAATCATCCAGAAGACTTTACACGCGCAATAGAAAAATTTCTTACAAAAAGTGAACTAAAATAAGAATACTTAATTATGGTGGCAAGGGAGTAAATTTTTGTCTTCAGGAATATGGTAAATATTTTTTAAAAAATTGTAAGCAATGATTATTAATTGTTTGTATTATCCAATATGCATCAGGAGCACTCCATTTACGTAATGGCCACTTAAGAAAAACTTCATCACTAAAATCTCCATGTGATGCGTTAGCAATAGTTATCATTTCACATGTCAGACTATTGCACAATGTTTTCCGATGCTCTGCAATTTTTTCTTCTCGCGCATAATATTCATCTCTGCTCAATTGCTTACATTTAAGATATTCTGTAGTAGGCTCAGTTACCTCAATAGTTTTTGATCCAAACATTAATAATAACGGTTGTTCGATTGGTGTATTGCCAATTATATGGTCATACCAACCATCTAAATCAATACAGGCTTTAATACGATTATCAATTCGGCATAATTCAATTGCCGCAGTACCTCCCGCAGAGTGTCCCATAATTCCAATAGCATTAAGGTCAAGCTTATGATAAAAGACAGTGCCTTGCTCTTCATTAAACCATACCAGTTGATCAAGAACAAACTGTATATCGTATTTATAGATATTAATTGCTTTACTTTGAAATTGCTTTTGCTCATCAACGTTCATTTTTTGAAATTGCGCTTGCAATTCAGCAGAACTCACCATAGTTCCATCATTATAACGAGTGAGAAAATTAAAATAAGGATGATCTATTGCAACAACAATATATCCATTGCTTGCCAAGTTTTCTAATAATGATATGTACATGTCGCTTGGCATTCCTAATAATCCATGCGAAAAAAGTATGATGGGGTATGGTGTAGTATTTTCTGCCAACGGTGCGTTGGTACATGCGTTTGTTTTTATTGTAAACATTTTTTTTGCAAGCCATTGTGGTATTGCATAGTGCTGCGCAACTAGAAAAGCAAACTCATCAATTTTATCTGATAAATAATTTTGTTTTTCTTGCAAAAGTTTGCGCGCTGGATAGAAAAAATTAACAACTATTTTACGTATGTCATCAGGATTATCAGAGTAAATTTCTTTACGCGATATATCATGTAATTCCATACGCATTGTTCCCACTGAATAGGGTCCAGTTGGAATTGGAAAAGGTTTTAATATCGGTGATATATACCACAAACTTGAAGCTAAAATTCCGCAAATAATTGTGGCAATTAAAAATATATATTTTTTCATTTCATCTGCTTTATTCTCTCGTTTGTTTATTGTTACAATGCAACAACTTATATTCTTCATCAATACGATTCAATTTATATGTCGTAATATTATTTTCTACTAAAGCTAATTTATATAGTTGTTTAAATTGCTTATCGGCAATCTTATCACTATATTTTTTTTCATTTTCATGCCATTCATTAATTTTTTCTCGTAAAAAACGTATATTTTCAATTTCACGTGTCATTTTAAAATGTAACTACTCAATAAGTTGTGGTTGACAAAAAGACGTGAAAAAACAGCCTTTCATTGAGGATTATTAAAAAATAAAAAGTTAGTTTAAAATTGTGGACTCGATCTTATTTTTAAATTTCGCAGTCGAACAACGTCGCCAATATTGGGGATAACGTTTATTCTTTTGATACGATCATCAAGATACTTCCAGACAGAAATGCCATTTTTGTTACAGGTTTGAAAGAGACTAGCAAAAACATCCCGCGCTAGCCTTCCAAGATCACTACGTGTGCCCCCTGAAATTTTTTTCTTTATGACAAAGGGACGTATGTCACGCTCTGCACCATTAGTGTGCAAGGGGACATTGGGATGATCAAGAACACATAACAGTTCTGCTTTTTTATTACGAAATTTTTTTAATACAGCGGCAAGCTCCAAAGATTCTATGGTTATTGAAAAAATTTCATCAAAACGTTGTGATAAATAATCCTTTTGTTCTGATAGAGGATTAAGGCGATAGTTACTAAGTTCTCTGTAGTAAGCCCATACTAAATCTAGGATGTTCTTAATTTCCAATACTTCCTGTTCATTGCAAGGAATTATTTTTTTAATAGCACGTTCTGCATGAATCCAACAAAGTGCATGAGTTAAAATTTTAGCAAATTGAGGAGCCCCATCACTTAATATTATTAAATCTTCTGGCAATCCATTTGCAATGCATGAAGCATAGAGACATGCTTCATTAATAATGCGTACGCTTTGTATTGAGAGTTCAATTGAATTAAATAATGCTTCAAATTGTTCTTTTGTATAAGTTAATTGTTGTTGTACAATCAACCATTCGCAGGTGGCTGTTGGCAAATTATGTTGTTTAGCATATTTAAAAGCATCATCGTTTATCGTATAATTAGGATTTTTTTGCATTCCTAATATTTTCAGAAAATTAATTCTACTTTTTGAATCGCTACTAAAAAAATGAGTAAATAAATCATTACCAATTACATTAGTAGAGCCATTTTTTCCTTGATGACGATTACTCGTATCATCTGTTCTAAGATGATCGCTCGTTTGAATACCAGCTTTGCCAAGTTCATAATACTCATAAGTAAAATCATTGGTTGCCTTAGCAAGGATGTTATTTATTTGTCCTACTGATATATCAATTCCTTTATCAATGAGTTCTCGTCTAACTTTTTCTTGAGTGACTCCATTTTGATGAACTTGATAAATAATATGCTTACGTAGTTCAGGGCCGAAATGATTATTTTTGTATCCAGCAGGTAATTCTTCTATAAAAGTAGATCCATCTGGCAGTTCCCAACGAGCAACTCTAAATTCTATTAACTTTGTTAGAGTAATCATTTCTTGAACACGGTGCTTTTGAAATCCTTTAAATATTGCGCCTTTTGGTGGATTATTAGTTTTAATTACGATGATATCTGTAGGAACAGCAAATTCTTTAGATTTTTTTGTTCTAATTGTAGATCTTTGCTTCTTTTCTGCCTCTGCTTTTTTGCCAAGCCTACTCGGCTTTACTTCAGGCTTGGCACAGATTTTTTTAATCGTGCAATCTCCGCTTCCAAAAGTGCAATTTTGTTTTGAAGAGATATAAGGAGAGCTATTAGCTCTGCATTAGTCATTTGTGAGAAATCATTTATTTTTTTCATGCGATTAGTTTGCAAATAATTGTTTTATTTGTCAACCACAACTTATTGAGTAGTTACTTTAAAATGATCCTGTTTCCAGCACTCAAAACCATCTTCTATAATCACCTGTGCCTGATTGAATAAACATATATTTATATTTTTAATCATATCATATAATTCTAAACGCTTTTCCCAACGTATATTTGAACAAAATTCATGTAAAATAACTCTATATTTAATTAACTGTCTATATGTACTTTCAATATTTTGCAAATATACATGCCTGCCATCTTTAATGGGGATGATTTCACTGCCATCGCTTATAAAACAGGAATCTACGGTTTTTAAAAATCTATCTTTTATTGCATACGATCTTTGTTGCGCTGCTACATTTTTCTGCATAGCTAAAAAAAATGCTGCACCACAGCATTTATCTGATTCACAAAAAAATATATTTCTTCCTATACTATTTGGATTGGTAAATGACTTGTGAGCACATTTTATTGCACCTAATTTTTTAATATTATCATAGATTTTTGGCAAATCTCTTGATGTATAGCCTTCATTTACATCAAACGTAATACTACCTTTGCCTACGCTTATATTAAATGGTTTACTATTATTCCTTTTTTGAACATTAAAAAAATTATTCGATATGCGTTGAGTTGTAATTAACATTGGATGTATTGACACAAATATCATTGATACACACATCATAAAAAAAAGATTCTGAACTTTCATTTACAACTCCTTAAAAAAATAATAGTATTTAATAATCTAAGATGCATAAAATATTCTTATGGAAGAAAAGGTATTCTATCAAAGAATGTACCAACGGCTGTTGCTATTGTTTCTATTCCATCTATAATTCCTCCGGCAATGACGCTACTGACAATAATTGCACCAGTTATTATTGCTACTGATATGATTAATGATAAATGTAGAATTTTTTTCATAGAAATCCTTATTAAAAAAAATAAATATTATGGGAACTAGAAAAGAAAAATGTGGTGGTTAAAACATGATGAGCTTCTTTTATAAATTCCTGTGGTGTAATTGTTTTCAAGACAATAACATATATTATACAAAAAGTAGACAAAAATGATTTGTTTAAACTTTTTTGATAGTGTTTTTCTTTATTGAAATGAAATTGAATAGTTTAATTTTACATGTTAAAATTATGCTTTATAAGCATAAAATAATCATTTTTAGGTGTGGAGTTTTTATGAAAAGTTTACGTGTGTTTTTTGTGTTCGTTGCCATGATGATGAGTTTGATTAATGCTATGGATGATTTTCATAGCATTAATTTTGATAGCCGGTATTTTACTGGAGATGGTATTGGTGATAAAGGACAGACTTTGTTGCATTTACTAGCTCTTTATTGTGGAAGTGTTAATGAAGTTACCGTTACTTTTTGTCCAGCTACGCTTGAAAATCAAGCAACACAATCAGGAGCTGATCAATTTTTTGTTAGTGAATCAAAAATAAAAGAATTTGTTAATAACAAGAAAGAATTTATTATTGCTAAATTTGTTCAGCTTGCTCGTATAAAAGATAGTTATGGAAAAACTCCGTTGGATATTTTAGATGAACGACGTTGTAATACTAAGCTTTGTAATGTATTAAAAAAACAGCTTCTTAAAGCGGCCGCATTAAATGCAGCTGAAGCAAAGATATCTGATTTGATGGAAGATTTAGAAAGATAATTATGAGAAATTAAATACAAAAAGGGCTTGGAGTTTTTAAAATTTCAAGCCCTTTTTTTTATTTTAATGTTAAGGTAATGCGATAACAGTTACGGTGTTAGAGGTAAAATTGGTAACGTATGCATGCTTGCTATCAGGAGTAATTGCAATTGCTGCAGGCGATTGATCGACAGGTATTGTTATAGGAAGTAATTTTTTCTTTTTAACATCGATGACATTAACTGTTCCTTGACCAGCAGTCAAATCAGTAAATTGTGAACCTGCATAAAGAGTATTATAGTTACTGACATATGCAAAGTCGCCATTTGGTGTGATTGCAACGCCAGCTGGTTGTATGCCAAGATCGATTGTTTTAACGATTGTGTTATTTTTTAATTTTACAATGCTCACTGTTGTTCCAATTGGTTCAAAATTATTACTTCCAAAATTGGTAACATATGCATATTTACCATCAGGGGTTATTGCAATTGCAAAAGGGCCGGAAAATCCATTGATAATATCAATTACGGTGTTATTGCTTGTTCGTATGATGCTTATGGTACCTGTTGCTGGATTGCCATCAACATAGTTAATAACATAAATAAATTTTCCGTTTGGTGTTATTGCCAATGCGGCGGGAGCAAGGCCTACAACGATTGGCGCACCAACTATGGTATTTGTTGTAAGATCAACCATGCGTACGGTCATTGCATTACCGCTACCAACGCCTTCAGAGCTGCCATAATTATTAACATATGCTGTTTTACCATCAGATGTTATAACCATTCCTGATGGACCATCAAAACCATCAATAATACCAATGACGGCATTTGTTTTTGTATTGATTATGGTGATTGTTGTGCTGTTACTATTGGTGACATATGCGCGTGTACCATCGGGGTTTATGGTGACTGTGTACGGTTGATTAAAACTGCTATCAAAAATTGTTGTTTTGACGGTATTCTTTTTTAATTTAATGACGGTGATAGAATCTTCTCCTTGCAGTCCGTAGTTATTGTTATTTGCAATGTAGGCATAGCGATTATTGGGAGTGATTGCAATTCCTGCTGGAGTGATGCCTGAGTTTATTGTTGCGGTATTAGCAATAAAGTTATAACTATGCAGTGGTGTTAATAAAAGTAAATACATAAGAACGTAGTACGTATTGGAAATGATTTTTTGCATCAAGATCCTTTTTTTTAAGGTTTAGAATTAAGTTTTTTTTACATTTTTTGCTATCTTATCACGACGTAATCCCAAGAAGCTAGGGTGACGTAATTTGTTAGTTGATGTCCATTCAGTAAATTGTATTTCACCTACAAGGATTGGCTTAACCCAATGAACATTGTGTATGGAAAGATCATAATTGGTAAAAGGATTTTTTGTTGTTGTATATTTTTTCAAAAGAGCGCCGAGTTCATTAAGAATTATATCATTAAAGCCTGTTCCTACTTTTCCTGCATAATGTAATTTTCCGTTTTCATAATAACCAAGCAGTAGTGCTCCAAAATTAATACGTGATCGAGTAGGTTGTGTGTAGCCGCCAATAACAAATTCTTGTTCATTGATACATTTCAGTTTAAGCCATTGAGGGGATCGTTTTGAAATATACGTGCTTTCAATTTTTTTTGCGATTAAGCCTTCCCATTTATTTTTACATGCCTGTTTAAAATATGATATTCCGTTGTTCTTTTTGTGACGCATATAGCGAAAAATTCCTTTAAATGGAATAAGATTTTTGAGAATAGTTTTACGAGTAAGCAAAGGAAGATTTGTTGTAAGATATTGGTCATAGAAAAGAATATCAAATGCATAATATGAGATGGGTATTTTTGGTGCTGATATTTTTCTTGTATAATCAACACCAAATCTTTCCTGCAATAATGAGAAGTTGGAAACTTTATCTTTAAAGGCTACAATTTCGCCATCGATAATACAGTTCGGAAGTGCAAGTTTTTTTGCAATAGTAACAATTTCTGGGTAACTTTCATTGAGTAGTTTATTGTTGCGTGATTTTAATATAACAGTATTTCCGTTTTTAAAGAGTAAACAACGTTCGCCGTCTAATTTAGGTTCAAATATCCATTTTTTATCAGAAAAAGGAATATTATTTGTTGTTTGAGCAAGCATTGGTTTAATAAAAGAGGACATTTTTTCTTTGCGTAGTAGTTTTTTTTGTTCGGGAGAGATGAGTTGGAATAAAGACATGATTATTTTCCTATGTATTTTTAAAATATAGTTTTTTTTATATGTATAAGATTACAGTATAGGAAAAAGGATTTTTATAATGAAAGCTATTTGGTCCGGTTCAATTTCATTTGGATTATTAAATATACCAGTGCAGCTTTATTCCGGTATTGCTGAACATAAATTTGGATTTAATATATTGTGTGGTAAATGTCATAATCGATTAAAAAATATACGATGGTGTGAACATTGTGCAAAAGAAGTTGCGTGGGATGACACCGTGAGAGGATTTAAAAAAAGTGATGGTTCTTTTTTTATTATGACGGAAGAGGCAATACAACAATTAAAACCTGAAACAATTGATACCATTAATATAAAAGAGTTTGTTGATAAAGACGAGGTGGAGATATTATATATTAGTGATCATTATTATATGATGCCTCATAAAGCAAAAGATAAAGCATTTTATCTTTTTGCTTGCGCGCTTAAAAAATCGAAAAAAGTAGCAATAGGTCAGTTTGTTATGCGTGAAAAAGAGTATATTGTTGCCATTAGTTTTTATAAAAATGTGTTGTTGTTAAATACATTGCATTATCATTATGAAATTCGTACTGTCCCTTTAGAAGGATTGGAATCAGTAAAAATTACCAAAGAAGAATTGGATCTTGCATTATTATTAATTAATAAACTTACGCACAAAAAATTGGTATTAAGCAATTATAAAGACACATTTATAGAAAAATTAAAAAAAGCATTATCTCAGAAAAACCGATCAAAAAAAGGTATTAAAAAACTTAGCAAAAAAACTAAAGCAAAAAAAGAATCATTAACAGCATCATTACAAGAAAGTGTAAGAAGTGCGGCTCGTCGTTAACTAGCGCGAGTTCGATGTAAATATATTCATAATTATAAAGAAGGTTGACAGAAATCCTGTTTTGGTTCTTGGTTTATAAAAACCGTACTTAGCAAAGGAACTGCCAACCAAGTGTATTAATCTTGAAGAATCATCAGGGACAAGGATCCCGTATTACAGTTATGGGGCAGTAACCACTTTGATTGCTCGTTTGTATCCATCAAAATTCACTTGAAACCACCTTTCATCATACCTCTCTATAATAATTTTATCCAGTTGATGTAACTTATATACTAATTTGTGAAATTCTGTTTCTGCCTTCTTTCTTTTTTCGGAATTAACAGGAAGATCTTTGATAGTTTCGCTCAGTTTACGTAACTTACATGCTAATTCGTGAAATTCTGTTTTTAATTCTGTCAGCGTTCTTTTTTCGGGATAATTCTGCAGTTTATCTAATTTACCTTCTAATTCGTGAAATTCTGTTTTTGATTTTGGCTCTATTCTTGTTTCGGGATAATCCTTTTTATAAGCAGGATGATCTTTGATAATTTCGTTCAGTTTATGTAATTGTAAGTTACATTTCAATTCGTGAAATTCTGTTTTTTCCTTTGTTGACATCATTTCATTTCTATTCATAGTGCTTATCATTGCAAATAAACATGCTAATGATAATAATAAATATCTCATATTAAATCCTTTTTTATATAAATAGTTTTTTTGGAATAGTCTAATATGAAATGCAACACCTTTCTGATAGAATATAATTTAGTAATAATTTTATCTATAAAAGGTGTTGCATTTCATATTAGACTATTCCTTTCATACATTTTTAATACTGTAATAAGATTACCATATAGAAATAAAATCGTCAAATACACCCTAAAACGATTGACTGGAAATGATTTTGTTTTGTTTCTAATAGTATATATTATAAATGCAGCTATATTTTGTGAGCATTATTGTTTAAAGAACGCGAATTCGATATGAATTATTTTTGATAATATCGATTCAGTCAGTTCATTTCTTCTTTCGTTCGTCCTGACTATGTATTACCTACATCTTTTAAGCAATTAATATAAAAAATTAATATAATAAAATGATATATATGAAAATTAATTTGATCTTAATCGCGCTCGTCCTGAGTGTTTTTGTCTTCAAAAATGTATCGAAGGATGAAATATAAAATAAAACATAATACGTTATTATTTGTGTTTTTTGTTTATTGCCTTATTAGATGCTCTAGGTCCTAAAATATGATTAGATCGCATCCTTCGATACATTTTTGAAGACAAAAACACTCAGGACGAGCGGAAGAAGAAATAAACTGACTGAATCGATATTATCAAAAATAATTCATATCGAACTCACGTTCTTTTTAAGCATTTTAAAATATAAAGATGTGCGCTTGAAGATATTCTTCAAGTCGCCTTTGCCGAGGCTTCGGAGGCCAGACGGGGTGTTTACTACTGAGCTTGTCGAAGTATTAGGACGAGCGCAGGAAAAAATCAAGATTAATTCTGATAGGGAGATGTAGGTAATGTATACTCGGGATGAACTGAAACGAGGAATATAATGACTAAATTGATATTGTCAAAAATAATTCACATTGAACTTGTGTTAATTTATCTTTTTTTTAATTTTTTTGTTAACTATTTATTACACTTTGTTTCAATGATGCGTAGTATTCTTCATATTTATCCCGTGCTGCCGGTGTCATTTGTATAATTTCCTTGACTTGAGCATGAGGGGATTCCTCACTTGTTTTAGATGCAATGATCATCAGCGCCGTACCATCAATGGTGAAAAATATACGCATATACTGAAATTGTTGTTGTGTAATGATTATATTTTTGAGTGTTATTTGTTTTGTTTGAGATTCTATGTCTCTAAAGTCATGCAATGCAGGAAATGAGCATTCATCAATGATAAAAGTTTTATTGTAGCGTTGATATTCTGCTTGCCAAAAAGCACTCGGTAAATTAATGTAATTATGTGCTTCTATTTTTTTGATGTAATGCAATGCATCATCTGGTTTAATTGAAATAATACGCAATGGTTCTTGATGATAGAGCTGAATGGTTGGCGTAACACAGTTACTTTCTATTAAAATTATTCGTAGGTGAGAGAGGATAATATCTTCATCATCGGTTTCTGCAAGTTGCAAGAGAGCATTGTCTATTTTTATTACGTCTGTTGGTTGTAGGGGAAAGAATGTTTGGGTATTAGGTAGGCAGAGTAAAGGAATATTTGCGATACTTGCATACGTAATTGATTTTGTTACTGCATAAAGACGCTCAATTGAGCTCGTTGAAAAATCAATAGAACTTATATCATTGAAAAATTGTTTCCAATAATAGAGAGGAGTTAGTGGTAATTGCCAACATTTTTCTGACTCGTCATAGATTATATCATATGGCGTTATACACGATTTTGCATGACAGGGAAGCGGGGTTAGCCATTTACAATATGTTGTACAATCGGTCAAGCAATCGCATATGATTGCAAAATTATAGGTGTTATTATGATCATTTTCAAAAATGAGTAGTTCATGATTGCCAGCACCATAGCAGGTGCCATAATGAAAATTATGAGTAGCTACTTTTGAGTGGAAGAATTCGAGCATGTTTTTAAATTCTTGTAAGGTAAGATTATTGATGATTGGTTCGCCAGACCAAATTATTGTTCCATCATTATTATTTTCTCTATATCGTGATCCGCCATGTCCCGCGGTCACTATATTCCATTGATAAGGAATCTCTTTATTATCAAAATCATCGTAGGTGAGAAAAAAATCAGGCAAAGAATCTGAAAATGATTTTTGATTATGAGATGCAAAATATATGCATGTTGTATCTTCAGGATCAATAACTTTTTTTAAAGAATCAATTTTAAAACCAAGAGGCGAGAGTTTTTCACTATAATTTTTAGGAATCAGTAAATACAACCCACCATCATTGGTATAAACGTCCCATTCTTGGGGACTAAAGTCGGTGAAGAAAACGAGTAAAAATTGATAATCTATTTCAGAGATGTTTTCTTTATCATGATAAAATTCTTTATTGATACGTTGAATGACTAATTTTTTGTTTTGAGCTATATCAGTGCTTATGGAGTTGTAGTAGTTACTCCAATATTTCATTCGTTCGTTAATAGATGTATAAAGGTTATGTATTTTATAAAAATTAGTTTTTTTATAGGGTACGTTTTGCTGAAAAGAAATTTTTCGTTCAATAAATGAGTTCCAGAGAGTTGCGCTTATTAATAATGGAGTACTTTTTTCAGCAATTGCCGATTGAATTCTACTTATTAAAAACCATCGTGCTTGTCCCACATTTTCACTGTCATGATCATCAAGCAGAATGATACAGTTGCGATACTGGCTATGATCCGCCGCGAGCACATATGATGATATAATAAGTAATGCAATGATACTCTGCATTTGAATTTTCATTATGACTACCTTTTTATAACATTTTTTTAAAAATCAATTGAAATAACAAAACCAATTGTTGGAATTAATGCTACATTTTTACCATTAAATGGTTGTCGTGTAAAGAGGCCTAATTCCGGCCGTGTGCGAGCATTGGGGCGGTGATAGCCATAATCATAGGTAAATTTAGTGATAATATGATGCATGGTAAAATGTTCAAGTCGAGGTGAGGTATTAGCAATATTGTTTGAAAACGCTTGTGTCTTTAGTGAGAATTCACCATCTCCTTGTTTAAGAAATTGATAACCAACTTTAAATGAGAGTCCATAAAGAAATTGATACAGTTCAACATATAAATTAAAGCGTTGTACAATACCATAATCTTTGAAGGTAGGAGTTGTTTGGAGTAATAAAAGTTCAGTTTGTTGTACATCTGTTTTGATACGTCGTGTGCGCGCATGACCAAAAACTTGAGTAAGTTGTACATCAACACCACATTTAAAGTGAGTGCCGAGGGTAAGATCAAGGCCTAAGCCAAATGGCAGAGAGACTGCGCCATCATAACCAAATGGGATAGCAAAAATTAAATTTTCATTTTCACGAAGTCCGGTTGGAAATCCAAGGCCAAGACGCCAATCGACGCGTACACATTTTAAAAATGGTTTATTTTGATAGAAATCGCGAAACCATTCAATTAATAGTGTTAAATCGCCAACACCTGTTCGTTGCCATGGGTTTAAATCAAGACATCCAAGAGCCATGACATTTGCTGCTAAATGATCAGTGAGTAAAGTGTGGACAAGTTTGTCGAGATTATCAAGATTTGGCGTGAGATCAACAAAATTAATATCTTTTAGTCTCATTTTATAAACAGGAAGATAGAGACCGAGTGACCAATCATTGGCAAAAAAGAATCGTGCAGCAAATGAGGTACTAAAATTTAGTTGTAAATCGCCACATACATCAAATCGTCCACGGATGCCATTATCACAATCAAGGAGCGCTGTTCGTAGCTGAGCAATTGCGCTATTTTCAGGAAAACCTTCAAGCATGGCAAGCGCATTTTGTTGCTTATTCCATATACGTAATGGATTTACTGATTCACCGTCTTCATTAAAACCTTTTGCGTTGTGAAATCCGCCTTCCGTATAAAAAGCTACTTGCCATGGTCGTTGATTATTAAAGGTGGGGCGGATCAATGTATCATATGGCCACATGGTATTAACAATGTTCATTGCCTTTATGGAATTAGCCATAAAGATATATGAGATAAATGGTATTAAAAGTACTATTCCTTTTCTGCGCGTCATTGCAGCATCCTATGTTATTTCTAGAAAGTTTTACCTATGTATTATTCAAGTACTTGTGTATCAAAATTTCCTGCAATAATCCAGCTCCCTGAAGCTTGACTACGTTCCAATGCATTTATTTCTGTTCCATTTTGCATATCTATTTTTACTAACATGCTCATGTCACCAATGTTTTTTACTCCTACTCGTGGTGTTGGAAATGGTGGAGTGAGTAATACTATTGGAGGAATGTTGATATTTTGATTTCTGGTTGCAAAATAAAGAGCTCCATCTGTTGCAAAGTTGCTTCTAAATTCACCAAATGATAATAAAAATGAAGGGACATTTTTTATAAATAAATCATCAAAAGGTTGTATAGTTTGAGCTGTCATTGTTTCATTTGCTGCAAGTGGTTGTACCGCAAATCTATTTATTCGTGATTGGTTAATGCCGGAATTAGCAGTAAGAACATAAAAAAATCCACCTTTATTACGCGTAATATCTTGTGCGCGATTAGAGCTTGTCACCGCATAAAGAGCTGTTGGTGCACCAGCATTTTCTGGAATTGTAATGGTTGTCCAATTCGCGTCATTTTCATTGGTGATTGTGCGTACGTCTTTGTTATCTCCGATGCGAATGAGGCCGTTAGTTGTTGCAATAATACCACATGCTTGAGAAAATATACCATTTAAAAATCCACCGTTTGTTGTAATGCCATTAATGCCCGGTGTTGCAATTGTTGTTGCATTGATAGCATTAAAATTAAAGTTTGCAGCAGAAAGATCTATGCGATCAACGGTATTATGAGTGATGACGTATAAAAAGTTACCATCATAGATTAGTTGTTGTACAAATGAGTAATTGCCAACGATATGAAATTGCATAGTACTCGTTAATCCATTTAAATTATTACCTAATTCTGTTGTTGCATTCCATCCAGATCCATCATTATTTGCAAGTATGGCAAGTCCATTAGATCCACCAACAAAAAGCCAACCGTTAGTTGTATTTGCAGCAAATTCAAGTGCCGTAATAGGTCCAATGTTTTTAAGTACGTCATCAGTTATAACAACAGTATTATCGTTGGTAGCAGGAGTTGGAATAATAATGCCATTATTGTTCAGTTCTCCTGTTTGCGTTATTACTATAGTACCAATACCGCCGGCCACTAATGCAGTAATGTTTTGCAATCCAGGGCTTTGTGGTAAAAATGTTTGCAAAGATTGTATTCCACCATTTGATGATGGAAATGTACTATCTAAAAGAGTGGTAAGTGGTTGTAGGCCTGATGGAGAGCCCTTTGACCATACAGTACGTTCTACCGTTTTAACGGTGTTGGCGTTGTTTCCTGATGCGATGATAAAATTTCCATTTGCTGCTTCTAATGCAAGACCAAAAACATTTTCCGTTGTTCCCGCTGCCCGTTGCCATGTTGTCCATGAGGTTATTTTCCCTGATTGATTAAAAATTGCTTGAGAAGAATAAACACCAGGAGCATTGGTGCCGGTATTATCACCGACAAAAGCAAACACGGTATCATCGCGCGTAATAATATTAACAATTGGCCCTGCCATGAGCGGTCCTCCACCGACTTGCACTGCGCTATCAGTTGCTTGCGGCATTTCTGCTTGTGTTGTTGCGGTATTATTGAGCGTACGTCCAATAAGATGTGGAACGTTTGCGTCTTGAAAAATATTATGAGGAACTGCATTTTTTTGAGCAATTGTTCCTTTATTGTTACTCGTATTAACAAGGGGTAATGCTGATACTAATTGTTGCGTGCTTGCAGGATCGCCAGTGCCACCTACAACAATTAAATAGTTAAGAGCAGTACTTGTATAGATTGTGTTTACGGCGTGAATTGATACTTGTTTTCCCGCGCCGCGTACACCGATAATATTATTGGTATTGCCATCATCAAAAGCGCTATCAGGGGCAATTGTTTGTAGTTGTATACCCGCTTTTTCAACTAGAGAGCATACTGCAATAGCACGAGCTCCGTCGTCAGGTGAACTGTTGGCGGTAACTTGTAATCCAATAAAAAGTAATTGGAGTGCATTGTCCCAATGAAGAAAAACAATATTAGGTGCTATGTTTTGTAAAATAGAAGATTGAATATTGAGCACTGGTGACGTTGGGTCAAGTCGTAGAGCTTGTGGTGTATTCGAATCGCCCGTTTGTGCATTAACTTCGCCAAACACTCGCTGTCCATTGAGAGTTCCTCGGAGTAATAGCGCGATCCCGCTTGAAATATCTCCAAATTGGCCACCATTTGGTTTGACGGCAGCAAAAAGATGACTGAGATTATTTGATGTCATCTCAATAATGCCATTTGATACAGCTCCTTGCGCATCATGAACATCAAGAGATGATACAATAGTTGTTGACTCTGGCGTATTACTTGCTTCAAGCATATATACTTTAGCCTGTTCGTTTTCGGTTACTACCAAAGGAACATCTCGTGTTAAAAAACCATCTTCAAGTTCAAAGAGAGCCAGTGCTATAATGCCTGCACCAAAAAGAGGATTAGCTGAGTGAGGTACGCTATCAACATTTGCTGTTTCAGGTGTAAGTGGCATGAAAGCTATTGCACCACGCATGAGACGTGAAAGTGCAAATTCCTGATTGCTGGTAATATTGGTGAGTGCGCTTTCATAAAAATTACCGGTTTTTTGACTGATAATATTTTTATTGACACTAAAAGAAAATGTTTCCCCTGTTGGTGCATCTTTGTCTCCTTTGATCAGTATTGTTCCGTTGAGATAAAGACAGAGTGAAAGTGTAAATAATGATGAAATAGTTATGTTTTTTTTCATGGCTCTCCATATGTCTGCTTAATTGCCCATTAATATTGATTAGTTTACGAATATTTTGAAAAACTACCACTCTAATTAATTGAGCATAGTTGATTGTTGCACACGAATAATGTACATATCTATTTCCAAATAATAAAAGTTATGATATATATTGTAATTAATACATTTGTTTAATTTTTGAAATAGTTACTTATAAGAATTTACGCAATGCATGCAAAAATATTTTCTGCAACAACAATTGGTGTTGATGCTCATTTGGTAGAAGTAGAAGTTGATATTTCTTTTGGTCTTGTCCAATTTTATATAGTTGGTTTACCAGACACTGCTATTAAAGAAAGTAGTAAACGAGTATTAACATCACTTAAAAATGCTGGATTTCGTCTTCCCGCTAAACGTATTACGGTTAATTTGGCTCCTGCCGATCTTAAAAAAGAAGGTACATTATTTGATTTACCCATTGCTGTTGGCATTCTTATTGCAAATCAATTTTTAGAAATACCAACTGATTTTATTAATGAAACAATTTTTTTGGGCGAGCTTTCTCTTGATGGAAGTATCCGTTTTATTAAAGGCGCATTGGCAATAGCATATGATGCACAAAAATTAGGAAAACGACGTATCATTGTGCCAAAAGCTAATATGCAGGAAGCAGCGCTTATTAAAAATTTGGAAGTTATTGGTGTTGATCATCTTACTGAGTTGATTGCGTATTTGCGCGGAGAAACAGTTATTACGCCGGCGGTGTATAATTTTGATGACTATATTACCGCACAACATAAGGATGATACGCTTGATTTTGCTCATGTTAAGGGTCAACAGCTTGCAAAAAGAGCATTGCAAATTTCAGCAGCGGGGCGTCATAATATTCTTTTTATTGGATCCCCTGGATCTGGTAAAACAATGCTTGCAAAACGTTTGCAATCTATTATGCCTCCGATGACGTTTGATGAAGTTTTAGAAACAAGTAAAATTTATTCAATTACGGGTAAATTAATTAATCAATCACTTATCATTAATCGTACATTTCGTAGTCCCCATCACACTATTTCTCAAGCAGGCCTTGTTGGTGGCGGTTCATATCCTCAGCCCGGAGAAATAAGCCTTGCGCATCATGGTATTTTATTTTTAGATGAGTTGACCGAATTTAAGCGTGATACACTTGAAGCATTACGACAGCCATTAGAAAGTAAAACAGTATCAATATCACGCGTTGCACAAACAGTTTCTTTTCCTGCATCGTTTTTACTTGTTGCCGCATTAAATCCATGTCCGTGTGGATTTTTTGGTGATAAAAAACGGCAATGTGTATGTTCTCGTCAACAAATTGTAAAATATATTAGTAAATTATCAGGACCATTATTAGATCGCATTGATTTGCAGGTACATGTACAATCAATTGAATATGATGCAATTAAAACATCGCCTGATACACAAACCACTGCAATGCTTTATGAGAAAGTGCAAATAGCGCGTTCTATTCAGGAAAATAGATTTGGTAATGCGTATACGTATAATAATTTTATGTCAGCTGATATGGTTGAACGATTTTGTGTGGTAACTCCTGCGGCAGAGGTTATTATTAAAAAAGCATTTGATAAACTTAATTTAAGTATGCGTGGCTATCATAAAATTTTAAAAGTTGCGCGTACTATTGCTGATTTGGCTTCATCTGAGTTGATTGATGTGGTACATATTCAAGAAGCGATTATGTATCGATCTCTTGATCAATATTTGGAAAAAGAGAATCAGTAAATTTTTATTTATAATGCAAGACGTTCGTATGGATTCGACAAGCTCACCACGAACGGGGATAATCATAAGAATGGAGAGGAGTTAAGTTTTTAATTCCGTTCGTCCTGAGCTTGTCGAAGGAAACGAACGTAAATGATCCTAGGCATAGGCGTTGATACCGTAGAGATAGAACGTTTTGCGTTATGGTATACCTATTCAAAAAAAAAACTGTCCCGTATTTTTTCACCGCAAGAAATTGATTATTGTTTACAGCAACCCAATAAAAGTGCGGAACGGTTTGCGGTGCGCTTTGCTGCGCGTGAAGCGCTCTTTAAAGCATTATCGTATGCGCAACCAAATTATTCATTACCATTTTTAACGTTGTGTTCACGTATTTCTATTATTAAGACCAATAATCGACCTTATATTGCTTTACATGGTGATATTGGTATTGATTTGGCAGGATTGATTTTTCATATTTCTTTATCTCATAGCCGTAATCATGCAACAGCATTAGTGATTATTGAGCTATAAATTATTTAGATTTCTATAAGAATTTTGTTGACTAGCCCCCCCCATGTGGTATATTCAATTTGAATAGTAAAATTTAATTATTATATCGAAGGGGAATTTTTCATGAAATATAAAAATTTTTTCATTGCATTTGCGCTTTACGCAGTTATGCAGCCAGGTATTAGTTTTTGCACTCAAGAGCCGCAAAAATTAGAAAGTAAATCATATTGGCAACAAGGAAAAGAATATGCAGCAAGTTGGGTGCCGCAATCAGTTAAAGATACGGTAAATGGATGGAGCGCACGAAAAAAAATTGGTGTTGCTACAGCAATAATTGGTAGCTTGCTATTAATAGGCTATAATAAAGATAATCTTATACAGTTATTGTTTGGTGATAATCAGCAAGAATTAATTGATCAAATTAGAGAAGCAGGCGAAAAATATATTGATTACAATGCGGAATATAATTTTGCTAAACAAGGGAATCAATTTTTAGATAAATCAGCATTAGATCAAGCTAAACTTGTTAAAGAGGCTGGACGTAAATTTTTTGAGCTGAAAGAAAAGGCTATTGAGTCAGGGATATTGCCTGAGAAATTACCTTTTCCTTCGCTTATTAATCCTTTTAAATAATAGAGTCTAAGAAATTTTACTAATGATAATAGGGATTGGCTTAATGAGTCAGTCCCTACTATTATTTATATGAATATTGTTATTGTGGAAGAGTTGGTGTGATGGAGTTTAGGTGAAAAATTTTTATTGGTTTTTATTATTTTTATCAGTCTTTTTATATGCAATTCCTTTTTTATATATGCATTATTTTTGGTGGTTGATATTTTTTTTCCCCATTCCTCTTTTATATGTTACTTGTACACAAAATCTTTTGTTTATTCATGGATATATCTGGGGTATAGCTACTTTTTTGTTACATGTATATGGTGGGATTTATGTAATTGCCTGTATGGCAGGTAAATCATGGCCTATTGGTTTATTATTGGGAATAGCTGTTGTTTTGTATCAAGCTTCATCGGTAGCGGTACTTTTTTGGTGTGCGACAAAAATGCTACAATTTGTCGAGTTCATAGCATATAACCATAAAGCTATTTCTTTGAATTCTTTTTTTTGCGCTCGTCCTGAACCTGTTGAAGGATTTCTTCGAGCGCTCGAGGATATCCTTCAACAAGTTCAGGACGAGCGCAGCAAGGACTGGGCTCAGTGTTTACTACTGAGCTTGTCGAAATATCAGGACGAGCGCAGGAAAATACATCAATTATATAAAATTAATGATTCAAGTTCTAAGTTGTTAGTTGCTCGACTTTTCTTGTGGGCTACCGTACTTATGCTCTTTATTATGTGGACAGATTGGTATTGTCTGTGGATTTTTGGCATTAAAGAAGGATATCCATTAATGCATCCATTGATACCGCTTGCGCAGCATCCTCAGATGTTATTATTATTGCCTATCATAGGAAAGCCGTTATTAACGATGTTGTTTTTATTGTTTTCAGTCAGTAGCGTTGCAGTGATACGGTTGCGCAGTTATGGCTCTATTTTGTTTTGGCTAATTGTCTGCATACCATGGATATGGTGTTTGTGTAGTAGCGTACCAAAAAATTGGAGCCCTTGTTATCTGTCGCGTATAAAAAGTATTCCTTTTATGACATATTCCCATGATAAAAATCCAGTTGTGATGATGAAAATTGCAGGCCAAGAGTTGCGCACAATTATCGCGCGTTATCACGATACTAATATTATTATAATGCCAGAATCAGCGCTTAATTGTACTGCTTTTGGGCATTCTCCTGAATTATTACAGATATGGAGTGAAAAGTATATAGGAAAAGCTATTCATCTTATTTTTGGATCATTTCGTTATGATGATAATGGTAACTATTATAATACAGCGTATTGGGTTTATAATGGCCAGTTACAACAATGCTTTGATAAACGTCATGCAGTACTCATATCAGAGCGCCTTGCATGGCTTTCTTTGTTTTCTGCGGTAAAAGATGTTTATGGTGATGCGGTACATTCAACTACCATTTCAGTTAATGATCGGTTGCCGATAGTGATGCCAGGTTGTATGACATGCGTGCCGTATATATGTTCAGAGCTTTTTTTTAATGAATATCCCGATGATATATATAAAAATATTGCTATCATTGCATTGGTTAATGATAGAGCATTTTTAGGGTCTTGTGCTTTATATATATCTGATCTTTTGTTGCAAGTAGCGCGTATGAGAGCAATTGCATGGCAACGAGATATTATTTATGTGTCCTATAGCTGCTCTTTATTTATTGATAAGTATGGGATGATTGCTGAATTGAATGAATAAATGGTGGGGTAGTTATATTGTTTTTAATGTGAGCAACTAATTTCATTTTAATATAAATTAATGATGATTATAATCATCTGATCATTATATTCGTCACTCCGCTCGCCCTGAGTTTTTTTGTTTGCAAAAAAGTATCGAAGGGTGCGATGTTATTGAAATTTAATGTTTTATAATCTTAATAATAATATGAATCAATATATGATAGATTACGATGTTGTATTCTAAAAATATTTTTTAGCTTGCACCCTTCGATACTTTTTTGCAGACAAAAAAACTCAGGGCGAGCGGAGTGGCGGATATAGCGATCAGATGATTATATAGATATTCATTTTTTAAATTGAACTTACGTTAATTTATTGTTACTGGTGAAATAATATAAAGTTTACCGTATTCATCTTCAATGATATCAAAATGTCTATCTTGACAAAGAGATTGGTGTTTATCAGTTGGGACACTTTTTTTAATAGCTGCAATATCTCTTGATTGGATTAATTGATCATAATTTTTTGAATCAACCCAATTGATCGTGATTTCTTTCCAAGGAGCGTTGGAATATTTATTTTTTTTATGAATAGTTGTTGGTTTTTTTACATAATAAATATGATGAAGGCAGAAATTTGCTTTAATAAGAGGAATGTCGTGATTTCCTTCTTCAAATGTTTCTTTTGATTGAGCTCTGATCAATTTTGGGTAGAGAGGTTCTTTTTCTGCTCCACGAAATTGAATAGCAATAGCGATTGGCTTATTTGTGTGGTTAAAAAAGGGATAGTTATATGCCTGAATTTTTATTAATTGCGTGAGTAAAAATGCCGAAATAATGGTATTTTTTACAAGATTATTCACGTTTTACCTTCCATTTTTTAATCTTTTCTATTAAGTTTAGTGTATATGTGGCTTAAAAATCAAGAATTTAAATTTTCAGTTTGAAAAAAAGAAGGTTAGGGGCGTTGTTGAATATTTTTTGATAAAAGAATAGTATTTATCGTTAAAAAAATGAAGAAAAAGGTAATGTTTTATTTGACAAATAATGAAACTACTCGTATAGTTATAGTAACTTTTCTTATTTATAGTAATTAAAATTATATAAAAAATATGCCGCGGGGTAGAGCAGTCTGGTAGCTCGTTGGGCTCATAACCCAAAGGTCGCTGGTTCGAATCCAGCCCCCGCAACCAAAATTAAACCAACTTATAGTTGGTTTTTTCTTTTTATGAGGGGTCCCCGACTGGAATGAAGTGTAAGTTGGGGTAAAATCCAGCCCCGCAACCAATTCTTATTAAACTCAGATATAATCTGAGTTTTTTTCTTATGGCAGGGGTCCCCATTTGTAATGAAATGGAGAATGGGGCTGAGGTCACCGGCTGGAATGAAATATAAGTTTTGGGGTAAAATTCAGCTTTTACAACAAAAAAACCCCGCTATAAAAATAGCGGGGTTTTTTTGTTGTATTTAATTACTTTATTGTTTTTTTTCTGTATAAGGAATGAGAATTAGTGGTTTATTTTTGCCGTCTGTACGCAAAGGTGCTACGACGGTATATTTTTTTGCTATTGCTTTTTTTGTACAATATGGTTTTCGGTTTAATGGAAGAATTCTAATGCTTCCATTTGTTTCATACATAATCTTATTACGATTTTTAGGAGAGAGAAGATACTTTGATGGAGCTATTTGTGATGGAGGTGTAGGAAATGTCATTTGTGGAGTACGCCATTCAGCATTAGTTTTGCATTCTATAAGCAAATCGTGAAAGACTGGCATTGAAGGCTTAATAATTTGTTGATTTGTTGTGCCAGTGTTTATGTTCATTGCATGAGCTGCAATTGATAGTAATGAAATAAAAGAAGTTAATAACATTCTTTTCATAGAGAGTCCTTTAAAGATAATAAATGTTTATGAGCTTTTTTTAATATTTCTTTAGCATTATCATACGTGAGCATTTTAAATGCTTTGTTATAGGTAAGCCATTGAAAATCAATATGTTCATATGAAAGTTTTACTGATCTATCCATTGTTGATCCAATAAAAAAATAAACAGTTTTTTGTGTTAATTTTTTTTGTTGGTCATGAAAAATATATGAAAATGATTCCATAAAATTATCATGTAATTGTGCAGTAAGTTCTGTTTCTTCGTGTAGTTCTCGCAGCGCAGCTTGCTGTTTTGTTTCACCACTTTCTATTTTCCCTTTTGGAAAATCCCAATGACCACTAGGATAATGCAATAAGAGATATTCGATTTTATTATTATGTACTGTATACGTAATAACGCCGGCAGAGAAAAGGTGGTTCATAATATCCCTATAGTAATTTTTTATGGTATAAAATGTAGATGAACTTTAAATAAAGTACGCGTATACCATATTAAAAATATACAAATCATAGTCAAAGGGCCAACCCATAACCAGAGGCCAATGGTTTCAGTCAAAAATAGCATGCAGTTTGTTGGCATATAGTGTATAAGCTTTATTATACAATAATATAAAAAAATAAAAAAGATGTCAAATAGTACAAGTTGTACTATGTAATAGAACATGAACTGTAAAAATCGTCCAATGTAAAGTTTAAAGTTATATTTTTGGTGTAAAATGAGTAAAAAAAATACTGTTTGAAATATGCCAGAGATTGTTGTTGCTGCTGCAAGGCCAAGGGTTTTAAATTGTCCAATTAAAAGTTGATTGAATAAGATATTGATTCCTGTTGCGCATAATGAAACAATTGCGGTGATCCAGGCAGCGTGAATGGAATAAAAAAGATTGAGCAATATTTTATTAAGTGAAAAAAAGAAAAGTCCAAAGGTAAAAACTATTAAAATGTTGCCTGCTTCATTTACGTGGGCAAGCGTAAATTTTTCTGAAAAAAAGAGAGTATAAAAAATATCATGAGAAAAAAAGCTCATGAGCAGTGCGGCAGGTATAGTTATCCAGAAAACTAATTTAGCAGATTCAAGAAGATAAAAAGGGAGACGGTTAGGGTTATAGGTATTAACTCGTGAAAAATGAGGGAGTAAAATGGTGGAAAATGCGACGGCAAACACGCCAAGAGGAATACCAATAAAACGATTTGCATACGATATAAGAGATAGTGATCCAGAGGGAAGAAGTGATGCATAGCTTGTATCAATAAAATGTGCAACTTCCATCATGCTCACGCTTGGTAAACACAAAAAGAATTTACTTATAATAGTTTTAAAAACGTGAAAATCATAGCGTGAGATTGCGCCAAAACTGAAATTAAATTTAATATACATTGCAACGTGCATAATAAAATGAACAAGGCCACTAAAAAGTATACACCAACATAAATAATTAATAGGTAAGTTGAAAAACATTGATATACAAAGACCAGCGATAAAAATAATGTTAAGAATTACTTGAGCGATGGCCGGAATAAAAAAATGGCCAACAGCATGAAGTGCGCCACCTAAAAGGGCGCTACTTGAAATAAAGAGAATAAAAGGCATAAGAATATGAAGAAGTGGTACTGCATTAATAATTTGTTGATCAGAAAATCCTGGCGCTATAAATCGTAAAATTGGTTCAGCATAATACATAACAAAAGCGCAAAGAACGAGAACCATGCTTTCAAAAACTAAAAAAGAAAGTGACATTAATCCTGCAAAATCATGTTGCTTTTTCTGTTGTAATATATGTACTGCCGTTGGCGTGAAAGTGGCTGAAAGAGCTCCTTCAGCAAAAATTTTGCGCAATGAATTAGGAATTTTAAATGCAGTGATGAATGCATCAGAGAGTCCTGTTGCCCCTAAGTAACGAATTAATAATACATCGCGAATAATTCCAAAAAATCTGCTCAAGAGCGTTGAGCTACCAACTTCGATTGTTTTTTTAAGAATTGTTTTTTGCGTGAGCATATGTTTCCTTGAGTAATCCTCTATTGAGCTCATAAATTTCGTTCATCGCATTGGTGACATAGTCATCGTGGCTGCTAATAATAAGGCCCATGCCCCACTGTCGATGGCATGAAAGTAAAAGTTCTATAATTGTTTTTCCTGTTACAAGGTCGAGGTTTCCTGTTGGTTCATCAGCGATTAAAAATGCCGGTTCATTAAAAATAGCTCGAGCAATGGCGACTCGTTGTTGTTGTCCGCCAGAAAGTTCACCGGGTTTACTATCTTTTTTATTAAAAAGATTTATTGTATGGAGTAATTCAATTGCTTTTTTTTCGCAATCATTTTTGTTTTTTCCGCTAATCATACCAGGAAGTATGATATTTTCTATAATAGAAAGCTCGCGAATTAAATGAGAAGATTGAAATACAAGTCCAATTGATTTATTTAAAAATTGTGCAAGAGTAGAAGGGTTGATTGTTTGTAAACAGAGATCATCAAAAAAAACATTTCCTTGTGTTGGAGTGTCAAGGCCTGCAATGATATGCATAAATGTCGATTTTCCTGATCCTGAAATGCCGGTAATTGCGTAACTATTGCCGCTAGTAAATACTGTATTAATGTTATTAAGAACAGTTATTGTTTCGGTACCTTGCGTGAATAGTTTATAAAGATTTTTTGTTTTTAACTGATGTTTAATCATATGTTTCCTATTTCTAAATAATTGATATTATCTGTTATTATAGGGGATAAATTCGCTTTTCATAGCAAAAAATCAGGTCAAAAGGATAGTGTTTTGTATAAAATGCACCGGGTAAGAATTTTTTTGACTACCCGTAGCCATGTATTGAGTTATGTTATTACTATTTCCTACGCTAGATGCTGTAATGTACAGCACAAATAAAAAGTAGGGGGGAGTGGTAATGAAAAGTGTTGTCAATCGAAAAAAGGCGAATATTGCTCCAGAAATACTGCCAGTCATACCAACAATGGATGTTGTGGTTTTTCCACAAATTATTGTGCCATTGCTTGTGCTTGATGAAAAAATCATCAATGGTATCAATCGTTCAATAGAAGAAAAAAAGATGGTATTTCTTCTCGCGGCAAAAAATGGTGTTGATCCTCGGGGGGCAATTAGCACTGATGATTTATATGCTGTTGGTACTATTGCAACGATTATGCGGCTTATAAAGATTCCTGAAGGGGGGATCAAAATATTGGTACAAGGAGTTTTAAAGCACGGGCAATTGATATTATTACTAACGATAATGTTCTCCAAGCAAAGGTGCAAAAGATTGAAAGTGAAGAAAGCAATGCGGCAGAACTTAATGCGTCGTGCAAAAAATTAAAAAAATTGCTGATCAGATGGCAACATCTGGATACACTTTTAGTCCGGATTTTCATATTATACTATCCAAGATGAACGATGCCGGAAAAATTGGTGATTTTATACTTTCTCATCTCAATTTAAACGTTGATGATGCGCAAAAACTTCTTGAAACTGATACGCAAAAGGATTTTCTTGTATTATTTAATTTTAAATAAAGAGAATACAGGTTGCTGAAATTTTAGAAAAAATTAGGAATAATGCGCGAGAATCAATGAATCGTTCACAAAAAGAGTTTTATCTTCGTGAACAATTGAAAGCAATTAAGCAAGAATTAGGAGAGGATGATCTTGAAGAGATTCAGGATATGCGTGAAAAATTGCATACATTTGATATGGCTGATGATATAAAAAAGGAAATTGGACGCCATCTTAATCAACTTGAACGCACGGCGCCCGATTCACTTGAGGCTACGGTAACAAGAAACCATTTAGAGTGGATTTTTGCATTACCATGGAATGCAACAACAGAAGATAATCTTGATATTGAACATGCAAAAAACATACTTGATGAAGATCACTTTGGACTCAAAGATATTAAAGAGCGTATACTTGATTTTATCTCGATACATAATTTAAAAAAGGATGGATATGCGCCTATTTTATGTTTTGTGGGTCCTCCTGGTACCGGCAAAACATCACTGGGTAAATCAATTGCGCGTCACTTCGGTCGAGAGTATGGTCGTATTTCTCTTGGTGGAGTGAAAGATGAAGCGGAAATTCGTGGTCATCGCAGAACGTATGTGGGGGCAATGCCGGGTCATTTTATTCAGGCAATTAAAAAGCGAGATCACGTAATCCGCTTATTGTTATTGATGAGCTTGATAAAATAGGGGCAGATTTCAGAGGTGATCCATCAGCAGCGATGCTTGAAGTGCTTGATCCACAACAAAATAAGACTTTTTATGATAATTATCTTGGTATTCCGTTTGATCTTTCTGAGGTGATGTTTATAGCAACAGCAAATAATGCGGATATTATTTCTGAACCATTGCGTGACCGTATGGAAATTATTCAATTAAGTGGTTATTCGCTGGAAAAAGAAAAAAAACTGATATTGCACAAAAACATCTGGTTAAAAAAGCAATTGAAAACGCGGGTCTTTCTGATAAAAATATTATTATTCCAGAATCTGTTATTCAGCGGCTTATTGGAGAATATACGCCTGAAATCAGGAGTGCGTCAATTAGAGCGGCTTATTAGTAAATTATGTTCAAAGGCAGCTCGTACATTAGTGGAAACTACTATATTTAATGGTTTTTCGGCTGAGAATTTAGAACACTATTTGGGGCCTTGTAAATTTATGGATGATGGAGCTAATAAAGATCATCAAATTGGTATTTCCAATGGTTTGGCCTGGACAGTGTTTGGCGGTGAGATTTTGCAGAATAAAGGCAATGTTAATGCCAGGAACAGGAAAACTGTTTCTTACCGGTCAGCTTGGTGATGTGATGAAAGAATCAGCGCAAGCGGCACGCAGTTATGCCTGTGCTCACGCGAAAGAATTTGGCATTGATAATAAGTTTTTTACCAATTATGATTTGCACATCCATTTACCCGCAGGAGCAGTGCCAAAAGATGGCCCATCGGCAGGACTTGCAATATTAACGGCAATGCTTTCAACGCTAACTAATCGGCCAATAAATTCTGATTATGCAATGACAGGTGAGTTGAATTTGCGGGGGGAAGTTATGCCAATTGGTGGGGTAAAAGAGAAACTCTTGGCAGCAAAGCGTAATAAAATTCCGTATGTTATTCTGCCACGCAAAAATAGTCATAATTTGGCAGAATTAGATACCATGATGGACGGCATTGATATTATTCTTGTTGATCATGCAAATGATGTAATGGATAAGTTGTTAATGCCGGTAATAATAGTCAGATTCGAGAGTGTTAAAAAATTGAAAAATTTTGAAATTTTTCCAATAAAGATAGGTGGCGTATTTCTACGCCACCTTTTATTATTCTATTAAGGCATTAAATATCTTCTCGTTCACGTTCTTCTTCAGCTAGTCTTGTTTCTTCAGCTAGTCTTGCTGCTTCAGCTGCTGCTGCTCCTGGGTTTGGTGCTGTTGTTGCGCCATAACCAGCTAAATTCTTAGCTCCGGCATAAATTGCACCGAAGTATGTTGCAGCTGTTCCTGGTGCATTATATATCCTTGAATAACCCATTTGCTACCATTCCATACTGCGCCACCAGCTGTTTTAGCTCCACTTACTAGTTTTTTTTTTTTGGTACGTATTGCTAATTTTGGAAGTCGCACATGCCTGAAGGCATGCTGTTGCGATCGCCGTGGGCGGCTTCGCACATTTCCGATCCACAAACAGCGCTCACGATGGATGCGTTCGCAAGGATCTCGGTGCGCCGATTCCGACGCCGATTCCACTCGATCGCTTTGTCGAGTACGGGCTCTGGTTTCAGCGCCAAGCGGTGCCGGAAATCGATCGCCGTAAAATCGCCCGGATCGAAAAGGATTCCAACGGCTTTCTGGTGACTCTTCACGATGGCGAACAATTTCATTCGCGCCGGGTTGTCATCGCCGCGGGAATCGGATCGTTTGCGCGGCGGCCGCAGCAATTTGAAGGGTTGCCGTCCGAACTTGTCACGCACGTCTCAGATCAAAGTGACGTTCGTCGTTTCATCGGAAAAAGAGTTGCAGTGATCGGTGCGGGCCAGAGCGCGCTCGAATCGGCCGCGCTGATACACGAAGCTGGCGGAGAAGTCGAGGTTATTGCGCGAGCCCCGAATGTGCATTGGCTGGGATGGCGGGCCAGGATGCAAAAACTCGGACCGATCGCCAAGCTCCTATATTCCCCGTTCGATATTGGTCCTGCCGGCATCAGTCGTATCGTCGCGGTTCCGGACTGCAGTGAAATATTTTCCGCGAAGCGTTCAAGACGCTTTTCGTAAGCGAGCGCTTCGTCCAGCCGGCGCCCGATGGCTCGTGGATCGCTTTAAGAGTATTCCGATTTCGAACGGCCGCTTCGTGGAGTCCGCAGCAACTATCGGGCGAGAAGTTGCACATTCGTTTGAACGACGGGAGCTCCCGGGATGTGGATCACGTTCTTCTCGGAACCGGCTATCGCGTGGACGTTACGCGCTACCCGTTCCTGGCTCCCGAGCTGAGCCAAAGTGTCGCGCAGGTCAACGGTTTCCCGACGCTCACGGCAGGTTTCGAATCGTCTGTGCCGGGCCTTCATTTTCTTGGAGCGCCTTCTGCATGGAATTTTGGTCCGTTGATGTTTTTTGTTTGCGGCACGGACTTCGCCGCGCGAAGACTTGGCCCGCCACCTCGCCACTCCCGCAGTCGCGAAACGGATCTAAATGATCTGCGAGTCACTAGTGAAAGATTCAACGTTGAATGACGCAACTCCATCGCGGCAATCGCGACCAATGGCCGAGCCGGCGCCGTGATCGTCGGCGGCGACTTCCACGGATTGGGAATCATGCGGAGTCTCGGGCGCCATGGTGTGCCGCTCTGCGTTGTCGACGACGAATATTCGATCGGGCGGTTTTCAAAATACACGACTTTCACCGTACGGGCTCCGAATCTCCGCAAGGAAAAGGAGACTGTCGATTTCCTTATCGAGATGGGCCGGCGGATGAACTTGCAGGGCTGGGTCCTTTTCCCGACGCGTGATGAACACGTGGCTGCCTTCTCGCGCAACAAGCAGCCGCTGTCCGAAGTCTTTCGTGTTCCCACGCCAGATTGGGAAATCACTAAGTGGGCTTGGAACAAATGGAATACCTACTCCTTGGCGCAAAAGTTGGGCATACCCATTCCACGCACTTGGTGCCCGCGCACTATTGAGGACATCGACAATATCGATGCCGAATTTCCTCTGGCCGTTAAACCAGCCGTCAAAGAAGATTTCTTCTATGCGACGAAGGCCAAAGCGTGGCGGGCGGAGAATCGCGGTGAGCTTAAGGAAATGTTCCAGAAGGCCTCGGGCCATGTCGGGATCCAACGAAGTCTTGGTTCAGGAGATTATCCCCGGAGACGGCACTCGCCAGTTCTCTTCTTGCGTGTTCATGAAGAATGGCGTGGTGATCGGAAGCATGGAGGCGCAGCGCTGGCGTCAACATCCTCCGGAGTTTGGCCGTGCGGCTACTTTCGTGGAAAGCCTCGACCTCCCGGTTGTGGAGGAGCCGAGCTGAAGTTTCTGCGGGCGATTAATTATTACGGCTTGGCGGAGGTTGAATACAAACTTGATCCGCAGAGATGGCAAATATAAGTTGCTGGATGTGAATGCCAGGACCTGGGGATTTCATGCCCTGGGATCACCGGCGGGAGTGGACTTCTCCTACCTCTTGTACGCGGATCAAGTCGGCGATGCCGGTCGAAACTTGCCGCGGCCGTTCCGGAGTGGGATGGATACGCATGGTTACGGATGTTCCTACCAGCCTCGGAGATATTTTCGCCGGACGGCTTGCGCCAAAGGCTTATGGCGCTCGCTGAAGGATTTCAAGATCGAGTCGGTCTTCAGCTCCGACGACCTGCTGCCCACTCTGGCGGAGATTGCGCTGATTCCTTATCTCGCGGTAAAGCGTGGCTACTGAGTGATCGACATGGCGACGTTTTCAGTAAGTCTCTGTGACCTGGCTCTCGTAGGGACCGATGATTGCGTAGACATCTTCGACTCCCACGTTCCATTAACTTGCAAGAGTCCGGAAAATCGAATCGGTACTTTACTTAAGCATGGATTCTGCCCCGGCGGTGTTTCGAGGTTCGAATCGAGCGCAAACCCGACGAACGGGGTTTCTTTGCGCGAACCTGGTGCCAGAAGGAATTCGAAGGATCGACGGACTCAGATTCCCGAATCGGTGCAATGCAGTGTTTCGTTCAACACGCGGAAAGGCACTCTGCGCGGCATGCACTATCAGGCGGCACCCTTTGCGGAGACGCAAAGTTGTTCGCTGCACGCAGGGCGCGATCTACGATGTCGTGCTCGACTTGCGTCCGCACTCGCCGACATTCAAGCAGTGGATCGCCGTCGCTCCTGACGGCCGAAAACGCGAAACATGGTCTACGTCCCGAAAGGATGCGCGCACGGCTTTCTGACTCTGGAAGACGACACCGAAGTCTTCTATCAAATGTCGGAATTCTACGACGCCGGAATCGGCGCGGGGAGTGCGATGGGATGATCCGGCATTCCGGATTGTGTGGCCCGAAAAAGTGGAAGTGATTTCCGAACGAGACCGCACCTACCCGGACTTTGAATGAAGCGATGAGCCTGCTGAAAACAATTCGATCAACGGGATCCGGCGGAAGTCGGCCAGGATCTGCACGATTCGCTGGGGAACTTTATCCGATCTGCCGGAGCATCACCGGCGACGGAATCCGGCAGACCCTGGCCATGATCGGAGAGCGAATTCCGCTGAGAATCTTCGAGGTGCCGACCGGGACCGCCGGTCTTCGATTGGACCGTGCCCAAAGAGTGGAACATTCGTGACGCTTATATCAAGGGTCCGGATGGGAAGCGCGTCGTGGACTTCCAGAAGTGCAACCTGCACGTCTTGAACTACAGCGTGCCGATCCGCGCGAAGATGACGCTGAGCGAACTCAGGCCACATCTGTTTACGATTCCCGATAATCCCGACTGGATCCCTTATCGAACCTCCTATTACAAGGAAGACTGGGGATTTTGTCTGTCCCACAATCAGATGCTGGCGTCTCGAAGGACGGCGAATACGAAGTGTGCATCGACTCCACTCTCGAAGACGGGCACTTGACCTACGGCGAGTGCTATCTGCCCGGCCGGTCCAGCGACGAGGTTCTGATTTCCTGCCATGCCTGCCATCCTTCGCTCGCGAATGACAATCTTTCCGGACTGACGGTCGCGACCTTTCTGGCCCAGCTTCTTTCCGGACGCGATCTTCGTTATTCCTATCGGTTTCTGTTCATTCCCGGCACGATCGGGGCCATCACCTGGCTGGCGCGAAATCAAGAAACCGCCGCGCGCATCCGCCACGGTTTGGTTTTGACCGGCATTGGAGATGCGGGCGGATTCCACTACAAGAAGAGCCGCCGGGGAAACGCGGAGATTGACCGGGCAGCGGCGCATGTTCTGACGCACTACAGCCGAGTCGCCTGAAATCCTGGAATTCTCTCCCTACGGCTATGACGAGCGGCAATACTGCTCTCCCGGCTTCAATCTCGCGGTCGGCTGTCTGATGCGGAGCGTGTGGGGCACGTTTCCCGAATACCACACTTCGGCTGACAATCTCGATTTTATCCGATCCGGTGCAACTTGCCGCATCGCTCCGCGTGTGCGCCGCGATCCTGGATGTGCTGGAAAACAATCGGCGGTATCGTCAATCTGAACCCTTACTGCGAACCGCAACTAGGACGGCGAAACCTGTACCGCTCCACGGGTGGCGAGCCGATCGGAGCAGGAAATCAACGCGCGCCTCTGGGTGCTGAATCTTTCCGATGGCGAGCACTCGCTGCTGGATATTGCGGAGCGTTCCGGCCTTCCGTTCGCTCGCATCAGTGACGCCGCAGACTGTTGTTGACAACAACTGCTGTCGGCAGCTCAGGGCGATCGCGGCGAGAATGCTGGAAATAGCGTGCGACGCTCCTAGACTTTTTCTATACGCATCATGAGGACAAATCTGTTTCAATAAGGAGTCGCATGAGAATCTTCTTAACTGGTCACAAAGGCTATATCGGCGCGGTAGCCGGACCCATGTTGCTGTGCGGCGGGCCACGAAGTCGTCGGGCTCGACTCCGACCTTTTTGCGGGCTGTGATTTCGGGGAACGCGCCGCAGACGATTCCGGAGATCCGCAAAGACCTCCGCGACTTGACGCAGGCGGATCTCGAGGGCTTCGACGCGTGGTGCATTTTGCGGCCCTGTCGAATGATCCCTTGGGCGATCTCGATCCGAAGCTGACCTATGACATCAACCACCTCGCTTCGGTGCGATCTGGCCGAACTAGCCAAGGCCGCAGGCGTGAAGCGCTTTGTGTTTTCCTCATCCTGCAGCACCTACGGCGCCGCAGGTGACGCGATCCACGACGAGACGGCGCCGCTTAATCCCGTCACGCCGTACGGAGACTCCAAAGTTTTGGCCGAGCGAGACATCGCTCGCCTCGCGGACGACCATTTCAGCCCGACATTCATGCGAAACGCCACCGCCTACGGCGCATCTCCCCGGCTGCGGCTGGATATCGTACTGAACGACTTCGTCGCTTCGGCGCTCACCACCGGCAGCGTTCTAATCAAGAGCGACGGCACACCGTGGCGCCCGATCGTGCACATACGCGACATCATCGCAGCAGCGACTGGCCGCACTCGAAGCTCCGCGAGAGGCCATTCACAATGAGACGTTCAATGTCGGCCGGACGGAGGAAAACTACCGCATCAGCGAGCTCGCCGACATCGTGGCCGAGACCGTCCCGGATGCCACGTGGAATATGCTCCCGGCGGTGGTCCCGACAAACGCTGCTACCGCATCAACTGCGACAAGATTACCCGCCTCTTCCCGGCTTTCGTCCGCAATGGACCGCCCGCAAGGGGCGCTCGGAACTCTACAATGCCTATCGCGCGGCCGGACTCACCCGGGAGGATCTGGAACGGGGGCCGTATACCCGCTTAGACGCATCCGGGGCCTGCTGAACAGCGGCCAGCTGGATGCTTCCCTGCGCTGGGCAATAGTGGAAATACCTTTCCCATGAATGCCCGGGACGCATCCCTTTCCACGAGGAATTCCACTTAACATCGCTGCTCGATGTACTGCTAAGTCTCTGTATATATAGCACTTACATGTTTTCAGGCTAGGTTTACTGACGTCGAATCATGGCCAACTTTGGCAGGTCAATTGCGACCCTCACCTCAGAAGATAGGCCCCTGATTCTGTGACGTTAGTGGCGGTAGCTTGTCCATGCGATGTGGTTCGCCAAGCCGCAATGCCCATCGTGATGGCCCTGTCGAGAACGGGGCCAAAGAGCTGGTTTGCACGTTTAGCTGAAGGCCTGCGAGGCCGGGCATGGATGTCGCGTCGTCCCTCACTATTCAAGCGAGCGTAACAACCCATGGCAACGATGACTCCCTGCTGACACCCAGCAGCAGACGCAACCCAACCCTGCCGTTTCTGCGGCGCGGACTCTCAGGCGGACGTTCGTCGATCTTGGGATGTCTCCGCTTTGCGAGACCTATCCCTCGTCCGCCGATCTCAACCGCGGGGAGATCTACTATCCGCTCCACGTCTACGTTTGCGAACGGTGCTTCCTGGTGCAACTGGAAGAATACGAGAGCGCCGAGAATATTTTCAGCGACTACGCATATTTCTCTTCCTACTCCGATTCCTGGCTCAAGCACTGCGAGAATTACTGCGACAAGATGACCAAGCGGTTCGGTCTGGAGCAAGCAAAGCTTCGTGGTCGAGGTGGCCAGCAACGACGGCTACTTGCTGCAATATTTCGTGCAGCGAAACGTGCCGGTTCTGGGCATTGAGCCGGCGGCGAATGTGGCCAAGGTCGCGCGTCGAAAAGGGAGTTCCCACGCTGGTGCGGTTCTTCGGCACTACAGCTGGCAACGGAATTGGCGGCCGAGGGCCGTTGCGCCGATCTTGTTCTTGGCAATAACGTGCTGGCGCAAGTCCCAGACCTCAACGATTTCGTCGAGGGGCTGAAGATCTTGCTGAAGCCCGAGGGAGTTCTGACGCTGGAGTTTCCTCACCTGCTGCGGTTGATCGAGCGTAACGAATTCGACACGATCTACCACGAGCATTTTTCATACTTTTCGATGCTCACGACGGTGCGCATTCTGGAGGCTCACGGGCTGAAAGTATTCGACGTGGAAGAACTGCCGACCCACGGCGGCTCGCTGCGCGTCTATGCCTGCCGGGCGGAGGCCAAAGCGCACAGGATCGCGCCGAGCGTCGCGAAAGTTGATTGCAGACGAAGAAAAGGCCGGGCTCGCTTCGCCGAAGGCTATCAGAGTTTTGCCTGCAAGTGAAGAAGACCAAGTGGGCGCTGGTTGATTTTCTGCTCACGGCCGCGCGGCAGGGCAAGACGGTGGCGGGATACGGAGCGCCCGGGCAAGAGCGCGACACTTCTGAATTACTGCGGGATTGGCAAGGATCTGATCGAATACACGGTGGATCGCAGTCCCTACAAGCAGGGCCGCTTTCTGCCGGGCAGCCACATCCCGATCTATCATCCGGACCGGATCCGCGAGACCAAGCCGGACTATGTCGTCATTCTGCCCTGGAACCTGAAGGACGAGATCATGGACCAATTGCAGTTCATCCGGGAATGGGGCGGCCGTTTCGTCGTGCCGATTCCGAAGTGGCGATCGATTGAGCCGGAAGAACAGGAGGTGAGTGATGAAAGTCGTTCTGTTTTGCGGCGGAGCGGGAATGAGGCTCCGGGGCTACTCCGACGATGTTCCGAAGCCCATGGTGCACGATTGGATCGCGGCCCGATTCTGTGGCATGTGATGAAATACTATGCCCACTTCGGACACAAAGACTTCATTCTCTGCCTCGGCTATAAAGGGAACTGCATCAAGGACTACTTTCTGGATTACGATGAATCGGTTTCCAACGACTTCGTGTGCTCGCAAGGCGGCAAGAAAATCGAGTTTATGAGCGCGACATCGACGACTGGAAGATCACGTTCGTCGAGACGGGAGCGATTCCACCATCGCCGAGCGTCTGAAGCTGTCGAACCCTATCTGAAGGGCGAGGAAATGTTTCTGGCCAACTATAGCGACGGACTGAGCGACGTTCCGCTCCCGGCCGATGATCGAGATTTTCACCAGAGCAGCGCGATTGCTTCGTTGCTTCTCGTGCAACCCACGGCGAGCTTGGACATCGTCAACTGGCGATCCGACGGAATCGGTCCGAGAAATTCGTCCCTTGACGCACACCGACATCTGGATCAACGGCGGTTTCTTCGTGATGCGGAAGGAGATCTTTCGGTATATCAAGCCGGGCGAAGAATTGGTTCGACGAACCGTTTCAGCGGCTCATTGAGCAAAAGTGTTGCTGGCCTACCGGTACAGCGGCTTCTGGCAGTGCATGGATACTTTCAAGGACAAGCAACCCTCGATGAACTGAATCAGGGCGCGGCCCCCTGGAGGGTCTGGAACAAGTTCGCAGCGCGATCTCGAACCGCACGGAAGCGATGTCGGCCGACAAATGATTCTTTCAATCTGGAGGAACGAGCGAACCGGCCGTTAGAGATCCTTTGTCTCGGCGCCATTCCGACGATATTGAAATTGGCTGTGGCGGCACCATTCTCCGGTTGGCAGAACAATATCCCAATTGCTGATTTCACTGGGTAGTGTTCAGCGCGACGGAGTGCGCGAAGCGGAGGCGCGACACGGAGCTTCTCTGTTTGCGGGCGCCACGCGTCTGAAGGGACCGTTGCTGAAGAACTTTCGCGATGGATTCATGCCGTATTGTGGCGCCGAGGTGAAAGAGGTCTTTCGAAGAGTTGAAACAATCGGTCTCTCCGGATCTGATTTTCACTCACAACCGCAAGGATGCGCATCAAGACCATCGTCTGATCGCGGAATTGACTTGGAACACATTTCGCGACCATTTGATTCTTGAATATGAGATTCCGAAATATGACGGCGATCTGGGGCAGCCAAATTTTTTTGTGCCGCTCGAGCCGGGCTCTATCAAAAGAAAGTGCAGTACATTATGGATGCGTTTCCATTCTCAGCATGCTAAGCGCTGGTTTCAACCGGACACGTTTCTGCGCTTGATGCGGCTTCGAGGGATGGAGTGTAATGCTCCTAGCGGTTACGCCGAGGCTTTCTACTGTCGCAAGGCAGTGCTGTAAAGTTGCGGGCTGTCACCCATTGTGAACGTCGGTCGGAGGGAGAAAAGCTCGATGAATCTCTTTTTTGATTCAAAGTTGGATGACACGCAACGGCGCGAGGAATTGTACCGGGGATCAATATTTCTCTATTCCCCGTCTCCCAGCGCATTGAGATTGTGCGAATTTGCGCGCGAATTAGTCGAGTCCGCGTTCCGCCGCAATGATCCACAGAAAGGTGCAGGAGAGCTGCCGGTCGAGCGGTGCGTGGAAATTCTGGCCGAGCTGAAACCGAAATTTATTCACCACCCCAGATCTAAAGAGCTGATCCAGGGAATGCTGGCGGAGCGCGGCTGCGATTTGAACAAGACATATTTTGATGTTCCGCGTCTGCGGACGGCGTTTCCATCGGACTATCTCTCGTCGGGAATCGCCTACGCGTTCCATCCGCACAGGGACACGTGGTACTCAGCGCCCTTCTCCCAGATCAACTGGTGGATGCCGGTTTACGATGTTTGCCCCGATAACATCATGGCTTTCCATCCACGATACTGGAAAGAAGGCGTGCTCAACAGCTCCAATACCTACAATTACTACGAATGGAATCGCAAGAGCCGCCAAAATGCCGCGCAGCACGTCAAAGCTGATACGCGGGTGCAACCACGCGCCCAGGTTGCGGTGGAGCAAGACCCGCAGTTGCGTGTGGTGGCGAACGTCGGCGGTGCGATGCTGTTTTCAGCGGCTCATCTTCATTCCACAGTGCAGAATACCTGCGGCATGACGCGCTACAGCATTGATTTTCGGACCGTGCACCTTGACGACGTGTGGAATAAATGCGGGGCTCCCAATATCGACTCGGCTGCTACTGGGACGACGATGCGGGATTATCTGCGAGGCACGGATTTCTCGCATCTGCCGGACGAGGTAATCTCACTTTATTCCGATGGAACGGAAGCTGATTTCATTCCTTCCCCTTCCGGTGCGTCAAGCCAGAGCCGCTAGCATTCCATTTGGATTCGGCGGGACAGTTGTAGCGAGATGGTCTCGGAACGCGGTTTCTCATGTGCGAGTTTGAATCGGTGACAACTGTCGCCGGACGAATCTCTTGCGGCCGTAAGCGGTAAGAAAGCCGAGACGTAGTGCCTGCGATGAAAACGAAAGAACAAGACGGGATCCAAATGAATTTCTTGGAATCGCGACGTCTCCAGCCGAGGAGCCACGCGGTTATTCCCGGCGGGGCGCACACGTATGCCAAAGGAGACGATCAGTTTCCTGAAGAGGCTCCCGGATTCATCGCTCGTGGCAAAGGCTGCCACGTGTGGGATGTCGATGGTAATGAATTCATCGAATACGGACTGGGCCTGCGGTCAGTGACCCTCGGCCACGCTTTCGAGCCCGTTCTGGAAGCTGCTTATAAACAGATGCAGCTGGGAGCCAACTTCTCCCGGCCTGCGAAAATCGAGATGGAGCTTGCGGAAGCGATGCTGGAGGTTGTGGACGGGGCCGATATGGTCAAGTTCGCAAAGAATGGCTCCGACGTCACCACGGCGGCGGTCAAACTCGCGAGAGCCTACACGGGCCGGGATCTGATCGCTATTTGCGCTGACCAACCGTTCTTTTCCACCGATGATTGGTTTATCGGTACGACGGAGATGAACGCCGGCATCCCTCTTTCGGTTATCGACATGACTCTGAAGTTCCGCTACAACGATCTCGCCAACCTCCGGGAACTTTTCGATCAGCGTCCCAACCAAATTGCGTGTGTTTTGATGGAGGCGGAAGCAGCAACACCGCCCGCACCGGGCTATCTGCAGGCGGTTAAGGACCTGTGCGAGAAGCAGGGTGCACTTCTTGTCTTCGACGAAATGATCACAGGTTTTCGTTGGCACTTGGGAGGGGCCCAGAAATTCCACGGCGTTATTCCCCATTTGTCCACTTTCGGAAAGGCTATGGGAAACGGATTCGCGATCTCGGCATTGGCAGGTACGCGTGAAGTTATGCGGCTCGGAGGGTTGGAGCACGATGAAAAGCGCGTATTTCTGCTGTCCACGACCCACGGCGCCGAAACTCATGCTTTAGCAGCCTCGCTGCAAACAATGGAGGTGTATCGCGAGAGAAACGTCGTAGACTTTCTTTGGAAACAAGGCGCACGGTTGCGCACACTGATAAACCGCTCGATCGCGGAGAACAATCTGACGGGATTTTTTCAATTGATCGGACGGGACTGCAACTTGGTTTTTGAAACGCGGGATCAGCAGCGAGAGCGGTCGCAGGCATTCCGCACGCTGTTCATGCAAGAGTTGATCCGGCGCGGCGTGATCACACCTTCGTTTGTAGTAAGTTTCTCGCACAGCGATGCTGATATTGACCGGACGGCGGAAGCAGTCTCCGAAGCTCATGTTGTTTATCGCAAGGCTTTAGACGAGGGTGTCGAGAAGTACCTCGTAGGGCGTCCGGTGAAGCCAGTGAATCGAGGCTTCAACTAAGATTCGGCGAGCATCGAAAGCGCAGCCAACAATCAGAATGTGATCGACCGAATTCGGTCGATGCCTCAATTTAATCTGTGGAACGTTAGAACGTACAAGAGTTACGCAAACGACTGATGCAAACCGTACACGAGACACCAGACCGCACACGTAACATGGACGAGAGATCCTGGTGGGATCTCTGGAATACGTCCTACCGCGCAGAGGACAACCGGGACGAAACGTCCACCGAACTTTTTACTCACGTGGTTGACCTCATCAAGCAAACGACTTCGGGCCGGCCCGCTCGAATCCTCGAGGTGGCCTGCGGTACGGGAACACTTTCCCGTCGTCTAAACTTCTCTAGCTACCACGGACTCGACATTTCCTCCGCAGCCATTGACCTGGCACGCCAGAAAGCAGAGTTGATGCAATTGCCGGCGGGCGCGAGTCGCCCGACGTACGAGGCAGCTGATTTTCACGACTGGCCACTGCCCACCGACGGATTCGATCTCGTGTTGTGTGTTGATGCTGTTTCGTGCTTTCGCGATCAGCAGTTCTCCCTGAGCAAGATGGCACAAGCCTTGCCTGTAGACGGCGTCGTCGTACTCACGACGGTCAATCCCGTTGTGTACAACCGAATTCGTCGCGTCGGCGGAGTGCGACTGGAGAACGGTCCCGTCAGCCATTGGCTCTCCCGACAGGAACTCCACGGATTAATTCGGCGCGCTGGAATGGTAGTGGAGCGCTCCTACACCATCATGCCCCGGGGCGACATGGGATTCCTGCGAGTGATGAATTCCTGGCGGCTAAATAAGGCGCTGGGTCGGCGAGGCGGCGCGATCTTCCGTCGAATGAAAGAACAGGCAGGCCTTGGGCAGTACCGGGTGGTGGTTGCGCGGAAGAGGGTTCACGCGTAAGGTCCGCTTGCGGGATATTTAACGGAAGTTGCCACATGAGCCGTGAATGGTTTTCTCGGTTCTGTCATTTCGCGACGCCGGTCTCACAAATTGGTTTGGTCCGCGTGTCCGTCCTGAATTCCAAAGCGAGCCTGGATGGAAGCGGTATGATTCCAGTGGCGGTGCCCTCAATGCGATTCTGATGGGAGACAAATTCGACGCAAAAGACGTGAATCAGAGAGTGCCCGCCATCCCGCAGAGTGAATTGCAAGAAGGATTGTCGGGCGCCGTAGCGGCCGGCGACTTCAAACGGCTGTCCGTGCGCGGCGGAGCCGCGAGCGTGATGGGTCGAGTCGGCGGCATGGCATTGCAGTTGGGTACCACGCTGGTACTTGCCCGCCTTCTGTCACCTTCAGACTATGGTCTGCAAACCATGGTACTCACGTTGATCAACCTCTGCAGCTTGTTCCAGGATGCCGGCCTGAGCACCGCAACGGTCCAGCGGGAGACTTTGACCAATCAGGAGGTATCACACGATTTTTTGGATCAATATTGCCGTGGGAGTTGTCCTGACCGCCGCGGTCGCCGCGGCGGGGCCTTTCCTGGCGGCGTTCTACAGAGACCCTCGCCTGCTCTGGCTGACAGTCGCCTCCGCCACCGTGTTTTTCTTCAATAGCTTGTCGGTCCAACATCGTTCGATCTTGAACCGCGCTATGCGGTTCACCACCAACGTGAAGATTGACATGCTGAGCGCCACGCTCGGTTCCGTGATCGCCATCGTGATGGCAGCGCTCGGATGCGGCTATTGGTCGCTCATTTGCCAGAACGTTAGTCTCCCGATAATTACCACCATCGCCGCGTGGATTGCACTGCCGTGGATGCCGGGAAGGCCGCGCTGGACACCGGAAATTCGATCCTTGCTCCGTTTCGGTGGGACGGTGAGTTTGAACAGTTTCGTCGTGTACGTCGCGTACAACACGGAGAAGATTCTGTTGGGACGCTACTGGGGCGCCGCGCCGCTGGGCCTGTATGGCCGTGCCTACCAGCTGTCGAATTTGCCGGTGCAGCAGCTTACGGACTCTTCCAGCGCCGTGGCCTTCCCGATGTTGTCTCGTTTGCAAGGCGATCCTCCGCGATTGCGGCGATCGTACTTGAAGGCTCACTCCTTGCTTGTTTCCGTTACGGTTCCGGCGGTGATTGGTTGTGCGCTCTTCGCGGATGCGGTGGTTCGCATCATGCTGGGACCAAAATGGAGCGGAGCGGCTCCCATACTGCGGCTACTCTCTCCGACGGTTCTGGTGTTCGCCGTGATGAACCCGCTTTCTTGGCTGTTGCGAGCGACCGGGCTCGTCGAACGCAGTTTGAAGATCGCTTTGTTCATCGCCCCGTGCGTGATCCTCGGCGTCCTGGCGGGCATTCACTACGGACCGACTGGGGTGGCGCTGGGCTACTCGACGGCCATGGTCATTCTTTTTGTGCCGCTGGTGGCCTGGGCCAAACATGGAACTGGAATCACCGCGGCGGATTACTGGGACTGTATTAAACGGCCGCTGATCGCCGCCGGGCTGGCAGGTTGTGCGGCATGGCTGTGCAAACTCGCGTTACAAAACACGCTTACGCTGATACCGACGGCCGCAGTGGGGTTGACCATTTTCTTCGCGATATACTCGGCGCTACTTTTATTCGTGATGGGACAGCGCGCCGTGTACGCGGATTTGTTGACCCATCTCTATCCGCGCAACCAGGAGCTGCCGGCGAAGTGTTGAGTGCCAGACTCGTCCGCCACTGGTGAGCTCAAGAGTCGTGCGGCGCAAATAAAACTATGAAAACGAAGAATTCAAAATTGAGCGTGGGAGACTGGGTCGAAGTGCGCAGCAAGGAAGATATTCTGCGCACGCTGGACGAGGATGGACGCGTAGACGGCATGCCGTTCATGCCCGAGATGTTCGCGTTCTGCGGCAAGCGGTTCCAGGTGTACAAACGGGCGCATAAAACCTGCGACACTGTCTTTCCAGTTCAGGGACGCCATGTCGCTGACGCCGTGCATCTTGAGACTCGTTGTGACGGTTCCGCGCATGGCGGGTGCCAGGCGAGTTGCCTACTTTTCTGGAAAGTAGATTGGCTGCGGCCTGTACACGGAACTTTGGAGAAAGTCGACGTCTCCGCCGCCAGAGAGTGCCCCGATCCAGCGGACTCCGGTACATCCCTTCCTTCGCGTGCAGTGAAACCGATGTTCTCGCCGCGGCGCAAGCGGGTGGTCGAGCCGGTCCGGAACCCACCTACGTTTGCCAGGCTACGCGGCTGCCTTATGCGACCACGCAACTCAATTGGTGGGACGTTCGCCAGTATGTGGAGGATTACTCGTCCGGCAACGTCAGCCTCTGGCGAATCATTTGTAGCGGAGCATATTTCCTGTATTTCTGGATCAGCAACCTCGGGATCGGAGTGGGCCGTCCGATGCGTTGGTTCTACGACAGGTTCTATCGCTTGTGGGGCGGCACGCCGATTCCACGCAAAACCGGGACGATTCCCGAAGGGCAGCCGACGCCGTTACAAACTCTCAATCTTCAACCTGGTGAGTTGGTGCGAATAAAATCTCACGACGAGATCCTCGCAACATTGAATACTCGCAGCCGGAACCGCGGCCTTTACTGGGACGCGGAGGAGGTACCGTACTGCGGTGAAACGCACCGGGTGCTCAAACGTGTCACGAAAATTGTGAACGAGCGAACAGGAGAGATGCAGGAGATGAAAACCCCCTGCATCATACTGGACTCAGTTATCTGCCAGTCTCGTTACAGCGAGTGTCGAGCGTTTTGTCCCCGGAGCATTTACTCCTACTGGCGGGAGATCTGGCTGGAGCGCGTCAAGCCACATGCTTCTGATACTGGGCTAGAAGAAGCTCGTGACTTGGTCGCGCAGAGGTAGTTATGTTCGGGCAATTTCCGGTGGGTGCGAATATATCTTTCTGAGCTGGCGATGCTTGCATGTGTTGTGCTAGTAAGATTACCTGAGAGACTCATAAACCAGTGCTTACCGTTCTGTTAGCGACCAGGAATCGAGCGCGCATCTTGCGCGATGTTTTGGAAACATATTGTGGGCTCCAGCCGCCTGGCGCCGGTTGGAAACTTGTCGTCGTTGATAACGGGAGCACCGACGATACGAGCGAAGTAATCGCTTCGTTCGCCGGGCGTCTACCGTTGCAATCGGTCGTTGAACCGAGTGTCGGTAAAAACTGCGCCCTCAATACCGGCTTGCCGTTCGTAGAAGGAGACTTGATCGTATTCTCGGACGATGATGTGTTTCCTCGCAGCGATTGGTTGGTCCAATTGCGAAAAGCTGCGGATGAACACCCAGCGTACACGATTTTCGGCGGCACGATTTTGCCTCGATGGGAAATACCCCCGCCGAAGTGGACTCAATGGATAGACCAGGGGCCCGTTTACACCATTACCGATCCCTTACAGGAAGAGGGTCCAGTTTCGCCGGACAAGGTCTTCGGACCGAACATGGCTGTCCGCATGAGCGTGTTCCGGTCAGGTACGCGTCTCAACCCGACGATCGGCCCACGTGGAAGCGACTATCCTATGGGCAGTGAGACAGAACTCGTCTTGCGACTGGGCCAACAAGGATATCGAGCGTGGCACATCCAGGGCGCGATCGTCGAGCATTTCATCCGCAAAGAGCAAGAAGAGAAACCGTGGGTGCTGCAACGTGCGACTCGTTGGGGGCGCGGGCTACAGCGTCTTTCCCACGACGGCCTTTTTGACGACGTGAAGCTGTGGAGAGGTATCCCACGCCACCTCTTGCGCGACGTTCCGCTGGAAGCATTATTTATGGCCAGTGCGTGGCTGTTATTAAGGGAGAAGGCTCTATTTCTTTCTCGCTGGCGGTTCAATATTTTGCGTGGCAAGGCACTTGAGGCTCGCGTTCTGGCCAAGGACCGAGCCACGGAGGCCGCTTCATCGCCAACGATTGGTCAAATCAAGTCTTAGAGATGACTGTGTCCCAGCGGTGTACCTTTCCTTTAGCCTGCGGCGTGTTGCTTACGCAGGTTTCCACGAATTAACCCGTCCCCAATTTCTGGCGGCTGAGCGAGCTCTTGGAGACACGTGTGCGCCAACCCTTGGTTAGTGTAGTAACTCCATTTCGTAACACAGCCTCGTACCTGCCCCAATGCATCGAAAGTGTCCTCGCGCAAAGCTACACTCGATTCGAATACATTCTGGCGGACAATTGCAGCACGGACGGATCGCGAGAGATTGCGGAAATGTATGCAGGACGTGACGCTCGGATTCGTTTGATCCGGCGGTCCGAATTGTTGTCGCAAGTACAGAATTACAACAGCACCCTGGCGGAGATTTCGGAAGGCAGCGAGTATTGCAAAATCGTTCAGGCGGACGACTTCATTTTTCCGGACTGTATTCGGCTGATGGTGGAGGTTTTTGAACAGTCTGAGTCAATTGGGTTGGTTAGCGCTTACGACTTGAAGAAGAACATGGTCCGGGGTTCCGGCTTTCCGTATCCTTCACCTGTGGTTTCGGGCAAGGAGATGGCTCGATTTTATCTTAGGACTGGTCTGCATGTTTTTGGTTCGCCTACCACCGTGATGTACCGTTCTTCGCTCGTGCGAAACTGCCGACCGTTTTACGGCGATCACCTCTTGCACGAAGACAGCGAGAAATGTATGCAGATTTTGGAGAACTGGGACTTTGGCTTTGTGCATCAGGTGCTTTCGTTTCTGAGAGCGGACAACGACTCAATTTCTTCCGCCGCCCGAACCTTTCAGCCGGCGGAACTCGACCGCTACATCATGGTGCGTCGCTACGCCGGGGTATTTTTACCAGCAACGGAGGCTGCCGCCTTAACAAAGGATTCTAAGCGGAACTATTACCGCGTCCTCGCGCATGAGGCGGTCCGGTTCCGTGAGTCCGCTTTCTGGCGGTACCACGAACAAGGTCTTCAAACCGTGGGCGAAACGCTGGACCGGCCTTATCTCGCATTGCAGGTATTCTGGGAATTGCTGCGCATCGGCGCGAATCCGGGTAGGACGTTGGTGCGTGCGCAGCGTTTGCGCGATCGGAAACCTGGTCGGAAAAGCGAATAGCACATTTCAGCATCGGCTGAAGGCCAGCTTCGTTGCCGACAAGCGAAACTTCATTTTCTACAAGTTTGATTTTATTCCGAACTGACGCTTCGGAAAGGTTCACTTTCGAGCAGTTTTTCTAGACATCGACGTCAGCGAGGTCGGTAATTGTCCTAGCGGGCGTCCATTTTTCCAATTGTGACGTCGCCCGGGTTGGGCCTCTGCCTGATTGATTGTAGCGTTCGAGGCCATATCGCCTATGGATGTAGGCGATGGTTAGCGTCAATTAAGAACCGGTTGGGTACCAAACGCCAGCGCCGCTGCAATGATGACCAACGTTCATAGTAACCGGAATCGCCTGTGGTGGCCGTCGTTGACCGCTATTCTGGTAGCTATTGCGTTTCTTGCTGCCGTCCATCACCGGCAACCTGCCCCGAGCTTTGTCCCTAGGTTCCAAATTCCCACGGCCGATTTGGTGGCCACAAATTCGCCGAGCGGCAAGACCGAAAAAGTCGTGCCTCCGGGCCAGTTGATGACTCTTGATCCAACCAGAAAATTTCTCATCAATTCCAACACCCACAAACCGGTCTTCATCACAGGAGACGATGCCTGGTCACTGCAAGTGCAGCTCTCGGATGCGGACGTTCAGCATTATTTAGCTGATCGAGAATCCAGAGGTTTCAACGCTATCTGGGTCGGTCTGGCGGATAACACCTACTCCGATCACCCGCCGAAGGACTTCTATGGCAACGCCCCATTCAACGGAGCAGACTTCACCAACGAAAATCCGGCGTATTGGAAACGGGTGGATCAAACCCTCTCCTGGGCCGCCGCACACGGAATTACTGTTCTCGGCACTCCGGCGTTTGTGGGTTTCGGTTGCAAGGACGGCTATTGTGAAAGCTATCGAAGCAGTTCGGCGGAAACTCTCGACAAATTATGGCAAGTTCTTGGGCAATCGGTATAAGGGGTTTTCGAATATTATCTGGTTGATTGGGGGCGACGCTGATCCGGCGGATGTTAACGTGCAGTCAAAACTCTACGCCCTCGCGAAGGGAATCAGGTCCGCGGACGACGTGCATCTAATGACCACTGAAAGTTATCGCGGCACGTCTTCGGAGGACGTGTGGTCAGGATCCCCGTGGCTCGATCTGGACGCGCTGTACCTGAAGCCTTGGGACATACCTGCCAAGACCAATGCTGACTATCTGGCTGGCACTTATCCGCTGTTCATGATGGAGGATTGGTATGAAGGCGATGGTCGCACGACAGAATTAGATGTGCGCAAGGAAGGCTATTGGGCGGTTCTCAGCGGCTGCACGCTCGGCAGGTTATTCGGCAACAACTCCATTTGGAGCTTTAACTGGCGGCAAATTCGGACTCCCCCCTGGAAAGGCCAGCTGGGTTCCGCCGGATCGGTTGGGCAGTCGCTTCTCGGAAAGTTGTTTCGCTCGAGGCAGCATTGGTTGTTGGTGCCAGACATAAATCACAGCGTTATGACGGCGGGCTATGATCCACGTCCGTCATTTGAGTCCGCCAAAGAGCGCGTTCGAAGTATCGTCTATCGACTGCCGTTCAGGACCGGAAACAATCTGGCGGTCGCCGCGCGTACTTCCGAAGGGCAGACGATTATCGCTTACATACCCAACGGCGAGGCGGCACCCGTTACGATCGACATGAGCAAAATCACGGATGCTGAGTCACGAGCAAAATGTTGGTGGTTCAATCCTCGCAACGGCTCCAGCACCCTGATCGGAGCTTTTGCAGCTGCGGGAAACCGCATCTTCACCCCGCCGGACGCAAAAGATTGGATACTGGTGATCGACAGCGCCGCGAAAAACTTGGCTGCTCCGGGCAGCATGGATCTCTCAGGAAAGGCTACGAGAGGAATCATTGGAAGATGCAAGGCATCGGAACGGCCCGAGACGCGAGGCGCATCGCGTATTCCTGGTGGTCGCCGTCCTCATCATACTGCTGGCCGGAACCCTGCGTATCTATCATCTTGCGCAGCGTAGCCTGTGGCTCGACGAAGCGATTGCCGCGAATATTTCGCGCGGCACGTTATCTGAGACGTTGACGCTAACACGTGATTTGCACAGTGCACCGATCATAGACCCACTGATTCTCTACTCCGTCGAAAGGGTGAGCGGTGGGTCGCTGGCCGTCCGATTACCTTCATTCGTAGCAAGCGTTTTAGCAGTGTTCTTGACACTTTGCTTTGTCACGATTCCAGCGATCAATTACAAGACTGCCGGACTCGCAGCACTAATGTTGAGTCTATCAGCCGCCCAGATTCGATACGCCCAAGAAGTCCGTGAATACTCGCTTTCTGTCCTCTACGCCACAGCGCTCTTATACATCTACTTGTCCTACATTTCGAAGAAAAAAGACGACTATTCCCCGGTTCCGTTGTACGCAGCAATATTCTTTGCGCCACTGGTCCAGTACGGGTTAGTGCTTTTCAGCTTTGGAATTCTCTCAGCTCTGTTCATTCTAGCTCTTATCGGCGATCAGCGCGGACGCAGAATCGCGCAAGTGATGACGGCATCCGTATTCCTCGGTTTAGGAGGCCTACTGTCATTCTTCGTGACACTGCGCTATCAATGGGGGGATGATGCATGGTACTTGAAGGATTACTTTTGGTCACCGGGCACAAGTGTGTTGGGCTTTATTTTGACGAATACTCATCATCTTGTTACATATTTGTTGCCGGGGCTGGCGACCGCTTTGATCTTTGTGCTGGCCGTATTGATCTACCTCGTCACGTCAATTCGAGAGAGAGTGTTGCGTCCCGTAGTCCTGCTATCGGGCACTTCTTGCGGGATTGTTTTAGTCTGTTCGCTTCTGCACTACTACCCGTATGGAGGCATCCGGCAGTGCCTGTTTTTAGCCCCAGTTCTGTGTCTGCTAGCGTCGGAAAGTCTGGTTCAAGTTACTGGCACAATGCCAGGACGCGCCAACTGGTTCGCGTTCGCCGCGATTGTTTGCATTGTTGTCGTCTCAGGTGTCTTCCAGATTCGCTTGCTGAAGCCTTATGCAGAAATTGAGGACATGCAGGACGTCCTGCATTCATTACGGAGCCACATGGAGTCCGGGGACGCCGTTTATATCTATCCCGCAGCGGTATTTGCGGTCGATTTCTATGTGAAAGAACGCGATCCACGCTTCATGTATGGCAACTATCACCAGAAGACTCCCGAGAAGATACGTCCCAGAGATGATGGCTGGCCTTCAGCCTTCGGCAAAACGGCTCTGGATCGTGTTTAGCCACGTTTCTCGCGATGAAGATCGACACATTCTTCAAGATGTGAGCAAGGATTGGAAAGTGGAGCCGGTACTCGTCGTGACAGGGGCGGCTCTGTATCTGGCAAGTCGTCTGGCTGCGACCACAGGCACAATCCCAAAACAGTCTAGCGGCATCGTTGTCGAGGCTTCCAAAGCCACGCCTGCGGCCGACCACATTCACGACAGCTTTTGGGGACTGGAACGTCCGCAATTCGCGTCATCCAGCTCAATAGCTTTCGCGCAGCAGACTTCGGAGACTGAGAGAGGCTGCTTTGAGATCGCGTAAGGAGTTTCCGGTGATCGTGCTTGGGGGAGGGATCTCGGGCTTGACGGCCGCTCGAATTCTTCAGCAACAGGAGCGGGATTATTTGCTGCTCGAAAGATGTCCCAGCTTTGGTGGCCTCACTCGCACCGTAGAGGTGGGGGAATTCTGTTTTGATTATACCGGGCACTTTTTACATCTTTGCCGTTATTCCTCGCCGGAGGGTATTCCCATACGCAAATCTCAGGGACGAGGAGTGGGAGCAAATCAGCCGACGCTCGTGCTGTTTTGTCGGAGGAAAATTTGTCACGGCTCCCATCCAGTACAATCTTGCCGAGCTGCCTTCAGCTCTTTTCGCTCAGTGCGTGAATTCGTATAACGCCAGGCCGAGCCGTTCGGAAAGCGACACCGCGACTTTTCGAGACTATATTGTCGGCGGTTTTGGTCAGGCGCTGTCCGACCTGTTTCTCATCCCGCAAAACGAAAAAACTATGGCTATTCCACTCGACCGGTTGTCGAAGGATGCAGTCCGGCGATTTTCCGCTCCGGATGAGAAACTGGTGCGCATGGGAATGGCCGGAGAAGCGGCAGGTGCGAAGAGCTATAACTCAACTTTCTGGTATCCCAAACAAGGAGGAATTGAGCGATTGGTACAGGGCCTGCGGTCGGGAGTCAAAAACTGCAGTGTTAACCAAGACGTCGTCGCCATAGATCTCCGCGATAGGATCCTTCGAACCAGCAGTCAAGAGACTTTCCGATGGAACGCCATGTATTCGAGTATCCCGCTCAAGTCGCTGTGCGAAATGACGAATGATGACGAATTGGTCCGTGCTTCGGCAGACTTGTCGCATAGCTCGACGGTTAGCTTCAATATCGGCCTGCGGGCTCGATTGCGCCCTGAATTTGAAAATGTTCACTGGCTCTACGTGCCGGACTGAGCGATTCCTTTTTATCGCGTGGGGTTCTATTCCAATATCGGAACCGGCATGTCCACGCCAGGGCACAGCGCCCTCTACGTCGAAGTTGGGTTGCGGCCCGAGGAAATAAATCGGACAAACCTGACCCGCGAGTTGCAACCAAAGGTTATGAAATCGCTGGAAGAGCTTGGCTGGGTGGACAGCCGAGACGTTGTCTGCATAGTGATACACGTAATGCATCACGCTTACATCCACCACACGCCGCAGCGCGATAAGGCCCTCCATACTATTTTCACGCGCCTGCAAGAGGCTTCGATCTGTCCCATTGGCCGTTATGGTCTTTGGGATTACATCAGCATGGAAGATTCAATGGAATCTGCGCGAGCCACGGTCATGAAGCTGATCTGATGGAGTGGACCGTCGTTATTCCCGCTCACAATGAGGCTGCGAATCTCGAAGCCTGCGTCAATCAGTTTGTTGAATCGCTCCCGAGCGATGTGGCTGGAGTCTTGAAGGAAATCATCGTCGTCGAGAACGGCTCGAGTGATGGCACCCTAGAAGCCTGTCGGCGCGCCCAGGAGAGATTTCCGAGGCTGATTCGGGTATGTACGATCCCACGAGGAAGTTACGGAGAGGCGATCAAGAAAGGCATGCTTGAGAGCCACGGGACGCATATCTCGATTCTGGAATGCGACTTTTTGGACCCGCGTTTTGTTGCTGCATCCCTCGCGATCTTCCGTGCCAATAGGGCGCAGTTTGTTGTCGGTTCGAAGCGGCATCCCGGGTCGATTGACCGGCGTCCGCTGAAAGCGCCGAGTGTTGACGGCGCTTTACAATCTTGTGTTTCTCCGCCTCTTCCTCGGATATCCCGGCAGTGACACACACGGCCTCAAGAGCATCGAGGGATCAATCGCCAAGAAGTTGTGCGAAATTGCGGTTACCACCGACGAGGTCTTCCAGACAGAGATAGTCCTCTTGGCTTGGCGGCTCGGAATCCGAATTGAGGAAGTTCCGGTTCAGATTCTCGATTGAGGAACCCGGCAGTTACGGTGCTCCGCCGCGTGCCGAAAGTGCTGAATACAGTTAAGGCTCTTAAGCATTCACTCGTGCGCTTTCCCAAGCCGTCACAAATGCCGAATCGGTTTTAGCTTGGACATCTTGGCTCGTAGGACACTGTCCACCGCGGACATGCTGAGCAATTTACTTCGGTGCGTTGGCCGCATCCTAGAAAATGAGCAAAAACCGAAATTACCTATGGGCTGTCGTTGTGGCCATTCTTGCCGCGCTAATTTACCTTCAATTCTTAGGACATGGCGGGGTTTTCCCACTGGCAGCTTTTTGGAGCCAAACCGGCCAGGAATACGCTCAAACATAATCTATGCCAGCTTGCGTTGAACTACTTGGCCTATGTGTTCTGCGGGCTTTTCGCTGGAAAATCTTCCTTGGCCAGTACGTGAAAATGCAAAGGTAATCGATCTTGGCGAGGCGCCGACGTTTATAGGATTCACGGGACTCGCCATTCTTGGACGGCCGGGTGAAGTTGATACGACGACTTACTCCATTGTTCGTAAAGAGGATTTGCCGTTCTCCTCTCAACTTGCCGTCTGGGCTGTTGAGCGCATTTTCGATTTGGAGCTTTTGCCTTATCCTCCTCGCGGCGATCTTCTTCGCTGTCGGGCCAAGGGAGCTCGCCTATTACAGCAGGATCCGCACTGGCGGATTTGTCTTGGCCGGACTTGTGACGATTCTAGCCGTGGTTGCGGAAGTGATAAACTTGAAGGGTTACGCGGCAGCAGACTGGGA